>CAWICR010000001.1:0-10654 GCA_963834775.1 uncultured Acidimicrobiaceae bacterium
TCTGACGTCGAACTCGGCCTGCTCGTCGACGAGCAGCGCCTCCGCCCGCGGGCGCCTCCACCCCACCTCCGGCCAAGCCGACACCTCAGGCCAAGCGCAGCCCGGCTCCTCCGCGACGACGCCATCGACGGCTTGGCCAGCGCTGTGCGCTTCGAGTTCAGTGACGCCCTCGACGCTGGTTTGAAGAAGACGAGCGGGTCTTCGTCCATCCTCGCAACCCCTAGATCCGCCTCGCCTCGCTGCGCTCGACCCGACACGTCCGATCGAAGTTGACGGGACAGTGCTGGCCGAGTCGGCATCGCCGGTCATGGTCTTCGAGACCGGCTCCCGACGCGCTCTACCTCAACCGGAGCGAGGTGAACTTCGACGACCTCCGGCCCTCGGACACCGTCACCTCTGCCCCTACAAGGGACAGACCGAGGGCTACCGGAACCTCTCGTCCGCGACACCACCCACCCAGACCTCGTTTTGCTTACGACTTCCCCACGCTGAGCTCTTCCCCATCGCCGGCCTGGTCGCCTTCTCCGACCGGAAGGTCGACATCACCCTCGAGGGGAGCCGCTCTCCGGCCGACCGCCCACTTCTTCAAATGACATAACGGCGGCCGCCCGCGTCGGTTCGGGACCTGTTGTTCTTTAAAGTAAGACCGGGCCATGCGATGTCCCCAACACCATCTAGGTCCGCGGCGGGCCGTACCACTCTGAAAAGCCCTATCGTGGGCCACCGCCCTGGGCCTTCTCCTACATGCCATTGCCGCAGGCCGCGCAGCCATAGCCGACCACAGACAGCGCGTCGCCGACGTTCTCCACGCCGAGTCCCCAACCCCGGTCTGGCGGATAGGAACGCTGTGGGGGCCGGACCGGATCGAATAAGGCCGGTCAACAGAGCCGACCGGGTGGGGTGCACTGAGATTCCGGGCAGTAGTCGGCCAGACGGAACCCCCCTGGCGAAAGTGTCGATCCGGTCGGTGAAGTAGCCCCGGAACGGCCCCCGCTATAGCAGTCAGCTCGCCGAAGCCCAGGTTGTCCACATGAAAGAACAAGACGTTCGGTCGGACCTCAGGCACTTGTCCTCCCAATGCTCACGACGGTCGGCGTCGACGTGAACCGCTTCCGCCCGACAAGGCACACTCATACCCGTTGTCAGCGGACACAGCATGTCGGGCCCCTTCTGCACTCCCGACCCATGCTCAGGCAGGGATCGGGAACATCCCGACTGGCCCGAAGCCCCGAGCGTGGCGCGCCGGGACGCTCCAGTTGATCTGGAGAAACTGCGCGCTGCTGTTCGGTGTGAAGGTCTGAGAGGGGCAAGTGGCTGGAAGTCCGGGAGTTGCCAGCTGCCGTCGAAGGCGGGTTAGGTCGGCCCGTAGATGCGGAAGTACACAAACCACCCTGCTTCTGGGATGGTCTGGATCCAGTGCTAGGCGGCATCCCCCGAGGGGGCGGTGGGCCGGAAGTGCAGATCGATGGGTTGGAGGTGTCGATGCCGGCGAGCTGGAACATGGACCGCAGGGCCTTGTTCTGCTGGTGGCGATTCGCTGCGTCTGGGCGTCGTAGACGGTGATCGACCAGAACAGCTTAGCCGGGAGGCGCCGCGGCACGGTGAGGGTGTAGGAGCGGCCGCCGTCGAGGTAGCCCCAGTGACGTCGCGGGTGGCGAGCCAGTACAGCGATCGGCGCCGGGGGTACGTGGGAACATGGCCGGTGATTCGATCGGGCTGGTAGAACCATTTTGGCGGGCGTAGCCGTAGTGGTAGGCGAGGGTGTCGAAGGTGCCATTCTCCGGTGAGCACCGCCCACTCCCACTGGGTTCCCGGCCACACCACTCGGTCCGGGCGGCGATCGGCGAAGGACTGCACCCGCAGCTGCGCTCGCACGATCTCCGCTGCTCGGGTCAAGATGTCGACCATGCGCTCGTCGGGGTCGAAGGGCTCGCCTTTGGCGATGCCCAGCGTGGCCAGCTCCCCGTAGAACGCCGGGACTCCTGGAACGGCGGTTCGCTGTCGACGACCTCGTGCAGAACCCGCCAGTAGGCGAGATTGTCCTCCCAACGCACCAGGGTGAAATCGGCGCCCCGCAGCTCGGTCAGGTTCACCCAGGTGGGATGGCCCAGCTGGATCGACCGGAGGGGATACACCTTGACCGTCTTAATCGCCGCGATGGCACCGCCATGTCATCGCCCCGGGGTAACGCCGCAACAGCACCAGCACCCGGTTGGTCGTCGCCGTCCCCATTACAAGCCGTCGGTGGCACCCCCATAGCCCGGTCCGCAGATCACGTGTTTGCCGCCCCGCCCGCCATCAGGGCCGGGCAGGCCCATGTCGATCCCCACCGCTCGTTAAAGTCATTCGCCATACACATCAACGGCCCCGGCGGCAACTCCACCACCATCGGCCCGGCGCTGACATCGAGCACCAACCCGGCGTAAGGGGTGTCCGAGTTCGGAGTAACACCAACTGCTGCGGCGTGCCCTCCAATATGCCGAACACCTGGTTGGGCACCATCCCCGCATCCAGATTGCCCTTCCAGGTGGCCATGATCGACACCTCGGATAGAAAAAACGGTACGTCGACACCGCCCGGTTCAAATCAGCGTCGTAATAGCCCCGCCGGATCGTCTCCACGGTCGGATAGCCACCCTCGAACACGTAGGCGGACGCATCAGTCAAGACAGTCTCCTCCAGACTCGGACGTTGACCGAACCGTACCGCGTGCGCTCTGACCGACCCGGAACCCCGTCCAGGAGCGCACCCAGAACGCCGCCAACGGCGTCGCCCAAGGGATACGCCAGAATTGCCTTCGGCTCGGCCTCCCGAATCAGCTGCCGAGGCTCGGACGGGATGCAGAATATCGCCCCTCTACCGGCGATTCGGGGCGTATCGCCGACGTCGTTTGGGGACGGTCCCGGTCGCCGGTCGTCTGAATCTTTGGGGATGGTGGGCTCGCACATTATGGGCGGGACAATTCTGGCCGCGGCGCACTGGAACGCCAGTAGACCGCTTCCAGCTCCGTCGCACATATGCTTCGCACCGATCACTCCGAGCATCCGGCTGCGACGAACATCGCTGGGGGACCACGAGGGGAGCTCGTCGAGGCGGTGATCAACCGATGGCCGCCTGGCGCGAGCGTTCGACCCGGGCACACCGATAATGGTGTCTTGAAGCGGCATGGCAGCGCCCAGGTCGACAGGGACCAGCCAGTGACGGCGGCTGATCCTTCCGGAAGAGACCGGCTGCGACATAAGGACTCGATTGGCATGAGCGCGCCTTCCGCAGTGGAGCGCACAGCATCCCCCTGACCCTCACCCCACCCGAGACGTCTACCGTCACCGGCTGATGCCATCCGTTCACTACCCGGGAGCGACAATGGCCAAAATCACCATGCAACCCACAGGATTCACCTACTCCGAGAGCTTGATAGATCAGCCAACCGAGGAGGCCCTTTTCGCTCCGGCCGGTCACCATCCGGGGGGAATACCTCCAAACGGACCGTCGGTCTTTTCGGACTCCGATACAACTACGGCTCACGGGTCCTGCGAGACGCGGAACCCATACCCGCCCAACTCGAACTACAGATACGACACGCCGAGGAATTCGCCGGACTGGCAAAAGGGACCATCGACGAGGCCCTGGTCAACCGGTACCCGCCCGGCGCCAGCGTCGGATGGCATAACGACGCTGCGGTCTATAGGACCATCGTCGGAATCTCGCTGGGGGCACCCTGCAAGATCCAATTCCGAACGAAGGGTACCGATGAGCGCCACGTGTTCGAAACCGTGCTCAACCCGAGATCGGCCTACATCATCAGAGATGCTGCCCGCGACCACTGGCAGCATAGGATCCCGGCAACCAGCAGCGAACGGTTCTCGCTGACCCTCTGTAGCCTGAGGGCGGCGTAGCAGTGGCCGTTTCACCCCGCGGCGGGCCGCAACCGTCAAGCTCGCCATACGCTCTCAGGCGAAAGCCCCTAGACCCCGCCGAACGAGTACAGGGTGGCCGGGCGTGAGAACCCGCCGCCTCGTCGCATGGCCCGACAAGCCACTTGTCGCGTCGTCCGACAGTCGGATGCGACGCCGTGTTCGACCGGGTACCGTTTCTAAATATTCGACACCGTCCCGGAGGCGGGGCCTCCGACGCGTGGATGCTATCAGCCCTTTTGAGCCTATCAACATGTCGAACCCAGCCAGTGGGAGGAGATTCCAATGGCCAAGAACGTTGCCGACGCGGTGTGGGAGATGCTGGTGTCCGCTGGGGTCACGCGCTGTTATGGCATCGTGGGTGACGCCCTGAACCCGATGATCGATGCGTTGCGGCGTAATGGCTCGGTTGACTTCGTGCATGTCCGCAACGAGGAGTTCGGGGCGTTCGCGGCCGTCGCTGACGCCTGTCTCACGGGCCGGCCGGTGGCGGTGTGCGGGACGGCCGGTCCGGGGACGGTTCATTTGATCAACGGGCTGCTCGACGCCCGCAAGGAGCGGGCCCCGGTGATCGCCATCGCCGGCGACGTGGAGTCCTCGCTGATCGACTCCGAGGCGCTGGAGGAGCTCAACCCGTACACGTTCTTTGCCGCCGCCGCCTTGTACATCGGCAGGCTGGTCAACCCCGAGCAGCTGAACCGGGTGGTGGGTACCGCCCTGACCACTGCTATCGCGGAGCGAGGACCGACGGTCATCTCGGTGCCGGGCGATGTGGCCTCGGCCGACGCGCCCCCGAGCGTCCGTCCCATTGCGGTGCCGGCCACCACCATCGGCCCGGCGTCGGTGGCGGATCTGGAGGCCATGGCCGCCCTGATCAACCAGGCGTCGACGGTGGCCATTTTCGGGGGGGACGGATGCCGCGACGCCCAGGACGAGACCCGCGCCCTGGCCCGCAAGCTCAAGGCGCCGGTGGGCTTCACGATCAAGGGCAAGCAGTGGCTCGAGCACGACAATCCCAACGCCGTGGGCATGACCGGGCTGCTGGGCTATGGCGGCTGCTGGGATGCCATCAACCACGCCGACGTACTGATCATGCTGGGCACCGACTTTCCCTTCTCCGAGTTTCTCCCTCACAAGGACGTCAAGGTCATCCAGGTCGACCGGGACCCTCGCCATCTGGGGCGGCGGGTCCCCCTGGCGCTGAGTGTGGTCGGCGACGTGAAGGCCACGCTGACCGCCTTGGCGCCCACGGTGGAGGACAAGGCCGACGACAAGTTCTTGCGCCGCCACGTCGAGAAATCCGAGCACTTCGACAAGCGGTTGCAGCACTATGTGACCAAGGGCCCCCGAATCAAGCCGATCAGACCGGAGTACGTGGCCTCGGTCCTCGACGAGCTGGCTGACGATGACGCCCTATTCTTCGCCGACACCGGGACCCCCTGCATCTGGGCCGCCCGCCACATCCACTACGGGCCCCAGCGGCGATTGTTCGGCTCGTTCACCTGGGCGTCCATGGCCAGCGCCTCACCCAACGCCTTCGGGGCCCAGCTGGCCTTTCCGGGGCGCCAGACCATCGCCCTGTGCGGCGACGGCGGCTTCACCATGCTCGGCATGGGTGACCTGTTGACCGAAGTTCAGCGTCGGGCGCCGGTCGTCCACATCATCTTCGACAACGGGATGCTCGACTTTGTGAACATCGAGCAGCAAGAGGCCGGCTTCATCCCCTACGGAACGGGCTTCGTGAACCCCGACTTCGCCAAGGTGGCCGAGGCCTGCGGGGCCGAGGGGATCCGCATCGAAGAACCCGGCGACGTTCGCGACGGTCTGCGAGCGGCCCTGGAACACCGGGACGGCCCGGTCGTGGTCGACGTGCTGGTCGACCGCTACGCGTGTCCCTACCGGCGCACGTGCCCGCCCAGACGCTGAAAGGCTTCACCCTCAGTCTGGCCAAGCAGGCCCTCCACGGGAAGATGGACGACGTCATCGAAACCGCCGAGCACAACATCCGACTGCTCTAACCGCAGAACGCCACCGTCCGATCCATGAGATCGGCACCCCGACACCGTCGCGAACGATCGGACGCCTGTAACAGCACCGCATGTCGCCCATCCTGACCAGCCAGGCGATTGAGCGGGTCGATCGCAAAAGGAACCGCGGGGGCGGCCCGTTCGACGAGGCCAGTAGCCGGTCGGACATCACTGCCACGCCGGTGACCCGGCCAGCTCCCGTCGGCGGGAAAGTCGGCACCCAACCTATGGTTGTCATCGTGTCCGACAACCGTGCAGAGCAACTTCAGCGAAGCCTGGGCGGAAGATTGGCCCGGGAGCGAACCTCCGCGTCGTCGATGCTCCTCGCCGCGGTGGCCGCCGCCGGGCTCGGGGCCACCGAGCCGGCGGGTGCCAACGCCCACGCCTACCGGCACACTTGTGGCACCTTGTTGGCCGCCGAGGGCACCCTCGTCCGCGACCTCCAAGGCCTAATGGGTCACGCCCCGGTGACGACCAGGGATACCTGGACTCGGTCGCACGGGACCGGCAAGCCGCAGCAGCGGCCAACCCCGCCCTGCGCCACCTGCGGACGGCCATCCCCAAGCCTTGACTTAGTTAGGCCGGTGGTGGGGACCCGTCTCGTCGGGGGACTCAAGAAGCAGAGCGCTTGCTCAACGACCCGATGAATTAGAGAGCCGGGCCACCAAATGTTGGGACTCATAGTACATTTTGCTGTTCTGTATGCTAATTGAGGGTATCCTACATGCAGAGGAGCCAGCCAGAACGACTTTGCCCCTGGGGACCGTTCAGGAGCACTGGGCCGAGTAACAACGCCAAGGCGATATTTTCTTCGCCAGCGCGCCGTACTGGTGCGGTATCTGTCGAGGGTGAGCGTGGACCTGGTGGTTGCTTCGGCCGCGGGCAGCGATAGGAGGGGCTTTGAGCGGTAGCCAGAATCCGGGCTCCGACGGTGGGTTCGCCACCCCCTCCCGGCGGACATATTTTGCCGAGGAGCGTACCCTTCTGGCCTGGTGGCGGACCGGCCTTGGCGCGGCCATGGTGGCCGTTGCCATCGGGGGTTTGTTGCCAAAGTTGGGGGGCTTACCACGCGGTAGATGTATAGCTCTCGGTGTCGGATACGGCCTGCTCGCCCTGGCCTTCGTGATCGGTGGCACGGTCCGAGACCAACTGTCGCGGCAGGCCATGAGCAACAACTCTTTCGCCAGTTTTTCCGGTCGGGCCGCGTGGGTGTTCACGGTCTATACCTCGGCCCTGGTCGTGCTGACCCTGGTCGCACTGCTTTAGTCGAGCGGGTCAGGTCAAGATGTTTGAGCTCGACCGTGATGTTTCGGAGTTCATGCTGACCCACGTTTTGCAGGGCGTGCGGTGGTCAGAACGCGGCCCCACACCGCCGCGCCAGTGGGCGCGTGAGACGATGACTCCCGGGTATCGAGCACCAATTGCCCTCGGGGTCCCGTCGCACGAAGTCACTGCCCCCGAGCATGTACAGCATGGCGGGCCGCCTGCGGGCTGGTCGCGACGCGGCTCGGGAGGGTGCTGGACGCGTTGACCGCGGCATCACCACGGGGGGTCGCCCTGGGGGGGCTTCGCTAGTGTGCACGACGTGTGGCAGCCGTGGATCCTGAGACCGGCGGCGGGTGCGCTGGGGACCGCGATGGGTTCGGGCCCGGCGGGTCGGGCCCGGCGCCTCACCGCCGCCGCGGCCGGTCGAACATGACCACCGAGCTGGTTCTCCTGGGGACGGCCGGGGCGCCCATGCCGGTCGCCGGCCGAGGAGGGATCGCGTCAGCGCTCATCGTCGACGATCGGGTTTTTCTCATCGACTGCGGTCGGGGCGCACCTTCCGCGTTCGTCGACGCGGGCCTCGATTTCGCGCCCTGGACACGGTGTTCATCACCCACCTCCACGCGGACCACGTCGGCGATCTCCCGGGCATGCTGCTGTATCCGTGGGGGATCCGCACCGGTGCGCACGGCCCACTGCCACCGATCCGGGTCTACGGCCCCGGCCCACCGGACATGCTGCCAAGCGGTGACGCCACGTTTCATCGCCAGACAACGATCGACCCAGACCGGCCGGCTCCTGGGACGACGGACCTGGTGCAAAGCATCCTGGCGGGCTATGCCTACCACCTCAACGTGATGCCACTCGACGCCCGGATGCCCGATGCCGGGGGGCTCGTCCGGGCCTACGACATCGCGGTGCCGGCGCCCGTCGAGGGTGGGGCCCCGCAGCCGGTCGTCGTGATGGACGATGGCGGCGTGCGGGTCACTGCCGTCACCGTTACCCACGGCCACGCCGTCCCGGCGTTGGCCTACCGCTTCGACACTGCGGACGGCTCCGTGGTGTTCTCCGGCGACACCACCGTCAACGACGCTCTCATCGCCCTGGCCCAAGAGGCGGACATCCTGGTCCACTGCGTCGCAGACCTCGGCTACCTCGAGCACCACGGGACGACCGGCGCCGAGCTGAAGCGGATGGCGGGACTCCACACCGATGTCACGAAGGTCGGAGGCGTGGCCGAGCGCTCACGCGTCAACGAGCTCATCCTCACCCATTACCTCCCAGCCGAACCGGGCGCGATCGACGAAGCGGAATGGGCGGCCGGCGCCGCGACCACTTTCACCGGGAAAACCAGCGCAGGACGCGATGGCCTGCGTCGCGTCCTTCCCCGCACCCGCGGCTGACATCCTCCTGGGGCCAGGTTCAGACCCTCAGCGCATCGCCGTTGTGCAGTGCCTGATCGAGCTGGCTGCGCGGAGGTCTGTCGAGCTTGGAGAACATTTTTTGGAGGTGGTACTGGCGCGGCGGGAGCCTAGACACGTGCCGCTTTCCAACGACCAGCAGAGCCTGGGCGTCGTCCTCCCCGGGGGCGATAATCGCCGCCACGGTGCGTCGGGGTACCAAGTCGTCTCCGCCGCCGGCGGCGGCCTTCTCTTCAGCGCACAAGAGCCGGAGATCGCCACCCGCTTGGTTGTGCACTTCACCCACGAAATAAAGCGGGAGAACGCCTACGACAGAGGCGTCTCCCGGGAAACCGGCGGCAAGAGACGGGCACGCTGAGGTGACCTCGGCTCTACGGGTGTTGGCCAACCCTTGCCCCGTTGGGCTCCTATCGCAGAAAGCTGGTAGAAGCGACCTGCTCCAGCGCCGGCCGGGTGGTCTGAGCGGTAAGCGGCAGGGAACCCTCGGCTGTAACTGGCCGGGCCGATCTGATCCGCGACTCGGCTTGGCGGCGCCAGCGGAGCCCGTCACCCCGACCCCGATGACGAACGATTCGTGTGCTGCCTCGACGACTTCCCTTGTGACAACGGAGAGCCAGTTGACGTCAAGGAGCCGCTGGATCTGGGCGATCAACCGGCCGCCGGGTGGAAGTTGCCGTTTGGCAATACGCATGATTGCGGCGACCGCCTCACTCAAGTCCGACATAAGGCAACCTCACGGACGGCGCCCGGATGCACGCCGATGTTGCCGAAGACCCTGACAAGAAGGACGCTACCGCCAGGGCTGATAGAGACCCGGTTCCGACGGGACACGTTAAGAAGCGTGTGGACGATGGTATGCGCATCCGAGGCGGGGTGCCACTGTCGCCAGCACGCAGCGTCCATCCCCTTCAACCTTCAAGTGTCGACTGACGCCGGGAGCCCAGCCGGCCGCGTGCCCGGCCCCATCTGCGACCGGTCGCGCACTCCTGATCGGGAGGATTCAATGAGCGACATCCATGAAGACCGAGCAGCCTTTTTCGCTACCCTGGAGAGCGCCGACACGCAGCCTCGGTTCTGGGCTCAAGTTGCCGATAACGTCGACTGGACCGTGGAGGGCACACACGCCCTGTGTGGTCGTTACCGCTCGAAGGCAGAGTTCATCGCTGCCACTTTTACCCGCCTTGAGGGCGTGTTGGCCGGCGGGGCGGCCCTGAAGGTCTGGCACAATATGTAGACGCTGATCCCGCCAACGTCGAGCTGCGGTCCGATTCGAAGGCCAATGAGGGGGCACCGTTCCGCAACGATTATTGCTGGGTGTGTCGCTTCGACGGTGAGATGATCGTGGAGGTGCGGGCCTACCGTGACTCAGCCATGGTCGACTACACCATCCATCGCAACGAGAACCTCGCATGGCAGTAACCGACGCGCCGTCGTCCAAGTATCCGGAGTAGCCCTAAACCCGCGACGCTTCGGGTGCTTGAGGCATCCCCGAGGTGCCGTTACTCGGGTGATCCGCCGGTGCTGAGTTGCGGTTATCCAATCAGTCGTGAGGGTCTGTGTCTAGAGGGGTGGTCAGGCCGGGTCGGAGTCGATGGCCCGGACGAGTTGGTCGTAGAGCCTGGCTCGGGTGGCGTCGGCGTGGCTGGTGGCGTCGTCTTGTTGTCGGCGGAGGATGTCGACGAACTCGACGTCGGTCTGGTAGAACCCGCATCCTTCACAGATGGTTTGGAAGCGGCAGTCCAGCTCGAGCGGCCGGGTGCAGTGCCCGTTGGCGAGAAGCCGGCGAGGAGTTCCCGCTGGCTCACGGTGGGTAGCTGGTTCTGCGGCGTCGGCTTCGACGGCCTGGCTGGCTTTGAAGTACTGATCGGCCACGTTGGTATCGGAGATCCGGGCGTAGACCAAGGTCATGCGTGGCGAGCGATGCCCGAGGAGTGCCGCGATGGCTTCGAGGCTCATGCCGCGGTTGAGGCATTGGGTGGCCAGGGTGTGGCGCAACTGGTGAGGATGGACTCGTCCCACTCCGGCTC
>CAWICR010000002.1:0-73465 GCA_963834775.1 uncultured Acidimicrobiaceae bacterium
TCTATGCTGGAGGGATCGAGGCGTAGACGGTCCGCTGTCAGCGTTGCATCTGTCACCGCGATCTCGTCGGCGGAGACACGTCATCGGCATCGACGCTACCGCAGGCCAGGACGACGTCGGAGCGAAAATGTTGGGTATCACCACCGGTCGCCTGATCTGACCTCCGGTGTTGCTTCGAGCAAATTCATACCCCGCGCTTTCTTTCGAGGTCAAAGAAACAGTCGCGCACTGTCTTTTTTCGCACCATTGTCGCCGGATTCGAGCCGGTGTCGATGGTGCGAACAGCCGGTTACGTGCACCCCGACGGACTCGAACCTTCGGCCCGCTTGCGGTACCCAATTTGGTCTCAATAGGCCGGCTCGCCTGCCACTTGAACCTGCACTCGAGAGTCGGTGTCGAAGAATCCCAGGTCACCGTCGCTGCAGGTATGGCGGACCATCAGGGACCGTTTCCCGACCCGCCACAGCCCTTCTCCTCTCTCCAGTTCGGCAAGGTGTTCTATCTCGGTGCTCGAAAACCGAGCTCGGCTCAGGTCCTGGCGGCTTCTATGTCCTTGGGCGTAGATGATCTTGTTGGAGCAGTCGCCGAACAGCCCGACAGCGAGGTTGCGGGCTTACAAGTTGTCCTCGCCGACTGCGTCGAGGGCGGGGATCCGCGCCGGCGAGTAGTACGCGGTCGGCTGGCCAGACCTCAACCCTTCCACCAAGGTCATCGGTGTCGACAACGCCATCACCATGGACGCCAACAGGAACTGGATTGTGGGACCGACACAGACGGAGCAGATGCGTGACATGCCTGGAGGATGAGACGATCGAGATGCTCCTCAACTGGCGGGCGGAGCGTGAAGCCGCTGCCCTGGCGGCGGAGGTCGAACTCGGCCCCACCGGCTACATCCTAGATCCCGTCCCATCAGAACAAGGGGCCCAGGCCCGGTAAACCTGGCCCGCCCGGCGGCAAAAACGAAACTGGATATAACGGTCTGTCACTTTCCGCCCGGCGCGTCGAAGTAAAACCAGATCGAACACCGCATTGTCAGCTATATCACCATAAACTGGCGGAGCCTTCTACGAACTTGATCATCCAGTTAATCGCCACAGCACCACCAAAAAGGGCCTCAAGGTCAACGCCGACCTCGACGAGGCTACTACCCGACCGGCGTCAAGACCACGAACAAGCAGCACTCCGCCGTTCCCTTCGCCGCGGCACGACCTTCCAGGGCGACACGAACTACACCGTGCAACCCTCGACGCTGAAATAATGTTCGCGCCCAACCTAAGCAGCCACTAAGCATAATTCATTTCCCATCTCAATCTGCCGCGCACAGTCTGCACGAATCTTGCCGACAAAGCCACCTTCCCCCCTCGGAAGCATATCCTCGAAAAGCGTAAATACTGTCGAATAAACGGTGTAACTGGTTTTTGTCTTTATGAGTGAAACTCAGTTACTTCGTTCGGATTATTAAACCATCAGGGAAGGCGATTGTAAAGGCATTTAGTGCGCCCTTCCATCGATGCGACCAGCGTTGACAGCCTCTTCCGGTCGGGTCCACACTCATGAGCGCCAGGTACACACTTGAGCGCCGCCTGGTCGCTCGGTAAATGACCCGCGCCTTGGCCGCCTTTCTGATCCGGGCGTTCATGCTCTCAATGCGTTCGTGGTGTAAATCACCTCCCGCACGTCCGGCTCGAAGGCCAGGAACGGTATGAACTCCGCCCACGAGCTCTCCCACATTTTCACGGTGGCCGGGTAGAGGGCCTCCCACCGCCCGGGGAGGTCGGCTAAGCGCTCTAAGGCGGCCGCCTCGGTCGCGGCGGTGTAGATGGGCTTGAGATCCTTGGCAGCTCGGACCAGTCCCGCCGGCTGGCGTAAGGGAACGAGTTACGAATTGGATGGACCACACACGCTTGGACGATCGTCTGGGCCACATCGCCCCCACCGCGTCGGGCAGCCCGGTCAGGCCGTCACAGACCAAGATACACACTGGGTCAAAGACTTGTCGAAGTAGGCGATGGGTTGACAGCAGTTGACCGATCGCGTGACCGCTCACCTTGCCGCCCGTGATCGTGAACTCGGACGTTGTGTCCTGGCGCGTCTTCACTTCGACCACAGTGACCGTGAACCGTTCGTCGGCCCCATCGATCACCAGCAAGTCGGCCCGGTGCGGGTCGTCGGCAAGGTGAAGCCAGCGTCGCGCCTGTTCGCTTATCGAGGCTCAGGATGATTCGGTCATGCCCCTCAGCAGTGAGGTTCCGCAGCGCCTGCACTGCCACCAGAAGTCCAAGCAAGCCGCGGACATGAGATTGCACGGTCTCGCCCGAACGTCCGGGGCGCAGAGAAAGTAGTCCCGCGTCCAGGAGATCGCTCAGCTCGTTCAGCACGACATCGAGCTTGTCGTCCGTGACGTAGGTGTTGAACTGCCTTACGACGTCGCGAAGGCTGCGACGAAACGATGCGGGCGAGCGTGTGAACGCCACGACGTCGCGCCTCCTTTCGGGGCCTCGCAGACCGTTAGCTCTTGGAGATAGGGACCTTCTTGGCCGGTTCGATCTCGGCCTTGGGGACCACGATTTCCAGGATGCCGTCGGTGTAGGTGGCCGTCACGTCAGCTTCGGTGACGCCTTCAGGAAGAGGTAGGGTCCTCTCGAACGATCCGCGACGGATCTCCCTGCGCAGGTAATGCTCCCCCTCCACCTTGTCTTCCTCGTGCCGCTCAGCCTTGATGTGCAGCACCCCGCCGGTCACCGTCACGTCGACGTCCTTGTCGACGTCGATGCCCGGGATCTCGGCCCGGATCACCAGCAATCCGTCCCGGTAGTACTCGTTGACCGGCAGGTAGCTCTCGGTCAGCCAGCGCCTGGTGGTTGCCGCGGGCCCACGCAACGGCGAGAAGGTCGGCCACATGGTGAACATCCTCTCGAATGCCCGGTCGACACCGCCAAACACTGTGTACTCGACCGGTCGGACAACCGGAGTCTCACGCTTTACCAGTGCCATTCCTTTCTCATCTCCTTTCCGAATACCAGTCAATTCAACGCCGGGAGGCGCGGCCCGCCTCCCCCGAATCACCACAACGGGCCTAAAGACCCTAAGGAATCAGCTTTCTAACTAACTGGCTGGTGGCGTCGGTTCCACGGGCCGAGATCGCCCGGCTGGCTCACAGGTCCCACCGCTAGAGCCGTGCTGGCCCGGCGCGAAAGGCCCGGCCAGGTGCAGACCGTCGCGCTGGGGACGAGGAGGGCCTCGGCCTCGCCACGAGTACGGCACGACCACGGCGGGGTTGAGCCCGCCCACCGGTTCCATTCCGTAGCGTGCCGGACATGGCCACGGGCGCGACTGCCGCCCACCTGGGGGAGTTAGAAGGCGACCTCGTCCACTGCCCCCGGGCCGTGCTGGGCACCACTGTCCCGGCCGCGATTTCTCTCGCTGGGCAGCCGAGACCCTCGGCGACCAACCGCTCGCAAGGCGACTTGCTGCCGCTGAAACCGGACGACACGCCGATAGGCCCCCCCGCCGTTGTCGGACAGACGTGCCTCACTCTTATCGCGGCGCCCCCGGGCCGCCGCTCACGCTGAAGCCGATGTATATCAGTCGAAGCTGAGGTACCCGTCGCTTCTTGAGCGGGCTAGCGTTATGGCTGTCGCTTGCCAGTCCGATGGGACCACCCTGTTGCCAGATGCATGGGACCATCTCGCGCCCAGCTTGACCGGGGCGGGGGCGGCCGTGGCGGGGCTCGCCATGCCTAGGGACGCGCCGGTCAAGACCGCGGCCGCCAGGGCGGCGCGGACGATCCGGGTTCGCAAATGGGTTCTCCTTGTCCGTCGTGGTGGTGACGGAGGCTGGCGCCAGTCCCCACCAGCACTATCGCGCGTTGGGAATCCCAACGCAAGGGTCGCCGCTAGGTTTCTTTCGTGGGCACCGCCAAGGACGACGTCCTCGTTTCCTTGCGTGCCATCCGAGAGCAGCGGGAGGGCAACGAGACCGCCGAGCGTCGAGCGGTGCTGCGCGCCCGCCAGCTGGGGCTCTCCTGGAGAGAGATCGGTCGGGCGCTGGGCCGCGACGCCTCGAGTGTCTTCGAGAAGTATCGGCACGAGGCCGAGTCCAGCTAACCGAGTCCATCGGGTGGCAAGCGGCCGGGTGTAGTGCCTGCCGGTCGGGCATTGAGCCGTGTCCGCCCCGACGGCAGCATCGCCAGCTCGCTCTCGCCGACATTGCGAGTCGACTTTGGGGTCCAGGGTCCTCCCGGGGCCCCTAAGCCGCCCTCCGAGCCGCGTATGTGCTGGTCAGCGCCTTGTGGCGGACTCGCTGTCACCTTGCCAAGCTGGCGGTTCCTGTCGTAGATGTCGTCGGTACAGATGGTGGGCCCCCGGCGCCCCGGAGCCCCGGACATTGCGAAATCGGCCAGGGAGTCGCTGTGTACTGCGACCGCGGACCGAGACGTCGCCAAGCGAAGCAAAGGGAAGAAGACGCCTGTCGAGTCTGCCGCGATCTTGGTCTGGCTGGGTGGCTACCCCCAAAGTCGTTCCTTCGTGGCCGCCCGTGAGCCGAGTTATCTCCCCGCACAGTTGCGTGCGCCGTCCAGGTCGGGCGCGTGGCCCTATCCTGAGCAAGATGGTTTTGCAGCGGGCGCCCGCCCCGCCGAGGCGGAGTTGCACGCGAGTGCCCCTCTGGAACCCGCGAAAAACCCACGAAAACCCGCGGCCGAGGACGTCCGCTGCCGTCCATCACCTGGCTCAGAATTGTGCCTTTTAGCAGCACTTTCGGTCAGTCACGGACAGTAACGGTCGCCAGCAGCGACTACTGGACAACAGCACCGAATGGGCCTGCAAAGTTGCGGCCAACTTGAGGTCGTAGCTTGCGCGGCGTGCATGACCGACGACGCCATCGCTCACCCTCTCGAATCCATGCGACCCAAGGATCCAACGTGCCTGGACACGCGTAGACAAGTCGAACATCGATCGAACATCCGCAGCCGTACTGGTCCGTTCGCCATTAGCCGCGCGCCCCCTGTGAGCAGGGCTTTTTGTCCGTCAGCAACCGCAGGGATCCGGCTCGTCCTGCTTTGCACGCAGGGGGTCGTGGGTTCGAGTCCCATCGTCTCCACCATCGTCTCCACCACGCTAACCAGGACCTTAACTGCGGCGGCGTCCGGCCAGGGGCCCTGTGTGCCCAGTTTTTGTCCCAGTTGCGTGTCGCTCACGCACCGGGCTGTCAGCGCCCTGGGTCAGGCCCTTAACTGCTAGCTGCGGCTCACGCCGTCACACGTCGGGGGTAGGAGTCACGAACGTGACGCCGCCGGTCACTAGCGGTTTGGCACTGTGCGTCCGGGTAGGCAAGGAAGAACGCAGAGAAGGAAGGGTGGCGGGGGCGGCTGGGCGAGCGGGTTGCCTATGTTCACGGCCCATTCATGAGCCGCTTCGCTAGCCCGTGACGACGGCCGGCAGACGCTCCCCGTGCTGGGTTAGGAGGGGCGCCTGGCGGAGTTCTCACCACGCAGATCGAGCCCAACCCTGAGGTTCACCACCCACATGACCGACGAGAAGCAGGGCGGCCATTCACGGTGGGATGTTTTGCTGTGTGCGATCGCGTCCCCAACCGCTCAGATCGCCGGTTCGGTCGCCAAGCGAGGCTCCCTGCCGGGACGGTAAGTCCCACTGCCGATCGGCAGTTCTGGCGCGAATCGGATTGCGTAGTGATCTTCAGTGTTCCGGTATGAGGAAGAGCCACGCGCTCGATGAGGCCGCCGAGGAGACTCGCGGCCACGGCTGGGAGGAGCCAGTACAGACCACCGCCGGCTTTGGCGAGAAACGTTGCTCCCGCGACGGCAAGAAGTATCGAGGTCGCGCCGTTGGGGGAGAATCGTTCGACGAAGCGAGTGGCTCGTTCCTCGGTGCCGTGGCCGGCTCGGCGGTCGAGGACGAGCATGAGTATGGCCGAGATCACAGCCCAGCCAAGCACCTCGAGTCCGAGGGGAACATCGGGTTGTGGAGCGACGAGAGCAATCGCCACCACGGTTGCGGTCGTGAACAAAACGAGTGTCTGCGCCGCACGGAAACGGAGGTTGGCGGACGTGGATAGTGCACTGCTTCTTATGGACACCGCGACGAACAGCAAGCCCGTGAGCGCGCCGGCAACACTCGCGATTGCCACACCGAAGTTCACCCAATCTGAAACTACGTAGCCCACGCGGGCACATAATGCTCGATCCGCGTGCCCGACGGGAGGGATCGTCCACGATCCGCCTTCGCGCCCGATCGAGTCCTCTTTGTTTGTCAAGAGGCGCGGCGGGAGATCTTCCGGCCGATCGCGGTGGCCTGGCGGCCTGCCCCTCGGCTGGTCGTAGGCTTCGTGGTGGTCCGGGAGTGGCTTGTCCGAAGAGTCGGTGTCGCGGGGTGTGAGCCGGCCGCGCTGGATGCAGAGTCGTTCCCCGTGTGCTCTCCCGGACCGCTTTGTCGGGCGGCGTCTTCCCGGCGGGCGTCCTCGAGGAGGCGGGCGTAGAGCAGGTGCCTGATCCGCCGCTTGAGCGACCGAAGTGCTTCTTTGCCGGTCTTGCCCTCGGCGAGCTTGTGCTCGAAGTAGGCCCGACCATCGGTTCCGGGAAAGCGGAGCTGGGTCACGGCGACGATGTGGATGGCGTGGTTCATCCGCCGGTTCCCCCGCCGTGACAGCCGGAAGATCTTCTTCGGCCCGGAAGATCTTCTTCGGCCCGGAAGACACCTCGATGGGGGCGGTCCCGTTGTAGGAGGCGAACCGATCACGCGTCTCGAAGCGCCGGACGTCGCCTACGTCGCCTTTGACGATGGCCGCCACCACCGGAGCGGCCCCGAAGATCTCGGTGACGGTCTCTTCGAAGCCGTCACCGCAGCCGCGATGCGCTTCTTGGTGTCTCGGATCTGCTCGTCGATGCGGCGCAGATCGTCAATGAACGCCTCGGCCAGCCCGTAGCGGGCGGACGCCACCGCTCCTTGGGGCTCGATGCCGGCCAGGACCTTGTTCGCCTTGGCCACGGTGAGCTCTTTGGAGATCCCACCGCCGGGCACCAGCTCGCGGAGCAGGGCGTGTAGCCGGCATACCAGCTGGGTCCGGGAACGGCCGAGATCGCGGTGACGTTTCGCCCACACCTTCATGACCGCCTGGTGGTTTTCCACCGCCACCGGTTTGACCGCCTGTAACCGCAGGGCGGCGATGGCGACCGAGCGGGCGTCGTTGGGGTCGTTCTTATTGATGTCCCCGGTAGCCAAGAGCCGCACCCGGGCGGCCAGCTTGGGCGGCACGTCCAACACCCGCTCCCCGGCCGCGAACAGCTGCTGGGACAGCAGATAGCCCAAGCCGCCAGCGTTCTCCACCGCCCAGGTCCGCTCCGGTCACGCCTGGGCCCACTCCAAGAGCCGTTCCACCTGGCCGGCGGCTGCTCGTACCCGCAGCTGACCCAGATCGTTCTCGGCCGGGTCGATCGCCGCCGCGATGTGCGACGCCTCGTGCGGGTCAATCCCGATCATTACATTCACCATGCCGTCTCCTTCTTCGCTGCCAACAGAGAAATACCGCGGCGGGCATGTCTGATTTCAGAACGAGCCGGCTCGCGCCTCTTTTGAGCCACACCACGGGCGAGACCCGACAGGATGGCACCTCGTTCGGAAGCCAGACTCAAAAACGGTCGGCAGACGGTTAAAGAGCCAACCCGTCAGGATCTCTCCACCGTAGGAACCAACCCATACGGTCGTGGTGGATACTCAATCAGACGGTTACTGTCAGGCCGGCAGCGGCAGGCACCGGCACGCTGGGTAGTCGGGTCCTGATCCGGCGCTTCCAGGGGGTGCTGGCCAGCCCAGGAGGCCAGCATGACGGCCTCCAGTCCGCGGGAAGTCCGCGGGAGGTTGAGTAGTGGTGGCAGACGTCCGCAAGTGACGGCAAGCGAATTCCCTGTTCAGAACATACTTTCCGCGTTTGCGCTGGTCAGCGACACGCATGATTCACCTTGCCAAAGTGAGTGTCACAGGTTCGAAGGCTATAGGTTCCATCTTGTGATGCGGGTAGCGTGCCGCGTCGATGAAGGTCCGCCAGTACGTGTATCTGGGGATGCTGAGCGAGACGGTAGACCCCGGCCAGATCTCCCACCGTCTCGGACTTGTGCCAGATGAAATCAGACTGCGAGGGTCTCGCCATCCGGGGCCACCTTCTGTTCCACGGACGCATATATGGCAGCTGAACTCCGGGGTGGTTCGGGATGACGTTCCTCTTAACGATCACTTTGAGGCGCTTCTTGCGAGGTTGGCTGGAAGCGCGTCCCGAGTTCGAGCGTTGCTGGACGAGGGGGCGGTAGATGGAGTCATCCGGGTAGTCCGGCGGTTCGATCCCGGCCCAGAAGACGTAGAGATTGTGAAGCCTGGCCGTCAAGTCGGCAACCTAGAGAAGGTCGGGGGGCGGCATCCTCTCGTGGGGTTCGGCATCGATGCGGAGCTACTGAAGTACGCTGCTGAGGCAAACCTCGTGTTTGACTTCGATGAGTACGCGGACGAAGACCAGTGACTGTCGAGACACTCGGCCGTGACACAGTATTGACACACGAGGTTGAAGACTGCGATGAACTGGTGAGAAATGATGAGAGCCAAAATCGCTGCTCAGCAGCCGTTTCGGGCCATCGCCGCTGGTCACCGATCACCGCCCATCAATTCATGCTCCACTCCGATACCAACCACTTCGCCCGATCACTCGACGTGCTCTAACTGGTGGCTCATAGGGTCGGATCAAGTGCATAAGGCGGTTCCCGCGGCGCTCTGCGGAGCTACCGGGTTCTGGCCAATTCGCTCGGGATGGAACATCACACGCTCTACGGGTGTCCTTACAGTTCGACGATGACCGTTCGGCACCCGTTCGAGGCGAACCACGAAATATGTTCGGACACCAGGTCGAATTCGATCTGCGCTGCCTCTGTGGGGATGGGGGGTAGAGGGGCCTCCAGGTCGATGGTCGTTCCGGGTGGGACTGGTGTATCACCGGATTGAAGCGGCATATGGGTGAACCCGTACTCGAGGAGTGTGCCGTCGCGCCGATATAGGTGCGCACCTAGCTTCACCTGCCCGACCGCGCCCACAGTCTGAATCCATGGGCCTGTTCCCGTGTTCGTGATCGTTGCGTGGATGAGGTTGCCGCTCACGGTGACATGCAAATCGGCGCCGAGGGCTGACCTGGCCCGGCTGTCCGGTACCGTCGCGCCACCCAACCGCAGACGAATCAATCGCCTGTTGTGCAGAAACTCGCTCATCATCGTTGCTGACAACTCCGAGTTGCCCGTCACGACGTGATCGAACTCGGCGGGGTGCAAGAACCTCGGAGCGGAACAGAACGCGCCGACCTCGATCACCTCAAAGCCGGCTTCGGTTGCCTCGGCCTCGATCTCTTCTAAGCGGATGTTCCGCTCGACGACCCCGAAATTCCGCATTTCGGCCTGCGACTGTGGACTCGTCGAGTGGTATGGCCCTGGCTCCAACATCACGCACATGCCACCCGGTCGAAGGACCCGCGCCATTTCGGTCAGAACTCGTGCCGGGTTCGCCACGTGGTGGAAGGCGTCATTGCAAGCGACGCGATCCACCGAGCTGTCATCGACCTCGAGCGTGCGACCATCAAAGTGCACGAACGTAGGCTGCGGCGCTTGACGAAGGAGGGGAAACCTCCGGTAGCGCTCCCTAGCCATTTTCAGGGCCGTGGCCGAGACATCGCAAACAACCAGCTCGCACCCGATTTGGGACATCATCCAGGAAGTCCAGCCCGTGCCGGCACCGAAGTCCAGCACGCGAAGCCCGTGGACAAGCTCTAGCCCCGCAAGGAGCGCTCCGAAACCGCCCAACAGGTCTGGGGCGTCGTGGGCGTAGAACGGTTTCGCCAGAGCAGGTTCCCACTCCGGCATCCCGGCGAAATACGCTTCGGCGCTCTGATTGAGATCTTCCACCGTGTAGCGGTTGACGAGCTCTGAAACGTCGACGAATCCGTCCTCGACATCCGAAGCATCCGTCTCGGCGGGCTCACCCGCTGCCGAGATCGCAGGATCAGAACCGAAATCCGATTCGACAGGCGAGTGCGGAACTCGTCCGACTGAATAAGAGAGACGCAAAGATCACCGATCGACAGGCCACCCGCTTCTAGCAACGGAAGCCAGGACGTGCGACCCGTCTCATCAACCTCTCGCCCGAGAACCAACTCATACGCGGCGTCGAGCTGCGCACTCGCCGCCTCACCGTCACCGGCTGATCCCTCAGCCACGGCACTCCCAGCCTCACTGTCACCACCTGATCCCTCAGCTAAGGCACCCCCAGCCTCACCATCGCCAGCGGATCCCGATCCCTCAGCCACGGCACTCGGTCGTCGGCCGATCCTCCCGATCAGGCCGCGAAAGGATCGGACCCTCGAAACGACGGGATGACCGTCGATCAGCTCAGCTACTCGTTCAGGTCGACCAGCAGCACGCGTCATGCCCTGTACAGCAATCTGCGCCGTGCTGGGATTCGAGATCGAAGGATCCACACGGGTACAGCTTGTCTCATCCCCGCCAGCGACGCCGCGATGCAGTCGGCGTCCGGTCTCGATGCCCAACGAGACGGTTATCTGTCCGCTCCCGCACGCGGCCTGACCGGGAGTCACCCCGCTAGCCGGCAAGAACGGATTTCCGCGAACCGACCCACTCCGTGCCGAGGTGAAATTGACAGTGTGCCCAGTTTTGTGCCCAGTTCGCCCCGGTACTGAGCACGTCGCAGGAGACGAAGGCGCAGGTCGCCGTGTCTGAAACGGCATGACAAGACGTCTGTGAACGGGTCGCCTACGCTTTGCACGCAGGGGGTCGTGGGTTCGAGTCCCATCGTCTCCACCATTGTTGTGTCGCGAGACATCCCGGACGGGTGTCGCGTGATATCCCGGACGAGTTAGGCATGTTGTCCGGGTCTTGTTTGGGTTTGGTATTGCTTGGTGGGGTCGATGCTGAAGTGGGCGAGGAGTTCTCCGTCGTGGTTGATGACCCGGACGTCGCGGTCGGCGACTAGGAGCATGACCCGGAGGCCGGCCCAGCGGCGACCAACTCCGAGGTGGAGCAGTTTGGAGCGGTAGCGGAGGGTGACCTTGCCGGTGGTGTCGATGCGGTCCCGGCGGACGCGGTGCTGGGCGGGGACGGTGATGCCTTGTCGGCGGGGGCGGGCCTTGGTGCGGGCGGCGAAGGCTTGGGCTGGGGTGCGCCGGCCCAGGGCCCGGTGGGGACGGGTGGTGTTGTAGTAGGCGGCGAAGCGGTCCAGCTGGTCTTGCAGCTGGGCCAGGGTCGGCGCTCGACGCTGGCGGGCCAGCCATTTCTTGAGGGTCTGGTGGAAGCGTTCCACCTTGCCGCAGGTCTGGGGGTGGTAGGGCCTGGAGTGCTTGAAGTCGATGCCCAAGGACAGCAGCTCGAGCTCCATAGCGCAGGTGCCGTTGCGGGCCTCAGCGGTGAAGACGGCGCCGTTGTCGGTGAGCATGGAGGCCGGTAAACCCCAGGTGGCGGCGCCTTGGTGGAAGGTTTCGACCACGTCGGCGGCTTTGGTGGTGTTAAAGGCTCGGGAGGCGACGAGCAGGCGGGAGTGGTCGTCGATGATGTTGAGGATCTCCACCTCGGCGCCCTCGGCGAGGGTCCAGTGAGTGACGTCGGCCTGCCAGCACTCATTGGGCAGCTCGGCACAGAAGCGCCGCCACGAGCTCTTGGGCCGCTTGTGGGGCTGGGCGACGACGAAGCCTCGCCGGGACAGCACCCGCCAGATGGTGGCCACTGAGGGGACCACCCCTTTGTGGCGGCGATGGCGGCGCAACAGGTGGTAATGGATGGTGTGGGCGCCGGCGTCGACCCCCAGGTCGGTCAGCTCCTTGCGCAGGGCCACGATCTCCTCCTCGACGGCCGGCGCCACTCTGGTGGGCGAGGACCGAGGCCGCTTGGACTGGGGCCTGAGCCCGTCCTCGCCTTCCTGGCGGTAGCGGGCGATCAGCTCATACAGCCAGCTACGGGAGATGTCGTGGGCAGCGCAGACCTCCTTGACGCTTTGGCCTTCGACCAGCACTGCGTTGATGACATAACCGGCGAGGTCCATTCGCATGGCCTTTCATGGTCATGTCCGGGATGTCAACGCGAAAGGGATCCGGGATCTGTTGAAACCGGACACCATCGTCTCCACCATCGTCTCCACCATGTCGTCTCCACCCAAACCCGCTGGTGATAGCTCTGGGGCTTGTGGCGATTCAGGAGCCCCCGGAGTCTGCGGTAGCCACGGAGTAGCCACCGGGTTTACGTGCCCGGTTTACGTGCCCGGTTTATTCGACCACGAGTCGGCACACCGCAGTCAAGTGGCCCACGGGATGAGCACCTAGCTGGACCTGTTCCTTTGCTACCAAATGTCAAAGGTTGAATGCACTCACCATGGAAGGGTCGGAAGCCGCCTGCCCCAACTTGGGCAGGCCCAACATCTCCTCCACGGTGGCCAGCAGCGAGTAGTGGTTGAACACGTCCGCCGACCGGGTGCCCGCACCGGTGCTGGGGCTGATCACGACCGTAGCGACATGGCAGCCCACGTCGGTGGTGTTGGCGGCACAGTCGTTGCTGCTGCCGCCCTCCCCCTCGTCCCAGGTCAGGAAGATCGCCATGGTGTTATCCCGGTACTCGGCGCTGTTGAGAATGGTGGGCAGGTTGTGAGACAGCCAGGTGTCGCCGTCGGCGAGGGTGCCGTCATGCATGTCATTGATGAGGTTTGGAGTGATAAACGAGAAGGCGGGCAGGGCATTGTCGGCCAGGTCCGCCGCCAGTTGCGAGTAGGGCACGTCGAAGCTGGAACACCCCGACAGGGTCGTGTAGTAGGTCGGGGGGTTGTGGCGGACCGCGTAGTCGCCGACGTTGGATCGGTCACAGTTGGAGGGCATGGAATCCTCGTAGGCCTTCCAGGATTCGCCCTGGGCAAAGATGCCTTCGGTGTTGGTCGTGCAGCTGCCGGACGGCTCACAATCGGAGGTATACGGGTTGAGCTGGGCGACCGACAGGCCAGAGGTGGCGGCGATGTAGTTGGGCAAGCTGGGGTGGGTGACGTTGTGATAGTTCGTGGCCAACCCACAATCGTTCGCCAGAGAGTTGATATACGGCGCCTCAGAGGAGCCGATCACGCTCTTGTAACTGTGGTTCTCCATGAAGATCCATACCACGTGCTTGTAAGCCGGTGTCGTCTTCACTGTCCCGCACGGATGGGCGGCTGTCGCTGCTGCTGACCCGGCGGTTGTAACGGGTGAGGTCGTGGTGGCGCTGGAACCCGTCGTTGGGGGGGCCGCGCTCTGATGGGAGGACGAGCCGCACCCAGCCACGAGCAGGGCAACCAGCGCCAGAAAGAGCCCGATTCGACCGCCTAGAGATCGAACCACCGTTGCAGACGTTAGCCCAATCTGGGTGTTCCCGGACTGGCGTGCCGCCCGACGACGATGGGGGGTCACTGGGGCCAGCTATCGTTGTTAACTCTCCAGACTCGCCTTGCGACTCTCCGGACGCGTCGGACCCTTGTCGAATGCTCTATTTCAGAAGGACAGAGACTTCGGTCGGCACGCGGCGCCGCGCATGCGCTTACCCATCAGCCGGCGGTCCGGCCGTCGTCGAAGTTGCGCAGGTCGATCGCGCTGCCAACGCGATCGCAGCGAGCGTTTGCGCTGTCGCCGCCGACGACGTCCTCCACTTCGTCTCGGGCGCCTGCGACAGGCAGGAGTTAGCCGCCCTCCGAGACACGTTGCGCTCAACGGAGGCACCCTCTGAGTCGCGACTGTCGGACTTCGCCGACTTGGTCAGGCGGCAAGCCGTCGCGGCGGGCGCCGGACCGGTCCAATCCTCTACGAGGAGTTCCACCTCTACGCCCTCCGCAATCCCTCCGCCCGAGAGAAGCTGGCCGAACTCGATCGCCGCGACATCGAGGTGGTGGCCCGGGTGATCGAAGGAGAACTGGAATGCGAGGGATTTCTATCCGCTGGAATCGGCGACAAGACGGCGCGCGCATTGTCATCGCCCTCATCAGAGGAGTTGGCATGATGCGCTCTTACGACCCAGAGCCAAGCAGCGACGACGATTTCGCTCCGACGGTCATGGCCTTCACGGCCCGCGGTCTGCTCGCCGCACCTGACGCATGACTACGATTACCCCTTTGGGGATGTACGGCCGCGGGTGACTGACGCGGGGCCGATGGCTAGGTGAGCCGTCGGCCCATCCCAAAATGTCACCACCGGCTTCCCCGATGGATCGAGGGCACACCGTCCAGAAACGGCGGCTGCGGGTCGTTATTCTGCACTTCCACGGAGGCCGCCGGAGATAACCGTGAGGGAGCGCCGAGCGCCGATTTCGCACTCCACTACGCGGTGCGGATCTGTTGACGATCCAGTCACGGCGTGCTCGTTATGTGCCCTCGATCCGACCCGCGTTGACCGTCGATTTTGGCGATCAGGGGAGTTGGCGCTGCTCCCGGCGCTTGCACACCGTCTCTCACAGTGGCCAGCAGCGGGATGCGGTGGCTCCACGTTGATGAAGTGGACGTCCAACCCCGTCGATGTGAGTCTTGAACTGGGGCAGGGCGTTCAGTCTGGCCTGGCGCCGGCCGGGCGTACTCGGCCGCCCAGGAGCGGCCGAGTTTCTGACACGGCGCCAGCTGCGCGCCCTGACACAACATCGACCGGCCTGTCAGCGGTTAGCGCGCTTGCAGTACCAGTTCGTGGAGAGTGTCGGTGTCGCTGTTGCCGTAGTAAAGGACCTGCTGGCCTGCGGCGTTGGTGCCGATGGCCAGGCCGAACAGCGCTCCGGCAGCCTGGTGCCTGGCCAGGTCCACGGACGCCAGGACCTTGCCGCCCGGGGTGATCTCCACGAGGCGGTTATCGTTGGCGTTGGCGACCAGCAGGTTGTCGTTCGTCGGGTCGATCACCACGTTCTCCGGGCTCTGCAGCTTGGGGCCGCGATAGACGGTCTGCACCTGGACTGGTCCGGTCGCCGTGGCGGCGCCGGGAATGGCGTAGAGGGCGTTGTCCGCGTCGTTGGCCTCGTACAAGGTGCCGTCCGGGGCGAAGGCGTAGCCTTGGGGGCCCGCTGCGGTGGCAGCGTTGCCTCCGGCTGGCGTCTGGCCCTGGCCGGTGGCGATCTGGGCGTAGGTGGAATTGACCGGCTGCCCGTTGACCGGTCCCGCCGGGTGCGGCGTCAACCGCCAGACGTCACCGCCGCCCGTACCGGTGGTGGCGTTGCCGGCGTTGCCGTAATAGAAGCTGATCGTCCCGTTAGCGGAGCTGACGCCCTGGCCCCACACTCCAAGGATTGAAGCAGCGTTCATCGTGGAAGCGTCGGTGAAGGTGGCGATGAGCTGCCCGGTGGGGGCGATGAGCAGGTCGTTGGCCGCGGTGCCGTCGGCGGCCCTGCCATAGTCACCGATCCAGACGCCGTCGTTAGCCGGGTTGATGGCGATTCCCACCGGTCCCGCCACGGGACCGCCCTGGAAGAACACGCTGGTTGTACCGGTAGAAGGGTTGACCTGCAGGATCGTTGTCCCCGCCCCGACGGTGCCGTTCTGGTCGCCGAACTCGGCGACGAGCACGTTTCCGGCCATGAGTTGGCCGGAAGTGAGCGGGACCACCGCGATGCCGAACGGATCGCGATCTCCGTTAGGAGCGATTAGCGAGGCCACGGTTCTGTCCGGCGCGTGGCGAAGGGGGTTCGCCACTGGCGCGGCATCGGCCGCCGCGACGCTCAAGCCGGTAATGGCGGCGGCGCTGACGGCAACCGCCGCGACGCCGACGGCCGCGGCGCCGCGAAGACCAAGGCGGTGACTGGTGGTATTCATGAGAATCCGTCCCCTCTCCGGGCTTGTAGGTCGAGGTTGACATGTGCAGCAGGCGCCCGGCGGCCACCTGCAGCGTATTCCTCAGTGGCTAGGTGTCGTGGCCTGTCCTAGACCGGGTGGTCGCGGCGGTCCGGGCCGGGCAGAGCCGGGGGCCTTGGTGCTTGTTGGCCGCCGAGCATCCGCTGCCACCCGATAGCCTGAAGTTCCACGACACCTTTGGAGCGACCGAAAGGCGGCAGATGTGCGCAGATCATCCCATGTGCAGCCGATCCTTGACTTCCATCCTTGACGGAAACTGCAGTGCCGATCGACGGCTCGACGGCTCGGCGCTCGCCGTCGCCGTCTGCTCACGACGCTGAATCTACCCCCATAATGCGCCGGCGGCGCCAGAGGTGTTGTGCGTGCCCATTCTGTTCGACCCGGACGGGCAGGAGACGGGCGCCCATCCATTGACTCGTTGCTAAATTCTCCCGGCATGACCATTGCCGCCGAACGACTCCTCACGACCATGTGGCAGGCCGTGAACGGTGGAGCAGGTGACGTACCAATAGTGGAATTCACCGGCCGCGAGGTTGTGAGCTCCGCGTTCGCTGCGACAGATTTTGCGGCCGCCGCCATCGCAACAGCAGCCTTTGCCCTAGCTCGGCTCATCGACGAAGCAGCTGTCGCCCCCTTACCCGGCGTCTCGGTGGATCGGACCCTCGCTTCTGCCTGGTTTGGCGCCTCGCTACGACCCGAGGGTTGGGAACTCCCACCCCCGTGGGACTCCGTCGCAGGCGACTACGAGGCGAGCGACGGATGGATTCGCCTCCACACCAACGCTTTACACCACCGTGCCGCGGCGCTCCGTGTGCTCCGCACGTCCGAGGATCGTGAATCAATCGTTCGCGCCATTCACAATTGGGGAGCAGTCCGGTTGCAAGAGGAGATCGTCAACGCTGGCGGATGCGCAGCCGCGATGTATTCAGTCGAATCGTGGCGCCACCACCCTCAGGGCAGGGCAGTCGCTGCGGAGCCCCTTGTTGACCTAACGCCTACGAATGCTACGACCGATCAGAAATGGCGGCCGCATCTCGATCGGCCGCTCGACGGACTGCGAGTGCTCGACCTCACACGGGTGCTTGCGGGACCGGTTGCGACCAGATTTCTCGCTGGCTACGGCGCAGACGTTCTTCGCATCGACCCACCGGATTGGGACGAAGCAATCGCGCCAGAAGTCACCCTTGGGAAATGCTGCGCACGACTCGATGCGAAATCAGCGGCCGGTCTGGAGCGGCTGCAAAATCTTCTCTCCGAAGCGGATGTCATCGTCCACGGCTATCGGCCAGGCGTACTCGCCGCGCTCGGGCTCTCTGAAGATGAGCGCGACTTGATCCGGCCCGGATTGATAGACGTCTCCCTGGATGCCTACGGCTGGAGCGGTCAATGGGTAGCGCGACGAGGCTTCGACAGCTTGGTGCAGATGAGTTCTGGCATCGCTGACTACGGCCGTATCTGGGCCAACTCGGAGAGGCCAACGCCCTTGCCGTTTCAGGCGCTCGACCAAGCGACCGGCTATCTCATGGCCGCTGCTGTCCTCAAGGGCCTGGCGGTACGTTTGACTACAGGTCGAGGGTGGAGGGTGCGCTGCTCACTGGCCCGCACGGCCCAATTGCTCATCGATGAAGCAGCCATGTCAAGCGACGGTGACGAGGCGGATCTACACAACGCCCCGACCGCGGCTGAGATCGAAGTGACCTCATGGGGTCCCGCCAAGCGCGTCGCCGCTCCTGCTAACGTCGCCGGAGCTCCGATGTGGTGGAACCACCCCGCTACCCGCCTCGGATCAAGTCCGCCGCAGTGGTGACGATCGGCTGGCCCTGAGGCGTCCCCGAACGTCGAATGGAGGAGCACAGAATGGCGATGATCAGTTCCTTCGCCGTCGCGCCCGAGTCGGCACTGCTAGCGGATTCGGCCGCCCCAACCGTCCGGCGATATAGATTGTGACTAGATAGCGGTCCGCACCGGGAGAGTCCAAAGGAGCTGTTCTGGTGACAGGCGGCCGATGAACTTTAGAGCTAGACCATGCCGAGACGGGGTCTTGTAGAAGTCAGGATGATCCTCAGGACGTTCGACCTCGACTCGTCACTTCTCCTCCTTGGCCCTGATGACGGCCGTCGTGGTCTCTCAGTTGGCAATTCATGCCATGTTCCGTGTAGTCGTGTGTCAGGGAGCAGATCCCCTGTTCTGGCGCGTCGGTGCGCTCGGCCATGAAGGCCGGCGCCGGCCGTTCCTAGGCCCCAGGGGGTGTCGGGGTTGGCTCGAAGTGATCGGCGTCGGCGCTATCGGGACGCTTGCCGAACTTGCTCGGCACGGCGACGCCCGTAACTCCCAGGCGCTGAGCGCCCGCCCTGCCGTCCGAGGGCGTGTCGGTCGGGGGGACTTCGGGCGGCACCAGGGGTGGTGGCGACTCAGGGAGATTCCAGGTCGCGGCTCAGTACCAGGCCACGACGACCGCCTCGGTTGTCAACACCTAGGGCGTCCCGCCCGGATCAAACTCGACAGTCCACGAAGCACTTGTGGAGTTCGTTGGGCCGGGCGGGGGTTGGGTCAGCTCGATGGAGCGAGGAGTTCGGGTCGGAGGCGAGGCTTCGGACCGACACGTCCGAGTAGCGGGTGCCGAAGAGTAGTGCCAGGCCGAAGACTGCCAGGGCCCGTAGGTCAATAACGACACGGATAGCTGCGATCATCGAATCTGCTCGATCGGTGCCCAGACCGGCATGGCTCGGCTTAATCCACAGGCAAGCTAGGAGTGACGCGGTTCCGGGTCTGATACGACCAGGCGCGAGATGTGGCCGTGTGTGCGACGGGTGTGCGTACCGGCCTCTCGGCTCGGCGAGCGTCTGGTTCAGGTGTTGGTCAAACGACTGACCACCAGACCGGTGTAGTGCTGCTCCTGATCAGTGGGAAATGGATTGCTGGTGGCTTCAAAGTCCATCAGCACGTCGGCTCGCCCCTTGATGGCCACCACCAGGTCAACATAGGCGTCGATACTCAGGCTTTGGTACGTGATAGGTACCTTGACCTGGTAGGCGAGGCTCTTGTCGCCGTAGCTGGGGAAGGACATGGGTGAAACGGTTGCCGTCCCGAACTTCAGGTTCGGTGGGAGCGTGTTGTTGGGGTCGCTCGGGTGCTTCACCTCCTGATTGACTGCGGCTGTCACGGCCTCGCTAAAGCAACCTGGCGTCTTGGGACTGGCGAAGAGTGCGAACACAGGGGTCTGTTCGGCGGCGGTTGCTCGGTACCCGACTTCGCTGGATGCGGTGTTGTCGTTGGAGTCGGAGAAGTCCGGTGACTGGTAGTGAGCGGGCGGCGACGTCAACTGGGCCTCGGACACGCCGAGGCAGTTTGCCAGTCGCGCCTCCAGCGTGGCGTTTTCTGTGTCATCGGATTGTGGCTGCGAGGTCCAGCCCGAAGGAAAGTCCGACAGCTTGAGGGCGGCAGCCTGAGCCGCCGCCTGGTCGACGGCAACATTCTGGCCTGACTTAACTGTGGTCGTTGTGCTCGCCGCTGTGGTCTGGGTGCTCGCCTTGGTCTTCGATGACGGGGAACATGCTGCCATCCCGAGGACCGCGGCGAGACCGACTCCGACCGTCATGATCTTGTTCATGCTGTTCACCGCCTTTTCGCCCTGCCGAACCGATCTGCCCTCGACACCAGGCTTCTCTGGACACGGCGACGATACTCCTCAAGTTGGCCACATGTCGCGCCCGGTGTCTGTCTGTACAAAACACCTCCACTGTCGAGCGTTGTCCCGTGCTTAGTACTCAGTGCGTGCCGTTATGCGCTCGTCAGTGCGGCGAGGGGCCCGGAGTCTCGAGCGTCTGTTATGTATCGCCCTGATCGCAACCGAGGAGACCTGTCGAGCCCGTCACGCGTCGTTTTATTTCAGCCGGCGATCCGCGCCAACGCCCCGCCACTCAGTGAGTCGTGGCGGGGCGTCGATTCTGGGCGATAGTTGTGGATTAGGCGGCGACCGGCTCCAGTTCGATCGCTTCAGCCGGCGTTTCCTGCCGACCGGCGGTGCCGATCGGGGCGAGCAAGGGCAGAAGGGTGGCAACGGCGGCGATGCCAACGCCGACCCTGAACGCCAGGATGGCGCCGTTGGTCTGGGCGAGAGCGACCGGGGTGTGGTGCGCAACGGCGGTGGTGGCGTGGCGCAGGGCGATGGTGGCGAGCACCGCCAGGCCGACAGCGCCACCGACCTGCTGAGCCGTGGCCTGGATGCCGGCGGCCAGGCTGGCGTCCTGCTCCGAGACCCCCCACACGGAGGCAATGCCGAAGGTGGCGAAGTTGATGCCGGATCCCAGCGCCATCACCAGCATCCCGGGCAGGACCTGGGTCACATAGGAGCCGTGCACGGTGATGCCCGTCACGAGCAGCATGCCGACCGCGAACAAGGCGCCACCCAACACCATCATCCACTTGACGCCGACCTTCGGGACCAGAGCGCTGGCTAGGCCGATCCCCAAGGTGATCACCACGCCGAAGGGCAGGTAGGCCACGCCGGTCTGGATGGCCGACCAGTGCAGCACCTGCTGCCAGTAGAGAGTAAGCAGGAAGAACAGGGTGAAGAACACACTGGCGAAGAGCATGTTGGCCACGTTCGAGGTCACCCGGGTGGTGTTGCGGAAGAAGCCGGCCGGCACCAGGGGCTCGGCCGCGGTGCGCTCCCGCACGACGAACGCCACTGCCGCCAGGCCGCCCAACAGCAGCGACACCCAGACCTGCGGGTCGCCCCAAGCGTGGTTGCCGGCGGAGATGAACCCGAACACGACGCCGCTCAACCCGGCCGTGCCCAGCACGGCTCCAGTCACGTCGGCTTGGTGACGCCCCTCAGGCCGAGCGGCCCGGCTCTCCACCACCAGGCGGCTCACCGCCATGATTGAGAAGATGGCGACCGGGACGTTGACGTAGAAGATCCAGCGCCACGTGGCGATCGAGATGAACAGCCCGGACAGCACCGGTCCGAGCGTCCCCCCGAGGCCGGCCACTCCACCCATGATGCCGATGGCCTTAGCCCGTTCCTTGGCCCCGGTGAACAGCAGGGCCACCAAGCCGAAGGCTGCCGGCGAGGAAAGCGCCTCACCCGTGCCCTGTAAGAGTCGACTGGCCACCATCATCCCTGAGCTGGTGGCCGCCCCGCTGAGGACCGACGCCACCGCAAAGAGAGTCACGCCGATCAGAAACATGCGTTTACGGCCGACCAGGTCGGCCAGGCGGCCGCCGAGCAAGAGCAGCCCGCCGGCGGTCAGGACATAGCCATCCACCACCCACGCCAGGCCGGCCCGGCTGAGGTGGAGAGACGACTGGATGTGAGGGAGGGCATTGTTCACCACGGTGATGTCGAGCACCAAGATGAACTGGATCAGGGCGATGACGGCCAGTGCCGTCCACCGCCGACGGTCGGGAAGGGGGCTCACCGTTTCGATGGTCATGCCAGAACCCTAAAATTCAAAGCGGACAGGATCTGTCCGCTTTACCGAATAGATTGGTGTGACATGGGCGACACGCGGCGGATACTGTCTGGACGACGAGTTCTGCCGCAAGGTCGTTAGCCTGGCGAAGTTGCCTAGCCGTCGATCTGGCGAGGTCACGCCCGAGACCGGGGCGGTTCACCTGCTCTAGATCGGGCATTATGCGCTGCCCGACGAATGTCCGTCTTGTGCAGTCGGCCTCAAGCTCGAAGGAGGAACATGCCCAGCTTCGTATCCGACCAGAATCTGGCTCGTAACTTGATACGCATCGGCAACGAGGCGATCGCGAGCGAAAACGACGCCATGCTGCGGGACTACTACGCAGTGGGCTATGTCCTGCATCTGCCGACGGCCGATATCGACTTCGAAGCACTGCGCGGCTACTTCGCTTCCCTCCGAGCAGCGTTCACGGATCTGCGACTCGTGCGCGAGCAGATCATCGTCGAGGGACCGCACGTCGCGGCGCGTACTTCGTTCTCGGGCGTCTTCACCGGCGAGTTCACGCAATCGCCGGTTGGGCCGCTGGCACCTCACGGCAAGCCGGTGGCGTGGGAGGTCATGAACATGTTCCGCTACGACGCGGACTCGCGGCTCGCCGAGGAATGGGTGCAGACGGATCCCAGCATTCTCGTCGAGAAGTTGCGGACGCCATGACTGCCAATCTGGCCTACCGGATCCGATTGCGGCGGTTTCCGTTGACAAATGCCCAGTCGATCGGTTCGTCCCGTCGAGCCGGCGACCCTGGGCGCGCGCGACCAATCCCGCCGCAGTCTCGCTACGGTCATCGACCGCAGCGATCCACACGCTCCCATGGCCACTCGGCGGCAAGCCACGCCCTAACTGCGTCGGCGAGCGGGGCGTCTAGCTCAGCCCTGTCGGCGCGCACCCATGACTGGACAGTGACGTCGTGATCGGGGGAAGTCGTCGGATACAAGTAGACGCAGCCGATCACCCGATCGCCATCTGGTTCAAGAACGGTGAACGTGAACCCTCTTCGTGCTGCGAAGTCGGCCGCATGTCGGCTCAGGTCGCGGAGATTGGCCTCGAGGGACATCCCGTCGGCGGGTGGCCAGTTGCCGCGTGGATAGCCAGGCGTCGCTCTGATGTGTTCGATACTCGAGGTCCAGGCTGCGTGGTCGGCATCGTTGTGCTGCGGGCCTAGTGGCTCGACGCGGAAGCTATCCGTGACAAGGGAGGCGGGTGGGTCGAAGTTGGTTGTAACGAACGGCTCCGAAGCCATGCCTGGACCGTACTCCGGCCCCGACCCACTCGTGCTTGTCGCTCGGCACGCCCGAACGCGCTCGCACTGCATCACTCCGAAGAGTCAGCCTGAAGCGCCGAGTCGACGATCCCACGCTCGGGGGCGGCGAGCGCCGTCGAGGATTGGCGACACCCAGAATGGCACCGTCGGTGACTATCGGCTGGCACCGGCGATGAGGGCTGAAACGATGTAAGTGGCGTGTCGATCCAGGGAGACTCGTGCCCGGTCGTATCTCATGGTGGTCCGGGGATCGGCTTGCGAGGTCGGTGTCACACGAATGCCAGCAGTAGCAAGACCAGGACGGCCGGATAGGAACCGGCTTGCTGGGACCTGTTTGTCGTCGCTGATGGTGTTGTTGAGAGCCCGTAACCGAGATGCGCTGTCGCTATGCGCTCACGCTCGGTCGAGTTTCAGCCCGGCGTGATAGGGCCGCCGATGACTCGCGGGGGCGCGCTCACGCGGGCGGCTGGGGTCGCTTAGGCCTCACGGCCGTGTAGGTCCAGCCGCCTCCACTATGACCGGTGACCAGGTATGCGAGGTTGATGGCAGCAAGCAACCCCATAAGGGCCGCGAGACCCCAGAAGACGTCGCTGACAATCCCCGAGGTCGCCAACGCCACGATCACGAGCGGGATCGCGAGGACGACCCAGAACACCGTGCTGCAGCCGGAGCCAGTCTGATAGCTAGGCACGGGACCGGAGATCGTTCGGAAGACAGGTCGCACCGGACCCTCCTCGCTCTCAGATGGCTCGTGTCGCACCCGACCCACCCTAGCTGTGACCCCACGCCGCACATCCATCTCGCCAGGGACAGATCCCGGCCGACAACGCGCATCCAGCTCCTCCAAATCCGTAATCGAAGGCGCTGCTGTTCTGCATCCACTGACGGCGATCGTCTGCCCCGCGGGAAAAATACGTGAACCACAGAATCGCCGGGCGTAGCCTTGGCAGTGTGCAAGTCACCTTCCGCAAGCTGGTCGAGGACCGCGTCTCTACCTGGGACGCCGTTCGCGCCAAGCGCATCCACATTCCTGGTGCGACCATGGCTTTGGGACGCGGCGGGTTGCCCCACGACCTCGTACAGATGATTGTCGAAGCCTCCCTGGGAGTAGATCGCGGGTTCTGGGGTTCAGTCGCAGCTGGAGCCACCTTCAAGAGCACCGGCCGAAAACGGACGAGGCCGGGTAGGGCGGTCATCTCTTTCAACCGCCAGACCATCGCCGAAGCGGAGGGGATCGTCGCGGAACATCTGTTTCGTTGGCAACACGACATCGCTACCCCAACCGCCCCAAACTTCGACGAACTGTCGCGACGTTGGGACCGCCTCACTGATGGCGAGGGCCTGACGGTCGAATGGCCGACCCTCAGAGTGCTTGCACCTGCTCGATAACGCCGATTACTTCCCCCTCGGGGAGACGGCGCGAGCGTAGTCAGCCGCTGAGTACAGAGCGTTCTCCGCCTCTGGATTGGAGTATCGTACAACCTGCCCTATGTCCAAGAAGCGTTCGACGCCAAGGCGGCCAAAGGTCTACTCGGTCCAGACTCATGGGCTGCCCGGCGCAATCGCTCTCCTCGTGTTCGGGCGGCTGCTTCAACGGGTGGTGGAAGCCGATGCTGCCTCCAGGACTCCACGTCGGACCCTGAAGTTCAAGCCATTCCGATAGAGCCTGGTCATTGGGCGGCTAGACACGAAACGCCCAATATCTGCGTCCGCTCCTCTGTTGGTGTAATGGGTGGCATTTTGGTACAGCCTCGATTTCGCAGACCAGGGACACTGGTGCACCGTTGGGACTCGCTGGCGCGGCGCGCCAGGTGCTCTCGCCCCGGATGACCCTCGGGACCAAGTTCATGGATCACTCTCGCGATCGTCGAATCCGCTTCGCAATTCGTGGTCTGGGCGCTCGACGCAGGAGATCAGCACCGCGTCGGAGAGGGCTGGAAGATCGCTGACCGCATCCCGAAGACGGCCATGGTCTTGGCGCAGGCGTCATTTCCGTCGTCCGGGTCCGCGGTGACGTTTACTCCGTGCAAGGCACTCGTAATCCCGAGTATGTAGGCGATCCGCGGTGCCCTGCCCGGCCGGTGCCGCTCGTGATTTCCATCGTTCTGCGGTCACCCCTGCGCTGTCCTGCATCTCTGGCGACCGGTTGGCAGAAGTCATGTCGCTAAGGGTTTCGCCAACACAGGAATACCATGGGCGGCGGCCAGGCGGGATAACAGATCCCAGCTATTCGGGTCGGGTTTGAGCACCCATGTCTGCACTGCGCCTCTCACAGAGGTGTTGATCAACAAGGCCCAGCGTGTTTCGGACTGCCACTGGCTCTGCATTAACCGGATCTGGCCGTCGGCGAAGCGGATCACGTGGGTCCACTCGAGCGGGTAGCTGCGGATCGGGTTGCGGACGACAAGACCGTCGCTACTCACGACCAGGCCCAGTCGCAGACAACGGACGACAGTCCAGGCGAAGACGGTGGCGGCCACGGTCACCCAGACTGTCAGCGCCGGCGCAGGAACGACCGAATGCGAGAGTCTTAGCCCCACCTAAGACAAGAAGATGACAATAACAGCAGCTTCCGTGCTTACTTCAAACAGGGCTCGGCCGCGAAACCCGCTGCTGATCGTGCCGCCGTCCTCGGCGTCCCCTGGGTGCATTGGGCGGATTATCTACCTTGCGAGTCTGGTCCGCTTCAATCTCGGACCATTTTGGCCATTTGCTTCACCGCGCACGTCCGGTGCGGCCACGCCTATTTTCTCGATCTGCGCTCAAGCGCCTTGGCAAGATACCCAAACGAGAAGCCAAGCCGAACGGCGGATCCCGGGACATCGGCGGCCGTGGGCTCTTTGTCCCCTAAGGTCCGGTCCGTACCGTGGCGGCGAGGGCACCGCTGGGAGAAGGTATTCGGTCCACATGGTGGACGAGCACACTGTGTGGCATGCGTCTCGGCATCGCCCACCATTTCGGCTGGGCCGTGGCGATCACAGCCTCCGCTCACCATGAGGTCGTGGACCGCCGGCGAATCGAACTGATCGAGCCTAACTTGCCGGCTGCTCCGATCCACCACGAGGGCAGCCGGCATCTCCTCCATCGGCAGGGCGAGCCCCTAGACGACCACGCTCTCGCCGCGTTGGTAGCGAAGGTCCGAGCGTCAGTTGTCCGAGCGTCGTCGGCCGCACTGGACGATCTCGCCATCTCCCTGCCTGAACCGATCGTATCGATGTCGCTGCGAAGTTGGCCGGCAGATTTCCCTGGCGACATCGCCATTCAGCGCCGCGTGCCGTACGAGAGTCGCGCCGACTCGGTCATGTACTGCCAGGTGCTGGCTGAGCTCGGACTGGAACGCGGTTGGGAGGTTCACCTCTACGACGTCAAGGGTGTTGAGAATGAAGCGGTTCGCATCCTGGGTGACCGGGTGGCTGACGTGCTACACGGCCCGCGTTTGAGGTTGGGACCGCCGTGGTCCAAGGACCATCGGACGGCGCTCGCCGCCACGGTCGTGGTCGGCTGACTCTGCTCAAGGCGGTTACGTCGCTGGTTGTCCAGCTCGGAGCGTCGGCCATTGAGGGCCGCCCGTATCCAGTGGCGCTCGCATTCTGCCCACGACCAGTTCGTGGGTTGAAGACAGTGTCCCGACTTCTGGCTTGCCCGGATGTGTCGAGGGGACTGACTTTGTGTCCGATTTCGTTATCGACAGCGGCAATGCCACTGGCCCGATCAGGTGTCAGTTAGACGGTTGACTACGAGCTCGCTGTAATGCTGTATTTGGTCGGCTGGAAATGGGTCACCCTCGGCCCCGAACGTCTCGGACACCCTGGCGCGGCCCTTGGCCGAGTACATCACACCCGATAGAAGGTTAGTTGCTCGCCGTTGTCCGAGAACGGGACCTGGGCTTCGTAGAGGACGCTCTTGTCGCCGAACTGGGGCAGGGAGGGGGGCGACACGGTGACCCGGCCAACTGTGACCCCGGCGGGAAGATGCATCGTCAGTAGCGCGGTGAAGACCGTGCTAATGCAGTTTGGTGTTTTCGGACTGGACAACAGAATGCCACAGGAAGTCTGGTCAGTTCCGCGAGGCCAGTAGCCGACGTTGTTAGACCTCGTGTAGCCGCTCGAGTTGGTCTCGGAGAACTCTGGCGAGACGGAAAAGGCCGGGGGTAACGGCGTCGTGGGCAAACCCATGCACTTGGCCCAGTCGGAAAGAATGCTGTTGGCATCGAGGTTGGGGACACCGCAGCGGCTGGGCTGTCGGTCGGGGCCAGCCTGCACGAACGGGGAGTAGCCAGAGGACCGGGCCTGCACATTGACGTTCTGGGTCAACCCGCGGGGGGCCACAGGGCCCGGGCCGGGTCGGCGGTCACACCGTCCGCCTGTTCCCGGATGCGAGCCATGCCCCAGTCGGCTTTCTCGCTCTGGGTGGCCAGCTCGCGGGTTGCCCGCCAACACTCGGTGTCCGCCCACCTCTCCAGGAGGGACTTGATCATCTCCAACGAGACAAGACAGAGACTTTCGATCTGGTGCCGATGGAGCTGGGTCAACTCGTCGACACGCCGGTCCGCCAGTTCCTCTCGGTCGGCAATCTCGCTGTCGAACATCACTTTGATCGTCCCAACCATTCTGCTCGTGGCCTCCGTTGTGTCTTCGTCTGCGCTCATATCGCCCTCCTATCGAGGCTTGCGGGTCTCTGTCCCAGCTGGTCCAATGTGGCATCGGCGCACACCAAGAGTCGACCCCAGCGACGTCGATGTCGTACGACCCTCCCGAGCGTGGCCGTGAAGGTCACGGCCAACATTGTGACCAACGGGGCGCGTTCAGCCGCAGCAACAAAGGCCGCGTCGTAAACAGTCACGTTGCCGCACACCGGCAGGCAGTACGCATGTCAGTAGCCGTATCCGCTCGCCACAGCCCGTGCGATCGAATCAAGAAGCGGCTCCGCCAGTTCGGGCCGGCACATGAGGAAGTCGGCGACGTAAGTGTCTGGCTTGTTGTAGACCAGCCCCGAACCATCGATCCGGGAGGCATGAAACCCGGCCGCCTTCAGGACACCTACGGGGGCCGCCGAATCCCATTCTCGTTGGCCCCCTGTGACCAGATACGCGTCGGCCCGGCCGACTAGGACCATCATGGCCTTGCCCCCCGCCGACCCCATGGTGGCCAAATCGGCACCGACATCTCGGGCCACGAACCCCGCGAACTGTGGTGGCCGGGAAGGACTCACCAGGATGAGGGGGCGTTCTCGAACGTGCGCGCGGCCTTGCTCGGCCACGCTGAGCGCGTTCTGAGTGGTGAACAGTTCTCCGAGGGCGGGCAGCGCCACCGCGGCCGCAGTTATGCCGATCCCAACCTCCCACAGGGCTATGTGAACGGCCCAGTCGGGGCGGTCCATCGTGAACCCCCTAGTGCCGTCCAAAGGATCAACGATCCATACTCGGGCCGCCGACAGCCGGAGGCGATCGTCGATCTTCTCTTCGGAGAGGACGGCGTCATCGGGTCGCCGCTTGGCCAAACGCTCGAGGATGAAATCGTTGGCCCGCCTGTCGGCGAGGTGGCCTAGCTGCCTCGGGTCGATGGCCAGCCGGACGAGGTTGGACCGGACAGAAAGGATCAGCTCCCCAGTTTCGCGGCGAGCTGACCAGCGAGCGCGGTATCAGCGTCCAGCGAAAACCCTTCGTCGATCAACCGGCCGACCGCCGCGCCCGACCATTTGAGCGATGCAGTCTGGGCATCCAGACAGCATAGCGGCGGGGTCATCACTCCAGGACGGAGGAACGTCGGCAGACTAGGCGCAACGCGTGTCGAGGTCGCCCCGCGCGATCGCCGAGCGAACCGAGCCGGACTCGATGTCATTGGCACGTCCGAGCGGCGTACTGGGGACATGCGAGGGACCGGCGGCTGTGCACTGGGACAGCGGCCAGCAGCAGAGAAAGGTCTCCCGCTCGAAGACGAGTTGAAATGATTTTTGCGGCGCGTCGGCCCGATAAACGCGCAAAGGCGTCTGAGAAGACCGGCGAAGGCGCCCAGTTTGGGTTAGATATCCCGGCGAACCCGACGAACGATTCAATGTTCGGGGAACTCGATAGGTCAGCTCTTGACTCCAAACCGGCAAGACTCAGCTGCTCCAGTTCACACCGACGTATTCGTCGTCGAGCCTTTCGGTTTCGCTCTCAGCCGAGTTCTTGGGCGAGTCCGATGAGAAGACCTTCGGGTCCCCGGATGTAGCAGAGCCGGTACGTATCTTCGTACTGGACCATTTCGCTACTCACCAGCTTTGCGCCATGCTTACTGAGCCGGGCGAGCGTATCGTCGACGTCATCCACGGCGAACATGACGCGGAAATAGCCGAGAGCGTTCACCGGGGCGTTCCGGTGATCGGCGACCACGGGCGGGGTGAGAAATCGCGAGAGCTCGAGTCGGCTGTGGCCGTCCGGCGTGCGCATCATGGCGATCTCGACGCGCTGGTCGAGCAGTCCAGTGACACGACCTGACCACTCTCCTTCGATTACGGTTTGCCCTTCGAGCTCGAGGCCGAGCTCGCGAAAGAACGCGATCGTTGCCGGCAAGTCTTCGACGACAATGCCTACGTTGTCCATCCGTTGAACCGCCATGCGCCTGATCTTACGTGGCTCAGTCTATGGAATGTTCCGGCCGTAACGGGGTCGTCGGCGATCGGTCCTCGCGGGGTGCGCTACGAGACGTCGACGTTGACGATCCACGGCCCTGAACAGCGAGGAGCGCTCTCGTCGCAGCGTCCAGTCGCCCCAGGGCGATCCGACCAACCGGCCCGCAGATGAGACCATCGACGCCGACGGGTTGCCTGATCGTGTTCGGCGGTGAATCCTGTCGACTGCCCGGAGTGATGGTGGCTTCTCCACAGACGCTCAGTGAAGCCGACGGACGTGGTGTCGCCGCGTGGGCCGCCGACTGCGCAGCCGCAGGTCCTCGGAGTCCTTCCGTTAATTCATGCTCTAGTACCAACGGCACGATCTGTAGCCCCTCCCGACGCGACGGTCATGAACTCAATTCCAAGCTGAGGTGGACGAATCTCGCCGTACCCGCGCACACCAGCGCGCGGCGGGGTTCAGGATGTTACGTCTCGTACCAGCGCAATGTCGGCGAGCGGCACTCCGCGGCTGCGCAGCGCGATGAACACGTCGGGGGACCGGCCGACCGCGACCCAATACCCCTGCCCCAGCACGAGCACATCGAACGAGGTCGGGGTGCCATCGATCTCGATGGTGGCTGGCTGCCACGCTCTCTCTCCTTGCGCGGCCTCGCGCTCAATGGCTTGCGCCTCATGCTCATAGCTCGTGGCGTTTGGCCCCAGCTTCGCCCGGGCGTAGGCGTACACCAGGTTGCTGACCGTCCTCTGCCTCAGTTCCGCAACGTCGGTGCCCTCGAGTCTGTTGGACTCGACTTCCACCAGGCGGTCCAGCTCGTCCTGGAACGTTGATCCCGTCATATGGATGTTACGAGACGAACTCTGGCCGTATCCGGCGACGGCTGGACCTTTCCAACCGACGATACGGTAGCTCGGCAATCCCTCCGGTACGCCAGGATCGACCTTCGTTTGAATCTCGTTGCGCAGGCGGTCTCGACGGCGCTTTTGCCATGTCAGCTGTTCTTCCACTGTGACCGCGAGCTCGAGTGCGGTTTCGTCGAGCGTGGGAGCCTCCGGAGGCCGGGCATCCCAGGGCACTCCTTCATGGAGAAACACAGACAGACCGCCGGGCCAGGCCGGCCAGGCGTCGCGCCGGGCACCATTGCAACAAAGACGCACACCGAGGTTCTCAAGCTCACGGCGAACCTGAACCAGGCACTGAAACACATCGGGGCCCTCCCGGACCCACACCTCTCCGTCAGGGGCATGGGTAGCTAAGCGATAGCGACTGCCTTCGCGAGCCGCCAGTTGCAACTCCCACCTCTCGACGTGGCCCGATTCCAAGACTGCCGGCACTCGGTGCGACCAGCCCGAGCCGCCCTCGCTCATGACGTCCATCGGTACAGGATGCCTGATCCGCGACGATGACGATATCGAGTGCCGTGGCGCAGAGCCGCTTGTCGCTGCTGGGAAGTGTGCAGGTGTCGAGATAGCTGCCAGCATCGTCACCGGGGTAGTAGGTCAGCACGCCGTTCGCCGGGTCTTGGCCCAGTGTGCAGCCCGAGGACGCCGAAGTCTGGACGCCGATGAGGATCGTGTCCGACGAGTCGGGCGGACCGTAATCGGAAGGCTCACCGTGACCGAGAGGGGGAGCGACCGGCGTGGTGACCGAAGAACCAGGTGGGGAAGCGGTGGTCGGGGTGATCGCGCTGGACCGGGACGGGGTTTCGAGCCCGACACGATCGTGGGCGCGCACCGTCGTTGTGGCCGAGCTAGCTGGTGAGACAACCTTGACGGTCGTGGCCTGGTGTCCCGGGAATGTCGGCGTCGTCGGGTTGGGCCCCCACTATCACCTCTGTCTACACGCACCGGGGCCCTGAGTTCTGGTACACCACCGAGCCGCAATTGCTCCCTGTCATACCTTGCACGCAACGAGGTGCAGCATCGAAGTGGCCCGGCCGCACGATTCGACAATGCAGACGGGGTGTTCGGCGCCGTGGGGCGCCGGGAAGCCGATTGCATGGTGGCACAGCGTCGCGGGATGGTTGTACCACGTGCCCAAACGAGGCGCCACTCCTGACAATATGTAGCGATGGTTGGTTGGCGACGAAGAACTGACGTCGGCGACGATCGCCCAACTGATCCGGCGCCCGACTCCCACCCATCCTCTGAAGACGTCGTCACAGCCCTGTACGCCGGGTTGCTGGGGAGGACCGGGAGCGAGGCAGAGGTGTCCGGGTGGGTGGCGTCGCTCGACGCCGGCGTCAGCCTTACCGATGTTGTTCGGAGTTTCGACAGCTCGCCGGAACGAGCTCTCATCGAGGCTCAACGTCAGCGAGAACGTCCCTCACCGCTGCTGTCGGAACCAGCGCTTCTGATCGTCGATGTTGGCGCTGCCCCGATTGAGAATGAGGACGACATCTATCGGCCCCTCCTCGACGCGGGCAACTGTCGGGTGATCGGTTTCGAGCCCTTCGAAGAGACTCACGGTTTGCGCGACCCGACGTGGACTATGTTGCCCTATCTGCTTGGCGACGGCTCCCCCAGAATCTTCTACGAAACGGAGAGGGGGCTGACCTCATCCCTCTACGAGCCGAACATCGAAGCCATCAGCGATTTTATCGGGCTCGCCGACGAATGCAGAGTCGCATCATCGCGCCCGGTCGAGACCGTCAGACTGGACGCGGTGATCGAGGGCTCAGTCGATCTGTTGAAGCTCGACGTCCAAGGTGCCGAGCTCGATGTGCTCCGAGGCGCCGAGGCTGTGCTCGGTGACGTGCTCGTGGTTCACACTGAGGTCGAGTTCTTCCCGATCTATCGCGACCAGCCGCTGTTCGACGACGTTTTCCGCTTCCTGCGCAATCACGGCTTCGAGTTGTTCGACTTCACCTACCTTGAGCGCTATCGCTACCAGGGCGGAGGCTCGCGCGGCGAACGTCTCCTGTGGGGTGACGCCGTTTTCACGCCGGACCGCGATCGCCTACGGGTTCTTGACTCAGTACGCATCGCAAAGCTGGTGCGAATAATGCGAGACGTGTACGGCGCTGTTGACTTTTCAGCCTGGCTGCAAGGACCCGCCTGAATCCAGGCAGCTGGCCACTATGGATACTCGCGGGTCTGGCTGGTGCAAGCGCATAATGCCGGCCAGAAGCATCAATCTGCGCCTTTTGCGCGACTTTCCGTCTGACCTGAACTAGAGGGCCAGAATGTTCGGCCGAGCCGGGGTTATGGAACAGCTGGAAAAGCCCGGTGTCTGCACTTACCGGTGGATGGACGGGCGCGATCGAAACGCCGAATGGGCGACATGTAATGCATCCCTGTTCCGATTCGCCCTCATCCGACCACGCCCTTCACTACAAGTACGCCGGCTGGGCGGCAGGTGGCCCACCAGGTGACCCGTGGAAACGATCAGCAGTGGCGACGCCATCCGGACCGGCGGCGCGGCCAAGGTGATAGACGAGCGTGCGTGGCACGACAAGCGATCGTGTGGCATCCGATCACGGTCATTCATGGCACGGCGTCGCGGTGGAGTACCGGCCTCAGGGCGGTCCCTTCCGGCCGACCGGTGCCCTCCTACCACGCCGCCGACTTTGGCCGGCTGCAGCCATCCCCGAGGTAATGGGATGAAAGAGCGCTGGCCGCGGGTCTCAGTCGAGCGGCGACTGCACGGCGGGCGTGAGCAGGGCAGTTAGCTGAGCGATGTCGTCGAGAGTTTCGATGCCGAGGACAGCTTTTTCGATGGCGGTCTGGCGCTCGGCGGAGATGGCGCGGCGGGTGAGCTTGGTGTATTTGTCCCGGATCTCCGCGTTCGTGAGGTTCCGGTCGCCCGTACCGCGGGGGTGGACGACTTTGGCGGTGTGATTGGTCCCGTCCTTGAGGGTTAGGCGTACCTGGGTCGTGAGCCGCTCGTCGATTGGGAGGTTGTCGTAGGCCCGTTCGTGGTGAGCGATCGTGCGGTCGATCAAGGCCCACACGTCGTCGCGGTTGATCCGGTCCTGGGTGAACTGATCGACGAGCACGTCGCCGTCGAGGAGGGCCACCGCCACCGCATAGGCGGCGTTCATCTGGGCGCCGATGACCTCCAGCGGCCGTTCCGCCTTCCACCCACCGTGAGCGTAGGGGGCTTCGCCCATGTAGATGTCGATGCGCTGGATCTGGTTGACGTCGACCTTGGGCCGCAGCTCGAGCGCAGCGTCGATGGCGGCGTGCAGCAATCCCATGGCCGAGTACGGCTTCACGGCGATCCGTTCGGTCTCCCAGAGGGTGCCGAGGCCGGAATAGATTTCTTCGGGGTAGGTGCGGTGGCACTCACCGAAGACGGCCAGCCAGCCTCCGTAGGGCCGCTCGAACACCCGCTTGATGCCGACGTAGCCCACCGCGGCGAGGGCGGCGGCGGTCAGGCCGTTGCGCGAGGCGAAGCCGTGCTGCATGCGCTTGACCATCGATTCGTACATGGCCGACATGAGCCCGCACGACTGGGTTGCCGCCATCCCGAAGGCGTCCTCAAATCCGGCGGCGTCCAGTCCGTACAGCGTTCCGGCGGACGCGGCCGCGGGAATGGGGCCGAAGACCACGCCCGAATGCCACCCTCGGGAGAGCATGTCCAGACCCCCCAGCGCCTGGCCGACTCGGGGGCCGGTCTCGTAGCCGAGGATGGCGCCGAGCAGGAAGCGCTCGCCCGAGACGCGGCCCGCGCGCGGGGCGGCGGCCAACATCGCCGGGAGGACCAGCGAGTTGCTGTGCAGCGGGGCCAAGGGGTGGTAGTCGTCGAGTTCGAACCCCTGGATGAAGCTGGAGTTCAACAGGGCCGCCGAGGTGGCGCTAGTAGCTCGACCGTCCCAGCCGATCAGCGTGGAATCGCCGGCGCTGTCGAGCGCGGTAACGCCTTGGACGCCAAGACGGGACCAGGATAGCTGCGCGCCCACGATGGCACAGGCGATCCCGTCAAGCACCAGGTGCTTGGCCCGGTCGCGTACGGAGGGGGGAACGTCGTCGAGGTTTGTTTTAGCGACCCAGGTGGCCAGCCGGCCGGTCGGGCCGGCTGGGTCGGTAGGGGGACGGCCGGTGGCGGTCACTGCGGTGGGGGCGCTAGTCATCTTGGGTTCTCCTTTCTCTTTTCTGTCTCTTTTCTGGCGGACACGCTGTGGCGCCGCGCTCGCCTTCCGAATTACCACCCTGATGGTTGTGCCACGCGTGGTGCCTGCTCGCAGCTAGCGAGGCCAATCCTCCCGCTGATCGCCGCAGATCGGATTTCCCCCGTTGTTGGACGACCGGGTTGGACGTTGTCTCCATACGAAGCCTCAGGTGGCCGGGATTTCTGCCCAGGGGATAATCACCGCACGGCCAAAGAGATGGCCGCTGATGTTGATGCCAAAGCCGAGAAAAGCTGGAGTCAAGTCGGCCTGCACCCGAAGTTCGAGCTGCCCGACCTTCTCGATGCCGAGGGCCTGCACACCGTGCCTATTGGACGGGCGGGGGTACGCCCTGTGTGCTGTTGGCCAAGGCCGAGTCCCACCCGCACACGGTGCAGGCGTAGCCGATAACCGACCGGCCGAACTCAAGAGCAGCCGTGTAGGGATCAGGACTGGCGATCACGTCGTCCCAGTCCAATATGTACTCTCCCAGCGTCGGTTCCCAGCGTGCCGAGGGCGGTGCCAGCTTCCGCGTTTCCGAAGTTACCCGGGGCGGGCAAGGCAAACCCGTAGAACGCCGCACGGGGGTACCGGGCGTCTCCCGGCCACCAACCGACCACGATCTGTTCGGCGTTCTCCGAGTTGCGCTTTATGAAGTCATGTGCGGGCGGCTTGGCCGGCCGGCCATTGAAGAAGTGCACGGCTAGGTCGAACGAACCCCACCACGCGTCGACCGGACTGGCCCGGCCGCGGAAAGGGCCCCGCACCGCCGCCAGGACCTGCGCGGCACTGCTGGCGGCGGCGAGGTAGGTCGCTACCAGGGCCGGGTCGTACGTGCTGTGTTTGTCGTCTTCGTCCAGCGGGATGTCCCACGGCACCTCCTGGGGCCGGAAGTTGATCCTCACCGGCCCGGCGAGACCTGCAACCGCCCCCAGGACGTCACGAGTGACGGCGCCCACCGAGCGGTTCGGGGTAAGCGGGACGTGGCGAGCGCGGCCGTCGCTGTGCTCGACCACGGCCTCGTGAGCGTGCAAGTCAAGCGCGGCCACGAACGCGCCTGAGCGGTCGGGTGCCGGCAATGGGGCAGTCTCCCAACCGCGCGCCGTCAAGCGCAGGGCGGCGTGTTCGAGTTGCCATTGCTGTGGTGCCAGGGTAGCGGCGAGCTTGCCGAGCACCTGGGTGTGCATGTGGAGCGTGTCGCCCGTGGCACTCCACTGGTCGTAAGGCACCGCTGGCCAAGCATGGGCAATGTGCGAAATTGGCCCTCGGTCATCAGATGTCATCGCGGCCTCGAATACTGGTTTTCCTGAAGCGTGCCCAAGCACGCCCTAAGCGAAGCGTAGTTCGCGGCTAAACGCAGCTATCGTGTCAAGCGCTCTACCGTCCCGGCCGGGATAGCCCCGTCCCACGTCGACATAGTCGGCGCCACGGCCGCCTCTGGCTCGCCGGAAATCGTATTTTCGGACGCCCGAACTTTCGTGCGCTACACCCGAAACAGCTATCTCAAATGATGGAACCGCCAGGTGGCGTCGCGGCGGCTGATACATAACCGCCCGCCGAAGTATCGGCTTCGCCGGGCGCCTCGGCGCGCGGCTACGGATCTATCGAAACGGCCAGCGCGTCGAAAGCCTGAGCGATGGCCGCGGTCGCAGTGGGTACGCCAAGTTTTCGGTACACATGTTCAAGGTGCTTCTTGACGGTGCCGGTTGAGATCTGCAAGTCACGGGCTATTTCGCCTGTGGCCTTACCTTTGGTTAGGAGCCACAGCACTTCGGCTTCGCGGTTCGTTAGCCCCAGGCTCCGCAACGGTGTGGCGTCCGTCTCTGAGGCCCGCTCGACAAGCCAGAGAAGGTCTGGGCTGTTTCCGCCGGGTACGAACCTCAAGGTCAGCCTGCGTCCATCGCGAACCGAGATCAACGGTTGGCGAAGGCGACCGCGCTCCCCGGATGCGAAGCTCGCCTGCTCGTTGTCCACCCAGGCCTGTACTGCCAAGGGCAGCGTACCCGCTACCGGGTCGAAATGGCGGGAAAGGAGCAATTCGGCCCCAGCCACCGGGGCCCCGATCTATGCCATCACGAGCGACCACCGCGGCGAGTTCGGCTGCACCACGACCTTGGAGAACACTTTCGAGGGGCCCCTCACCTGCACCGGCCCCGAGAGCGACGTCATCAACAACGTCACGACCGACGAGTGGCCTGCAGTCACCACGGTCGGCCGCCCTCTTGCCGGCCCAGGAGTGCGCGAGGACCTGCTCGGAACCGTGAGCCGCCCTGGGATCGGTGACCAGGTCACCTACGCCGGTCATCCCCTCTACCTGTTCGACCCGCCGTCATCGCCCTTCGTACCCGTCGGCGAGAACTTCTTCGAGACAACGCTACCGCTGCCCCCGTGGCACGGCCTCTGGAACCTCGTGTCGGCGCGTTCGGGTGCTCTGGACCCCGGACCGGCCACGGTCACCACCGAGACCCTGCCCGACGGGTCGACGGCCCTCGCCGCCGAGCTCTACCCGAACATCGGCGTTCCAGGCGGGGTCGCAGTGACCGTGTACGCACTCAACCGTGACCGCGACCACCTTCGCGACTCCGGCGGCCCCAGATTCTGCCAACGGTGCTACCCGACGTGGATTCCGCTGATCACCACGGCGCCGCCGACGGCGGCAGGCGGGGCTCTGACCTCCAAGCTGGGGGCCATCCCGATCGGCCACGACCAGTGGCAGGTCACCTACGACGGTTCGCCGCTCTACCTGTACTCCTCGGAGCAAGCCCTGTTCTCCGACGGCCAACCCGAGACCACGGGTACCACGGGCAACGGCAACGGTCTCCCGGGCCCCGACGGCACCACCTTCTCGGTGGTCGCCCCGTAGCCTCGGTGTGGGCGGCGGCAGCCAAGGCGGGAGGACCTCGCTTCGCCAAGGTCATGTGTGATCGGGTTGGCGATCGAGTGTTGGTCGTAGACATACACCCTGCCACCAGCGGCCATACTGAACAGGCCGGCGTTGCCGTCAGCGACTGCTACACGTTCTGGACCTCGAAGGGGGAATGGGGTCGAGACCGCGAGCCAAGACCGCTTTCCATCGGTGACGACCTTGTTACACGAGATTTGCTCAGCCTTCAGGGTGCAATTTCCCATCTACTACTGGTATCTGCTGACCGTCTTCCGTTCGCATTTGCGGAAGTAAAGGGTCTGGGTGACCGCCGCTGCCAAAGAACGCCCAGAGGGACGAGGCAAGGCGCGGCGACTTGTCCGGGTCGAGTCTGAATATGGTGCTCGTTGAGGCTCGTTGAGGCTCGTTGGCGCTCGGCATGCGTTTCAGACCTTGCCTGAGGTTTGCACGGCCGGCCCGGCACCACCCACGACATGATCCGTTCGACTCGGCGCGAGTTGGGGGGTCTGTCGGACGGGATGTTGTGGCCCCGCCCGGCGAGGTACTCGCGCGAAGCGCCCTCAACCGCTCTCGTCGGGGTGCGGATTCTGCACCGAGCCGGGTGTGAACGCTCGGCTCTGCCGATCCATCAGCCTCCTCAGGATCTCCCGAACCATATCCGTCTCGGGCGCATCGCCGTACTGGTCTTGCAAGTCGGCCAGGTAGCTCGTGACAAGGTTGAGCCGCTCGGCCAGACTGACGGCGACCAGACGGGTCACCATGGGATCGGCGAGGAATTCCTCGCCGTTCGCGGCATAGCGAAGCCGGCTCGGCTCACTGGCTTCGACGGACGCGGTCGCTGCCGTGTCGAGCAGCACGCCCATCTCGCCGATCACTGACCCTGGCTGGTCTATCCAATCTATGACGGTTGATCCCCTGCGCACGCGAAGTTCGCCGGACAGGAGAATCCAAATCGCTCCGGTTCGCTCACCCTCACGGAGAATTTCATGACCGGAATCGATGTCAACTTCGGGTAAGTGGGACGAGAGTTGCAGAAGATCGACCATTTTCCAACCCTACTGCCTGTTCGAGTGGACGATCCTGCGAGCGCCAACTATCAACTAGGTCGCTTTCGGTGTCGGTCAACGGCGACTGGTCCGTCCCGGAGAGGAGAAGCCAGCTTGTGACCCCAGCCTGAGCCCGAGTGCCTGGGCACGTCGTTCTAGTCAGTGCCGGTCGTTTCGTAATCCTCCACTCGTGCCTGCATCAGTGCCTTCAGGAGCTCGGTCGGCAGCTCCCGGTCGTAGGGGAGCTTGATGAAGCCCTCACCGGCCTCATAGCCGGCGGCCTCAACCGCGGTCCTTCTGGGTGGCGAAGAACGGGGGTGAGAATCGAAGCGAGCAGTGGTTCTTGAAGTTCTGAAGCATCCACAGGTTCGTGTTCTCGGCCTCGTACGTACACCGGCAGGTTCCACTTGAGTTCCTCACGCGCCTTCGGGTCGGCATCGCGGCTCAGCACCCTGAGCGCCTCGAGGTGCGGCCGCTGCACGCCGTCCAGTTGGGCGAAGAAGTCATCGACACTCGCCCGTTTTGGCATCGGCATGGTCTCAACGTATCGCGCCGCATGCCGTCGTCCTCGCCGGCGGCCTGCTGACCCTGGTAACCAGTCGCAGGTGCTGGTCAGGGTCCGGTACCGAACGCTCACGCGAGGATCCGCCGCCCGAGACGGGGCGGTGCACAACATATGGGCAGCGGTAGTGCCTAGATTCGAGGCCACGCCAGTTCCACGGGCGACGAGGCCCGGGCAAGAGGCACAATGAGGGGCATACGACGAGGAGTACGATCCCGGCGGTTTCACCCGCTGGATCCGGGAATGTCCGGGATTTGATGGTCGGGTTTCTCGACAACCGACGTTTCGACCCATCTCTTTAAATTCGGGGCTCAGGTCTTCCCAAATGTCGGCGCACGTCCTATAGGCGCCCGCCCCCTTCACCAGTGGAAGAGGTCGGCCAGTCCGTACTCGGATCCGAGTAAATGGTCACGGTGCGATCGGTCGTGATCCGCCCTATCGAGCCGTCGGTTTCATTGTAAACCGCACAGCGCGGCCGAGACCCCACGATCAGACCACACCCCACGAACGCCGGAACCCGATCGCCAAACGACCAGTCCGGCGCGGGCCACCGACTCGTGCCCGTAGCTTAACAACGGAAACATCAGGTTGTTGCACCCACTCGCCGAGGCCGTTATCCGACCCACGATTGCAGACCAGTGCCGGCCGGATCACGATGGCGTCACATGGTCACGGCTGGCGCTGTCATCCGGCAAGAAGACAGCTTGTGACCCCTGTCATATTCCCGATTACATTTCAACCAAACATTTGACACGGGGGGCGTGGGTTCCAGTCCCAAGCTTGGTTCTAGGCCTGCCTTGATGCACGCGAAGGACCACGCTACGTTTGGCGGTAATCCGATGGCTGGTCAGGTTGGTCGATAATCGGGGGTGGACCCGCAAGGGCCTGTCGTTGAAAAGTGCGTACCGAACGGTTGCGAGGGGAGTGACGTCGTGCAGGTTCTAGGTCGATGGAAGGTACTGGCCGCGGTAGGGGTGCTCGCCCTGGTGCTGACGGCGTGCAGTAGCAGTTCCAAGACATCCTCGGGCACCACCACGCCGACGACGTCGGCGGCGGGTAGCTCGGCCACCTCGGCGACGGGTGGCGCATCTACTCAGTCGGTCAGCGGGACGCCGTATGAGTTGATGTACACCTCCACCGGGTTAGTGAACGAGGCGCAGTACATGGCGCCTATCGCCGCCGCCATCAACTCTAGAGGGGGTATCGCCGGGCACCCGTTGAAGATTGATTACTGCGATGACAACAACGATCCCAACGCGGCGACCAAGTGCGTCGAACAGGCAATCGCCAACCCGCACATGCTGGGCCTGGTCGGAAACAACTCGACATGCAGCTCGCAGCTGATACCTCTGTTGGAGAAGGCCCAGATGGCCTCCATAGCAGACTCGCTCGAATGCCCGGAGACCTTCAAGGCTCCCGTGGCGTTCCCGTTCTTGTGTGTCACGTGGTGTTACACGGACGCGGCAGCCATCGGGGTCAAGTACCTGCACATTCCTGATGTGGTGGCCGAAACCGGCGACTCCCCGGCCGGGCGGGAGTACCCGCCGTTGATCCAAAGCGTGATCACCCCCGTTGGCGGCAAGGTAACTGGCGAACTCTTTCTCCCCCTGACATCCGCGGACCTCAGCCCTTACGCGGCTCAGGCCGTGGCCAAACCCGGCTTGTTCTTTGCCGGCAACTCGACCGCCACGGACACCCGCATGGTCAAGGCGTTGGAACAGCAGGGTTTCAACGACCCGATCATCTTGAACCCCACGACCTGGTATCTGGGGGCAATCACCGCGAACTTCCCCAAGGCCACCAACATCTATGTGGCCGAAAACTTCAACCTCGACTCGGCCGGCTTCAAGCAGTTCAGTGCCGACATGGCCAAGTACAATCCCGGGTCGGACTACCTGGCGGGGACCATCTTCGACGTGTGGTTGGGAGCCACCGCGCTAGCCCAGGCGGCCAAGACCATCCCGACCTTGACGGCCAAGTCGGTCTACAACTACTTCTCCACCACCACCAGCATCAGCACCGAAGGTGCCACCGACAACCTCAACTTCACGGTCCCCAACAAGGCCATGGGTGGCGCTATCGCCCGCTTGTCTGACACCAAGGACGCTCTCTACCACTATGTGAACGGCAACCTGGTGCAGGCCACCCCCCGCGTGACCTTGCTGGCCGGGGCCAGCTCCTAGGGCAAATAACCATGCAGGGTCATCCTGTTGGGGAGTCTCGAGATGATTTCCCAACAGGGTGGTCTCGCGACATGGGCAGTTCTTTCGGGGAAAATACCCTGATTCGGCTCGCCTGGGGAACCAAAAGTCGCGGGTCATCACGGCATCTGCCGACCAAGCCTGAAGCCACCCAGCGATAGCGATAGTCAGGTGGCTGACCCGCCGAGGAAGCGAGCCTGGGCCGCGGCGGTGTGCCCGTCTCCGGTGTGGACCTGCTACACGCCGGAGTTGAGGCAACGATTGTGGGGCAGCTCCTCTGTCGACGCCTGGCGGGCATCGACTCCGGGACACGTTAGCAGTTCTTTGACTGTCGGCACCCTGCCCAACTGTGAGGGATGAGGCGAGATTTTTTCGCACAGATCGCGTCATGTGGCGGCAGGAGGATCGGCGTACGGTCTCCAGAAATAACAGGTGGGCGGCGCATCCCACGATGAGGCCCGTCCCAGCTGCGGCACTCGCCCGAACTGCGCCGCGCCGACGACAACAACCCCTGCGGAGGATCCCGTGACCAGCTATTCGGCCCTTCCGAATCTCTCAACGACCGGCAGGAATGGCGTCGTGTACGCCTATCGCGACACAGGCGGCGCCGGGACTCCGCTCGTCCTCCTCCAGCACTTTCGGGGCAACCTGGACAACTGGGATCCGGCCCTCGTTGACGCCCTGAGCAGCGGCCGCAGAATTGTCACCTTCGACAACGTAGGCGTCGGCGGTTCGAGCGGGACGACGCCGAGCACGATCACCGAGATGGCCCACGACGCGCTCGCTTTCATCGATGCAATAGGCCTCGACCAAGTCGGCGTCCTCGGATTCTCGATCGGCAGCTTCGTGGCCCAGGAGATCGTGTTGGCACGCCCGGACCTGATCGGGCGCCTGATCCTGGCCTCAGCAGCACCGCAGGGCGCCGCCGGCATGCATGGCTGGGCGCCGGACGTCATCAAGGCGGTCGGCGGCAGGGAACCCAGCCTGGAAGGGTACCTGGAGGTCTTCTTCACCGCCTCCGAAGCGAGCCACGCGGCCGGCGTCGACGCCCAGGGCCGGATGTTTGGGCGAAAAGACGATCGCGATCAGCCCACAACCTGGGAAACCCGCCTCGCCCAATACGATGCGGTGTGTCGCTGGGGGGTTCCGAACCACAGCCTCCTGCAGCGACTCAGCACGATTGACATACCCGTCTTCGTCGCCAACGGGGACAGCGACCCGATGATCCTGCCGCGCTACTCGCATTTGCTGGCAGGTCTGATCCCGAAGTGCGAGATGAAAATATATCCTGACGCAGCCCACGGCTTCCTGTTCCAACACCACGGGGAGTTCGCCCAGGATGTCCTGGCCTTTCTCGATCTGCCCTGACAGGCGATAGCCACCTGTCCTAATCTGCCGCGGCTTCTCGGTGCCAGCGGTGTTTCTCGGTGCCAGGATGGCGCCGGAACGCAAATCTGGCACCGAGAAAACCATTTCGCACCCAGAACACCGCGATCCGAACAATCCCAGCCTGGTGCCCCGCGCTCATTTTGCTCGGAGCGGTTATCGTCCTGCCGGCGTCGTCGCCTTTGCCTCCACCGTTGGAGCCGGCGGGGCGACGACGGGCGTCTCGTGAGGGACGCCTGCAGGGTCGCTGGCAGTCGCGGGTCCTGGTGGCCCTGGCCGCCCTGGCGGCCTGGTGGCCCTGCCCTGGCAGCCTGGTGGCCCTGCCCTGGCAGCCTGGTGGCCCTGCCCTGGCCGCCTGGTGGTCCTGGCCGGCGTGTTGCAAACGCCCGCCGCCCGCGCCGCGGCGTCGGACGCCGCGACCTCCTCAGCCGTGTACATGCTTCTGGCCGCCGTCAGCCCGGGCTGCTTGCCCTGAGCGGCCATCAACTCGAGGTCGCGGTCGACGCCAGCCGGGTTCGGCCCGCGCTGGCGTCTACTCATGAAGGCATGGGCTACCGTTCCTGCTGCGTCAATAGCAATCGGCAGGGACGTGTGATGACAGCCTCCTCATTCGTAGAGCCCACCGCAGAGATATTTGTCGGACGGCAGACTGAGCTGGCGCGCCTATCGGAAGTGATGTCCGACGTGAAGCAGGGGCGGCCGTGCGCTTCTCACGGTCGAGGGCGAGTCTGGTATCGGCAAGACCGCTTTGGTACGACACTGGGTCGCGTCCGTCCCGGACGTGCGCCGGCTGTGGGCGCGTGCCGACCCAGCCGAGTCTGACCTGGCGTATGGGATCGTCGAGCAGCTTCTACGCCACGTCGATGCCGGCGTGTTGTCTCGTCATCCGCTTCTCGAAGGGGATTTTGGGAGATCGTCGCCTGTCGGGGTGGGCGGTGAATTGCTCGGTGTCATTGGCGACGTTCAGTCAGTGGGTCCGGTCGTGATGGTGATTGACGATGTGCAGTGGGCGGACCGCCGTTCGGTCGAGGCCATTTCGTTCATGCTGCGCCGCCTCTCGGTGGACTCGGTACTGATGATCGCCATTCTGCGAGGGGAGCGCGACCATCTCGACGACCTCGGCCGGCGAATGCTTCTGAGCGTGGAACGGCGGTCCCGCGTCGCCTTGACGGGCTTGCGATTGGAGGACGTGGAGCCACTCGCGGCTGCGCTCGGAGTCGATGGGTTGGATCCTCGCGCCGGGCAGCGTCTTTACGAAAGTACCGGTGGCCATACCCTGTACCTGCAGACGATGCTCGGCGACCGCGGCAGCTGGGACCTCTCCGAAAACGGACAGGTCGCCGTGCCGGCTTCCCTGGCGTCCGCTATCGGGGACCAGCTCGCTACCTTGCCGGAAGAGACCCGATCGGTGCTCGAGATGCTCGCGGTGGTCAACTCGCGCGTGCCGCTGGCCCTCGTTGGCGAGGCGGCCGCCGCGACCAATCCCAGTGTGGCAATCGAGCCAGCGGTAAAGGCCGGATTGGTCGAGTGGTCACCGCACGAACTGACCTCCCCGGTAAGCGTCCGTCACGCTCTGCAACGCGACGCCATCTATGCCTCGCTAACTCCGGGAAAAAGACGAGAGCTCCACGCCCGAGCCGTTGATCTCGTCGATGCAAGTGCCGCGTGGCATCACCGTGTTGCTTCTCTCGACCGGCCCGACGAGAATCTCGCCAATCAGCTCGAGCGACTAGCCGCTGAAGAGGCGGGGCAGGGCCGCCTTCCAGTCGCGGCCACCCACCTATTGTGGGCATCCGATATCTCGGCTCAACGCGCTGATCGGGAAAGGCGTTTACTGACCGCGGTCCTTCATTTGATGCTGGCCGACGAAGCGCGCGGCCTGACGCTCCGCGATACCGTCGAAGTATCGGCGGAATCCCCACTGCGCAGTTGCGTGCTGGGCACGATGGCCTTTGCCGCGGGTCAACTCGCTGAAGCCGAGTTGCGCTTCAGCGACGCCCTGGACAGGGCTCGGAGCGACCCCGACGCTCAGCCGCTGGCGGCCCTGGCCGCCAACCGGTTGGCGGGCACCTACACGCTGCTGGGGGCGGGCGAGAAGGTGATGGCGCTCGGCCGGTGGGCGCTTGACACCGGCTGTCTCGACGCCGCCGCAGACAGCCAGACCCGAACCCTCGTCGCTATCGGGGCATCGCAGGTGGGCGGCCCCCGTGCCGCCCTCGCTGCCCTTGATTACTTGCACCCCGATCCCGCTCGAGCGGAGCCGGTCGACGCAGACGGCCTGTCTTTTCGCGGCGTGTTCCAGGTCCTCGCCGGCAACTTGTCGCAAGCGGTGGCCGATCTATCCGCCAGCGTCCGGATGGTCCGCCATGGCGCAACCTTCACCCTCGGGGTGCGCGCCTATCCCTACCTGGCTCTGGCCCAGTACCTGGCCGGGGCGTGGGACGACGTGCTGCTCACTTCCGAGCAAGGGTTCTCGGCGGCGGCCGTTCATCCCCGCCGCTTCGAGTTGCCGCTGCTGCACCTGGCTGCCAGCTGCGTGCCCGCCGGCCGGGGCGCAACGGAGGCAGCCGAGTACCACATCCACATGGCAGAAGAGGCGGTCGCGGTCCTCGACTACGGGCAGGAACGCCTGTATGCGGCAATGGCGAGGGCTCTGGCCTGCCAGGCGGCGGCCGACTACCGGGGCATGGCCGACGCCATGGAGCACTGGCATGACGAGGATGCCCTCGACGGCCGGACGCGCACCTACGGGGTGTTGTGGCGGCCCCTTCTTATCGAAGGCTTCGTTGGTTCGGGACGCGGCGATGAAGCCGAGGTCGCCTTGCAACGACTTCGCTACCACGCCGACGACGTCGCCTATCTCCAACCGGCGTTTGCGTGGCTGGCGGGGTGGCTGTCCGAGGAGCAGGGCAGCCCCGACTTGGCCTGCCAGATCTACCAAGAAGGCGAGGACACCGCCGCCACGGGTAGCCCCGTGTACCAGGCCCGGCTGTTGCTGGCCCACGGCCGCCTCTTGCGGCGCATCGGACAGCGCCGGCAAGCCGTCGATCGTCTACGCGCAGCCAACAATCTCTTTCTGGCCCTGGGGGCACTCCCCTTTGTAACCCGAACGGAGGAGGAGTTGGCGGGTTGCGGCCTGCCTCGCCAGGCGACCAAGCGCCGCTCAACCCTGGAGATGACAAACCGGGAATCCGAAGTCGCCTACCTGGTGGGTCAGCGCATGACCAACGCCGAAATCGCCTCGGAGTTGTTCATTACTCCCAAGGCCGTCGAGTATCACCTCGGCAACATCTACGCCAAGTTCGGGCTTAAGGGCCGCCGACAACTTCGTGAGTTCATGGCCGACTCTCGCCGGCCCGCGGCCGTCTGATTGGTGTCAGACTCTGGATCGGGTTCGGCGGGCCAACGGCGTGGTGATCCGGCTATCTGATTGTTGCCGTCGGCCAGATAATGCCACAGCCGCGGTGGTCGCCGGGGAGGGACAGGTCTTCCTCATCGTTGATGGTTGGCGCCCATGGTGGATGGTGGATGGCCTCCTTGGCGGAACGCTCTTGCCCGTGCCGGTAGGAGTTACTCTCCATGCTGTCCCGCCCCAAATCCCTGAGAAAGTTCCCTAGAGGCCGTGTAGTGTCGCGCCCGGTGGATTACGCCGTAACGCCAGGGGCTAGGTCGGCCGATCGGCGATTGCTGGACGCGCCGGGATCCGTCGAGAAGGAGTGGTGATGACCGCAGCCGGTCTATCGGGATCCCGGTCGAGGAATCTGGTCCTGGCCGCCATGATCTTCGCCGTCTCCATGACGTTCATCGATCAGACGATCGTGTCGATCGCGGCGCCGAACATCCAGCGGGAGCTGGGCTTGTCGAACACGGGGGTGCAATGGGCCATCAACGCCTATCTGGTCTCCTTGGCTTCGCTGTTTGCGTTCGGCGGCCGTTTGGCGGATACCGTCGGGCACCGACGGATGGTGGTCCTGGGCGTCATCATCTTTGCGGGGGCATCGGCTCTATGCGGCCTGACCCCGAAGGGTGGCGCCGCCGAGGCATGGCTCGTCACCTTCCGGGCCGTTCAGGGCGCCGGAGGGGCGATCATGTTCCCGGCCGCCTTGGGCATCGTGGTCCAGACCTTCGACCTGCACCGGCGCGGTCGGGCCCTGGCGCTATTTTTCGGGATCGCCGGCGGGTTGACCGCGGTTGGTCCGGTGCTAGGCGGCTACCTGACCGAGTGGACATGGCGGGCCATCTTCTGGGTCAACATACCGGTGGCGCTGATCGCCCTGGTCCTCATCGCGGTGTCGCGGCCGGTCACTGAGTACCGCTGGGCGCCAGTCGACTATCGGGGTCTGGTCCTCATCGTCGGCGGCGTGGCTCTGAGTGTGTTGGGTTTCCAGCAGTCGGCCACCTGGGGATGGACTGATCCGGCCACCGGCTTGTGTATTGCCATCGGGGTGGCGCTGCTGGTGGTGTTTGTCCTGGTGGAGCTCCGTACGAAGGCGCCGCTCATGCAGGTGCGCATATTTCGGATTCGGGCCTTCGCGGTAGAGAACATGGTCCTCTTCATTACCATGTTGGTATTCGTACCCGTGTTCTTCTTCGCCAGCGAGTACGCCCAGGTGGCGTTGGCCAAGACATCACAACAGGCCGGCCTTTATCTGCTCTACTTTTTCCTGGGCTTCGTCGTGGCTTCGCAGATTGGCGGGCGGCTGCTCGACCGGCGTGGTGCCAAACGGCCGGTCATGTTCGGCTGCGCCATTTCCGCCGTGGGCTTTTACCTCTGGGCCGGACAGGTCACCAAGCTGAACTTCTCGAGCCAGGTATGGCCGGTCATCATCGCGGGAGCCGGGATGGGGCTCATGCTCACCCCGGCCAGCACCGACGCCATCAACCGAGCCTCTCGGCTGTCCTACGGCGAGGCCACCGGCATTACCCAGACGGTGCGCAACTACGCGGCCAGCCTGGGCCTCGCCATCCTCGGCACCATCTTGGTGACCGAGCTACGCTCTCGGCTCACCTCGTCGCTCCTATCGCAACGGGTTCCAGCAGCTCAAGCCCGGTCCGAAGCGGCCCAGATCAGCCAAGCTCGTGGCACCGGGGCGAAGGTGACGGCCATTCCGCACTACATCCGCCTGGACTTCGCCTACGCCAGCCGGACGGTGTTCTACGTGATGGCCGCGATCATGGCGGCTGCCGCCATAGTGGCCCTCGTCGGTCTGGAGCCCGGCGTCCAGAGAGAGCACCCGGACACCCCTCCCACCAGCGAACCTCGCGAGACCGTCCAGGAGCTGGACTGACCGGCAAGTTGGACGTCACGTTGGCTCGGCGTTTTTCTTGGTGCCAAGTCGATTTCTCGGGGCCAGGATTGCGTTCCGGCGCGCCTCTGGCACCGAGAAATACGCCTGGCACCGGGAACCTGGCGCCTGGAAAAGGACGTTATGAATACAGAATCCGAATCTCCCGTGGAGCCGGGGTCCCGGACCGACAGCTTTGATGAGGGCGGTGAATCGGCGTGCTGGGCCCACCTGGTGTGCCCGGAGTGCGGCCGTTTGAATGCCGCACAGCCTCGGGTGCGCTGTGAAGCCTGTGGGGCGACTTTCCCATCCCTTGACTAGAAGGATGGTCGGAGGCGGCGCCGGGTTCGAGATGCAACGCATCTACGATCTGGCTTCCCGGGGAACTGAGTACCGGGTGCTCGTCGATCGGCTGTGGCCCCGGGGTATCCGCAAGGAAGATGCCGGGCTGGACGACTGGCCGAAAGAACTTGCTCCGTCGACGGCCCTGCGGCGCTGGTACGGCCACGACCCGGCGAAGTTCGACGAGTTCGCCCACCGCTACCGCCAGGAGCTACAGGCCTCGCCAGCCGCCGAAGGTGCGGCCCGACTTCGAGCGGTGGCACGGCAACGGCCGGTTGTTTTGGTCACCGCCACCCGGGATCTCGATCACTCCGGAGCTCGGGTGCTGAGAGATGTTCTGGCCGAAGACGCATAGCCCCCTGCAGCCGGTCGTCACGCGTTATCGGGTTGCCAAACAGGGCGAGCGGGGGGAATCCACCACGTCCCGAATCCCCACAGCACCACGGGGACTCCGAGCAGGAAGGGCCGCATTTCGTCGCTCAGGGGCGTGAGGGCCGGGAGGTGCGGCGCCAGGATCCGCGCGGCAGCTCGAACGCTGCCACGGCGACGCCGCGGCCGAGCGCCACGTTGACCTCGCCGGCCGTGACGAGCCGGGTCGCCATTCCTCGCCTGCCGTATTGCCCACGGCCGGGGCTAACCCCTGCCACTCACCGGGCAAAAAGTGATGGAGTCTCATGTGGACGGCACGGCCGAGTAACCGCGGGTACCGGCAGTACGGGCAGGCGGGGGCCAGATGGGGCGTGGTCGTGATGAGATGACCACAAGTCCGGCACCGCCGCAGGCGGACGGCGCCACCGACGCCCAGCAAGCCCACGATGGCCATCCAGGTCGCCGTCATGCCAAGTGCAACGATCGCCACCGGTCCGGCTATCTCGAGCGCGATCATCCTCGCCTCCTCATAGGTGTCGGACCTGTGCCCGCATTCTATCGTGATACGATTCATGCTGAGGAACACAGCGAGAGATGGCCAAGCGAACCGGCACCCTGGCTGGTGCTGTAACAGATGCCGAGTACCAAGCCTTGGCGTTATTTCGGCGGCGGTTGCGATCCTTCCTGCACTTCTCCGAGGAAGCAGCGAAGGCGGCCGGCCTCACGCCGGCTCAACATCAACTCTTGTTGGCGATACGCGGGGCTGATACCAGCGAGCCGCCGACCATCGGAGACGTGGCCGAATGGATGAAGCTCCGCCACCACTCCGCCGCGGAGCTCATCGATCGGGCCGAGAAGGCGGGCTTGTTGCGCCGGTGTCCGGATCAAAGCGACCAGCGCCGCCAGCGGCTGATGCTGACCGACCTTGGTGAGGCCAAGCTCGCCGACCTGTCGGTCATGCACCGGGAGGAGCTACGCCGCTTCCGCGAAGACAGCCTCGCTCCTCTTCGCAACCTTTGAGTTCGCGCCACCGTGACGGTATGGGCAGGCCCGGCGCACCAGGTACGTCGGGATCGGCCCGAGTTCGTCAACCGTTCGCGCCCGGCCGGCACCCGGGCGCGACGCGTGGCCGTCTGCGTGGTCGCGATGCGCCGGAATTTGTCCACCTTTCGCGACTGGGCGGCACCCCGGCGCCAGGCGTGGACGTTTGGGCGCGGCCGTCGCCGGATCCCGTCACGCCCCGACAACGTCGAGGCGCGAGCACAATGGGGGGGCGGGCAAATCTGACATACTCCAGCCATGGTCCAAGTCACTCCGCCCAGCAAGACCGCGTCGAGGAAAGCCCGAGCGAAGAAGGCATCGGCCTCTAAGGCGACCAAAACAACTCCGGCAGGCTCGACCCGATCGATGAGCGCCGAACACAAGCAGGCGCTGGCCGTCGGCCGACAGGAAGGCCGCGCCATTCGGCAGTACCTTGACGCCCTGCAAGCGCATCGGCCCCGACGGGGACGGAAGCGGGGCGCGGAAAGCATCCAGCGCCGGCTTCAGCAGATCGAGCTCGACCTCACGCAAGCCGACGCCCTCGCTCGCATCCAGCTTCTACAGGAGCAGATGGACCTTCAGTCCGAAGTCGAGTCGCGGACGGAAGCCGCCGATCTGACGGCGCTGGAAGACGGCTTCGTCGAGGCCGCCCGCGGCTACTCGGACCGCAAGGGCATCTCATACAGCGCCTGGCGCGAAGTGGGCGTCCAACCCGCTGTGCTGGCCCACGCCGGAATCGCCCGGACCCGGACGCGGGCGTAAACGGGGCGCGGTCTCCGCGAAGAGAGGCGGTCGCCGTCCATCGACACCCCGCCGATGGACAGCAATACCCCAACCTATTCGGCCGCAGACGTTTTCCAGAGCTGATCGGTCTCTACCACTGTAAGTAGTAGCGACCCTGCACTGAGCGAAGGTACGACGCTGACCGAGCGTCGTCCCTGTGGCGCGCCTTGTTTGTCAGTAACGACTGATGAGTCGCGGCGGACCCCACCTGGCCAAGACAGCCTCACGGTGTGGCCCGACGCTTGCATCAATGAGTGCGGCGTAACCGCGGCACGATGCGCAGCACGGCCAGGCCTGCGGCCACCAGGGCGAATGCCGCACAGACTTCATATGTGGCGTTGAGCCCCGTGAAGGCCAACCCTGAGCCTGCGGCGGCCGCTGTTGTGGCCACTCCTGCAGCAGGGGTATACATGTTTACCACCTCCCTTCAGATTTGCGCAGGGCGTTCCATAGCGCTCGAGCATGGGTGGCCTGCAAGAAAAAGTCGTAGGGCATTTCCACGATCAGCGTGGCTGCCAGCAGGCTCATCTTCCAGCCCCGATCGCGCACCGTGATGGCTTGCTCGAGCACGAAGATGCCGGTGATAGCCAGCCATATCGGGTGCAAGTGGAGGCTCCCGGTCACGGCCAGCGTGCCGATCAACGTGGCTAGATAAGCAAAGCTGACGAGCAGGCCCATGGCCGAGAGCAGTTGCCGGCCCCAGTATTTCAGCGTGTAACGGGTCATCCCGTACTGGAAGAGGTTCTCGATGGCACCGCGCTTCCAGCGCAGCCGCTGCCGATGGAGGTCCCCCCACGATTCCATGACCTCCGTGGTGAGGTGGCACTCCGCAGGAGCGATGATCTTGTGGCCCAGGTGCAGCAGGGCCAGTGTCAGCTCGTTGTCTTCGGTGAGGACCTTGACGTCATACACGTGAGGCTCGCCGTGTAGTTGCCCAGTTCGGCGGGCCTCGATCACCGCCGTGAGAACCGCGACCCTGAACAAAGTGGCCGTCCCGGTCAGGACCAGAGTTTTCCCACTCTGGCGGCGCACGTCGCGCTCGGTAGCGGGCGTACTCGTTTCTCTGCAACATCCCTACGAGTCGCCCGCCGGAGCGGCCGGTGAACACTCCACCGCACGCCGCGTAGCCCTGTTGCAGCCGGGTTTCGGCCAGCTCGATCCAGGCCGGATCCAGCTCGGAATCTGCGTCCATCACTAGCACACCGTCCGACGCGTCCAGCGACGGGAGAATCTGGTCCAGGACCTGGTTGAGGGCGCCAGCCTTCTTGTACTGGTTACCGACCGTAGCGATGACCTCGGCGCCGTGCGCGGCCGCGATCCCGGTCGTGTCGTCGGTGCAGTTGTCGGCGATCACGATGATCCGGTCCGGCCGTCGGGACTGGCGCTTGAGGGACTCAAGGGTGTTGGCGATGCACGCTTCCTCGTTGTGCGCGGGCACCAGCACGACCACCTCGCCACGCAGAGGACCGTCGGCCGTCCGGCGCAGATGCGGTGCCAGGTCCCAGTAAGCAGCCAGGGCAGCGTCCATCGACTCGTCGTGGGCCTGGACAGCTGGGAGAGCACTAACACGCATGGGACGCCTTTGGGGGGATGGCCTCGTGACGTTCGTGTCACGGGTGACTCACTGCAGTGTGGCAGCCGCTACCCATGAGTAACCAACACGTATCACAACTGTCACACAACTCATCCGCTACTGTCTGAGACATGTCTCACACCTTCGCGGCCCGACGTTTGGAGAACCGCCGCCGGCGGAATGAGGCCCGGGAACAGATCCTGGATGTCGCCAGACGGGAACTGCGGGTCCGGCCCTTTAGAGAGCTCAGTGTCGACGAATTGATGCAGGCAACCGGTCTGAGCCGTACGGCGTTCTACCGGTATTTCCCCGACCGGGAGGCGGTGCTGGTCGATCTGCTCGAGGAGGTGTGGGGCGATTTCGCGGAAGCCCGTGACGCCGACCCGGAGCTGAAGGACCCGGCGTCACTGCCGGGCCTGGCGCAGTTGATCGCGGACAATCGGACCGTGCTCAAGGCCGTCGCGGATGCCGCGCCCGGCGATGAGGACGTCGAACGCGCCTACCGGGCGTTCATGCACTCCTACTGGATTGACGACGTCACGGCCCGGATTGTGGATGCCCAGAGCCGCGGCCTGGCCGCCAACCTCGACCCCCAGCTCGCCGGCGAAGCGCTCGGCTGGATGATGGAGCGCTTCGTCACCCAGTCCCTCGATCGCGATCCGCGCTTGGTCCTCGACACCATCGTCGCCATCTTCGTCAAGTGCCTGTTCAGCTCCCCCCCTGAGGCCTCTGGTCCGCCTGGCCATACCCGGACCCCCTCCCGCCAGCGGTCCGGTAACAAGGCGGCGGCACCCCCGCCTCGATCCCGGAAGAAGGCCACGAAGGAAGACACCTGATGTCTGCGCGAGAGTCGCGGCTGTGAACCTTGCAGATATCGACAGGATCGCCGCCCAGGACCGCTACCTGGCGGTGGTGGCAACGAGCCGGGCCGACGGGTCCATCCAGGCCTCGGTAGTGAATGCGGGGGTGCTTGCTCACCCCGTTTCGGGCCAGGACGTGGTGGGCTTCGTGACCTACGGACCGGCGAAGTTGGCGAACTTGCGCCGCCGGCCGCGGGTGACCGTGGTGTTCCGGGCCGGGTGGCAGTGGGGGACCGTGGAAGGCGACGCGGACGTCATCGGTCCCGACGACCCCTTTCCTGGATTCGAGCCAGGCCAGCTGTCCGACCTGCTGCGATCAGTATTCCGGGCTGCGGGGGGCACCCACGACAACTGGGAGGAATACGACCGGGTGATGCGCGAGGAGCACCGCTGCGCCGTGCTCGTGCATCCCGATCGGGTCTACTCGAACCGCACCTGAGAAAGCGGGTCGTAAAGGCGCCGCCACGGCCAAGCCGGAGCCCTCCGGGTATCTCCGGAGGCGCCAGGAAGCTCTGCAAGGGCGATGGGCTTTCCGGGAATCGCCTTGGCGATAGACGACCGGCGGCCGCGGTGACCGGGGCCGACCTGAACGCCATGGAGGAACGCCTCCTGGGCCAACTGGCAGCGATGAAGCCGCCGGTGATGCGCCTGGTTGGCATGTTCGGCCGGGTCGACAACTGGATCACGCTTCGGGTCAGGGCGGTGGCCGTCAACGCCCGGACGCCTGCCAGGTGGGGCTAAAAGCAGAGAGGCCAGGTGATCCGCCCCTGACCACCTGGCGCTCTCGCAAGAAACAGCTTGGCGGACCGACACCAACCCCAGCCCAACAGCCAGTCATGCCCCCCCCAACCCTTGGCGAACCGAGGTTGACGAGAGGGCGGTGTCTACTCGTACACGGACCAAGCCGATTCGTCGAACTCCTCCGTGCCTTGGCTGAGGTCGAAGGTGGCCGACTTCCGGTACTGAGCGCCGTCGTCATCTGGCGCCCGGTAATCGCTTGGCAGCTCGAGCCAAGCTGACACGTCTTCCATCTGGCGCGCCGAGTCCTCGTCCTTTCTCACAGAAGAATCCCAGATGTTAGGAGTGGCCGACACCCGGTCTTTCAGACCTTTCGCCACGCTCCGAACCCGGATACCTATGCTCGACTTGCCCAACCCGTCAACCCGCCTTTCCCGGAACCCGGATGTTACCCCGGGCCCTCCAGGGGCGCACGCCAGCTGCGACCGGCGTGGTGTGGCTGTGTAACCATGGATTCGGTGGACACGCACGAGTGGGAGGAGGCTGGTCTTTACCAGCCCGGCAGGCCCGGGGCGGACGAGCGCCGGGCTCTGCTCAACTACCTGACCGAGCGGGGCGCTACCCTGGCGCAGCTCATCGAGGCCGGTCGGGTCGGAGCCCTCCCGGCGGTGGCCGGCGACCTCGTGCTCGGCGCCGAGGCGCCCACCGTCTCGGTGCGGCAGTTGGCGAGACGCTGCGACCTGCCGATCGAGCGGGTCGAACGGGTGTTCCTGGCGGCGGGGTTGCCCGTGCCTGCCGATGGCAGGGTGCCTGCTGACCTGGAAGTTCTGATCAATGTCTTCAAGCGCGCGGCCGAGCTCATGGGTGAGGATGCCATTCTGGCGTTCACCCGAGTGCTGGGCGCGGCCGCCACGAACATCGCCGAGGCCGCAGTGGCGCTGTTCTACGCCGAGCTTGGCCCTGGAACCGGTCGGGAGGGTCAGAGCGAGCTGGATCGCGCCCGGCAGTCGGAGGCGGCCACGGAAGCGTTCGCAGCCGTGCCCGAAATTCTGGCGCGCGTACTCTTGACACAATTCCGACGCATCTCGCGTCCCGGCGTGCGGGGCCACGCCGGGCCGGCACCCGATGCAACTGACGCCGAGGTCGATACGGATCCCGCCCCGGCCGAGCCGAGCGAGATCACGGCGCTGGGGTTCGTGGATCTGGTCGGATCTACCGCCTGGGCTGAGGACGTGGGCTTGCGAAACCAGAGCCTGGCCTTGTCGCGGTTCGAGTCGGCGGCGTGGTCCAGCGCCGTCCTCGCCGGTGGGCGGGTCGTAAAGATGATCGGCGACGAAGTGTTCTTCGCCGCTCCGTCGGTGGAAGCAGCCTGCTGTATCGGGTTGGAGGTGTGTCAGACCGTGGCCCGAGACCCGGTGCTGCCAGCCGCCCGGGGGGCGGTTGGTTATGGATACGTGGTGGCGCGGGAAGGCGACTACTTCGGTCCCCTCGTCAATCTGGTCTCCCGGCTGGTGAAGGTGGCCGGACCGGGCGATCTCGTCGTGACGGAGGCCGCGGCCGGGTTGCTGCCCGCCGATCGCTGGTCTCTACGAGCCCTGGGTCCGCAGGAGCTCCGGGGCCTCGAGCGGCCGGTACCGGCATTCGTCGTCGTCCGGAAGAGTTAGGTCTCCACAAGGACCGTAAACGGGCCGTCGTTGACGAGTTGCACCTGCATCCCGGCCCGGAAGCGCCCGGTCGCTACGGTGGCGCCCAGCCGCCGCAGGGCAGCAATGAAAGCGTCGATCAGCGGCTCGGCTATCTCCGGGGAGGCGGCTGGCCCGAACGACGGGCGCCGACCCCTCGATGTATCGGCGTACAGCGTGAACTGGCTCACTACCAACACCTCGACTCCCAGTTCCTCGGCGGAGCGGTTGACGAGTCCTCGGTCGTCCTCGAAGATGCGCAGGCCCCACACGCGCCGGGCCAATCGTTGGGCGTGGGGGGCGTCGTCCGTGTGAGTCACGCCGACGAACACACAGAGGCCGGCCCTGATAGTGCCCACCGTCTGGCCGGCGACGGTTACCGACGCACAGGTGACTCGCTGAACGAGGGCTCGCACCGCGGAATGGCGGTTAACGGTTGCGGACGGTGCGATCCCGCACCCGGTCCCACGCCGAAGCGAGGCGGGTAGTCCATGGATAGATAGGTCCGAGGGCCAGGAGGTGCGGGTGGGGATGAGAGAGGATCACGTTTTCCGCGCCCCGCATCTTCACGCCGAGTTCCTCGAGCTCGCTCGGGCTCACCGCCATACGCATGGTGGGAATCAGCACGGCTTCGCACCGTTCTCGGTGGGCTTCCAATACGGCAAGCAGCCTGGTGATAATGTCGGGCATGTCGGGCGAGTTGATCTTGCGTCGTTCGGTGAGCACGAGCAGGTGCTCCATTTGCTTGTAATCGTGAGCCAAATCCTCGGCGAGCCCCGGCGACCCCAGTCGCCGGCGCTTGATCACGGGATACACAAAGCTGCGTTCGACGGCGACATGAGAAGTGGTCTTCTTCACCGCCTCCAACCAGGCGGCTCCCCGATCCGCGTCGGGGTCGTGCACCTTGATGAACAACTCCCGGAGATCCTCATGTTCCCGGGCCAGCACGTCGAGGGCGTTCTCCCCCATACCGCCATAGTAGCGACATCAGCCGGCAGTTAGCCGGCTGATGTCGCTACAGATGGGGATATGGATATGTCGTTGGGCTGTAGGGCCCCGCCGTCAATAGTGGCGAGCCCAGTGCCCCCGGCGGGTGAAGAGCCACAACAGCGCGGCGATCACGATGATCCAGAGGATGGGATGCACCACCAATCCGAGGATGGCGGCGATAACGACAATGATGACGGCAATCACGATGTCCAGCAGCATGCGTCTATGGCTACCCTTCCGGGCGCAAAGGGAAACCTGCGGCGTCAGGTACGCACCGGCCCGACGAGGATGCAAGCCAGGATCATCCAGGCAGAGACCAAGGATAATAGAGTCGACGGCTCAACGCAGCCGAACTTCTCGAGCAGGATCATCGCTAGGTAGAGGGCCACTTCAAGGAGTACCAAGATGGGAACCGCGAGGTCGTGAACACATTCGCAATGAGTTGACCGTTCACACAACCATTGAAGAGGAATACGTCTATCCGCTTCTCGGCTATATCAACGGAGGCGAAGAACTACGTCAGGAAGCGGAAAGAGAACACCAGGATGTGATGGACGCCATCACCCAGATCGCCCCGATGGGCCGCATGGCCGGCGTGGTCCGGATGGGCCGGATGGTGATCGGCGAGTTCAGCAAGGCCGACCTGTACGAGCGGGCCCAGGCCGCCGGTGTGACCGGACCGTCCAACATGACCAAGAACCCGCTGAAAGCGGGCGCTGCGCTCCCGAACCAGGTCGGGATGAGATGAGCGGGGCTGACCCGGAGGAGACGGTCAAGCGGCCCATTGCCCGCCAGGTCTGGCGATCGATGTCGTTTCTGCACTGGGCAGTTCCACCGTCGGTTGTTCGGGCGTTGCTGCCCGGCGACCTTGTGGTGGATGAGTTCGAGGGCCAGGCTTGGGTCGGGCTCACCGCCTTTGAGGTAGACGGTTTCCGGGTTGGCTCTGCTCCCGCGTTGCCCAAGGTGTCGCGCTATCCGGAGACAAATGTTCGGACGTATGTGCGCACTGCCAGCGGAGTGGAAGGCATCTGGTTGTTTACCCTGGAGGTGGACAGCCTCCTGACGGTGGCCTTCGCCCGGCCCCTGCTCGGAGTCCCCTACCGATGGTCGCAAATGAACGTTTCACCCGCGGGCAGCAACCATGTCAGGTATCAGAGCCGTCGCCGCGGCGGTGGAGGCCACGGTCCCGGGCATCGCATCGTGGTAGAACACGCCACCGGGCCCCTGAAGAGCCTGGAACCGCTTGATCATTTTCTGACCGGACGTTGGCGCGCCATCACCCGACCCCTTGGTCGGACGGTGGCCGTGCCAACTGAGCATGAGCGATGGACGCTGCACTCGGCCGCCGTGCCTTTGTTGGAGGAAACCTTGCTGGCGAGTTTGGGTTTGGGGTTGCTGACCGACCGCCTCCCGGATCATGTGCGCTGGTCGCCGGGTGTGCACGCCGTCCTGGGGCCGCCTCGCCTCACCTGACGCGGAGCGTGCTCGAGCCGCCGCCTGTGGCGGTGGCCGGAGATAGATTGCGCGGAATGGGGGAGCATCGGTCGGCTGGTCGGCTGGTCGGCTGGTCGGCTGGCCGGCTGGTCGGCTGGTCGGCTGGTCGGCTGGCGGGCTGGCCGGCTGGTCGGCTGGTCGGCTGGTCGGCTGGCGGGCTGGACGGCTGGCGGGCTGGACTAGCCGTCTGGACGGGGAACGGCGATGGGTTCTGGTTGGGCGGAGGTTCGGACGGAGATCGGGCGGTTCGAAAGGTTGGAGTGGCCGTCCGACTGAATTGGGCGGGTTCGGATTCGGGCGATTTCGGGGGCTTGGGAGTTCGGTCCTTTCGGGGGGTTCGGCTGGCTCGGCGGGCCGGTGCCGGATCAAGTCTGACCAGAGCGGGTAGCCGGAGCCGGGAGTTTTGGCGGAACCCGTGCGGCGGACACACCGTTCACATCTGTCAGACCCGCTGTCAGGAAAACCAGCGCTCCGGGCGTTGGGATCGAGTTCCTGCCTATTGACAGCCCGGCGGGGGCCAGGACCGAACCGACGTGAGCGTTCCCCAGGACCGGCCCTGCCCGCACGCAGCCAGGTCAAAAGGCGCCGTTGTCCGACGACCACTACACCCCGTCGCCAGCGCCGCAGCCCTGCTCTTCTTGTGGCTCGGCCGCCAGGGACGAGGCAAAGGCGCAGGTCGCCCCGCAACCTCCACACCCCGAGCTGCTCAAGCCGCCAGTCTTCTTCGAACTCTCCAAAGCGGTAGCCCTCTCCTTTCGCAATGCCGATGTGAACGGTCGAATCGGAGTTCGTTATCGACCTATTCGGGCTGATCGTCCAGCCCGAAGTAGCCCGAATGATCGTCCCGCAGTTCCGGTCCCGTCATCTCCTGCGCGGGGGTTTGTGGGCGCACTTGGACGGGAAAACACTGATGGCGCCCCGAGGGGCGCCATCAGCGGAGCGGACCGAGCGGCGGATCTCGGAACCGCTCTCCTGGAGTAGGTGGCGGGTTCCCACTCCAGGTATTTCACCATAACCCGTCGTACAACCTCCCAGCACGTCGAACTATGGCTTTAGTGCCCCCAATAGTGCAAGTCCAGTGTTGGCCCACGACTCTGCGTCAGCCGTAAAGCGCGATGTTAGCGGGAAGAAGTGTACGTGCGGGCGCGACCGGTGGCCAAACCGCTGTTGAGTGGAGGCCGAATGGGTCGTCGTCAGGTAGCAATTCCAACTCCGGGGGTATCAGACAGGCGCCCCGAAGGCGCGTATGGGCCGCGTCCCGTTTGCCGTTTGCCCTTTGCCGCCGTGGGCCTGGATCTACGAGCCCCTTGCGCGCCGTGAGGTCGTGCCGGCTCGTCGAGACCAGGGCCTCTCGGGCGCAGACGCCGGCGCCGATTATCGCCCCCACTCAGGCGCTTCCGTTTGCAGCCCCACCTCGGAGTTCAGTACTACGGATGGCCCCTGACCTGGTCGTCCTGTGTCCACTCTTCGCGTCGATCGCGTATGGGGCCGCGAGGCGTGGACGTGCGGTTGCCAGTTTGCGGGTGCATTTGGTCCGCGCTTCGAGGCCGGGTCGGCTGCGACCGTAAGGCGTGGACGCGTCGGCCGAGACTCCGGGGGCCCAGTCTTCGACACTCGAGTCCGCGCTCTGCCCATGGCCGCCAATGCCTCGACCCCGGGCGCCCGGGCCGAGGCCCGAAACGTCAAGGGCAGCGAGGCGCTGCCCTCTATTCGGCACGCCTGGCACGTGTGCCGGCTGCTTTGCGGCGCGAGCGGACGGGAGCCGACACGGGCAGAAACAATTTTGGTGTCTTTTACTGCCTATAGCGGTATTAAGTACCACAATTACCCCGGAGATCCCGACAATTCGGTCACCAGGTTGCGCTTCAGCTGGGGGAGGTGACCACCGCTCGTTGGCGGCGAGAGGAAGTCCGCTACGCTGCGCGAACCACCGTGCGAGCGTAGTTCAGCGGCAGAACATCAGCTTCCCAAGCTGAGAACGCGGGTTCGATTCCCGTCGCTCGCTCTCGACGTTTCCGCAGGTCAGGAGCCCTTTCGGGGGCTCCTCTTTCGCGTCCGGGTCGGCCCATCGCGCGTCCATCGCGCGCGGCGACGACCTTTCGCGCGATGGGGACCACCTCGGCCGGCTGCGCCAGCTCGGAGAGGGCCTGGGCGATGGCCTGATCCCGGTCGGCGGTGGCGTGCTGGTAGCGGAGGGCGGCCGCAGAGTTGGCGTGCCCCATCCGGGCCATCAGCTCCTTTGTCGAGGCGCCGGTGGCGGCGGCCCAGGTATTGCCGGCGTGGCGGAGGTCGTGCAGGTGCAAGCTTGTCCAGCCCGGTCGTTCTTTTCGCGGCGACCCACGCCTTCTGGAGCACGTGGGGCCGGACCGGCCCGCCTTTGATACCTGTGAAAACAAGAGCGTCCAGTTCCGGAGCGACGAACTGCTCCAGATGCGCCATGAGCTCCGGTACGACATGGGGAGGAATCGCGATCGTCCGCCGTCCCGCCTCAGTCTTCGGCGGACCCACAACGAGGGTGCCGTCTTTAAGTTGGTGCATGGCTCGCTCGACATTGAGGGTGTTCCGAAGTGAGTCGAAGTCCGCACGCTGCAGGGCGAAAAGCTCGCCGCGCCGTAGACCGCACCACGCGGGAAAGAAGGATGAGCGCCCGGAAATGGGGCGATATGGCGTCGGCCAGCGCATTGACTTCCGCCACGGTGGCGATGGGACGCTCGATGGCGCGCTCCACGCCGGCCCGTTCGACCTGGCAGGGGTTTCGGACGATGACCTCATCCGCGACAGCCGTGCGCATCATGGCCCGCAACAGGCGGTAGGCCTTGGCGACGGTCGAAACTCCTGGCCCGCTTGGCCCCTGAAGGCGCGCATTCCAGGCCCGGACCTGCGATGGCGAAAGCTTCGCCAGTTCGACTTGACCCAGGTCCGGCAGAATGTGCCGGTCGAGTAGACCCTGATAAAGCTCGCGGGTTCGTACCCGGAGTCCGGGTCGCTGAGCGAGCCAGCGCTGTGACCATTCTGCGAGGGTCAAGGTGCCACGGCGGGGATCAACCCAGGCTCCACGCGATTGATCAGCCCTCTCCCGGGCCGCAAACGTCTCGGCCTCTCGCTTCGTGGCGAACGTCCGTGTATACACACGCCCCGCCGGATCACGAAGCCGCACGTCATAGCGGCGACCGGACTTGGTTTGACGGACGCTGATCATTATTGGTGTCTCCTCGGAGCCGGTGACGTCATGTTAGGAAATGGCTGTGACGCCGTTATCCCGCTTGGCGTTAACCGGCGTCGCCTTCCAGCTGTTGCACCAGTTCGAGCACGGCCGCCATCGGTACTCGCCGGCATTTGCCAATCCGCACCGAGCGAAGCTCCCCGGTGGCCATCAGCTGGTACACCTTGGTACGCCCAACGGACAGTATCTCGGCGGCGTTTTCAGGGGTAAGTAGAAGCTTGATCACCGGGATACGTCTCCTTGTGGGTTCGGCGCCGGATCAACAAGGGTGCGGGCCAGCCATCGGCTTTCATCGAGGTCGTGGGCGATGGTGCGGGCATAAATCGCTTCGCCAGGGGAGTGTCCTCGGCCAATGTATTGCCAATGGCCGAGGACGAGGATCGTCTCATCTTCCTGTGGGTCGACCGGCTCTTGGTGTGGATTGCGACGTCGGACCTGTATCGCCTCGGAGTATCCGAGTGACGCGATCAGGCGGCGTGTCGCGCCACTGCTGTCGCGGCTTGGCGCAGGGCCGTGAGGGTGGTCGAATAGCAGCGTGATCGGGTGGAGTAGTGGCCCCTGAAGCCGAGCATATGCGCCCAGGGACGGAGGCGGAGTTCCTCGACTTCGGGGTGTCCTCCGAGGTTCCAGCAGGCGGAGATCATGGCCTGGGCGTGCCGGTTGGAGACAAGGTGGTCGACGTCGTCGTAACGGGTGGCCCGCCCGTGGCAGCCTTTGCACAGGCCGGTTCCTTCGGGGTCGTATCCGGTGCCTTTGCAGCGCCAGCACACAACCGGCCGGTCCAGGGTGCCGGTGTTCTCCGCAGCTTTGGTGGCGTATTTGGCCACGTAACCGGCGACCTTTTGGTCGGTCAGCTCGCTTTCGTCAGTGCTGCCCGCAACGATTGGCTGGATGTCGAGTTGCTCACCCCAGCGAACCTCCCGGCTTCCTTCGGTAGCTGCGGTGTCAGGCGAGGTGACGATGGCCTGGCGGACGGCAGCTCTCAATGCTTTGGTGAGGACATCGACGCTGAGTCCCTCCGGGGACGGTTGGTCTGGCCCGTCTGGGCCGTCGAGGCGGACGATGAGGTGGAAATGGACCAGGCCCCGGGCCTGGAATTCGGCGACCTTGCCGTAGGAGACTCGGCAGCTGCGACGGAACTGCATTTCGGTGACGCCTAGATACCGGGCCAGGTGGCGAACGACGAGGGTGGTGGTGCGATGCCACAGGACACCGGCGAGGGAGTTCCAGATAACGGCGCCGGTGTAGTCGTATTCGTCGGGGTTGACAGCCTGACCGAGACAGAGGTCGTCGGCGAGATGGCGTTGTTTGCAACCGAAGCGGGGTTGGCAGCGCTGCACAGAGCCGTCCGGATTGACCACCCGATGGTGGACGGCGCCGAAGCTGGGGGCGGTCAGGGTGGCGAAGATGCGGGGATGGCCGGCCACGGTGTCGGGGACGGTTTTGCCGCCGGCCAGGCCAGCCCGGATGAGGTGGTAGGTGTCGGCTCTGTACAGGTCGGCGCAGGGCGCGCATCGCGAGGCCCGCCGGTTGCGGCAGGCCACCAACAGCCGCCGGTTGGGCTCGTCCTCGGTGTCGTAGTGGTGAAGGACCTCGCCAGTGGCGGCGTCGATCATGGCCGATTTCCCGACCAGGTGGATGGGGTCGGCGCAGCCGCCGGTGGCGGCCACCATGGCCCGCCAGCGGGCGAAACCGGGGCGGCTGGCCGCTCTGATCAGCTCGACCTCGTCGGTGGCGTCGATGGTGGCGAGCGGGGCGATCATGGCGTCACTCCCTCGCTAACCACGTCGACGGTGTGAAGGGGCTGACGTAGATTGGCGCAGAGCGTCGATCGAGGGGGGCGGCGTCGGTCTCGGTGATGTGGGGCGTGCGGACCCGGTGGTAGCCGGCCCGGTCGGGCAGCCGCATGACGGCGACGCCGGTCCATTCCCGGCCGATCAGCAGGGTCGGTGCGACATCGGGGTATTGGCGGATGTCGTCGCCGAGGGCGGCCACCGCTCCATCCATAGTTCTGACGCCAAACGAGACGCCCACCTGACAGACGTCGCGGATGGCGGTCGGGATGGCGTCCGCGGTCTGCTTTTGGGTCACGAACACGGTTAAGAAACCGCGGGAGCGGCCTTCCTTGGCCAATTTCGTCAGGTACCACACGTTCGAGTCGCAAAGTTCGCGGTCTTTGCGGGACGCCCCGGTCACGAACGTGTGCGATTCATCCACGATCACCGTGACGAGCGGGCAGTCGACAGTGGGGCCGACATCCCAGAACTGGGCGGTGCCCCGATTTGCTGCGCAGCCAGGCCGACCGGGCCCGCATGGCCTGCCACAGCCGCTCCAGCAGCCGGTTGGCGTCGGCGAGGTCGTCGCCGGATGCGGCGAAGCAGCGGGCCAGCAGTTGGCCATAGTCGCCGTCCGCGGGGTCGGATACTTTGCCGTCCAGTACGGCGATCTGCGTGGCCGGGTGGGGGGCCAGCTGGCACAACCACCACCGCTGCAGTGAGGTTTTCCCGGTGCCGGGTACTCCGGCGACGGTGACCCCGGACAGGTTGGCCAGCGACAGGACGACGTGGTTGGCCTCGTCGTCGATACCGACATGCAGCCGCCAGTCGGTCAGCGGCTCCCCGGTGGGAGTGACCGACCAGGGCTGGGCCAGGGGGTCGTAGACGAAACCGCGCAGCAACAGCAGACCGGGGGCGTGCTGGGCGACGTCGACGCGTAGGCAGCCCCAGGCGTTGGCCAGATGGCCGGCCATCTTGGTCACCTGATCCAGGCCGACACCGGGCAGGGTGTGCATCCACGCCCGCAGCCCGCACGGGGCGGTCTCGAAACGGATTTGGGGGACGCGAGTCAACGGGGGGAGAGCGCGGCCGGTCCACCACTCCCGGCGATGGCGGGTGGTGTCATCCACCAGGACCAGGCCCAGATTGCTGGCGTCCCATATCCAGCGGGAGGACACCCAGGTCACCCAACGGCGGCGGGACGCCTCGGTGTCGGTGATCTTGGGGCGGTGCTGGCGTCGCCACCAGCCCCGCACCATCCACCCCAGTAGCGCCACCGCTCCGAGCACGGCCCCCCAGGACAGGATCGGCAGCCATACCGGCACCGGCACGTGGAGTTTGGGGGCGGGGGCGCCCGTCATGACACCCCCTCCCCACCAACGCCGTTGGTGATCGTGGTCTCGACCCTGGCAGGCGATCGCAACCGCGTCCAGAACCCGGCCTGTGTTTATGCAGTCCAAGCTGGTCAACAGGTCGCCCAGGCTGCGCTCCGAGGCCACACCGCCCAATGAACGGGCGATGGTGAGGATACGCAACTCGCCCGACGAAGCCGGGGCGTCGAGGTCGACGTACGGCCAGGCCACCCAGGCGCACACCTCGCCGTCCAAGACGGCCACCTCGACCGCTTGGCGCAGCTCGAAACGGCCCAGCCAGGCCCGGTTGGCGACCAGCAACTCCACGGCGGCCTGCTCGGGCCAGTCGGCACCGATGATCCCGGCCACCAGCGCCGCCGCTAGCTGGTCATCCGAGAGCTGGTCGACTTCGACAGTGTGGCCGGCGGTCATGCGGCTGCCGCCTTCAGGCCGGCCTGGCCGCCCTCGACCTTGACCGACTTGGCCCGCACCATCACCCCGGAGCGGCCGTTCTTCTCCCAGGTGACGGCCACCATCCCCTCCGGGACGATGATCGTTCCGATACCGATGCCCTTAGGGAAGCCCCCCTCGGGCAGGCTCAGCTGGATCGTCTCGGCCCGGCCTTCGCCTATGACGGTGACGTCCAGGTTCCACAACGGCACACCCGTTGTCCGGTCCAGCACCGCTTTGCCGTCTCGCATCTGGGGGGTGGGCTCGCCCACCACCAGAAACTTCAACTTGCTCACATCCACAGGGATTACTCGCATTTCTTGCGTCACCTCCATTTGGTCTTGGCCCGTGCCTCGGGCCTGCTGTGAGGATGTGCGCAACCGGGGCTGACATCGCCATGTCGTGGGACTGCCGTCTGGCTGCCTTCTCCCTGCCATTCCTGAAGAAGCGCTTGATGTCAAGAGTCTTCGACGGAGTCGAAGTCGATTTCTTCTGCAGCGGGCGTCGAGAGCGGGGTGTTTTGGGGCGCGGGTGATTGGATCCCGGCGGGTTTCGGGATCGTTGTCGGGGTGGGAGGGGCGGTCAAGGCCGGCCCGTTAGGGCCGCCCGTAGGGGGAGCCTTGAGGGCCCCGGGGTTTAGTTGTCGCCAGCCACAATCGGCTTAGGACCGCCTGCTGGCGGTCGTTGGTTGCCTGGGTTGTGATTGGACACAGCGGACCTCACCGTGCGCTCGTTTGAGCTGGGTCAGCCTGCTCGGCGACCGGCCATTCCTTCGCGCTTGGTTCGCATGGTGTGTTGCGGCCACAGCCAGACGGGCTCACTCAAATCGTCGGCCTCGCCACCGGGGTGGGGGCCACGGCAGGGATCGAGCTCGCGTCCTGGCTGTGTCCGAGCCTGCTCAGGCCGCCTCCTGGTGGCGGGCTATGCAGCGGATCTCTCCGTCCCTGAGCCCGTAGTAGATCAGCGTGAGCAATTTTCTGGCTGCCGCTACCTTGGCGATCTTGTTCCCCCGCCGTTCGGCGATTCGCCGGTAGGTGGGAGCGATCGGGTTTCCGCCGTGGTATCGGCACACGGCTTCGACGGCGGCCCAGCGAACGATGGTCGAGCCTTGTTTGCTGATCCGCCCCTTTTTCGAGGTGGTATCGGACTCGTACAGCTTGGGAGTGATCCCGGCCCACGAGCACAGGTGCCGGGCGGTGGGGAACCGGCTGATGTCGCCGATCTCGGCCACGAATATGGCGGCGGTGATCGGTCCCACCCCCTTTAGGATCTGGATGGCCTGATATCCAGGGTGGTCCTTGAGCCAGTGGTGGATCTCCCGCTCGATCATGGCGACTTCCCGGTCGAAAATCTCCAGCAGGTCCCTCAGCGACTCGACCCGCACCCCGTAGACCCCTTCGAAGCTCATCTCATCCAGCAGCTTCTGTCCACCCGGGCTGAACATGTCCGACACGGGCGGCAGGATCCCCAGCTTGGCCATCACCGCGTGGACCTGGGCCTTGGCCGAGGTTCTAAGCGCCACCAACTTGGCGCGGTACCTGACAAGTTCTCTCAGCTCGCGGACCTCGGGCGGGGCCATCCACGCTTCTGGAACATCGTGCAGGCGCAGCCGGCGGGCCAGCTCGGTGGCGTCTTTCACGTCGTTTTTCACTCGCCGGTTCGACCAGTTCAAGCCCGAAGGGTGCACCAAATGCACTCGAGCTCCCTCGGCTTGGAGCAGATCGGCCGCCCAATAGTGAGTGTCGGACCGAAGCGCGATGTCCGCCTTCCGGCTGGTTCGTTTCTTCGGTCCGCACTCCCGAACCGGACGTGCGAGTTCCCCCGCATCCGGCTCTCCACGAGTTCATGCCGTCGGTCTATGCGACGTCGGTGTCGTCGAACCTCGTCCACGGCGTGGGGATACGTGTTCCCCGGTAGCGATACCTGGTGATGGGGATCGTGGCCGGGTTGAACAGCGTGTCCTTGCCGTCCGTTGGTCGCCACCTGGGCAGGTAGTGCCTCCGGAGCCAACGCCATCCGGCTTTGGGGTGTTTGTGGCGAAGCCAGTTGACCACTCGCCGCCAACTCCAGGCGTTGAGATAGCTGAAGGTCCTCGCCGACACGCCGTGCCGGAAGTAGTTGGCCCAACCTCTTAGCACCGGGTTGAGCCGTTGTAAGAGGTTGGCGAGGGCTTGATCGGTGTGGCCCTGTGTCAGCACCCGCACCTTGGCCTTGATCGCCTGAAGGGCGGTCTTGGACGGGTAGGTGTAGATGGTGCGTCGTTGGGTTCCTTCTTGGCGTTTCCGCTGGATGTGGAAACCGAGAAAGTCGAACCCCTTGTCGACGTGGGTGACCACTGTCTTCTCTTCCGAGAGGCGTAGACCCATCGGGGCGAGAAGGGCTGCCACCTCCTCCCGCAGGGCTTCGGTGTGCTCTTGGGTGCCGCTGACCAGCACCACGAAATCATCCGCGTAGCGGACGATCCGGTAGTTGGCCAGCCCCTTGAGTCGCCTCTGCCTGCGTTTGTGGACGGTCCCCGCTTCCTCCCATCGCCCCATGAAGTGCTCGTCGAGCACCGACAGGGCGACGTTAGCCAGCACGGGTGAGAGAATCCCACCCTGGGGAATGCCGGTCACCGTGTCCCTCTGCACCTGGTCCTCTCCCAGGATCCCGGCTTTGAGGAACGCTTTCACCAAGGCCAGGACACGCTTGTCCCCGATCCGGTTCCGCAGCCGGCCCATCAGGCCGACATGCGAAATCTCGTCGAAGCACGATTTGATGTCTCCTTCCAGGACCCACTGGTAAGAGTGGGTGGTGTAGAAGAAGATCTCCTCGATGGCGTCCTGGGCTCGGCGCCTGGGGCGGAAGCCGTAACTACACGGCTGGAAGTCCGCCTCCAAGATGGGCTCCAGCACCAGTTTCAGGGCGGCTTGCACAGTTCTGTCGCGTGCGGTGGGGATACCTAACCCCCGGAGCTTGCCTCCTTTCTTGGGTATGAGCTTCTCCCGCACGGGCAAGGGGACGAACCGCCGGGCCTTGAGATCATCTCGCAGCTCGGCCAGAAACACCTCCGTGCCGAAGATGATGGAGCGGGGTGCCACCCCATCCACTCCCGCAGAGCGTGCCCCACGGTTCTTGTGAACCCGATCCCACGCCACCACCAGGAAGGCGGGATCGCAGACAAGGTTGAACAGGTCATCGAACCGACGATCAGGATCATCGATAGCCCATTGATGCAACTTGGTCTGGATTTTCAGTACCCGCCACTCGGCCTCATCGAGGTCCGGCCACGGCGCATCGGTATTCACCAACGACCTCCTGACATTCCAGTTCCTCCATTGCGAACTCGCTGGGTCCCTTCGCCATGCGGCCGGCTCTCCCGGCCTCGGACTACTACGAACCCTCCGCCCCATCTCCGAGTCATCAACAGACCACGTGCCTTGCCGCTGCCGGCCGGGCTGGCCGGCAGGTAGGCGACCCGAAGATGGTTCCCACGTTCACCACAGACCGGTCGACGGGATCGGTGCCCAGCTTTTCCCCTGCAGGCCTGTCCACGGCTACGCCGCAGGCATTCACCGTGGCCCCCGACACCAACGGTGTCGAGGCCGCTTCCCTCGGTTGTAGAGGGTCGCGGCGCACTGCTATCCCGGCCCAGATCCACCAGGTTCGAGCCGGTCCTGACTTCTTGAGGGGGTTCCACCACTGGTTTCTGCACTCGTACACCTCTCCGTCTTGCTAGCCAGACCCGGGCCATCTGGCAGTACTGGCTCGTCCCGGCGTTGTCGAGGCTGCTCCCACCCTCCCTCACGTCCCTGAGGTCAGGCTGCCTCCAGCTTCAGCGGCCTGCTGCGACAGGCCACCGGTGGGTCCTTGCACCCCACCCGGTCACATGGCGCCTCGTGGCGCACCCATCCGTAACCAGCTTCCAAGGCCACTTCCGGGTCGGGTCCCGCCTCGGCGACAGCCACGGCCAGAGCCAGAGGATCGTTATCGATCTTCGACACACCCAGCACCTCGCCGGCGTCGCTCATCCGAACGATCACCGAGCGGCGGCGATGCAAATCAATACCGACATATTGTGGTTCGCGTTCCACCAGGGTCTCCTTCCGTCGTTTGCGGGTTGGTGTGGAAACCCCGAGTGTGCCTCGCACACTCGGCTCCCGTCGACGGGAGGAACTCTGGCGGTTCACAACAGACCCAGCCACAACGACCCTCTTCCACCCCGGCGCCCCTAACCCACAAGGGTCAGGTCACGCGAAAGCAGCGCACCGCTTCTTCATGACATCAGCTGACGGACGGTTATCTGGCTCCCTCGGTGCGGGCGACATCTGGCAATCTCCTTGCTAGTGGCAAGCGCCGTCGGTTCGTTGCAGTGCGGCACTTTTAAGGTTATGTCCCTACCCCGGTTTCCACGCGCCATTGGGGGAGGCCGCTTGGGAGCGGTGTCATCATGGCTCGGTTCGTCGGGTGAGTGAGTCGTTACCACCGAGGGCGTCGTCGGGCCTCGTAGATACACGGATCTCTGGCGGCCAGCTCTCGATTCGGGCGGTCTAGCCGATGGATTCGACGACGACCGGAACGTCGCTGCTGGTCAGGGCGCCATCGCCGAGTCCGCCGTAGTCTCCGTAGCCCCAGCAGTCGGCCCCTCCCGTGGTTAGGACAGCGCACAAGCCGAGGTCGTTGCTAGCCAGACTGGCGACGTTGTCCAGTTGCCCGCTGCCGCCGACGCCGGGCACATAGGCCGGCACGGGGCTCGAAGTTTGTGGGTAGGTGGGGCTTGGACCCCAGCAGGCGACCTTGGCTGCGGGTAGCTGAGCACAGACGCCGAAGAATCCCGTTTCTATGGCGTCCGTGACTCCGCTCAGGGTTCCCGCTCCACCGACGCCGACGACCTGGACGGGCGATGCGCTGTCGCCCAACACGCCGGGTCCATTGCCGAGTTCGCCCGTTGTGTTCTCTCCCCAACAGTCCAAACCCCCTGAGGTGAGAACTGCGCAGTAGTCAATTTGGTCGCCGACCAGGCTGGCCACGCCCGACAGCGCGCCAGTGCCTCCGACTCCGACGACGCCAACGGGGGCGGTCGAACAGGCGGGAGGTAGCGAGCAATTATCGGGTCCGATGGTAGTGCCGTCGCCGAGCTCTCCCGACGTGTTGTCTCCCCAACAGTCCACTCGGCCGGAGGTCAATACGGCACAGAAGCCTGCTTGGTCACTAACCAGGCTGGCTACCCCGGCGAGGGTGCCCTCGTCACCGGGCCCGACAACAGCGGTCGGGCTGTAGGAGCTGGTCGTGCTGCCGTTGCCGAGTTGGCCGGATGTGTTTTCTCCCCAACAGACAGCGCCACCAGAACCCAACACTGCGCAATAGCCGCCGACGCCGTCACTCACCAGGCTGGTGACCCCGGCGAGGGTCCCCAGGTCGTGCACACCCACGACGCTCACCGGGATGTCGCTGCTGCCGACGCCAGCATTACCGTTGCCGAGCTGTCCGAGGTCATTGGTTCCCCAGCAGACTGTCCCGCCCGAGGCCAGGACGGCGCAATAGCCGTCGTCATCGCTCACCAGGCTGGCCACCCCGGACAGGGTGCCCACACCACCCGCGCCGGAGACGGCCGCCGGGAGGTCGCTGTTTGATCTCGAGCCGTCGCCCAGCGCTCCATCGGTGCCATAGCCCCAGCAGTCAACGCCGCCCGAGGCCAGCAGGGCGCAATAGCCTCCTCCGTCGCTGGTCAGACTGACCACGCCGGTGAGTGTGCCCACGCCCCCGAGGCCTGAGACCGCCACAGGGATATCGCTAGTCCCGCCCGTAGTGCCGTCGCCGAGTCTGCCGACGTCATTTGTTCCCCAGCAGTCCACCCCTCCCGAAGTGAGAACCCCGCACGAACTGACGGCATCGCTGGTAACGCTGGTCACCCCGCCAAGGGGCGCAACAGGGCCCGATCCGAACCAGCCGGACACGTCTGCGATCAACTGCACCTTGCCGCCTGAGCCGTTGTAGAGGTCAACCTTGCCGTCCGGGCCGACCGGGGCGATGACCAGATTGGGGATGGTCTGGCCCGCCGCAAAGTTGAGATTCGACGCGCTTGGCCGGCTCACCCCGTCCGGGTATACCGTCACGTAGCCGCCGGCGGTGGGTTGGGTGACGGTCACGTTCAACACCACCGCCTCGACTCCTGACCCCGGCACCCCTCCTGCCCCCAACACGCCGAGCTTCACCGTCTGACCCGCACCCACCGGGCCGCTCACCCCCCCGGTGCCACTCCGGGTGTCCAGCACCCGAGCCGGGGTTAACGGCCACAGCCCGCCCGTGACCGGTGCGCCGTCCACGAACCAGCCGGACACGTCTGCGATCAACTGCACCTTGCCGCCTGAGCCGTTGTAGAGGTCAACCTTGCCATCCGGCCCTACCGGGGCGATGACCAGATTGGGGATGGTCTGGCCGGCCCCAAAGTTCAGATTCGACGCGGTTGGCCGGCTCACCCCGTCCGGGTATACCGTCACGTAGCCGCCGGCGGTGGGTTGGGTGAGGGTCACGTTCAACACCACCGCCTCCACCCCCGCCGCGGGCACCCCACCACGGCCCAGGATGGGCAGGCTAACGGTGGCCCCCGCCTTGACCGGGCCAGACATGCCCCCCGTCCCGTTGCGGGTGTCGAGCACCCGGGCCGGGGTCAACGGCGCCAGGCATCCGGGGGCCGTAACCGTTCCCGTCCCGAACCAGCCGGACACGTCGGCTATGAGTTGTACGGTGCCGGCCGACCCGTTGTAAAGGTCGATCTTGCCGTCGGGGCCCACGGGGGCTATCACCAGGTTGGGGATGGTCTCACCCCGGGAGAAGTTGAGATTGGAGGCCAGCGGTTTGGCCACCCCGTCGGGGTATGCCGTCACGTAGCCGCCGGCGGTGGGTTGGGCGACCGTGACGTTCACCACCACGGCCTCCACCCCCGACGCGGGCACCCCACCACGGCCCAGGATGGGCAGGCTGACCGTGGCCCCCGCCTTGACCGGACCAGATGTGCCCCGTCCCGTTGCGGGTGTCGAGCACCCGGGCCGGGGTCAACGGCGAGAAACAACCCCCGGCAGCTGACAACGAGACAAACGACACCGACGCGGTCTGCGTCAACGTCACACCGTCGGTGGTATCGGTGGCGGTGTAGGTGACTACCTCAGGGGTGGCGTCGGTCACCGTGAACGTCACCCGCCCGTCCGCATCAGACGGCCCGCTCGGCGCCGAGATCACCGAATGCGATCCCAGCCCCTGGGTCAGGGTGACCGTCTTGCCGGCCACCGGATTCCCCGCGCCATCTTTCAGGGTCACCGTTACTTGCGAAGACGACACCCCATCGGCACGGACCGAGCCCGGTTGGGCCGAGACGGTCGAGACCGACGCCGAAACGGTGCCGGCGGGGACCGCCGGCAACTCCACCACGTTGGCATCCCACGATTTGAACGATCCAGCGGCGAAAATGTCTCCGGCCGAGTCCACCGCCAACGAATAAACCGGTCGCCCGGGTTCGTGAATGTCAGCGCGACCTGCGGTCCATACCCGCTGGCGGTCCTCGGCAGTTCAAGCAGAGAACCCTCAGTAGTGTTGTAGTTCAAAAGTCCGAGAAAGACGTCCCCGGCTGAGTCGACCGTCATTGCCGACGGCGACTCGGTGGGGTAGCCGAGCCCCACAAAAGGCAGCGTTACTTGCGGTCCGTAGCCGCTAGTCTCCTTGGGAAGCTCTAGGACCTGGTAGTTGAGGGGGTCGTTCACGTACACATCGCCAGCCGAATCGACGGCGACGTTGACGGGGTCGGACAACCCGGTGAACGGAAGAGTGATCTGGGGGCCGTAGCCGTCTGGCGTCTTCGGTAACTCCACCACCTGGCGGCTATTTGCCTCGGCCAGAATGACATCCCCAGACGAATCCACGGCCACACCATTGATCTGACCGCCACTGCAACATGGCACCGTGAATGGCAGGACGACCTGGGCGCCGAAGCCGCCGGACGTTTTGGGCAGCGTTAATTACCTCATCGTCGTCGGTCGTGAGGTTGGACCCGGCCACGTACAAATCACCGGCTGAATCCACAGCCACTCCATATACGGGCTGTATACCCGTGAGCTGGTCATCGCTATTGTACCCAATAAGCGGGATGGCCGATGTCGAATATGCTGCATTCGTCGGCGTGTACTCGACGATGTCCATGCCGTCGTTGAAAGAGTCTGGGACGAAGACGTCCCCTGCGGAGTCCGACGTCAACCAGGCGGCGGACGATCCCGCGATTGGTAGGACGATCTGAGGGCCATAGCCTTGTGCCGTCACTGGTAGCTCACGCACCTGGTCTTCGGACCAGCGCGAAGACATCACCGTTGGAGTCCAGAGCCAGACCCCCGTCCGCTCCAATATCTGGGCCGACGGGTGTCGAGAGTGCGGCGAACGGCGGAGCACTGGGCCCCGTATCCGTCAGACACCCGTGGCAGCTCCAGCACGCAGCCTGCGCATGGTGCGTCGAACACACCGTTTACGAACACGTCGCCAGCACTATCTACCGCTAACCCTTTGGGGTCCATAAGGCCGGTGAACGGAAGGGTGACCTGTGTTGCGTACCCGTCGGCAGTCTTCGGTAATTGCACCACGTCGTTGTTGCTAAATCGCTGACGAGCACGTCGCCGGTCGAGTCGACAGCAACATCGATCGGGAAGGATAGTCCAGTGAACGGTAGAGTGACCTGAGACCCATAACCGTTGGCGGCCTTCGGCACCTCCACCACGTCGTTAGTTCCGGCGTCGGTCACAAAAACGTCACCTGAGCCATCTACCGCCACGCCGTAAGGCAGACTCAACCCGGTAAAGGGCAGCGTCACCTGCGAGCCCCACCCGTCCGCTGACTTCGGTAACTCCACCACCTCGTGGAGCGTTTCGTCAGTCACGAAGACATCGCCCGCCGGGTCTACAGTCATCCCCTGCTCGCCGAGGAGGCCCACGAACGGCACCGTAAATTTCTGGCCATACCCGCTCGAGGTTTTCGGTAGCTCGACCACTCGGTTGTGATCAGGGTCGGCGACGAACACATCCCCGGCCGAGTCCACCACGACATCTCCAGGAAACTCCAATCCCA
>CAWICR010000003.1:0-74634 GCA_963834775.1 uncultured Acidimicrobiaceae bacterium
ATCACGCAGAAGCGGCGCTGCGCTTCTTCATGACATCAAATACGTACCGAGGAGTCCATCGCTTGACGTCACGTCACCGCGCTACGGAGGCGAGAACGACCCGGTTGCAGATCGAAGAATATCGTCTTCGGTCGCCACCTACGGACTGGCCAGTAGCCGCTCGCCCGCCACTGGACATCAGATCGAGCTGATAGCGCCGCCGTCGACCGGGATCATCGCTCCGGTGATGTAGGACGCGGCCGGCGACAGCAAGAAGGCGGCGGCTCGGCCGAACTCTTCGGGCTCGCCATATCTCCGCAACGGGATCCTCTCGGAGAGGCGGGCCCGCACTTCATCGGGATCGCCACGTAGGGCATCAAGTTCACGGACTCTGTCGGTGGCGATCCGGACTGGCAGCAGTCCGTTGACTCGGATCCCATCTGGGCCGACTTCGCCGGCGAGCGTCTTGACCACGCCCGCCAGGCCGGGGAACAGACCGTTGGAGATGGCGAGGTCCGCGAGAGGCACACGCACCGACGAGGCGAGGACGAACACGATCGAGAGGCCCGCCCCGGCCACGGGGCCACTAACACCACCGCCAGCGCGGCTGCTTCCATCTGCTGCCAGCGTCCGGGCCAGCCGGACAGCGCCGAGGAAGACACTCTCGAACGCCGACCGCCATGCTTCGTCTGTCGTCGTCGCGACGGTCCCAGGCGGCGATCCGCCCACGCTGATCAGCGCACCGTCCAGGCCCCCGAAACGATCCTTGGCCACCGCAACCAGCCGATCTGGAGTTCGGGGGTCGGCGTTGTCCGCGACGACCCAGGCGACCGCGTCCGCCGACGCGGAGTCCTGTGTCAGGCGCGCCGCGGCCGACGCCGCCGTGGCCTCGTGTGGAGCGCTGAGCAACACTCGGGCCTCCTCGGCGACTAGTACTTCGGCGGCAGCGAACCCAAGCCCTCGGCTACCGCCGGTCACCAAGTACACCCTGTCGCGCAGTCCGAGATCCACGAGGCCATTCTGCCCGAAGCGCATGCCCGGATCGCAACGCCAAGGAGCCCGAGTCACGTTGAGCCGCTTAGCGTTGGGGCCTTGCACGTACTGGGACAGTACGGGCGCAACAGCCTCTTCCCTGGGGGTCAACTGACCAAGCACACAGAATGCCAGCGCCTCCGATTACGAAGTCGCGTCAGCCATCGTCAAGTATTCGGCGTTATCTACCTTTTTGCCCGGTCTCCGGGGATCGTTCCAGCGAGGCCATAACGGGCCGAGCCGGCGGCAGGGCCACGCTGACGATCGGCGTGCACGATATGGGGCACCTCGGCCGCGAGGGCAACCCCGTGAGCAGTGCTCGGGATCCGTCGTTCCGGGCGGCCCAGACGGCCGTAGCCGCCAGAGCGGCTCGCGACGCAGGAGAGGAGACCACCTTCTCCAAAGGTGTACCGCCATGCGACGCTCCGTTGGCCCGATCTGAACGCAGAGGTGAAGCTGAGCGTGTACACGGACGTGCTCGAAACGGCGTCGCAGGTATACCTGTGGTTTTCGGTGCGACGGTCCGGCGGGACCGAAATCCTGTGGTCAATTGCCGTCTGGATCGGACCTGAAGTAGTTACCGCTACCGGCGAGGTCTACTCGGCCGATGATAGCGGTCGAGTCATGGATCACCTCTTTGATCGGGGTCCGGAGATGATCTGAACGTGGATGGGTCCGGTGTCGATAACCCGGTGTCGCGCCAAGAGCGACCATGGGTCCCAGTTGTGTGCGAGCTTCTCCATGACGTCGCTGAGGTCGAGGTCGGGATTCACCCAGTCTCGTTGCTGCAGCTCCGCCCAGACCCGTTGCGCTTCCTCCTCCACGCCTCCAAGCATGACGCAGAACACCAGCGCATCCAGTTCCTGTGTGGCCGCAACAATCGCGACCGAGTCGGCAGGGCGGAGTGGGACTCCCGTCGAGCCGGTGACCGAGTCTGGTGACGGCGACACGGAGACTACTGCCTCAGAAAGGAGGGCTGGCACGACAAGGAACCCCTGCTTGTCGAGAGCAGCCAGTTCCTCTGGAGTGGCTTTCCGACCGGAAGCGAACGCATCGAGTCCGTCTATCGCAACGTCGAGGCCCACCGTCGCAGTATGGCCGACACGATCACCCAGGAGTCACGGGTCGAGCACCGATTGCTCGATCCTGCGCCGCCAACTGTCTCTGGCTCCAGCTCACCGACAGAAAGCGCCACATAACGTTCAGTCGCCGTCCGAATTCGGGGTGCCCCCGACCGCCCGCTGCGGGTCGATATTCGGCGCCGTCGGAGAGGCCGCCGAAGGCAAGCGCGGGCGAGCGCCGAATACGGGTGCGTGGAGTTTCAGGATCATGACCCACGAGCAGCTGCCTCAACCTGCTGCCTCCCTCCGCTCGACCCCATCCTCACACGAAGCTGAGGCGACCAGCAGCGACCTAATGGTTCAGCTCAGGCACGCCATCTCACCAGTTATCCCAGACAACCTCACCGACCCGCAGGCGCACCCATCCAGCCCTAGACTCGCCCGCGCTGGCGGCAGTAAGTGCTGACCTGCGGGTGGCTCAGGTAACCAGCCTCGCGGACTCAGCCGACGAGGTGGTCGATCCCCATCAGGCCGAGGTGACACCGGCGGTCATTTCTCGTACCACAGCCCCTGGCTGATCAATCCACTCGACAACTCCCTCGCCCCAAAGCACGCGAAGTTCACCAGACACGAGAATCCAATTCGCTCCCGTTCGCTCAGCTCGCGCAGAATTTCATAACCCGATTCGATGTCGACTTCTGGGAGGCGCGATGAGAGTCGGAAAAGATCAACCCATTTTCACAACCCTACCTCGCAATCCTCGACACCCTTTGACGGGGGCGTCTGCTAAAGTTCTTGCCGGGTGTGGAAGTGGCGTCGAAGCGGCGGGGTGGCGGACAATGCAGCAACAGGCGCAGCCGGGGTGGTATGAAGATCCGGAGCAACCGGGCCAGCAACGGTACTGGACTGGGGACCGATGGACCACCTTGCGACGACCCGCATCACAATCGTCCCCGCCGCCGCCACCCCCGCCGCCAGGGCCGTCCCAGCAACGGCCACCACCGGCGTACCAGCCATCACCTTGGTACAGGAAGGCTGAAAGGCGTCGGCACCGGAGACGTCTAATCGCCATTCTGGGCGCCGTCACGATTGTCGTTGTCCTCGCCATTGTGGTTGTCGTCGTCGCCACTTCATCGACCTTGCCCGGCGGGGGGACCACTACCCATCCGGCGGCTGCGGATGTGTCGATCAGCAGCTGTTCGGTCGGGGCCCACCTCATCCCTCAAGCCACTGGAACGATCGTCAACCACTCGTCCGGCACATCGGATTACAGCTTCACCGTGTCATTCCTCAACCAGCGAGGCGACGTCGTCGCTCAGGGGTCGGGCGGCAAGAACCACATCGCGTCCGAGCAGGCGGCCGCGTGGGCAGTGATGGGGGAGATCCCCAACGATGGGCCGCTGACCTGCAGACTCGACGGGGTCTCGCGGTTGGCGTCGCGCTAGACGGCCAACCCGGGCGGGGATCGCAGGCGTCGCTTTGCAGCTGTGCGGCCGGACGCGCACCTGGGGCAAGACGACCTTCGCCGAATGGCTCGCCCACAACCACAAGCAGCGGCTCGACACCGGAAATATCGACGGTCATTCGCCGGCAGCGACAGCCGCCTCACCTGTTGGCGCAGGCACCCCGACCGACGAGGCGCACAGGCCGGTTACGGCTGCTGAGCCGGGTTGGTCTCACCGTTCGAATGGGGGACTACCGTCGACGCCATCAGTCCCGTCGGCGCTTTCTAAGCGAATGGGGGAGACATGAGAATCGTGGTGATCGGCGGTACCGGACGGATCGGCCAGCACATGGTCCAGAAGCTGACCCTGGCCAGCCACGAGGCCATTTCTCTTGACGTCGTCTCTGCGGCGCGGTCCACCGGGGTGGATCTGATAAGCGGAGACGGCCTGGCGCAGATGCTGGACGGTGCCGAGGTCGTGGTCAACCTCACGAACTCGCCGACCTTCGACGAGATGTCCCTGGACTTCTTCCGTACCTCCATGAACAATCTGCTGGCGGCCGGAGCGAGTGCCGGTGTCGGGCACCAGGTGGTCCTCTCGATGGTCGGAGTGGACCGGGTGCCTCAGCTGGACTATTTCCGGGCGAAGACCATGCAGGAAGAACTGCTCCGGCAAGGACCCACGCCGTACTCGATCGTGCGCGCCACCCAGTTCTTCGAGTTCATGGACACCATCATTTCGTGGGACTCCGACGACACTGCCGTCCGCCTGCCGTCCGCCTGCCCTCCACCCAGATCCAGCCGGTCGCCGCCGCAGACGTCGTCGACGCGCTCGTCGAGGTTTCCCTCGGCAACCCGCTGCGGGGCATCCGTCACGTCGCCGGCCCGGACGTCTTTCGCCTCGACGAACTGGGCAGGGTCACGCTGGCCGCGCGTGGCGACGGCCGATGGGTAATTACCGATGACCAGGCGGGTCTGTTCGCCGCGGTCACTGGTGACGAGCTCGTCGCGGGACCGGACGCGGTAGACGTGGCACTGAGCACCTTGCGTACCGGTGTGGCCCTCGAGCCCACGCACTACCTGGACTGGGGTTCAGAAGTCACGATGAAAGGTTGTCAGTGGGATGTTGCTCGATCCTATGTTGCTGAGCATCCCTAAATGTTTGGAGCGGATGGCGCTCTGTCCCGAGAGCTTCGGGTGCCGAACGGAAGTGAGCACGTCTTGCTCGTCGCCCATAGAGAAGATTCAACCCGAGTCTCGCTCACAACAAGGTTCGCTGAACCGGGAGGTGGTTTCGAGTCACTTCGTGGTGGCTTAGGGGATACCCAGGCTTCGAGGGGGTAGACGCGTTCCAAGCGCTGCAGCGCCTGCTGTACTGCGGTGCGAAGCGAGACCCGGCTCGGAGATTTCGTGTTCTTTATGACAAGCTCACCCGCCATGATCTGATCTGGAGAGCGTGGGTCGAGTTTGCCACTAACCGAGGCGCCCGGAGTCGACGGCGTGAGCATCGCGGCGATCGAGGACGGGGGAGTCGAGGCGATAAGTGCCTTTCTCGATAACCTCGCCGAGGAGTTGCGGACCGGTACCTACCCGCCCAAGCCTCTCCGGCGGGTCAATATCCCCAAGCCTGGACAGCCAGAATGGGCGAACGGTCGCCATCGTTGCCAATTTGACCGGCGTGGCAGCGTCTCCTCCGTTGAGACGTTCGACATATCTCGTGCCGAGCTCGACGAGCGGGGCACGTTGCTCGTTGGCGCCTCCAGCTGTCGGGCTCCGGCGCGTGCCGTGGTCAGATGGCCAACTTCGTGGTGCGACGGTGGGCCACTAGAACCAGGCGACTGCGCGGACGATCGGGCGGCCGATTGGCGTCATCCGTTCGGCACAGTCGAAACGGTCCGGCGTTTTGGCCGCCCGGTTCGCGACGGCGGGTGTCTGGAGGACCGGCGATGGTCCCGGCCGGTCATCTCGACCGAGGTGCGACCACGCCGGCCTCGTAGGCCAGCATCACCAACTGTGCTCGGTCCCTCGGAGTGGGAAGTGGTCGCTTCTGACGAGGGTGAAGCCAGTTGCGGTTCTGCTGGCGTGGCGTCGTGACCTCGGCGTGCGGGAGGGCGAGGTCTCCGATCACTGGGCGGCTGAGTAGGGCGGTGGGGCGTAGCGTGGCGGGGCCGGAGCCGCACGATGAGTCGCCGAGCACCTCGTTCGGGCGGTGGGGCGGCGCCGCCCATGTGTAGGTCGTATCCGCATTTTCATCTCCCTGCCGGCGGGCCTGGCGAGGATGAATGTGGCCAGGTTGGTGGCCTTGACGGCGGTGGGGGTGGCCTTGTGGGTCACCCTGCTCACCTCGATTGGGTACGCCCTCGGAACCAGCCGGGCATCGATTACCCGAGCGCTCGGCCCGGCCACCTATATCGTGGCCGTGCTTTGTGCGCTCACCGTCGTGGCGGTGGTTACGGGCAGGTGCGGGCCGTGCACCGACGTGGCGAGAGGGCGCGGAGCGACTCGGAACGTGAGACCCTGTGTGCCAGGCGACACCATGACCAAGCCAACCGTGCCATGACCGCCCGGCCCGAGCCGTCCATCCAGGGTCCTCCCGATGGTCCCGGCTGGCTCGGGGAGACGACGCCTCCCGCTGGTCTGACCGACGCCGAGGTGGAGCGTAGGGTCCAGCAGGGACTTACCAATGCCGGCGGGGAGCGCCCGAGTCGCTCTGTGGCAGAGATCCTTCGGGCCAACATCGTGACGCGGTTCAACTTCATCCTGGGTGCCCTGTTGGCGGTCATCCTGGTAGTCGGTCAGCTCCAGGACGCCCTCTTCGGGATCGTTCTGGTCGCCAACGCCGTGATCGGCATCGCCCAGGAGCTCCGCGCCAAGCGGACCCTGGATCGCCTCGCCGTGCTTAGCGCGCCGAATGTGCGGGTGATGCGAAACGGCCAACCAACCGAAATCGGCGTCGAGACGCTGGTGCGCGACGACCTGGTGGTGCTGCGCAGCGGAGACCAGGTTGTCGCGGACGGACACGTTCGGGAGAGCACCGGGCTGCAGGTGGACGAGTCTCTTCTCACCGGCGAGTCGCGTCCCGTCGACAAGGCCGTGAACGACGTCTTGCTCTCCGGCAGCTTCGTGTCCAGCGGATCGGGGCGCTACCAGGCCACCGCCGTGGGTACAGACGCCTACGCCCGCCAGCTGGCAGCTGAGGCCCGAAGGTTCTCGGTGGTGCGATCGGAGCTGTTGGAGGGTATCAACCGCATCCTGCGCTATATCACCTGGGCCATCGTGCCGGTCGCCGTGCTCACCACCGTCAGCCAGCTTCATGCCAACCTTTCCGTCGACGCCGCCCTGAGCGGCACCGTCGCCGCGCTCGTGGGCATGGTGCCCCAGGGTTTGGTCCTGCTCACCAGCGTCGCCTTCGGCGTTGCCGCGGTGGGCCTGGCCCGCCGCCGGGTCCTGGTCCAGCAGCTGCCCGCCGTCGAGGGTCTGGCCCGGGTCGACGTAGTCTGCTTCGACAAGACCGGTACCCTGACCGACGGTAGCATCGCCTTTGACCGCTTGGTGAGCCTGGACTCCCAGGTTTCGATCGACGCCGTGTTGGGTGCCCTCGCCGACGACGACAACCGCAACGAAACCCTCGACGCCCTGGCCCGCCGCTTCCCCGCACCGGACGGCTGGGTGCGTCAGCAGGCCGTGGCGTTCTCGTCGGCGCGCAAATGGAGCGCCGCCACCTTCGTCGAGCACGGCACCTGGGTTCTCGGCGCACCGGAGGTCGTGCTGGCGGCCCAGCCCGAGGCCGCGGCGGCGGCCGCTCAGTTGGCGGCGAGCGGGCGCCGGGTGGTGGCCCTGGCGTCGACCTCGGCTGCGTTGGCCGGGGAGTCGCTTCCCGACCCACTGCGAGCGGCAGTGCTGATCGTCTTCGCCGAGAAGGTGCGCCCCGACGCCCTGGACACGGTGGCCTACTTCGCCAAGCAGGGCGTCGCCCTCAAGGTCATGTCCGGGGACAGCCCCCTCACGGTGGGAGCCGTCGCAGCGCAGGTCGACATCCCGGGGGCGGACCAGCCCGTTGACGCCCGCAGCCTCCCCGAGGACCTCACTGCCCTCGGACAGGTGCTACAGGAGCACAGCGTCTTCGGCCGGGTCACCCCCCGCCAGAAGCAGGCCATGGTCCGGGCCCTGCAAGCCGAGGGCCACACCGTGGCCATGACCGGAGACGGGGTGAACGACGTGCTGGCCCTGAAACTGGCCGACATCGGGGTCGCCATGGGCGCCGGTGCGTCGGCCACCAAAGCGGTCGCCGAGTTAGTGCTGTTGGACAACTCCTTCGCGTCGCTACCGACAGTCGTAGGCGAGGGCCGGCGAGTCACCGCCAACATAGAGCGGGTGGCCAACGTCTTCATCACAAAAACGGTGTGGGCCACCCTGTTGGCAATCATGGCCGGAGTCGCGCTTCTGCCCTATCCCTTCCTGCCTCGCCATCTGACCATCATCGACACGCTCACCATCGGAGTTCCGTGTTTCTTCCTGGCCCTCGCCCCCAACCTGCGACGCTTCCGGGCCGGATTCGTGGAACGAGTCCTGCGATTCGCGCTGCCCGCCGGCGTCATCATCGCCGGTGCGACGTTTGCCACCTACGCCGTCGCCCACTCCAGAGGTTTGCCCTTGGTCCAACAACGCACGGCCGCTACCATCGTCACCCTGGCACTCAGCCTCTACGTCCTGGTTCTCGTCGCGCTGCCGCTGACCTGGCGCCGGGTTCTACTGGTTGTTGGGGTTCTGGCCGGTTTTTTGGCCCTGTTTCCAATCGCGTTCGTCCGTCACTTCTACGCCTTGGAGTTGCCCCACGGCATGCTCGGTGTCTCGCTGCTCACCGGCGGCATCGGCGTAGGCCTGCTTACCCTTCTCTGGGTGGCCCTAAACGGAAACCAGACCGGAGACTCAGAAGAGGTGGCCGTGGCGAGTTCCACCGTTTCTCCGCCATGAGGTGAACCGCGCCATCTACGGTCGCTCGCATTGGGCACGGCCTGAAGGCGCAACCTGCAAGCGATGCCGGCTAACCACGGGCTGCGCCCGCCGGTGGAGGACCTGCGGGCCTGTCGGGGCCGAACCGGGTTGGACCAGGTCGACATCGACATGCTCGAGAAGTGCTTCCCGACGTGATGGGCGAGTCTGGTGGCTTCACCGCGACTGATGCTGTGTGGGGCGCGCTCACGGACAGACAGTCCCCGCGCCAGCGGTGAGTGCAATGGGCCGTGCGTCTCCCGAGTTGTCGGGCAACCGGCGGTGAATGGGGTTTGTTGGCAGTCCGACGACGGCGGCGGCCCCGCGCCGCTTGTGGGCGCTCTTCCGGAGCTTGGCCTCGGGTCGCCTAGCCGCTTGGCGTCATCGGTTGGTAGCCGTCTCAGTAGCCGGAGTGGCCGGCCGTGGTCGACGCCGATGACGATGAACCGGTCATCAGGGCGCCGGCCGGGCTGATCGGCCACCACGTGCCCCCGAAACTGTTGATGCCCTTGCCGTTGGCCACGCCCGAACTGGTGTCGCCTGAGTAGGTGTAGAGCGGGTAGCTGGCGTAGGTGACACGTGTCTGACCGCTGCCACTGACCGTACCCAGTAGGGAGGCCTGCACCCCGCTGCCCGCGACCGCCCGGGTCGTCCCCGAGGGCAGCGAGGTAGGCGGCCAGACGCCGGTGCAGCCGTTGGAACTGACGCAGGTGACCTTGTTGCCCTTCTCCGAGGTCAGCACGTAAAGGGTGCGGCCCTGTGGGTTGACGAGCACGGTTCCCACCCCCGATACGTTGGCGGTCCCCACGGTAGCGGCCCCGCCGCCGGGGGCCGGCGCAGCGGTGGTGGGCGAAGTGGCGCCATTCGTGGCCTTATTTGAGCTGCCGCACCCCGTCAAAGCCACCGCGGCCACCGCGGTCCCGAGCAGCACGGCACTGATCTTCGGTCGCATATCGACCTCCCCAAGAACCTGGGCTACATGCACACCATACGTCGCAGATGCCCAGCGGATTGCCCCGCCCGCGCGATCCCAAGTGTGCACGCTCAGATCGATCACTCGCATGCCCAAGAGATGAACGCCGCTGCGCTCGTCCGGGGCATGGTGCACCGTCCTTGCCAGGGCGCCGTTCTTAGCGAACGCGGACGCCACATCGGCATATGTTGAGCGGAACGAGCCGACCGGGTCGGTACCGAGATGATCGACGCTGCGGGTGGCGTCGACCTCGACAGCCGACGCTCTGCCCAGGAGCATGAGGTAGCGGCGGTTGGCGGCGTCGCACGCCGTGCACGCACGACCGGTGACGCCAGCCGCCTCGCCCGGTGTGCGGGGCGAGGTGGCCCGCAGGGACCCTGGGTGCGGGCGATCGGCTTGACTCACCTGTCCCGAGCCGGAGCCAACGCCTCCCGGCCCCGGCGCGATGTGATCGCAGCGCTGTACAGGCTGACCCCTTCGAGCTCCACCGCGAGCGGCGCCGATGTGAACAGCCGGGCGAAGCGCTGGTCCCACCGCGCAATCCGCCGCGAGCACATCGCGGACGCACAGCTCACCGATCGGCATCCCGAGCTTCGCCGGGAGGCCCAGGTGCAGGAACCGGGCGTCGTCACCCGCGCCGCGCCACCGATCGCCGGCGGCACCGATCCCAGGAGCAACACGGCCCGTACCGGCGGCGCAGTGCACCCATAGGCTAGGGTGCCCAAGTCGGGCGGGTGAGGCCCGTCCCGGGAGAGGGGAGAGGACGACCATGTCTGTCACGTCCAGCGGCATCGGTGAGCTGATCATCTACACGCACCTGGGGACCCCGGCGGTGATCACGACGCCGGGCATCACCTCGGGTGAGGGTCAGTCGGACTCGACAATGCGCCTGCGGGCCGACCTGCGCGGCGCCGGCGGCCCGCTGGCCGCCCCTCTCGGCGTGATGCAGCAGGCCGCCTCCGGCATCCTGATCGACCACATGATCTGCAATCCCACGCAGATCGAGGTCCACATCGTCGACCCGGCCGACGACGTCGCGGTTTTGCGCAACCACAACACGGTCCACCGCCTCGGCAAGCGAATGGTATTCACCGAGGGTCGCATCGTTGATGACGCCAACCCCGACCGACTGATTGCTTACGGCAACATCAGCTGGGCCGTGCTCGGCGAGAACCCGGGCTTCGTCTACACGTACCCCGGCGAGGGGCCCGCCGAGGACCCCGAGCCCGACTCCCTGCGCGGCACCTTCAACCTGCGGCCCCGCGACGACGGCGAGTACGAGATCCCCGAGGCGACCCCCCCGATCGGCACCCGGGGTGGCCTGCACGGCGGCACCATCCAGATCCTCACCGAGGCCGGCACCACTGGCGCTGCCGAGGGCGCCACCGCCCCGGGCGCCGTGGCCATCGCGGACCACTCCACTATGCTGATCGGGCCCTCGCGGGTGGGCCCGTATATGACGCGCAGCCAGGTCACATCGATCACGAACGACATGGTCGTGGCCCGCACCCGGATTATCGACACCGGCGACCGCGACCGCCTCGTGGCGCTGGGCCAGTCGAGCTTCCGCCGCCTCTGACCCCAGAACCTCGCCGGTCCGACCAGGTGGAGGTCATCCAGAGGCGTTTGCGCTCGACCAGAGGCAGCCCAGTCAGATTCCGGCCGTCACGGTGTAAGAAGTCGAAGACCACGAACGTGACGCGGACCTGGGTGGCAGCCCACTGAGAAAGGTCTCGGCTGCCCTGGCCCAGGTACTAGTCCCCGAACGAGGACGAGACCCCCGGTTGTTCCGACAATTGCAGCGGACCCAGCGCGTTGAGTGGGAGCAGGGCCGGACGGTCGCATCGTGAGCTTCGCCGAGCCAGACGCTGGCCGCGCGGACGACCCATGGCCTGATGACCTGCCCGATAGACGGGATGACCGCGACGACCGACCGTGGAGTTACGAACTGGAGGAGTGGGACCGTCTGTAAGTGATGCGTTGCAGGGGACGGTCAGCGCACCTCAGTCTGAGTGAGGTGATGGATTGGCACGATCTGGGGCTCCGCATTCTCGAGCCCCGCTTCGGCCAGGATGGGCATCAGGACCTCGCCGAACTTCCTGAAGGCTTCTTCGGACTCCCAGACGTTGAAAACCGCCAGTTGGCCCTCGTCCCCGAACACCGACAGGTGCAAGGCTCCGACCGGCTGTTCCAGGTTGTTCGCCTGGAGGTACTCGCCAACCTTGCCGTTGATTTGGCGAAACTGCTCCAGAGTCAACCCGGGCGGCTGGAAGTAGACACCTATTGCCATGGGTGAGCCCTCCTGACGTTCGTACCCAACGACTTGCCACCGACGAGTCTTGCAAAAACGGTCGGAATAGGGAAGTAGGATCGTCTGCAAGGTGCTTGCCACCAGGGTTTTCGCGGTCGAAGTCTGGCCAGGACGGCGCCGCGCTGACCACACCTCACCTGTTCAGAGCCAGTCTGATGGATTCCGCTGATGCGAGCGACGATCCCGTTGACTTGGTGTTACTTTTCGATAAAGCGAGCGACGATGATCATTCCGCCCGTACCGTTCGAAAAAGCCACTGGCTCGATGTACCGGCCTCGCGTTGCCCGCGACGGGAACCCGCTTTCGGCGAGCCAAGCCCTGCGGCCGCACTGGGATCCGGATTCGCCGCCACGGGGAACGCCAGCGCCGCGACCACGGCGGCGACGAGGGTGAGCAAAGTCAATCTCTGTCGCATAACCCCTCCCGCTGGTAGTGGAGGCGGGTTTAGTATCGGGAGGGGATCCGCGGACCCCCGGAACCGGTGAAATCCGCTCCCCGGATCGGGTCCGCCGAGATCGCCTGCCCGATATCTCCGGCGAGCCGGCCGGGCCGGGACTAGCACTGTACGCCGGCTGGGAGGCCGTTATTTGAGCCTCGGGATTCACCTTCAAGGGAGAGCGTTGCACTCCTGAGACTGACGGGCGGTGCAATGATCGGCCCGTGACCGAACTTGTTCTCGCCGACGCCAACGAGGCAGATCGGCCTAGGTTGTTTGAGATATTCGCCGACGCCGTTGAACGGGGGGACGGCTACCCGGAGTCGGCGCCGCTGCAGCCTGATCGATTCGCGGCAAACTGGGTTGAGCCGCCTGTTGTGGTTGTTGCCCGGCTCGCACGCGAGGTCGTGGGCGCGTACTACCTGAAGCCCAACTTTCCTGGCCGGGCTGCGCATATCGCCAATGCTGGCTACTTGGTGGCGAGGGGCCATCGCGGCGCAGGCATCGGTCGACGACTTGTCGAGGACTCGATCATCCGGGCTCCCGCGGCCGGCTTTGACGCCATCATGTTCAACCTCGTGTTCGAGTCGAACCCGGCTCGACCGCTCTACGAGCGCCTCGGCTGGTGTGAGATCGGTCGGGTGCCCCGCGCCGTTGATGGTGAGCCTGCCGTCATGTATTGGCGCGATGTCTGAATGCGCGGATGCCCCAGAAGATCGCCCAACAATAGCCCTGGCGGTTCAGCGGTCCGGACCGTCCCAGTATGGCGGTCGGCAGGTCCCCGATCGCCGGATGGGCGTCTCAGATGGACCACAGGGCTTGGGTGGGTGAGAGGTGGGCGGCTCGCAGGGCGGGGAGCAGGCCGGCGAGTGCCCCGATCATCAGGGCGGCTGCAAATCCGCCGGCCCAGGCGAGCGTGGGGATGGTGATGGCCCAGTGTTGGGTGGAGGCATAGATGGCGCTGGCCAGGGCGCCTGCGCCGACACCGACAGCCCCGCCGAGGACGGCGAGGCAGCAACGGTAGAGGAGGGCTACCTGTTGCTATCGCACACGGTCGAGAACTAGACCAGCGCCCCCAAAGGGTGGCGTCGTGTCGGCCGGCGCGACCGATGAGCTCTCCCTACATCGCCGCTGTTGCCCCGGGCCACACGGGCGCATTGGAGCCGGGTACTCCCGGGGCCGCCATCGCACGAGTCGCGCTACTCGGCGCCGGCACGGCGGCGGTCGCCGTCATCTGCATCGCCGGCGCCGTCCAGCTCCAGCCGATCTCCACGTCGAACCTGAACCGCCTCGTCGCCCAAGCCGCCACCCCCACCCGGTTCCAGACCTGCACCACCGCCAACGGGGTGCGCTACTGCCTCTACCCCGACTTCACCACGCTGCGCAGCTCACTGGAGCGGCCGGTTGACGGAGTCCTCGCCTACGTCCCGGTCCGGCCGGACCAGGCGACCGCACCCGTTACGCCGACCTCACTGGCGCGATCGCCGCCCGCCATCACCCTCGCCATGATCGCCTTTTGTTGGTTCACCCCCGGTGTCAAAGACCTCCTCGTGACTGGTCCAGCCACCCCCCGAACCGCCACCATCGCCTGGTACATCATCGCCGCGGCCTCGCTCGCCATCACCGCCGCCGCCATGCGAGACACCTGGCATCGCTACACCCGGCGACGCAGGTAGGCCTCGATCAGAACCTTCCGCCGGAGCTCTCCCCGAGCGACGGCGGGCCATTCGTCTCATACCGCCGGATGGCGGGGCAGTCTGCTGAGCCGAGTGGCCGCGGGTGGAGACGGTCGTCGGATCTACTCGCATCCGTGGGCGGAGTCCGACGTTCGCCCCGATGGCACACTGAGCAGGATGGCTGATGTCTACCAGGAGCTGACGGTTGCGAACGCGTCGGGCTGGTCCCGCTGGCTGGGTAAGCACGGCGCCGAATCGCCAGGAGTCTGGTTGGTCCTAGCCAAGAAGGGCGTCACCCAGCCGACGAGCCTGACTTACGACGAAGCCCTGGAGGAGGCGATCTGCAACGGCTGGGTCGATGGACAGCTCGCAAAGGGTGACGAACGAACCTTCCGCCGCAAGTTCACTCCTCGACGACCGGGAAGCGCCTGGTCGAAGCGCAATGTCGCCCTTGCCAGCAGCCTGAGCGACGCGGGCCGTATGAAACCCGCAGGACTCGACGCCGTCCAGCGGGCAAAGGCCGGCGGCAGCTGGGATGGCGCTTACGAGGGGCAAAGTTCGATCACCGTCCCTCCCGATCTTGCCGCAGCCCTGATTGCCACTCCTGCCGCCCAAGAGATGTTCGACCGGCTAGACGCCACAAACCGCTACGCGGTCCTTTACCGCGTGACCACGGCCAAGCGCACTGAGACCCGCCAGCGGCGAATCGAGCAGTTCGTCACCATGCTCGCCAGAGGAGAGACCGTCTACCCCGAGCGACAACGGCGCGTGCCGGCAACCAAACCCGAGGTTCACCGCTGAGCCTTCGGAAACGCGCCCTTCGTATCCCATTCTGCTCGCCAAGAGCGTCCCATCTTCGCGGACGGCTCATGTCCTCTGTCGCCGGCACCGGGCGCACGTGCAGGCTCAGGTGACAGAGTTGGAGCGGTGAATCCGATCGGGCCGAAGCTGGCCGAGGGCCGAGACTCCGAGATCTTCGAGCATGGCCCGGGCCGGGTGCTACGACTCGCCCGTGATGGCCGGTCCTTGAAGCGGGAGGCCGAGGTGATGGGTTACGCGGTGGGACCGTGGTTATCCGGCTCCCGCCGTCTTCGACGCCGGCCAGGGCTATTTGATCATGGAGCACCTCGAGGGGCCCACCATGCTGGAAGCCGCCCTCAAGCACCCGACCCGGTTAGGCGAGTACGCTTGGACGCTGGCCGGCCTCCACCACCGCCTGCACGAGCTCGAGGCCCTCCCTGGCCTGCCCGAGGTCGCTCTTGGCGGCGATCGACTCCTGCATCGGGATCTACACCCTCTGAACGTGCTCATGACCGCTGATGGACCGGTCGTCATCGATTGGGCCAACGCCGCCCGAGGCGAGCCCTCCTACGATGTCGCCGACACGTGGGTGGTCTTCGCCAACGCCGAAGCGCCTGGTGGTCGGGCGGACCGATTGCTTGCCGCAGTTGGTCGACGCATCTTCCTCAGACACTTTCTGCGCGGCTTCGACGTCCGGACAGTCCGCCTGGCGATCCCGGCGGTGGTACGAGACCGCATCGCTGACCGCAACATGACCGAGAGGGAGAAGGCGCGCATGCAGCGGATGGCGGATCGGGCGTGCCGGGGCTAGGGGCTCGTGTGGAAGCCAGGTGCAGCCGGTTTCTTTAGAGCTCGCGCGCTCAACCCCGACCCCGAAGGTCATGGAACCCTTCGCCAGCGTCGCAGTCATCATCCTCTGACACTCGGAGCCGACCACTTCGGAGTTTCGCCCTATCGATGGCTAGAACGAACTGCTTTCGGTCCGTGGTTTCCGCTGGAGCCACGTGTTGGCGAGCTGAGTTCGCGACCTGACGCCGAGTTTGCGGTACACCTTGGACAGGTGGTACTCCACGGTCGAGGGACTAATGAACATCTGGGCAGCGATGTCTTGATTGGGAGCACCCTGCGCCGCGAGCTGAGCGATCCGTGACTCCTGTGGCGTTAGGTCATATCGAGCTTCACTTTGGTGCTTTCGAAGCTTTCCTCCGGTCGCCCGCAACTCGACTGCGGCGCGCTGTGCGAAACCCTCCATGGCGAACCCCGAGAACAGTTCATGGGCCTTCTGCAACTGGGCGCGAGCATCACGCGGTCGCTGCTCGCGCCTGAGCCATTCCCCGTACAGAAGTCGCGTGCGGGCGAGGTCGAAACGTAATCTGGTGGGCAGCAACCAGTCGATCCCCTCTTGGTACAGAACTTCTGCTTGGTTTCCCTCGGAGAGCAATGCCCTGCACCTCGCTTGGAGGCCAAGAGCCCAGTTTGTCCCGCTCGCCTCGGTGCACTCCACCAACTTGTCGAAAGCGGGTTGTGCCTGCTCCGTATTGCCTGTACGGCTCGCCGCTTCGACCAGCTCGACCGTCGCCCACCCGGCATACCAGAGGTCGTTGGGGTCTTTTAGCGCCTCCATCGCCGCACCAAATGCTTCTTGGTAGCGACCAAGTCCATTGCAGAGCAGGGCCTTTGCCGTCGCGGCCGTGGCCAGCGCCAGGCCTTCGCCTCGGGCGGATGACTCCTTCGTGATGGTTTCGATGAGTTGGCGCGCCTTATGCTCGTCGCCACAGAAGGCCGCGAGTAATAGTGCACCGTTGGGAAATCGACGGTTGTCGGATGCGTCCGTCACAACCTGTACCTGATCGACAAGGTATGTTGCTTCCGGTACGTTCCCGGCGAAGAGGCATATGCCGGCTCGCATGCTTAGTGTGATAGGTAGGACCGTCAGGGCGCCGGCATCGCGGGCGAGCTGCTCTTGGCGGGCGGTCAGCGCATCCCAGGTGTCGTAGTCCCAGATGAGTCCGGCTGTCGATCCAGCGACCCAGGACCACTGCAGCCGCTCGTCCACATCTACGTCGTCGGCGCGAAAGGCACCCAGCGCCTGCTGCAAGACCGGGGTTCCGGATTTGTACCCTTCGGTAATGACCAGGGCGAGACCCTCGACCAAAAGTTCCGATGTCCGAAGTGGTGCATTAGAGCGTGGAACGGCGCGTGCCGCGGCGGCTACTTCACGCGCGCCGGCCGTCCCAGCAAGACGGCCGGCAAACAGAGCCGCCGTTAGCGCATCGAGATAGGTTTCACGCGCCAGCGTCAGGTCGACATGCTCAAGCCGAGAGGCGGCCCGGAGCATAAGGGGCGCAGCGTCGTTTCCTCGATTGCCTGCGAAGGCGATTTGACCGAGAAGTGCGTCCAACTGGGCACGCCGCAAGTCATCCAGGGGTCCCCGCCCAGCCACAGCAGCAAGCCCTGATGCCGATTCTAGAGCCCCGGCGAGCCGCTTCATCTGGGCGGCGCGCAACGCCCGGCCGGCTCGACGAGTCGGGTCAACGGTCAAGGCCACCGATCGCTCCAAGAACGCCGCGGCGGCCGCGAAGCCGCCCCGTGCCTGGGCGCGCTCTGCGGACGCTTCCAGTTCGCCTGCGACATCCTCGTTTGGGCGGAGTGTCGCCTGGGCGCGATGCCACGCCCTGCGATCCGGGTCGAGCACCCTATCGGTGGCATCGGCCAGCGCAAGATGTGCTTCCCGCCTGCTCTTTGGAGTTGCCATGTTGTACACAGCGGACCGTACAAGTGGGTGGCGGAAACCGACACCCTCACTGAAATCGACGAGTCCATCCTCTTCGATAGCCTCCGCCGCCTCCTCGACAATCCCAAGCCTCTCAGCTGCGCCCCACACGATCCCCAGGTCTCCAGTCGGATCAGCCGCCGCCACCAGCAAAAGCCGCCGGGAGTCCAGCGGAAGTTTGGCCAACCTTCGGCGGTAGCTCTCCTCGATCGCACCGGCCAAGGTGACCGATACCGGCAACCCAAACCCACCCGCCAGCTGAGAGGGCGTCAAACCCCGGGGCAACTCCAGCAGTGCCAGTGGATTGCCGTGCGTGTCCGCCACGAGCCGATCCACTACCCGATCGTCGACACGATCTGGCAAGACCGTGGCCAACAAGGTGCGGGCATCTTGGTCTCCCAGGCCGGAAATCGTAAGATCCGGAAGTCCGCGTACCTCGTCCGTCAGCGTGCGCGCTCCGAAGAGGAAGGCGATGGCATCTCTGGAGACGCCGCCGAGCAGCGAAGGCTATCGCCTGCGCGGACGACGTGTCGAGCCACTGTGCGTCGTCGATCATGCACAGGACCGGTCGTTTTGCGCTCAGAGCAGACAAGAGACTGACCAGCGTCAGACCCACGAGCACTCGGTCGGGTGCAGCCCCGGCGCGCCTACCGAAGATAACGTCGATCGCGTTACGTTGGGGTGTCGGCAGTTGCTCTACTTCTGCCAGCCCTGGTTGACAGAGCTCTAGCAAGGCTGCGTACGGGAGCTCCATTTCGGCTTCGTTCCCGACGGTACGAAACACGTCGAATTCGCTTGCCGAAGCGACGGCGTACTCAAGTAGCGCCGTTTTTCCAATACCGGGGTCGCCATGTACCACGAGTGCGCCACCCTCCCCCTTGAGCGTCGCCGCTAGAAAATCGTCGAGGACCTGACATTCGTTTTTCCGGTCCAGCAGCAAGTCGACACCCCCTGTCGGTGACGACGGTCATGCTAGGTGGCGTTCGTCAACACTCCTGGGGCCATGTCAACCACCAGATCTTCGCGGCGTACTCTGAGCAATGTCATGCCTTTACAGGTTGGCGCGATGTATACCCTTGTATGAAGATGTTGTGCTCGGCCTAACCTCGACCAGGGCCTCCGAACGGTCGCCCCTGAACCCCCGTCGACTATCCAGAACCGGGGACGTTTCCACACCATCTTCGAATGTTTGAGCGTGCTTTTTGTGTGACGCCTACCATCTGAGGCTCGCCCGGCAGTCGATCTTCGCCCAGCTGTAGGCCACCTGCCGAACCGCCCCTCACCTGCCAGGGCAACTCGGCCATCTGGCACAGAGTCCCAGAGGCAACATACGCCAGTTCGGGGTCGTCCGTCGGGTCGTGCGCACCGTAAGGGTCGGCGGGCTGTCAGCGCAAGCCGCGGTCAGAGGACGGGCGGAGTCCGCGCAGGTAGGTGCCGAGCAGGCGACGGCAGGTGGCGTCCCATTCTGGGTCAGTGGGTCGCGGTTGAGCGAGCATTGCGCCGAAGACGATGATGTCGTGGGGTGTGATGCCTGGGCGGAGTGTGGCGTCTTTGACACCGCGGTCGATGATCCGCCGAACGATTTGGTGAATCTCGTTGCGCACGGTCTTGGTCGCCGGGGAGGTGGGGGGCGGCCCGCCGTGCAGTGGCAGGACCAGTTCGTTTCGTTGGCTGATCGCGGCGTCGATGAACAGGCGGAGGGAGTCGGTGGCGGTACCGCCGTGGCGTTCGGCGGCGCGGGCGTTGGCCAGAACCTGCTTGAAGGAACAATGGGTCAGGTGGCTCAGCAGGTCGTCGCGGGTCGGGAAGTGCCGATAGAGGGTGCCGATTCCGACCCCGGCGTCGGCGGCGATGGTGGCCATGGGGACGTGTAGTCCTTCTCGATGGACTGCCGCCGTCGCGGCGCGGGCCAGTTGCTGCTGGTTGCGGAGCGCGTCGCTGCGTAGCTCGCGCCGGGGTGCGGGAGGGGTGGTGGCGCGGGCCATCGTTTCGTTGATCCTCATCCGGTTTCGGTGGGTCGGACGGACGACGCTATGCTAGTAAGCGGACGAGATCGTCCGCTTACTTGCCTTGGAAGGAGCCGCTGGACTGACGATCCGAGGCCCGGCCCGCCGCCTACGATCCCACTTGACGACCCGGGCCACCGGCTTACCGAGCAACGCAGCTGTCGACAACGCCTACACCGCGGCCTTGGCAAACGGCGGAGCCGACAACGGGCCGCCGGGACCACGGCGGCAATTCGGTGAACGCTACTACGCGGCAAATCTGCTGGATCCGGACCGCTACAGCTTGGAGATCAACTTCAAGCCGTGGCTGTACGACGGACCCGATCCCGCTTTCATCCGGACCCAGCCGACCACCAAGTGAAAGAGAAAGAGGTGCGGCCTGGCGACAACACTCCCCTCAAGGGTTATGGGCAGATCGACGCCTCGGGAGCTCCCACCGGGCGATCCGGTCGAGTTCAGTGCGCCATCATGCACTATCCAGGCCGCTCTCTAGCTGCAGCTGCATAGGAGGCCATTCATGAAGATGTCTGGCTGATTCCCCGCGAGGTGTGGCTCAGGGGTCACATCGCAGTCTGGAGGGTACGTGCCAGGGGCAACACGGTCGTCCTCGCCCTGGTCAGGTTCGACCAAAGAGCTTCAGCGTGTTGTCACCGTCGTCCACGAACAGGACACCATGGTGATGCGGGGCCAAAACCAGGCCGAAGAGGTCTCCACCGGCGCCAGCAGGGTCGATCTGGGACACAGCGATCTGATCTCCACCGACGGTGGTCTCGACGATATTCCCATCACCGCCATTGACAGTCAAGATGTCGCCGTTGGGGGCCAACGTCATCCCCAGCGGCGCGTTGAGCGCCCCTGCCGAGGCGACCGTGAGCCCACCGCCCGGAAACGCCGTGCGGCGCCCTAATGCGTCGGGGACAGCCGCGATCCGACTGTTGACCGTGTCGGCCACGAAGAGCTCGCCGTCCCGTCCGAGGGCCAGCCCGGTCGGGCCTACCACCAGGGCGGCCGGATCGGTGCGCTCGGCGAAGCCCTGGGCGATAACGGTGTCCCCCACCAGCCGCGGTGGTTGGCCGTGGCCCAAAGCGATATCCAGACGGACCACCGTACCTTCGTCGACCGTCGCAGGGCTGTTCTCCACGGTGCCATTGAGAACGTTGGACACGAAGATTTCCGACCTCGTCCCGTCGCTAACGGCCGTCAAGTCCCACGGACCGTTGATGTGGTGACCGGACCACCTTGCGACCACTTGTCCCAGGCTGTTCAACACGATGAGGTCGCCGGCCGACGCCGTGGCCGCCGTCCCGTCCGCGGTGGGGAGGTTGCCCACCACCACCCACCCACCAGGCAAGGTGGTCAGGGCCGTGGTGAGCCCGACCGTTCCCGCAGGCGCGTGAATCTCGGCGAAGGGGGTCACCGCTCCCGACCGAGAGATTTCCACGATGCTCGTGCCGGTGCCTTGCAGGTTGTTGGCGTCATTGAAGTTGCTCACCAGAGTGTCGCCGCGGACGAGACGACCCACGCTCTCCGGCGCCACCGTGATCCCATACGGGTTCACGTCACCATTGGCGGGCACCGTCGATGCCACGTTGGTTATCGTGGAGAAATTGGACAGGAAGGGTGTCGGCCGGTCCGTCGCGGCGCCCGCAGCGGGGACGCCCAGCCCTCCGATGGCGGCGCCAAACGCCCCGGCCAGGGCAGCGGCCAGAAGCGATCGGCGCCCCCGCCCCTTCCTCGGCCTCTTCGCGTCTCGTGCCGAACTATCAGATTGGTGCATGCATCTGTCCTTTTCTGTGGCGCGGTTGATCGTTAACAGGTAGGCGGCGGGGTTACGCGCCGAACGGATCTCCTGGCGTACGCCGAGGGGGTATCAGCGGGCGCCGACATTGCCGCGAAGTAACTGTTGCGATTTCCGGAAGGCACGCCCTGGGCCCTGAGGGCCAGGCAGTCTGTTCGCCCTTGAAACCGGGATCCGTAACCCGTGGCGGTATTCCTGGCAACAGTCAATCGCGACGGGAGTTTCTAACGATGAGCCTACGAGGGTCTGCACAGGCGTGGCGTCTCGTATCACCTCGCCATAGAAAGACCAGTTCACGAGGTGACGGGGTGGAGATCTTGGCCCTGTTTCTTAGGCTGGTCTCGATCGGTCTGTTGGGCGCGGTCGGCTGGGTCCACTTGCACTTGTGGCAGCAGGGCTACCGCCACATCCCCACTATCGGACCGCTCTTTCTGGCCGCGGCCGTGAGCGCGGCATTTGTGGGATTCTGCTTGCTGGTGCGGGCCAGCCGGTTGATCGCCCTGGCCGGGGTCGGCCTGAGCTTGGGCATTCTGGCCGGTTTGATCGTGAGCGTCAACGTCGGCCTGTTCGGTTTCAAGGAGTCGCTGTCGGCCCCCTTCGCAGTGGAGTCCATTCTCCTTGAGGTAGCCGCCGGCCTCACCCTGGCGGCCTGGATGGTCGTGGACTTGGTGCAGGAGTCGCGCTACGGACGACTAGCGGCAGCCGGCGTCCGGCCCGGCTCTGGGTCCCGGATAGCGACTGAAGCTCGGGGATCGACGACGTCCGTCCCGCTGCCCAGCGACCGCGGCCTCAAGGCGTCTTAGCGAACGACTGAACCCGCGGGTTGACAACAAGGGAGGCGGGTACCTCAGGCGCTCGAGTGGCCCGGTGCCCCATCGCCGGTCGGCGGAGGTGGCCATGTTCGGGGCCGCGCTCGAGTGGCTCCACCCAAACCGACGTTGGTCAGCGCCCGCCGCGTATTCGATCGGCGGCCCCCCCTCACCAACCCCACCATCGGCGACCGCCTTAGCGCCAAAGGCATCACCTGGGCGTGGTACTCGGGCGGCTGGAACGCGGCCCGGGCCGGCCACCCCGACCCCCTGTTCCAGTTCAACCACCAGCCGTTCGCCTACTTCGCCAACTACGCCCCCGGTACCCCCGGCGCCCAGCACCTACAAGACGAAACCGCCTTCGAGGCCGCCATCGCCGACGGCACCGTAGCGGCCGCGAGCTTCGTCAAACCAGACGGACAAGACAACGAACACCCCGGCTACGCCAACCTCTACGACGGCGAAACCCAAACCGCCCAGCTCGTCCAGCAGCTCATGCGCGATTCAGCCTGCAGCCGCTCAGCCACCGCGACGCCACCGCCGCCCCGCTGCTCAACGCCTTCGACTTCAAGCGCGGCGGGTGAGGACATCCTGGACCGACCTGCCCGAACCGCTTGACCGTCCCTCAGAGCCCCCAGTCCAGCCAGGCGATGAGTCTGAATCGAATCGGGTATCCCGCCGCTCGGCGCGAAGCGCCGACCGGGTCGAAAGACCGGCGGGAAGACGAACTGGCGGTTCGGGTGCGGCGCGCCCACGCGAACGCACTCCAGCCCCAGAGCCGATCCACTCGCCAGGGCCCGCTTCTAACCGTCACTTATCGACGTCTAGAGCGATGCACCCAACCGACAGACAACTCGGCGCGGGGTGTCGCCGAAAGGCCAGGCGGTGGGCTGGTGTCACCGGGGTCGGTCCTGCCGCCCAGCGCTCGGCGGCCGACCAGGCCTGTAGCGGGTGTCGCTCCTGGTGCTGAGCCGCTGGCGGGCGGCGAAGCGACGGAACTCCCTTCCCGTCCCTGTCATCTCCCGTTCCGCGAGGATGGCTTCCTCCAACACCTCGGCCTGTCGCGGCTTGGGCACCCGCCTCAGCTGTCGGGCCGTCTCGGCCAACCCCGCCGGCAGTCTACGACCCTTCGATCTGGACCGGTCGATGACCTTCAGCGTCCGCTTTATGTACCACCGGCGGAAAGGCGCCCAGCGGAGGAGCTTCCGACTGGACCCGGCCCGCGGTCCGTTCTTGAGGGGCGCGGGACCGCCAGTCGACTTCTTCGCTTTCGGAGCTCGAGCACTCATCACTCTTCAGCCTACGGAGCGGCGTCGCGTTATACGGCCCTGCAGATATCCTCTTTTTCGACGTCACCGGGCCCTTTCCAACGACTTACGCCGCCGACTCAGCGGGCGACCCGATCGGGTCGGGCGGGTCGTGCTCGGCGGGCGCCGATGGGATTCGCCGGGCTGTCCTACTGGGACCGGGAAGTGGGGCGATAGGGCCGGGTTTTCTTCGAATGGGTTCCCTCGGCGTTGGCCGGTTGGGATATGCCGGCGGTGGCGCGCCAGCGACGGCGGTGCGGTCGCCGTCGCTGGCGAGGAGACGGTCGATCTGGCCGCCGTCGACAAGTCCCGCACCCGGGCCGCGCCCACCCCCACGAACATTTCCACGAAACTGGAGCCGGTCAGGGCCAGAAACGGCACGGCCGCCTCGCCGGCCACGGCCCGAGCTAGCAGGGTCTTGCCGGTGCCGGGCGGGCCGACCATGAGCACCCCGCGGGGTCCGACCGCCCCGGCCGTGCGGTATTTCTCGGGATGCTTGAGGAAGTCGACCACTTCGGTGACCTCTTCTTTGGTTCCCTCATAGCCGGCCACGTCACCGAAACGGGTGGCGGGGCGGTCGTCGAGCTCGTAGACCCGGCTTTTGGCACGGCCGATACCGGTGATGCCCCCCGCCAGGGCCCGGCTTCGTCGTCCCATCCACACGAAGAAGCCCACCAACAGCAGCAGCGGCAACAGATTGAGAATGACACCCAGGGCTGACCCGCCTCCGCCGCTGGTGCCGGTGACCTGCACCTGGTGGGCCTGGAGCTGGCCGGCCAGCTGGGTGTCGGGGATGGCGGTAGGCACCTGGGAGGTGTAGCGGTCGCCGTTGGTCAGCTGTCCGCTCACGTGGCCGTTGGGGTCGATGGCGGCCGTCTTGACCTGGTTGGCGTCGACCTGGTTGACAAAGGTGGTGAAGGCGTAGTGGCGGGTGCGGGCCGTCCCCGGCATCGTGGCGGGCCGGGCGAACAGCGACAGGGTGAGCAGTACGCCGATCACCAGCAGCCACACTCGCCAGGCCGGCGGGCGAGGCCGGGCCGGGCCGGGCGCCGGGTCTCGGGCCGGCCCCGACTTGGCCGGGTTCGACCGATGCTGCTGGCGGGACTTCACGTCCTGTCCTCCCGTGCGTCGCGGGCCCGTGCTGCTATTGACTCGGGGACCTCTGACCGAAAGCGGACATCGCGGAGAAACGGATGGGCCGAGGGCAAAGCAGTGCGCACCGCAACGCGCCTCGCCGCCCGGCTACCTTCGGGACCCCGGTCTAGGAGCCGCCGGCGAAGGACAACGCGGTGGGTGGTGATTATCAGGTCGTCTGCTTCCTGATCGGCTGCGCTGCGAGTGCGTCGGGCTTTCACGCCGCACTCGAGTCGCCCGGAACGATACGGGGCGTCATCTGGTATGCGGGCACGGTCAGGCGCGCCTGTTGCACCGCCCGCAGGCTGCGCACCGCGTAGCCGCTAAAACCGAGCAACGTGGTCTCCACGAACAGGGCGGCCAGGCCCAGCATGCAGGACCAGTTGCCGACATCCTGATTGTCCAACGGCGTACTCAAGGTGCGGGTGAGGAGATATCCGCCGATGGCGGCGGCGCAGACGAGCACGCTGCCCGCCCAGCTGATCCGGTCGCCGCGCATCGCCAGACGGGCCGCCACTACCACGGCGGCGGCGATCAGCAATAGGAAGCTAACCCCCAAGAGCGGCGTGGCCTCAATCGTCGGGACGATCTGGAGGAAATGGATAGCTCCGATCGCTAACAGGGACACCGCACCGACAGAACGCAGTACCGCGTCGTTGGAATTAGCCGATGGCGACCCGGTCAACCGGCGCCTGCGGGCTGCGACACGATTTCTCGGATACAGGCTGGACATTGGCTTAGATTTCCTTTCTGATATTCGCGACCGAACAAGTGGGTGTTCCGTCGTCGACCCAGGCGATTTGGCGGATGGCGCGAAACCGGTTGGTCCTGGGGCGCACGCTTCGTGATCTCATACCGGTCCGGGTTACAAGCGGCCGTGCCCCGCCCGCGAGCTCCCACAGTTCGGACGGCTACTTCACCGGCCGCGCCGGCCGCCCCGGGCGGGCACTCTTGCAACCCCGGGATCTATCTGAGGGCGTAAGAGATCTTTGGAGCCGCAGAGCGGGTGATCGGCATCCGTGACGGGCTGGCGGCGGTTCCCGAATGGGCGGCTGTAACTGTCCTCCCTATCTACCACGTGCGCCCGGGAATGATCGATGGGGATCGCTATGGAGCAAACCCCTCGGTGGCGCGCACAACCTCGGCCCGCACCCCGACTGACCTGTCACCGACTTCAAGCCCATCAGCCCCGGCTAACCTGGCGGCGGGGTTAGGCCAGCCGTTCGTGAAAAGTACGACCGCTTCGAGACGTCGCGTCTGCAGCGGGGTCCTAATCGTGGCTGCAGCCCTGCTGGTTTTCCTGGTGGTTGGTCAGCGCAGCCTGATCACTGCGTCGGTCGGGGTTCTGGGCCATCTGAAATGGACATGGCTCCTGGCGGCCGTGCCTCTGGAGTGGGTGTCGATGACGGCACTGGCCAGGATGCAGGGCCGTTTGTTGACCGCAGGGGACGCCCCGGTCCGGCCGCTGCCGATCCTGGCCACGGTGTACGCCGGCAACGCCATTTCGGCCACGGTTCCGCTGGCTGGTCCACAGATGGGCGTGGTCTTTGCCTTCCGCCGCTTTAAGCAACTGGGTGTGGACGGCGCGGTGGTCGCCTGGACGTTAGTCGTGGCCGGATTAATCTCCTCTCTGGCGGCTGCCCTCATGCTCACCGTCGGTGCGGTGCTCACCGGCAATGACGTGGTCGCGGTGACCGGTGCGGTGGGAGGGGTGGTGGCCGTCGCCATCGGCGGGTTGGCCATGGTGGCGGTTCGATGTTCAGCCGTCCGCAGGGCGGTCGAGCCGCCCGCGGCGTGGATCCTGGCCCGGGCCCGACGTCGGCGGGGCCGACCCGGCGACGACCCGGCCGCCATCATTGCTGGTGTGGTCGGCCGTCTGCGGGCTGTGCGTCTGCCGCCGGCGGGCTGGGCGATGGTGACGCTGGCGGCCGTGTTGAACTGGCTCGCCGATGCCGGGGTTCTGGCCGCCAGCCTGGCTGCGGTCGGCGCCCCCGTTCCCTGGAGGGGGTTGCTTCTCGCGTACGCCGTAGGCACGGCGGCGAGCAGCGTAAGTGTCACGCCGGGCGGGCTGGGCGTGGCCGAAACCGCTCTGGCGTTGAGCCTGATGGGCGTCGGCGTTCGCCACCCCCTGGCTCTTGCCGCCGCGCTGGTCTACCGGTTCGTGAGCTTCTGGCTGGTCGTCTCCGTCGGCTGGCTGGCTTATGTTCTCCTGCGACGCGGGCCAGCGGGCGCCGGCACCATCCGCCAGTCACACGGGTCGGGTGAAAGAGACGTCTTCTTGCCCGTCTCGGGCGCGGACCTGCGAGCGCGGCCGGGACGGGGTGGTGTCGGCAGCTCGGAAACCAGGAGGTGGCCGGTGCCGGCGAAGGCCGTGCGGTGGCACGAGTCGTCCAGACGCCGTACCAGCCTGTCGAACCGCGACCGACAGCCTTGACGGGTGCGGGGCTATCGCCGCCAGCGTGACGTTGTTCTGGTTGACAAAGCCGCTCGTGCCGGTGGTGTCGAACGCGATCACGGCCCTCGACCGGCGCCTCCACGAGCGGGTGAACCGGCTCCGTCTCAGCTTTGCGACTTTCCCCGTCCCGGTCCCTGCAACCGAACGGCGTCATGTCCGGACAGTCTGGCGTCCACTCAGTGCCCGCCGGAGGAGTACCGGGACGAAGGCGAGAGGGGAGCGTGACCTCTGTAACCACCGTCGCTATTGCTGACCAACAGATCGTTCCACCCAGGAGGCATTTGATGCGACGTCCCAGACAGGCGGGGCTGCCCGGCCAGGTGACGACCACAAACGCGGCCAACGGCCGTCAGGTGCAGTATGACGGTCATTTCCTCTACACGTTCGTCAACGACACCCCCGACCAGGTCACGGGACAAAACGTGCAGGGTTTTGTGGTCGCCACTCCCGCTCTCAGTAACAACTCCGGCGCCACAGCCCGCGCTCCCGTTCCCTCTCAGCCAAGCGGCTCCGGCTACGGATACTGAGGCCCGGCCCTTCGGAGGGGCGTCTTTGACCCTGTTTTGAAAGAATAAGGAGGAAATCTTGCTCTGGCTTCCAACCGTCCGCAGACCCGCGTCCTTCCTCGCCACATCACCGGGCGTTCTGGTTACCACCAACCATTCCGGAAGCATCGCCTGCGATCCCGGTCCACGGCCGTGACCGCGGCCGGACTGCCGACCGGTCGCGTCAACCGTTCCTTGCGCCTGGCCGGCCTGGCCGGGCGGACGGTGGCGGACCGAGCCCAGACCCGCATCAGTCGTCGCCTCGGAGGCGATGCGGGAGAGGCGGCCGACCACGCCCGCCAGGCCCGCCTGGCTGAGCGTTACCGGCGGGTCATGGGTGACATGAAGGGTGCCACCATGAAAGCCGGTCAGGTTCTTTCCTACGTGAATGTAGATGCCGTCATCCCCGCCTCGCAGCGCCAGACCTTCCAGGCCACCTTGACGGCCCTGCAAGATGACGTGCCAGCGCTGGCCTTCGAGGAGATCTCGGAAGTGATCCACAACGAACTGGGGGCTCCACCGAATGAGCTGTTCGCCTCTTTTTCTCCCCGGCCCGTGGCGGCGGCCTCAATCGGCCAGGTGCACTACGCCCGGACGAACGACGGCACCGAACTCGCCGTCAAGGTCCAGTATCCCGGAGTCGCCGAGGCGGTGCGAGCGGACCTGGCGAACACCGAATTGTTCGCATCAGTGATCAGCACCGGGCTCTGTCTGCTCGGCCCCCAGGCGCCCCGGGTCGATCCGAAGATGGTGGCGGAAGAGATACGAGACCGGGTGACCGATGAACTGGACTACCGGCTGGAGGCCGCCAACCAGAGGCTGTTCCACCGCCTCTACGAAGGCCACCCGTTCATTCACATCCCTGCCGTCCACCCTTCCTGGTCAACCGGCCGGGTACTGGTAACCGACTACGTCCACGGGCGACGGTGGTCGGCGGCCACCGCCGCCCCGGCCGCCATCCGCGCCCAATGGGGAGAGGCCATCTTCCGGTTCGTGTACGCCAGTCTGTACCGCCACGGCCTGTTCAATGCTGATCCGCATCCCGGGAACTACCTCTTTCACCCCGATGGCACGGTGACGTTCCTGGACTTCGGCTGTGTTCAGCGATTCGCCGCCGAGCGGGTGTCGGACATGTCCGGGCTCTTGGACGCCACCCTGGCGCGCAGCGCCACCGGCGTGGCCAGCGCTTTGACGCGACTGGGTTTACTCGCTGGCAACGACGACACCGCGCTCGACCACCTGCGGCTCCTCGATTTCTACCGCGCCGTGCTGGCCGACCGGGTATCTCCGCAACCGTTCACCTACACGCCCGAGTGGGCCGGTGAGGTCGTCGCCCACACCTACCAGCCCCTCGGGCCGTGGTATGACGTCACCCGGCGACTTTGCATGCCCAAAGAACTGCTGTTCCTCAACCGGATCCTGATCGGGGCCAGTTCCGTCCTCGGCCACCTCTACGCCACCGCGGACTGGAAAGCCATCGACCACGAGATTCGCCACCAAGGGCCGCCCGCCACCAGGCTGGGCCGCGCCGAAGCCGCCTGGCGTTTGGAGACAGGACGCTCCGGAACGTAACCCGCAGCCCCATTAGTTGGCGCTTGACCAGGCGCCAGTACGGCGACGGCTTGGGCCCACCCGACGGCATGGGCGAGGTCGGCCAGTTGTCGGCGTAACCCGTGCGCCTATCTATATGGGAGCAATGTTGCACGCGTCTATAATCGCGCCAAGAAGGACCGATGAACGGGCCACGGTCCGGGTCGGGCACCTGTCATTGCCGGCAGCGTGTTGTGGGTCTCTCGGGGGTGGCGTCTACGAGAAGGTGGCGCTGGCGACGGCGACGCCCGTCGGGGTCACCAGGGTTGCTTGGCGTACCTGGCCTGCCTCGATCTGTACGGTATGGGCCCAGTCGCCGGTCCCGTTATAGACCGTTACCATGCCTGCCGGTGCCGTGGTGCCGTTGGTCAAGTGCAGTTCGCACACGTACCCGCCGGTGAGCCCGCTGTCGCGCACGTCCATGAACACCCAGGAGGGATTTCCGCTGTAGGCGTAGGCCCGGCCCAGAGGTCGCCCGTCGCTGGCCAGCAAGGCGGCCGAGCGCAGGTTGACCGCACCGGGCGCGGCGGCCACGGGCACGGGCGAGCCGTGGCCCACGGTGACACCGGCGGCGACCGACGAGGCCACGATCACCGCGGCGGCGGCTGCTTTGCCGAGCGGCGCCCACCAGGGCCGGCCGGGGCGCGCCCGCCCCGACCCCGCGGCGTCTGGCCTGACCGGGTGCCCGAGCTTCGCTCGCCGGCGATCGGGCTGACTCATCGACCTGCCCCGATCGGTGCCGACGGCGGCCAGTTGGCGGTGGAGGTTTTCGATGAACCAGGGGTCGGGGGCAACGCCGCTGGCGTCGCCGGCCCGCAGGGCGATGGTGGTGCGAAGGAGGTCGGTCTCCTCGGCCGTGGCCTGGAATGGCTTGGCCGGCCGGCCGCTCAGCAGGGCTTCGACGTGGGCGGCGACGTCTTTGTCGGTCACCCGTCCAGCTCCTCCGCCACTCGGGCCGCCAGGCGCAGGGCCCGGTGCTGGAGCACCTTGGCGTTGGCGACGCTGATGGACAAAGCCTGGGCCGCTTCTTTGATGGAACAGCCCTCGAGGAACCGCAGCTCCAGCACCCGGCGATGACGGTCCGGCAGGACGGCCAGGATGCGCGACGCCCGCTGGCTGTTCTCGCCGTCGGGATCGGAGACGGCGAAATAGGCGACGTCGCGTTCGGGGTCGATGTGGGTGACGTCCAACCCCGCCCGCCGCCGCCAGTGCGACGCCAGCACGGTGCGGGCGGTGGCCAGCAGGTAGGCGCGCACCTCGCCCTTAGACGCGGCCAGGCGCAGCGGCCCCAGAGCCGCCCGGAACACTTCGGAGGTGAGATCCTCGGCGTCGGGCCGGTTCCCCACCTTGGCGAACATCAGCCGGTACAGCCGACCCACGTTATCCAGATAAGCCGCCTCCCAGTCCGGGTAGGCGCTGTCATCGAGGCCAGGCAACGGCACCACAATGACACGGTCCTCCCGATCCCATCCCTGGTTCGACACCGGCCGGTCCTGGGAATCCGGACTTGAAGGGCCAGGGTTCGTGCCGTCCGCCCGAGCCAGAAAGCCTCGACCGCGCCGGCCGGACCGGACCGAATCACCCCAACCAGCCCCAAGGGTCGGGCCCGGCCGGGCGCGGTGCGGGTCAGGACTCGTCGGCATCTCACCATGGAATACGGAGCGGGTTACACGACGCGGTAGGCAGATCATCAATTGCGACCCGCATCGACGTCGACGAAAGCAAGGCCAATAAAATCGGCGTCTTCGCCGTCAACGGCACCAACCTGACCGAGCTGCCTGCCACCCTGCTTCCAGCAGGCGCCGCCGCCGGCATCGCCGTCGACTGACAAATCCGCACGTCTATGTAGCCGGGAACCGCGGGGCTCTCGGCTGCGGCGCGTCCGAGGCGGGACTGTGGCGGCCTGGGCAGGCAACCTTGCCGGGCCCCCTCCCGGACCGAGATCCCGGTCGTCTAGCTGCGGCGGCCCCGAACTCGACGCCCGCGTTGGGCTCCGTGTCTCGGTAACAGGCCGTCCGCCTTCGGGTCGGACCCTATTTCTCGGTGCCAAATCGTTTTCCCGGTGCCAGAATTGCGTTCCAGCGCACATCTGGCACCGAGAAATACCGTTTGCACCAAGAAATAGAGTCCGCAGCGAGGGACAGCCAGGGGCGCAGTCCAGGTTCGTGGTCGCATCGATCGGGGACCGATCGGTGCAGGCGTGAGAAACACTCGTTCAAGCGGCTGTTCGTGTCTTCGCGGGGATCTCGTAGACAGGGTTGAGGATGGTGAGTCGGCCCGACTGAGAGCACGAGGGGTCTAGGCTTGGTTGCCCGCGGATGAGACCTCGGTGCCATCGTCATCGGGAACCGGCGCCACAGCCGCCACAAACTCACGCACCGGATGGGGTAAACGCAACCAGACAGTGGACCACCACGTTCGGCGCGTCGAGAGGGCTAGCCATCGCGTCGTGACCTTCACCCGCTTCACCCGGGGGTCCGGCCCCATTACCGCGTAAAGGTATCTGGCCAAAGGACAGTCTCCGGGGCTCGCAGGCCAGACTCGAACCCCCATCGTTGTCAATGAGACGGCCACCTCAGCAGCCGTCGCACCCAGCTCCCCCAGCAGCGCGGCTGCGTCCTCGCGGAGTGCCGCCCGTTTCGCCAGCAGACGCACGTTCTTGTCCTTCCTCTCTTGTCTCTCTTAGTGGCGAGGACCCAGAGAAGCATGCCGCTGTTACCGGCCAGCGGCTCCCAAGGTCATTGCCGAGGTGGATCCCCCAGCGGGTTTCCTCGATGAGATATAGCCGCCCTGGTTACGCAACTGATTGCAGCCGCTGGCTTGCAAAGGAATAGGAAAAGAATGACCGGATTCGCTTCAACGATCGTACGTACTACTGGCGCTCCAAGGATTCATTCGGATGAGACCTGGCCGGCAGGGGGGCGGGTCCGGGGGCGTGTAACCAGGCTGTCTATCTCCCTACGACCAGTTACAGCGGAGGCACTCATGCGACAATTTAAGGAGATCTTGAGCCTTCTCAGTCTGGCACTTATCGCCGGGATCGTCCACATTCACAGGCATCGAGGCCCAGCCGCCTTTCATACGTCACGACGCGATCGTAGGCACCGGTGATAGGGCTCGGCACCAACGTCGACCGGCGACCGGGATCCGCAAGCTCGTCTCCGGTGAACGGACTGCGCCTGGTCCCGGAAGCTGGTCCCCGGGACCCGGGCGAGCTCGTGACCATGACCCGGGTGACGAGAATGGGACAACTTGGGTTGACGGTGGCCGTGGCGACCGCCGTGGCAGGGATGGCGTTCGCGGTCGCCGTGGTGGCCGTCCCCGTCGCCGTGCTCTGGGTGACCGGCACCGTCCTTTTGGTGTTGCTGGCCGTGACCGCCGTGCTCGCCGCGCATGCCGGGGGCCACGCCTGGTTCCTGCCGCTGCCGGCCGCGGTTTTGGCGACGGCCTGGGGCTTCACCGCTTCCAACCAGTCCTCCGCGGCCAGCTGGACGCTGGTAGCTCTGAGCGCGACCGTTAGCGCCGCCGCTCTGGCGCTGGCCGGGCCGGCCCTGCGCCAACGGCTGCGCGACCAGCTGGCCCTCATGCCGCCCCTCAAAGGGGCCCTCGGCGTAGCCCTTACCGAACTGACCCCGGGCGGAGTGGTGCACGTAGGTGGTGAGACGTGGAGCGCGGAGTCTGTAAGCGGGACGCTGCCTGCCGGCGCTCCCATCCACGCCCTGCAGGTAAGAGGCGTTCACCTTGAGGTGTGGTCCGAGGTTGGCACCGTCCCTGACGGCAACGTTCTTGACAACCAGGAGGATCAGCCGTGATTGCCCTCATCATTGCCATCGTCGTCGTCGTGGTCGCCCTGCTAGCGGGCGCGGCCGCGGGAATAAAGATCGTGCGCGAATACCAGCGGGTGGTGGTCTTCCGGCTGGGTCGCGCCAGCGGCGCCCGGGGACCCGGCCTGGTGCTCATCAACCCGATCACCGACCGGGTCACCCTGGTCGACCTCCGCGAACAGTTCCTCGAGGTACCTCACCAGGTCGCTATCACCGCGGACAACGCTTCCATCGCCATCGACTTCATCATCTTCACCAAGGTGTTCGACCCGGTCATGTCGGTGTTGGCCGTCAACGACTTTCGTGGCGCCGGGCTCAATATCGCGGCCACAACTCTGCGGGCCGTCGTAGGCGACATGAGCCTTGACGAGGTGCTCTCCAAGCGGGAGGACATGAACAACACCCTGCGAGTCAAGCTTGATGACGTCACCGAGCGTTGGGGGGTCAAGGTGACCAACGTCGAGGTCCGGGAAATCAATCCCCCTCCTGCGGTGCTGGAGGCGATGACCCGGCAGATGTCGGCCGAGCGGAGCCGACGGGCGGTGGTCACCGAAGCCGAGGGCACCAAGTCGGCCGCTGTCACGGTAGCCGAGGGTCACAAGCAGTCCGCCATCCTGGCCGCGGAAGGGGAACGGCAGGCCGCCATCGTGCAGGCCGAAGGGTTCGCGATGGCGTTGAAGCAGATCTTCGAATCCGCCAAGGGTCTCGACGCCAACACCATGACCCTGCAGTACTTCGACGCCCTCAAGAAGCTGGGCGCCTCCCCAGCCACCAAATTCGTGGTTCCCCTGGAGTTGTCCCAGCTTCTAGCCGGCATGGCCGACTCGATCGACCAGTCGTTTGCCGGCCGCAAAACCCCGAGCAACGCCAAGGCCATCGACGGGCACGTGGCTGTGGGCTGAGAGTAGAGCGGGGGCCGAGCAGGGCGGTACGTGGCCGGCGCCTACGCCCCGCGTTGCTGGAACCGAATCCGCCGGCTCTCGCCTGGCGAGACCACGAAGTCCGAGTCAGAAAGGACGACGCGACCAATGGTTGAGGTCAACATCACCACGAACGAGAACGAACCGTCCCTTGTCGCCGACACTGCGCATCCCACCGACGTAGACCGCCTCGACTTTCCCCCGGCCCGATGGCGCTCGGACCCTCCACCGCTGCGACAACGACGCCTTCTGCGGCGCAACACGTTTCAGCATCGGCTTCCCCGGCATGTGGAAGAACCAGCCGTGGACGGCTCGGACTCGGTCGCGACTGCAGAAACGAGGGATCGTGTAGACAAGCGTCCATTGGGCCCCTTCTCGGTGTCGCCTGTCGGTTTGGGGACCAGGCAGCTGAGCGGGCCGAACGCCTTCGGGCCACCCAAGGATCGCCGTGAGGCGCTCGCCGTGCTGCGCCAGGCCGTGCACCTCGGCGTGGACCACATCGACACCGCCGAGTTCTACGGCCCCAGCGTGGTGAATGAGCTCATTCGCGAAGCGCTCCACCCCTACCCTTCAGAGCTGATCCTGGTGAGCAAGGTCGGCGCCCGGCGGGATCGGCATGGTGGCATCCTCATCGACGACACACCCCACCGGCTTCGCCGCGGCATCGAAGACAACCTACGAACGCTTGGTGTCGACGTGCTCCCCATCGTCAACCTGCGGCGGATGCGAGGAATAGGACCGGACGCGTTTTTCGACGACCAACTCGACGCCATGGTCACCGCCCGTGACGACGGTTTGATCAAAGCCATCGGCCTCAGCAACGTCACGATCGCTGATTTACTCCACGCCTTGCGGTTCACAGAGGTGGCCTGCGTCCAAAACGCCGTTCACCTCAATACCCACCAGTACCAGCCCGTGCTGAAGGAGTGCACCCGGCGGAGCATCGCGTTCGTGCCGTTCGCGCCGTTAGGCTCCGGCGCGTCGGGCCTAGATTCAGTGCTCGGCGCCGCTCCGGTACACCGGGAGGCGGTGCGCCTCCGCACGACCCCCGCGCAGGTTGCCCTGTCGTGGACCCTGGCCGCCTCTCCCAACGTCCTGCTTATACCCGGAACATCCTCCCTGGAGCATTTGCAGGAGAACCTGGGGATCTCCAGCGTCCATCTTGACTTCGAAGCTATTCGCCGGCTTTCGCTTGTCAGATGACAGGCGCGATAAGGACCACGGCGAGGATCGGGGATAAGCCAGTTGCGTCCCATTCCCAGGTGGAGCCGATGGTGTGAACCAGTAAAGGAGTTGTCGTGTTGCCGTTCAACGACGGCGTGGATCTGTTCGCCCTCTACGGAGCCATCCGGCTGGGCCGATTGGCGTGGAGAGGGTGGCACAACTTGCACTCCAGGAGCACGTAACCAAACGGCGGCCTGGCGGGCCCGTCGCAGCACGACCGCAGGCAGGGGCGGCCCGGCCAGCCTGGGGGAAGCGGCCGGCTTCTAGCGTCTCGGGCCAGACCTGGTAAGTGCCGGCGGAGGAATGTCGACGCGAGAGTTGGTTCTCGTTCTATTCGAACGTGACTTTCTTCCCCGTAAATTCCTTGAGCATCTGTTCGACGAGGTCCTTGTGGCCGGAGACTCCCGATACCTTCAACGCACCTTTGCTGAAGGCGCTTCCCTTGGTGACGTTGACGACTCCTGTTTCGTAGTCACCCTGCCGTTCGACGTAGGCCACGATCCTCGGGTTATGCCCGCTGCCGACTAGCATGATGGCCCCACCAGCGTAGATCGGCCCGTTCCCCCCGTCCGCAATCGCCTTTACGTTGTTGCGGCTTTTAATCTGAGCGGCATCCACTGCGGCATTGTCCGGAATCCAAGTGTCGGCTGCGAACTTGGCTTTTTTGGCGTCGAGGGCTTGTTTAGCAGCAACCACACCGGGTACCGCCGCGATCTTCTTCGGAAGGGTGCCGGGCGTGATGTCGAGCGTGCCGAAGAACGCCTCGGGCTTGGATTGGGCGGCGGCCGTCAAGCCATCCGCGTAGCGCGGCACTTGAACGAACTGGTCGGCGAACGCGTTGTCGACCTCCTCTTCGAGCTGCTTGAACAGACCGGGGATATCGCCCTTACGGCCATAGTCGGCCGCCCACCTAACCGCCAACCAGCCCCTGATTCTAAGGTTGGTGGTCGCATAGATTTGTGACTTCTGCGGAAAGTTGTCGTAGATCTTCTCGACCCCCTCCGGATCAGTCAGGACCTGGACCATCAGCTTCCTGAGGATGTCGTTGATGTCTTCGTTGAAGTCGGAGAGGACAGATTTGTCGTCGCTCCCAAACTTGCCCGTGGACTTCGAGTTGGCATCCTTAAGGCTCCGGCAAACCAAGATGACAAGGTCGGGGTCCTTCCGCCACAAGGTCGTGGACTTGCCGAACACGCCGTCGCACTTGTGCGAACCGTTGGCCAGGCAGCCGACCACGTCGTTACAAAGATGTGCGTCCGTATCCACATCGGCTCCCACGAACTTCAAATCGTGGGGACTGCCCTCATTGAGCAGAGACACCAGATCTCGCTTTATAAGGTCCTCACCAACCCAGTAGTTATAAATCTCCACCTTTGTGGCGTCGCCCGGCCCCATCTGATCGGTCGGAGTGCCGAACTCCCCAGTCTCAACAGCCAGGAATCCGTTCTTGGTGACTAGGGTCTCGTCCACATTGGCATACCACTTGACCGTCACCCCTTGCGGGACAAAGGTCTTCTCCTCCCCTCGATCGCGTTCGCCGTGACCCCACAGAATCGTCGCCATGCCGCCCTCCTCCTTGCCGGACCAGCCCTGGCCCCTTGTCCGGGAAGATTAACACCGTACAAGGAAACCAATCCATAGGCTGCGGGAACGTCCAACTTAACACCGATACACTCCACACGGACTGCTTCCCGCGCCCCAACGCCGCGCAATATGCGCCCACGCCCTGCCCCCCGGATGCGAGCCTCGCCAACAAGGCTGCCTAAGCGGCCGTCCGGCTAGATGTTGCCGCAATGAACGCGCACATGATGCATCGTCCCAGACCTGTAGGGGGCCATCGGGTGCTCTTGACGCGGGTGTCTGGGTGGACCGCGCCGCAGTGGGCGTTCACCAAGGTGATCCCTCGTTGGTGAGGCCAGTTGCCGAATGCGGCTGGACAGTAACGCCGACGAGGAGCCCGGCGATATGGCAAAGTCTCCGCGGGCTTTTTCCTGGCCCGACTTTATGACATCAATTCGGTCCCTATTCGGATGGCGTGGTCTCATTGCGGCTTGGCGATAGTCGCCCAGCTCCTGGCGTAACCATTCACCCCCCTCTGGGGAAAGCCGATACTGAAGCGTCAACGCCACCGGAGCTGGTCGCAGGCAACTGGAGGCGGGAACAGCAGTCGTCGTCGTCGGGCTGGGCGTCGAACAGGGCATCGTCGGCGCGGTCATCGTTTCCATGATCGCCCACCTGCGCCGCAGCTACCGCCCCAACGACACCGTGCTTGTCGTGCGGCGATCCGGAGATGTCAAAGCCGCGCCGGTAGCCCCCCGGGGCCTCGACTAGGCGGGCGGCTGCGGCCGCGGCCCACGCTTCGGCCTCGAACTCCCCCAGGGCCGGGCCTCGCCACAGGGCCAGGCCCTGGTCCAGGTGGCCGGCGGCCTCGTCGACGCTTGGGGCGTCGAGCAGCTGCCGGCCTTGGGCCGCCAACCGCAGGAACCGGCTCCCATCGACGTGGTCGGCGTCCACCCTGAGCGCGTAACCGGGTCCTGGGTGACCAGCACTCGGGCCGGGGCCCGGGGCGGCCGGTCCGGTTCCAGTATGCGGCGCAGTTGCGACACGTACGCCTGCAGGGAGGCGATGGCGGCGGCGGGTGGGGTTTCTCCCCACAGCAGATCGATCAGCCGGTCGACAGCCACGATGTGGCCGGCCTGGACCAGCAGGATGGCCGGCAGGTGGCGCTGCAGCCGCGGGCCCAGATCGAGAGGCCGGTTATGGCGTTCGGCCCGCAGATCGCCCAGCAGACCAAATGACAGGCCTCATCGCCAACTCATTTGCTCCCAGCGTCACCCGCCGGGCCGCCTCCACCGCGGCGCCCTGCTCGATCCGGCGGACAAGGGTGAGAGAATGCATACCGGCCAGGATCCGTCCGGACACTTGGGTCCGGCTTGGACACCACTTGGAGCGGTTGCATCACAGTCGGCGGACGCCTCGCTCACGCTCCTTGCCGGCCCACGTGTGCGATACGGACGCGCCGTTGCTAGTGGCGCCATTCAGGGGTCGGCTCCCCCACTCTCCATAGGAACGCCCGCGCGGAGCTTTCACCGAGGTGGTGAAACCGGCCCTTCAGGTCCTGGACCGTCGCTTCGGGATTGGGGTGCGAGTCGAGGAAGTCGTGAAAGGTGCCATTCTCCTTGGCGAGCTCCAGCATCACGTTGGCGTTCTCGACGGTCGCCTCGATCTTGCTGCGGTTGCGGATCACGGCCGGGTTCTCCGCGATCGCTTCGACCTGCTTCGGACTCAGGTTCGCGACGTACTCCGGGTCGAAGCCGTGAAACGCCTCCAGGAACCCGGGCCACTTGTTCTCGACGACCTTCCAGTTCAGCCCAGCGGTGAAGACCACCTTGGTCAACTGCTCCAGGTAGGCGCGCGTGTCGCTCGGGTCAGGCCGAGCGACCTCGTGGTGATGCGTCTGCGAGCCGGATGTATCGGGGGTCATACCGTTCCTCCGTTCACGAGTGGTTGCTGCCGACAACGCTGCCTCTCAGTTCCCCGCCGATGGCATCGACGGCGTCCGGTTTCGAACCCGAGCACCGCAGGCACCTAGGGGGCAGCACCTTCATGAGATCGCCGCGCCGGATCTTGAGGTCCGTTAGCCGTCCCACAGATCGACCCCGCGGCAGCGGTCGGTAGGTGCCTGGTCGGACCTCGCCGGGTTTGGGACGGTTCTTGTGCGCAGGTGATTCTCATGACGAGCTCGGCGAGTGACACGCTCGTGTCGGGCGACGCGGGGAGCTCAAAGTCCGGCGCCTGGGTTCCGGGCGGTAGGGGCCCCGTAGATTGGTCGACGCTCGTGCTCGTCATATCCGTTGGTCGTGGCCGGGAGAAGTAGTCATTCCTCACGAAGGCTACGCGCACCGCGGTGCCCGCAGCTGCGGCGCGACGCTCGGGCCGGCCGCTAAAAGCCTCAAGCGCTTCTCCGCGATGCTGCTCGCGCTCGGTTCGTGCCGCGGCCTCCAGCCTGATCAGGATTGCCTCGCTCCCGGCTGCAGCGTCGGGATCTCCGGCACCGCTGGAGTTCCTCCGTATTCCCTGACCGTGACGGCACGCATCGTGTTCTCCCTACCTGTGAGCCCGTTCAGGCCGGAGCCACCGCCAGGCCGATCTTGGAGCGCAGCCAGACACCCATCTCAGCGACCGCGGCGTCGATCTCGGGAACCCTGCCGGCCCCCAGGAAGAAGTTGTGCTGCCCCTCGGCCAGCGAGCGCAGCTCTAGGTCGACGCCGGCCGTCCGGGCCCGCGCCGCGAACTGGTTGGCATCGTCGACGAGGAGCTCGTACTCGCCGTAGAAGATCATCGTCGGCGGCAACCCTGTGGGGTCCGCATACGCCAGGTTGATCCGCGGATCGGTTACGGCGACTCCGGTGCCGTCCAGCATGGAGTTGCTGAAGGCGCGCAGCCCGTCGCGGCTGAGCATCTTGTCGAGGCTGGCGTTGGTGTCGATCGACTCGTTCTTCAGTTCCATGTCGAACCACGGCGACATGGACAGCACCGCCCCTGGCAGCGGGGCGTCCTTGCGCTGCAAGGTCAACGCCAGGTTGACCGCGTAGTTCCCGCCGATCGAGTCGCCGGTGCTAGCGATCCGGGAGGGGTCGTACCCCTGGTCGAGCAACCACCGGTAGGCGGCCTCGACGTCGTCGATCTGCGCCGGGAACTTGTCCTCCGGCGCGAGGCGGTAGTTGATGGCAAGCGCCCCGCGCCGGCTGCCTTGGCGAGATGCCCGACGGCCTTGCGCTCCTGCCACATCGAGGCCGTCACCGAACCGCCGGAGTGGCTGTGCAGGAGGATGTGCTCCGTCGAGCTGTCGGCCGGCATCACCAGGATGGCGGGCACCCCGTTGGCGGTCACGTCCCGGTAGGTGACGTCCTCCGGCTCGCTGGTGAGCTGATGCAGCCGCTCGGAGATGTCCCGCCATAGCGAGAGATTGTCGGTCAGGGCGATCCGGGCGTTGTGGTCCGCGTAGAAGTCTGCGTATTGCGCCAGCTCTGGGCTGCCCATCGCACTCCTCCTTTACGTTATGTGATAGCTGTTCGACCGCCCAGGATGGCCGGTCACGCCCTTACCATCCTTGCGACCGACGGCTGGGAATGCATCCTTGAAACCCGTAGTCCTGGGTCGGGACCTGGTAGTGCTAGCCGCTGCCGAAAGCGAAGGTGTCGGTGGGGGAGACGCAGCAAACGATGCCGCCAATCAGTGGCGTCCTGGCGGCTAATACTCCTTTCAGGCCCAGCTCAACACAGGCCCCCGTCCAGGTACGGACAGCGCAAGGCGGCGCGGACCAGCCATCGTTAGAGGGCGCAAAGCCTTGACCATTCGAGCGTTGCTCGGAAGCGACCGTTCGCCGTCGAATCCATCGTTCTAGTACCGGCCGCCGTCATGGGAGTCGCCTGCACCGCGATGTGGCGCGCAACTGATGCCTAACGTGGCACACTCACGCAAAGCCAAGAACGATAGAATCCCTGTCAGCCTCTAGATTCTCGCGTTGTGGCTGGTCATGCGTGCCGATAGTCAGCGGACCTGCCAGAATTCTGTCGTGGACTAGGGGCGCGCGCGCGAGGAAAAATAGATGAAGGGTCATCTTTAATTCATGTCTCATCATTTCGACACCGCCAGGGCCAGGGAAGACCCGCGGCTGAACATCTGTGATTTCTATCTCTTCCGCGGCCAGTCGGGTAGCACGGTGATGGCGATGACGGTAAACCCGAACGCGGGAACCAAGGCGCCGGATACCTTCCACGACGAGGGTCTGTACGCGTTCCGTTTCGATGTGAACGATGACGGTTACGAGGAAGTGACGTTCAAGATTCGCTTTGGTGAGGTTGGGCACGGCGAAGGCGAGGGGCCGGAAGGCCGGCACGTACAGACTCTCGAGGTTGCTCCCAGAAGTTGTGAACCGCGTCGATGGCCGAGCGCTTCTCCATGATCCCTCCTCGGTTGTGGCCGGTGTCGGGGCAAAAGCCTAAAGCATCGTCGGGATCACCATGTCGAAGGCGTCCGCTGCGCTGCCGCAGTGGGCGGTGGGATTCGTTAGCGGATCGATGACCGGCAGTAGCTCGATGATCGAGCCGGGGGTAGCAGCGGGGATTCCGGGTCGACGTGTGCCCGGAGGAGCGCGCCACCCGGGAAGTTTGTTGTCTGTCGCTCAATGTTCATGCGCGATGTTGCCCAAACTCATTGACTGCCTGAAGCGCAGGGCGTAGGTTCGTTCTTCGCGCCCCGGTTCCGTTGGTGGTTAGTCAATTGCCATCTGCTGTCGCGCGTCTGCTCGGGTGTGAGTTGTGTTGCACGTTTGGCAATGATCGAGAGTTCGGTTGCAGAGTTTGCGCCGAGCCTGGTCCGAGAAGGGAGTCCCATGGCAACAGACACGAGCGCAACAGACACGACTGTTCGCCCATTCCGCATCGATTTTCCAGAGGAAGCGCTCAAGGACATGCGCCGGCGTATAAGCGCCACCAGGTGGCCCGACGGCGAGACGGCGAGCGACGACTCCCAGGGCGTGCCGCTGGCGATGATGCAGGATCTGGCGCACTACTGGGGCGAGAAGCACGACTGGCGCAGGGCAGAAGCCAAGCTGAATGCCCTGCCACAGTTTGTGACCGACATAGACGGACTTGACATACACTTCATTCATGTCCGTTCCGGGCACGAGGATGCGCTGCCGCTGATCATCACCCACGGATGGCCTGGCTCGATCATCGAGCAGCTGAAGATCATCGAGCCGCTCACCAACCCCACGACGCACGGGGCGAGCGCATCGGATGCGTTCCATCTGGTGATCCCGTCGCTGCCAGGCTATGGGTTCTCGGCCAAGCCGACCGCCACGGGCTGGGATCCGGTCCGCATCGCACGCGCCTGGGTGGTGCTGATGAAGCGCCTCGGCTACGCCCGGTTTGTGGCCCAGGGCGGCGATTGGGGTGCGGCCGTTACGCAGGCGATGGGTGCGCAGGCCCCCCCGGAGTTGCTTGGCATTCATTCCAATATGCCGGGGACCGCTCCGCCCGATCTGGTCAAGGGATTCGAGGGCGGCGACCCGCCGCCATCGGATCTCTCTGGCGAGGAGCTACGCGCCTACCAGCAGCTGAGCAGCTTCTATGCCAAGCACGTGGCCTACGCACTCATTATGACGACACGCCCACAAACGTTGTACGGGCTGGCGGACTCACCCGTCGACCTGGCGGCGTTCATGCTTGACCACGGCGACGGCACGGGCCAGCCCGGGCTCGTCAAACAGGTCCTTCAGGGGACCTACCAGAGCGACCTGACCACAGACGACCTCCTGGACAACGTCACGCTCTACTGGTTGACGAACACCGGGGTGTCGTCGGCTCGCCTCTACTGGGAGAACAAGGCGGACTTCTTCGACGCCAAGAAGGTCACCATCCCGTTCGCCATCAGCGTCTTTCCCGACGAGCTTTATCAGGCCCCGCGCAGCTGGGCCAAGCGGGCCTACCCCGACAATCTCATTTACTTCAACGAGCTCGACCGAGGCGGGCACTTCGCGGCGTGGGAACAGCCGCAACTCTTCTCAGAAGAGATGCGGGCCGCGTTCCGATCGCTCCGCTAGTTGGCGGTAGGATGCGTATGAGGAGCTGGCCCGCGGGACAATTGGTCCGTCGTCTGCTCGGCGTAGCTTTCATGGTGGATCTCGTGGTCGACGCGTCACGGCCGGACTGCACAGGTGATCTCGCCGCGTTCTGGAGGCACGGCGCGCGAACCATGCGCAGAGTGAACGAGCTCTTCAATTGCCGCACGTCGCGATCCTCGAAGGTCAGGCAGAGGCCGGGGCGACCCGGTGAGTCGATCTGCGCAGGCAGGCTCGGTACCGCCGATTGGTGGCATGCGCTGGTACCGTGGTGGAAGGCGGGCTGGCGTTGGTTACGCCGGCCCCGCCGGGGGACCTTAGACGCGGAGGATGACGGTGCCGCCGCGGCTACCCCGCCGTACGTGTTCCAGTGCTTTGGCTGCGCCAGCCAGGGGGTAAACAGCGCTCACTTCGAGGTTCAGCTTTCCGACGGCCAGCGCTGCGACAAGACGCTCGAGCCGAGCGCCGTCGGGCGTGACGTAGATCTGGCTCACCTGGATTCCGCGAACGCTCGCCAGGGGATCCGACGTGATCGTCGCCAGCTTGCCGTTGTCACGGACCAGGTCCACGATCGCGCCTGCCCGCCCGGGGACGGCGTTGACCGCCGCGTCCACGCCCCGTCCGTCGGTCGAGTCGCGAACCTCGGCGGGCCAGTTTGGCGAACGGTAATCGACGACCAGCGCGGCTCCGGACTGCTCGGCGCGCTTTGCACTGGTTGGGCTGGCAGTCGCGATGACCTTCGCACCCGAGACGGCCGCCGTTTGTACCAGGAGATTCCCGGTCACCCCGCCGGCGCCATTTACCAACACGGTATGGCCTCGCCGCACAGCTATGCCATCGTGCAGCGCTTGGTCGGCCGTTAGAGCCGGGACCGGAAAACCTCCGGCCCGCTCGAATGAGACCGTTGCCGGCAACTTGGCAGCGGCGGTGGCGGGCACGATGAACTGTTGCGCCCATGCGCCTTGATCACGAAACGGGGCCGAGTGGGCCAAGACCCGGTCGCCAACGTTGAACCGGCTGGCGTCCGGGCCGACGGCACGCGCTACACCCGCGGCTTGCACCCCGAGCACCATTGGAGGCTGTCGTCCGAGATCCCAGCCCCCGACCCGCGCAATCTCATCCCAGTTGCCGAGCCCGGCCGCCTGAACGTCGATAAGAAGCTCATCCGCCTTGAGTGCTCGACCGCCGCCAAGCTCCAGAAGCTTGACCTCGCCTGAAAAGGCCTCTATCCCGGCACCCTTCACCTAAGCAAGGTACCAGCGCATGACGCTGCTCGAGCCGGTTCCGCTGCGTCGGTGACAGCACGTCCGAATTAAGATGACGCGTCGGGGCCGCCCGCTCAAGGTAACGCTCCCCGTTCGGCGGGGACGTTTCGTGTTGTACGGGCACTTGACCGAGCAGGTTTAGCTGAGCTTCCCCTTCGCGGTAGATGCCGGGGTTGACGACTCCGGCGTAGTAAAGAAAGTGAGCCCTCGTGTAGCTCCGGCTTCCGCCGATGTTGGCGTTGGAGCTGGCTCCGAGGACCAGGTCGGCGCCCAGGAAGGGGCGGAAGGCCGGGTCGAGGTTCAGGTAGCTGGTCGGGTCGGCTCGCACAAGACCGATGAGGGTTTCGGCCGCTTGGGCGATGGCCTGGCCGGAAGGAAGCCCCCAGGTGAGCTGGCGGAGCGGCACTGTCGCGAAATTGCTGGTGGGCGGCGGTCGAAATCGACCTCCGCCCACCAGCTTGTCAACCGGTATCGAGTACTGGTAGGCAGAGGCGCCAGTCGCCCGGCTGCTTAGGCGTGATAAGAGGTGGTCGTAGTTGCGGTGTTGTTGCCGGGGACGGGATCGGATGGCGAGATGGCGCTGATGGAACCGTTCTGTACCAGGCTGCCGCCGGCGCCGCCGGTGTGGCTGAAGTTCAGCTTCCAAAGGGCTCCCGGATTGAGCGACCCGATGGTGCACGAGACGGCTGCATTGAACCCAGAGGCGGGCGGGATGAACAGGCACGAGGCACCCGACAGGTTGCTCGACGCCAGGACGCTCCTGAAGGTCGGGGACTTGATCTCCAGCACCTCTTGAAGGTGATTGGCCGTCCAGGGGCCGTTGTTACGGACGGAGTCGGTAATGGTGACCTTGCCCTTCGAGGCGCCGGTGCTCGCGGTTTGGGACAGGGCCAGATCGGCCTCCGAGCCAAAGAAGCTGTTCAGGGTGGAGGAGTTGTTGGCCAGCGAGGGGTCGCCCGGGCCGCCTTCGCCAACGCTGAGGAATCGGGTGAACGGGGCCCCCTTGGTGCTCGTCAGGGTGAACTTCGGCTCCCAGGTGTGGCCCGACGCCAGGGAAGGTAGCTGGCAGGTGAACATGAAGCTCCAGCCGCTCGGGGCGGGTTGCTGCTCACAGCTCGCATTCGAGGTTGTGTAGGACACCGCCCCGCCGTTGGTCTTGAGTAGGGCGGTGGCGACGACGTTCGTGGCGGTGGACGGGCCGGCGTTGTGGATGTGATCGGTGACGGTGGTCTTGTTCGCTGCTGGGCCGTTGGACACGGTCTGGCTGGCGCTTAGATTGGCTGTTCCTGCCGCGCTGGCGGCAGGGCTCCCGGCGCTCATCGCGATCCCGGTTACGGCGCCTACTCCCACGACCGCGACAGCCGCCAGCTGTCGCTTGGCGGCCATGATCGCACGCATTCTGCTCATCGGTTGTTCTCCTATCGTCTCGTGGACCAAACTGGTTGAAACTGGTTGGTTGAAGACCCTTGCTAACTGTCGTCAGATACCTTCAGGACGGAGGAGCCCGTGACTCGAGACACGTTGTCCGGCTCGTAGTGCAAACGGCCAGATCAGCGGCGCGCGGCGCCGATGGGATGAACGGCGGATCGGATGATGCACCACACGTGCACCTCGGGAGCCGTCGGACTGATGCCCGAACGGCCCCTCTCTCACACCTGCGGTCATTGCCTCCTGTCGATGTTGGCCGGCTGCCCAACTGAGCGGGCACAGCCCACATCCGCTCCTGCCCTCCCTACCGAGCGTTACCTGGGGGATGCTCCGGGTTGCTGCGCTGATTGGGATATTGGGAAGCTCTTGGCCGGAGCTTTGAGGGCGTGTCGGCGATGAGTCGATCCAGGGTGATGAAGAACGCTCTGTCCCAATCGGCTTCGTTTCAGCGTTGAGTGGCGCCGACGACTGTGCTCTAGAGAAAGTGCCCGCTGATGGCCGCCCGGGTGCGAGACGTCGGTCTTCGGTCGCGGGCCTGTTCTACGTCCCGCTGGTCCGTCGCCAGGGTCAGGGATTTCGTTAGCATGGCGGGCGGCGTGATATGAGAGCGTGGGTCCAGATGACGTCCGTTTGGGCGTCAATGGCTAGTTGAAAGGCCTGGTGGCGGTTAGGGGATGACAGTCTCTCGTCAGGCTGGGGTGGCGTAAAAGTTTTCCAGGTTCGCGATGGCGCGTTCGGAATAGGTGACGAGTCTCGTGATCGCTTCAGCCATCCGAGGTTCGCTCGCCTTGTTGAACATGCCTCGGGCGATGTTGAGGCGGCTCGACTCCAACCACGCCGCCATATCCGGTTGCGCGTTCCAGAGACTGAGCGACTTCAGCTGGCCGCGCATGTTCGGGATCCAGTCATTCGCTGCGTCGGGGTAGCGAGTCGTGGGCGAGAGGCGGGACTTGGCGACCTGGTCGTCTCCTCGGCTGGCCTCGAGGTAGCCGATGACCGCAGCGTTGAAGGTGGGGTGCACCGTGCTGATGCATTGGAGGGTGATGCGGCCTGGTTCGAAGATCGGTCGAGCGGGGACCTTGCCGAGGCCGGCCGCAGAGCAGTCGACATACACCTGCTTGCGGTCGGTCGGGGTCGTTCCTCGTTCGAGCTGGATCTCGCCAGCGGCGATCGTCTTGATGCGGCCGAGTCGCACGACATTCTCGATGGTCCGCAGACGCTCGCGTTCGGCGACGGTGAACGTGGCGGCGTGGTACATGGTCGGCGCGACACTCGGATCGAGACGCAATAGATGGCCACAGGCTTCAAGCCGGGCGAACAGGTCGTCGATGTTGTCGGCCTCAGCCGATGCTTCCACGGCGTGCGAGAAACCGTCGATCGTGTCGGTGACAAGCTCGAGCGGCTGAACGTGGGCGCGGTTCCACATCCAGGCGTCGCGGGTGCGTATCCACCGGATGTCGTCGGGGTCGACACCGCCGTCGAGCAGCCAGGTACACGCATCGGAGCCGGTCTTGCCCCCACCGATGACCGTGTAGCCGGACGTTGGCTCTCCTACGTCGGGCAGTGCATTCACGGGAAGGCAGCGGACATCCGGGTCGACAGCGAACGACGGCGTGTGCCTCGAGGGGATCTTCGGTTCGAGATACCGCGCGTCGACGACGGCACGTCGGACCTTGACCTTCGTCGTCACCCCCGTAAGGGTGGCGACAAACGCCACATCCGGCCCGTCGAGTCCCAAGTAGTTGGACATCGGAAAGAACCGCACCTGCCCTGACGCCACATGGTGCTCGTCCATCACACGGCGGAAGTAGTCGCAGATCTGCACCCCGTCGGCCTGCTGGTACAGCCCGGCATTGAGACCACGCTCGTCGAGTTGACAGTTGCCCAGATCCCTGGAGTTGACGCCGTAGCACGCGGCCGGCTGATGGAGGCGAACGAACGGGTAGGCATCGTTCCAGTGGCCGCCAGGGGCGTGGCGGCGGTCCACCATGACGACGTCGCACTCCCGATCCACGTCGATGAGCGAATCGGTAAAGGACATGCCCGCCGCTCCCGCCCCGATCACCAGGTAGTCGGTATCGATGATACTCACTCAGCCTCCTTCTGCCCGTCTCCCGTGCCTTGTCGTAGGCGCGACGCAGACAACCCTGGGCCTCAGGCTAGGCGCACTGCCGCCCGTCGGTAGACCGCCAGTCGGGGCGGCCAAGCCCGAACGTGCCTAAACGCCGGCCCCGGAATGCTCGGCCAAGCAGCCCTGTCCCGCCCACCAAGGCGTCCACAAACACCGGCTGCAGCTCGATATTCTGCAGTGTCGGAGAGGCCGCGAAAGCAAACGCGGGCGAGCGCCGAGTACGCGTATGGGGAGTGTCAGGATCAACGGAACATTTTCTCTGCGCCCTGACTGGCGGTTGGTTGCCTTCCCGCCGGCGAAGTAGGACGCTTCCCGTAGCCGGGGGTGCCTCGCCACAGCGGTATGTCCTAGGGGCCGTTGTCCCCGGCGAAGACCGCCAGGGTGTCGAAGGCGATTCCTAGAGGATCCACCCTTTGTCTTAGGCGGGCCGTTATCTTTCCGACCCGGAGATTGGAGGTCAACGTGATTAGAGCGCTCATTGTCGGGGTCATCTTGTTCCTCGTCTTGACCTTCCCGGCCACGTTCCTGCTGATGCTGTTCCTCGGCAACCTGGGAAAGCACCTCAGCTACTGGGGGACGTTTCCGCTGGGAATCCTTGTTTCGGTACTCATCGGGGCAGCCGGTTCGGTAAGCGACTCCAGAAACGCCTGAAGCCGCTTTCGCCGTCAAAGCGATGTGAAGGTCGTCGGGACCGCGAGAGGAGTCCGACTGGAGGCGGTCGCCTATTGTATTGGCTCCACGTCGTAGTCGATGCGGATGTCATGGAGCCGGGACACGATCTGCTCGAGGGCGATACGGAGTTCATTCTCTGGCCAGGCTGGAGCGGGAGCATCGGCGTCTCATACACGGTCGGCGCCGATCAATCCTGTCACTCCCGGTCGGTGAACCCGTTCAGCAGCGTGTACAACACGGCGATTCGTCCATCGCGTACCAGCGCCACGTCGTAACCGGTGGACGCGGGCGGCCGCTGAGGTACCCCGTAGGTGAACGCCAGGTAGCCCAGATCACGAAGCACGTGAACCGGCCCCGCCACGGTGAAGACCAAATCAGGCATCCGGTCGAGCAGCCGTTGGGCGCCCTGGTTTAACTCCTCGTGGCACCCGGGTCGTCGCTTCCGGGCTCGACCAGATCACGTCCTTGGTGTAGTTGGCCACGATCGCATTCATGCGATGCTCCGGATCGAATTCGCTGAAAACCGCGAAGAGGTTGACAAGCAGCAGCTCGCGGATCCGTGCGTCTTCGGTCGGGGTGGTCGTCATCGCCGTTCCCTTCGTAGAGGGTGAAACCTTGCTTCCACAACTACCTGCTTTGGGTCGATAACCCGCAACCGAATCGTGGCTTCCACGCGAGTGATGTGTCATCGCCAGATCCGGGTGATTCGCCGGGTTGCATCCGGCAAATCGGCCCGAGTGGGGTCTACATCGACAGGAAAGGCGTGAAAAGCCGGATTTCCCCACCCGCGATCATGGTTCTGAGCTCTGCGCTCGGCTCACCCAGCATTTCGCTTGAGACCGATCCTGTAGCATCCATGGTCCGCACGATCTCCATAGCTCGGGCGGACAAGCGCTTGAATTCCTCAACTTTGCCCTCATGGAACTTGATCCGCCGATGCCCAGAAGCTCGCCCACTTCTCCTCCCTCCAGTCAATTGCTCGTATTTGTTGCTGGGTTAGGTATCAGCAGCACGGTCCTCAAGGCTTACCCGTACGCCGGCCAGGCTGTGGAGCAGCCACGACATCATCCTGGGCCATGCCGTAGTGAGCTGTCGTCACCGAAATCTGATGAATCTGAACCCGTGCCGACGTGCATGCCGCACTCGCTTTTGTCCGACCTCGGCCACCGCCCCGAGCGAGGCGGCGGCCCGGCGCCACGGCCTGCGTGCTGAGACTTCTCGGACCGTTGAGGTCAGGGCATCGCGCGCGGTGGTGGCAGGGATTCGTCAGGACCCGGCGGGTGGGATGTTCTGGTTGTTACGGAACAGGTTGGTCGGGTCCCATTTCGCCTTGAGGCGGCGGAGCTGGGCGTACTTCGCGGGCCCAAAGCCAGCCTCAATTCGCTCTTGGCCTTCTTCGCCGAGGAAGTTGAGATAGACCCGACCGGTTATCCACGGTTTCATGGCCGTGGAAATTTCCCGGGTGAACGCGATGTTGCGGTCGCTGTCAGCAGGGTCGGCCCACATGGACAGATAGTGAATGTTCCACGGCGTCTGGCGCTGGCCGAACGCCATGGCCTCGTCGGTGACGCGTGCGATGGCTCCACCCCCCGGTAACACGATGACCTGACTCATAGGCGATGCTGGCTGGAGAGCCCGGTCCAACAGCGTGTCGATGGCTTCGTCAGGTAACTCACGGAGGAAATCGGCGCTCCAATAGTTGAGCATCCCCTTCGGGTTGCCGGCGTCGATGAGCTGCTGAAGCGCCACGTACGGTATGGGCTGCACCAGGTTTACAGCCGGAGGTCCGAACTCGAGGAGCGGCCCGAAGTCCCGGACTCCGTCGTCAGGGTCGCCGGCGTAGCACACCACAATGGCGACCACCGGCAAGCCGCGCAGCGGCTCGGGGACGAACGGTAGATCCGGCGCGGTGACGAAGGCGAGTGCGCCGCCAGCTTCGTCGGGTGCGACAGCCATGAAGTCGCGCCAGAAGCGCGCCGCTTCGTGACCGGTCTCCCGCGGATGGATCAGCAAGCCGCCAAGGACCATTGGTCCGAGGGGGTAGAGGCGAAAATGGAATGCCGTGACTACACCAAAGTTGCCGCCTCCACCGCGCAAAGCCCAGAAGAGGTCGGGATTCTCGCTCTCTGAAGCGACAATCTGGCGCCCATCGGCGGTGACGACTTCAGCCTGGATCAGGTTGTCGCAGGCAAATCCGAACTTGCGTTCCAGCCAGCCGCTGCCGCTGCCGAGGGTCAAGCCGGCAATACCTGTGCTCGACACGCGTCCGCCGGTCACGACCAGGCCGTGTTCCTGGGTCGCCGCATCGAACTCACCCCAGGTCAGGCCGGCCTCGGCCCGGGCCGTCCTGGCGATGACGTCAATGTCGATTTGCTTCATCGGTCGGAGATCGACGCAGACGCCCCCTTCGCAGACGGCTGATCCGGTCACGCCGTGGCCCCCGCCGTAGACGGACAACGGAAGACTCCGTTCGCGCGCCAGGTTTAAGGCGGCGGCGACGTCCTGGGCCGTCGCGCAACGAGCAATGAGGGCTGGCGAACGGTCGATCATCGCATTGAACACGGTTCGGGCCTCGTCGTAGCCCTGGTCGCCGGGATGGACCAGTGTCCCGCTGAAGCCCGGCAATTCGAAGCGGTTGGTGCGGACGTCGGTCATTTCAGTGCTGCCTCCCTTGCTCGACGCGTCGCAGAATGCGAGATGCGCGAGTCAGACCCGAGCACGCCGGTGTAAGGAGGCGGTGCACTCGTTGTGGAGGGGATGTGGAAGGTCTGCTGGGATTGAGGGGACGGGATGCGGGCTGCCTTAGGGGGCGGCCGGTTTGGCGTAGTCGGCGAAGCCTTGCCAGTCGATGACCACGCACGGCTCGTGGCCGACGATCCAGGCATCATGTCCGGGGGCCATGATGGCGAAGTCTCCAGGGCCGTACTCCATCTCCTCGCCATCTTCCATGACCACCTTCATCCGCCCGGAGACGAAGTAGCCGGTGTGAGCGGCCTGGCAGCTGTCGGTCTTGGCGATCGGCTTGAGATGCTCGGACCACCGCCAGCCGGGCTGGAAGGTGGCCCGGCCGACCGGTCCGCCGTCAAGGTTGACCAGTTTCGAGCTGGCACGCCCCGTGTTGGAAGGGGCGGACCTCTTCGGGGTCGTTCAGGCTCTTTCGGATCAGTCCGGGTACGGGTTCCTCCTTGTTGTTCAATGTGGTTTGGGTTGCTACGATCGGGGTGTCGGGAAGACGGCCCCATTCGGCCCACGACCCGTCGTACACGCTCACGTTGGGCCGGCCGAGAAGGTGGGTGAGGACGAACCAGGCAGTGGCGGCCCGCCCGCCGATGGTGCAGTAGGCGATCAGCTTGCCATCGCCGTGGACGTCAACGGTCGAGAAGACGGCTTGGAGATCATCAGCGGGCCGGAACGAGCCGTCGGGGTTGTACAGGCCATCGATCGGCTGTTGGAGCGCGGAGGGAATGTGGCCGGCCCGGCCGCCGGGTTCCATGCCCCCGGACGGCCAGAACCGCTCCCCGTGATATTCGGGACCGGAACGGACGTCGAGCAGCGTCGTCCCTGGCCTGCCGATGGCGGCTTCGATCTCGGACGGGGTCGATCGGAGGGATCGGCACTCGTCGCCGATTCGGTAGAGGCTCCTCTCGTGGTGGGGCGGGTTCTTGGCCCATGGGCGGCCGTCGCGTCTCCAGGTGTTCCGGTCGCAGTCCAGGATCCGGGCCTCGGGGTGGCCGAACAGTTCGAGAAGCCACATCCCGAACGCTGGCGCGTAGCCGTAGAGCACCACCGTGGTCTCAGGGGTGATCCCCGACCGCCGCAGAAGGTCCTCCAAGCTGGCCGGGTCGACCAGGCAGTAGTCGGCGTCCTTGAGATCGCGATAGATGTCCCACAACACGGCGCCATCGATGTGCCAGTCGTCATAGGCGGCGGCGCTGACGTCCACCTCGACCACCCGGACGTCGGGGTCGTAGAGGTGAGCCGCGAGCCATTCGGGAGATGCCAACCCGCTCGAAGCTCGCGGGGCTGGGTCCGTTGCCGCTGAGTGGGATCGTACGGAATCCATGGGCGCTCTCCATTCGTGGTCGCTCATCACGCCGTTCTAAACGAGGTGTGTTGTCGCGACCTTGGCGAAACCTTGTCGCCAAGGATGATCCCGTCGGCAGGCGGTCCGGGCGCGACGGGTTGAGGAGGCGAACGGGCTTGGGCATCGGTCTCGCCACCATTTCCCGGGGCGCCGCTTGTCGCCAGGGAGGTGTGCTGGGTAGACGAGCTTCGTCCGACTGTGACCAAGTCAGAACGCCAGCGTCCGAACAGTACCGAGTAGCGGTCTCCGAACGTGCTGGGTGATTATCCCATCACTCAACGTGCGAGATCGACGTCACGCGCTGGCGAGGAAGGTGTTAGTCGACCTGGATCCAAGCGAGGAGGTCGTCGCGACTGACCGTGTCGAGCAGCGCGGGGTGGTCGGTCGCCATGTGCCCTCGGATCACGCCGATCACCTGGTCGTCGCTGTCGCCGCGGGCCACGAACCCGCACTCGCATCGGATCGTCTGGGCCATCGGACCTCCCTCTGGGCGGCTGCTGGCCCATGGTATTGCCAAGATGTTGGGGTGACCTCGGTGACCTCCGGCCGGCTGCGCATCCAACTGTGCGGCCCGCTCGCGGTGGAGTGCGACGGCGACCGTCTCGAGGGCCGCCTGCCCGGCCGCCAAGGACGCCTCTTGTTCGCCTACCTGGCCGTCAACCGGCATCGGCCGGTGCCGCGGGACCAGCTGGCGGAGGCCCTGTGGCGAGAACCCGACCCTGCAGCGGTGGATGCCCGGTTGAATCCTCTTCTGTCCAAACTGCGACGGGTGTTCGGCGCGGACGCGGTCGAGGGGCGCTCCACGTTGCGCTTGTGCCTGCCGGACGCCTGGGTGGATCTCGAAGCGGCCGTCGAAGCCATCCATCGAGCGGAGTCCGCCGTGGCTCAGAAGGAATGGACGCGAGCCTGGGGACCGGTACTGGCCGCGCTGTTCGTAGCCGAGCGGGACTTCCTGCCCGGCGAGGACGCTCCTTGGATCGACGAGGTCCGCCACCAGCTCGCCGTGCTCCACCTGCGAGCCCTGGAGGCCTACGCGGCCACGGAGCTGGGCATCGGAGGCACCGAGCTCGACGGCGCTGTGCGGGCCGGGCGTCAGCTCGTCCGGGTCGCCCCCTTGCGAGAGCGTGGCTACCGCTACCTCATCCAAGCCCTCGTCGCCCAAGACAACGTGGCCGAAGCCCTCCAGGTCTACGGTCAGCTCTGCGACTGCCTGCGCGACCAGCTCGGCGCTTCACCCAGCCCGGCGACGCGCGCCCTCTACGAGCAACTGCTGGCACAAACCTGAGGAGATGACGACCCGGCCGTGCCGCCCGTGTTGGTCGAGGCCGCCGGCGCAGACCGGGCCGGCCCTCCGAACGGCCGGCTGAGCCACCGCCCGAGCGCTAGACCGACCCTTTCACCATCGTGTTGGCGTCGAATCCCTTCGCGGACTGGTGAGATCTGGTTCGAGCGCCAGCGCCAACCCTTCGGCCTTCACGACGGCCGCTTGGCGGCGCCCCTCGGCGGCCGGACGGCTGCCTGTTTCTGGCCCTCAGCCACTGCGATCGCGGCCGACTTGGTGCCTTCCGCCTCGGTTGCGACCGCCCCGCGGGCTGGGCTCAGCGGACATCTGGCGGGCCAGGGCATCCAAAATGCCGGTCGGGGACTGGTCTCAGGGACATCGACCTTGGTCGCTTTTGCTTCCCCACCGCTTGGTGACGTCGTCAAGCTTGAACCACAAGGTGGTGTTCATTCGATGCTCCAGAGCCGCAGCCTTGGTTTCCGCGATGAGGCCGGCTTTCGTGGCGGCAAATGAGCAGAATCGATTCGTGGGGAACGCTGAGCCCCCGGCCCGCACCAGGGCAACAGGTTGCTGTCGATCGGTTGGGGTGCTAGATATCCGTTGTGTCCACGTACTCCGCCATTTACGCGTCCGAGCCCGGGCCCGCAACCTTTGGGCAGCTGAGCGACCAGGAGCTGCCTGAAGGCGACGTGACCGTCGACGTGGCGTGGTCATCGCTCAACTACAAAGACGGTCTGGCCGTGACTGGCAAAGGTCGGATCATGCGCAGCTTCCCGATGGTGGCGGGGATCGACCTTGCGGGTGTGGTCGTGTCGTCCGACTCGGCGCAATGGAAGCGGGGCGATGAGGTCGTCCTGACCGGGTGGGGGCTCTCGGAAGTACATCCTGGAGGCTTCACCCAACGCCAGCGCGTCCGCTCGGAGTGGCTGACGCCAAAGCCACCTGGGCTGACCCTGCAGCAGACCATGGCCGTCGGCACCGCGGGACTCACGGCGATGCTTTGCGTCCTGGCGCTCGAAGGCGCGGGCCTGCAGCCTGGAGACGGTGAGGTCGTCGTCACCGGTGCAGCCGGCGGCGTCGGCAGCATCGCGGTCGCCGTCCTCGCCAAGCTGGGCCATGCGGTCACCGCGTCGACTGGGCGGGCGGAGGCTGCCGGCTATCTTCGTAACCTGGGAGCAACCGGGGTTATCGACCGAAATGAACTGGCGACGCCCGGCCGGCCGCTCGACAAGGAACGGTGGGCGGGCGGCATCGATACCGTGGGAAGCCAGACCCTTGCCACGCTGCTCGCCCAGACCCGGTACCGGGGGGCGGTTGTGGCGTGTGGCCTGGCGGGAGGAAACGACCTTCCGACCACGGTCCTCCCCTTCATCCTGCGAGCGGTGTCACTGCTCGGGATCGACTCCGTGATGTGTCCGCGGGCGCTCCGGGATCAGGCGTGGCGACGGCTGGGTAGCGACCTGCCGATCGAGCTACTCGAGGAAATGACGACTGTCGAGTCGATGTCGAAGGTCCCCGAGCTCGCCGAGACCATCCTCGCCGGTCAGACCCGCGGCCGGGTGGTGATCGACACCTCCTCATGATCCAGGACGCCCCGTGTGGCGTCCGCCGGTAGGAGGCTCATTGCCGAAGACCGTGCGGGGTCACCATTTGGGCATGCAAGGTTTGGGACCCACGCAGTGGAAAATGATGGTGCCCGTGGCGGCGTTGTTGGCAGTGTTTGGGTCCGGAGTGGCGGAGGTGGCACTAAGTGTGACGGAGCCACCGCCTCCATTCCATCCGTAGGTCATGAAACTGAGGTTGAGGTCGATCGGACCGGGGCTCAGCGCGGCGTCGGTACAGGTAATCGTCACGCCTGATTGGCGATCACCGTGCCCCAGTCTCTGAAGGCCACGATGCCCCCATCCGGGGTCGGAGTCACCAACGAGTTAGGGCCCCTGGCGCGTGACGCCTTCGAGACCTCCTGGCTCGGTGCCATAGGGGCCGGACTCTTCGTGGCGCCCCTCGTCCTGGGCGGCACCGCCCAATTGATTCATCTTGCGGCCCGCGGGTTTCGCCGTATTGGCCGCCCCGACAAGCGGAAGGGGGTGATCTCACGATGAAGCCAGTCAGTAGGCGCATTAGGCGCATCAGCCGTCGGATCAAGTTGATCTCGTAATTGGCAGACAATATCGAGTGGGCGCACACAATCGGTGTGCGTCCACCGAAGCCGCTCGGGCCCAAGGGGTTGGTACGGATGCAGGTGCTTCCTTCCCGCAGCCTGCCGGTGAGCGCGCAGGCGAGCGACTACGCCCTGCCAGAGTAGGCATTGACCTGTGGACCGCCTGTTGGCGTCGGCTGCGAATGGCGTTCGTCGCCACCCTGCCCACCCTGTGCGGCAAGCGCGGGGAGATCATCCCGCCCGACGCCCAGTTGCACTTGAACCACAAGCTGCCGAGATCCAAGGGCGTCCCGGCACGGCCGGCGGTCGGCGTCCAGGATCCCGTGACGTCGTCAATGGCACCAGTTATCCGGCCTCCACATCATCTCCACACGGTCTCCACACCTTCTGCATATCCAGTCGGTTGGCGTTGCAGCCACCCGGATAACCGTTCGGGCTGGAACCGCAGGGCGTTTCCACCGTTGAGCAACCCCGCTCTTCGATGGTGTGATAGCCGACCTCGGCCACGACTCGAGGACGGATCGGACGGCGAGGCAGGAACATCTCCTGCCATGGTCAGTTGCCTTGCCCCGCTTCCGATCCGATCCAGAGAAATGCGGTAGCGATGGCAGCCGGTGGGACTCCCCGCCACGATTCCCTGCCCCCCAGCAGGAAGTGTATTGACCACCAGAAGAACAGGGTAAAAGGCGACCCCCTCGACCATGCTTCCGTGCTATTTCACGGCTCGACAGGGCTGTCCTTAGTTGGTGAACCAGTCGTGATCAGGGGTAGTCTCGGTCCAGCGGCAGGTCGGCTGGCCGGTGAAGCTCGACGCGGGGGGAAAGCATGATCAGAGGTTGGGCAGGTCCGGGCGTAGCGGGGGTGGCCCTGTCGCTGGTGGTGGCGGCGGGGTGTGGCGGTTCGTCGCCGAGCACCCCGCTCGGTACGGTCGCCGATTCTGGGTTCCGGACTCCCATAAACGGTCTGCCGTTCCAGAACTACGGGGCAGAGCTCTCGACTGGAGCCGTCCCTGTCAACTTGACCGCCGCGGACGTGCAGAAGCTGTTCGGCGACGGGGTGTGCGCCGATGCCCAGCTGCGCCGCTGCGACCTGATCCCCGAAGCCCAGGCGTGGCTGAACGACACCAACCAGGCCATGTCCGGCGGTCACTGCTACGGCTTTTCGGTCCTGTCCGAGCTGGTGTGGCAGGGGAAGGTGAACGTCAACACCCTGGGGGCGGCCGCCGCCACCGGCTTGGCTATCGACAACAACCAGACCTTGCAGCGCACCATCGCCTACGACTGGGCGCTGCAGACCCTCCAGTCGGTGCAGGCCGAGCGGATCACGGGCAGCCCCGACCAGATCCTGGACAAGCTCCGGCAGGTGCTCAAGCCCCACCCCTCGCAGACCTACACCATCGCCTTGTGGAAGCGCGACGGCAGCGGCGGCCACGCCGTCACCCCGTATGCGGTGGACAACAAAGGGGCCGGAACGTTCCAGGTGTTGATCTATGACAACAACTGGCCGGGCCAATCCCGGGCCATCAGCTTCGACACCAAGGCCAACACCTGGACCTACGACGCCGCCGTCAACCCCGGCGTACCGAACTCCGTCTACGAGGGGGACGCCCAAACCAAGACCATCTCGCTGTTCCCCACCTCGCCGGGGTTGGGCACCCAACCGTGTCCGTTTTGCGCCAAGCAGCCAACCACAGGGACGGCAAAGGCCGGCGACAACACCGAAGAGATCTCGCTCATGGGTAGCACTACCGAGCATGCCAGCTTCGTGGTCACCGACGACGCCGGACACCGGCTCGGCTACATCAACGGCAACCTGGTCAACCAAATCCCGGGCGCTCGAGTCGAGCAGGTCATCTCGGGCGGGGACTGGACCGACAACATCGCCCCGGACTTCTTCGTGCCCGCAGATGTCAAATACACGGTCACCCTCGACGGCACCGGCCTGCGCACCCCGGACGCCGAGACGCTCGCCATCACTGGTCCCAGCTACGACCTCTCAGTCGGCCCGATCCCCATCCGGCCCGGAGACAAGGACAGCCTGGTGATAGAACCCGACGCCACCCAGCTCAGCTACACCACCTCCCGCGCCGAGACCCCCACCCTCACCCTCGGCGTCTCCGACAACCGGGCCGACTACTCCTTCCAACTCGCTGGTATCTCCGACCAGCCCGGTAGCACCCTCAACCTGGGCCTTCCTCCCGAAGGCGGCAGCCTCAACCTGCAATCCGTCGGCGCGGCCACCACGTCGAACGTGAATCTGAAGATGACCCGCTCCAGCCCACAAGGCGTCCAAGTCTTCAACCACCAAGCCATACCCCTAGCCGGCGGTGACCGGGACCAGCTCCTATTCGGTAACTGGACCAACACCAACCAGGGCATCCCACTGGTCATCACCCACCAGGGCCAACAATCCACCCAGACCCTCCCCGACCAGCAACCCAACTAGGAACCGAGAACATGTTCCGCAGCGGGGGTGCTTCACAGCCGATTCTGTCGTTGCGCCGACGGTGGGACGCCGTGGGGACGTTGGCTGTTGTTGCAAACCCCCCGACGGCGTCGCGCAAACGATGCTCCCGGTCGGTCCTTACGATTGGTCCCGCGATGAGGGCTCGAGACTCCCCAGCCCGGTCGGACTGACCTTGAGCAAAGCGACACGCATATGCTGTGGGGCCCTGGTCCCTTGTCTCTACTGGTCCCCCGGTCGCACAGAAGAAAGGTGCGTGATTTGGCTCTGAGCGCCCAGGCCGGCGATATCGAAGAAACGACCGGCATCATGTGGTACTCCTTTTCGGCCGAGGAGATAGCAGCACGATTCCACGTTGATCCGGGAATCGGTCTGTCTGCCGCCCGCGCGGCTGAGTTGCTAAAGGCGAATGGTCCTAACGCGCTGCCGGAGGAGAAATCCATCCCAGGCTGGCGCCGGTTCATCGATCAGTACCGGGCTTACATGCAGATCATCTTGTCGGTGGCTGCCATCGTGTCGCTGGCTATCAAGGAGTGGAGCACTGCCGTGGTGCTCATCCTGTTGACCTTGTTCAACGCGGTGGTGGGTTTGCGCCAAGAGGGCAAGGCAGAGAGCGCCATGAACGCGCTCAAGTCGATGATGAAGGCGACGGCCCGGGTGCGCCGCGACGGGGTGGAGGCCGAGATCTCTGCCGAGCAGCTGGTAGTGGGTGATGTGGTGTTGGTCGCGGCCGGCGATCAGGTGCCCGCCGATGGTCGCATTGTGGCTGCGCATTCGCTGCAGATCGACGAGTCGGCACTGACGGGCGAGAGCACACCGGCGGCCAAAGAGTCAGGCGCCTTGTCGGGGGAGGGTTTGGGGCCCGGGGACCAGTCGAACATGGCGTTCATGAACACGCCTGTCACGCACGGCAGCGGCATCATGATCGTGACGGCGACGGGAGCGGGCACGGAGTTGGGCAGGATCTCCGGGCTGCTGACGGCCACAGCCAAGGAGCAGTCGCCGTTGACCCGGGAGCTCAACGTCTTGAGTTTGTGGATCGCAGCCGCGGCGGGGGTGACGATGATTGTGATGTTCGCCTTCGGCCGCTACCGGGGCCGGGCCTGGGACGCCCTGTTCGTGTCAGCGGTGTCGCTGGCCATTGCGGCCATCCCGGAGGCGCTGCCCACCGTGACCCAGGTGATCCTGTCGATGGGCAGCGTGGAGTTGGCCAAACGCAACGCCATCGTCAAGGACTTGCCGTCGGTGGAGACCCTGGGGTTTACCTCGGCTATCAACTCGGACAAGACCGGCACGCTGACCATGAACCAGATGACCGCGGTGGAGGTCATCGCCCCCGCCAACCAGTTCACCATTAGCGGCAGCGGCTACAACCTGGAGGGCAGGGTCGAGCACCCCGTGGGCAGCGTGGAATCGATCGAGGAGGCCATCCTGCCCTACCTGGTCGCCAATGACGCCCAGCTCGTGGACGGCAAGGTGGTCGGCGACCCGACCGAGGGGGCGTTGTTGGTGCTGGGAGCCAAGGCCGGCGTAGACCTGGAAGGGACCCGACGGCAGCTGTCCCGGCAGGCCACCTTACCGTTCGATCCGACCTACAAGCTGATGGCCACGTTCAACACCGCCGTGGGTGCGTCGGGGTCGCCGGTGGTGCGCTGCTTCGTGAAGGGCGCGGCCCCAGCGGTCATGAGCCGCGCCGCCACCGCCCTGTCGGCCGGCCAGACCATCCCCTGGGATAAGGAGCTGGCCGCGAGAGCCCAGACGCATTTGGAGCGAATGGCCGGCGAGGGCCGACGGGTGATGGCGGCGGCGGTCCGCGACCTGGACCCGGCGGAATTCGACCCGGCCGGCGATCTGCTGGCCTATGTCACCGATCTGCAGATGACCAGCCTGGTCGCCATGGTCGACCCGCCCCGCGACGAATCGAAGGCGGCGGTGGCCGACGCCCAGGCCGCCCACATCCGCGTCCGTATGGTCACCGGCGACGACGTCACCACCGGGGCGGCCATCGCCACCCAGCTGGGCATCCCCGGCGAGGCCGTCCTGGGCGCCGACTTCGCGGCGCTCACCGAAGAGGAGCGCCTGGCCCGCATCGACGACATCGGCGTGGTCGGACGGGTAGCCCCCGAGCACAAGGTGCTCCTGGCCGACACCCTCAAGAAAAAAGGTGACGTGGTGGCCATGACCGGCGACGGCGTCAACGACGCCCCCGCCATCAAGGCCGCCGATATCGGTATCGCCATGGGCAGCGGCACCGACGTGGCCAAGAACGCTGGGCGCATGGTCCTCTCCGACGACAACTTCGCCACCATCGTCTACGCCGTCGAGCAGGGCCGCAAGATCTACGACAACCTGACCAAGTACATCCGCTTCGTGCTGCTGCTGCTGGTGGCCTTCGTGCTGTCCTTCCTGGGGGCCACCATCTTCAACATCGCCGGCGGCGAGCCCTTCACCCCGGCCCAGGTGCTGTGGATCCACTTCGTGGTCAACGCCCCCTTCGGGTTCGCCCTCGGATTTGACCAGGAGACCCCCGGGTTGATGGCCAGAACCCCGCGGCCGCGCGGTGAGTCGGTGCTAACCCGGCCGTTGCTGATCACCGTGGGATTGGTCGGGCTGGCCATGACCGTCGCTACCCTGAGCCTGATCCAGCTCGGTAAAGGGCATTTCGGCAGCGTACAAGTCGGTACCTCGATGGCGTTCACGTCCTTCGCCTTGATGATGATCGTGGCCGCCTTCGAGTGCCGCAGCGAAACGGCCACCGTCTTTACCACCTCCACCTTCGACAGCAAGCAGATGAACTACGCGGCCCTCGGCGAGTTCATCCTGGTCGTGCTGACCACCCAGATGGACGCCCTGCGGCGCATCTTGGGCACCACCGACCTCAGCATGAAAGAGTTCCGTTGGACGCTCATCCCACCCCTCGTCCTGCTCGGCCTGTGGGAGCTCGGCAAGTTCCTGGCCCGGCGACGAACCCACATGCTTTCTCGGGCCCGACTGCGCAATGGTGCGTAGCCAGCGCGAGAACTTTCCGCTGGCACTTCTTCGAGAAGTTTTGGACCATCCGGCCGTGCTGATAGGAGGCGACGACATGAAGAAAGACGCCAAGCCCCACCGCAGAGTGATCGTCGCTGACCAGCAAGATCCGACCCGGACCGGCGGATCAGGACGATGAAGCTGAAGGAGTACGAGCGAGAGCTCCGCAAACTGCACGGCGAACTTGTGGCCTTGCAGGAATGGGTCAAGACGTCAGGGGCGAAGGTCTGCATCGTGTTCGAAGGGCGAGACACCGCCGGGAAGGGTGGCACCATCAAAGCGATCACCGAGCGGGTGAGCCCCCGCGTCTTCCGCGTGGTCGCCCTGCCCGCCCCCACCGACCGGGAGAAGTCACAGATGTATCTGCAACGGTACATCCCCCATCTCCCCGCGGCCGGGGAGGTCGTCATTTTCGATCGAAGCTGGTACAACCGGGCCGGGGTGGAGCGGGTCATGGGATTCTGTACTCCCGAGCAGGTGTCGTTCTTCCTGAGCGCGACGCCGGCGGTGGAAAAAGCCATGGTCGATTCCGGGATCGTGCTGGTGAAGTACTGGCTGGAGGTGAGCCAGCAGGAGCAGACCCGGAGGCTGGAGAGCCGTATCAATGATCCCCGCAAGATCTGGAAGCTCTCCGACATGGACCTGAAGTCGTACAGCCGCTGGTACGACTACTCCCGGGCTCGGGACGACATGTTTGCCGCCACCGACACGGCCTGGGCGCCCTGGTTTGTGGCGCATACCGATGACAAGCGCCGAGGCCGGCTCAACGTCATCACCCATCTGCTCAGCCAGACCGACTACGAGCCACTGGAGCACCGCGATATCACGTTGCCCAAGCGGCAAAAGCCGGGCGACTACACCGAGCCCAGCACGCCCTATCGCACCATCCCGACGATCTTCTGACGCCGCGATGGGGGAGGCAGGGGCCGGGCGGGGAGCCCGCTCGACCGACGAGGCGACGGCCCGCTTCCGTCGTTTTTGGGGAGGGGCGTGACGGAGGTCGCCGGTCATCGGCGATCGGCTGTCATGGCCTGGGTGTCAGGTTGGGTTCCCGGTGTGGCCATGCTGCGCGCCTACCAGAGACGCTGGCTGCCGAAGGACCTCGCCGCCGGGTTGATCCTGACCGCGCTGTTGGTACCCCAGGGCATGGCCTACGCCGAGTTGGCGGGACTGCCGGCGATCACGGGCTTATACACGTCCATCCTGTGCCTCGTCGGCTACGCCCTCTTCGGCCCCTCGAAGATCCTGGTGCTGGGGCCGGACTCCTCTCTGGGTCCCATGATCGCCGCCACCATCCTGCCGCTCGTCGGCGCCCACGGCGATCCGGATCGGGCCATAGCCCTGGCGTCGATGCTCGCCATCCTGGTCGGGGCCCTAACCGCCCTGGCCGGGATCGCCAAGCTGGGCTTCGTCGCCGACCTCCTCTCCAAGCCGACCATGATCGGCTACATGAACGGCCTGGCGCTCACCATCGTGGTCGGCCAACTGCCCAAACTGTTCGGGTTCTCCACCTCGGGTGACACCTTTATCGCCGAGGTGCGCGGTTTCTTCAAGGGGCTCTCCCAGGGAGACACGGTCGGGGCCGCCCTGGCCGTTGGGGTGTTCGGGCTGGTGTTGATCCTGGTGTTCCAGCGGTGGTTACCGAAGGTTCCCGGCGTGCTGGTCGCCGTGGTCTTGTCGATTATCGCCGCTCGCGTGTTCGACCTGGCAGCCCATGACGTCTCGCTGGTGGGTAGCTTGCCGCGCGGGTTTCCGCCTTTCACCATCCCGCATGTGCAGCTCGCCGATTTCGGGCTGCTGGTCGGTGGCGCCTTCGGGATCGCGGTGGTGTCCCTGGCCGACACCATCTCCACCGCCTCATCCTTCGCGGCTCGCAGCGGAGACGAAATCGACGGCAACAAAGAGATGATCGGCATCGGCTCCGCCAACATCGCAGCCGGCTTCTTCCAGGGCTTCCCCGTCTCGACCAGCGGATCGCGGACAGCGGTGGCCGCCCAGTCCGGCGCCAAGACCCAGGTGACCGGGCTGGTCGGCGCGGCCGCCATCATCCTGATCCTGCTCGCCGCCCCCGGGCTGCTCCGCAACTTGCCCCAACCGACCCTGGCCGCCGTCGTGATCGCCGCCGCCATCTCTCTGGCCGACATCCCGGGCACCCTTCGCCTGTTTCGTCAGCGCCCGCCCGAATTCTGGTTGTCGATGGCCGCCTTTCTGGGGGTCGCCCTGCTCGGCGTCCTGGCCGGGATCGCCCTCGCTGTGGTGCTTTCCGTCGCCAACGTGTTCCGGCGGCTGTGGTGGCCCTACCAGGCCAGCCTGGGTCGGGTGCCGGGACTCAGCGGGTACCACGACCGGCGCAGCTACCCCCAGGCCGAACGGTTGCCCGGATGCGCCATCTACCGTTTCGATGCCCCCCTTATCTTCGCCAACGCCCGCACCTTTCGAGAACACATCCGCCAACTAGCCGCCACCTCGCCGCCACCCGCGTGGATCATCGTAACGGCGGAGCCGATCACCGACGTCGACACCACGGCGGCGGACATGCTCGAGGATCTCGACGAGGCGCTCAACGAGCGTGGCATCAGCCTGGTATTCGCGGAAATGAAGGACCCGGTGCGCGCCAAGATCGAGCGCTACGGTCTGGACCGGACCATAAATCCGGCCCACTTCTTTCCGACCCTTGACGACGCGGTCGCTGCCTTCCGGGCCTGGTCAGGAGCCGACTGGGTCACCTCATCCCCCGGAACCCCGTCCTGAAGCGCACAACTATCGGACCTGTTGATCGTCCGTAAATGATCAAGAGCTCGGATGGGGCCGTTTGGGAGTCCGACCCCACCCGTCGACGGGATGGCCCATGATCAGGCCGACAGGGCCGGGGCCGCTTGGGCGAGCCGCTCGGGTCCGGTGGCACTGAGCTCGCTAACCAGTCGGACGAAGTTGGGGTGTTCCAGACCGGACGCCAGGAAGGTCCAGCACAGGGTTCTGGCCTACGGGCCCGAACCGGCGGTGGCGAAACTGCACGACGAAGCGGGGGTGGTGGCCGTCGCCGACACTGGCGCGGCCACCACCACGGCGCCGACCAAGCCCACGACGAGCCCGACCAGGGCCGCCGCCGTGTGGCCGAAGTTTCGGCCTCGAAGCCCGGACCGCCCGGAGGTGTCTCCGATACCACCACACCACGCTTGCGTGTCGAGCGTCGACGTTGCTTTCGTAGTGCGCCATTGCCGGACTCCTTCTTGACGCTCCGGATCTTTTGCCGGGTGCTACCTGGAGGGTCACCCCCGCCAGCGGGAATCACTCCTGGTAGCAAACGTCACAACGCCCGGACCGGACATCGGTCTGATGGGCCGATTTGGCCGCGGGACGCCACGACGGATGGGTCGTCGTCGCCCGGATCGGGTGATTCGCGGCCTGGTGCGCCGTTGGGCGCGCCCCGGGATTAGACCCCGATGAGCCCCGGGGCGGTGGCGGCCTCGACCGCGCCTGAGCGGCCGGTAACGCCGAGCTTGCGATAGATGCGCGACACGTGCGGCTTGACCGTGGGCCGGGAGATGAACAACTCCTGACCGATCTCAGGATAGGTGCGGTGACCGGCGAGCTGGCCGAGGATGACCCGCTCCTGTTGGGTGAGCGGCTCGATCAGCGGTGACCGCACGCTCTCTGACGGCTTGACCGTGTCGTCTCGGGGGTGGCGGCACCCGTTTTATTGGGCGCTATGAAGGCTCCCCCGCCTGTCAAACGACGAGCGCGGAGGATGAGGTGATCGGGCGCAAATGAGTGGCGACAGTCGCTCTGATAACCGCCACCGAGCCGGCAATTACACGGGTGATCTTCCCGGAGCTGAGCAGTAGGCATCCAAGCGCATCGGGGGAAGTGGGATGTCAGGTGGCAGGTGGGCTCATGGAGCGTTCCCATGCCTGGCGGAAAACGTCCGGGATCCGTCCCCGGTTGGGAACGTGGAGGCCGTTGCGGCGAGCCCAGTCGCGGATGTCGGCCGGGGATGGACCAGTCCGGACTTCGGGGACAGGCCGCAGGGCTGGGTGCTCGCCGATCCGTTCGATGGCTGCGGGCTCGCTGGATGCCCAGGCGTGGGCGGCGGCCAGGTAGCGGTACGTCCATTCTTCGGCCAGGCTGCGGGTTTCACAGAACACGATCGGGATGTTGGGCCAGCGGACCTGGCATTCGGCGATCCCGTCGGCGACGAGCGCGGGTCGGACTCGGTCCTGTTTGTAGATCTGCGAGTAGCGGTCCTCGACCACCACCGCCGCTCGGGGCAGGGCGGCGAGCTCGCCGAGGGCGTAGCGGAGCCGGCCGCTGGTTAGGCTGCCGATAAAGTCGGGCAGGGATTTGCGCTCCACCGCGGCGACGAGGGCACCGTTGAGGATGATGCCGTAGTCGCCGCAGGGCAGACCCCGGCTGGTGGTGCGCACTCGCTGACCGGCGAAGCGGTAGGCGTAACGCTCGTGGGCGTCGACGATGATCTCCAGCTCGGTGATCCCCGCGGCCCGGGCGCTGGGCAGGCTGACCTGGGGGCGGGCCTGTTTGCGGGTGCGAGGGGACTGCCAGAACACGGCGTCTCGGCCCCGGGCCGTGGTGAAGACCAGCTGGGAGCGGTTCTCCCGGAACCGTGCTGCGACTATGTCGACCGCCGCTCCACGGCGCACACAGGAGTTCAGCGGGATCCGCTCGACGATATCGGGATCATCTGGCCACTCGACGGCGGGACCGGGTAGCAGTACAGGGCTTTGGTGCGCGGCCAGGTCCCCGCCGTTCGTAACACGATGCCCTCGCCGAGAGGCACCCGAAGCAGGTAGGCGAGGGTGGAGTCGGCGTCGGGGTTGGTGGCGATCAGCAGTTCTTGCACAGGCTCGATCAACCATAGTTGAATCACAGATCGGATCAACCTAGGTTGATGGCTGTGGTGCGGCGTTCCCCACTCGAGAGATTGCGGCGTTGACCGTTCGCCTGGCCGAGACGGAAGCCGACCGGGAGCTGGCGGTGGCTGCGGCGACGGAGCTGGGTGCGACCTGGGCGGAGATCGGCGAGGCGTTGGGAGTCAGCGCCCAGGCTGCGCACAAGCGTTATCGCTGGCTGCGTCACAGCAGCGTGACCGGCGAATGCTGGTATGAGCTGCCGCTGGCCGGGGTAACGCGCCGGCTTGGGGCTGAGTGATCCCAGGCGCGGTACCGGATGCCTGGACGTGGACGTCACGGCGTCGTGTCGATGACCGCGACCGGGGCTCCCCTTAGCGGCGGAGCTTGTGCCGCTCCTCCTCGAGGTGGGTGACCGTCAGCTCTCCGCCGGGGACGGTCACAACCAGAACCACCTGCGAAACGCAGTCGAGGGGTGCGAGGGGTCTCTGGAGGAGGTCACTCCGGGCATTTGGGATCTTCGAGGGTCGAGGCCACGATGTACTTGGGCAGGCTGTTCAACCTGTCCACAAATTCGCCGCTCTGGGATGACGACCGTCTCCCGAAGTACTCGTCGCTACGCCGACCAATCAGCAGGGCCTCGGCACCTGTGCCTCGGCGAGCTCGACCTTCGTCCACGCCTCCCAGTCCTGGCCAATGAACTGTCGAGACCAGCCGCCGTGCCTGAACCCGTCCTCGCCGGTCGGGTCCTCGACGACGCTGTCGATCGAGACATTCTGGCTGACCACGATCTTTCCCATCTTGGTTGTCCTGGTTTGGGTTGTGGGTGTTTCGTGTGTTGAGGCGTTCGCGGCGAGGGAAGTCGAGCGGCGAATTTCTCGGCACCCCGACGTCACCCTGGAGGGCCCGCAGATCTCTGCGATCACCTGGTTTGGCGGCAACAATCCCTCCCCCCACTTCCGGCTGCCGCGGATACTCCGATAGCAAACGCATTCCCCGGGCGAGACCGAACCGAACCCGAGGTCAGCGGACGCCGCACAGATCGGGTGAACGGCGGACCGGATGATGCCCACATCTGCACCTCGGGAGCCGTCGGACTGATGCCCGAACGGCCCCTTCTCTGACTTGGTGCCACCTGGAGACCCGGGCTGGGCTGTGAGCTCGACTCGTATCCACGACCTGGATGACGGGGTCTTCTCTGGTGTGAGGGAAAGTGCCGCCTTGGAGCTCGACGGCCGGCTGGGCCGTCTCATCTCGCCGGTTGGTGGGGTGATATCCCGCTTGGAACGGCTCGGCTCGGGGCTCACCAGGTCGACGGATACCGTGACGTTGGCACGTCTCGGTGAGGTGGGAGTGCTTCGCGAGACGCCGTCACCGAGGCGTTTCGGTAGGGAACTCAATGGGATCGGCTGCCATGCCGACCCGGACGTCTCGGCTCGCATCGCGGTGATGGAGGCGCTCGAACGCTGACGCCGGCCGCGGCCGTCTATGATCGCCGGTGGCTGACCGGCTCCGCGGTAGATGTTGGTCCGGATGCACTCGACCTCACCGATGCGGCGTGCTGCGCGGTTTCGGAAACTGCTGCTCTCGGCTTTCCTCTCATGGCCTGGGATCCAAACCAGCCGCTCCGCTGGATGCGAGGCTGGTCGCTCGTCGACGGTCGTGACGTGTGGGTTCCCGCCGTGATGGCTCATTTGGGAATGCCCTCGGCACATCCGATGGAACGGTTCTGGTTGCAGACCTCCTCTGGATGTGCCGCCAGCGAGACCCGAGAGGAAGCACTGTTGGCGGCGTGCCTTGAAACGCCGTGGTCAGAAAAACGTGCTGCACCACGGCGTGATTGGCCAGTGGAACAAACGTTCCAGGGCGTCGATGCCACCTGGCGTGTCTTCCTGGAGCTGGCCGGCGGCATGCAGCGCGCGAGGCGAGACGCCGCCCAGCGAGAGCGCGCCCAGCGCCGACATGCTCAGACGCACCTCGGGCGCGGCATCGGTGGCTCGACATCTGGCGCCCAGCGGACCACCCTCCAGGGTGAAGCGCCCGCCGGCCAGGCCGAGTGGATCGTCGACCTCGAAGAGCAGCCGCGCGTCGGCCGCATAGCGGCGGGCCTCGAGCAGGCGGGGCGTATCGAGGGGGCGAAGCCACAAAAAGTCCGCGCGCACGGTCTGCCGCAGTGCCCGCCGTGCGTCGGTGAGCATCCAGCGCAGCGGCTCGTCGACTGGACGCATGTCAGCGCTGATCTGGGAGACGAGGTCGATCTCGGCCATGTAGCGCCACAGCCCGACGTAGGCCTCGCCAGAAACCGTCACGAGCTCCTCGACGTCGAGCTTGCCGCTCGGCACGTGATGCGTCCAATCGCCCTGGACGTCGTACAGGAGATAGCCCTGGGGTTGGCCACCCGGGCTGGTGTACAGCGCGCAGCGCGGGCGCTGGTCGGCGGTGCGCCACGGAGTCGGGCGCAGACCGAGGCGGGTGTCCCAGTTGAAAGGCCGTCGGTCGATCTGACCGGGGTAGGTGCGCCGGAAGTGCTCGAAGATCGCGGGTGCGACCTCGCGCAACTGGTGGGGCTCCACCAGGTCGACCTTGCCAGGCGAGCTGGTGGTGAACGTGGCGGACGCGGTGTCGAGGGAGAACGCGGCGTGGTCTACGCCGGGACCGAAGCCGAAACGGGCGTAGATGGGGTACTCGGCGGCGATCAGAATGCTGGCCACCTCGCCGCGTAGCGTGGCCGCGTGCAGATCGTGGGTGATCATGCGGGTGAGCGCGCCGCGGCGGGTAGGTCGGCAGCACCGAGACGGCGGTGACCGCGTTGGCCGGGACGCAGGCGCCGCCGGGCAGCGCGAGCTGGGCGGCGAAGCTTTCGTAGGTGCCGATCAGTCGAGCGTCGTCGAAGGCGGCGAGGCTGCGCGAAAAGTCGTCGTCGAGGAGCTCGCGGCGAAACGCCGCGCCAGCCTCCGGGCGGGCGGCTGTTGTGGAAGGCAACGTTCATGACGCCGACCCAGGCGAGGAGCTCGTCGGAGGTGATGGCCCGCACGGAGACGCTCACGGCCGAAGTCTACGGGCAAGGCCGACCCGCTTCACGTGACCAGAGGGTCACCGTTTCACGTGTTACCCGGTGCGCGATTCGGCGCCGCAGGTGCGCGAATCGCGCACGTACACTCAGCAGCGCATGTCCTCCTCACCCGGCGCCGATTGGGACGCCACGCGCTACCACCAGGTCGCCCAGCCGCACGCGGCCTGGGGCAGCAACGTGCTGGACCGCCTGCAGCTGGCCGGCGACGAGGTGGTGCTGGATGCCGGTTGCGGCTCAGGCAGGGTGACCGCCCAGTTGCTCGAGCGTCTACCGCGCGGCCGGGTGATCGGCGCCGACCGTCGCCGGCCATGCTGGCGAGGCGCGCAGCACGCTGGCGCGCTTCGACGGACGCGTCACGTTCGTCCAGACCGACCTGCTCGAGGTCGACACGGTCTCGCCGCGCACGCGCTGGCCGACGCCATCTTCTCGACGGCGACCTTCCACTGGATCGACGATCACGCGCGCCTGTTCGCCGCGCTGCACCGCGTCGTCAAGCCTGGCCGGCGGCTCGCGTCGCAGTTCGGCGGCGGCGCGAACCTGGCCGGCTTCATGCGCGCCACGGACGCGATCGCGGCGCGACCAGCCTACGTCGACGACCTGCAGGGCAAGCCGCTGTGGCGCTTTTACTACTCGCCGGAGCAAACCCAGAGCGACTTGAGCGCGCCGGGTTCAGCGCGGTCGACGCCTGGCTTCAGCCCTCGCCGCAGACCTTCAAGGATGCCGCGAGCCTGGCCGACTTCGGCGCGCGCGGTCGTCCTGCGCAACCACCTCAACGCGCTGCCGGCCCGCACGTAGGGACGCGTTTCTTACGGAAGTGACTGAGGAAATCGCGCGGACCCAGGGCGGCTATGTGCTGGATTACGTTCGCCTGAACGCCGACGCCACCGCCTGAGCCAGGCTGCGGCCGCAGGCCACCTGCCTGCTCGGCCGGGCCAAAGGCTCGTTCGAAAAGACGCTTTTCGAGTACAATTCACTGGTGCACCACCCCTTGACGGCTCGCCGGGAGGCGCGGCCCACCGGGGTGATCGAGACGCTCTCTGCGGGCTACGCAGCAGTCAATCGGTAACCCGGTCCTGCTACTGCCCATCCTGCTGAATGTGTTTCTGTGGCTCGGTCCGCACGTGTCGTATTCGCCGCTCGTCGGCCCCGTGGTCACCGGCGCCACGACTGGACCAGCGGATGACGGGCGGTGCATCACAGCCCGTCGCCGACGCCGAGACCGAAGACGTCAGCGGCCCCGAGATGGTGCAGGTGCGGCAGTGGCTGATCGCTCGCTCGGATGACGTCAACGGCTTCGAGGCGCTGGTGTGGAGTCCGCTCGCCGTGCCCAACCTGCCGTCGCGGTCGACCGCCTCGGACGACATCGCCTTTGACACCGGCGGGCGATGGCATCGTCCTGCTGAGCGCCAGCATCGCGCTCGGGCTGCTAGTCGGCGCGTGGTTTTACGGCGGGCTGGCTGTTGCCAGTCAGAATGCGCCGGGTGGGCCGCTGGCGGCAGGTCGGCGCGTCCCGCGCGGCGTCCTCGACGCCATCGGGCTGATGGCCGTCCTGCTCGGGGTCAGCCTGCTGCTCGGTTTGCCGGTGGTGCTGCTGATCGGCTTTACGGCCCTGATTTCGCCGCCGGTCGCCGCCTTGGGCAGCCTGATGCTGCTCGTTGGTCTGTTGTTCGCGACCGTCTATCTGTTTTTCAGCGTGCCGGCGATTTCGCTTCAGCGCAGGGCCGCTGCAGGCGATCAAGCGCAGTGTCGGCACGGTACGCCAACACCTCTGGGCCAGTCTTGCGTTGATCTTGCTGACGTGGCTGATCCTGGCTGGCATGGGCCAGGCCTGGGAGCTGCTGCGAGCTACGTACCGTCACCCTATGGCGTGCTCCTGGGCATTCTGGGAACGCCGACTACCGTCGCCAGCGGCCTGATCGCCGCGGGCATGGTCTTTTATATCCAGCGCAGCGAGCCCGTTTCGGCTTCGGGCGCCGTGCAACTGAGCTAGTCCAGCTCGAGAAGGCGTCGATCAAGGACGACGCCAGCGAGGCATCAACACTGTGGCATTACGCAACGACGAACCTCTCCAGGAACCTGACGACGACGATCAGTACGCGAACCTCGAGGACCTCGTGACGACCGGGGATTACACCGGCGCGAATATTGAGGTGCTCGAGGGCCTCAAGGCGTTCGCGCCGACCGGGCATGTACATCGGCGACACCGAGTCGCGCGGCCTGCACCACATGGTCTACGAAGCCGTCGACAACTCGATCGACGAGGCCATGGCCGGCCACGCCGACGAAGTATCAGGTCACCATCAACGTCGACGGCTCGGTCACCGTGGCCGACGACGGCCGCGGCATCCCGGTCGAGATCCATCCCGAGCTGGGCAAGTCCGCGCTCGAAGTGGTGATGACCGTGCTGCACGCCGGCGGCAAGTTCGACAAGCGGCGGCTACAAAACCTCGGGCGGCTTGCACGGCGTCGGCGTCAAGGTCGTCAACGTCCTCAGTCCGAATGGTGCGAGGTCGAAGTCCGCCGCGACGGCCACGTCTACCAGCAGGAGTACGCGCGCGGCAGTGCCGACCGGCCAGGTGCGCCGGGTCGGGCAAGTCGGACAACCGGCACCAAGACCACACTTCAAGCCCGATCCGCAGATCTTCGCCACGCGCGAGTTCGACTACGACATCCTGCACCGCCGCTTGCACGAACTGGCGTTCCTCAACGCGGCGTGAAGATCGGCTTATCGACGAGCGCACGGCGCGACGAAGCGAGACCTTCCAGTACGAGCGCGGCCTCATGAGTTCGTCGAGCACATCTGAACCGGGCCAGCGAGCCGCTGCACCCGACGTCATCTACATCGCGCGCGAACGACGGCAACGTGGGCGTCGAGGTCGCGCTGCAGTACACCGACGGCTACACCGAGAACGATCACTCCTTCGCCAACAACATCAACACGGTCGACGGCGGCACGCACCTGTCCGGCTTCCGCACCGCGCTGACCCGCGCGCTGGCCAACTACGCGCAAGAAGCACAACATGTTCAAAGACCGGAGCCCCCACCGGCGAGGATGTTCGCGAGGGGCTGACCGCCGTCGTCTCCGTCAGCTGCCCGAGCCGCAGTTCGAGGCCCAGACCAAGGTCAAGCTCGGCAACACCGAGGTCGAAGGCGTGGTCGACGTCGGTCGTCGGCGAGCTGCTCGACCAGTTACCTCGAGGAGAATCCCGGCCGACGGCCCGGCGCATCATCGAAAAGGCGCTCAACGCCGCCGAAGCCCGCGAGGCGGCCCGCAAGGCGCGCGACCTGGCGCATGCGCAAGGGCGCGCTCGACGGCGGCGCTGCCCGGCAAGCTTGCCGACTGCACCAGACCGCGACCGGCCAAGTGCGAGCTGTACCTGGTCGAGGGCGATTCGGCCGGCGGCAGCGCCAAGCAGGGCCGCGACCGGCGCTTCCAGGCCATCCTGCCGCTGCGAGGCAAGATCATCAACGCCTAGAAGGCGCGCCGAGACAAGATCGCTGGCCAACGAGGAAATCCGCGCGCATGATCACGGCCATCGGCTCCGGCATCGGCGACGGACTTCGACGTCGAGCAAGCTCCGCTACGACAAGATCGTCATCATGACCGACGCCGACGTCGACGGCTCGCACATCCGCACGCTGCTGCTGACGTTCTTCTACCGCCAGATGCGCCAGCTCATCGACGACGGCTATGTCTACGTCGCCCAGCCGCCGCTCTACAAGGTGAAGAAGGGCAAGAAGATCTTCTACGCGCGGAGTACGCGAATCGCGACCGCGACGACGCCGGTGGCCGAGATCGAGGAAGCAGAACGTGCGTGACGTAGACGTCCAGCGCTACAAGGGCCTCGGCGAGATGAACCCCGGATCAGCTGTCGGGCGACGACCGTGAATCCCGGCGACCCGCACGCTGCTGCAGGTCAGAGATCGGACGACGCGGCCGAGGCCGACGGGGTCTTCGACCGTGCTGATGGGCGATCAGGTCCCCCCACGGAAGAAATTCATCCAGACCCACGCCAAGTACGTGCGTAACCTGGACGTCTGGCGTTTCCGGGGGAGGTCACACGACACGGCCTCGTGCGATGTTTCACGTGATCGACCTTCACGCCGGAGCGCCCCTCGACGCCGATAGCGGGGCGCGCACAGGCCGCCTCTGATCCGGCGAGCCGCTCAACGCGGGTGCGCAGTGCCCCGACCTGGTCGAGTTCACCGCGCAGGCTGGTCACGAAGGCGTAGATCCGTTCGCGCTCGCTGCGCACGAAGCGGTCGTACGGCGCCAGCGCGTCGCGGATGCGCTGGATGCTGACTTGCAGCTCGCGCTGAAATTCGTCGCGCAGCGCGGTCGTCAGCCGGTCGCGCAGGTCTTCGGTTCGCTTGCGGAACTCGGCCTTGGCCTGGCTGCGTTTGCGGGGCAGCAGCCACAGACCGACACAGGCGAGCACGCTGGCGGCGAACAGCCCCGTGACGCGAGGCGGCACTGCCGACCAGCGCCATGCTCACCGCCCCAAGGCCAACCGCGCCGGCCTCGAGCAGGGTGGCCTGCGTCACGGCGCCGCGCACGGAGGCCGCCAGCTGCGTGGCTTCGCGCTGGTGGTCGTGGCGTTGAATGACGCCGTGCGCGGTCTGCCCCAGGCTGCTCAGCAGCGCGCGTCGATCGTATTCGAACGATCCGGCCAGGCGCTCCGTTGGACCGTCGACGCTGGCGGCGCCGCGAGGCGACTCGACCTGTTCGGTGACGCTGCGCGGTCGCCGTAGGTCCTGGTCGACCATCCAGTCGATCAGCTCGTGGGCGACGCGGTCGATGCGTTCGGGAGCATCGCCGACCACGACCCGTTCGGAGTCCTTCTGCACGGTCGCTGCTGTCGCAAAAGGGTCGAGGATGCCGCCGAAGCGCAGCCTGGTCGGCGTCCTCCAGTACCTGCAGCGGCGCCACGGTCATCTGGTTCAGGATGTTGTCGACTTCTTCGAGCCGCAGGCCGAAGTCGCGGCGCATGTCTTCGCGGTACGCGCCGAGCTGGCGTTCGATGGACTTGAGCAGGTCGTGTCGGCGGCCAGCAGGGCGAGCTTTTCCTCGGCGGCCATGACGAAGGTGCGGCCGACGCGTTCGGCGATACCCAGCGGTGAGGCCAGCTTGAGCTGAGCAGGCCACGTTCGTCGAGCGTCTGGCTGACAAAGTGTTCGAGGACGTCGAAGCGACTGCTGGCGCGCGCATCGGCGCGCTGTGTCTTGTTGTCCGTCCGGCAGTTCGCGGGCCAGCAGCGCCGCGCGCGCGCCGAGACGGGGAAGACGGCGGGTCGAAGGCGGCCGCTGCGCGCCGTCGCGCACGAAGTCGACTTGCTCGCCCAGTTGATCTTCGGACAGCAGATCGACGTAGCACCACGACTTTCTTGCCCCAGTCGCGAATGCGCTCCATGAACGCGCGTTCGGTTTCGGTGAACGGCAGGTCGGCCGAGGTGTCCACGGCCT
>CAWICR010000004.1:0-212653 GCA_963834775.1 uncultured Acidimicrobiaceae bacterium
CTCGAACAAATCAGTCGTCATCAGTCGCCATCAGTCGCCAGCATCGATGGTCCCTGGCCGCCGCCGTCGACTGTCAGATCACGCCTTTGCACAAAAAGGCTTGAGAGCCTAACCTCTAATTCTCGCCAGGCGACTCGGCTCGATTGGAGTAAAAAGGCCGTGTCTGGGGGTGAGATCGTCGGCGTCGGTGACACTCATCTGGTGTGGCCGGGAATGACCCGGCAGCGATCAGGGGAGGAAATCCATGAAACTACCGACATTGCGCTCGCGCCGGGTCCTCGCCGGCGGGGTAGCCATTGCGGCGTCAGTCGCCGCCGCGTCGGGCCTGCTACTCAATCAGGTCGCCTTCGCGTCAGCAACTCATGCCTCGGGCGGTCATGGCGGATCCGCCAAGGGTCTCGGGCAGCTGAGCGGTTTCCTCTCACCGGACAAGTTCACCCTGGGCAGCGCCATCGACATCAACCTCAGCAACGAGACCGCGCGCCTCCCCATTTACCAAGGCACCGCCTACGCCGGGACACCGCAGGCCGAAACGGTGTGGTATCTCCTGCTCGACGCCTCCGACTCTGGACTGGCTGACGACTTGGGGGTGAACTTCGCGCCCAAGCTGGCCAACATGCCCATCCAGTGCCCCGCCTGCGTGCAGCATGTGACCCTCACCAACCCGACACCTGCCGAGAACCCGTTCGGGACGGCCAACATCAATTTCCAGGGAGCCCCTGACTTCAGCCCGACCCGCATCGCGGTGCCCGGACCACAAGGGTTTCCGCTCGCCAAGTTCCAGCCCGGCTCAGTAGCTGGCCCGGGATATAGCCCCTTCATCCAGATCGATGGATCACCGGTCGTCTACAACGCGCCGATCATCGCCACCGGAAACGGGCCGTTCGACGTGGTCCATCACACCAACACCGAAGACCGGGTCCTCGGCATCCACATCGCCCCACCCGCTGGAGCTCCCGGCGCCGCGCCTCAGGGTCAGTTCTTCGATTCGTGGGCCGACATGTTGTTCGTCAAGGGCTTCGACTCTGGTGAGCCCATCATCTATCTGAGCACTGACGCCGGCCAGCCTCTCACCGCCGTCCTGGAGCGCTCCACTTACGTCCCGGCCCTCAACGACGTGTCGTTCAACGGTGGCGACGACTTCCTCGGCTCCGCCCACGAGCGCCTGTTCGGGTTCATCAATGGGGGGACCGGTGCCGACAACCCGCAGGCCCAGGGATTCCAGCATCTGGCTCTCGACGGTTTCGTGGGCGATGACGCCTCGGCCGGCAATCTCCCCATGATCAACGCCTTGCGCCATGGAGGCGATCTCCTCAACGTGTTCGGAGATTTTCCTACCTTGAACACCCCTCGCCACGCTGACGCCTACAGCCCGCTCTGGGACGCCCAGCTCGGTCTGTGGACTCCCAAGGCGGTCCGCGAAAGCCTCAACACCCGTCAGACCGACGAGAACACCGTGTTGAACCTCGCCGCTGACCGGCCCGACCTGCTGACCGGTGTCAACCCGGCCACCGGTGACGCCCAGCCGTACGGCTCGGTGGGAGTCGACATCAATTGCGCAGTGCTCGGCTTCACGGCTACCGCCCCGACCATGGCCCTCGTGCCGAACGCACCCAACTCACAGTTCCCGCCCCGGTAGGCGAAGGCGGCCCGCCGGCTAAGGGATAGCCAACAATCAGATGCGATCTACAACAGCACCTCGCTAGCAGGCGGGGCGACGGCGGGGCCCCATGTGGTCCTCTCGTCGCCCCGCCCGTTTCCGCGTCACGACAGCAACTGAGTACAACCATCGAAAAGCGGATACGGGCGAAGCGGAAGCAGGTGAAAGCCGAGCGAGGCCCAGTCGGACCGGGCGGGTCCTTCGAGGGTGGACACGATGGTCGAGTACAAGCCCGGGCTGGGACGGCTGGATCGTCCACACCGACGCAGACGCAGCACAGCCCCGGATCTAAGGCCAGACAGACCACCGAGGAGCCGATTCACATGACCCCAACATCCGAGAGATGTCCGAAGTAAATCATTGAGGCGCGAGCCTTCGGATTCGACCTGAGTTCACAGAGAGAAGAGAGGAACACGCCATGAACGACGTGCCCGACTACTTTGACCAATACGAGAACTTCGTACTTGATCGCTCAGCGGCGGGCGTGCTCACCGTGCGGTTTCACACCGACGGTGCGGAGCACATCTTTACGGGCACGACCCACCACGACTTTCCTCGGCTGGTCGAAGACATCGCGTACGACCGGGACAACAAGGTGCTCGTGCTGACCGGTACCGGCAACGCCTTCATCGACAGCATCGACGGCCCCAGCTTGGGCGACATCACCAAACCATGGACGGCCGACGTCATGTACCTTGAGGGCCGCCGTGGTGTTCAGCGCTTGGTGGACCTCGAGATCCCAATCGTCGCGGCTGTCAATGGTCCCGTGTCGGTCCACAGCGAGTACGCGCTTCTTGCCGACGTGGTGATCGCCAGCGACACCGCCGTCTTCTCCGACGTCCCCCACCTTGCGTTTGGCATTGCCCCCGGAGACGGGCTCTTCGTCGTCTGGGAGGAGGTCCTGGGACTGAACCGTGCCCGCTTCCTTGAACTCACCAGCGGGTCCTTCACGGCCCAGGATGCCCTGGCCTGGGGGGCTGTCGGTGAGGTAGTACCTCAACAAGAAGTCCTCTCCCGGGCGCAAAGACTGGCGGAGCAGATGACTACCCGACCCCAGCTGACCAACCGCTACATTGCGCTGGTTTTCCGCCAGCGCATCAGCCGCAGGCTGACCGAAGGCATGGCGCTCGGCATGGCCCTCGAGTCTCTGACCGCGGCCAACTTGGCCTACGCCAGCCAAGGCTGACCTCATCCGATTGATAGGGGCGAGACCCTACGCCACCCGCGTCACGGACAACGTCTCACGTTCGTTTCTAGCGGGTCACACTGTTCAACGAAAGGTGTAAACAGATGGATCCTGAAGTGGAGGCGGCGGTACGTGGCGCGATCGACGCAATCAATTATCGAACTCTACCAGCGCGAGCCGAGGAGTTTCTGGATCCGTCCATCATGCCCCGTGACCTCGTGCCACTCTCCCCGACAGCTATGGAACGGCCGGCGGGTCCGACCTTGTCGGGATGATCCTGGCCGCAATGCCCGACTTTCGGCTGACAATCGCGGATATCTTTGGTGCTGGCGACCGAGCCGTTGTCCGCCCTCAGGATGACTGGGACTCCAGCGAACAGCCCGTGCTCGGTCGTCCGGCCACGCACAAGAAGCTCTCGGCAAATGCGGTGTTCATCTATCGAGTTGCACAAGGGCGCATCGCCGAAGCCTGGCCAATGATCGATGGTTTGGCTTTCTTTCGTCTCGCTGGATTTCTGGCGGACCCGAGTGAGCGACAGGACGCGGTCGTCCGTGTCGCTCGGCAAAAGTTCACGATAGGTGGCCCCCTGACGCGAAGCGCTGTGGCGTCGACCACCGAGCCGTGAATCCCGCTGCGGCGTTGAGGGCCCACTAGCTGCGGTCGCGGGTCGGACTAAGGACTGCTCGGATGCCAAGCCACCACCTTGGAACAAACAATCGGCTTTGGGGCCGCATCGCCCTGGTGTGCGTCGCCGCCGGGCTAGCACTGGAGCGGAGCAGCGCCATCAGAGGTCCTCTCGTTTTGGAGATGCCTTCTTGGTCCATTAGTGGTCGGAGCGGCGGGCGAATTACTGCTGAAGTGCGAGTGGGGTGAGCGGCGGATGGGTGGGTCGGGAGCCGAGGTGGCTCCCGACCCACACGCGGTCAGATGACGACGATCCCGGCGGCCGCCGCGCCCGGAGGCAACTGGGCCGAGGGGAGCTGGCTAAGGCTGGTCCCGTTGACGGAGAACACACCGATCTGGTTGGCTGCGCTCTCGTCGACCCAGAGGGTCTTGTCGGCCGGTCCGAGTCGAGCGTCGACCGCCCCGACGCCGGCTTGGGCCGAGATCGGAGTGTTACCAGCGAGGGCGAGCGCTCCGGTGGCCCCAACCGAGTAGCTGGAGATGGTGCCCGACCCGGTGTTCACCGCAAAGAGTGCCTTCCCGTTGTGGGTGACATCGACCCAGCAGGTTCCGGACTGGCCGTTGCCCGACGCTGGGCCGACGGCGGAGAGGGTCCCGTCGCTTGCGGTGTTGAAACTCGAAACCGATCCCTGACCCGCACCCTGATGGGCGTTAGATACGAACAGTTGGCTGGGGTCGGCCGGGTTGAACTCGCTGCCGAACGGCCCGGTGGCCTGGGCTGCGATCGGGGAGGTGGGCGCTGCGGTGAGCAGGCCGTGGCGGCTGACGCTGAAGCTGTCGATCAGCGATGTCCCGACCCGAGTGCCGACCAGGTTGGTGCCGGTGGAATTGAACAACACGTCACCGGGCTGGGAGCCGTCGGGCAGGGACACCGTGGAGTTGGCCAGAGGCTGCAAGCGGCCGCTCGGGCTGAGCGTGAACCCGGTGTAGTTGGAGTCGGTCGGGCCGGCGTTGGCGACGTAGACCAGGTCACCGTGAATGGCGACGCTGACGGGCAGGGTACCGCCCGATGGTGCGACGCGGCCGGGCAGCAGCTTGAGGCTGCCGTCCTGCTTCACGCGCAGCACTGACACCTGGTTGCTCCCGGCGTCGGCGGCCACGATGAACTTGCCGTCGGCGGTGATTTGGATCGCTCCTTGGGAGGCCAGACTGGCTCCGGTTCCCGCCCCGCCGGCAACGAAAGGTGAGTGCGCGAGCGGGGTCAGGCTGGCATCGGCATGGCGGGCGAAGCCGGCGATGGTGTTGGTTCCTGGGGTGTTGTCGTTGACATACACGTATCCGGTCACCGGTGAGGTGGGCGCGGTCGAGGCGCTGGCGACGCCGGCCGCGCCGGTCGTGGCGAAACCGATCCCCGCGACGGCGGCCGCGCTCAGGCCGAGGCGCTTGGCCCGAGGTAGTTGGTGGCGCATTTGCGATTTGACCTCCGTGGTCTGTTGGCTGAAGTGTTTGCCAGCTACCGTCCGCCGGGCGACAAAACCGTTACAGCCATGAGGCCGTAATTTCGAATCACTTGCGGTCACAAACCATGACGTGAGCGAATCACTGGGCAGGGAGCCGACAAGCGCCGCGGCCGATGCCCGTACGCCGGCCACGACTGCCCGGTGTCGCGGCCGGTGTTGAACCGGGACCGGACGTAACGCGGCATGGACCGGTCCGCCGCGGGTGAAGGTGACGCGCAGCTGCTTGGGCGGTTACGAGCCGGAAACGAATCGGCATTCGTTGAGTTGGTGGGCCGGCACCACCATGCGATGGTACGGCTGGCCCGAACGTATGTCCCAAGCGAGGCGGTCGCCGAGGAAGTGGTGCAGGAAACCTGGTTGGCCGCGCTACGCGGTCTTTCGGGCTTCGAGGGCCGCGCTGCCGTGAGAACCTGGCTGTATCGGATACTGGTGAACCGAGCTCGCAGCGTCGGAACGAACGAACACAAGCACCTACCCGTCGGCGACGTCGATCCGGCGGTCGACTCGTCGCGCTTCCGGCGCGACGGCTCGTGGTCATATCCTCCCGCTCCGTGGGTGGACGACGTCGAGGACAGAGTGCACGCAGAGAGCATGGCCAAGTCGATACGCAAGGCCATCGACGACCTGCCCGCTCCCCAACGGGCTGTGCTCACTCTGCGAGACGTGGACGGAATGACCGCAGGCGAAGCGTGCGACGTCCTCCACATCGCCGACGGCCATCAACGGGTGCTGCTCCACCGGGCCCGGAGCCGGCTCCGCAACGCCCTCGAATCCGAGTTCGGGGGGACCAGGTCATGAAGGCGTTGTGGCGTCGCCGGCTCGCTTGCCAGGACGCGGTCGAGGTGGTCACTGACTACCTCGAAGGCGCGCTGGCCCGGTCCGACCGACTCCGATTCGAGGTCCACCTCTCCGGGTGCCCGGACTGCACCGAGTATTTGCGGCAGATGCGGATGACCATCGCCGTCACCAGGAGGCTCGAGGTGGGCCATCTGAGTCCGGAACTCCAGCGACAGTTCACCGCTCTGTATCGGCGCTGGAAACTCGAGGCCGGCTGAATAGGTAAGACCGCCGGCCGGCGGGACACACATAGGGGAGAAGGATCGCCGTGGCCGTGTCCGGCGTGGAGAGGAAGGATCGAGATGGACGTCAAGTACGGACTGTTAGCCAAGCTCCAAGCGCGCCCCGGTCGCGCCGATGACCTCGCCAAGCTGCTCGAAGCGGCGCGGGAACTGGCCGTAGCCGAGAACGGCACGGTGACCTGGTACGCCTTCAGAACCGGTGACGGCACCTTCGGCATCTTCGACACATTCGCCGACGAAGCCGGCAGGCAGGCTCACCTCAACGGCCGGATACCGGTTGCGCTCGGCGAAGTGGCGTCGGAAGTCCTCTTGTCCGATCCGGTCATAGACGATGTGGCCATCGTGGCCGTCAAGTAGCAGACCACCCCAACCAGCGTCGCAGCCGTCGTGGCGGACCGCTTGAGGAACCCGATAGCTCCAGAAGCGTTGATACGCTCGCAATCCATGACGACCGCCGACCCGGCGACCTCGGCTGGACCGCCAGGCGAAGCTCATCACCCGACGGTCGATCCGGAGACCGCGGAGTGGGTCGCATCCCTTCGGGACGTGCGCGACGAGCAAGCCGTGAAACGGCTGCACGCTCTCCTCCTACGCATCGCCCGAAACGAACTGCGACGGCGGAGCGTCAGGCGCCGAATCGACGGACCAGAGATCGATGACATCGCCCACCAGGCGACCGCAGACGCCGTGCTGCTCATCACCCGTCGCATCCACGAGTTCCGAAGCGAAAGCCGCTTCACCACCTGGGCCTACAAGTTCGTCATATTCGAAGTGTCAAACAAGCTCGGACGTCACTTCTGGATGAATCCGGCCCGCGGTGCGGACGTCCCAGACTGGGACCTGCTTCCGGACCGCTTCGGCATGCGCCCGGCCGACTCGGCCGAGTCCAAGGAGCTGATCGAGGCGGTGCGCGCCGGCGTCGAGAAATGTCTCACCGAACGACAGCGTGAGGTGTTCATCGCCATCGTCGTAGAAGGCATTCCTCTAGACGCGCTCGTGGACCGCATGGGAACCAACCGAAATGCCATCTACAAAGTCATGTTCGACGCTCGCCAGAAGCTGCGCAAAGAGCTCGCCGCCGGCGGCCACATCGACCCGGAGGAGGCTCCATGAGCAGGTGGCCGGCGTTGGAACGCTTCCTCGACACGGATCCACGAGATGTCGGATGCGACGAAGCCATGGCCGTCCTCCACACCTACGCCGAAGCCGTCGCCGCGGGTGAGGATCCCGAAAGAATGTATCCGGGCGTCAGCGCCCATCTGCGCGCCTGTGGACCTTGTGCCGAGGACCTGGACGGCCTAGTCGACGCCATCAGGTACGACCTGTCAGAGTGACGCTCTTCGACGCGACGTCCGCTCGGCGCGCTCAGATGCGGCTGCGCCTGCCCGTGCCCCGTAGTTCCCGTTGTCCGAGCCAAGCCGCCATCTGAGATCACGCATCCCAACTTCCCACGGTCTCGGGAAGCTGCAGAGAGGTCCGAACCGGCTCGGTTTGGAGCACGGCGGTATAGGCGTCAAGATCCGACTCCCAGAACGGCCGCAGCGGCCCCTCGGTCTCAAGCCGCGGGCAACGGGACACCCCTCGACAATATCTGCGGGCCCCATTGCCCGCGGTCGTCGTGTCCCTGAACATCACCGACGACGTACCGGCTCCACCGTCCCCACACGCCGGCTGCGAGGCGGATATTCTCATATGGAACGGCTTGTCAACGGGGGTAAAATTCGTTTGTTGTTTGGTTTTCGGGCGCGTCGGGCCAGAGGCCCGGCGCTTGGTTGCTGTTGAGCAGGCGTGGGGCCCCGGAGTCAAGAACGCAGCGCCCGGAGCGGAGCGAGGACGAACGGTTCTTGACTGCGGGGAGGCGGCTGCTATCGCCGTTGCCCCGGAGGGGACCGGAGGTAAGCGCGAGGAAAACCGCGAAGCGCGTCGGCACCAAGTGGATCGGCTGACCGCCACTCTCATGTGCGCGGGTCGGAACCGCGGTGTGTTCGTGCGCAGGCGGTGGCCCCCTACTGCGCTCGCCGATGACCCTCGGGGGAGGGCGGTGCGAGGAATATTCGCGGGGATCGGTGCCTGGCGAGGCGGTGGCCGACGCGCTTCGCGAACTGTCCCGGGTTCGTCCTCGAGCCGATCGGCGAGGGGGTCCCGGGGATCTCATCTCAGGCGGTCATCTCTGCCCAGAGAAAACCGGCGAGCTCTCTGGCCACGGCGGTGGCCACGACCGTGCGGCGGTCTTTGCGGGCGGCCAGACGGCCGAAGCGGCCGCAGAGACGCACCTGGGCTGCCCAGGAGCGAGCCACCACCTCGGGCGGCAGGTTTTGCTGTCGGCGGTTGAGCTCGGCAGTGACGCGGGCGGGGTGCTGGTAGGCCCAGGCCGCTTCGATGAGCGCGTGGCGGACGTGGGTGTTGCCGGCCTTGGTGATGCGGCCTCGTATCTGGGTGGCCCCCGAGGAGTACTCGGAGGGGACCACACCGACAAAGCCCACGAATCGGTCGGCAGAGCGGAATGGGCGCCAGGCGCAGACCTCGCAGGCCAGAGTCAGCCGCCCAACACCTCAACGCCCCGGTAGGCGGCCAGGCGTGCGACTTGGTCCTCGAACAACCCGGCCTGCTGGTATGGCGACAGATCGGCCTCGATGGCCCCGACACGGAGCTCACGCTCTTCGACCATGGCCATGAGGTGTGCCTCTTGTCGTGTGCCGACCAACTCGCCGGAGGCTCGCCTGAGTGGCGACATAGGGTCGGCGCGAGAGCCAGGCCTGATGCCGGGCCTCTTGGTCCGCGACGGTGGCAACCCTGTCACACGGTGTGGCGTCCAGGGTCGTGACCGATGGCGGGGTGCGTTCCGGGCTCGACGCCCCGCCCCTCGAGCGAGCCTCTGGGTTCTTCGCCTTGGTGGCGGACTTGTGAGGCCCGGTCGCTGATAGTTGCAGCTACTGATAGTATCGATATGCATTTGTTGCGGTACGCAAGTATATGGAGGTGTTGAGTCGTGGCTAAGCCCGTAGCAGACGAAGCGGCGGTGGACGCGGTTCTGACCGCGAGCCGGACTCTGGTGGCCGTGGCCACCGCATCGCTGGGCGACGCCGCGGACGACATCACGATCGCCCAGTATCGGGCCCTGGTGGTGCTTGCCTCCCGGGGCCCGCAGCGGATGGCGGATCTGGCGGCGGCGCTCGATGTCGCACCGTCGACGGCGGGCCGGATGTGTGACCGGCTGCTGCGCAAAGGTCTGATCCGACGGCAGCGGGCCCGCGCCGATCGCCGGGCTGTGCAGGTTTCGATCACCGCGGCGGGCAGGCAGGTGGTGGATGAGGCGACCGCTCGCCGCCGCGCACTGCTGGCCGGTATCTTGGCCAAGCTCCCGGCCCGTCAGCAGGAGGCGGTGGCGGCCGCGCTGCGAGCGTTCGCGGCCGCGGCCGGGGAGATCCCCGATGGCGAGTGGCGGACGGGTCCGGCAGGAGTGGTGCCGGTGTCGTCGGCGTCGATGATGTGACAGCCAGTTCGCGTCATGGGCGCCGGGGGGCGGTCACGGCGGGCGATGCTCCGGTCGGCACGCCGGCGGCGGTGGGGTTGATCTCGGCCAGCGACTGGCTGCGTCGCTCGCGGGGCGGGCTGTTCGCTATAGCGCTGGTGGTGGGCGCCGGGTCGGGGCTGGGGGCGGTCGGATTCCGGTATCTGATCTACTTTTTCACCTGGCTGGCTACCGGGCATGTTCAGTTCGGCCAGCAGGGCCGCGTTCCCAGCACCCATTTTCCCTGGCTCGGCCTGGGGTTCTTCCTGGTCATCCCGGTCGTCGGCGGGCTTCTGTACGGACCGCTGATCTACCGGTTCGCCCGGGAGGCGCGCGGTCACGGCGTTCCCGAGGTGATGATGGCGGTGGCCGACAACGGTGGCCGGATCCGGCCTCAAGTGGCCGGGGTCAAAGCCCTGGCCTCGGCGCTGTGTATCGGGGCGGGCGGTTCGGTGGGACGGGAGGGCCCCATCGTGCAGATCGGTTCCGCTTTGGCCTCCACCCTGGGCCAGTGGATCCGCATGCCGGAGAACCGGCTGCGGGTCCTGGTCGCCTGTGGGGCGGCCGGCGGTATCGCGGCCACCTTCAACGCCCCCATCACCGGCGTGTTCTTCGGGGTCGAGATCATCTTGCGGGCGTTCTCTATCGAGGCCATCTTCACCGTGATGCTGTCGGCGATGATCGCTGACGTGGTCAGCCGGCAGTTCCTGGGCGCCGCCCCGTTCCTGTCCGGCTTCCCGACGGGGATCGCTTTGGACCACGCCGGCAACTATCTGCTCGTGGCCCTGCTGGCGGTGATCGCGGCTCTGCTCGGCCTGGGGTTCAAGAACGTCCTGTACAAGACCGAGGACGTCTGTGACCGGGTCTGGAAGCACCGCCCGGAATGGGCCCGGCCGGCGGTGGGTGGGGCCATCCTGGGTCTGCTGTTGCTGGCGGTGCCACAAATGTATGGGGTCGGCTACCCGGTTATGTACAAGGCCGTGGCCGGCAGCTACGCCCTGTGGTTTCTGATCGTGCTGACCCTGACCAAGATGATCGCCACCAGCCTGACCATCGGCATCGGCGGCTCCGGCGGGGTGTTCGCGCCATCGCTGTTCATTGGGGCCACCGCTGGCATGGCCTTCGGCGTGATCGCCAACCGTGCCCTCGGCCCCGGCGCCGGCCAGCCCGCCCTGTACGCCGTAGTGGCCATGGGCGCGGTGTTCGCCTCGGCGGCTCGGGCCCCCCTCACGTCGCTGGCCAGCGTGGTGGAAATGACCGGCGACTACACCCTGACCCTGCCGGTGATGCTGGCGGTGGCCATCGCCACCGTCGTCTCCCGCGCCCTCAGCTACGGCACCATCTACACCACCAAGCTGCTGCGCCGCGGCACCGACATCGACCGGGCGCCCTCTGCGGACCCCTTCCAGGACCTCACCGCCGGCGACGCCATGCGCCCCTTCCAGCCCCCACTGACGGCCCAGCCCGCCCCACCTGTCCTGCCGGACGAGCCGGGCGGGGACCGGGCGTGGCTGCCCGGACCGGTCGCCCACCAACGCCACCCTCAGGTTCTCTTCGCTAACGAATCCCTAGCCCAGGCGCTGCGCCAACTGGTCCTGTACGGCCGCGACGGCCTGCCGGTGCTGTCCACCGACGGACAGCAGCTGGAGGGCTGGATCACCAGCCAAAACGTGCTGCGAGCCATCGCCCGCCACAACGGCACCGCTCAGGGCGGGGGCGTCCGGGCCCACCCGGCCGCCGAATGGGCCTTCTCCAACCCGCAGGCAGCTCCGGACCATGCGCCTACCCCGCTGCACGGCTACCAGATCCTGGAGGTCACCATCGACGCCGACTCGCCGGCCGCCGGCCACACACTCGGGGAGTTCACCTGGCCGTCAGGCTGCATCCCGGTGTCGGTACTGGACGACCACACCCTGCGCGACGCCGACCCCGGCCTCGTCCTCGCCCCCGGCGACCGCATCAACTTGCTCGCCCCTGCTCCCACCCATCCAGAGCCGCCCCAACCGAGCGACGAAGCAGAACGCTGATGCGCCCTGGCCGGCTCGTTGAACGAGGCGAACGTCCAGATCGAGACACCGCCCTGGATCACACCACCCGCCCTCATCGTCGAGGACGACAGTGTCCGATCCTCGGAGAAGTCATCGAGCGTAAGCAACCCGGTCAAAACTGGCGTCCCACGGCGGCGACCGGGGCCGGGGAGACGTTGATATATGGTCTGGGTGGCGAGCCGGGAAGCCTGGTCGGCATCATCTTCTGTGACGGACGAGGAGTCCGAGTATGAGCCGGTCGCCAGTTCACTTTGCACCCGGGTGTCGTTGCTGCCGGCGGCGGGTTTCTCCTTCTCGGGGTGATCCGCGGTGTCGGTGACGCTGGCGGCGCCTGCGTTCGTGGTGGCGGCGGTGGTGAGCCTGGCTACCAGCTGGGTGTTGGTGTCGCGCCTGGAGCGCGTCGGTGAACGCCTTGGTTTCTCCGAGGCCCTGCTCGGCCTGGTGGCGGCCTTGGCCGCCGGACGCGCCCGAGGTCACCGCGGCGGTGACCGCCCTCTCGCACCACCAACAACAAGTAGGCGCCGGGGTGGTGATCGGGTCGAACGTGTTCAATCTGGCGGCCCTGCTCGGACTGGGTGCGGTGGTGGCGGGACGTATCGGATTGCACCGCAAGGTCGTCGTCCTGGGCGGGGCGATAGCGGTGTGGATGGCGGCGGTATGCCTGGCGGTCGTGCTGGGCTGGATCCCGGCCCTGGCCGGGGTGGTGCTGGTCGGGTTGGCCATGGCGGCCTATGTCCTGGTCCTGGGCGGCGGCGGGCGAGGTCTGCGGTTGCCACCCCGGTGGAGCCGCTGGCTGGCCGCGGCGGTGAGCGAGGAAGAACAGGAGTTGGAAGGGGCGATCAGACCGCGGCGGGCAACCACCGGCGACGTGGTAGTCGCCAGCGTCTCGCTCATGGTCGTAGTGGTGGCGAGCGTGGTGATGGAGCGGGCCGCCTCGACGTTGGGCCCCCGTTACGGGGTCGCGGAGATCGTGGTCGGCGGGCTGGTGCTGGCTGCGGTGACCAGCCTGCCGAACGCGGTGGCCGCCGTGTATCTGGCAGCCCGGGGTCGGGGGGCAGCCACGTTCAGTACCGCCTTGAACAGCAACACCATCAATGTGGCGGTCGGTCTGCTGATCCCGGCCACGCTGATCGCCTTGGGCAAACCGTCAGGCCAGACTGTCTTGATCGCCGCCTGGTATGTGGGCTTGACCGTCGTGGTGTTGGGCTTCGCCTACGTCAACCGGGGAATCACGCGGACCGTCGGGATCCTGATCATCGGCGCCTACGCGGTTTTCGTGGCCTCGGTGCTGACCACTGCCGCTTCGCCAAACCTTTCGGTCGTGATCACACTGGCAGTGCTGGTTGCCATCGCGTCCGGCGCGGCTCTGGTCCTCCAGGGGCGTCATGGCCTGGTGAACGCCGAACCCAGACCGCGCTCAGCTGAGGCCGGCCCCGACGGTCCAAACCTGCCGCCACCCCTTTCGGCCAACGGTTCAGGTACGACGTCGCGCCGCCAGCCAATCCAGCCGATTGGACGTTGGGACTTCGCGCCCGCCCGGCCGTCGGTGGTCCCGGGCTGGTCGGTCAGCCGAGTCTGGACGCTAGCGCTGATCCTGCCGACCCTTGTCGCCGGCGCCGACGCCGCGCTGGGTCATCGGGTCGTCCTCATCGGGCTGCTCATAGTCGGACCATGCTGCTCGCTGCTGAGCGGGCGTTGGGGCCCGACCGCCCTGGCGGGAGTATGGGCGACAGGTCTGGCCGTGCTGCTCGGCCTCCCCGACGGCATCTGGGCCAGTCGAACCCATCTGACCTTCATTGCCGCAGTGGCAGTGGTGGCGGTTGTCACCACCGCGGCGGCGGCCATCCTGCAAACCTCAGGCCGCTGAGCGCGGACCGTCCGAATGTGTCCAATCTGGCTCGTCGGCCCATACCAACCCCACGATCCACGAGAACTGAAGATGGGGTCAAAATGGGCCCCAGCCGATCGCTGACCACCGCTCCGGCCCCGATGGGCGACTCGCCAGGATCGCCCCTACGAGGTTTTGCCGGTCGACGCCACCGTCGATGGCGCACTTGGGCCTCGTCGACCAGTAGAGAAAACCACTCACCTGTTGCGACACGGTGAGCGTTCGTCTGGTCATCTGGTGTCAATGACGGTCAGCGTGCTGCTCACAGAAACCGGCAGTTGTGTTCCCGCCCGTCCTCCGATCTGTGGTGGGGATCGCCGCTAGCTGCGACGCGACGCAAGACCGCTCTCGAGGCTTCTGGATGTCAACTTCGGGGAGGCCATCCTCCGAGGTCGTGACCGGCACCGGGTGGTACCCTCGCTATGGCGCGCCGGGAAGTCTGGTCGGCAGAAGTTGCTGCATCTCGATCGGGAGGCACTATGACCGGCGCCGAAGCAGTTCCCACCGATATGAGTGTTGGGTCTCAAGCGGTGCGATCTGCCGGCGTGGGCGGGCCGGCGCGGGTCAACCCGTCCCCGGTCCCCAGTATCGTTGTCCACGGCGGGCCGTGCTGGCCCGGTCACGGGCCAGAGCGCTCGTCGTACGGAATCCAGGGGGAAGGTCTTTCACTCAGACGGCGCCTTGGACACGCCCGCACCGCCGTCAATCGGCCCCGCCTGGCATCCACGAATGGGGTCGCTCCAATCACTGGTTTAGCGGGCGCCGGGGATTCTCGCCTGATCGGCGAGCACCTGTGCTCGACGCCGACCGCTGGGGCGCGGACTTCATGGTTGTCGGCGGTCGCGGCCGCGGCCCACGCCTCCGAGCCGTGCTGCGGCCCGACGGGTGCCCGGGTCGATCGGTGGAGCGCCTGTCCTGTCGTGGTTGCCGGCCGCGGTCACCCGGGGACTGGTCACCGGGCCAGTCAGCCCCAACAAGAGCCAGGTTCGAGGAGGTTTCGGACTTGATGCACCTGGACAGTATGAAGAGCCGATATCCGCTCTGGCTGGCCCTGCTCGGACCACTCGCCGCGGCTGCGGTCATGATTCCTCTGCGAAGTCACGTCCCGAACACCGACCTGGCCCTTGTCATGGTCGTGGTGGTCGCTGTCGTGGTCCTGCCGGGGCAGAGGACGGCCGCGCTGCTGGCGGGCCTGTCGGCCGGGGTGTGGTTCGATTTCTTCCTCACCAAGCCGTACGAGCGCTTCTCTATTCAGCGCAGCTCGGACGTGCAGACCACCGTCTTGTTGGCGATTGTGGGTGTGCTGATCGGCGAGATCGCGGTCAGACGGCGGCAGGCTCGAAGCGACACCCGAACCGCCCGCGACGAGGTAATCAGCCTCTATGTGGTCGCCGAGATGCTCAGCGCCGGTAGCAGGGCCGACCAGGTGGTCATGCTGGTCGCAGAGCAACTACGCGACCTGTTGTTTCTGGTTGACTGCCGCTTCGACCCGGGCGACCGCGACCCGACGGCCCCGTGCTGGACCGATCAGGAGAGCTGCACTACGGCCAACTGAACTGGTCACTGGCCAGCGATGGGCTGCCCAACCGGGACGTCATCCTCCCCGTCGAGAGCGGAAAACGCCGCTTCGGCACCTACATCCTGCGCGGTCCGGCTCTCGGGGTGCCCATCACCCAGGACCGCCGATTGGCCGCGGTCGCGCTCTCTGATCTAGCCGGTGCGTCACTGAGTGCCGAATCCGCCGGGCAAAGCGCGGGTCGCGGCTGGAGCCGCGTCAAATAGCTGATCCCCCGTGTGACGCCCTTAGCGAATTCGACGGTCGGCGGCGAGGTTGTCGTCGGACTGGCCTGAGCCGTCGGAGCGCCTTCCAGACGCACCCGGTGGCATACGAGGTCGACTGGGAGCACGCTATGGCGGTCAATCGAGGATCCATTCGACAGGACGGTCGCTGTCGGGCTGGTAGGCGCAGGAGGAGCCGGTGTGGATGGTGCGATGGAGGTGACGGCCGATGAGTTCGTCGACTGCGGTGATCCGGTCGATGGCCGTGGTGAGCGCCTTGGTGGCGGCAACACGGGCCCGTTCACGACTGGAGCCGACGGCGCGCTGCCCTTCCCCCAAGGCCGGTGGCGGCCATGAGTTCGTCCACGAGGCGTCGTCCGCTCTGTTTCCAGTGATTCTCGGCGGGCGGTGTCGGACCAGTCTTCGGCCTCGGCGATGTCGGCGTCGAGATCCTTGAGTCGCCGCCGGTAAGACTGAAGGGCTGACGGGTCGAGGAGCGAACCGAGTCCAGGCTGCTCGACGGTGCCGGCCCCGGCTGTGACCAGTTCGATAGCCGCCACTGGTAGACCCGGTCGGCGCAGCAACTCTCGCAGGTACGAGTAGCCCTTGAGCGCCTTCACCGGCACGGACTGGGATTGCGTTCCGACCAGCCAGAACCCGTCGCCGGTGGGGCTGAGCCGCAGAGTGCTTGATGCGGCGGGGCGCGGCGGCTGCCAGCGGGAGAGCCGGTCCCGCCACCAGGAGGCGCCCAGCCTGGTGTAGGTGGCCAAGGCCGACTCTCGGCGGAGGGCGGCGGTGGCGTCGTCGCCCAGGGCGGCGGCGGCCCGGGCCAGGGTGTCGTCGGTTACACCGTGGAACATGACGGCGCCGGCGTTGATCACCGCCCGGCCCCTATAGGGCTCGAGCAGCCGGCTGGCCGTCTCAATGATGACCCGATCTCCGACACCGAGGGCGGCTTCGAGGGCGCACTGCAGGGTGAGCAGCCAGTTGACGTCTTTCGGGAGCTCGTCGAGAACCGGGCCGTGCATGGTGTGCAACAGCTCCTGCGCCTTGTCGGGCCGGCCGGCGGCCAGCCACATGTAGGCCCCCTCGGCGCACACGGGAGTCGAGCCTTCGCTGACGGCGAAGGCCTCCATGCCGGCCGCGATCTCGGCGCAGATGTCGACGTCGCCCGCTTGGGCGGCGGTGTAGCCGCTGCAGCGACTTGATCACCATCCAGGCGTCGGAGAGCGAAGCCTGCGCGGAGGCTTCTGTCGCCACCGCGATCAGTTGGGTGGCGGTGTCGACCCGGCCGCGCAGCAGGTCGAGCATCAGGCGTCTCGAGGCGGCGAAGAACAAGGCCCGTGGCGACTCTTCGCCGAGACCATCCAAGGCTCGCATGTGCCGGTGGATGCTCTGCACGTCGAGGACCTCGCAGGCCACCTGCAGTCCCCACAAATGGGCCTGCAAGCGGGCGTTCGGGTCGAGCACGTGGGCCGCGACTTCGTCCAACCGGGCCGCCAAGTCGGACCCGCACCTCGAGCTCGTCGGGTCCCCAGTTGCAGGCCAGGGCAGCGTCGAGGCAGTCGGCCAGGAGCCCGTTCTGATGGGTGCGCTCAGCCTCGGCGACGGCCTCATCGGCGAACACCCGGGCCCGAGGCGAATTCCCGGCGTAGGCCCAGCAGCGGGCCAGCGCGCCGGCCAGGCGGGCCCGGTCGGCATCGTCGACGGTCCGGGCCCGCAGGTCATACAGCTCGGCCGGCAGCCGGCCCGGATCGGTGCCATAAACGTGCACCGAAGCCGCGCCCAGGGCGGCTCGAGTCCAGCGGGCCAGGTCGCCCTCAGACCGGGATCGGTCGATCGCCTCCTCGTAGAAGCGGCGGGCCTCGGCACCCCGACCGGCCAGCCGCAGGGCGTCGGCCTGGTCGAGCAGCTCGTCGAGGCTTACCGGGACGGTCACCGTACCGATGGTAGGTTCGGCGCTCAGGGACGGATCAGTTTCACCGCGCTGGCGTGCTCGCGTTGTTTGGCCTCATCCCAGTCGCCAGTGCAGTAGACCGCCATCTCGACGATGGTGTCGTCCACCACGTCGGCCCGGATCATCTCCCGGCAGTACCAGTTCTGGCCCTGGTGCTCCCACCGCTCCTCGAACTCGACGGCGAACCCGGTGTCGGTCTGGCTCACCCGCTCGACGTGAACCTGGCCCGGGAAGGGATGGCCGCTGGCCCGCACGGCGATGGCGTCTTCGGCGGTGTCCGCCTGCACTCGCCACTGCGGTAGCGAGACGTCGAGGAACACATCGGGGGCGAACAGCCCGTCCGGCACGGTGCCGGTCTCGAGGAACTCGATGAGCCGCGCCACCGCCACCTTGGTATCCACGGCCGCCGTCGTCACTGCTGCACCTCCGACCCGACCAGGTTGCCCTGGATCACGGCCATGGTCTTTTCGAGTTCCTCGGTCAGGCTGAACTCGATGACCGAGGTGCCGGCGGTGACGAGTGGCAGGTGGCCGGGCGGGGCGTAATAGGCGTCACCGGCCACGTAGGTCTCCTCATGGTCGGCCCACCGGAAGGTGAGCTGACCTTCGGTGACGATCCCCCAGTGGTCACACTGGCAGCGGTCGCCGGGCAGCCCAACGAATAGCGGGGCCGGGTCGACGTCCTGCTTGAAGGTTTCGAACGCCGCCGTGTAGCGGCCTAGAGGGGCGTAGCGTCCCTCGAGTCTCATCGAGGTCCACCGTTCGCGGTGTGCTCATCTTGCTCGCACTGGGCATGTTGTCCTCCTGGGTAGATGGAGACTGGACACCCTTAAGGCGTGACTACGAGCGGAACACCGTGAACACCGAGGTTACGGGCGAGCGCCGACGCACTTGTGGCGCTGCCTTCATTCCCTCGCCGGCGGCTCCAGAAACGGGCGTGCGTTCATCCTGACCCCTAGGTCGATCATTCTCCGACGGAGGTTCTCACCGCTCGAGGCCAGCATCCAGGACAATCCGTGGGCTGCACCCACGCGGCTCACGCCGAGAACTCGATAGGTCCGCGAACGCACTGACACGGACTTCGAGACCGCGTGGCCCGATGCGACGTCCAGGCCATCACCGTCGCTTATCCGCAAAAAGGCAGTGGCCGACCCATGCTCAAACGCCGGGACGGCCCGTATGCGGTCTTGCATCATGGAGCCGATTGGTTGTCGTGTGAGTTCAGCGACCGACGTGGATCGGCCCGACACGTGACATGCTGGGTACTTCCGTTGGACCGAGGAGGGGTAAAATGTTTATCCAGATCAACATCTCTCATAGCGACCATCCGATCGAGGAGTTCATGGCGCTGGAGGATGATTTCGTCAAGGCCACGGAAGGCCAGCGCACCATCCGGCGGGCTATCGGCTGCTTGGGCGCCGACGACCCTACCCTGCGGGTGCTGATCGCCTTCTTCGACAGTAAGGAAGACGCCGAGGCGAACTCTCAGCTTCCCGGCACCGATCAGGTCGCTTCCAAGCTGATGGCGATGATCAGGGAGGATATGCCTCAGTTCGTAAACCTCGAGGTGAAGTCCGACCGCACCTTCTAGGGAGCCGCATGGGGGCGCTGCCACTGGCCGACCCGGTCCATCATGCCGCCCCTTACCGGGCGTTTAGCGACGAATGACCCTATCGGCGCGGTGATTCGCTGTGGCAGCTTTAGCGGCCAATCAGGTCGATAGGCAACGTCATACCCGGTTTGCTTCAGTGGATGTCAGACACGACTACGCGGTTGGGTCGGGCGCACTCCCGAGTTCGTGACGCTTCGGTTGGCGTTTTCGAGCGTCTCGAGGTTGTCGATGATCTTCCTGGCGTATTTGCGGAAGATCGGCCGTCCCGCAAGCCGGAAGGCGGTACCGAAGAGGCGGCCTCGGATGGTGTGCTTGAAACTGGCGCGCCCACGTCATCTCCACTCGGGACCCGTGCGGCGCGGCGACGGCCGTGATGGTCCAGCGGCTGCCGGGGGCGTAGACGTTCGAGTCGGTCACCGCCGCGGTGACGGACCCGGGGATTGACCAGTCGTAGCGGCAGCGTTCCCAGTTGGTGCCGATGCCGGTTCCGGTGCCCTCGGTGACATCGGCGTGTTCGTCGGCGATGCTGTGCACCTCGAAGTGCTCGGCTTCGACTGCGGGGAACACGTCGCTACGCCGGTCGGTGAAGTCGTGGGCGGCTTCGAGGACGCGACGGGGCGAGAGCGAGGAGTCGAAGGAGAAGGTGATCGTGCGCATGGCGAACCTCCGTCGGTGTCAGCTCCACCGCTCGAGGAACTCGACCATGAGCTCGACGAGCGGCGGGGTGATGACGTGGCCGGTGTCGGGGACGACGGCGAGCTCGCCCTCGGCGAGCGCCCGATAGGCGCGAACGCCCTGCCTCGACCGAGCAGAACTCGTCGCGGTCGCCGACGATGATCAGGGTCGGTGCCGTGATGGCGCCCAGATCGGGCGTGGTGTAGCCGGTCGGCTGGGTCAGGCGGTGGAAAGCCAGGCGCAGATACTCCTTCCAGTGGTCCTTTGCCCTGGCCGCTGTCCTCGTCCGCCTTCATCAGCTCGAAGACGCCCTGCATCTCGGCGGACTGGGAGAAGAAGCGGGCGGCGGCATCGGGATCTGCTTCGGTGGCGTCGGGGCTGCCCCCGAGCATCTGTCGCATCGTGGCGATCAGCGTCGGGATCACCGATGGGTCGAAGGCGTCATAGCCGGCATGGTTGGCGATCGCCCGCACGGAGCCCGGGTGGCGGATGCCCAGGACGGTCGCGGTGATCCCACCCTCGCTGAAGCCGGCGACGAGGGGCCGGTCGAGGCGGAGGGCATCGATGAGGGCCGCGACGTCGTCGGCGAGAAGGTCGAAGGTCACGGTGCCGCCGGAGTGCACCGTCCTGCCCGGCGCCGCGGGTGTCGGGCGCGATGACCCGAAAACGCTCCGACAGCGTCGCCATGTGCGAGGCGTAGGAGATGGGCACCCCGGTCCAGATCGGGTTGGTCGAAACCACGCCCCCGTGGAGGAGGACGAGCGGCTCGCCCGTCGCCCGCCTCGAGGTAGTGGATGTCGATTCCGTTGGCGTGAACGGAGCGAGGTTCGGTCTGCGGGAGGTCTGCGGTGACGGTCATGATGCGTCTCCTTGGTGGTCTTCGCTGACCGTACGGAGACGCAAGTCTCGTCACATCGGGCGTTCACCCGATCTTTGCGGCGGGCGCTGTCCGGAGGGGCCTGTCTCGGGACCGACGTCGGTCATCAGCCCGTGTCTCATGGCGAACAGGCTGGCCTGGGCCCGGTTCGACGCCCCGATCTTGGTGTAGATGTGCTCGACGTGGGTCCCGGCCGTCTTCGCCGAGATGAGAAGCGAGCGGGCGATCTCCTTGTTCGACAGGCCGCGGGCGACGAGCCGTAACACCTCGACCTCACGGCTCGTCAGTCCCGACGGCCACTCCTTCCGTCGCCGGACCCGATGGCCTGCGGCCCGCAGGACGGCGTCTGCGGCGTCGCCGTCGAGGCGGCGGGCCGCGACTTCGCCCCGCAACTCGCTCGCCGCCGCCTCAGGCGAGCGAGCCGGACGGTGGGGTCGGCTCTCGGTGAGCGCCTGGTAGACATCGGCGGCCGCGAGGACCCGCCCGGCCGGTGAGATGGCGTCTCCCGACAGACCCCGCGGGTAGCCCGAGCCGTCGAGGCGCTCGTGGTGCAGAGCGGCGAGGGCGCCGAGGGGCGCCAGCGCCGGCGAGAACGACAGCATGCGCTCCGTGAGGTACGGGTGCAGTCGTGACCCGCTCGACTTCCGAGGGGCTGAGCGGTCCCTGCTTGTCCCAGATCGCGTTCGACACGCCCAGGTGGCCAAGATCCTCGACCAGCGCGCTGCGCCGCAGCGTCGTCACGTCCTCGGCGGGGAGGCCCGCCGTCCGGGCCGCCTCGGCAGCGAGCTCAGCGACCGCGGTCGCATGGCCCATCCGCCACGCCGATTTCAACTCGGCGAACTCGCCGATCGCCTCGAGGGCGTCGTCGAGCTTCCCGCTGGGCAGCGTCTGGCCGAGCGACGGCTCAGCGTCGATGACAAGGTCCCAGCTGGTGGCGTCGTCAAGGTCGCTGAAGAGCATCGGCGCCCGGTCGCAGAAGACCTCTACCAGCTCCGGGTCGAACTGGGTGCCGCTCCGTTCCCTCGCCACGGCCACCGCCGCTTCGACTCCGCCGGTGCGGCGAAAGACCTCGACGACATCGGCGAGGTTGATCAGCCGCGAGGCCGATGACGACCTCGGCGCCTTTGAGCCCGTAGGCCCCCTTTCCGTCCCAGCGTTCGTAGCTCTGGCGAAGCGCCTCGCGCACGTCGTCTCCCAGACCGAGCCTTTGGGCGAGCTCGTCGGTGGCCAGGTAGTGATTCTCGGCGAGCGCCGCCAGCGACCGGCGCCCGTCACCGAGGAACCCCACGGTGACCCGGGCTCGCTCGAGCAGCGGCCGACCGGCGCCGCCGATGTGCTTCAGCATGAAGGCGGTGGCCGGCACGACGCGTCCCGAAGTCGTAGCCATAGTGCGCGTCGCGCTTGACCGCCATGTCGTCGCCAAGCCACTTGGCCTGCTCATACGCATCGGTGTGGCAGCCCACCCACGCCAGGAGCCCGGAGTAGTAGACGACTGTGCGCTGCGACTCGTCCAGACCCAAGCTGCTCGGCCAAGCGCAGGGCGACCAGGCAGGCCCGTACCATGTGCTCCATCGGTTGGCCCAGACCCAGGTCAGTACCCAGCGACAGGAGAGCAACCAGCTCGGCAAGGCCCAGGTCACGACCCTTCCCCGATGCCACACCCGAATCGTAGATCTGATACCTCTCGATCGTGAGATGGCGGGCGGGGAGTTGGTCGAAGCCGGTCACGGCGGGCTCTCCCCGGAGGCGTCGACGCCGTAGGCGGGGAGGGTGTGGCACACCTGGAGGGCGGTCACATACCCGATCCCGGCCCCGTCGACCAGCGTAGTACCACTGTACCGAGCGATCCCTGCCGAGGTCTCCTAGCGGCAGTCCCGAGACCATCCTGGACGGCAGCCGCGGAGCCTCGGGGCCACGTCCCACAAGCTGTGCCCTGAATCGCCGGGCGGCGCAAGCCCCGTGGATCGCCGGGTCCCGGCCGGTACTTTTTTGTGTGGGTCCGCTGCCGGCCGGGGGGAGCGAGCCTCGGCGACCCGAGTCGTGCCAAGTTCGGCGCGGTGGTGCCAACTCGGGACGGGTTGGCGTCAGAGAACATCGAAGGGGAAACTTCGATGTTCGGGTGGTCCGGTACTGCCGCTCGCTGGAAAGTCACCGAGGCAATACCGACGACATATCGTGATCCAGGAACAGGCTCGGGGGCGAATGCTCTGCAGAGAAGCAAGAGGGAGCTACTCACCATGATCGGTATCTACATCGTCACCAAGAACATGACGATCGAGCAACACACGAAAGGACGTGCGCGCCTACAGGAGGCTGGCGCACCGGAAGGCCCGATGAAGCTTCACTCTTGCTTCGGCGAAGACGGTCAGCTTCAGGTGTTCGATATCTGGGAGAGCCAAGAGGCTTTCGACGAGTTCCTGAAATACCTGGGGCCGGTCATGGAAGAACTCGGCATACAGCTGGCACAGCCTCCGACGATCATGCCGATCGTCGACCTTGTCCAGCAGTAGCCATTCCCGGCTGAGGCCAACGGGTGAGTGGGCGCGTCACCGATCGTCTCGTCTGCACGTTGCGGCCCTCATCGCCGGCGCTTCGTGCCAACACCCCGCGATCGCGAGCTCGGTTACCTGGTTAGCCATGGCTCGTGATCTGCGGGCCGAACAGTCGCCCCAAACGTTCGCTGGAAGCGTCCCCGAAGACCACTGGCTAAGTGCCCTCCATCGCCGGCTGAAGGTCACGTAGTTGGCCTGCTCTGGCTTGTACCACGGTGGGGAGGCGAGAATGGGGCGGTGGCCCGGGACGATCTGCAAGCCCTCCGGATCGCTGTCAATGAGGGTGACCACAGCAGCCTTGTTGGGATCCTGGGCGGTGGGGTGCGCTCGGATGTCCTCCAGCTGGCCGGCGACGCCCTGGCGGCCGCTGCGGCCGACGGGGCGGCAGGGGCCGAGGAGCTGGCCGGAGCCTGGGGCGAAGCCCTGCGGGAACGGGGCTGGGCCGGCGACCAGGAGTTGGCGGACGAACTGGATGCGGCTATGGGGCGGCGTCCGGCCCCGCCGGGAAGGCCCCTGCACGTCGACCTGGACGAGCTGTCGGATCTGCTCGAAGCCGGCCTCGGCGAGGACGGTGGGCGCGTCGACTTGGAAACCGGCGAGGTCTGGCGGGCATCGACCATCGAGTACTTCGCCGAGCAGGAGCCGGAACAAGCCCCGGATTTCGAGGACCCTGACCGCTGGCTGTATGCGGGCCCGGAGGGATCGCATGAGGGCTACCGGGACATGGAGGACTTCATCGCCACGGTGGACGAGCCGGGTAGGGCCGACCGGCTCGGCATCGCCATCGACGGTCGTGGCGCCTTCAGGCGCTTCAAGGACACGATCTCTCGCTGGCCCGACGAGCAGGAGCGCTGGTACCGCTTCTCGGACGAACGGCGCAGAGGACGAGCTCGCCAGTGGCTGTCGTTCGCCGGCTATCGAGTCGCCCGCAAGGGCCTCGAGACAGCAACCTAATCCGAACCGTTGAACCCATCGTGACGATCCCCAAGCCTCGCCGGTCCCGGCCGTCATTCTGCGCATGCGGCGGCCTCCCGGATGGATCCGGGATGGAGCGCCGAACGCCGATACGTCCGCTGTCATATTGGGCTAGTCGGCGGATGGCCCGATTATCGCTTGCTGTTAATGGAGTTATCACGCACGAGCCCACCTGCACTGGATGGTGAACCGAGGTGGACCAGGACCGCCGGGAGTGCGGCTGACAGGCGACAGGAGCGACGCCGGGACGATGAAGAGGGGACCTGTTGGTCCCCTCTTCATCGAAGTGTATTCAATTGCCGCGCCCTGGACACGACCGGACCGTGCACCGTTCAAGGTCGGAACCCACGATAGGGGGCGGGCTCGTCGCCGGTGCCAAGACCCTCTTGGCTTTGTCGCTGTCACTCCCGGCTGAGACGACTGACCTCCTATCCGGGCCTGATTCTCCGGTGATTCCCGAACGGCCCAGGGCATCCTCAGGTGCCGACGCCTGCCTTCGCTCGGCTGCGAGGCGGCGACCGCCCTGTCGAAGGGAACAGCACTGTAAGAACCACCTCCTGTTCTCACGATGATGTCCTTGTCCGAAGGGTTGATCTCCCTTCGAACGAGAATTTTGCCATCCGATGCTGTCTTGTCAAGAGGGGGCAGAGCACATTTTCGGGGCCGGCTATGGCCGTGAGCAACCCGATATGTCCAATCCGTTGCGCGGTCGTCGACGCACCCCTGGGGACCGCGGTCCGCTAGGGCGTTTGTCTTCTGCTTTTGGCGTCCATGCGTTGGATTTGGGCTTTCAGGCGGCGGACTTCGTCTTGGAGTTCGAGGACGCGCTTGATACCGGCGATGTTGATTCCGGTGTCGGTCAGGGCGGCTATCTGGCATAGCTTTTCTACGTCGCGACCGCTGTAAAGGCGGGTGCCGCCGGCGGAGCGATCAGGGTCGACCAGGCCTTCGCGTTCGTAGACGCGCAGAGTCTGGGGGTGCAGCCCGCACAGTTGGGCAGCCACTGAGATGGCGAACACACCGTGGTCATGGTCGGGCCAGTCCGTCACCACCACCGCCATGCTGTTAGAACGGCGTCGATGAGCTGAGCGAGCTCTGGGCCGCTGGTGCGACTGGGTGCGGCGCCGTCCGGGCTGGAGGGGGAGGCGACGTGGACCGGTCCGGCTATGAGGGGAGCCGAGCCGGCGCTGAACGGTCCCAGCCCGATAAACATGGGCTGGCTCGGGGGTTGACCCCCGGCGTGTATGGGCGTCACCGCGACGCTGTCGGTGTTCGCTGCGGGGCCGGAGGGCGCGAGATCGTTGGTTGGCGGTGGTTGGCGGTTGCGGTCGTAGCGGGCACGGCGGGCCGGGTCGCTGAGAATCTCGTAGGCCTCGGTGATCTCCCGAAACCGGAGGGCGGCGTCGGGGTCGTCGGGGTGGGTGTCGGGATGGAGGCGCTGGGCGAAACGGCGGTAGGCGCGGCTGATCTGCTCAGCGGAAGCCTCCGGCGCCACGTCGAGCCGGCGGTACATCCGATCGCCATTGCTGGGGTCCGATGGCATAATCTAAGTCGCCTCTTGCAGATCTTCGATGGTTGAGTATGATAACACTTGCCTCCCGGGATGCAATGGGAGGCGGGGAACATCAGTGGCTCCACCGCCAACGAAGAAGGAGGACTCCAAAGATGCTGATGCGAACCGACCCGTTCCGTGACCTCGACCGGCTCACCCAGCAGATGTTCGGCACCGTGGCTCGTCCGGCGGCCATGCCAATGGATGCTTACCGCAAAGGCACCGACTTCTACGTCCATTTCGACCTGCCCGGGATCAACCCCGACTCCATCGACCTGGAGGTCGAGCAGAACGTGCTCACCGTGAAGGCCGAGCGGGCGCCGGTGGCGGCGGAAGGAGCGGAGATGATCGTCAGCGAACGACCGGTGGGAACCTTCACCCGCCAGCTGTTCTTAGGTGAGACCCTCGACGCCGACGCCATCGCCGCGGACTATCACTCCGGGGTGCTGACCCTGACCATCCCGGTGCGAGAGGCCGCCAAGCCCCGCAAGCTGGCCATTACCAGCAGCGACACCGACAAGCAACTGGCCTCGGCGTAATCGCGCTCCGTTCGGTCCGGACCGGGTGGCGTCAGTCTCCCAGAGACGTCGTGTTGCAAATCCGCTGCCATGGAGCAGAGCCAGAGTTCCGGTGAGTTCAGCGAGTCGCAGCGGTCTGGCCTCGAGGTCCGCCAGGCCGATCAGGATCGAACCCTGGCCGGGATACATCGTCTTGAGGCCACGCTCGCTGCGGCCGCGCCGGGCCGAGAGCAGGAGTGGCGCTCCGAGGTGCTGGCGGCGCTGGTCGCTCTGGAGGAGGCCACCGCCGAGGAGGCCGACAACGCCCAAGCCCCTGACAGTCTCCTCTCTGACCTGGCCCGCACCCAGCCGCGGCTGCGCAACCGGGTGCGAGGGGTGCGCCTTCAGTACCAGCAGATCCGTCACTCCCTGGGATCGCTCAGACAGGAGCTCGAAGGCGCGCCCGGGGCGGCCGACTACGCCGATACGCGCCAACGGCTGGGCTGGATCCTGACCGGACTGCGCCACCAACGGGCCCGAGAGTCCGACCTCATCTACGAGGCGTACTACGACGCATTCCGCGCCGACCTGGCCGCCGAGACCGATCCAAAGACCCCCACCGATCGGCACCAGCCGACCGACAAACCCGAAACTTGACGACAACTGAACCGCTCCAGAAGAAAGGAATCGCAGCCTCAGGCAGGTAGTTATGGGCCCCAAGTCGAGATCGTCGAACGCAGTTCCGTCATCGTCGTGACCCTTACCGGACCGTCCGACATCGCCGCGCTTGAGCCGCTCCATGACGCCCTGCACATGGCCGCGAGTGAACGACAGACGGTAGTCCTCGACCTCAGCGAACTCACCCATGCCAGTCCCTGGATGGGAATCATCGACGCCCTCGGCCCGGCCACGGCGACTCTAAAACCCGTGGCGCGACCTCCAACAGGCTCCGCCGAGCCACCCGTCCCCTGGGGCCGACGCCTACACCAGCGTCGCTGCCGCCATCGACGCCATCCGGTCCGAGTGCTCCCCGAACGGCGACACGACCGACCTCGATCTGGCCGCCAAATTCGACGACCTCTCCGACCGGTACGCCCGCATGATCGGCCACTGCCGACAGCTCCTGCACAACGTCGAGAACCCTGCTTAAGGCGGGCCTCCACATCGCAGGAGATATGAGCCACCAACCGACCCAACAATCCGAGCCGGATCGAGCCTCGACGACCGGGAACACTCCCCTTCAGCCGGTGTTGGGCCAGATCGATCTCGATTCATCAGGCGCGGCGTTGGACACGCTCACCGCCGTAACCGATATCGCCATCAAGATCACCCGCGAAGGCAGAGAAGGCCGGCGGATCGGAACGCTCTTCACAGTCCGCGGCGAGACCGAGGTTCTACAGCGAAGCCGCTGTCTCATCCTCGATCCCCTGTCGGGACATCCGCCCAGCCGACGCTCGATCCACCAGCCTGACCTGCGAGAAACCGTCAAGGAGCTCGCCCAGCTAAACGGCGGCTTCATCATCAGCGGTGAAGGAACAGTCCTAATCGGCGTGCCGCCACTTCGAAGCGACCCTTCCCCACCACAAACAGCCCCTCGGGCTCGGCAGCCTACACATCGCCGCCGCATCGATCTCCAGCTCGACCGGCGCCATCGCCATAGTCGTATCGGAAAGCTCCGTCATCCGCGTGTACTCCGCCGGCGTACTCGTCACCGAGATCCTCCCAGAAATCTGGCTCCTCCACCTATACATGCCTCCACATAATGAAACCCAGCCGGCTCGGAGAGGTCAACGGTCGGCGTTGGGCATTACGTCCAGCGATCTCCGGTCCGCAGGTCGAGCGGTACGAGCGAGAGGGCACACCGTTCTCGCATCAGCGCGATCGAAGACGCTTTGCTTCTCCTCGATCGGTAGGCCCGGGTGTCTATACCTGCGGCGACCGACACCACCTCGCGGACCCTGCCGCTCACCGCCTCTTCAGGTTGCGGTTATGGACCCTCTGGATCAGCGGGCGCAAGCGTGCTGTCTATCAACCACTGATCTTGATTCGCTTGGCTCGTCGGGGTGTGCTTGGGAATGCGGACGGATGAGATCGGTTAGTCGTCGATCCGGAGGACTGAGGCGACCGAGCGAACACGCCGCGCCCGAGGCCCCAGCCAGGGGCCGAAATCAGACGGCTGGCAGATGGTATCGGTGTACTCATCGACGTTGAGCAGGTCCTCGAAGAACCCTGCCACCATCAGGCTCTGCGCCTCCTCGTCACCATCGGCGAGCACGCGTTCGACGACCGCGAACACTGCGGGGAAATCCTCGGTCCGCCCGACGGCGAGGCGCCCTATGAGGTGCCGGACCAGATGGATGATGTTGACGTACTCACCATTATCCGGGTCAACCGCGGCGCTTTCAACGGAGCGGGCGAAGGTGGTGATTGCGCCGCGCAAGAGTGGCAGCACATCCAGGTATTCGATGCCGTCTTGGGACACGGGGAGGATTCCGCAGTAGGGACACACATTGGCAGTGAGGCCTCTGGGCCTCTGTGGAGTACATTTACCCCAAAGGACGTCCAGCAAACTGCTGACGGCCTTAGGCTCGCTACACCCGGATAGAGGGTTTTCTCGGCTTTCCAAACGGGTGTCAGGGAGACCTACTCGAGTGATTTGATCGGGCCTTGGGCGAGAACTGGATGGCCACGTTCACCCGCCGAGGTTTCCGAGGGTGACGGTGACCTCGCGGGTGCTTCCGTCCGGCAACAGGATCCGCACCGGGGCTCGCTCGCCTGGCCGCAGGTCGGTCAGGATGTCCTGTGAGGCCGAGAGCGTGGGGGTGGACTGTCCGTTGATAATCGTGATCACCTCGTTGCCGGTGATGCCGGCTCGGGCGGCTGGGCCTCCCGGCTGGACCGAGACAACGATTACGCCGACCCGGTTTCCGGCCGGGTTTAGGGCGGTGGCAGCGCTGACGCCGAGGTCGGACCGGCCGCTGTTGACTACTCGTCCGGCCCTGATCAGCTGCGGGGCTACCAGCTCGACAGTGTTCGACGGAATGGCAAAGCCGATACCGTTAGCGGCCGAGCCACCTGAGTTGGGGGTCGGTGGCGGCCAGGGTGGGAATGCCGATGACCCGGCCCTGGGTGTCGACGAGAGCGCCGCCGCTGTTGCCGGGGTTGATGGCGGCGCTGGTCTGGATGGTGTCGGGCAGGACGACACCGTTACCCTCGCCGACCGTCCGGCCGGTGAAGCTTACGATGCCCCGGTCACCAAGCTCGCCAGTCCCAGCGGGTTACCGATGGCCAGGTTGATGTCGCCGACCTGCAGCTGGCTAGAGTCGGCAAAGACGGCGGGATGCAGCCCAGTGACTTCGTGCACCCGGATGACGGCAAGATCATCAGGCGGGAACGCCCCCACCAGGCTGGCGGTGGCCACCTGTCCGTCGAAGAAGCTCACCTGGAAGTTTCGGGCGGTGCCGACCACGTGATCGTTGGTCACGGATGTCACCGTTGTCGTCGTAGACAACTCCCGACCCCAAGCCCGTCGAAGTGGTGATCTCCACCACCGAAGGGCGGACCTGGTTGACGACCACCACGAAATCGGCCTGGACGGACGAGACCGCGTCAGTCGGGGAGAGGCCAGAACTGCTGGCGCCACTCGCCAACCTGTTCGATGAGTGGCCCCCGCAGGCGCCGAGGCCGAAGCCGGCGATCAGCAGGACGAGGGAACCCACCATGGGCACCCGCGTTCGCTTCATCGTGGGAGTATGGGCTTCACCGCGCCGCGCCAGACTTCACCCGACCGCGTAGTCACGCCGGTAAAGGCCTTGCCGCGTCCCGCCAGCGAGCCGGGGCCGACGCTACGCGGTCACGTGGTCCAACCTGGAGCAGGGTCGGTCATCATACCCAGGCGAGCAGCCCAGGAGGCCATCGGATGCCAGTGAATGCCAAGTCTGCCAGCATCGTCCGATGGCCCAATTGCGGACGCAAGAACCGCGTGCCTTCAGTGGCTAGCAGCGGCGTTCCCCGTTGCGGCCACTGCGGCGCACCGCTGCCCTGGATCACCGACGGTGGCGACGACACTTTTGCCGAGATCGTGGAAACATCGTCTCTACCGGTACTGGTCGACCTGTGGGCGCCCTGGTGCGGGCCCTGTCGCACGGTGAGCCCGGTGCTGGAGACGCTGGCCCGCGACCTGGGGGGCCGGATCAAGCTCGTCAAGGTCAACGTGGACAGGTAGCGGCGTCGCGCCCGGCGGACAGGCGGCCCTCGGCTTCGCTGATCGTGATTGAAACGCTGAGCGGTGGGAACTCGTCAAGGTTTACCGGCCGGCCCAGATCGTCGCGGGTGGGTCCGATCTGATCGGCGATCACTTGGAGCGCATCAAGGTCGAACCCGTACAGCTCGGCCGCGTTCTGACAGGTCATCAAACGGACCTGGTCCACGGGGACATCCCCGAACGCCGCCCGGAGACCGAGGCGAGTGTGGGGTAGAGGCCTTCATGGTGGGGATGCTTTACCGAGCTCCTAGCAAGCCTCAGCGGTCGTTGACCGCCTTGGCCAAACCCTTCTCGATCTGCTCGTACTGTCCTACGTACCCCGCGGCATCGAGAAACTTCTCCTCCTCCTTGCACCTCCTCGTCTCCTCGGCGGCGTTGGCCTGAACCGCCTTGGCTACCGAAATGTTGGCGACCGCGATGCCGTGGATCTCGGCCCGCACCTTCTCCTCCTTGGAGACTGGAGGGTCGATGTCATATTTCATGAGCCTGGCGAAGGACTCTGCGTAGTCCTTGTACTCGTTGGCCAACGTAACGGCGTCCTTCTCGATTCGAGCGCACGCGCTCAGCTGGGGACCCACGAGCGACTTGGCCTTCTTGGAGCTCCTGACCATTTCCTGGCGGGACTCGACGGCCCGAGCAGCCGAGTCGAGACCCATCTTCTCGGACTCCTCGATGAGATTGGTTTCCGCCGACTGAGCCTCCGTCGCAGCTGCCAGCAGCCCAAGAAGGCTGCCTTCGTAGGCCGCCTTCTTCGACTTGAGATCCTCGGTCCACCGTTCGATCCGGCCGAGTTCGATGTTGGACTTGACATCCTCCACCGCTTTCTTGGCGGCCGCAAGGGCTTCCTCGGCCGCCTTGCGCTGAGGGGCGTAGTAGTCGTCGACCAGGAAGTCGATGGCCTTGTCCTTGAGGTACTCGCCCACCTCGGTCGCCTTGCCGACCACGTAGTCGATGGGGCCCTTCTCGACCAACTCCTTGATCTGTCCGAGACCCTCTTTAATCAGCTCTTTCGCCTGCTTCGCCTTTTCCTCGACGTCGCGGAGGTTGGCCTCCGCTTGCTGCTGGGCCTTCTCATCGGCGCGCAGTTCCTTCTGCTCCATTGCGACCTTCAGGCCAGCCGCGGCCGACAGTGCGGCGTCATAGGCTGCCTCGACGTCCTTACCGGCCTTGCGAAGCATATCTTGCGCTACCGCGTGAGCCTTGGCATCGGTGGCCAGCTCCTTGTCGCGGCGCGCCTTTTGTGCAATCGTGCCGTGGTCGTCGGCCAATTGGTCCAGGACCCGTGGCAGCTCGTGTTCCTGCTGGAAGTGCAGGAAGTCCAGTTCCTTGAACAGCGGAACGCCGGCCTCACTCGCCTTCTTGACCTTCTCGAGGAGGGCTTTGGCGTTCAGGTTGCTGGCATAACCGATCGGTCCCGGGACCTCGTCCCCGTTCGGCATGGTCGTAGTGAACGCCTTCGGCAGAAGCCCAAAGTGGAACTCCCCCAACGACAGCTCGGGATGCAACGCCGCGTAGTCATCAGGAAGGGCCGTTTTCTTGGCCGGCGCCGAGGCCTTCGCCTTCGCCGCCGGCTTCGTCACGTGCGCAGCGGCGGGCTTGTCAGCCTTGGTGGCCGCGAGTATGTGGGGAGGTAGGGCTTTGATCTTCCGCTCGATGGCGATCTTGCGGTGCAGGTTGTCGCCGGTGCCGCGCATCTGGATGAGCTTGCGGGCCCGTGCTACCTCGGCGTCATCGACCTTGGTGTCGGTCATGTTTTCCTCCAGTTCGAGCGCCGGTTCGAGGGCCGCCGGCCTGCTCTTCTGTCGGCTGGCGCTCATGCGTCCAGCTCCTTGCATGCTCGGGACCCTAGCCAGGGGGCATTCGCGCAGCCGCGATTTCTAGCCTTTCGGAGATAACGACGGGTTCGTCCATCCAGTAGACGACGGCGGGACGTAACACATCGGCGCCAGCCTGGTAATGGTCTGCGCCAACTCTTCGGAACAAGGCACGACCCGGCCCAGCAGTCAACCTGCGCGTCGAACCTCCGCCTGGTGCGTTCGAGTTCGGTTCAGCATGAGACCAGCAGGGACGCGGGTCTGGCGCCCGCAGAGGGGACCGATCCCGTCCGTGTGACGCGGGCCATATCGATTCCTGGCCATCGGTTCGCGGATCAGGGCTTTCGGGCGGAGGGAGAGAGATTTGAACCCCCGGGGACTTGCCTCCCAAAGCTTTTCAAGAACACCCCTAACCGTGGCGAGAGTAGGTCGGAATGACTCTGACCTGATATTACGCGACCGACAATCGGTTCGGTGGGCCTCAGGAGGGTGCAGCTGGCTGGAGACAATGGTCAAAACCAGGTCAACCGGACCGAGACGCCGGACTCGCACTAGTCCGTCGTCGAGGCCCACGAAGGAACGCGCCCTGCCGTCTCGACCCCCGTCGTCGGCTAAGCCTCTAGTCGTTGTCAGCCTGACCCGCCTCTGGGACGTCGCGAGCTACATGGCGCCGACCTTGATCGAGCGGTGGGCTACAGCTGTGATCACTTTGGAACGCCGACAGGAACGCGAAACCCGAGGATTCCTCGCCCGCCATCGGGGCACACGATCGACCAGCCGGCGCATCGTCAACCAACCAAGCGGCTGATGCTGAGCCCGGCCCGCCTGAAGTCCCTCCGATCGGACATCTCTGCTGGCATCGTTCGAGACGCTTGATGGCTGGTCAAGGCTGTGCGGCGACGCGGCGGATGTCTGGCGTGGCTGGGAAGCTATGCCTACGGCCTTCGAGGTCGTTCTCCGGTTCGCCAAGCCGCTGGGCCAGGTGTTTATTCGCCGACAGTCACCAAGACGCGTCCGCCGGCGCCGGCGTCGACACGGTCATGGGCTTCTGCCACTCTGTCCAGCGGCAGCTGGCTGGCGATGTCGATGGACAGGGAACCGTCGTTCGCGGCCGAGGTCAGGTCGGCTGCTGCCTGATGCTTGGCGGCAAGGGTGAAGTCGTCGCTGCCGAGCAGCCGGATGGTGATGTTGGCGAAGAGCATGGGCCAGAAGGGGAAGTCGGGTCGGTCGCGCCGGGTGGCGTAGGCCGCGATGATCGTCTGGTTCTTGGCTACCGCGGCGTCGAGGTCGACGTTCTCGGAGAAGGCGACCTCGACGATCCGGTCGACACCATCGGGGGCGTGGGCCCGAATTGCGGCGACGGGGACGGGGTGATCCAGCGACACCACATGAGGGACGGCCGAGCGGTTCACCCGTTCAACGTCGTCATTCTGGAGCACCGTGCCGATCACGTTCGCCCCGCCCCAGGCCGCCAGCTGGGCGGCCAATGACGAAACCGACCCGAGCACGCCTTGGACCAGGACCGTCATACCCGTTACGGAACCGTCCGCGAATACCGCCCGATGGGCGGTGATGCCCGGAATTCCCAGACAGGCGCCCATCTCGTTGCTCACCCCGTCAGGCAGGTCGATGGCCTGCTCGGCGGGTACCACGGTCAACTCGGCGGCGGTGCCCCACGGCCGGTAGGACTGAGCGCCGAACACCCACACCCGCCGACCCACTCTGACTGGGTCGACACCATCGCCGACCGACTCCACCACGCCGGCTCCGTCACTGTGCGGGACGACCAGTGGGAATGACATTTCGGAGCCCAACCAGCCCCGACGTTTTTTCGTGTCTCCGGGGTTCACGCCGGAGTGGGTGATCCTGACCCGGACGTCGCCCGCACCCGGCTCCGGGGCGGGTAACTGCCCCACTTGGAGCACCTCGGCCGCCGGACCCTGCCGCTGATACCAGGCTGCACGCATACCCATCTGCCTAGCACCCGCGACTCTCGAGGAGGCCGGACTCACCCGCAATCGTCGCACCTGGGGAGTTGCGGCGGTGGAGTTGGGCATCATCTGTCGCGCCGGCAGCCCCTCTGGCGACGGCCCCGTCGGCCGGGTTGACAGTGGCCACCTCGGTGGCGATACGGACCTCAACCAGGTCGGCAGTGGGGTCAACCGCCTCGGCCACTTCGAGGTTCTCAATACCGAACTGTTCGACCAGCGCTGCTTTCATCGATGGTGAGCCTCTCGCATGTTCAGTGCAGTTACTTGCGGGTGGCGTTGGCCACGTTTTCTTTCAGCTGGGCCAGGTTCTGGCGGGTGACGAAAGCCTTCTGGCCGGCGTCGACCCGCCAGCTTTCGTCCAGGCCGCCGATGTCGAGGGCGTCAAACCCGAACTGGTTGTACAGCTCGGCGACGAGCCGTTTGGCGTCGGTGTCGTCGCCGGCTAGAGCCAGTGCTCGCCGCTTGGGGTCTCCTTCCGGATGGCCGTCGCTGGACATGTCGGCCGCGTCGATCATGCTGAAGGCCCGCACCACCGGGCTTTTCGGCAAGTGTTGTTGCAGCAGGCCCGGGGCGGTGGTGCTCCCGTTGTCGATGGCGGCGATGTGGCCCACCCGGTCCGGGAAATAGTTGATGGTGGCGATGACCACCTTGCCCTCCAGGGGCTCGACGGGCACCTGGTCGATGGTCGTGATGGGGATGGCCACCACCGCGAAGTCGGCGCGGGCGGCCGCCTGGGCCGGCGTGGCGGCGCTGGCATGGGGTCCCAGCTTCTGCACCAGGCCGGTGAGGGAGTGCGGCCCTTGGCTGTTGCTGAGCACCACGTCGTAGCCGTTGGTGATGGCCGCCTTGGCGATGTTGCTGCCGACGTGGCCGCTGCCGATGATGCCGATGGTGGTCATGCTTGGTGTCTCCTTCTAGTCACGGAGGTGTGGACGCGCGAGTTCAGGCCATAAGGGCCAGCTGTCCGAACGGGTGGCGTCCCATCAGGGCCCCGAGCGCGGTCGGGGCGTCGGCTAGCGGGTAGGTGGCCCCGATCGGCACCTCCAGATGGCCTTCTGCAGCCAGTCGTAGCAGCCGGGTTCGCTGGGCGGCCCGGTACGGCCCGCTGGCCGGGTTCGAAGCCCCGATGGAAAGCAGCCCATCCTTCTTGGCCCGCTGGAATGCTGCGGTGGTGACGATACGTTCCCGGTCCGCGACGACCACTAGTGATACGTCGATGGCTTCGTCGCTGCCGACCGTGTCCAGGGCGACGGTTACCCCGCTCGAAGCGACTGCCCTAACGCGGGCCTCCAGCCCGGGGCCGTACTCCACGGGGATGCCGCCGTAGCGGCGCACGGCGGCAAAATTCTCGGGGGCGGCCGTGCCGATGACCGTGGCGCCCATCAGCCGAGCTTGCTGCAATGCGCTGGTGCCGACAGCTCCGGCGCCTCCGTGCAGCAGGACGACATCGTCCCTAGAGACGTCGGTGACGTGCAGCATCTCCGACGCGGTAGTGCCCACCAGGAGCAGGTTGGCGGCCTGGGGAAAGTCGAGGCCCGGGGGTTTGGCGAAGACATCCGACGCGTTCACCGTGACGGCTGAGGCATAGCCACCCAGGATCGGGAAGGCCACCACCTCGTCCCCGACCCTGCCGCCACCCGACGCCAGACCTGTGCCGGAGCCGAGAGCGGACACGATTCCGGCCACCTCGTAGCCCAAAGTCAAGGGCAACAGGGTCCGATCCTGACCCGGGCCGATGTGCTTGTAATCGGCGGGGTTCATGCCGGCCGCTCGGACCTCGACGGTGACCTCCCCACTCTCAGGCGGGTCTAAGTCGACACTAAGGCGCTGCAGCACCTCGGGACCTCCGAAATCGGTCGCTACCCACTGCGTCGCCATGGTTACCTCCCTTGGGACAGGTACGTCACATCAGCTTTGACCGGCCCGCTGGGTATGCCAGGACTGAAAAGCGGCGCCAGTCGGCCGTGTTCGTAATCCAGGCCCACACGCCAGCCTGGCGAGGCCGAAAGCCAAATCGGCGGGTACTCCGCAAGCGGCACTGGCGCCTGCGCCAAGGATGTACAGCGGGGCGACGGTCGCTTCGGCCATCCTGGCGTCATCCGCCGATCGCGATCTTGCCTTTCACGCTTTGTTCCTTGCGCTAAGCGCGTCCATCACTGCGTCGGGGGTCGCCTGGGCGGAGTAGTTCTGCTGACCGGTGACCAGGTTGCCGTCGGTGATGGTGTGCGGCTCGTACGCCGGCCCCGCCCGATATTGGGCTCCAGCGAGACGCAGGCGGTCTTCGAGCAACCAGGGGGCATTCCCGGAGAAGGTCGCCATGGTCTCCTCCTGGTTGCTGAAGGCGGTGAGTTGTCGGCCCTTAAACAACCAGGCTCCGTCCCAGTCGTGGGCGGAGAGGAAGCTGGCCGGCCCATGGCATACCGCAGCCAGGACTTTGGTCGCGTCGGCGAGGATCGCGGCGATTAATGCGCCGATGTCAGGATCGACCGCCAGGTCCTGCATGGGTCCATGGCCGCCCACCACGAACAGGGCGTCATACTGAACCGGGTCGATGTCCCCCAGGACGAGGGTGTCCCCTTGCTCTTTGGCCAGCGAGGCCAGATACGCCTGCTGGGAATCCACTTCGGTTTGATCGTTGTGGTTGAACCGCAAAGCCAGGCTGAGCGGGTCCACGGACGGCGTTCTACCTTGCGGGGTGGCGATCGACACGTCGAGACCGGCGTCGATGAACGTCTTGTGCGGTTTGACGAACTCCTCGGCCCAGAAGCCGGTCGGGTGCGGCTGACCGTCCTTCATGGTCCACACCTTCGCTCCAGTGAGCACCATCAGAACCGAGGTCATGATGGTTGCCTTCTTTCGTCTTGGGCCGATAGTGACGGGATGCACACCACGTGACCGCCGAGCCGGGAATCCGGCTCCCGACTTCGTCTCCGCGCGGACGCAAGACGCGCCCAGCGCCTCCCCAAATGCAGATTCGCCACTAGCACCCTAGGCAACGTAACGCTAGATTTAGCCTGAATCTATGACTGAATCACCGGACTTTTTTGCAGATCGTCCAGGACACGGCGACGGGCCGGACCCCGACGGGGACGACGGCTCCCGCTCCGATCTCCTCTCCGGCATGCTCAGAAACGTGCGTCTGCGCGGAGAGGAAATCTTTTGCTGCGCCCCCACCCCTCCCTTCGCCATCTCCTTCACGCACCCCGGGGGCACCATCCACATCGTCAACGACGGGCAGTTCGAGCTGCAGCTCGAAGGGGACCGGGTAACCCATCGCTATCAACGCGGGGACGTGATCTTGCTGCCAGCGGCGAGGGCGCACGTCATTCGGGCCGGGAAACGAGTGCCAGCGCGCCCCATTGACTCCAGCGACATGCGCCCCGACGTCGTACGGGATCACATCGGTACCCGCTGGCTGGCGGGGACGTTCTCCTTCGACGCGTTCCGCGGTGCCCGGCTGCTGGATCGCCTTCCGCCCATCATTGAACTGCGCGGCGCCGGCAGCCAGTCGCTCGAATGGCTAGATATGAGCGCGGCCATGCTGATGCAGGAAAACGGCAACCCATCGCAAGGGTCACGAGAAATGCTCTCGAGGATCCTCGACCTCCTGTTTATCCAGATCCTGCGAGCTTGGGCGGTACGGCCCGACGCCACCCCCGCCTGGTTGACGGGCGCCATGGACCCCGTCATCGGGGAGGCCATTACCGCCATCCACGCCAACCCGGCTCACCCCTGGACCGTCGAACGCCTCGCGGACAAGTCCAACCTGTCCCGCTCCGCGTTCGCCGAGCGCTTCGTCAAGCGAGTCGGGACGCCGCCCGCCGCCTACATCGCCGAGGTCCGACTCGAGACCGCCGCCGATCTCCTCCAATACACGACCCAGTCCATCGGCGGCATCGCCGCGCAGGTTGGCTACGACTCCGAAGCCGCCTTCAGCCGGGCCTTTTCCAAGCGCTACACCATGCCCCCATCGAGATGGCGACGGCGACCACCGCAACGGTAGCTGCGACGCCTCCGTCGCCCACAGAGATCGTGTCGCCGCAACCGACAACGAGACCACCAGCTCCCCTCCCCGGCGCCTGACCTAATCCATGGGCTCGTGCAGACAAGTATCCGGGGTGCATGCACTCGTCGTGGAGGTCGTTCACGATCCACTGTCCCGTCGACCAGCCTCCGGCGGCGAGCGTGAGCGACGAGAGCACAGCCACGAGCGGGCGCCCACCCGAAACTGTCACTCCGCACAGCATGCCCGCTAATAGCGTCGGCACGATCACCACGAGCGCTATGAACGGCGACAGAATCGGGATGCGCCAGTCCTAGTGCACGCGCCGTGCGCCCTTCGAGAAATAGATGACCGTCAGAGTCACCCACACTGACTGTTGCAGGCCGCCGTGGCCGCCTTCGGGGCTGCGGCGGCCATGTTTACTACAACGCCACCCCGCAGGACCGAGTGGACTACATGCCCGAAGCCGAGATCGATAAGGACCGGTTGGAGGACGTGAGGCGGTCGCAATACCAGGACGAGCAACTGCTCGACTTGTACGACATTCGCATCCGGTGGGTCTCGAACGCTGGGACGGCCCCGACCCTGGCTGGGCTTGCCTGCGCTCTAGCTGCCATGCACAAGACGTCGACCGGAGCGCTTGTTGGCGCCGGGTTCGCGGCAGCGGCCGCGGTGTTGACCTTGCTGAGATGGTCCGGCCGACGCCTTCTCTGGATTTATCCGAGGCCACTCACGGACTTCGATCGACGGGGTTGGACTCTCTGGCGATATCTGAAGAAATATAAGAGGCTCGACACACCGCGGTGGCGTCCGCCCGCCCTCGACGAGCTGGGCGCCAAGGCCATGCTTGAGAGTCCGGAGAGGCCGGGCTTAGCGGCGTCTCTGCCGGGGCTGGCGGCACTTATGGACAGGGGTTTGGTTACACCCGAGGAGTTCCAGCTGGCCAAACGTCAGGCGCTCGGTCTGGACGTACCTTCAGAGTCGGATCTCTGGAAGTACCTTCAGAGTCGGATCGTTGCGTGGAGCCGAGCCCGGAATAACCGGAGTTGCCGGCGCACGGAATCGTGAAGGCCCCATACATCTGGGCTGCATCGTGCCGATTCTCCGGCTCCGAATATCCCATCTGCACTCAACAACCGGCTGACGCCTCAGCAACCTCAGATCGCGACGGACCAGTAGGCGACGTTGCCTACCCTCGACACCGTATGAAAGCTTCGAACGGACGCCGCGAACGTCCAATCGACGTCTTGGCCGGCACGAGCTGCCCGACGGCGGTTCGCATGTAGCTTCATGGAGCATCGCCAGCGGGATCGGTCACCGACGCATATTCTGGCGAATCCGGAGGCGCGCCGCTCAAAGGGCCCTAATCGGTGCCCAACGAGGCCGCAGTCATCCCGGCGTTTGTTTCAACGCACAGAACGACACCATTCGGATCGGCTCGTACCCACGCAAAATCGATCTGGCGACTCGCCCTACTCCAAACCATTTCAGCGACAGACGATTAGCGGGGAAGTTATCGGTGAACTTCACACGGGCGAGTGGATCACTGTCGTCGATTCAGACAGTCTAACTCGTGAGGTGAAGGTGCATGTGCCTATTATTCCTTCGCGGGCGGGACCGGCGCCGAAACACTGGGGCAGGACCCCTATCTCGCCGTCAACCCTGGGCGAGGCCTACCGTCAGTACAAGACCACCAGCGCATGGGGGGCCGGCCGAGACCTCCTGGCCGCCTGCTGCATCCCCCCGACGCCCCGGGAGTCATCACCGCCGACATCCCCAAGCGTGGTTTTGCTACGGCCCTGATAGAAGCGCTCGGCTGGCACCGCCACTGGGGCCGCCCGCCCACCCCCTCAACTAGCCACCTGCTGGCGGGAGCCGAAACCTGCTGATTCGTGCCTCAGTCTTGACGCCGGAGAGAAAGGACCGGCTGCCACCACGGCCGGCCGGTACGACACGGACCACATGGCCGCCATCCCCGCTCACGATCACGACGCTCAGATGAAGGAAGTGACCTGGCAGGCGAAACGCAAAGTCAGCGTGGGTGTGGGAGCTCCGGCTCGGAGCGGTTCACGGGCGCGAGTCGACAGGCCCCTCGAGGAGATGCACATGTGAGTGTCGAGCGGCGAGTGCATAGGCCGTCGGCGGCTCCATAGCGGCGTGCTCTCTTCGCCGCCAGCCTACGAGGCCGATCCGAGCGTGGCGTTCTGGGTGGCCGGTTCGATCAGATCAGTAACGTTGAAGTGCGCCAGCATCCAACAGACCCGTGGCGGCGGGTTGCGGACGAGGAGGTAGCCGCCTCGGGCGCGCAACAGCGAGCGGGCCGCGAGGAGCGCTCCGAGGCCGGGGCGGTCCATAAACTGGACAGATCCGAGGTCGGCCACCGCCCTGGAACCGTCGTGTGCTCCTTGGAGGTTTCCGCCAGCACGGCGGGGGCGACGGCGACATCGATCTCGCCCTCCCAGGCGACGCTGCGCCGCCCGGACTGTCGGTGGCGGTCCACCGCCGAGTCCTCAGATGCGGATGAGACCATCGTTCTCCAGATCGACCGGTTTGTCGTCACCAGGATCTAGAGGGACGTATCTCGTGACGCGAACCGCGCCAAGGCTGCTCAAGAATAGCTCACCCCCGTTAGCTCGCCACCTGCCTGGTGTTTGGGGGCAGTCGGTGTCCTGATGCGCCCTCGAGTGGCTTGGTATCTGGTCATCCGCCTCTTATCCGTTCACACTTTTGCCCGTGGGGCCGATGCGTCGGAGTGTTGCTAGATGAGACGGCGTTTGGATCGGTATTGGCGGAGTCGTTGGAGAAGCCGATGCCACGGGCGGGAGTCGTGGGCGACGGTCAAGTTCTGTGGGGCGGGTGCCGCGAGCAGGATGCGGCGGCTTTCGGTGAGCGCCCTGAACTCTTCGGCGCTGCCGCCCCGGTCAGGGTGGGCGACGCGGATCCGGGCTCGGTAGGCGGCCTGCACATCTCCGGCGGTGTAACCGGGAGGCAACCCGAGTTGCTGGCGGGCGTCCCGTCTGTTCACGACCGCGATGCTAGGCGGTCGGATCGGGCAAGAAGCGGCCACGGGGGCGGCCGGCTCGCCCCGCGCTGCGATGACCCTCCGGACTGGACTACACCTCCGGGGACCGTGCGCAAGGAGGTGGTCGGACCGACTGCAGTAGGGGTAGCGGCGGGTAAACGCTCCAGTGGCGCCTGCGCGATAGATCAGCGTCGTCATCGCCGAAGAACGGGCGGGATTCTCGCCGGGCCGCCGTTGCGCCCTCGGCGTATCCGTTAGAGGAGTTGCCGTTCTGGGCTCTCGTCGCTGAAGCGGAGGGCGATGTGGATGGGGTCGAGGGCGACGCCCGTGGTGGTGTGCATACGGGCTAGAACCTCGTCGACGCGGTCGGGTAGCTGGTCGAGGTCAGCGTTGTCATTGACATCGAGGACCGCTCGTAGCTCGATCGCCGGATAGGGCCCGAACAGTCCCACCGACGCTTTGTTGATGTAGGGAAGGCGGGCCAGGTCTTGTTCGAGACCATGACTGAGGGCTGCACCGCGAACGTTGGTTTCCCCCCGTCCGTTCGGGTTGGGGGGGAACACGATGGTGGGCGTGCGGGATTTGGCGTTGTTGCGACGCAACTGGGGGACAGCCAGCCATAGCCCGACGATGACGGCCAGGAGGCCGATGGCTCCGATGACGGCGAAGGATTTCCAGCCGCCCTCGTTCCACCAGCGGATGACAGTCCCGTTAAAGACTGGCTGGCTACGGCGCGACGCGCCGAAAACTCCGGCACCCAGAGCGGCCGACACCGTGCCCGCGGCGATCAGCAACAGTCCGATGACGGCCAGCCGTCGCCGGTCTCGGCCATCGATTCGGTCTGGGGTCATGCCGGGCTGGCCGAGGCGCCCGTGGTCGCCACCTGGACCCGGGAACCGCTGGGCGCTCTGAGGGCTGCCAGCTCTGCTCGCGCGGACTGCTCGAGGGCGGGGCGGGTTGAGCTGGCGGATCGGGCTTTCACTTTGAGGGTCCAGCCGCTGGGCTTGGGGTTCAGACGGGCCTTGATGGGGCCGACAGGCGCCTGAGCGGCCAGCCGCCGTTGCAGGTGGGCCTCGGCGGACCGACGCAATAGCGACCAGTGCCCGGCATTTTCCGTGGGAAACGACACGGCCCGCGGTCGGCGCGGCCAGACCGCGAAGACGAACAGCAACAGCCCCAACGCCCCCGCGGCGACACTAATGGCCATAGTGACCGGAGCCGACCAGGCGGTCGTCTCAAAAGAATGAAGCCAGCGGTCGCCGGGGATCCACACGAACCCGTTATTCGTCCAGGACCAGATGACTTCGATGATGACCAGCGCGCCGCCGAAGACGAGAACCAGGCCGATCACCGTGAGCAGCACCCGGTTGACTACCCGGGTCACGGTGCCGCCCGGGGCAGCCACGTCAGATCGAGATCGTCCACTACCACCCGCACGGGACGCTCATCGCCGCCAGCTCGCAGGACTGCTCGGGCCGCGGCGCCCACTTCGTCGGCCAGGGGTGCCAACGGAAGGCGTTCGGCGACCACCTGCACGGTCACCTCACGCTCGGCCAGTCGCACGCCCACGATTTGTCCGCCCCGGTGCTGGGTGGCTACCTCGACCCCGGACCCGCCGCTGCGACGAACGCCGGCCACGGCATCGACCGCGGTGGCCAGCGACGAGGCCAGCCGGACCCGAGCGCTGCCGGGCAACGCCGGCCTGACGTCGGCGGAAGTGGTCCGGTCCGTGACCGTCACTCGACTCGAGACCCCTGGCTGTCACCGTCCCCATCGATGTAGAGATCGTCCACGCTGATGTTGACCTCAACGACGTCGAGGCCCGTCATGCTTTCGATGCGGTCGATCACGTTTTCGCGGATGGCGTCGGACGTCTCCACAATAGACGCGCCGTAGTAGGCCACGATATCGATATCTACCGCCGCCTGACGCTCACCAACCTCTACCGACACTCCTTGAGATTGAGAGGCGGTCCCCCCGGGGACCTTGGCCCGCAGTGAACCGAATGCCCGAGACATACTCTTTCCCATAGCCTGCACCCCGGGGATCTCCTGAGTGGCCAGGCCGGCAATCTTGGCCACCACCGATGATGAGATGGAGGTGACGCCGTGCTCGGTCTTTAAAGCGGCGCCGCCGCCCTGACTAGGCCGCTCTAACGATCCGCCCCGAGCCGGCGATGGCGCGGCCCGGTCGTCGGGCGGAGTAGTCGTCGGCCCAGCCGAGCCCGAGGGTAGAGAGCCTGACGCGGTGGTGGAGAGTGTTTCAGACATTAAGAGAGGTCCTTTCTGCGTTGCTAATGATTGACATCCGAGTAGTTGGGCGTTGGTAGGTCAGGGTCGTTTGGACGACTTCGACGGCGACCGGAAACGCCCGACGAACTCGTCGAGGTCGACATCGCCTTCCAGCACGCGAACGACGGCCAGGCCGATGAGCCCGGCTGCGATGGCGGCCAATACCACCCAGCCCGCCGCCCAGGCCAGCCACACCAGGAGCACCCCGATGATGAACGCGAACTGCTGTCGAGACACAAGTCCCTCCTGTCGGGCTTTACAAATGGGGCTCGCACACCGCCGTGACGGCGAACCAGCTACTTCGAGACTCCATCTACCCAAAAGGTCCGGCCCCCACCCAAAAAAGGCAGATGCCGTCGGGCGCGCCGGCCCCCTCGGCCATCCGGGGCCCGACCCGCACCGATAACCAGCCCGTCATGGTGTCAGGAAGGTATGGCCCGGTCGTGTCACGCGCGCAAACGTTCCCGCGAGCACGAGCGCAGTCCATCATTAGCAAAGAGTTCGGCGCGTTGACCAGACGAGCACCATTGTTAGGTCGTAAGCAGAGGGCCGGATACTGCCTGAAACACCGGGGGCCATGTCTGTCCGCGTCGAACCAGGCGGTCGACGCCGGCCTCCCGCTGGCGGCCCGCTACGCCGCGGTTGAGTACCGCCGCATGCATGCGACGTACCCGGGGGCGGCGGCGCGCCGGGCGGCGCCGGGTACTGAAGAACGCGCTTGGGTAAAAGAGAGACGGCCATAGAGGATCGAGGTGGTGAGTGCCAGCGATGGAAGCCGAGGGGAATGCCTGTCGGCCACAGGTCCGTGTCAGAGATGGGGGGCCGGCATTTTTGTTCTCGGTGTTGGTCGGGCGCATGGAGGGCCAGGCGGTCCTCGATCGGGTGGGCGCACCTCTCAATGCCGCGCTACATCGGCTGTTACGCCCGGGGCCGCTCGTGGATGTTTTGTCGGGCAGGCCGCTGGGGCATCCGGCCCATCCGGCTTTGGTTTCTGCCCCGATTGGGTGCTGGACCGGAGCACTGGTCGCTGACCTGGCAGGCGAGCCGCGCGCCGGCCGTCTGCTCACGGGTCTCGGGGCGCTCAGTGCGCTGCCCGTGGCGGCCACCGGGGCATCAGACTGGGCCGACACCACGGGCGCGGAACAGCGGGTGGGGGTAGTCCACCTCGGAGCTAACTTGGCTGCCACCGGCTTCTACGCCGGGTCTTGGTGGGCCCGCCGGCGGGGGCGACAGCGCCTCGGCATCTCGCTGGGGATGGCGGGAGCGCTGCTCGCCACTGCGGCCGGATGGCTGGGTGGCCACCTGGCCTATGCCGTCGGTGTCGGTGTCGACACCAACGCCTTCGACGGCGGCCCGACGGAGTGGACCTCGGTCGACACGAAGTCAGGCGATCCCGCTGAGGTGATCGCGGGCTCGGCGGCCGGTGTGAGCCTGGCCATCGTGAGGCCTTCCGGCGTCAGCGAAGACCCGTCGCGTCTGCCCGGTGTGCTGGCCAACCGTTGCAGCCACCGAGGAGGGCCCCTGGCGGACGGCGACCTGAACGCTGGCTGTCTGCGGTGCCCCTGGCATGGCAGCGAGTTCGATCAGGTCACCGGTCAAGTCCGGCGGGGGCCGGCAACGCGGCCACAGGCCGTCTACGAGGTTCGCATGCAAAACGGCGATCTCCAGGTCCGCCGAGACGAACCACGATCCCTGCGAATCAACCCGGCCCGCCCGTGAGCACATCCCAGACGGACGCATCTACGCGGCCGGAAATCGAGACCAGCGCGCTGAGCGGAGCTTTCGACATGGCCAACGGCTGGCCCCTACCGGGCCACGGCCAGACCAAGCTGCGGTTCGAGCTGCTGTGTTCGGTGGCGCAGGACGATCTGGTACTGGGGCGTTTGGTCGAGGCGCACGCCGACGCCGTCGCCATTATGACTGAGATGGGCCGGCCACTCGTCAAGGTCGGCCAACGCTGGGGGGTGTGGGCGGCCGGACCTGCCGACAGTCTCCAAGCTCGGCTCGTCGGCGACGACTGGCGCCTGGAAGGAACCAAGGCCTGGTGTTCGGGAGCCGCCCTGCTCACCCACGCCCTAGTCGACGCCACCAACCCGACTGGTCAACGTTTGTTCGCCGTGAACCTCGACGATCCCGGCATCGAGGTGTGCGCACCGACATGGACAGGACCGGGCATGGCCCGAGCGGACACCCGCTCGGTGAGGTTCCATCAGGCGTCGGCCCTGACGGTGGGGCAACCCGACCATTACCTGACCCGACCGGGATTCTGGGCCGGGGCCATTGGCGTGGCGGCGTGCTGGCACGGGGGGACCATCGCAGCAGCCCGGCCGCTCCTGGACCGATCACGCCACTCTGTCGAACCCCATCTGCTGGCCCACCTAGGGGCGGTGCACGTGGCCCTGGAGCAAAACCGGGCCATGCTGACGACAGCCGCCACCCAACTCGACGAAGATTTCTGCCGCGATCACCACCTGCTGGCAGGATCGGTCCGAACGACAGTCGAGCGCAATGCAGTCAAGGTCATGGACCGAGTCGGTCGGGCCCTGGGGCCCGGTCCGCTTGCGCACGACGCCCGCCACGCGGCCCTGGTCGCCGACCTGACCGTCTACATACGACAGCACCACGGTGAACGCGACCTCGAGAAAATCGGCCGACAACTGTCCCGTCTAGGCGACCCATGGCCCATCTAGAAACCACGACGCCGCCCCTGGACGGGGCCGGCACGCCCGAGTCGCAGTGGCACGCCTGTCCCCAGCTCCGCCGGATGCGGCCCTGGAGGATACCCACCCCACCGACAAACCGGTGCGTCCTGGTAGCCCCCCACCCAGACGACGAAATACTCGGTGCGGGTGGCACGACAGCCCTACTCGTCGCATCGGGCGTCACAATCATGCTGGTCGCCGTCACCGACGGCGAAAACAGCCACCCTGGCAGACGGGCCGAGTTGCGCCGGAGACGACCTCTGGAGTCGGCCGCCGCGGCGGCCAGCCTCGGCGTATCTCCGCGGCAGACCCTCCGGTTAGGCCACCCCGACGGGCAGATAGCCGAACGTCGCCTGACCGGCGAACTCACCGACGTGTTCCAAACCGGCGATCTCGTCTTGGCTCCCTGGCCCCACGACGGACACCCCGACCACGACCGTGCCGGCCGAGCCGCAACCGTCGCCGCCCGCCGACGCCAGGCCCAGCTGCTCTGGTATCTCGTGTGGGCCTGGCATTGGGCGAACCCCGACGCGGATATCCCGTGGAACAACACTGTGCGAGTCGACTTTGGTCAGGGGGTGGCCCGCCGCAAACGGGGCGCGGTGCGCTACTTCACCACCCAGGTCACAGGCTCCACGCCGGTCCTGCCGCCCGCTGTGCTGAAGCGGCTCGTGCGGACATACGAAGTCCTCATCGAGCCGTGAGCCTCGACCAAGGTTACTTCGAGGGTCTTTACCAACAGGATCGCGACCCGTGGGGATTCCGAACCCGCTGGTATGAGACACGCAAACGTCAGCTCACTCTTGCAGCTTTACCCGACACGCACTATGACAGGGTGTTTGAGCCCGGCTGCTCGATCGGTGTGCTGACCCACGAGCTGGCCGCCAGAAGCGGCACTGTCCTGGCCATGGACATCTCCGCCCGCGCCCTCGAACAGGCCCGACTCGATCAGCCCGACAACGTCGAACTACGCCGCGGTTCGGTTCCGGCCGACTGGCCGCCGGGCCGCTTCGACCTGATCGTCCTCTCCGAAATGGGGTACTACCTCGACGAACCAGACTGTCGCCGCTTGGCCCAGCTCGCTACGATCCGGAGCCGCGACCTCATCGCCGTCCACTGGCGCCATCGCGTCGGCGACTACCCGCTTACCGGCGACCAGTTCCACCGCATTCTCGACCAGACCGCCGCCCGGGGCGGACTCGGTCGGATCTGCAGCCACGTCGAGGCCGATTTTCGTCTGGCCGTATGGAGTCACGACCATCGCTCGGTCGCTTCCCGCACCGGGCTGCTCCTCTCGTGAAAACCGAGGTCACCCGCATCGGGGTAGTCGTTCCTGCCCACAACGAAGAACGCCTCCTGGCCCGGTGTCTAACCGCACTCCGGGCCGCTTCCCGACCAGTACCAGTCCCCGTAACCTTTATTGTCGTACTCGACGACTGCACCGACGCCAGTCGTGACATCTGTCGCCAATGCGGCGTCGACAGCCAGGAGATCAAGGCCCGCAACGTCGGCACCGCCCGAGCCATCGGCTTCCAAACCCTCATCGACGACGAACCGAACCCGGCCAGGCTGTGGCTGGCCAGCACCGACGCTGACAGCCAGGTCGAGCCCACCTGGCTACACCAGCAACTCGACCTGGCCCGGGCAGGAGCGGACGTCGTTCTCGGCGTGGTCCGCCTAGACCAGGACAGCGCCGCCCCCGAGCTACGCCACGCCTTCGACGCCGACTACCAGAAGCACCTCTTCGACGACGGGACCCACAACCACGTACACGGCGCCAACCTCGGCCTCAGAGCCAGTGTCTACCTTCGAGCGGGCGGCTTTCCCCAGATTCCCAACCATGAGGACCATCGGCTCATCCACCGGCTTCGCCGCACGCCAGGCGTCATCATTACACGAAGCCAGCAGCTCATCGTCTCCACCAGCGCCCGGCTGGAGAGCCGGTGCGACGGCGGATTCGCCGCCACCCTGGCCCCCCTCGTCGCATTTGGCGGCTCCTGAGGCGGCCTAAACCCCAGATGCACGGACAGTTCATCATCCAACGCCGACTCCAGCACCGTCTTGGTCAATCCAGCAACGAACCCCTCGGGCCCCGGTTGTTGAGGTTGGTGGCCCCGACCTGGTCCGCTTGCAGCAGGGTGACGGGGGCCTCCAGCTGGCGGGCCTGTATCGCGGCGGTGACGCCAGCGACCAGGAGAACGCTGACTTTCACTGACCATGGGCGGGAGGACCGCCACCGAGGGATGGGGGCAGAGCAGTCGAGTCCGATTCGGCCGCTCTCGCACCTCTCCTTGGCCAGTGCTCTAGCGCCGAACGCCGCGGCAGACTGGCGGGCCGAAGAGCGGGGTAGCCGTGGCGCCGGACGTGGTCGATGACCAGCGCCTCAAGCTCAACATCCTGGCCGCTGCGCTAGCGGCGTAGGACCGTTCCTGTATGCGTTGCCTATTCGGTGATCCGCCGCTGGAAGAAGTGTGCCGCCAGCGAAGCGGCGACCGCCAGGATGGCGACTGACCAGATCAACGAAGCTTCGATGGGATGCTGCATCGGCCAGGCATGCACCGTCGCCGACGGGTTCGGGTTTCCCCAAAGGTGGCGTGCCGCCGCGCACACGGCGCTCACCGGGTTCCAGTTGGCGATGGCCTGCAACCACCCGGGCATATGCAGCGTGGGCACCATGGCGTTGGAGACGAAGGCCAGCGGGAACAGCACGATGAAGCCGAACGAAGCCGCCGACTCGGGGCTCTTGGAGTTGAGGCCCACGCAGGCCGCGACCCACGCCAGCGAGTAAGCAAAGAACAACACGATCAGAAAGCCGGCCAAGACCGACGCGACGCTGGCGTCCGCTCGCCAGCCGACCGCCAGCCCCGTCAGGGCGACGATGAGAGCGCACAGACACGACGTCATCAAATCAGCCACCGAACGTCCCACCAGCACAGCTGAGCGCCACATCGGCAGCGCCCGGAAGCGGTCGATCATGCCCTCGTGCAGATCGGTGCTGAGCCCGACCGCCGTGCCCATGGTCGAGGTCACCAGGTTGAGCGCCAGGATGCCGGCCAGGAGATAGTCCTTGTAGCTCCCGCCGCCCGGGATGGGAATGGCCCCGCCGAAGATGTAGACGAACAACGCCGTGAACAGCACCGGCTGGATGGTCACGTCGGACAGCTGCATCGGCTCCCGGGAGATGTGCACCAGGTTCCGCCGGGTCATGGCCCAGATGTCGATCAGCGCACCTGACACTCTGTCTTGCGGTCGAGACCGGCCGCGCACGAAAGCGTTGCCGAGGGCAGCGAGGTAGCGGTCATGTACGCGTCCCTTCCAGCTCCTGGTGGCTCCCGTCGAGGAAGGCCACCGCCGTCTTCGTCCTCCTCGACGTGTCCACCGGTGAGCGAGAAGAACACGTCGTCGAGGGAGGGCTGGCGCACCTCGATGTTGTCCACCAGCACTCCGGCGGCGTCCAGGGCCCGCACCACCTCGGTCGCCAGTCCGCTGGCGGCGTCCACGCCGGCGCTGAGCCGCCGCCCGTCTTCACTCACCTGGATCGCCCCCGCCACCAGGGGCGCCACGCGCATCGACTGCCGCCCGGGTCCGGCCGCGACAGCGTTAGCACCAGGTGGGCGGAGCGCGAGGCCTCCTTTAGTTCCAGGGGGGTCCCGTCGGCGATCACCCGGCCGTGGTCCACCACCACGATGCGGTGGGCCAGGGCATCGGCTTCCTCGAGGTACTGGGTGGTCAGCAGCACGGTGACGCCGTCTTCTAGAAGCTCCCTGATCGCTTCCCATACCCGCTGACGACTCGTCGGGTCCAGTCCCGTCGTCGGTTCATCGAGGAACAGCACCGGTGGACGAGTCATCAGCGACGCGGCCAGGTCCAACCTCCGCCGCATCCCGCCGGAGTAGCCCTTGAGCACGCGGTCGGCCGCCGTCGGTCAGCTCGAACTGGCCCAACAGCTCCTCGGCCCGGAGCCCGGGAGGCAGCACGCCCCATGTCGGAGAGCTCGCCCACCAGGACCAGGTTCTGACGGCCGGTCAACAGCGGGTCCAGCGTGGCGTCCTGGGCGGCCACCCCGATGTAGCGACGCACCTCGCCGGGGTGCTTGACCACGTCGATCCCCGCCACGGCGCCTCGCCCGGCGTCGGGCATCGCCAGCGTGGTCAGGATTCGCACCGCCGTGGTCTTGCCCGCCCCGTTGGGTCCGAGCAGGCCCAGGATCGTTCCGGCTGGCACCGAGAAGTCGACGCCGGCCAGGGCCTGGGTCTCGCCGTAGCGCTTCTGCAGCCCTTCGGCCTCGATCATCACGTTCGCAGCCATGCCACTGGTTTCCTTACCGTCCGGTTGGTAGAATTGTCCGAGAGGCCGATGGTAAGAGCGATCGTTTACCGGCCGTCAAGTAAGAAACCCTAAATGCGAGCCCATGTCAGGACTCCAGAGCTTCGGAAAGCGGATGACCAACAGCCAAACGAACGAAGACCCATCGGACGGCACCGGGCGGGGTCGCAACCCGGGCCTCGACCCGGTCGCTGGACGGCGCCCTGACCGGCCCGACACCCGCCAGCGGATCCTCGAGGTGGCGCTCGACCTGTTCACCGAGCATGGGTACGACGGCACCAGCTTGCGGGAGATCGCCGACGAGCTGGGCATCACCAAGGCCGCCCTCTACTACTACTTCGAGTCAAAGGAGGACATCTTCCTGGCGCTGCACATGCGGCTCCACGAGTTCGGCAAAGATGCCCTCGTACGCCTGGGTGACCAGCCCGTCACTCTCCAGCTCTGGAGCGAGCTGCTCGATGAGCTGATCGACCAGATTCTCGCCCAGCGCCAGATCTTCCTCATGCACCTGAGGAACGAAGCGACCGCTCGAAAAACTCCACAGCCGCAGCCCACGACGGCCGAACACGAGGACATCCAGAACCGGCTCCGGCTGATCTTGAGCGATCCCAACATCCCCCTGGAGGGACCGGGTGCGCATGGCGGCTTCCGTGGGCGTGCTGTTTTCGGGTTTCTTCCTCTCCGGCGATGCCTTCGCCGAAAGCTCGGAGCAAGAACTGGGAACACTGCTCCGCGAGGTGCTTCACGACGTCCTGCGGGGCTGACGACCCCCCAGAAAGAGCGACCCGGTCAGCTCCCATCGTTGCTCACCCGACGGGTCCACCAGGCTGAATGGTCGATAAGGACTGAAAGAATCATTCAGCGTCCGCGTCCGAAGCAATGGCAGAAGCAATTGAAATAGCGTGAATACCCGCCTCATCGAACGCTGCCAGACTTGGGGCTGATGGACATCATGGCTGTTGACTGGACGACGATCTCCTCGTTGGCCACCGGCGCTGGCACCCTGGTGCTGGCTATTGCCACGTTCGCGGCGGTGCGATCTTCCAACCGCTCGGCGCGCATCGCAGAGGTGGCCTTGCAAGAGCAACGGCGACCTCTCCTGGCGCCCTCGCGCCTGGAGGATCCAAGGCAGAAGATCATGTTCCTCGGAGGGCACTGGGTCAGCGCCGAAGGTGGCCGCGCCGCGGTCGAGCACGTCGACGGCATCGTTTATCTCGCTATTAGCCTCAGAAACGTCGGGAGCGGAATCGCCGTCTGTCAGGGCTGGGCGGTCGTGGCCGGCCCTGACACCCTGGACCGTCTTCCCCACCTCGCCCCGCTGGAAGACTTTCGCTTGCAATCGCGCGACCTCTACGTCCCTGCTGGTGATATCGGCATGTGGCAAGGGGCGCTGCGCAACCCCGACGATCCGGTGCGGGCGGCAGTAGTCGACGCCATAGAGGGCCGCCAGCCGGTGACGGTACAATTGTTGTATTCGGACCAGGTTGGCCGCCAGCGGACGATCTCCCGGTTCGGCCTGACCCCCATGGACGGAGTGTGGTTGGCGAGCCTCAATCGACACTGGTTTCTCGACTGGGAGGGGCCCCGGCCGGAGAACGTCACGGCTGCCGCAGCCGAGATGATCTTCCGGGAGCAGGAAGCCGCCGTCGAACGGCAGGCCTCAGCTCGCAGCGAGACCAGCGCAAGCGACACTGCAGCCGACTCGCCCCGGTGACCGGGTTCGCCCCCATGGTTGCGATCCGGGTTCACTCACGAAATGCCACTAACCGGCAACCGTTTTGATTAACCGCAGGTCGCGGGTGACGTAGCGATGAACCAGGTACTCGTCGATCACCCGCCGTCCAGCTGCCTGATCCGTGCGTGCTGCCGCGCCCGGATTGTCGAGAACTGCAATGATGGCCTCGCCAAGGGCGAGCAGATCCGACGCGTCGTGCAGGATGACGACATCCCTTGGCCGCACCAGGTCGAGGATCTCCCCCTTGCGGAGCGCGGGCGGGGCGACGCTCTCCAGGTTGCGGCCCGGCTCAAGCTGGGCGGTCGGCGGCAGGCAACCCACGCAAACCATACGGAGCAGCCCGCCACAATGGCGGCATGACCGAAGCCGGCTTTCCTAGCGGGTTTTTGGCGCGGTCCGATCCTTCGGCCGACGAGCAGTTCTACTCCTGGCCGCGGCTCGTCTATCACATCGACGAACATGCTGTGGCCCTGGTCGGCGAGCTCTACGACGAACTCGGCGTCGACGGCGAGGTGCTGGACCTCATGGCCTCGTGGGTGTCGCATTTCCGCCGGCCGCCGAGGCGCCTCACCGTCCTCGGGATGAACGCCGAGGAGCTCGAGGCGAACCCCGCCGCCGCGGTCAGGGTCCGCCACGACCTGAATGCCGAGCCGCGGATGCCATTCCCCGATTCCTCCTTCGACGCCGCCGTCTGCTGCGTATCGGTGGACTACCTCACCCGCCCGGTCGAGGTCTTCGAGGACGTCGGCCGGGTACTGCGCCCGGGCGGCCTCTTCGTGTGCACCTTCTCCAACCGGTGTTTCCCTTCCAAAGCCGTCCGGGGCTGGTTGTACAGCAGCGACGAGCAACGGAGTGAGATCGTCACGCGGTACTTCGAGCTGGCGGGCTGGTGGAGCGAGCCCCGAGCGCGAGCGGCGCACGGCCCTCAACCACCGGGGAGACCCGTTGTTCGCGGTGTGGGCCAGCCGGCAGCGCTGATCTGCCCTATCGGCCCGGCAGCACGGCTTCAATCACGGAAGGGCCCGGCTCGGCCAGCGAGCGGCGCAGCGCCGAGTCCAGCTCGGCCACGCTGGCGACCGAAACGGCCGGCGCACCGAATCCCCGCGCCAGGGCCACCACATCCAGAGCCGGGTGGCCGAGCTCGAGTAGGGCGGCCGCGGTCGGTCCAGGCGGGTCGGCCTGCACCCGGTGCATTTCGACTTGCAGCATGGCGTAGGCGCGGTTGCTCAAAACGATGGTGGTCACGTCCAGGTTTTCCCTGGCCTGGGTCCACAGTGCCTGGATGGTGTACATGGCGCTGCCGTCGGCTTCCACGCACACGACTCGCTGTCCTGGAGCAGCCAGCGCCGCGCCCGTCGCCACGGGCAGGCCCTGGCCGATGGCGCCGCCAACGTGACCCAGCCAATCGTGGGAAGCGGCTCCGGCCGTGCCGGCGACCAGACCCAGGCCGGCCGTGATGGATTCGTCCACGATGATGGCGCCCTCGGGCACAGCTGCTCCCACCACCGCACCGATGGCGTCAGCCCGAAGCGGTCCGTCGGGCGGAACGAAGGGTGCGGGGGAATCGGGCCAGGCCGCCGACTGTCCGGCGGCCACCCGCTCGGCCAGGACCGCCAGGGCGCCGACCACATCCTCGGTCGGCGTTGCCAAGACGTGGACCTGGCAATCCGGCGGGACCGGATCGCTGGGCCGCTCGGGATAGGCGAAAAAGGCGACAGGGGCAGCCGCCCCGGCCAGCACCAGGTGCCGGCAGCCGGACAACTGGGTGGCAGCCATCTCAGCGAAGTACCCCAGACGTGGGAACTCCGGCCGCCCGGCGCCGCGTTCGGCGTAAGCGATGAAAGTCTCGGTGAGCACCTGGCATCCGGTGGCGGCGGCGATGCGCGCCGCCGTCGAGAGGGCCGGCTGGCGCAGGGCTGGGCCGCCCAGGAACAGCACCGAAGGCTCGTCCCCGGTGAGAGCGACGGCCGCCTGGGCCACAACCGAGTCGGACACCGTCGGTAACGGGCGGGTGGGTGGTGCCGTCGCGACGTCGGCCTCTTTTCCCCAACTGATATCTGCCGGCAGGATCAAAGTGGCGATGCCGCCACCATCGGCGCGGGCCACCGAGACCGCCGCGGCCGTATCTGGACCGACGTCGATCGGCCGACTGGGACGGCGGGTCCAGGTCGACATGGTGCGGGCCAAGGCGTCGATGTCGGACTCCAGGGGCGGATCGAATCGCTTGTGATACGTGGCGTGGTCGCCGACGATGTTGACGATCGGAGTACGAGCCCGACGGGCGTTGTGGAGATTGGCGAGGCCGTTTGCCAGGCCGGGACCGAGGTGCAGCAGAGTGGCGGCGGGCTGGCGCAGCATCCGCCCGTAGCCGTCGGCCGCTCCGGTCACCACCCCTTCGAAGAGACACAGCACCCCGCGCATCTCGGGGCTGCTGTCGAGGGCGGCCACGAAATGCATCTCCGACGTGCCCGGATTGGCGAAGCACACGGTGACGTCCGAGGCGACAAGGGAGGCAACGAGGGCTTGGGCTCCGTTCATGACCTTATGCTTACGCGGTGGCGCAGCTGGAGGTCGAGGGGAACCAGCTGGTGCTGCACCTCAAGCGGCGCGAGAAGGTGTGGGGGTTTCACGGCGACATCCGGGTGTCGTTATCGGCGATCCGGTCGGTCAGCACTCCCGACAATGCCTGGATGGCTCTGCGGGGGTGGCGGATGGCCGGGATTGCCATTCCAGGTTTGATCGCCATGGGCACCCGCCGGCACGGCGACGGGTTCGATTTTACGGCGGTGCGTAAGCAGCGTCCGGTGGTGCAGGTCGACATCAACGGTCCGCCCAGGTGGCAGCGACTCACGGTGTCGGTGCCAGAAGGGATCGATCCGCAGGTCGAGGCGGACCGCATTGCGGGGGCGGCCGGTATCGCCCGCTCGTAAACCCCGCGGGCGGAAGGGAGGCGGTGAGGCGGTGGCGTGGTGGGTCGGGTCATCGGGCGTCCACGCTTCTCCAAGCAGTGAGGCCGGAGCGCGAAGCGTGGACGCCACCGCGCAGATTCCGGCAATCAAGAGTCCACGGCTCGTGGTTGAAGCTATGCGGTCGCGAAGTGTGGACGGATTCAGGTGAGGCGGGACTGGAGCGGCGGGCCGGGCCTGCCCGACGCGAAGCGTCTATACAGGCCGAAAGGCCCGAAACGCCCGAAACGCCCGAGCCCAGCCCAACCCAACCGAAAGGCCCGAGCCCACCCCGCCCCGCCCGCGCCGGAGCCCAGCCGAAACGGCCGAGCTGACCCACGCTCACACCCAGCCGGCGCCGCCCCAGGAACCCCTTCTGTCAGGTGGTCCGTCAGTTGGCCAGCAGGGCGTCGACCTTGGCGACGAGCTCCGAGTTGTCGAACGGCTTCGCCACGAAGTCGTCAGCCCCTTCGGCCAGGCTGCGGTCGCGGCTCTGAACGTGACTGGTCACGATCACCACCGGCACTGCGCTGGCGCTGTCGTCGCGGATATGGCGCAGCACGGTCCAGCCGTCGATGTCGGGGAGGGACACATCCAGCAGGACCAGGTCGGGGGGCTCCCGGTCGAAGCGGTCCACCGCCGTAAGGCCGTCCTCCGCCCGATTCACGACGAAGCCGGAGCGCTCCAGGAGCAGTCCCAGCACACGCGCGATCGCGGGATCGTCCTCCACGACTAGAACTGTGGCGCCCGCGGCGCGGCACTCTTGTGCCCCCATGAAACCAGCATTACCCATTTGGGCGCTACGAGAGGTTGTGGATCGGTTGCAGTTTGGTAGCGATCAGGTGCGACGGGCTCCTCCGGGCCCGGGCACGGCGAAGAGAACCCCGGTCAGCCTTCGGGCCGGCGCCGGTACTGGTACCCGAAGCCCCGCACGGCCTCGATAGGCGAGCGCTCCAGCTCCTCCCAGCCCAGCTTGCGGCGCAGCCGGTGCACCGAGAACTTGACCCGGTCGGCGCCGATCCCCGATCCGTCGTCCCAGGCCAGGCGCAGCAGCTGCTCCGCCGAAAACACCTGGCCGGGATGGCGCACCAGGGCGGCCAGAAGCTTGAACTCGATGGGCGTCACGGCAACCAGCTCGCCCCCCAGGGTGACCGTGCGCCGCCCGAAGTCGACGAGTAGGTCGCCGTCAGCAAACGTATCGGTGGCCTCGGAGCCGGCCCAGGTGCCCCGGCGCAATAGCGCCTCGAGCCGGGCCGTGAACTCGTCGAGACCGAATGGCTTGGTGAGATAGTCGTCGGCGCCGGCGCGCAGGCCGCGGACCTTATCGGGCTCCTCGGCGTAGCCGGTCAGCATCAGAACCGGAACCTCCGAGATGTCGCGGATCCGTTCGAGCACCTGCCACCCGTCGAGGTCGGGCAACCCGACGTCGAGGACCACCACACCAGGACGGTGTTCGTGCACCTGGCGGAGCCCGGCCCGTCCGGTCGCAGCCAAGAGCACGTTGAAGCCCTGCCGGCGCAAGACCGTGTCGATCAACTGCTGGACTCCGCTGTCGTCTTCGATGACCAGAACTTGGGCGTTGGTATGGCCCGCCGGGTTCGAATGGTCGGAAACCGACATGGCTACTACGTCTCGGCTCCGGAAGCGGCCGGCAACTCCACCCAGAACGTCGAACCTTTACCCACCGTGCTCTCCACTCCGATGTCGCCATCCATGGCTTCCACGAACGTCTTACTGAGTGTCAGGCCGATGCCGGTGCCTTCGACACCCCGCTTTTCGGCGTCGAGGCGGTCGAAAGGCACAAACACCCGGTCCAGCATGTCAGCCGCGATCCCGTCGCCGCTATCTGACACCTCGATCCGGGCCCGTTCGGGACCGCTGGACTCGCAGGTGACGGCGACGTCGCCGCCGTCCCGGTTGAACTTCACGGCGTTGGAGCCCAGATTGATCAGAACCTGCTTGAGGCGGTGGTAATCGGCCAAAACCGGGACGCTGTGCCCATCACAGCCCGTCATGGTCAGATGGCGCGCCTCGGCGAGTGGACGAAGGAGGGAGAGCACTTCGTCAACGAGGGGGCCGATTTCGACCGGCTCGATATCGAGTTCGATGGCCTGGGTGGTGTGTGGCGAGCTGCGGGCCTGCTCCACGATCTGCAACATGTGATCGCCGGCGTGGAGTATCTGCTCGACGGCTTCGCTGTCCTGCTCGTTGAGGTCCTGCGACATCTCCATCAGCCGACCGAAACCCATCACCGCGGTCAGGGGGGTGCGCAGCTCGTGACTGACCTGGGCCAGCAGCTCGTCGGCGCCCTGGGCGGCGTCGACGGCCGCGGCGTGGAAGCGCACCAGGTCAGTGCTGCGCTGCTCCAGCAGCGCCGAGGCCCCCTCCAGCTCCGCCCCCAGCTGGCCGATCTCGTCAGCGGCGGGCGGCATGGGCAGTACGGGTTCGGACACGCCCAGTCGGTGGGCGTTGGCGCCCACCATCCCGATGCGGAGGGCGATGCCCCGCACAAACAGCACCATGGCGGTGATCCCCCCGATCACGCCGATGCCCAGCCCGGCCACGTCGATGGTCTCGAGCACCGAGTGGAGGAAGTTGACGGAGTCGGTCCGGGTGTTGAGGGTGCCGACCTCGTTGGCCTGGATGGTTGCCAGTCGGCCCCGCAGGTCGTTCATGGTCGACTGGTCCTGGGCGAGCTGGGTGTCGAAGGGCTTTCCTGAGGCGGCGTGGCTATCGACTGCGCTCTTGATGCGGCTCAGCTCCTGGAGTTGCTGCTGGGCCAGGTTCGCCACCGCCTCGGCGTCCTGGCGGCCGATGATGCCAGGGGCGGTGTCGAGCCAGGCCGCGATGGCGCCGGGGGCCTCCGAGACGGCCTGCTGGTAGGGGACGAGGAAACTCTTATCGGGCGTCAAGGCGTAGCCCCGGACTCCGGTTTCGGCGTTGAGGAGCAAGGCGAGCACCTGCGCCGACTGGTTGGCCAGGGCGTTGACCGCCAGGGCCCGCTGGCGCAAGGCCACCTCGTGGCGTTCCACCACGAACGACGCCACCACCGTGACGATCAACACCATCATGGGCAGGGCCAGTACGATCAGCCCCTTCGTGCGCAGGGGCCGGTCCAACCACCACCTGGCTATCCGCCCGGAACCGATGGCCATAGCCTGTCATACCACGCGAAGTGTGACAGGCCCACCTTCCAGTCCTCTGAGTGTTCGAAAAGGACCGGCTGTCGCTCAAGTTCCGCCGGTGACTTCGGCCAGGCGGCGACGCAGGTAGCGTCGTTCGACATCGCTACCGGACAGGGCGATCGCCTGCTGGTAGGCCCCGGCCGCCTCGGCGTAGCGGTCCAGCCGCCGCAGCAGATCGGCCCTGGTGGCGGCCAGCAGGTGGTAGCCGCTGAGCGCCCCGGACGCGTCCAGCGCCTCGACCCGGGCAGCCCAGCAGCTGGACCGTCCGCCATGGCCACCGCCACGGCGTGGTTGAGGTGCACCACTGGAGACGGGGCCATGACGGCCAGCCGGGCGTAGAGGGCCGCGATCTCTCGCCAGTCGGTCTCCTCGGGGCGCCTGGCGTTGGCGTGGCAGGCGGCGATGGCTGCCTGTACTTGGTAGGCGCCGGGCCGGCGCCGCCGCAGGGCCCGATCCGAGAAGCTCCAGACCCTCGTCGATGGCCGCCCGGTCCCAGCGCGGATCGATCCTGGTGCTCCAACGGCACCAGGTCGCCGGCCCGTCGACGCGAGCCGGACGCCGAGACTCCTGGAGCAACATCAAGCGCCAGCAGGCCCAGGGCTTCCGGCTCGTCGGGCATCAAATCTGCCACTGTCCGGGTCAGCCGGATGGCCTCCGCGCACAGCCCGGCCCGGACCAGCTCGTCTCCAGACGTCGCTGCATAACCCTCGTTAAAAAGAAGGTAGAGAACGGCCAGCACGGCCACGAGTCCGTTCGGGCAGGGCGTGGTCCGGCGGGATTCGGAACGGGATACCGGCGTTGCGGATCTTGCGCTTGGCGCGCACCAACCGCTGGGCCATGGTGGATTCGGGGACGAGGAATGCCCGGGCGATCTCGGTGGTCGTCAGTCCGGCCAGCGTGCGCAGAGTCAGGGCGACCTGGGCCTCCAGCGACAGCGCCGGATGACAGCAGGTGAACATCAACCGCAGGCGCGTCGTCAGCCTGCCGCTCTCGTCCCCGCCCCCGGTAGCGGCCGCTCCCATCGTCGGCCTCGGATCGCATGGCCACCTCCTGCAGCTTGGCGGCGCCCGTGGCTGCCCGGCGCATGCGATCGATCGCCCGGTTCCGGGCCGCGGTGGTAAGCCAGGCGCCGGGCCGGCGGGGAACGCCCTGGCCGGGCCAGGTGGCCAAGGCCAGGGCGAAGGCGTCCTGCGCGCATTCCTCCGCCGCATCCCAATCTCCCGTCATGCGGATGAGCGTCGCCACGATGCGGCCCCATTCGTCCCGGAACGCGGCCGGACGGCTCGCCGGACCGCGGCCAATCCGCCGGTGACGGCAGGCCGGCGGACTGACCACGAACCTCGGCCTCAACGCCTCTACATCTCCCAGATCGGCCTCACTTCGATCGATCCGTAGGCCGCACCAGGGATCTTGGCGGCGATCTCGATGGCCTCATCGAGGTCTTTGCAGTCGACGATGAAGTAGCCGCCGACCTGTTCCTTGGTCTCGGCGAAAGGCCCGTCGGTGGTCAGCGTCTCGCCATCGCGCGACCTGGACGGTGGTGGCATCCGGAGTCGGCCGGAGACCGCTCGCCTCTCTGCAACAACCGCGGTCGTTCATCTCCTCCATCCACTGGCCGTACCGGGCCAGCATCGCCGGCCCCTCCTCGTCACCGAGGCGGCAGCCCGCTCTCGTCGGCACAGATCAGCATGGCGTAGCGCACGTGATACTCCTCCTTGGGTTTCCTGGTCCTTGGTTTCCTGGCCCGGTGGCCATCACCCGCTACGACGAAAAGCAACCGCTGGGATCGACACTCGACCAGAAAAACGTCCTTGACTCTCCCGTAACGGGAGGCCCGACGGTGGAGACATGGTCACCTCCGCTCGAACCGCACTTCCCGTCATCGCCGCTCCAACTCGCCCACGACACAACCCGTGGATGGCGCTGCCGGTGTTGATGGCCGGGACCTTCATGATCGTCCTCGACTTCTTCATCGTCAATGTGGCGCTGCCTTCCATGCAAGCCCACCTTCACGCCAGCTCCAGCGCCCTCGAATGGGTCGTGGCCGGGTACGGGCTGACCTTCTCGGTCTTGTTGATCAGCGCCGGCCGTCTCGGCGACCTGATCGGCAGGCGGCGGGTCTTCGCCATCGGCGTGGCCTTGTTCGTCGTTACGTCCGCGGCGTGCGGCCTGGCGTCCAGCGCCGACCTGCTGGTCGCGGCCCGCTTCTCGCAGGGCGTGGCGGCGGCCCTGATCAGCCCGACCGTGCTGTCGATCATTGGCGTCCTCTTCACGGGCCCGGAGCGGGTCCGGGCCATCAGCATCTACGGCATCGTGATGGGCCTGGCGGCGGCCGGCGGCCAACTCATCGGCGGGGCGCTCATTCAGGCGAATGTCGCCGGGCTGGGTTGGCGCAGCGTGTTCCTCATCAACATTCCGGTGGGCCTGGCCGCCCTGGCGTTCACCCGGCGGTGCATTCCCGAATCCCGATCTGGAAACGAGCGGCCGCCGGCTCGACCTGACCGGTACGGTCATCCTCTCCGCCGGCTTGACCGCCCTGGTGCTGCCCCTGGTCCAGGGCCGGCAGCTGGGTTGGCCCACCTGGACCTGGATGAGCCTGGCGGCCGCGCCGCTGCTACTGGCCGGATTTCTGCTGCACCAGCGGCGGCTGGCGAGTCGCGGTGGCACGCCCCTTGTCGACCTGCGGCTCTTCCAGGACCGGGCGTTCAGCGCCGGCTTGATGACGCAGCTGGGGCTGTGGTGCGGTCAGGCGTCCTTTTTCCTGGTCCTGGCGCTCTATCTCCAACAGGGGCGCGGGCTGGATGCGCTCCAGGCGGGCCTGGTGTTCACCATCCTGGCCGGTGCCTACTTGGTGGCGTCGATGCGGGCGCCGGCGCTGACGATGCGCTTCGGCCGGACGGTGATCGGTGCCGGAGCGATGACGCTGGCCGCAGGCCATCTGTTGCTGCTGCTGGCAGTGGCGGATATCGGCGTGAAGGGATCGATCGGCATGCTGGTACCCGGCCTGCTACTGGTGGGAGCGGGCATGGGCCTGTGCATCACTCCCCTCACCACCACCATCCTGGCCACTGTCAACCCGGTCAACACCGGCGCCGTCACCGGGGCCCTCTCGACGATGCAGCAGGTCGGCAACAGCATCGGGGTGGCCGTTACGGGCGTCATCTTTTTCGGGGGGGTAGGCCGCGGCTACGGCCACGCCCTCGACGTGAGTGTGCTCGAACTGGGCGTCCTGCTGCTCGGAGTCGCCGCCCTCAGTCGCTTCCTGCCGCGGAAAGCGAGCAAATAATGCGCATCCGAAACGGCAACCCTGACCCCGTCGCCGGCCTGCGCTGGCGGGAACGACGGGCCTGGCGCCGTCGGGAACGGGCCATCGTGACCGCCGACCAGGCCCAACTGGCGGCTGCCCTGAACGCGCTCGCCGATGCGCCGGTGCTGGCGGTGACCGCTGGGCCGACGGGGACGGTGACCATCACGGTGCCAGGCTGGAGTGTCGGCCTGGCCGGTGTGGGAGCCTCGGCCGGCATGGCCCTAGTTGGCGTGGCGCGAGAAGCGTGCCACCTCGCGGGCGGGGGTCGCTACGGACGCTTCTGGTGGCTGTCCGTAGGCGTCACCGCTGCGGCGACCGGCCCCCCGGTCGTGGTCCTGGGCGCCGCCGTCCGGCTGCACCCAGCTGGTGGGGACAACCGGGGGCCGGCCGAACCAGGTTTGACCCCGCCCGCCCCAAGAAAGGAATACTCATTGCGATGACGGTGCTCCTCACCATTGGCGATTTCTCGCGAATGACCCATCTGAGCGTCAAGGCCCTCCGGCATTACCACGACGTGGGGCTGCTAGAGCCAGCCGAGGTCGACCGCTCCAGCGGCTACCGCTTCTACGAAGCCGACCAGGTGCCCGTCGCCCAGGTGATCCGGCGTTTCCGGGATCTGGGGATGCCGGTCGACCAGGTGAAGTCGGTCCTGGACGCGCCGGATGTCGACACCCGCAACCAGGTCATCGTGGCCCACCTCGAGCGCATGGAGGACCAGCTCGAACAGACGAAGGCCACCGTGGCCTCCCTCCGCGCCGTGCTGGAAGCGCCGCTCGTACCCACCCCGGTGGAGTACCGCTCCCTGGGGCCCATCCCGACGCTGGCTATCCGGGAGCGGGTGGCGGGGGCCGCCATGGTGGACTGGTGGACTGCTGCGTTCCAGGATCTCCGCAAGGTACAGCAGCAGTCAGGGGCGCGCCGGGCAGGGCCGGACGGCTGCCTCTATCCCAACGAGATGTTCGAACTGGAAGAAGGGGAAATGACGGCCTACGTGCCGGTCGCGACCCCCACGGAGGGCTCGGGCCGGGTGCGGGCCGACGAGCTGCCTTCCGTCGAGCTGGCGATCATGGTGCACCCCGGTTCCTACGATGAGCTGGACCAGACTTACGGCGCCCTCGGCACCTACGTCGCGGAGCGAGCCATCGGGATAGAAGGGCCGATCCGGGAGATGTACGTGGTCGGCCCGCTCGACACGGGTGAGGTAAGCGAGTGGCGGACCGAAGTGGGCTGGCCGGTCTTCCGAGCGGGCTGAGCTGGCAGGGGCGTCAGGGCTATCCGGGCGGTCGGGCGGGTCGGGCGGTCGGGCGGGTCTGGCGCTCAGCGCCGGCCGTACCGGCGCACGTTGTTGGCCGCATGACCGGCCAGGCGCAGCCCCCGTGACGCGGGGGTGGTGCCGCGACGAGCTTCCAGGGTGTCCGCGGCGCGGCGCAGGCCTTCGGCGAGAAGCGGCAGTCCGATGGCCAGCAATACCCATGCGACCAATCGCCGGCGGATACGTAGCACGCGAACTCCTCTTCGTTACTGGTGAGTGTCTACCCAGGGTAGGCCGCACTCAGTCGGTCAGGATGGCGACCGTGTCGGGCGGCAGGGCCAGGCCGGCTTCGCCCAGCCGTACTGCCCCCTCAGACGCTTCGAGCAGCCGGGCCGACGGAGCTGTGGAGAGGGCGAGCGGGGCGCGACCCAGGTTGACCGCCACGCTCACCGGTCCGCGCTGCACGCGCAGCCACCCGGCCCCTTCGTCGTACTCCACGGCGAGGTGGTCGAGGCGAGGATCGCTGAGGGCGGGCAGGCGACGGCGCAAGGCGATCAGCCTGCGGTACCAGTCCAGCAGATCGGCGTGGTGGTCCTGGTTCGCTTCGGCCCAGTCGAGCTTCGAACGGAGGAACGTGGCCGGATCCTGGGGATCGGGTACGTCATCCGGCCGCCATCCGAAGGCGGCGAACTCGTGCCGACGGCCGGCGCTGACGGCTTGGCCGAGAATGGGATCGGCGTGGTCGGTGAAGTACAGGAACGGGCTGCTGGCTCCCCACTCCTCGCCCTGGAACAGGAGCGGAATGAAAGGCGCGGTCAGCAGCAACGCGGCCGCCACCCGGACACGTCCGGGGCTCATCAGGGCGGCCGAACGTTCGCCGGCGGCTCGGTTGCCGACCTGGTCGTGGTTCTGGGTGAACACCACAAATTGATCTCCCGCCAGACCGGTTGGCGGGCGCCCATGGACGCGGTCCCGGTAGGGCGAGTAGATGCCGTCGTACACCCAGGCCTGGCCCAAGGCCTTCGCCAGCAGGGAGACTGGTCCGAAATCTGCGTAGTAGCCGGTCTTCTCGCCGGTCAGGGTGGCGTGGAGGGCGTGGTGCCACTCGTCGGCCCAGGCCGAGTCGAGACCCAGACCACCGGCGTCCCGGCTACGGACAAAGCGGGGATCGTTGAGGTCGCTCTCGGCAATGACGAATAGGGGGCGGCCCACCTGGCCCGCCAGAGCGTCCACTTCACGATCCAGGCTCTCCAAGATGTGGGTGGCGGAGTCGTCCACGATGGCGTGGACGGCATCCAGGCGTAGACCGTCGCAGTGGTAGTCGCGCAGCCACATAAGGGCGTTGTCGATCACGAAGGTGCGCACTTCGTCGCTGCCGGGTCCGTCGAAGTTGACGGCATCGCCCCAGTTGGTCTGGTGCCGGGACGAGAAATAGGGCCCAAACTCGGGCAGATAGTTACCGGCCGGCCCCAAATGGTTGTACACCACGTCCATGACCACGCCGAGCCCGTGGGCGTGGGCTGCGTCGACCAGGCGTCGGAGCCCGTCCGGGCCGCCGTAGGCGTGGTGCGGGGCGAACAGATCGACGCCGTCGTAGCCCCAACCCCGCTCCCCCGAGAACTCCACCACCGGCAACAGTTCGATGGCGTCGACGCCGAGGTCGACGAGATAACCGAGATGGTCGATGGCGCCCACGAACGTGCCGGCCGCCGAAAACGTGCCGACGTGGCACTCGTAGAGGACCGCTCCCGACAGCGAGCGGCCCCGCCAGGACCCGTCCGTCCACGCGAAGCGATCATGATCAATGAGCCGGGAGGGTCCGTGCACCCCCTCCGGCTGAAAGCCCGAACGGGGATCCGGCCGCGGCGGCCCCTCGTCAAGGCTGAAGGCGTAGTCCGTCCCCGGGCCGGCGTGGGCCACCGAAGCGCTCCACCAACCCCGGCCCGTTTCGGTCATGGGGATGCGCTCGGCCCCGAGCACAAGCGCCACCTGTTCCGGCCGGGGCGCCCAGACCCGGAACGTGTGCATCAGTCCTGGCGCTCCAGCACCGCCACCGGGAAACGGCGCAACAGGGCGCCGATGGCGACCTCCCGTCCTGCGAACATCTCGTCGCTCAGGACATGGCGCCAATATCCGGCCGGCAGGGTGATGACTGTGTCGCCCCAGCCAGGCGCCAGCCCATCCCCCAGCCGCGGGATGATCACCGCCAGGCGGCCGCCCCGGACGAAGGCCAGAGCCCGACCGCACCCGCTTCCCTGCACTCCGAGGGGTTCGTAGGCGGCGGCCGGGCCGTAGCAGGCGGGCGCCTGCTGGCGGTGGAGCAGCAGGCGCTGGACAAGCCACAGCTTCGGACCACCCTCGTCGGCGCGCGCCAGGGCCACGTCGGGCCCGGCGCCGGCCAGGTGAGCCAGAAGACTGCGGGCAGCCAGGTAGTCGACCGGGCGGCGGTTGTCCGGATCGACCAACGACAGGTCCCAGGTCTCGGTGCCCTGATACAAGTCGACCACGCCCGGACAGGTCAGCAGCAGTGTCGTCTGGGCGAGGGAGTTCATCCGGCCCCGCCGGACGATGTCGTGGTCCGCCAGGAACGCCATCAAATCGTGCACGAAGTGCTCGTCGGCGAGGGTGCCGGCAACGAAGCCCGCCACTGCCGTGTCGTAGTCGTGATCCGGGTTGATCCAGGAGGTGTACACCTTGGCCTCCCTCGTAACCTTCTCCATGTACGAGGCGGCCCGGCCGGGGGTGATCGGCCAGGCGCCCACCAGCGTCTGGTAGTAGAGATACTCGGCGTTGCGATCGGGCCAGCCGTGACGCTTGTGGTGCTCGTTGGAGACGGCCCAGCGGGTGACCGCCTCCAACCAAGCGGTGGGGAGCTCGGAGAGCACGTTGATGCGGGCTCGCACGTCGGCGCTGCGTTTGGTGTCGTGCGTCGAGAGCGTGAGCAACGTATGGGGCCGTCCTTTCCCCATCAGGCGGTGAAAGTCGGCTACGGGATCGCCCAGGTCGCCGGGGTTGCCGCCCACCTCGTTTAGGGAACTGAGGGGGACGTACCGGTAGAAGGCGGTGTCTTCGACCCCTTTCGCCATCACCGGCGCGCTCGAGCTGAGCGAAGCGAACCGCGAAGCTGCCCTCCTCGGCACCGGGATACTCCAGTCGCAGCAGGGCAGCCACGAACCCGAGGAGCTCGGGGTCGATATCGGGGCGGCACCGGGTGACGCTCTCGACGGCCGTCGCGATGTGCTGACGATCGGCCGCCGAAACCGGGCGGCCGGGATACGAATAGGGCCGGTAGACGGGGAAGGCGGCGATCGTCTCCCGAAGCGCGTCGCGGAGATCTCGGTGCGTGTAGTCGCGAAAGCGGCGGTGATGCTCGCAGACGTTGGCCAGCTGGACAGTCAACCGTTCGAGCTCGGCCGCCAGTTCGTCGTGCATGATCTCCAGCTTGGCGGTGTGCACCACCTCGGGATACTCGTCCGCCTCGGCCGAAAACCGGATGTAGGCCCGGCGTATCTCCCGCTCGCCCTTCGGGTCGACGAATAGCCGGTTAGCTGCGTTCAAAAAGTCGTACCCCGTCGTGCCGTGCACTGGCCACGACGGGGGCAGCTCCTCGCCACGATCGAGGATTTTCTCCACGACCACGTAGGTACCTCCGGTGGCGTCGCCCAGCCGCTCGAGATAGTGCTGCGGGTCCGACAGACCATCGATGTGGTCGACCCGCAGGCCGTCGACCGCGCCGCTGGCGATCAGCTGGAGGATCAGCCGATGGGTGTCGACGAAGACCCGTTCGTCCTCCATGCGCAAGCCCACCAGCGTCTCGATATTGAAGAACCGACGGTAGGACAGCTCCTCGGCTCCGGTCCGCCAGTACGCCAAGCGGTAGTTCTGTCGCTGCAGGAGGGCGTCGAGGGCGTCCAGGTCCTGGTTGGTCGCCTCGATCTCGGCGGCCACGGCGGCCGCCACCTGGGCTTCGCGGTCGTAGAGGTCGGCCAGGGTGCCCAGCAGTTGTTCTTTGTTGCGGTGACGCTCCTCGACGGCCTCAGGCTCAGTCTGCAGGGCGTGTGGGAGTCCCCCGAGAGCGGCCCCCACCGCGGCCAAAGTTTCGGAACCGGCTCGCGCCGCAGCCCGGCCGACCAGTTCGTCCAGCGTCCGGGGCGACAGCGGCGCCTCGTGCTCGTAGTAGCGCACCGCGAACGACCCCTGGCAGTACCCGACCCGCAATTCTCCCGCTTCCAGGACGCGGCCGTAGTGGTCGCCGAGAATGGGCATCAGCACGTGGGCCGCCAGCTTCCGCTGGGGGGGATCCCAGTCGATGTCGAAATAGGAGGCGTAGCGGCTCGCTGGTCCGTTTTCGAGGACGTCCCACCACCACGTGTTCGCCCGGCCGTCGACGGCCATGTGATTGGGCACGATGTCGAGCAGCTGGCCCATACCGGCCTCCTTCAGCCGGCCCAGTAGCCGCTCGTAGCCTGCTCGCCCACCGAGCTCTTCGCTGAGGCATCGCGGGTTGACCACGTCATATCCGTGGGTGCTGCCCGCCTCCGCCTGCAGACACGGGGAACAATACAGATGAGTGATGCCAAGATCGGTGAGATAATCGGCAATGGCGGCGGCGGCGTCAAAGTTGAATCCGGCGTGCAACTGGACTCGGTAGACGGCGGCACCGCTGGTGATGGCTCGCATAGGGCTTGATTTACCCTATCTGCGCCCGCCAAGGAGCCGGACTCAGCGAAGCGCTAGGGTGCGGCGGGATGGAAAAGGCGGTGGAGGGGAGGCAACGCTTCGACCGCTTGACGCGTTTGGCCGCTGGCCTGCTCTCGACACCGGTGGCGCTGCTGACGTTCGTGGAGGTAGACCGGCAGTTCTTTTTGAGTTCGTACGGTCTACCCGAGCCGATCCGCGCGGCCCGCCAAACTGCGCTGAAATACTCCATTTGCCAGTACGTGGTCGCAGCCGGCCGGCCATTGGTTATCAATGACACGTCGGAGGACCTGCGCCTGCGCGGGCATCTCGCCGTCACCGAGCTTGGGGTTGCAGCCTATGCCGGTATACCGGTTTTCAACGCCGGCGGGTACCCCGGGGGCGCACTGGCAGTCATCGATTTCGTGCCGCGCGACTGGACCAGTGACATGCTCGCCATTCTCGCCAACCTGGCCAATGTGGCAACCGAGGAGCTACACCGCTTCGGGTGGCCAGAGCGCACGCGCCCGCCGCAGGGATCTTGGCCCGAACCGGGAATTCGGGCTCCCGGTTCGGGCTAGTGGGGTCAGGGTTTCTGCCGCTAGTTGACGACGATCCCGAAGGGTGCGGCGCCCGCCGGAAGAGAGGTCGGCGACGAGGCCAGCTCGCTGAGGCTGCCGCCGTTAACGGCGAAGGCGCTCACGGCAGCCGTCCCCGTGTCGACCACCCACAGGGTGCGCCCCCCCGGAGCGAGTCGGGCGTCTTCCGGTCCGAGCCCGGTGGGCTGGTGAAACGGCGTGCTGCCGATGAGCTTGAGAGAGCCATCGGCCGCGATCCTGTAGCTGGAGACGCTGGGCACTGCGGTGTTGACCGTGAAGAGGAACCGCCCGTTGTGGGAGATCTCAACCCAGCACGGCGCGGTTTGGTTGTCGGCGAAAGGCGATGCACCGATGGACGTCAACCTGCCGTCGCGGTGGTCGGTGAAGGCCGAAACCGTGCCGTTGTCGGTACCGCCGTGGGCGTTGGAAACATAGAGCTGGCCGGGATTTGTGGGGCGGAACTCGCTGCCGAACGGACCGACGCCCTGGGCGGGAAAGGGCGATCCAGGGGCAGCCATGAGCCGCCCATCGCGACCAACGGTGAAGCTGTCGATCACCGAGGTGCCAACCCGCGTCCCTACCAGGCGGGTTCCGTCGCCATTAACGAGCACGTCACCAGGCGTTGAACCGTCGGGAAGGGCGACCGTCGACTCGGTAATAGCGCGCAAGTGGCCGTTTCGATCGACGACGAACCCGGTGTAGTTGCTGCCGCCAGTTCCGGCGTTGGCCACATACACCAGATCGGCGTGGACGGCGACGCTCACGGGCTCCACTCCGCCGGACGACACCGGCGGTCCCACCCTCCTCAGGCTGCCGTCCCGCTCGACGCGCAGGACGGAGATCTGGTTGCTACCGGCATCCACGGCGAGCAGGTAGCGGCCGTCGCTCGTCTCCTGGAGGGCGCCCTGGGACCCGATCCCCTGGCCGGTGCCGGCCCCGCCCGTGGCGAAGGGAGATCCGATCAGCGGCGTGAGGCTGCCGTCGGCGTGGCGGTCGAAGGCGGCGATGGTGTTCGTCCCGGCGGTGTTGTCATTTATGTACAGGTGGCCGACGACACCAGGCGCCGGGTGGGCGCTCGCAACGGCGCTGGAGCCGAAAACCCCCAATCCGACCAGGCCGCAGGCGGCCGCGAACCGATAAATGCGCTTTGTGAAAGTAGGCATGCCGCCTTTCTACGCAGCAGATCTTACGGGTCTGTCTCGAAGCGCTGACGTTTCTCTTAACTCTGCGGATGGCGTGGACGCGCCAGATCGCCTAGACATGGCTCGCTAGGAGGTTGCTGATGTCCCAAGCGATCCCCCTGGGGATCGGCCGGCGCGGCGTGGCGGGCTGACGTGGCCCGCACGCCGGCTGCCGCCGCCATCTTCGACCTCGACCGCACGCTTCTACGGGGAGCGGCGGGACCGGTCCTGGACCGGCATCTGCGTCAGGTCGGTTTGGGATTGCCGCTCGTCGACCCGTATGCACCCGTGTACCAGCCGCTGATGGACACCTGGCTGGGTCCGCACCTGGTGCGGCTGGCCGCCCGGGCGGCGCGGGGCTGGGACCAGGACCTGGTGGCCGAGGCGGCGGAGGCGGCGGCCGACGCTCTTACAGACCAGGTCCAACCGTTCGTACCCGAGCTGCTCGACTGGCACCGCCGCGCCGGCCACCAGTTGCTGCTCACCACCCTGACGCCCGAGCCGCTGGCCAGGCCGGTCGCCGCCCGCCTGGGTTTCGACGACCTGATCGCGCCTCGCTGGGTCACAGAAGACGGCGCCTACACCGGACAGTTGCAAGGCCGGCTGCCGTGGGGCCGAGGGAAGCTGCTGGCGGTGCGGGATTGGGCCCGCGCCAGGCGCGTCAACCCTCGGACCAGCTACGCCTACAGCGCCTTCTATTTCGACGGGCCCCTCCTGGCCGAAGTCGGCCATCCGACGGTCGTCAATCCGGCTCCGCCCCTCAACGCCCTGGCCTGGCTGGAAGGTTGGCCCATCCGCCATTTGGACGTTGCACCCGGAGTCTCCAAGTGGGCCGGACGTGAGCTGCAGGACTGGTTCCGGCCCTGGAACCGGCCGGAGCTGGTTCCCAACGCCCGCTTCCATTTCCAGGGCGTGGAGAACATTCCCGGGTTGGGCCCCGCCATCCTCGTCTTCAATCACCGGAGCTACTTCGACCCCGTAGCCATGAGCCTGCTCATTGCCCGGTCCGGTCGCTCGGCCCGCTTTCTGGGCAAGAAGGAGGTGTTCGACGTTCCGATCGTGGGCAGCCTCTTCAAGGCCTTCGGCGGCATCCGCGTCGAACGGGCCTCCGGTTCGGACGAGCCACTCGAAGCCGCCGCGGCCGCCCTGCGCGGCGGCGAGATGGTCGTCGTCGCCCCGCAGGGCACCATTCCGCGTGGGCCGGCGTTCTTCGATCCCGAGCTCAAGGGGCGGTGGGGTGCGGCCCGTCTGGCGGCGATGACCGGGGCACCGGTCGTCCCGGTGGGGTTATGGGGCACAGAACGGATCTGGCCTCGGAGCGCCCGCCTGCCCAATTTCGACCGGACCCGACCCTCCATCACCGTGCGGGTCGGGCGCCCCGTAGCCCTCGTCTATGACGACCCTGACTCCGATACCAAACGGATCATGTCGGCGATCGTCGATCTCCTGCCGCCCGAAGCCCGTCAACGCCGGACTCCCACTGAAGAGGAGCTGGCCCGCACCTACCCACCCGGGTACCGCGGGGACGCCAGGAACGAGGCCACCCGCCGGCCCGGCACCAACGCCTGAGGGCGTGGCTGCTTGGCTGGTCGGCGGGTTGTCGGGGGCGGTCTGTCGGGGGCAGTTGTGGGCGGCAGTTGTGGGCGGCAGTTGTGGGCGGCAGTTGTGGGCGGCGGTCAGGGCAGTCGTTGGGGCGGTCGCCGGGGGCGCTTTCCGGGCTCACCGGGGGATTCTGTGGGGCCTCGGCCTGGGCCTCGGGGGCCGAGCCTCTGGCGTCGGGCCTCGGGCGTCGGGCCTCGGGCGTCGGATCCTCGAGCCGCGGGCCACGGACGGCGAGCGGCGGGCCCGTAGAGCGGCGAGCGGCGGGCCCGTAGGGCGGGCCGTCTTTGGGACATTTGTGTAGTTGCGGGACAGGGGCGACAACCACTGTCACCTCTGTGCCAAAGAGCAGGAATGTCCCAAAGCTCAGGCTGCCCCGGCGGAAGCAATTGTGACGTAGTGGCGGGCGGGCCCGGTCTTGCCAGCGGGCTACCGTCAGGGCCGAGGGCCCCGCGGGCCGGTCACCCGCACAGCCGGGAGTGCGCAGCCGACCGACCTGACAGCCGGGACTGGCCAGCCGGCCAGCCCGCCAGCCGGCCAGCCAGACAGCCGTCCTGTAAGAGACTTTTCATAGGTTCGGTATCGTGTCACAGTTGTGTCTGTGTCATCGGTTCCGCCTAGCCAGGTGCATGCCCGGCTGTCGCAACACCTGCTCGTTGACGGCTTCCATCTCGTCTACGACCCCGAACGCAGCCAGGGGTCCTGGTTCGTCGACGCCCGCAGCGGCCTGCCCTACCTCGATCTGTACACGTTCTTCGCCTCGTCCCCGCTCGGTCACAACCCACCCGGAGTCGTCGACGATCACGGCTTCATGGCTTTGCTGGGCCGCATCGCGGCTAACAAGCCAGCTAACCCGGACGTCTACACGACCCAACTGGCCGAATTCGTGGAGACCTTCGCCCGCGTCGTTGGCGATCCGGCTCTCCCGCACCTGTTCTTCATCGAAGGTGGGGCCCTGGCGGTGGAAAACGCCCTCAAGGCCGCTTTCGACTGGAAGAGCCGGCGCAACGAACTCGAGGGGCGCGCCCCGGGCCTGGGAAGCCGGGTCCTTCATCTGACGCGGGCGTTTCACGGCCGCAGCGGCTACACCCTCTCTCTCACGAACACCGATCCGGCCAAGACGGCCCGCTTTCCCGCGTTCGACTGGCCTCGCATCGACGTGCCTGCCATCCGCTTCCCTCTCGAAGAGCATCTGGACGACGTGGTGCGCGCCGAGGCCCGGGCCCTGGCCCAGGCCCAGGCCGCCTTCGGTGCCCACCCGCACGACATCGCCTGCTTCATCGCGGAGCCAATCCAGGGGGAGGGTGGCGACAATCACCTGCGACCCGAGTTCCTGCAAGCCATGCAGCAACTGTGTCGCGACCAGGAGGCGCTCTTCGTCCTCGACGAAGTGCAAACCGGCGTGGGCTTGACCGGCTCACCCTGGGCCTACCAGCAGCTCGCCCTCGAGCCCGATCTGGTGGCATTCGCCAAGAAGACGCAAGTCGGCGGCGTGATGGCGGGCCGCCGGATCGACGACGTGGCGGACAACGTGTTTCGGGTTAGTGGCCGCATCAACTCGACATGGGGCGGCGGCTTGGTCGACATGGTGCGCTCCGGGCGGCTGCTGGAGATCATCGAACGGGAGCAGCTGATCGCGGCCGCCGCCGAAACGGGCAGCTGGTTTGTGAAGGAGCTGCAAGCCGTGCAGGATCGCCACCCACATCTGGTGAGCAACGCGCGCGGCCGGGGTCTGATGTGTGCCCTGGACCTTCCCGATAAGCGGTCACGCGACGAGCTCGTCGGAGCCATGCGGGAGGAGGAGAGGGTCCTGATTCTCCCGTGTGGCGAACGGTCGATCCGCTTTCGGCCCGCCCTCAATGTCCGCCACGAGGAGCTCCATCACGGCCTGGACGCCCTGGAGCGTTGCCTTGCCAGACTCGCACCGGTGGAGGTGTCATGACCCCGTACCGTTCCCTTAACCCGTCCCATCTGAGCGACGTGGTCACCGAACTCGAGCTGGCCTCGGCGGAAAACCTGGCCGCCGCCTGCGGTGCGGCCCGGCCGGTGCAACGCGACTGGGCCGCCGTCCCCGCCCCGGTGCGGGGTCGGGTGATGGCGGCGGCCGGGCGCATCGTGGAGTCCAACAAGGACGCCCTGGCTCGTCTCGTCACCCGCGAGATCGGAAAGCCGTACACGGAAGCGCTCGGCGAGGTACAGGAGATCATCGACACCTGCGACTTCTTTCTCGGCGAGGGGCGGCGACTGTACGGCCAGACCGTTCCGAGCGAGATGACCGACAAGCAGTTGTTCACGTTCCGTGTCCCTGTGGGAGTGGCGGCGGTCGTCACGGCCGGGAACTTTCCAGTTGCCGTGCCGTCCTGGTACATCGTCCCCGCCTTGCTCTGCGGCAACGCCGTGGTCTGGAAGCCGGCGGAGTACGCCGGGGCGTGCGCCCAGGCCCTTTTCGGGATCTTCCAGGCTGCCGGGGTACCCGCCGGTGTCCTCAGCCTCGTCGTGGCGGATGGTGCGGCCACCTTCGCCGGCCTAGAACGGGGCCTGGCTGCGGGGCTCATCGACAAGATCGGCTTCACTGGATCAAGCGCGGTGGGGAGGCAGATCGGCGAGCTGGCCGGACGGTATCTGCAAAGCCCCTGCCTCGAACTGGGGGGCAAGAACCCCATGGTCGTCACCCCTTCCGCCGACCTGGAGCTGGCAGTGGAAGGCGCCGTCTTCTCGGGCTTTGGCACGGCCGGGCAGCGCTGCACCTCTCTCGGCACCGTCCTGGTGCACGCGTCGCGCTACGACGAGTTCGTCGACCGTTTCGACGTCGCCGTACGAGAGGCGACCATCGGCGACCCGACCCAGGATGTGTTGATGGGACCTCTGATGACCGAGACCTTCGCCCGCCGCTTCGAGGAATACCTCTCCTGGGTGGCCGACGACCACCGCCTGCTCGGCTCGGACGGGATCGGGCGAATCACGGCCCGCAACCCCCGGAAGGGCTTTCTCGGTGACCCTGACGACGGCGTCTTCTACCACCCCAGCATCGTCGCCGGCGTGGGCCCGGAAGATCGGATCTTCAATGAGGAGACCTTCGGGCCCCTTGTCGGCGTCACCGCCTACCGCGACCTCGACGACGCCATCTCGCTGTCCAACCAGCCCGGCTACGGGCTGTCGTCGTCGATCTACACCGCCGACGCCAAGGAGGCCTTCCGCTTCCGGGCCGGCGTCTCGGCCGGCATGGTCAGCGTCAACAACTCCACGTCCGGAGCCGAAGCCCACCTCCCCTTCGGCGGCAACGGTCGCAGCGGCAACGGGAGCCGGCAGTCGGGCATCTGGGTCATCGACCAGTTCACCCGCTGGCAGGCCATGAACTGGGACTACTCCGGCCGGTTGCAGAAGGCTCAGATGGACGTACAGACGCTCGATCCTGACTACGACCATCGCCTGGAGCCCTGACCGGGCCGAGGTGCAGGTAAGCCGCCACGGCACCGCCCGCCAGGCACAGGCCGATGCCACTCACGGCGTCGAGGACGAAGTGGTTGGCCGTGACGACGACGGCGGCCGCCATACACGCCGTGGCCCCGACGGCAACGAGCAGGGCGAGAGAACGACCGGTGGTCGCCATCGATCGGCTGGCCGACCGGGCCAGGATCACGGCGGCCAGGGCGACCCAGCCCACGTGAAAGCTGGGCAGGGCGGCGTAGGAGTCGGCGATCGAGCCGTGCGCCACCGCGTGTTCGACCGAACCCGCCGAGATGGTGTCGGTGAACTGCGACAGCATGCGCGGCGGGGCCACCGGGAAGAAGATGAACACCGTCAAGCCCACCGCCCCGGACAGCAACATCCCGTCCCGCAGCACGGCGTAGTGGCGCCGGTCGTGATACCAAGTCACTAAGAGGGCGCCCACGATCACGGGCCAGTACATCCAGGTGTACACGCCATTGGCGGCGCTGCGCAGAACCTCACTCTGTAGAGCGAAGTGCTGGGCGCGTTGCTCCCAGTCGATCTGCAGAAGATGCTCGAACCCCAACACCGCCTGAGCGTGCTCAATGGCGGCGTGTCGGTGGCTACCGGTGAGCACGTGCGCGACTTCGTAGCAGGCCAGGGCTCCAGCGATAACCAGCAGTTGGGACCAGCCCCGTTGCCGTCTCCACGTTTCGGGATCGGTCTCGACTCGCAACAAAGCCGCCAGGGTCCGCATCGGACCCGGGCGGGGTCGAGTTGGGGTGCTCGGCTCGCTCATCGGGGCGTCGTCGAGGACGCTGCTTCTTGGCGCGCAGTCGCGGGCGGGGGCAGCTGCACGGGATCGGCGCCGGACGGTCGCGGCAGAAGCTGGCGCCAGGAGAGGCCTTCGAGCAGAAGGGCCGGGCCGCCCAGCACAAGCGCGGCGACGAGTTCCATGGCCTGGAGTACGACGCCGAAGGCCACCCCGGCGCTGAACGGCACCTGCCAGCCGGCGTGCAGCACTGCGGCGGCCGCCGCCTGAAAGACGCCGACGTCGCCAGGTGTCACGGGCAGCAACATGGTGACGTTGACCGCAAAAAGAACGGCCACGGCGCCGAGAAAGCCGGTCTCGTCTGCCAGGTGCAGCGCCGCCAGCAGCAGGTAGACCGACACGCACTGGAGTCCCCAGGCCGCAAACTGCCCGCTTGCCGCCACGGCCGCCAGTCGGGGCCGGCGAAAGACCACCAGACCCATCCGCAACTGTGTGGCCACCGCTTGCACCCGCTGCCAGCGCGGTCCGTGTCCAAAGCGGGCGAGGAGCGCAGGCGCGCTGACCACCAACAGCGCGGCGGCGACGACCCCGACCGCCCCCGCCAGCAGAACCACCCGGTGACCGCTGAAGAGATTCACCGACGCAAACGTGACACCTCCGAGGACCAGCAGCGCCACCACGTTGAGAACGGTCTGGGACATCAGGGTGCCGAGCACTACGGGCAGGGCGTCCCACCGGCGACCGCTACGCCGCACCACGATTGCGGCCCGGGAGGGCTCGCCGAGGCTGGCGGGTAAGACCGAGGAGATCAAGACGCCAATGAAGAGGGCGCGCGCCGTGTGGCGGAACCGCATGCGGGAGTCCGGAAGCCCCGCTCGTAGAACGGCGTGCCAGGACACGGCCCGTAGCACCATCGACGCGCACATGACCACCAGCCCGGCGCAGACCAGCGGCAGGTTGGTGCGGGCGAGCGCCGAGGTGACTTGGTGGACGCCAATCTTGCGGATCGCCACCACCGCCAAAGCGGCAACGCCCAGTGACAGCAGTACAAGGGCGAGCCGACGGGCCTGGGTGCGGGCGTCGCGGTGCCGGGCCTTCGGCGTAGGCTCCAGGCTGGGCAGACGCCGGGCCGGTTCTCGGGGCTCGAGGTCGGCGGGCAGGGCACCGACGCGCACGGCCGCCCGCTGCGCACGGCCGGTGGCCGCGGGGGTGGCGATGGCATCCTGGTAGGCGGTCATCACCTCGGTCGCGACCCGCGGCCAGGCAAACCGGGCCACGCCCTGGGTCGCCGCCTGGGCCATCTCGGCACGGCGGGCGGGCTGATGGTAGAGGCCGTACAGCGACTCGGCCAAAGCCTGGGCGTCGCCGGGCGGCACCAGGATGCCGTCTACGTCCGGGCGCACCACGTCCCGGTACCCGGGGATATCCGACGCCACGACGGGGGTGGCCGCCGCGAAAGCTTCGGTGAGCACCATTCCGAAACTCTCGCCCCCGAGCGACGGGGCGCACAGGACATCCGCCCGCTCCATCTCGACGCGTTTGCGGTCGTCGTCGACCTTGCCCAGAGTGCGCACCCCCCGGTCGTCGATCAAGTGGGACGATACCTCGATGGGATCGGGCCCGATCAGCGTCAACTCGGTGGGAACCCGTTCCCGCAGCGCGTCGAAGGCGCGCAGGAGGACCGGCAGGCCTTTGCGGGCGACCGGCTGCCCCACGAACAGGATGCGCAGAATAGAGTCCGGCACCCGGACGACGAGCCGGTGAGCACGGTCCGGATCGAAGCGCACCCCGTTGGGGATGATGCGGTAATGGCCGCCGAAAAAGCGCCGCCCTGTCCACGCGGCCGGCTCGGACACCGCGATGCGCACGTGCAGCCGGTTGAGCATGCGCCGGGCACCCAGCGCGGACGCGATGCCATGCGAGAACCAATGCTCGTTGTAGGTGTGGAACGTCCCAACGAGCGGAAGGGGGGTCCAGTCTGTGGCGATCCAGCCGATGGCAGGGGCGATGGGTTCATGGACGTGGACGACGTCGAAGCCCCCGCTACGCAACTCTCGATGCAACAAGGCCGCACCGCGGGGGGTGATCGACAGATTCGACACCGCCCCATTGGCCCTGATGCCGACAGTTCGCCCCAAAACGACCAGGTAGTCAGGTGGCGACAGCGCCTGCGGATTCCGGCCCCGGTGCGCCATCCGGGACAACCGGCCAGGCGGGTCATATGGAGCCAGGACCCGGACCTCGTGCCCACCCGCCAGAAAGCATTCGGCCAGGGCCTCGATGTGCCTCGTCACCCCGCCGGGGTAGGTCCACGAGTACGGCGACACCATGGCGATGCGCATACCCCTAGGAGCGTACGGTGCGCAGAACGATTGCAGGCCCTTTGATCGGCCAAAGCGCGGGCAGACGGCGGGCATCTTCGAGTCAAGGGAGGTGTTGTACTCGACAGTCACGCCCGGTGCCGCCTCTCGGCGGTGCGGGCCAGGCAGGAGAACACTTCTTCGTGATCAAGCGAGCAGCCAGGAGACCTCGATGGCCGTGAATGCCCCATCTGCCAGCATCGTGCCGTGCCCTCAGTGCGGGCGCAAGAACCGGGTCCCGGCCGTGGCTGCTCCCGGGACCCCCCGTTGCGGCCACTGCGCGACGCCGCTGCCTTGGATCACCGACGCAGGCGACGGTACCTTTGCGGAGGTCGTCGAGACGTCGAGCGTGCCCGTTTTGATCGACTTCTGGGCGCCCTGGTGCGGTCCCTGTCGCATGGTCAGCCCCGCCCTCGAAGCGCTGGGCCGGGACCTGGCCGGTCGGATGAAGCTCGTAAAGGTCAACGTAGACGAAGCTCCCGGCTTGGCCCAGAGGTTCTCGGTGCAGGGGATACCCACGCTCGTGCTCATGCAGGGAAAACGCGAACTGACGCGCCAGACCGGAGCGGCGCCCGAACATGCCCTGCGGAGCTGGCTGGAAGGTGCCCTGCACGCGGCCACCCAGGTGGCCGGCCCGTAGGCTCAGGGGTCGGCGACCGCGGTGCTGGTTCGGCGGCGAGGATGATCGTCCGAACGCCTATGCTCCGGTCTCGGCGACCAGTCCCCGGCGAGCCTCTTCCATAGCCTGCCGGACGTCTGGCCCGACGTCGGGATACCGGGGGTCGATTTCCGCCAGGGCGCGGATGAGGACAGCTGCCGTTGCCAGCCGGGCGAACCATTTGTGGTCAGCAGGGACGACGTACCACGGGGCCCACTGCGTACTGGTCTGACTGAGCATCTGCTCGAATGCCGTCTGATATTCGCTCCAGTACCGCCGCTCGCGTATGTCACTGGGCGAGAACTTCCAGTTCTTGTTGGGTTCGTCGATGCGGCGCAGAAAGCGCTTGGCCTGTTGTTCCTTGGACAGGTTCAAGAAGACTTTGACGACCTGAATGCCGTTGTCGACCAGATACCGTTCCCACTCGTTGATCTCGCGGTAGCGACGTTTCCAGATGCCGCCTTTCTGGGCTGCTCCCGACAGCCGCTGGGCGGCCAGGAACTCGGGATGCACGCGCACCACGAGCACTTCCTCGTAGTGGGAACGATTGAATATCCCGATCCGGCCCCGCTCTGGCAGAAGACGCTGGTAACGCCAGAGGTAGTCGTGGCTCAGCTCCTCGGCCGAGGGCTCCTTGAAACTGTGGACCTCGACCCCCTGCGGGTTGACTCCACCCATGACGTGCTTGATCGTGCTGTCTTTCCCCGCGGCGTCGATGCCTTGGAGGAGCAGAAGCACCCCATAGACCTTTTGCGCCGACAGCCGATCCTGGTAGTCGGCCAGTGTGGCAATCCCCTCTTCCAGGCGAGCCTGGGCAGCCGTCTTGCTGGTCAGACCTCCGGTGTACCGGGGATCAAAATCTCGCCGTAGCTGGACCGTGCGAGCTGGAGCAACTCGTAGTTCGCTGACCAGGTCGTACACGAAGCGCAGCCGCCCCCCGTGATCACTCACCCTTGGCGAATGTAGCAGGCCGATCTGACCGTGAGCAGGGTCCCCGCTGCCCGTCTGGTCGGATCAGGCCATCGCCCGGTACGCCGCGGCCCGGAGATCCTGGTGAACTCGAGGCAGCTCGGGCGATTCGAAGAGCCGCTGGGTCAGGACGATGACGACCAGGTCGGCACGGGGGTCCACCAGCCAGGATGTCCCGAGACCGCCGTCCCAACCAAAGGCGCCGCTGTCCAGCACCGCCTGGCAGAAGCTCCAGGTCCGACCGGAGAAGAAGTCTTCGCCAAACCCCCCGTCCTTTTTCTGCTCCGGGGACAGCTGGTCCGTCGTCATGGCCCGAGCTGACTCCTCGGACAGGACGGGGGCGCCGCCACGGAGCAGCATCTGAGCGAACGCCAGCAGATCGTCGACGGTGGAGACCAGGCCGGCGGCGCCATCACCGAAGGCCGGTGGGCGGCTCCATGACCCGTCGGGCTCGTCCCACACCGCCAAACCCTCCGGGGTGGGCTGGTAGGCGGTGGCCAGCCGATCGGCGTGGTCGGTCCAGAAGGCCGTTTCGCTCATGCCGAGCGGATCGAAGACCCGGGTTTTCAGGACGTCGGCGATCGGCTGCCCCGCCGCCCGGGCCAGGAGGACGCCGAGAACCGAGGCCCCGGTGTTGTACAGCCACCGCTCACCGGGCTGAGCCAGCAGCGGCAGACTGCCGAGGCCGGCGATCCAAGTGTCGGGATCAGGCTGCACGTCCGGTTGGGGTGGGCCGATCGTGGACAGGCCCAGCTTCTCGGTCGCAGCCACGATGGGCCAGGGTGTTGGGGACATGAACATCCCCATATCCATGCCGAAACCGAAGGTGAAGGTCAGCAGGTCCCGGGTGGTGATGGCCCGGCGCGCCGGCACCGTCTCGTTGAGGGGGCCGTCGCGCCGGCGCAGCACCTGCCGATCGGCCAGCTCGGGGAGGAGCCGGTCGACCGGGTCGTCAAGACCGATGAGACCTTCATCGACGAGAGCGAGGGTGGCCGCGCCGGTGATCGGTTTGGACGTAGAGGCGATGCGAAAGAGCGAATCCCGCCGAACTGGCGGGCCGCCGATGCGCAGGCTGCCGGCCGCCTCCACGTACACGTTGTCGCCGAGCGCAACCAGGGCCACCAGACCGGGCAACCCGGCCTCGCCGACGTGCTGGTGGGCGGCGGCTCGTATGCCCTCGATGCCGTCGTCGGTCAGTCCCGTGCCCATGGGCTGCACTCCTCTATCCGTCTTGCCTGCCGGGAGCACAGACGGGGCCGCCGAGCGGGATTCATCGGGGGGGATTCCGGTGCTGGCGGGGTTTCTCGGCGCCGGCAGGGTTTCTCGGCGCCGGCAGGGATTCCCGGCGCCAGCCAGGTCGCTGAGTGCCAATCTCGCACCCAGAAGAGCAAATGACACCGAGAACACGGACACCGAGAACATGGACACCGACGTTGAGGCCTGGTGGGCGATGCCGCTCGGCGCGCCTGGTGTCGCCGGGGCGTCGCTGACTGGTGGCCCGGACTGCCCTTCAGTCGTCGGCGTCGGTGAAGGCGGCGATGGAAGCGGTGAAGCCGTGCAAGAAATTCTTGCTGCCCACGGGGCCGAGCTCGCCGCCGCAAAAGAACCCACCCACCGGTATGTCGCCGGCCACCTCCATTAGCAACCCGGCGTCGTGGTGAGGCTGGTCGAACAGCCGCGAACCCCGGCCGTTGCAGGTGAACAGCAGCGCACCCGACACCTGGCGCCCAGCAAGCCGGTGCTCAAGCGTGCGCTTGAGATCCTCGTCGGCGGAGTCCGCGTCGCGCACGTGGAACTGCACTGTTTGGCCGACGCCGGCCTCGTCGCCGATAGCGATCGCCCCCGACCCAGGGTCGGCACCGAGCACACCCCGAATCAGAAAGTCACCCGGTCCGCGCTCGAACTGATACTCATCGATAACGACGCCGATGTGTATCCCGTTGGCCAGCAGTTGCCGGTCGCGCTCCGGCAGGGATTGGGCCAGGTTCTGGAGCAACGTCAACGGCGGCCGGCCACCGAGCTCGTGGATCATGTTGCCCTCAGCCCGGGTCACCGTGTACGGGCTGCCGATTGGACGGCACCCCTGGGACACGAGAAGCTCAACCTGGGTGGCGGCGGCCAGGCGCACACCCACGCAGCCAGCGGTCAGGACCTGGTCGCCCAGAAAAAGGCCGCCTTGCCCGGCCCCGGTGACCCCGCTGGCGACGCCGCCCATCACTAGGGCGCCAGGTACGTGCTCATTGAGATGCGAGAGCAGTGAGTCGACCGGAAAGCTGTAGGGGTCGCACACCATCAGGTGGACGCCCGTGGTCGAAGTTGTACCCGCAAAAGGCGCCGCCAGCCGGGGTGCGGAGAAACTCCATCGAGAAGGCTTCCACCGGGCCGAGACCGGCACCGAGCCAAACCGACACGGCCGGTTCGGACTCGACTTCTCGCCCGTTGCCGAGCACCGACTCCGCCACGCAGCCGATCAACGGCGGAAATCCGGCCTCGGCGGCGACGGTGGCGACCAGGGCGTCGGCGTACGGCAAAAAGTGGGCGGAGGCAAACACCACCGCCAGTTGGGGGGCGGCGCCGCCGAGCGTCTCCTGCGCCTCGCCGACGGCGCGCTTGGCCGCCTCGACCGGATTGTTGGTGAGGGCCAGGCCGGCGCCAGCGTTCATCGCGACCACCTTACGGGCGCGGCAGGAGAGGACAGGCCCGTCATGGCGCTGCCACCGACGGATTTGACCCGCTGCATGGTGGCCGGCGGACCCTGACGTACCATCCGGTGTATGCCAGGGCTCGGGTGGTCGGCACGAGTACGACTATCCATCGGCCTGGTGATGTTTTTGGCGGCCGCCGCCGTGTTTGCCGGCGGCGGGGCGGGCGCCAGGCAGGCGGCGGCGCAGGGCTGGCCGTTTTTGGGGGCGGTGCCGTTCCGAAGCGATGGCGTGTTGCGGTCGGCGCCGGCGACGGTGCACCAACCCTCGTTCGGTCATGTCGCCATCGTGGTCGGCACCGACGGCCGCCTGTGGTGGTCCAGCGACCACACGGGCTGGACCACCATCGGCTCGCCCCCCGTCGGCGTGACCGGCGACCCCGCCGCGGTGTCGTGGGCCGACGGGCGCATCGACGTGTTCGTACGCGGCGGCGACAACCGCCTCTGGCAAATCTGGACCGGCTGCGGCGGCTGCCGCTGGTCGGGCTGGTTCAAACCGCTCGGCAACGACGGCACCCTGGCCTCCTCGCCCGCCGCCACCAGCTGGGCGCCGGGCCGCCTCGACGTCTTGGTGCTGGGCACCAACGGCCTGATCTACCAACGTTTCTGGAACAACACCGCCTGGGACCCGTCCTGGATCGCCCTGGGCAGCCCACCCCCCGGCGCCGCCGCGGCGACCGGCCCGGAGCGGCGTCATGGGGTCCCGGCCGCCTCGACGTGTTCGTGCGGGGCCGGGACAACCGGCTGTGGCAAGCGTTCTGGGCGGGCCAGGCTGGACAGGCTGGTTTCAACCCCCCGGCACCCAAGCCGGCGTGCTGGCTTCCGCCCCCAGCCCCAGCCCCTGGGGCGCCGGCCTCCTCGACGGCCGGCCCCGCCTGACCGTCTACGTGCGGGGCACCACCGGCCACGTCTACCAGACCACCTGGGACACCAGCTGGTCCCCCTGGACACCCATCGGCGCCCCCCAAGACATCATCACCGGCGCCCCCGGAACCTTCACCAGCCGGCAGTTCGCCTCGTACGTGCTAGTCCGCGGCACTGACGACCGCGCCTACGCGTTTTATCCGAGCGATCCCATCGAATCGGCCTGGGCCGACTTCGTGGCCACACGTAGAGACAACGTCACGGCGGTCGTGTACGACATCAACACGGGCCGCACCGAAATGTTTCGCCCGGGCGTAATCGAGCACACCGCGAGCACCGTGAAGGTCGACATCCTCGGCACGCTGTTGCAAGAGGCCCAGGATTCGGACGCGCCCTGACTCCGCAGGAGCAGATGCTGGCGGTGCCGATGATCGAAGAGAGCCTCGATAGTGCGGCCGACGCCCTGTGGGTCCAGCTCGGTCCGGCCGCCATCGGGGCCTTCGAGCGGGCCGCGGGCATGACGCAGACAGTGCCGGCGACGGACGGTGTATGGGGAACCACCACGACGACGCCGATGGATCGCATCGCCTTGCTCCGTGACCTGGTGTTCGCCAATCCGCTTTTGAGCAATGCCTCTCGCACTTATGTACTTAACCTGATGGAACATGTGACGCCCTCACAGGACTGGGGAGTCACCGGCGGCGTCCCGGCTGGTGTGACGGTGGCGTTGAAGAATGGGTTCTCGATCATCGACGGCTGGCAAATCAACAGCATGGGGTGGGTCCACGGCCAGGGGCGTAACTATCTGATAGCCGTTCTCACTGACGGCAATCCGACCGAGGGCTACGGCATCCAGACCATCAACGCGATGTCGAGCTTGGTTTGGAATGGCCTAGGGCCGTAGTGGCCGCCCTGAGCAAGCTTCCCGGGGCTCGACATCCTCAGCTAATTTCGGCTCACAGGGGATCCGCAGCGCCGGGTTCGAAGGGGTCGGAAAGAATGAGGTTGACGATTTGGCGAGTCGCCGGCGCAGTCGTCTGCCTGGTCGCAGCAGCGCTAGCGGGGGCGGGCGCCAGGCAGGCGGCGGCGCAGGGCTGGCCGTTTTTGGGGGCGGTGCCGTTCCGAAGCGATGGCGTGTTGCGGTCGGCGCCGGCGACGGTGCACCAACCCTCGTTCGGTCATGTCGCCATCGTGGTCGGCACCGACGGCCGCCTGTGGTGGTCCAGCGACCACACGGGCTGGACCACCATCGGCTCGCCCCCCGTCGGCGTGACCGGCGACCCCGCCGCGGTGTCGTGGGCCGACGGGCGCATCGACGTGTTCGTACGCGGCGGCGACAACCGCCTCTGGCAAATCTGGACCGGCTGCGGCGGCTGCCGCTGGTCGGGCTGGTTCAAACCGCTCGGCAACGACGGCACCCTGGCCTCCTCGCCCGCCGCCACCAGCTGGGCGCCGGGCCGCCTCGACGTCTTGGTGCTCGGCACCAACGGCCTGATCTACCAACGTTTCTGGAACAACACCGCCTGGGACCCGTCCTGGATCGCCCTGGGCAGCCCACCCCCCGGCGCCGCCGCTGGCGACCGGCCCGGAGCGGCGTCATGGGGTCCCGGCCGCCTCGACGTGTTCGTGCGGGGCCGGGACAACCGGCTGTGGCAAACGTTCTGGGCGGGCAGAGGCTGGACAGGCTGGTTTCAACCCCCCGGCACCCAAGCCGGCGTGCTGGCTTCCGCCCCCAGCCCCAGCCCCTGGGGCGCCGGCCTCCTCGACGGCCGGCCCCGCCTCACCGTCTACGTGCGCGGCACCACCGGCCACGTCTACCAGACCACCTGGGACACCAGCTGGTCCCCCTGGACACCCATCGGCGCCCCCCAAGACATCATCACCGGCGCCCCCGGCGCGCCCACTTCCAGTCAGGCCCGCCCGTACGTCTTGGGAAGAGGCACTGACGACCGCTGTTACGTGTTTTATATCGATGACCCGTTGGCCGAACGGGCCCAGGCCACCTCGGCTTGGGCAGCGGCCCGAGCCGGCCTAGCAGGATTCACCGTGATCGATTTGTCCACCGGCGAGATCGACCAGGGTGGGTACGCTGACGCTCAGATTCGTACCGCCTCGGTGATCAAGGTGCCTATCGCTATGGCCTTGATGAAAATGGTCGAGTCTCAAGGCCGACCTTTGACTGCTGCGGAAGAATCGGCCCTGCAGCTGATGATCACGCAATCCGACAACAATGCTGCCACCGAGCTTTGGAACGAGGTCGGCGGTAACAACGTCATCGGGCTCATGAGAGCCCTGGGCGCGACCGCCACTATTGGAGATCCGGGCGGAGCCTGGGGTTTCACGCTGACGACCAGCCGGGACCTGGCCGTCGTGCTAGCCCGCCTCGCCCAGGGCGTGCTCGGGCCGTCGGCCACTGACGAGATCATTACCCTTATGCGTCAAGTCATCCCTTCCCAGGCCTGGGGCATCGGCGCGGCTATCCCCGGAGCGGCGATCAAAAACGGCTGGTATCCGGATCCTGGCGACTGGCGGGTTAACTGCCTTGGAATCGCGGACGGGCGCAGGTACGCCCTGGCGATCATGACCGAATATCCCCTCGCACTCGGCCAGGGGTACGGAGAAGCGTACTTGCCAACAGATCGGGGCGGACCTTTTGGGCGGCGCCGGTCCCGCCCAACAGGTAGACGGCCTGCAGACCGCCCCGGTTGCGATCACCGGAGCGGGCCTAACCGCAGACGGAGGCTAAGCCAGCAAGCGGTGTGCGCGGAGCGGACTGACCGGTGCCTCCGGCGACGCGACTGCTACGGCCGCCATCTGGACGCTGTCGTCGGCGGTCAGCGCGTCACCAAGCTCACAGCAGTTCGACCAGCCCTTTGATGGCCAGGAGCACACCCAGCCCCGTGAGTGCCCAGACGGCGTACGTCCTCCAGTGCAGACGGGCCGCTTCTTTGGCGTGCTCGATGGCGATCGGAGTCTGCGTCGGCGCCACCTTGAAGGCCACCATCGGCACCTCCAGCAGCAACATTTGAATGAGGTTGAAGAGGATGATGATAAGTACGGTGACCGCGGCCGAGTAATGCAGCTTGTTGAGGTCGGTGAGGGCGATGATGTACGTCGCACCGGGCAGCGAGAGCACGGCACCGATGACGAAGGTCGTCCGAGCCGTGCCCTTGCTCAGCTGTTGCTGCCATTTCGGGGGCCCCTTGTCCGCCTTTTGCTTGGCTTTGCGCGGCCTCCCGCCGGATTCGCCGCGTCTGCGGCCCTCCGCTGCGAGCACGCCAGCCAGGCCGAACATGATGGCCGCCAGAACGAGGTTGGCGGCCGGGCCCAGCGTGTTCTTGGTGGTGTTGACGACACCCGATCCTTCCAGGGCGAAGACGATCACGCACCCCAACGTGATGCTCATCAGCATGGCCCCCACCCAGTAGCCGAGCATCAGGCGCAGAGGGTGCTCCAGGAGCAGCATCACCGTCGTGGCCGCGAGCAGGGTCGGATTCAGCGCCGCCAGCAGCGCCAGGAGGAGAACCTCACCCATCGGCTCAAAGGTCCAGCGGAGCCACGAGTGATGGATGGTGAGCCGGGCCGTCGGAGTCGTCAGCTGCCAGGCTGATACCTGCCAAAGTCCGGACTGGGAGGCTCACGGATACGGAAATATAGTGGGAGGAACCGGATCAGAGGTCGAACACGTTGACCATCTCGGCGCCGGACACGGGCTGCCCCGAACCCGGGGCCAACCGAGTACTCCCCGCCAGGAGCAGCCCCATTCGAATGCCGGGAGACAGGACCGACACGTCCAGACCCCTGGCCCCCCAATCAGAGAATACATTTTGGTAGTTTTTGGCGCTGATAGTCGTATTGAATAGCACAAATTGTGAGGCGAGATCGGGACACCATGATCAGAGGTGTCGATCAATCCCGGGTTCGCTGCGAAGGGAGTGGCAGTAATGGAGAAAGAACACCGCGCCGCGCCAGGAGCGGTTCCTGACGACCACTCCCCGGCCGCGTCCGCGGATCCGGGGGAAACCTTCGATTCCCTCGACCCTCGCACTGGCGACGTGATCGGCACCTGGCCTCGCCAGAGCCCCGAGGAGGTAGGGGCCACGGTCGGCCGGGCCCACCAGGCCGCGGCGTCCTGGCAGGCCCACGGCTTCGACGGGAGGCGCCGGTACCTGAAGGCTTGGAATAGCGAGATCGCTCGCGGCATGGGCGATCTCGCCAGCCTGGTCAACCGAGAGAACGGGAAGCCCCACGCCGACGCCATCCTCGAGATCGCTCTGGCCATCGAACACATCCGGTGGGCGGCCACCCATGCGGAGAAGGTGCTCGGCCGGCGCCGCGTTGGCCCGGGCTCCTGGCGGCGAATCAGGCGGCCACGCTGGAATACCTGCCATTCGGTGTGGCGGGTGTGATCGGGCCGTGGAACTACCCGGTATTCACGCCTATCGGTTCTATCGCCTACACGCTGGCCGCCGGCAACACCGTCGTGTTCAAACCCAGCGAGTACACGCCGGGGGTGGGGGCCTGGCTGGTGTCGACGTGGGCCGCAGCCGTGCCAGATCAGCCGGCTGTGCTGCAGCTGGTCACCGGCTTGGGCGATACGGGTGCCGCCCTGTGTCGAGCCGGAGTCAACAAGATTGCTTTCACCGGTTCCGTCTCGACAGGCCGCAAGGTTATGGCTGTCTGCGCGGAGAACCTGGTCCCGGTGTTGATGGAATGCGGTGGAAAGGACGCCATGATTGTCGATGACGACGCCGACGTGGTGGCAGCCGCGGACGCCGCCCTGTGGGGCGGGATGAGCAACGCCGGTCAGACATTGTGGGAATTGAACGGGTCTATGCCACCGAGAAGGTCTATGACAGCTTCGTCCGCGAACTCGCCGACCGCGCCGTCCGTTTGGGACCTCCAGATGGCCCAGCAGCGCCCTATGGACCGATCACCATGCCCGGCCAGATAGAGGTCATCAGAAGCCACATCGCTGATGCGCTCGCTCGCGGCGGCCGGGTCCTCACCGGTGGCGCTGTCGCAGGCTCCTACGTCGAACCGACGGTGCTCGTCGACGTTCCAGAAGACAGCTCGGCTGTACGCCAGGAGACCTTCGGGCCCACCATCACGGTGGCCAGGGTCAAGGATGCCGACGAAGCCCTCGAGCGCAGCAATGACACCTCCTACGGTCTCGCTGGCGCCGTCTTCACTGGCTCGCGTCGCACCGGAATGGAGCTGGCCCGGCGCATGCGCTCGGGCATGACGAGTGTCAACAGCGTCATCGCTTTCGCATCGGTGCCATCGCTGCCCTTTGGTGGAGTCGGGGGCTCGGGTTTTGGGCGAACCCACGGTGCCGACGGGTTGCGGGAGTTTGCCTGGCCGAAATCCATCACCCGCCAGAGGTTCGCCCTGCCGGTACCTCTCATGGTCTTTCTCCCGACCCGACAAGGCAACCAGCTATCTGGCTACGGCGGTCAAACACGTCTACGGCCACAAAGGCGCCACGGCGCGGCGATCGAGACGACCCCTGGGATAAGGACCTCCCGGCGGGGCCGGCGTTCGGGCGGTCGTCGCCCTGACCTCGGTCAGGCCGCCACCACCCGAGCCGCGTGCCGCGGACCAGTGTGGGTATGACAAGCTCAGCCTGTGTTCCTGGTTCGCCTACTTGCTCGGCTTGCCCTTGGCGTCCTCATACTGGTCGTCGTCGGGCTGGTCGTGGGGGACTTTTGGGCCCGGTCGCACGCCCAGCACCTGATGGCGCAACGCATCCGATCGTCGACCGGCGCCGAGCACGTCTCCGTGCATATCGGTTCGTTCCCTTTCTTGTACGAGCTGGCTGTTTCCAAAATTGACGACGTAAAAGTCGTCGCCGACGGGGTACCCGCAGGTCCTCTGCGACTCACACATGTCACGATCGACGCCCACCAAGTGCAGGTGGATCACCACTTTCTTATCTTCGACCGCAAACTGCGTGTCGTGTCGATCGCCAAGGCAACCGTCACCGTTCAGATCCAGCAGAGTGCGTTGGCGTCGATCGCCGGCGCCGTAAATGCCGACCTGGCGGTCATCGACGGCCATCAACTGGTTGTGACCATATTCGGGCATCAGGTCCTGTCGGTAGACCTGACGAAGTCGCCGCTGATCCCCAACTGTACCCTTTCGCTGGTGCGGGTGTCAGGCGGTTTCAGCGGCTCGTGCACCGTCGCGCCGGTCCCTAGGTCGTTACTGGAGGCTATTTCGCCGCAGTCCGTCTAGCGTGCAGCCGCCCAAGGATCAATCGCAGCACGAATCTCGCCACCCGCAGCTCGCGCACCGAAAGTGGGCGTGCTCCGGGTGCAGCTGACCGCCGCAGACCGGGCACTCGGCGTATGTCCCGAGCGGTGATCGCGAGTACTGGTCATCCCGAGCAGGCGGGTGTTCAGTCATGACCAGACGCTAGCAACGGCGCCGCCACTAGCTTCGTACCGGTTCGATGGCGGGTCCTGGAGACCAAGAATCCGCTGAGAATCTGCCAAGATCTTGACCAGAAGGGTCAAGTGGCGGGGCGGCCGCGCCGATAATAGTTCTTGTCCGCCGAGGCGGGCAGTGTTGGGTGAGCTGGCCGCCCGAGGTTGTTGGCCGCGGGCACGGACGGCGTGCCTCTATCAGACTGGGAGCGCAGGCTGTCGTGATCGTTGTCGAAAACCTGTCCAAGCGCTTCGCGGGCACCCTCGCCGTCTCGGACCTCAGCTTCGAGGTCCGACCCGGTGTCGTCACGGGGTTCCTCGGCCCGAACGGGGCAGGCAAGACGACGACAATGCGACTGATCATGGGTTTGGAGACGCCGTCGACCGGCCGGGCCACCATTGGCGGATTGGCTTATCGCGACCTGCCGGTTCCGCTCAAGGCCGTGGGAGCGCTGCTGGATGCCCGCGCAGCCCACCGGGGCGCGACGCCCGGTCCCATCTGGCCGCCTTGGCCGCCGCCAACCGGCTGCCCCGAACTCGGGTCGACGAGGTACTCGCCTTGGTCGGCCTCGACAGGGTGGCCGACCGGCGGGCAGGCGCCCTATCGCTGGGCATGGCCCAGCGACTTGGCATCGCCGCCGCCTTGCTCGGCGATCCGGTCGCGCTTCTCTTCGACGAACCAACCAATGGCCTCGACCCCGAAGGGATCCTGTGGATCCGCCATCTGATGAGACACCTGGCGGCAGAGGGACGGGCCGTGCTGGTGTCGTCGCATTTGATGAGCGAAATGGCCTTGACTGCCGACCATCTGGTCGTCATCGGGCGGGGTCGACTGATCGCCGACGAGCCGCTCGAAGCGTTCGTGGCCCGCACCTCGACGGAGACGGTGGTCGTCCGGACGCCTGAGCCGGACCGCCTGGCTGCGGTTCTGGCCGGGTTGGGCGCCTACACGACCAGCAGCGAGGGGATACTCGAGGTCATAGGCGTGGAGGCGGCCGTCATCGGTGACGCCGCCCTGGGCGCGGGTGTGGCCGTCCACGAGCTCACGCCGGTGCGAGCATCGCTGGAGGAAGCGTTCATGGAGTTAACCCGCGGCAGCGTCGAGTATGAATCGGGATTGGCATGGCGATGAGCCTGGCGGCGCCGAGCGTGCCGGGACTAATGGCCTCTCGATCGGGACACCTCTCCGGATTCCTGGCTGCGTGCCGGAGCGAGTGGATCAAGTTCCGGTCGCTCCGATCGAACCGCACGGCTTTGGTAGGAGCGGCGCTGCTCACGGTCGGTATCGGCGCGCTCCTGGCGATGGCAACGTCGAGTCACTTCCACAATGGTCTGGAGGGGGGCCGCCCGTGGGATCCCACGTCGGTAAGCCTCATGGGGATCGGGGTGGTACAGCTGGCTCTGGCCGTACTGGGTGTGATGATGGTCAGCGCCGAGTACCCAACCGGATTGATCTGGGTCACCTTGGCGGCTGTCCCGCGCAAGGGCCGGGTGCTGGCGGCGAAGACCGTCGTTTTCGCGGTGGTGTCACTCGTCGCCGGTGAACTCTTGAGTTGCGCTGCATTCGGAGTCGGACAGCTCGTCATCTCAGGAAGCGCTCCCACCGCCGGGCTCGGGGCTCCCGGCGTGTGGCGGGCCGTGGCCGGAACGGGTCTGTTTCTGGCCATGATCGGGATTCTCGGTGTGGCAGTTGGAGCGCTGACGCGCTCCACCACCGGCGGCGTGGCCGTGATGGTGGCGTTGATGTTTGTCCTTCCCGGAGTCGCCCAGGTGTTGCCGACATCATGGCGAGATCCCATGCTGATGTTCTGGCCCACCCAGGCCGGGGGGCAGATGATGAATGTCATCCACCAAGCGCACGCGCTGGCTCCATGGGCGGGTTTGGGCCTGCTGGCTGGGTTCACGGCGCTTGTCGGAGCGGCGGCAGCCACACGCTTCGTGTTCACGCGGACCTGACGACCGATCGGGACCGGATCAGGTCCCCTTACCTCTCTGACCTTTCGTTCACACCTGAGCCGCTTGCATTGTCGGGCTCCGCAACAAGGTCGACAATGGACGTTCCAACCGCATCGCCGACAACAACGATGGGGCTGAAGCCGAGGGAAGGAGGCGACATGAGCGACGCAGGAGCGACACCCGGCGCGGATCCGGAGCTTCGCCGTGCCACCGCGCTTCTCAAGTTGCAGCAGAAGATGCAGCAAGGAAATCCCGACCCTTTGAAGGTCGTGGCGCTGAAACGCAAGATGAACTCGGTGCCGGCAGAGACCCTCGCCCTGGCCAGAAAACAGAGCAGCTTGGGCTCCGGCCCCGACGAGACAGCCGTATCGAGCGCTGGGACGAGCGCTTTGGGCCCTAGCGCAGACCGGATCCAAATTCCGACCGGTAACGGTCGCATAGGTCTCAGTCCTACTGCGGCCCTCGTGTTTGGCTCGCAGGAGGAGGTCCTCGAGTATTCGTCCGCCGGCACCCTGAGCTTTCAGCAGCTGCTTCCGGCCTCGACTCAACAAGGGGAAGTGGTCTTTCACGTGCCGGTGGGCTGGATGTTCCCGTCCTCGGGAAACCGACCGGCGGACGCTCCGCTCGCTGGTACGGGCCTGGCCCATGTCCGGGTCCCGTTCAGCATTGGCCCCGATAAAGACAAGCCCGACCAACTCGTAATCACCTGGCAAACGCCACGTACTATCACCATGAATTCCGAGGGTGGCGGCGCCAGTTTGTCAGCGGCCCCTGTCACGACCGATCTGACTCCGAACGGTGGTGCTGCCACGATCACACCGACCGTGCAGTTCCAGGAGCAGCTTGCTCACGCCAAAACGCACGGGAGCGTCACCATGTCCCATGCAACCACGGCGACATTTTCGGCAGGGTTTCTTGGTACGGGGGGCTCGATAGGGCAGACCGAGCAAGTTACGCACGACCTCAGCCCCGGTAGCCAAGACCAGAGTCAGGTGAGCGTCACGGACTCCTTTTCCATGAGCTTCACCGCCAGCGTGTTGCTACCTAAACCCGACGAGGTGCCGACCACGGCAAAGCTGGAAGTGCTCTTCGCCGTCAACTCCGATTCGACGGCCGGTGGTGAGGAGGAAAAGATAACGCAGTGGTACCAGGGGCTCGATAAGAAGGTGCGGAGCTCCATTGAATCGGGCAAGACACGGATTGCTTTGCTCGGGAAGGCGTCCGCCACGGGCTCGTTCGAGCACAACCGAAGGCTCGCCGAGCGGAGGGTGTCCCACGTCAAGGACGTCCTTTCCGACCTGGCCGGGTCCGATGCCAAGATTCACACCCAGGCGGTAGGCCGGTCTCAACCGCACCATCAAGGCGAAGACCCCGAAGAGAGAATCGTCCTGGTCACGCTCGGGGAGGACCGCCCGGCTGCAGTGGTAGCTGACGAACCCGCGCCCGTGAAGTCACCGGACAATGACCCCGGGTACTAACCCGCGGACCTCAGCGCTACGAGCACGCGCTTGACCGCCAGTCCAGCAAATCGGTTGGCGCCGACGCTCGGCACGCGCGTGCTGTCCGGCGCGTCGTTAAGCCGACCGCTGTGGACGGCTGTCACACGCCGCAAGCGACCGATGTAACCGGCCAAGATCCCCAGCCGGCGTGGGCCTGGAGCCAAACGGCCGCGGCGTCCTGAACGTACGAAGGCGCCAGGTCGGCGCGGCCATCGGCGTACTGCGGGTAGCCGGCACCCTGAACAGACTCGTTCCAGCTTGGGGGCGAAAACTGATACGCCCCGTAGTACCCATTCCCGGTATTCTCCTGATAGTTGTCCCCCGACTCACGCTGTCGGATGCACGCCCACACGCCGCCCAAGGTGGCGACAACAAAGGCGTGGTAGATCTGGTGGTCCGTGCCGCTGGCGAACAAATCGATGCGACCTGAACCCCAGGAAACCGCAGCCGGACCCGACGCAATCGGTCCGGGCAGCCCCAGTTGCCATCCCGACCAGCCACCGCCATATTGCTGGTGGTACAGATTGTCGTCAGCGCCTTGACCAAAGAGATCAAATTCGCCGGAACCCCACGAGCTCAACCCGGGCGCATTACGGAGTTCACCGCCCAGGGGCGCAAATCCGTGCCACCCACCATCGTAAAATGTATACCAAGGAGCCCCGCCGACGCCGGGGACCACGACATCGATTCGCCCCCTACTCGAGGACGTCGCCCCCGGTGACGATGTGAGCACGCCGCCGAGGGGCTGCCAGCTCGACCATCCCCCCTGGTACCACCTGTGCCACAGCTGGTTATTCACACCGCGGACGAAGACATCCAGACGGCCAGGTCCCCACGATGCGACGGCGGGCGCGCCGACAAGGACCCCACCCAGGGGCTCCCACCCGGACCATCCAGACGCGTACCATTTGTGCCAAAGTTCGCCGCCTGCGCCCGCCGCAAACACGTCGATTCGGCCCGAACCCCAAGACACTGCACTCGGAGCAGAAGTAAGGCCTCCCGGCGGAGCGCCCAATGGTTCCCAGGCCGTCCAGGCACCTGCATACGCCTTGTGCCAAAGACCGTTGTCCACGCCGCGCACGAAAACGTCGAGACGACCAGGACCCCAAGTCGTCGATGCCGGGGCGCCTTGGGACAAGCCTCCCAACGACTGCCAACCTGTGTAGTCCATTACGCTTTCGGCGCCAGCCGGTTCCAGCACCGTGATCACCTGAATTGTGATCAATGGAACAATCGCCAACACACCGAACAATACATTCAGCCCACGTCGGCCGCGGCGACACCGCTGCGTTGGGTCACGTTTCCACCGACCGGGTCGTGATGGCTTGATCGACCTGAAATCGCGCTGCACTGGCCCTTGCTCCTCTCTCATGCGTCCGCCACGCCGACGCGCCTGGAACGGCACGGATCACGACGAACGCGGGCCCACGCCGACGAAACGGGGGGCCAACGTCTGGGCGCCGCACAAGCGGTCTCTTGGACAGTCGCCGGTGCGCCTTTGGTTGTTCCGCGCACCGTAGCAGGTGGAGCCCGAGGACCGCACACCCAACCTGACAGGGGGTGAACAGGTCCTCTGCAGCCGGCGTGGCGCCAGCGTTAATGGATCACGGACAGCGTTAATGCACTGCGGATCCGGGCAATATGACGGGGTTTGAGGGGGTTGGGTCAGTTTATTCAGGATTGATTATGGCCGCCATGCCCGGATTGGCCTCCGAGTGGTTGCCGATGGTTGCGGAATTCATGCTCCGAATGTTGGCGGGCCGTGGGCGAATCCGGTCCAGAATGTGTATTTGTACGCATCCGTGGTCTGCAGGCCCAGGACGCTACGGATTCACTGGAGTTGCTCCGCTGCATTCCGACCCGGCACGGGTGGCGTGACGAACTGCCGAACTGTGGAACACCGGAACGACCTGACAAGGGGAGAGGCAGCTTGCCGCCCGATCCGCAAAGTCAGGCCTGACGGACGCCGCCCCCGCCGGCCCGCTCGGTTTTGAGTCGATCAGAATCGCCTAGCGCGGTGCGAGCCGAACGACGTCGGCAAGCCAGGCTTCGGCAGTGCGGGTACCGAGGCCCGGGTTAATGTCGAAGCGGTCGGCGGCGAGCGTTTCGATGTGCCATCCGGAGCCGAACGCGCTGTACAACTCGCCTTCGGTCACGCGGCGCGGACCCCAGTCGCCGGGCTGGCTATCGCTGAAGCACATCAAGTGCAAATGGCCACCCGGACGGAGGACGGCGTGCACGGCGGTGACGTACTCAACCCGAGCCCTGTCATCGAAGACATGGAATAGCCCGCTGTCGATAATCGCGTCGAACGTCTCGGAGAGAGTGGCCAGACGGAGCACGTCGGATACCTCGAACCTGGCGTCGACGCCGCGTTCCGCCGCCTTGCCACGGGCGATGACGATGGCGCGCGGCGAGATATCGATGCCCAACGCACCAGGACTGTGCCGCGCCGCGAGGATGGTGTGCTCGCCGGTGCCGCAACCAGCATCGAGAACGGCGCCCGTGAACGCGCCAGTGGCGGCGAGTCGGACAAAGGCAGGCTGCGGCCGGCCGATGTCCCAGGGCGGCGACGCGCTTGCGTAGGAGCCATCCCAATCATGTGCGTCGGCTGCGGTCATGTCCCTATTCTCTCGGAGACGAGCGGGGTAGGCGCCGCGCCGAAGTCGGACGTTTGCGACGAACTCGTTGGGTCGAACGTTTGGCCGTTTGGCTGGCCAACAGGTCCAGGCCGCGTCCCTGGGCGCCCGGCGAACCCGAGGCGGAGGAGGGCCCGCCGGGCGCAGCGGCTCAGGCGGCCGGAGGAGCCGTGCCCCCCGCGGAGGGGCCCGCCGTACTACCTGAGCCCATGTTGGGACAGTTGTGCGTGCTCGCTGACGATCCGGACGAACCAGACGAACCGGACGAACTGCCGTTCGATGCTGACCCTGATCCGGTCGACGAGGACGCACCCGGGGTCGAGACCGTAAGCGTCGAGGGCGATCCCCCTGACGAAGTCGTCGACGAACTGGCTGTACTGGCTGTGGCAGCCGAGATCCCGAGGCCGAGACTGAGTCCCACCGCACTGGCGGCGATGCCGGCCGCCAACAGGGGCCGCTTGAGTTTCATTGCTCTTACCCTCCTGACCGGGCCACGGTGACCCATCGAGCCTCCAGTGCAGCCCTCAGACCTTGGCGTTCGCTGTGTCTGCGCTACCCGCTTCCGTAGAGTCCCGCCCAGTTGGCACAGGTTCTCTAAGCAGTTATGGATTTCTCGCTCACTGGACTGAGGACACGGCGCAACGTCCCCTGAGATTCACCTATTCGACATACGCCGGTCATCGTGAAGTAAGAACCAGTTTGGACAGGACCCATACGCTCCGGGTGATCGAAGGGTATCGAGGGGGACCGAGTTCGATCGGATCTGAAAAAGGGAGCGAACATGAAATCGGGAACGAAACTCGCGACGGCAGGAGCCGCGGCGTTTGCGTTAGCGATCGCCACGCCGTTGGCGGTGTCTTCCTCCACCGCCGTCCCTGCCAGCCACAATCAGATCAAGCACGTCCTCCTGATATCGGTCGACGGCATGCACCAGTCCGATCTGGACTGGTACGTCGCTAACCATCCCAACTCAGAGCTGGCGCGGCTCGCCACCGGCGGCGCTGAATACACCAACGCCCGGACTTCCGACCCGTCCGACTCCGATCCGGGAGGCACGGCGCTGATGACCGGCGCCGACCCGAAGCTCACTGGCATTTACTACGACGACGAGTACAGTCACGGCGTCTTCCCGCCGGGGACGACGAAGTGCTCCGGTCCGGTCCCGGGCGGCGACGTCATCTACGACTCGCCGGACGACAACCTTCCCGCCGTGCAGGACCTGCTGAATAACGGGAGCGGCAACACCTTTCCGTCGTTCGATGAGGGCGGCTCGATCTACGCCAACGGCATTGACACTAACCCAGCCTTGATCATGAACCTGAGCCCGCACCCGCAGTCGGGTCTGAACCCGGCGACGAACCCGGTCGACCCGAAGACCTGCCAGCCGATTCAGCCGTGGGACTACGTCGGAGTCAACACGATCTTCCAGGTGATCCACAGCGCCGGCATGCTGACGGCGTGGTCTGACAAGCACGCCATCTACACGTCGTTCAACGGCCCGGGTTCGAACGGTATGAGCATCGACGACTTCTTCGGGCCGGAGATCGACTCGCAGGCGGTCGAGCCGAACGGCGTGCCGTACCCGGTCGACGGCACGTGGACGGCTGACAACGCGGCGACCAAGCAGTACGACTCCTACAAGGTCCAGGCGGTCATCAATTGGATCAACGGCTACGAGCACTCGGGCACCGGGTCGAAGGTCGGCACGCCGGCGATCTATGGGATGAACTTTCAAACGGTCTCGACCGCCGAGAAGCTGAAGAGCTCCCCGGCGGTGTTGATTGGCCCAGACGCCCAAGGCAAGTACACCGAGGGCCCGTCGCTGCCCGGCGGATACGTGACCGTGAACGGCCAACAGGTGCCGGGCCCGCTGCTCCAGAGCGCGCTCGAGTACGTCAACGACGCCCTACAGCGGATGGCCGACACGATCCAGGCCGACCGTGAAGCCGACTCGACGGCAATCATCCTGACCGCCAAGCACGGCCAGTCGCCGCTGAACAACAACCAGCTGCAGCGGATCGACGACGGTCCGATCATTGCCGGCGTTAACGCGGCTTGGGCCGCACTGCATCCGAGCAACCCGACGCTCGTCGTCCAAGAGGCCGATGACGACGGGCTGCTGTGGTGGCTGTCGGACCGCTCGCAGGTGGCTGCTCAATTCGTCCAGAACTACCTGTGGACGCATACCGCCCCGGCCGTCAACTACGCCGGCCAGACGATCACCGTCCAGCACTCCGGCCTTTCGGAGATCTTTGCCGGCCGGCAGTCGGCGCACTTCTTCGGCGTCTCGAAGTCCGACCCCCACCACCCGGACGTGTTCGGGATCGCGCAGGTCGGCACCATATACACGACCGGCTCGAAGATCGCCGAACATGGGGGCGACAACCCAGGCGATCGGGACGTTCCTCTCGTCGTCTATGCCCCGGGCAGCGTCCAACCTGGTCAGTCAAGCCACGTCGTGGAAACGACCCAGGTCGCTCCCACGATCTTGAAGCTGCTCGGGCTCTCTCCAAGGTCGCTTCAGGCCGTCCAGCGAGAAGGCACGCAAGTTCTACCCCGCCTCGGCCGCGGACGTTAACCGCTCTATCTGATCGGGCTTCGGGCTGCGGGGCGGCTCCCAGCCGCTCCGCAGCTCAACCGGGCGTGCCCCTCCGCAAAGATGCCGTCATGCAAGCCATCACCGTTCGAGACCGCGATGCAGGCGTCAATGGACTCACCCTGACGGACATCCCGTATCCCCACGCCGCCGTAAACGACGTCATCGTGCGGGTCCATGCCGGGGGGTTCACGCCCGGCGAGTTGGATTGGCCGACAACCTGGGCCGACCGCGCCGGGCGCGACCGAACCCCGAGCGTGCCCGGCCACGAGGTTTCGGGCGTCGTCGTTGAGTTGGGGTACGGAACAACCGGCCTTACCGTCGGACAGCGGGTGTTCGGAATTACCGACTGGTCCCGCGACGGCTCCCTGGCCGAGTACACCGCGGTGGAGGCCCGCAACCTCGTTCCACTTCCGGCTGACGTCGACCACACCGTGGCCGCCGCTCTGCCTATCTCGGGGCTGACCGCATGGCAGGCGCTGATCGACCACGCTCGCCTGAGGACGGGCCAGACCGTCCTGATTCACGGCGCCGCGGGCGGTGTCGGTTCGATCGCCGTGCAGCTCGCCCGCGAGGTGGGTGCCGCAGTGATCGGCACCGGCCGGGCCGCGGACCGCGACACCGCCCTCAGTTTGGGAGTGCACGCCTTCTTGGACTTGCAGGCAGACAAGCTCGAAGACGCCGGCGAGGTCGACGTCGTCTTCGACGCGATCGGCGGTGAGATTCTCGACCGCTCGACTGCACTGGTGCGAGCCGGTGGCACGCTCGTCACCATCGCCAGGATGCCTACAGCCCAGCCCAAGGACGGGCGCGCCACGTTCTTCGTCGTCGAACCCGACCGCTCCCGGCTTGCGGACCTCGCCCAGCGCCTCAGAGACGGTCGGCTCAAGCCGATCGTCGGGTCGGTCCGACCGCTCGCCGAAGCGCCGGCTGCGTTCATCCCCGACCGGCGCACCCCCGGCAAGACCATCATCCGCGTCACCGAAGGCGGATAGCCGGCGACGAGCGGGTCCGCGCTGTCGATGGCATGTGTTCGTTCGTCATAGCATCGGCCAGAGACCGCGTCGTGAGCGGGTTGTGACCCCAACCAGTGGAGGTGCAGGTATGGCCGAGCTCCCACCGCCCCCAGAGGGAATTGTGCTGGCCCACTTCATCGTCTCCGACGATGTCGAGCGCTCTCGGCGCTTCTACACCGAGGTACTCGGCGGTAGGGTGGCTTTCTCTGGCCCCGGAGGGCTGACCTATGTCGCATTATCGAACAGCTGGATCATTATCAACGGCGGCGGAGGCCCGACCGACGACAAGCCGTCGGTCACCCTGGAGACGCCCCGCGATCGCGACCGGGTCAGCAGTTTCCTCAATATCCGGGTCAAAGACATCGACGCCGTCTACACCGAATGGAGCGCCCGGGGGCTCAATTCCGACGCCGCCGAAGCAGCACGAGTACGAGATCCGTTGCTACATCCGCGATCCCGACGGTCATCTGATAGAAGTGGGGCAAACCACGGACCCAGAGGGGGACTGGACGCCCGCCCACTGGCCATCGAGTACGCTCGCTGAGGAGGCCTAGTGAATGCCGAGGTCACCCGCCATATCCTTTACATTGGCGGCCGCCTGTTCGCCGCACACTGAGATCCTTACCAGCCATTTCCGACGAGGCCACTAAGAGGCGGTCATCCCATGCGCTCGGACATCAGACCCGGCAGCACCTTTCCCGACTACGCCCTGCCAGATCACACCGACACGGTGCGCAAGCTCAGCGAGCTCCAAGGCGACAACCCGCTGGTGCTCACACTGGCGCGCGGTAATTACTGTCCGAAGGAGCACCAGCAGCATCTGGAGCTCGCCGCGAATTATTCGAAGATCGCCGTCGCCTACACCGAGATCGTCACCATCTCCACCGACGACCACCACTCGACACAGGAGTTCCGAGCCTCAGTGGGCGCCCAATGGACGTTCCTGTCTGATCCGACGCGGACTATTCAGAGGGACCTCGACATCCAGGAATACACCGACCCCGAGCACGACCCGATGATCCCTCACACGCTGGTGCTCAAGCCGGGGCTGGTAATTCACAGTATCTACAACGGGTATTGGTTCTGGGGGCGCCCGTCGTTCTGCGATCTATGGCGCGACTTGCGCGTCGCCTCGAGCGAGATCCGCCCCGACTGGGACCTGAGCAAGCCGGGGCTGCGCCAGGCTTGGGATGCAGGCGACTATTCGAACTTTCACGGATGGAACAAGGGTTCACAGTCGATGCCAACGTCGTATCAGTCATAGCTGAATGTGGCCCTCGGCTCTCGTCTGCTCGAAGGCCCCATCGCCCCTACCGTGACGCCGAGGAGGTTTCGGTCATGACCACCGCGATCGTCGGCACTGGAGGCCTCGGATCGGTCATCGCCCGCCGACTCGCCTCAGGCGGCGAGACTCTCCGGCTCTCGAGCGCCGACACTGAGTCGGCACGAAAGCTGGCTGCAGAGATCGGTCCGGCCGCGGTTGTCGCCGTCGACAATACTGACGCGCTGCGGCGGCGCCGATGCCGTCGTCCTCGCCCTGCGGTTCGGCGTGCTAGAGCCCGTCATAGGCGAGATCGCCGACCTCCTCACCGACATGGTGGTGGTCGTTCCGAGCAACCCGGTCGGCCTCGACGCACAAGGGAACGTGGTACGTCTGCTGCCCAAGGGCCAGCCCTCTGGCGGGGTTGTGGCCGGGTGGTTGCCCGCGGGGGCGCGCTTGGCCATGGCGTTTGGAAGCATGTCGGCCGATCTCCTGGAGTCCTCCAGCAACCGATCGCCGGAGCCGGCCGTCCTCTTCTACGCCACCGACGACGACCGTGCCAGCGTGGGAGTCGAGCGGTTGATCCGAACGGCCGGCTTTGAGCCGGTCAAGATCGGCGGGACCGAACAATCGGGTCGACTCGAGGTGGGAGGCGACCTACACGATCTCGTGGTCGGCCCCGCAGAGGGCGCGGTCACTGATCGGTAGGGGCTGATTACTTGGCCGCCCGGGACGCTGGGTCCCCGGCCCCGGGGCGCCCAACCGGGCAGGACCGCCTCGGGGGTCCCATTCAGCCCGTCCCTCGCCCGGATAGTTCCTGACGGCGCCGGCCATGGCGGGGTCGAGACAGGCGGACCAGCGGCGACGACTCAGGCTGGCGACGAAGGAGTGTCGAGGGGAATCGCCGCGGCCCACACTCGCTCGAAGCTCGAGCGATAAGCAGCGAAGAACTCGGCGCCGGGTTCCCGTCGGAGGTGGAGCAGAGCCGTCAGGCGCGCTGGCAACCCGTAAAGGTGAGGGTTGATCAGCATCTCGTCGTCGGCTCGATAGATGGAGTTGTACAAAACGGTGGTGTGCTGGCGGAACTCTGCTCCGGTGGTGGCGATAAGCTTCCGGTAGTTGTGGATGGTCTTGGCGATGTTGGCCGACAGGGCGGACCCCATGCCTTCGTCGATACCGCGCTGGCGAACTTCGGCGCAGTCCGGGTCGCCTATGAGAAACCGGACCTGGACGCCGGACTGCGCCTTGCGCCGTAACACGCGGCGAATGGCAGGATCTTCCGACAACCAGGAGGCGGCGTAGACCAGCACATCAATGTTCGCCTGGGCCTGCTCGAACAGCCGCAACCAGGTGTCGATGCCGACCGTGGAGCGCACCGGATAGATGGCGAGCACCTCGGTCAGGGCCAGATCGCTGGCCTCGATGGGAGAATCGCTGGGCCACAGATAACCCGGGTCGGCGCCGAGCAAACTGGCCAGGTCGTGGCGGTGCCGTTTGTCGGGCAGGCGGCCGGCGATCCACCGCTCCAGGGCCTCGCGGTCCACTCCCACATCGTGCGCGATGTCGCCCACCTCGAAACGGGACGAGGAGATCGCCGCTCGTAACCGCTCGTTCGTCATGGCCGAGCCTCATGGCGTGGGACGACTTGGAAGGAGTCGATGCTAGCGAACGTCAGTCTCGGGGTAACACCCGCTCCGCCGTCGAAGGCGTGGTGCTTGGTCAGCCAGATCGAGTCGGTGCCGCGGCGCCCGCCGCGCTTCGGCCAGCTGCGGCCAACGGCCGTAGTGGGTCCTCCACCGGCGCGGGCGGGCGGAGGGTTCCGCAGGTCGATGTAACATCCCCGAGCGCATGGGCCTCCCGTTCTCCGCTGGCCAGCACGGGCGGATCCTCCACGTCGTCTTCGAGCCGTGCATCTGCACCACCGAGATCCCGAAGAACCCGCGCCAGCGCCCCGACGCCCAGGGCCCGCCACTTCTTTACGGCGTCAATATTCCCGCCCAGCGACTCATCCATGGCATCCACGGCGGCCCCGATGCCCTCGGCGATCACGGCGGCCACGGCGGCCGACGGCACCATCCCGCTCAAGCTCGACCGCAGCACGCCGGTCGCGACTGAATACCGAATAGGAGGCAGCCTCATCATGACCATGACGCTGAAGAACGAGGTGGTGGTGGTCACCGGCGCCACGCGTGGGCTGGGCCGGGCCCTGGCCACCAACCTGGTCGAAGCCGGCGCCAAGGTGGTCGTGGTCGGCCGCAGCACCAACAGCGACCCTCACAAGTTCCTACCTGGCACCCTCGAGGAGGTCGAGGCCGACCTCAAGACCCGGGGCGGCGACGTGCTCACCGTGCGGGCCGACCTCAGCAAGCAGGAGGACACTCGAGCGCGTCGTCGATGAGACGCTGGCTTGGGCCGGGCGCTGCGACATCCTCATCCACAACGCGTCCTACGTGACGCCTGGCGGCTTCTTCGAAATCCCGATCTCGCGCTGGAACATCGGGTGGAACATCACCTTGCTGTCGAGCGTGATCCTGATGCAAGGCTTCCTGCCGGGAATGCTCGAGCGCCAGCACGGCCGCGTCCTGTTCGTCGGCGCCGAGGCGGCCGTCTACACCACCGAGGTCCCCGAGGGCTGGCGGGCGCGCCCCGACGGCGTGGGCACCCCGCTCCTGTACCCGGTGGTCAAGGCAGGCCTCGAGCGGCTCACCCGCGGCATCCACGACGCCCTTGGCGGCCACGGCGTGCCCTTCATCAACCTCCGCGCCGGCCGGATCAGCAGCGAGTCCTTCGAGGTGATGACGACCAAGATGGGCCTGAGCCCCGAGCCGGCCCGGGTACACACGCCGGACGAGATCGCGAAGGGCACACTTTGGCTGCTCGAGCACGCCGAGGAGTACGACGGCCGCATTATCGACTTCCGCTTCCTCGAGGACCAGCAGGCCATCCCGCTCAAGCTCGACCACAGCAAGGAAGTGTGGGAAGAGGTCTGAGCCGGTGACCGAGCCACGCCGGTTTGGCGACGTGGCCCCGGAGGAGATGGACGCCGACCAGCGGCGGGTGGCCGCAGCGATCATGGCCGCCCGGCCCGGTTTGACCCATTTGTACGGTGCCCACCAGGCCATGATCCACAGCCCCGGCATGGCCGACCCGGCCCAGCGCCTGGGCGAGTACTTCCGGTTCCACACCTCGCTGCCAACTCACCTCAGCGAGCTGGCCATCCTGGTGACGACCCGCCGCCATGGCGGTGAGTACGCCTTCTATGCCCACGCCCGCATCGGCATCGCCGCCGGCCTCGACCCGGCCGCGGCAGCGGCCGTCGGCCGGGACGAGCGACCCCGCGGGCCTCGACGCCGACGCTGCTGCCGTCCACGACTTCGTCGTCGAACTGCTGGAAAACAGCGACGTCGCCGACGAGGCCTTCGAGGCCGTCGCCTCCCGCTGGGGCAAGCGGGGCGCTGCCGACCTGATCGGGGTGGTCGGCTACTACGTGTTAGCGTCGTACCTGCTGAACGTCGACCGCTTCCCCCTCCCCAAGGGCGTGGCCGCCTGGTCGGCTGGTCGGCTTGAGGCCGAGTAGGCGGCCCTGGCAGCGCCGGAGTAGGCTTATAGGCGTGGCCGACTACAAGCTGATCGACGCGGACAACCACTACTACGAGCCGGAGGACGCGTTCACCCGGCACGGCGACGAAGAGGTCAAGAGCTTCGTCCGGTGGGTGTCCGAGGGCAAGAAGAAGCAGATCATGTTCGGGATCCAGCAGCCCACTGCCATTCCGAACCCGACCTTCAACCCCATCACCAAGCCGGGGGCGTTCCACGGCCGCCTGAAGGAGTTGGCCGAGGGTGGGTTGCGCAACCTGCCCTTCGGTGACAAACGCATCTTCGGCGAGCTCGAGCCGCTGCCCGACCACTACCGCGACCGGTCCAGCCGGCTGCTGGTGATGGAGGACCAGGGCGTCGAGCGGGCCATTTTCTACCCGACCCTCGGAGTCGGCATCGAGGGCCTCAACCCCGACCGGGTCGAGCTCACCTACAAGTGCTTCCACGCCTTCAACCTGTGGCTGGAGGAGGACTGGGGCTTCGCCTACAGGGACCGCATCTACGCGGCGCCGTACATCCCGGTCGCTCGACCCGCTCCTGGCGGCCAAGGAGCTCGACTTCCTGCTCGAGCGCGGCGCCAAGGTCGTCGTCGCTGCGCCCCGGCCCGGCCAACGGCCGCTCCCCCGCCGACACCTCCTGGGACCCCTTCTGGGCTCGGGTCAACGAGTCGGGCGTCCTCGTCTCGTACCACGGCTACCCGCCGCCCGACGACTACAGCCGCATGTTCAAGATGATGTGGCAGCGCAACGGCGTGGGCGACATGGACTACGAGCGCAACCTCGGTACCGCCATCACGGGCCGGCGCTCCATCGAGGACTTGGCCCTGGCCCTGGTGCTCGGCAACCTGTTCGGCCGGTTCCCGAACGTCCGCATCTTCGCCGTGGAGCTCGGCATGGAGTGGGTGTATCCGGCCCTGCACGCCATGGACCACGCCGGCGGCATCGCCGAGCGGAGCATCCAGGCGTTCGGCGTGACGGTCATGGACCGGCCCTCGGACATCTTCAAGGAGCACTTCTGGGTCTCGCCGTTCCCCGAGGAGGACGTCACGTTCCTAATCGAGCAGATCGGCATGGACCACGTGGTCTTTGGCTCGGACTGGCCCCACGCCGAGGGCACCGTCCAGCCCGGTGACTACCTCGGGTACCTCAACAAGCTGAGCCCCGAGGACGAGCGCAAGATCATGCACGACAACGCGTTCCACATGCTGCGCCTCTAGGCGCTAGCACTCGAGCCGCCGACACGGCCGCATCGCCCACGGGCGGTGCGGCCGTGTGCGTTCACGGGCGCGCTGGGCAACATCGGCCGGCGAACTTCGAGCCCAGGGAGGACCGACGGTTATCCAGGAGACCACTCGGAAGTTCGTCGAGTCCGAGAGCCCCCGCTCGACGGGCCAGCACCGCGTCACCGGCGTTCCGAAACCTGGCTGGAAATGACTCCTGCTCTGGGCAGCGGCGCGTCGGAGGGATTCGAACCCCCAACCTTCTGATCCGTAGTCAGATGCTCTATCCATTGGGCTACGAGCGCAAGATTTTTAGGCTTCTGACCAGCGGTTTTATCACCGCTGGACCTTCGACTACCTTAGCACACCGCCCGAACAGGATCTGATTCGTCTATCCTGTCTGACTGTGAGCAGGGCGGTCAGAGGCGAACCCACTCTAGGGGAGGAGCTGACCGGTCTGCTCCCCTCCTGGCGCCGGCACCTGCGGGCCGAGAACAAATCGCCCGCGCACCATCCAGTCCTACACCGAGGCGGCGGAGCAGTTCTCCGCCTTCCTCACCGACAGCGGGATGCCGACGGCGGTGACCAAGTTGACCCGCGAGCACGTCGAGGCCTTCTTGGAACACCTCTCGGAAAGCCGGGCGCTCGGCCAGCACGGTGGCCAACCGGTACCGCAGCCTGCAGCAGCTCTTTCGGTGGCTGGAGGACGACGGGGAGATCCCCCACTCACCCATGGACAAGATGCGCCCGCCCAAGGTGCCCGACAAACCGGTGCCGGTGTTGACGGAGGACCAGGTGAGAGCCATCCTGGCCACCTGCTCCGCCAGGACCTTCGAAGCCCGGCGCGACACCGCCATCATCATGCTGCTCTACGACACCGGGCGGGCGGCTGGCGGAGACCACCAACCTGGCCTGGGTCGAGCACGACCCGCACTCCTGCGACGTGGACCTCGACCAGGCCACCATTCTGGTGCGCGGCCCGGGCGGCCAGCCTCGGCTAGTGCCGATCGGGCGGAAGACGGTCAAGGCCATCGACCGCTACGTGCGCGAGCGGCGCAGGCACCCGCACGGGGGCGAGCCGTGGCTGTGGCTGGGAAAAAGGGGCGGCTGCACGAGTCGGGCATCGCCCAGATGCTCGACCGGCGCGCCAGCGCCGCCGGACTTAGGCACGTCCACCCGCACCAGTTTCGCCACACCTTCGCCCACTCCTTCCTGGCCAACGGAGGCAGCGAAGGAGATTTGATGAGGCTGGCCGGCTGGCGATCCTCTGACATGCTCCGTCGCTACGGCGCCTCCGTGGCCGACGAGCGCGCCCGAGAGGTCCACCGACGGCTTTCACCGGGTGACCGGCTCTGATCCGCCGGCGGGCGCGTCAGCGGCGAGTGGCAGCACGGCGGGGTCGTCGGGCTGGTCCCGATTTGGCCGCCACTGCGGTGGGTGGGCCTAGACAGCTATGGGCCCGACGCGTCTTCCTGGCCATCCGAGGGGCTGTTCTTCGACCCCGCCTGATCGTGTGCCCTGAATACGGCGTTGTGAGGCGTTCGTAAGCGTTCTCAGCGTGACCGTCCACTGGTGTGGGGGAGAAGCGGGGTGGATACTTGTTGTCATGGAGCACGGGACCAATCGCCACCTGGTATTTCCCGATGTTCGAGCGGCGCGTGTAAGCGCTTGCACCACTGCAGGGGTCCCACGAAGCGTCGGGGCCCCGTCTCCAAACGGGAATTGTGGTGATGATTCGGGGAGTGGGTTGGTTGGTGTGGCGGGGGTGGGGTGGCGGTGTCCGACGAGCTGGGTCGAGCCGGTAGTGGTCCCTGGGGATTGCCCGGCCTGGGGGGCGTGGTCGCGGGAGCGCCGCCCGGTTTTGGCTGATGGCGGGTTTTTGTGGTGGTGAGGTGCCGGGGCGGTGTGGGTTGGGTGTCTGGGCTGGGGTGGCGGCGGCTGGGCTATGTTCGCCTGGCTGAGGAGGGAGTCCTGTGAGCTACCTGGTGGCGGTCGACGTCGGCGGAACTTTCACCGATGTCGTCGCCGTCCACGACGGTCTCATCGTCCCGGCCAAGGTGGCGACCAACCCGGCCAGCAGCGACGTGTCGGTTCTGGAGGGCGCGGCAGCGGTCCACGTGGAGCTCGCTGAGGCGTTCAATTTGGCGTCGACGGCGGGGCTGAACGCAGTCATCACCCGGCGCCTACCCAAGATCGGATTCTTGACTTCCGAAGGAGCTCGCGACTTCCTCGACGTGGGCACCCTGGCCCGCCCAGTGGCCTACCTGACTGATCCGACATGGCGCCGGGCGTTTTCTGACGTGGAGGCACCACTGGTGCCGCGTTATCTGCGCCGAGAGGTGCCGGGGATGCTCGACCATTTCGGGCGGGTGTACCGGCCGCTCGACGAGGATGCCGTGCGCCGCCAGCTTGCTGTCTTCCGGCGGTGCGAGGTCGAGGGGGTTGCCGTCAGCCTGGCCCGCTCGTGGATCAACCCGGCCCACGAGCGGCGGGTGGGGGAGCTGGTGCGCGAGGAGCTCGGCGACATCGAATGCTGCCTGTCGAGCGAGGTGTCCCCGCTGCCCCGGCCGTATAACCGTGCGGTCACCACGGTGGTGAATACGTGCATGCGCCTTCTCTATGGGGCCTATACCGCCCGGCTGGATGAGGGTTTGCGGCGGCTCGGTTTCGTGGGGGCGTTCAACTACGCCGACTGCAGGGCCATGTTGGCGCCGGCTGGGCATGCCATGGCTCGGCCCTACCGGCTGGTGGCGGGCGGTCCGGCCGGGGGGACGGTGGCCAGCGCCCACTTCGGGGGGATGATCGGCGACGGGAACCTGATCTGCGCGGACGTCGGGGGGACGTCGTGCGACATCAGCGTGGTCTCGCAGGGCAAGCCGTGGGTGAACACCAGCTTCGAGCTGGAGTTCGACCTCCACGTCAGCGCCCTGTCTGTCGACATTGTCACGCTGGGCGCCGGCGGCGGCAGCATCGTGAGCATCGCCCAGAGCGGCGATGTCCGGGTGGGGCCCGACAGCGCCGGCGCCGATCCGGGCCCGGCCTGCTACGGCCGAGGCGGAAATCGCCCGACGACCACCGACACCGCCCTGCTGATAGGAATTCTCGATCCGGACGGTTTTCTGGGCGGGAAGATGAAGCTCGACCCACGGTTGTCGGCGAAGGCGTTCGAGGGTCTCGACACCCGCATGCCGCTCGGGCAGCTGGTGGCGTACGCCTGGCAGATCGGGCTTAACAACCTGGCCGAGGGAATCTTCAACGTCGGCCTGCGCCATGGCATCGATACGCGGGACTTCACCCTGGTGGCTTATGGAGCGGCCGGCCCGATGATGTTGCCGTCGCTGCTGGACCTGGTGCCGCTGCGCCGGGTCGTGGTGCCTCCGCATCCGGGCCTCTTCAGCGCCCTTGGACTACTCAGCTCCGACCAGGTCTTCACCGAGGAGCGTGGCGTCGCTTGCCGGCTCGAGGACGGTGACGCGGCCACACTTGAGGCCGTTTTCGCCAAAATGGAAGCCGACTTGGCCGCCCGGCTGCCGGCCCGCATCGGCGGGGTCCGATTCGAACGCAGTTTCGACGGCCGTCTGCAAGGCCAGGGCTTCGAGACACCGTTCGTCCCGGCACCCTCGCCCATCAGGGTCGAAAGCCGCCAGCCTTGCGGCCACGTTCCACGACGCCTACAGGCGCGAAACGCCAACCGGTTCGACCACCTGCCCGTCGAGGTCATGGCCGTTCGGGTCAACCCGTCGTCCCGGTCCGCAAGGTGGAGTACCCCAAGGCTCGACGCCCGGCTCGAAGGAAGCGCCACCGGGCGGACCATTGGAGCTGCGCTACCTCGACGGCGAGTCACGCCACGCAGTCGAGTACCGGCGCGACGAGCTCTCGCCGGCGACGTGGTGGCCGGGCCGGCAGTCGTCCGGGAGGCCATGTCGACCACCTTCGTGCCCGGCGGCCACCGGGCGTCGGTCGGCGGTTTGGGCGAGTTGGTCATCACGTGAGCGCAAGTACAGGAGGCAACGCATGAGCGCAGGTCCGAAGGCAAAGTGACCCAACTGGTCGCCACCTCGGGGGAGGAAGGCGTCTGCGGGACCTCTCCGACGAGGAGTTCTTCGCCGCGCTATGCCTGCGATCGTTTTACCGCCACCGTGCTGTCGAACCGGTTCGCCTACGTGATCGACAACATCAAGGACCAGTTGACGCGTACGGCGTTCTCGGCGATCGTGCGGATCTCGGATTTCGCGGCGGGTCTGTCGGGGCCGCCGTCGGAGGGCTGGCCCATGGTGGCGGTCAGCCAGACGGTGCCGATCCACGTGGGCTCGATTCCCGATGCGGTGCGGATCACGCTCGAGGAGTACGGGCTGGAGCGGCTTCGAGCCGGGGGACCTGATCACCTGCAACGACTACTTCCGGGTAGGCACCCACCTCAACGACGTGGTGTTCATCCGTCCGCTGATCGTGGACGGCGAGGTGCTCGGCGCCTTGACGTTGCGGTGCCACCAGATGGACCTGGGCGGCCTGGCCCCAGGCGGCTTCTAGGTGACAAAGCGGAACCGCTACGAGGACGGCCTGGCCGTGCCGCCGATGAAGCTGTTTTCCCGGGGCGAACCGGTTCCCGAGGTGGTCAAGTTGTTCATGGCCAACACCCGTATGGCGCCGCTGATGTACAACGAGATGCACGTGATCAACGCCTCCCTGAAGATGGGCGAGGGGTTGATCCTCGAGTCGATCGACAAGTACGGCCAGGACGCCTACCTGGGCGCCATCCGCTACACCGACGACGTGTCTGCCGAGTCGATGCGCCTGGCGCTCGAGGGCGTCCCCGACGGCCTCTACGAGGGCGAGGAGGTCCTCGACACCGACTTCCGGCCCGGCAGCCCCGAGTACCGCATCAAGATGCGGATCAACAAACACGGAGACCGGGCCGAGATCGATCTGAGCGGCACGTCGGTGGCGACCCGCTCGGCGTTGAACTGCGCCTGGCCGGACGTGCGCACCGGGATCGTGCTGGGACTCAAGGCCCTCATCGACCGCTACAGCCGTTACACGTCCGGTTCGATGCGGCCCCTCGATCTCGTGTTGCCGCCCGACGCCATCGTCAACCCCAACTACCCGCATGCCTGCCAGTTCAACTTCGAGGTAGTCATCTCCATAATCTCGTGCGTGTTCAACACGTTGAACCCGGTGCTGGGCGCCGAAGCCGTCGCCCACGACGCCGGCGGCTGGAGCAACCTCAGCGTGACCGGCATCACCGCCGACGGCTACGCCGAGATGCCTTCCAGCGGCGCCTACCGCCTCGGCGCGGGCGAGAGCAGCGCCGGCAGCGCACCCTGGGGCGGCTCCCGCCACGGCGACGGCGTATCGGCCAGTGACACGCTGCCCTTCAACGTCCTGCTCTCCAACGATGAGGCCGCCTGGAACGCCGACCGGGCGCCCCTCACCGTGGTGATGATCGGCAACGGCTTCATGCCCGACTCGGGCGGACCGGGGCAGTACCGGGGCGGGGTCGGCACCTACCGCGACGCCAAATGGCTGGAGCCCACCACCCAGTCCACGGTGAACCCCAGGGCCAGGCAGGTGTCCCCCGGCGTCAACGGCGGCCGGCCCGGCAGCCTCGGCGGGGCGTGGGTGTGGCGCAGCGACGAGGTCACCATCGACGACGACCACCCCCTGCCGCTGACAACACACGACCCCATCTACGGCAAGGCCATCCCCTTGCTCGGCCTGCTCGACCCCGCCACCCACGAACCCGACCCGAACGGCACCTACTTCGACTGCGAGTCACCAGCGGCCGCCCCCGCCGGGTCGGTGGTCCGCATCGTGAGCCGGGGCGCAGGCGGGTGGGGCGACCCGCTGCTCCGCGACACCGAACTGGTCCGGCGCGACGTGCGCGACGGCTACGTCACCGTGGCCGGAGCCCGCCGCGACTACGGAGTCGTCGTCATCGGTGACCCAGACCAAGACCCCGAAGGCATCACCATCGACGCCAACGCCACCAGAGCACTGCGGGCCCAACTCGGCCGTTCGCGGCCCGAATGAACGATAGGTAGCGAACGCCAGGTGCTTCAGTCGCGGTGTTCGGGACTGACTCCTTGATCCCCAGGGTTCGTTTTTAGGGAAGCGTCCCGCCGATTTGTGGCGAGACCTACCGAAGCTGGTCACCTTGACGCAGACGTGAAAGATGGCCGAGGCGCGGATAATCGCGGACGCCTGTGGCGCCGCACCGCCCGGCGCCGTGTGCAGCGCCATCCACGCGCACAAAAACGTCCACACTTCGCGTGTCGGTGCCACACCCTGCGAAGCGTGGACACATTCCCGCTGAGCTCTGACACCGAGGCGTCCACGCTTCGCGCCGAAGTAGGAGTTGGTCACGAAGTGTGGACGAAACTCGGGCAGCCTTGGTCGCGGGCGAGGTCGCGGACCCGGGGAATCACGACTTCGAGGAGGAGGTCCCGTACCTGGAGCAACAGTCCCGGCACGAACCGCGGCCGTCTGGTTGGCGTGGCCGCCTGATCTTTGAGCGACCGCGACGAGAGCAGACGAGAGGAGTCGTCCTGGATGCCGGTGTCGGCCAGGTGAGAGAACGAGAAGGCGGACCGATCGGTTTCGCTACCGGTGTGCTGAGCCGCGCCGGTGACAGCGACCCGCTGAACGTCGGACCGCTCGGCGCCGGACATCTCGGCGCCGGCCCGCTGAACGCCAGACCGCTGAACGCCAGACCGCTCGGCGCCGGACCGCTAGGGCGCCGGACCGCCAAGCGCCGGCCCGCTGGCGGCCGCCGCTGTGCAACGAATCCCTCTGCGCCGGCCCCACTGTGGCAGCCTGCCCGGGGGGGCGATCTGTGGCGGCCCTCCGCGACGGCTACCCGGCAGGGGCTGCTGTTCGGCGACCAACCTCGGAGGTCCAGCGGGACCGAAAGGTCCCCCAATGGCGCAATCGTTCCGGTCATGATTGGGTCGGTGCTGACTCGAGAAATGTCGTCGTCTGTTTACCGGCGGCGACCAACGAGATAGGGTTTGCACTTTCACCGGACACCTAGGGCGGAGTCCCAGCCGTGGTTTTGGCGCGGCCTGGGCTCGGGCAGGAGGTCAGGATCGTGCTAGCGCAGCGGGTAGCTGTCCGTGAACAGGAACCTGTCGGTTTCTCCCTTCCTGAGGGCGCGCCACTGCCGTTACCGTTACCGGCACCGGCAGCGGCGTCGGCTTCGAGGGTCGCGAGGCCAAGCTCCCTCGTGCGTCGCCGGCGGGTGTTGCTGGTTCTTACGGCCCTGACCGCGCTGGCGCTGCTGGCCGCGATCGTGTCGGGATCGGCGGCGGCGTGGGGGATTTTCCTGGCCGTGGTGACAGCCGAAGTTGGCTACCTGGTGCTGCTCCGTCACGTGCGCCGCGTGCTCGCTGAGCGGGAGTTCGCCACCCTGGGAGGGCAGTCCGATCTCGATGCCCTGGCCTGGGGCGACCTGGGCCTGCCGATCACGGACAACGAGTTCGACCCGCCCCCGGCCGCCGCCACCACGGGTGGCTCGCAGACCTGGGCGCTAGTGCGGTTCGTGCTGGCGAATATGGCCGGCTGGGCACTGTCGCCCGTCGTCTTCGCCACGACGATTCTGCTCGGCAGGACGCCGCAGGACACCACCGGTCAGCGCTGGCTGGCGAATCTGCAAGCCGACGCAGGAGCGCTTGCGAGAGCAATCGCTGCGGACGCTGGCGATCTCCGCGGCGACTACTGCGAGCGTGACTGCAGCAGGAACCGTGGCGGCCTTCGGGGGCACGGGCACGGCCTCCGCGGCGACGCTGCCCACCAGCGCCAGCCTGCCATCCGGGGCGTCGTTGCCCGCCGCCGTGACCAGCACCACGTACCGGGTCGTGGCCGGCGACACCCTCGGCTCCATCGCCGCCCGCTTCGGCACCACCTGGCAGGCCCTGGCCTCCCTCAACAACATCCCCGACCCCAACCTCATCTACGTCGGCCAGATCCTCCGTATCGACGGCTCGGCATCGGGCGGGGACCGGGGCATCGCGGGGCCGCCCGCCGGGGGGCACCTACCGGGTCGTGGCCGGCGACACCCTCGGCTCCATCGCCGCCCGCTTCGGCACCACCTGGCCGGCCCTGGCCTCCCTCAACAACATCGCCGACCCCAACCTCATCTACGCCGGGCAGGTTCTCCGGTTGAGCGGCTCGGCCGAACCCGCTCCCGCTCCCCCCACCGGGAGTGGTGGCTCTTCCGGGGGTGGTGCCGCAACGGGCGGCACGTACCGAGTCGTGGCAGGGGACACCCTCGGCTCCATCGCGGCCCGCTTCGGCACCACCTGGCAGGCCCTGGCCTCCCTCAACAACATCCCCAACCCCAACCTCATCTACGTCGGCGAGGTCCTGCGGCTGAGCGGCTCAGGGGGAGGCGGGTCCACCCCGCCTGCGCCGCGGGCCGATCCCGCCCCCGCCCCCGCCCCGGCTCCGGCGCCGTCGGCCGGATCCGTGGCCGCCGAAGTGGCCCAGCAGCAGGTCGGCAAGCCCTACCAGTGGGCGGGCGCCGGCCCCTACAGCTACGACTGTTCTGGCCTGGTCATGTATGCGTGGGAGCACGCCGGGGTCTCGCTTCCCCACTACAGCGTGGCCCAGTATGAGGACACCATCCGCATCAGCCGCAACCAGCTGGAGCCGGGTGACCTCGTCTTCTACGACACCGGCGGCGGAGCGCAACCCGGCCACGTCACGATCTACATCGGCAACGGGCTGATCGTCACTGCGGACTCGCCCGGAACGGTGGTCCGCGTCGAGGTCGTCAACTGGGACGGGGTCCCGATGGGATACGGCCGGGTGCGTTAACCGCCAGGCGCCGTGGTGGCGCTGGTGCCGCCCGCCGAGGTCGTCGGCGTTGCTTTCGAGGACGGCGACCCGGGCATGACAAAGGTCAACGTCTTGCTGACGACCGATGTGGCCGATCCCGCCACCGGCGTGACCGTGACGGTCAGGGTCACGGGTACCCCCTGCGGGGGGTTCAGCGGCCCCATCTGGGTGATGGTACGGGCCTGACCGGCGGTGAGATCAAGAAAGTCCCGGACCGAGGAGGTGTTGCCGGCCGCGGAGATGGCTGCCGTAATGGTCAGTCCTTTCTCCGGTTGATTGCCGGTGTCGGCAACCACGACGGTGACGCCGACTGCCGACGAGTCCGGCAGGACCTGGGTCGAGCCCTGCAGCGAGACCGGTGCCGGGCTGAGCGTCACCGAATAGATCTGCAGCTGGTGGACGGGGGTCGCCTGCAAGTTGTTCTGCAGGCTGGTCAAGAACAGCTGGGCTGCGCCCGGCTGGTAGGGGCTCGGATTGCCCGCCCAGGCCGACGCGGGCAGCGCCACGCCGAGCTTAGGCAGGTTGTGCAGGAACAGCTGGTAGGCGCGGTCGCCGATCTGCATGTCGTTCCCGGCCGTTTGGATGGCCGTCAGGGCGTTCCCCGACCCCGAGCTATTGACCGCCGTCGTGGTGGTGCCGCTGCTGGGCGGGTTGTTGCCCTGCAGCACGGGGAGCAGGGCGCCGCGAAGGGCACTGGCAGCCTGGCTGCGGGTGAGCAGGCACGCCTCGAGCAGCCCGGCCGCCCCCGCCAGGTCGGTCGGGGGCCGCAACGCCACCAGCTGCCGGTAGTTGTCTGCGCTCTCGGTGGCGATCTGGTTCAACTGATAGGTAAGGGATGGAGCCGGGGTCCCGATGCCGTTCGCCCAGATTCCCGCGATCTGGTTGCCCTCCGCCGTCGACGCTGAAACGATCGGCAGCACCCGGTCCACCCAGGCTCCCGCGGCCAGCTGTTGGCCCGGGCTGGGCGACCGGGAACGCAGCGCTGCGTCGACGAGCAGCACGAGCAGGGTGATCAGGATGCCGATCACCAGCCACCGACGTCCCGCGCCGCTACGACGGGCGGAACGGCTGGCCAACGCCATAGCTCGCCTACGTTAGTCACCCGAGCCAGGGCCGCGGCCCCCGGGGGGCTAAAGCCGGTTTCGCCGAGGCGAACGCGCCCGGCGAGAAGACAAGCGGAGGAACCGGGTGGGCTGGCTAGAGATCCCCCGTCAGCAGTTTGGTGACGGCATCGGCGTCGGATAGGTCCTCCAGCACGGCATCGGGCTCCAGAGCCGCGAGCTCGGCAAGGCGATACCGACCCGTGGCCACCAGTAGGCACCGGGTTCCGGCGGCGCGGGCGCATTCCAGGTCCCGGGGGGTGTCGCCGATAACCCAGACGTCACCAGGGGCCAGGTTGACGCCCGCGAGCCCCAGCGAGACGGCGGATCGCGATCGGGACCAGCAGGTTGCGATCGGCCTCGTCGCTGCCGTAGGCACCCAGCGAGAGGTCGAGCCAGCGGTCGAGTCCGAAGACGGCCACCTTGACGAGGGCGTTCGGCGCGATGTTGCCCGTCAGCAGAGTGGAGACAACCCGCGAGTCCGAAGCGAGCCGGCGCAGGACTTCGCCGGTGCCTGGGCAGCTCGTGCCACCGGCGATCAGCTCGCCCTCAGCGGCGGCTGCCGCCAGGTGTCCCTCGGCGCTGCGGAGGACGGCCTCCACCACTCCGTCCGTCTCGGGTATGTCCAGAGCGACGAGATATTCGCGGACAATCTGGGGGTCCGTTTTACCGCTCATACGGGGCCGAACCAGGGGTCGCACACCGAGCACCGCTTCGAGGGCTATGTCGAACACGGCCGCGCCCAGATCGCCGGCTCGGACCAGCGTGCCATCGACGTCCCAGAGGAGCAGTCGACGGATCACGGCGGCCACCGTACCGGCCGCGACGACGGCTGTCCGGAGGACGGCGCCGGTTGGGGCAGACTTTTCCCATGGCGATCACTCCCGTGCGGATCACGGCCACCCCCGAATGGCAGACCTTGCTGGAACACCACCACAAACTGGCCGACATTCACCTGCGAGACCTCTTCGCAGACGACCCGGCCCGCGGCGAGACCCTGACCGTCGACGCGGCCGACCTACACCTCGACTACTCCAAGAACCGCCTGACCGCGGAAACCATCTCCCTGCTCGTCGCGGTGGCTGAGCGGGCCGGCGTCCGGCAGCGCATGGAGGCCATGTGGGCCGGTGAACACATCAACGTCACCGAGGACCGCCCCGTCCTTCATGTGGCCCTGCGCGCCCCGGCTTCGGAGGTGATCATGGCGAATGGCCACAACGTGGTGCCGGACGTGCACGAAGTCCTGGACCGGATGGCGGCCTTTGCCAACCAGGTCCGCAACCAGGAGTGGCGGGGCTACACCGGCGAGCCGATCACCACCGTCATCAACGTCGGTATCGGCGGCTCCGATCTGGGCCCGGCCATGGCCTATGAAGCCCTCCTCGACTACAGCGACCGCCACATTGAATGCCGGTTTGTCTCCAACGTCGACGGCAGCGACATCTGGGAAGCAACCCACGACCTCGACGCCGGCGCGGACGCTGTTCATCGTCAGCTCCAAGACCTTCACGACCCTGGAGACGATCACGAATGCCACGACCGCCCGCGAGTGGCTGGTGTCGAAGCTGGGCCACGCGGACGCCGTGGCACATCATTTCGTGGCGGTTTCGACGAACGCCGAGAAGGTGGCCGAGTTCGGCATCGATACCGACAACATGTTTGGCTTCTGGGACTGGGTCGGTGGACGGTACAGCTTCGACTCGGCCATCGGCTTATCCCTCATGATCGCCATCGGGCCCGACGCCTTTCGGGAGATGCTGGCCGGCTTCCACGCCATCGACGAGCACTTCCGCACCGCCCCCTTCCATGCCAATCTGCCCGTGCTGCTCGGGCTGATCGGCGTGTGGTACCTCAACTGCTTCGGCGCCGAAACGCAGGCCGTGCTGCCCTACAACCACTACCTGGCTCGCTTTCCGTCCTACCTCCAGCAGCTGGACATGGAAAGCAACGGGAAAAGAGTGACCCTTTCCGGCGAACCCGTCGACTTGAAGACGGGCCCGGTGGTGTGGGGCACGCCGGGTACCAACGGTCAGCACGCCTACTACCAACTCATCCATCAAGGCACGCGCCTGATCCCGGCCGACTTCATCGGCTTCCTGGAGCCCAACCACCAGGTGGGTCCCCACCACGACCTTCTGATGGCGAACGTGTTCGCCCAGACCGAAGCGCTGGCATTCGGCAAGACGGCCGCCGAGGTGGCGGCCGAGGGCGTGGCCCCGGCTCTGGTCCCCCACCGCACCTTCCCCGGCAACCGCCCGACGAACACCATCCTGGCCCCCAAGCTCACTCCGCGGATCTTGGGGGAGCTGGTCGCCATCTACGAGCACAAGGTCTTTACCCAGGGCGTGATCTGGGGCATCAACTCCTTCGACCAGTGGGGAGTAGAACTCGGCAAGGCCCTGGCCCAGAAGATCGTCCCGCAGCTCACCGCCGCCGACGAGCCGGAGCTAGATCACGACAGTTCCACCAACGCCCTGATCCGCCGCTACCGGGCCGCCCGGGCCGGGGTCAGCTAGCGCCTCTCCAGGACCTTCCCCCGGCGACCGGGCCAAGGGCCGGACCGGGCTGCGCCAGCGCCTCTCCGGGACCTTTCCCCCGCGACCGGGCGGGGGCCGGGCCGGGCTGGCTGTGCCAGCGCCTCTCTGGGGCCTTCCCCCGCTGCCGGGCGTGGGCCGGACCCGGGCTGCGCCAGCGCCTTTGCGGGACATTTCCGCACTTGTGGGACGAGGGCGACAACGAGTGTCGCCTGCGCGACAAAGAGTCGGAATGTCCCGCAAAGCCCTCGAGGCAGGCGCGCTAGGAGGAGGCGGTGGGGCGACCGTTGATGGGACCGGTCGCGTCGCGCGAACGGCCGGGCGTCGCGCCCGCAGTGACAGGCGAGGATCTCGGCCGCGATAGCGAGAGCCACCTCCGGAGCCCGCCGTCCCCCGAGGTCGAGGCCGATGGGCCGGTGGATGCGATCCAGCGAGAGGGGATCGACCCCTGCGGCCGACAGCCGCTCTATGCGCCCGGCCTGGGTGGCGCGGGATCCCATGGCCCCCACATAGGGTGCGCCGCGGGCCAGACCGGCCGCTAACGCCGGCGTGTCGACGTCGGGGTCGTGGCTGAGGACGACCAGGGCCGCAGTGGCGCCGGCCCAGTCGAACAGGTCGTCGAGTTCGCTGGGATCCTGCATAGCCCGGCAGTCCCAACCCAGCAGAGCGCCCTGGGCGCGGATGGCGGAGACCATGTCACCGGAACCGACCATTACCAGCCGCGGCGCCGGCACCCACGCCTCAACCAGGACCACGCCGCTCTCGTCCTCCACCCGCCGGGTCGACGAACGACCCGCCCCGAGCGCCGCCACCCCTTCTTTGATCAGACGGCCGTCGTCCGGGCCGAGGGATCCCCAGTTCTGGCCGTCGCGGTCGACCACCATGGCTCCCGGGCCGGCGTCGGGGCCCTGGATGCGGGTGAGGAGGGCTACCGGGGCCCGCCCCGCCAGCAGCTCCCACAGCATCTCCGGGATAGTCGAGGCCGGCTGGAGAAGCAGTTCGGCCTGGCCCCCACAAGAGAGACCAACCTCGGCGACGTCCTGGTCGTGGATGGCAATGGTGACGGTCTGGAGGGCCGGGCTGTCGGCCGCCAAGAGGGCGGTCGCCGCCACCTGTAGCTGCTCGGCGCCAGGCCGGCCCAGCACTTCGCCGTACTGCACGCCGGAGGAATCAACGGCAACGAGCACATCGCCAGGCAGGGTCGAGAAGCCCTTGACCTCGATGACCCGCGCCACCACGGCTTCCTGTCCTTGCTGGACTTTTCTGCGAACGGCTGCGGCGACTTCTTGCACAACGGCCACCTCCCACCCGGAGGCTACGCCGGATCCGGGCGGTACGTTTTCCTCATGTGCGCGACCGCCCTGATCGTGGTGGATGTGCAGCGCGATTTCTGCGAAGGCGGCAGCCTGGCCGTCGCCGGCGGGGCCCGCGTCGCCGGCTCCATCACGGCTTTCGTCGCGAGTGAGGCGGGTTGCCGCTACTCGATGGTGATTGCCAGCCGGGACTGGCACGTGGATCCCGGGCCGCATTTCGCGGCGCCGGGCGTGGCATCCGATTACGTCACCACCTGGCCGCAACATTGCGTGGCGGGTACGGCCGGCGCAGAGTGGCACCCCAACCTGCGGCTCCCCGACAACGTGGTGGTGGTCTCGAAGGGCGAGCGGACCGCCGCCTACAGCGCTTTCGAGGGGTATGACGACCGGGACCAGCCCCTGGCGGACGTTCTGCGGGCGGCCGGGGTGGACACCGTCGATGTGGTGGGCATCGCCTCCAGCTACTGCGTCCGGGCTACCGCCCTGGACGCCGTCGAGGCGGGATTTGGCACCCGGGTGCTGACCGGGCTGGTGGCAGATGTGGACCCCGCCCTCACCCCTGCGACCTGGGCCGAGCTCCGATCAGCCGGGGTGACCCTGGACCCGGAGCCTTAGAGCAAGGGCTGCCGGTTTTTCCAGGGCAGCGCCGCCTCCAGCTGGGACGCGATCCGCAGCAGCCTGGCCTCCTCCCAGGGGCCCCCGACCAGCTGGACTCCTATGGGCAGGCCGTCGGTGGTCTGGTACGTGGGTAGGGAGATGGCGGGCTGGCCGGTCATGTTCCAGGCGGACGTCAGCACGGCCATCTGGAACACCTGGATGGCCGGCGTGCCGGTCTCTGCCCCGGCGTGGACCGCGGCGAGAATCTCACCGGCCCGGGGTGGCTCTATGGTCATGGTGGGAGTCAGCAGGACGTCGAACTCCTCGCCCCAGCGGGCGACGATGGGTCGGGACAAGCGCTGCAGGTCGTGCACCGCCCGGACGTAGGCCAGACTGTCGACCGCCCGGGCCACGGCCCGGTCGGCCCGGATGTGCGGCTCGACCCGGTTCCAGTCGGCGTCATAGTCGGCCAATCCGGAGTTGACCACCTTGAGGAAGGCGCTCGGAAACTCGTCATCGATGTCGAGCGACACCGTCGTGATGGTGTGCCCCAAGCCGGTCAGGGCCGCGGCGGCGGCGTGGACCGCGGCCAAGCACACGCCGTCGATGGGCAGCTCAAAGGGTGGCTCCTCGACCAGGCCGATACGCAGGGAACCGGGGTCGGCTCCGACCTCGGAGAGGAACGGTCGATCCGAGGCGGGGGCGTTGTACCACTGGTAACGCTCCGGCTCCGACGTGGCATCGAGGATGGCTGCGGTGTCGGCCACGTCGCGGGTGACGACCCCTTCCACGACCCCGCCCTCCCAGCTCTTGACCAGGGACGGGATGCGGCCGCGACTGACCTTGAGCCCGACCAGTCCGCAGCACGAGGCGGGAATACGGATCGACCCGCCACCATCGTTGGCGTGGGCGACCGGGAACATGCCGGCCGCGACCACGGCCGCCGCCCCCCCGCTAGAGCCCCCCGGGGTGCGATCGAGGTTCCACGGATTGCGGGAGATGCCGTAGCGGTCGTTCTCCGCGGCCGTGATGGGCCCGAACTCGGGAGTGTTGGTCCGGCCGGCGAGGATGAAGCCGGCCCGCCGGAAGGCGTCGACGATCAGCTCGCTCTCCTCGGAGGGGGTGTCGGGCATAGCCCACGAGCCGTAAGTGACCGGCCAACCGGCGACCTTCGTCAGGTCCTTGATGGGTATGGGGACCCCGTGGAAGGGCGGCAGCGCCACCGGATCGGTACGCACGACGGCGTCCGCGGCGGCCCGAGCCGCGTCTCGGGCCTCGTCGTCGTTGCGCCAGATGACGGCGACGAGTTGGTCGTTGAGGGCGTCGACGCGGGCCAGGGTGGCGTCCAGGATCTCGACCGGGCTGACCTGCTTGGACCGGATGGCGGCGGCCACTTCGAGGGCACTGGCGTAGCGGTAGTTGTCGCCCATGTCCCCCGACCCTACTGAAGCCGGGGCGGCGCCCTTCGGTACGTCCGCGCCGCTACCTTCTACGGGGTGACGGTCAACTCCAGCGCCATCGTCCTGGTGGTGGCGGTGTTCTTGGCCAGTGCGGTGGAGATGGTCGAGGCCCTGACCATCGTGGTGGCGGCGGGCGTCGGACGAGGCTGGCGGTCTGCGCTGGAGGGGGCGGCGGCGGCCGTGCTCGTGCTGGCGGCCGTCGTTGCCGTGCTCGGCCCGGCCATCGTGCGGTGGGTACCTCTCGATGCCCTGCGGGTGGTCGTGGGCGGCATTCTGCTCGTGTTCGGGTTGCAGTGGCTGCGCAAGGCCGTGCTACGGGCGACCGGGTACAAGGCCAAGCACGACGAGGACGCCATCTTCGCCAAACAAGTGAAACAGATCGCGGTCGAAGGCAGGCACGCGGCGGGGCGCGATTCGGTGGGATTTTCGGTGGCGTTCAAGGGCGTGTTCCTCGAAGGGCTAGAAGTGGTGATCATCGTCCTGACCCTGGGCGCCACCGATCACAATCTGGGCCTGGCCGCAGTGTCGGCAGCCGGCGCCGCCCTCGTCGTGGCGGGTGTCGGTCTGATCGTCGCCCGCCAACTGGCGGGGGTGCCGGAAAACGCCATGAAAATGGGCGTGGGGCTCATGCTCGTCAGCTTCGGGACGTTCTGGTGCGGTGAAGGACTGGGGGTGCACTGGCCAGGGAGCGACGCCGCCATCCCGGCGTTGCTCGGGGGTTACGTCGTCGTCACCTATGTGATCGTCCGGACCCTACGCACGCAGCGGGCGAAGCAGCTGCAGGAGGTCGGGCGCCGTGTCTAGCGGAGCCGACTCGACAGCGGCGGCCCTTCCGGTCCGGTGGCTAAAGGCGTTCGGCCGGTTCTGGTGGGAGTTCCTGGTCGGTGACACGCCCGAGCTCTTTGTCGCCACCGTGCTCATCCTGGGCGTGACGGCCGTGCTCGCCAAAACGGTGTCGACCACCGCCGCCTGGGTGACGATGCCGATCCTGGTGATTTTTGCCCTCGTGGTCTCGGTGTGGCGGGGCCGAAAGTAAGTCGGCTCAGGCGTGTGGTGACGGGAGATCATCCCGCTCCTGGATTGCGCTTCTTCCCCGAAGTGGCGATTCGCGAGGCGCTATTCAGGGCTCGCCAATGGGCGGACCTCGGAGGGCTCACCCACCAGGACGTGCCGGCCACGGACTCCGGCCGCGCTGCGAACGATCATCTCGGCGAGATCGTCGGGCTCGACGCGGCTTGTCTGCGCTGAGCTCCACAGGATGTCGAAAGCCTGATCCGGGGTGCACCGGCTGGTCGCCATGATGACGCCCTTGGCTTGCTCGATTACGGGCACAACTGGGCGCCCGGGGACCTGGGACGCCGAACGACAGTCCCGGACAGGGACTCCGTTCGAGGGGGCCCGCGGGGCGTCGGCGCGAACCGTCGAACGGGACGCCGCCGGGAAGCCCCGCCCGGTGCCGTCGAGCCTCCTGTTTGCCTCCACATCACAACGTTGTGCCTACCCAACCAGAGACCCACCTCTAACGTCGTGCACGGCAAAGCGGGTTTACGCCACGTGGCGGCCACACGCCCGTACGCTCGGACCACCTGGCGAGCCGGCGCTAAACGGGCGGAACGCCTGATGAGAGGAGGCCCTGCTCCCTGGCGATGTTGACAGCATCGGCGCGGGAGATGGCACCGACCTTGCGGTAGATGGCTTTGACGTGAGTCTTGACGGTGTTCGTTGAGAGGAACATCGAGAGACCGATTTGGCCCAGGGTGAGGTGGGATGGCAGGTGGTGCAGGATTTGGCGTTCGCGTTCGGTGAGCGGTTCGAGTACGACGGCGGTGTTTCCTGTTGACGCCGCCGGCGCGACCCGCTCTGCCTCGACAATCAGATCGGTCAAGTAAGAGTCGGACGACGACACGGCGACGTCGCGGAGCAGGGGGAGCGTCTGCGCCGCCCGTTCCAGGAAGGGCCGGACGAACCCTTCCGGTCGCGCTATCTCTACGGCCCGCCGAATGGTGCTGTAGGCCCGATCGGTCTGCCCGCGCTGTTTTTCTGCGCAGGCCAACAACACCAGTCGCCGGATTTCCACGGCCAGGCTTGGCGATCTACTGGTGCTGAGCCGGGCAACGGCGCGGTCGGGGCGGCCAGAGCGGAGATCCAGGCGCGCCAGCGTTTCGGCAGGGATGTCCGCGGCCAGCATCGATTTGGCGATCAACAGGGCGCCTTCCGGGTCGCCAAATTCCAGGCGGCATTCGATCGATAGCTGATTGAGCTTCTGCAAAAGAGGTTGCGCCAGGAAGCCGGTTGCCTCGGCCCGGAGGTGCTCAAGGCGATGGATGGCCTCGCCCGCCCGACCCTGGGCGACCAACACCCGGGCCAGACCGAGCTCGACTGCCCACATGCAGGGCGTGGCTCCGCTCAGCCAGTACGACCGCAGGGCGGCCTGGACTTGCCGCCAGGCGGCGCCAAGCTGGTCCCGCTCGATGAACACCTCGGCCAGGACCAATCGAGCTTCCAGGTCGACGACCTCTGTTGCGGCGTCCTGCCGTTCCGCGGCTTGCAAGGCTGCGATAGCCAGACGCATGGCGTCGCCCAGTCGACCTTGGTAGCACGCCAGCATGGCCGTGATGGCGGGCTGTCTGGCCTCCGCTTGGTCGCGGCTGCCGTATCTATCCGTTAGGACGGCTTCCGCCTGCCCCGGCTGGCCAAGTCCGATGTGGGCTCGGGCGGTGAGCAGGGGGAGCTGGTCTGCGATCACCGCGTCGATTGTTCCAACCAGGCAGGGCTCGGCTGGGGCCTCGGGATGACACTCGGACCTCCGGAGCGTGTGCGGGCCGGTCGCCGCTGCCGTGCAGTGCTCGAGGACGCTGGCAACGTCAGCGGTTTGGTGCGCATACACCGCCCAAAGGAACTCGGTCCGCCGCACCCATTGCGATCGGTCCGGGCGGCCCCCTGTGATGGCGTCGAGGCGCTGCAGCAACCGGGCGGCTGGGGCCAGCCGCCGGGCTGCCAACAGCGCGGCCGCTTGAACGTAAATGCCCTCGGCGTACTCCCCGACGTCGCCCGGGCTCGCTGCGCTCGCCAGAGGACGAGGGCGGGTGCCGTTCGGGACCAGATCAACGGGTTCGAGGAGGCACGCCAGCGTCGCGGCTAGAGCTGTCTCGTCCGCCCGGGACGGTGACGCCACTGTCGACGCCTCTGCGGCGACATTTTGGGGCCGGCCTGAATCGAGATCCTCGAGTGTGTAACCGCTCGGCACGGAATTCGCCGAGCCGATCGTGGCGGTCGGACCGGGCCGACGAACGCTCGTCAAGTAGCGGGCGATTGGCCCGGTCTGATGCTGGTCGTAGGGGATGTCTGTCGACTCGATGGAACCCCAAGGTTTCGAGACGTACGACTTCGACTGTTGTTTCGCCACAGTGGCCTCCCTGTTCCTGTCGGAAACTAGGAAGGCTGGGGGTCGGCGTCGTCACCCGGCAGCAGGTGAACGACACGGCGCGATAGGGCCCAACGGGCGGCCGCAATCTCCCCGGGGGTGTGCGGAAGCCGGCCGGACACCCTCTGACCGGCCGGAATCAGGTCGCCAGGCGCGGTCGGTCGCGGCGTCCTCGCACGTCGTCACCCGCAGGAGCTCGAGGCCCAGGTCCTGCAGACGATCGATGGCTCCGTGCAACGCGGACTGATCCATCTGTTCGCCTCGCAACGTGGTAGTTCCCGGGTGGACCATGACCTCAAAGTCTTCGAAAGCGGCCACGATCGCCGGTACCGCCTCACCCGTGAATGTGATCTCGTAGGTTCTCAGGGCCATCAATGTTTCCGCTGCCAGGCCGGCGCTGCTGCCATTCGTCTGACGGTGACAGCGTGACCGGTCGCTGTCGTCACCCTCGGCAGGGTGAGATAGCTTCCTGGTACCCCAGGAGATCAAGTAGTAACCGTACTGATGGGCGGTGAGGGAAGACAGCCGGAGGGCAGTCCGGAGAGCCCGATAGTGATGACCGAGAGCATGACGAAGCAGGCGGGGGCCCGGCGGAGCCCGCGGTTTGCGTCTTCGAAATTCGCCGCCCCCAAGGCCGGGTTCCCGCTGGTGCATCGCACCCGGCTGATGGAACAGCTCGATCGGGGTGCGCGCACCCGCCTCACCCTGGTGGTGGGGTCGGCAGGTGCAGGCAAGACCATCCTCGTGGCGGACTGGTTGGCGACCCGTCCGGACCGTTCGGCGGCCTGGCTCGGTTGTGACGCCGCGGACAGCGATCCGGTGCGTTTCGTGGCTGCGCTTATCGAAGCGCTCCGACGGGGCGCCGGCGAGCCCGACCTGGGTGAGGACGCCCGCCAACTGCTCGGCGCGGATGGGGAAGTCTCTGCGGACGCCATTGCCGCCCTGTCGGATGATGTAGAGCGCCTCGGCGCCCCACGGGCGCTGGTCATCGACGATTTTCACCTAACGGGCCCAGGCGGGGTAGGGGTGTTGAGCTGGCTGCTGGAATACTGTCCCCCGGTCCTGCAGGTGGTCCTGGCCACCCGGGTGGATCCCCCGCTCCGGCTGCACCGGATGCGAGCGAGCGCCGAGTTGGTCGAGCTGCGTGAACGGGATCTTTCTTTTTCGGCGCAGGAAACTCAGGTGCTGCTTTCCCGGTTCGGAGTACAGCTCAGCGAGCCGGACCTCGGGGTCGTCCACCGCCGCAGCGAGGGTTGGGTGGCGGGGCTCCAGATGGCGGCCATCTCGTTACAGCGCAGGGCTGATGATGGCGGAGTCGCCGATCGGGTCGAACTCAACCGGCACACCGTCACGGGTTACTTCCTCGACGAGGTCCTCTACCGCCAGCCGGGCCCTCTTGCCCAGTTCATGTTGGCCACCTCGGTGCTGGACGAGCTGTCGGCGGAGGCCTGCAACGCGGTGTACGGAGCGGGGGCGGCCGCCCTGCTCGAGCAGGTGTATCGCGACCATCTGTTCGTGAGCCTCATCGACGAGGTCGCCGGCACCTACCGCTACCACCAGCTTATCAAAGAAGTGCTCCGGGCCGAACTGCACGCCCGCGACCCGGGGCTCGAGAGGGAGCTGCACGAGCGGGCCGCTCGGCACCTGGCCGACACCGGCAGAGTCGGCCGAGCGGCCCGGCATCTGCTCCACGCCGGAGATGCCGCGACCGCGTTTCGGCTGCTCAGCGACGGCCTCATCGTCGACGTCGCCACCAATCCCGCTCTGGGCAGCCCCCTGGCTGACATTCACCCGGACGACTTCGCGGGTGCGACCGAAATCCTGGTTCCGTTGGCCGCCGAACTGCTCCTGCGCGGCGATTTCGAACAGGGGTCGCATGCGTTCGAGCTGGCCGCAGCGGCCGGAGTAGAGGCGGCGTCCTCGTCCGACCTCGCCTTCCGATTCGCCATCGTCGGCTCCATGTACCACGTGTTCCGCGGCGAGCTGGACGAGGCGCTGGCCCTCGGGGACCGGGCCCACCGCACGGGCGTCGACACGGCTGGAACCGAAGCGTGGCTAGCGGGTGTGGATGCCATGGGCATGTACTGCCATCTCTATCTTGGGAACTTCGCCCAGGCGCTGGAGCTCGCCCGTGCGGTCGAGGCCGCCGAGATCACGCCGGCCGCGGCAGCGCCACGTGCTCTGCCCGGGGATTCGAAGCCAGGTGGCCTGGGCACAGGGCGAGTTGTCGGAGGCGGACGCCTGGGCAACCCAGGCTCTCGCCGCTGCCGATGAGCTCGGCTTCGACCGCCACTACTTCGCTTTCAACTCCCTGCGCACCCGGGCCCTCCTGGCCCTAGAACGGCATGACCTGTCGAGTGCAGCGGAGCAGAGCGAAGACATCCTGGCCATGCTGGACGGGGGCCGTCCCACCTTCGACTATCTGGCCCAAGTCGACCGGGCCCATATCTGGGCCGCCGGAGGTGACCTGGACGAGGCGCTCGCCTCCCTACCGGCTGCCCGCAGTTCGCTACGCAGCGAGCGCTCGATCCTCCTAACCGAGGCCAACGAACTGGAAGCCCGCATACGCCTGGCTCTCGGGGACTCGAACGGCGCCATGACGATCGCCGACCGGTTACCCGGTGACCGGCAACCCGTTGTGGCGGCGATGATTCACCTGAAGACGGACCGGCCGGACCTGGCCGAGGCCAGCCTGAGTGCCCTCCCCCGCCAGCCGACGACCCGGCGCGCCGCGGTGGAGTTGCAGCTCCTTCAGGCCGAAGTGGCCCTGGTGCAGCAGTCCCGTCAATCCCCCCGGCTGATCCGCGAAGTGCTCGTTGTTGTCGATCGTCACGGCTTCATTCAGACGGTTCTGGACACCGTTCCCCACCTGATCGAGCACCTCGTGTCGGGCTGGGAAGGCTACCCCCGAAGCGATCACCTGGCCGCGTTGATCGCCGCCGCCGTGGAGGCCCGACAACGGGGGCCCATCCAGAACCAGCCCGCCAGACTGGCCGACCCGCTCACGGAGGCGGAGATGAGAGTGTTGCGAAAGCTGCCGCAACGACTGGCCTACGCCGAGATCGCCTTTGACCTGCACCTGTCACTTAACACAGTAAAAACCCATCTGCGCCACAGTTACATGAAACTCGGGGTCACCTCCCGCTCGGCGGCCGTCAAGCGGGCAGCCGCACTCGGCTATCTCTAAAGGCGCGCCCTGACCGGCGAGTGATTCCGGGCAGTTCAGTTGGCATACAGTTGTACAGGCAAACCATTCTGCCGCTCGTTGCGTATGTGTGTCCGACGCCTGGGTCAGGGTTACGTGTCAGGAAAGGATGATCATGCGACGGAATCAAACTGGAGGACGGAAGCTGATTTTCGGGGCTGCGTTGCTCCTTGCCGTGGGCGCCGGTCTGACCGCTGTGGGTCCTCAACCACCAAGACCAGTCCGGGTGGGTCCGTTACGACCCCCGCTCACACCAACACGACCCCGGCCCACACCAACACGACCCCGGCCCACACCAACACGACTCCGGCCCAGACCACACCGACCACACAGCCGACGCCGACAACACAACCGCCCAGCAGTGGCGGCGTGTCGTACTGAGGCACCATCGTGGCGCTCCTTCTGTCGGGTACGTCGACCGCGGCGAACGCCACCACGCTTGTTCCTGACGGGACAGGACCGGCTCGCTCGCTCCGATCAGCCCCGTTCCGGGTTTGGGTCCTCGCCCTCGGTGTGACCCTGGTGGCCGGGTGGCTGGTCGTGGTCGGGACCGTCGACCTGCTTCGCGCCCGTGACGTTTCCCACGCCGTCATGGCGGCGCAAGGCCGGATGATCGGGCCGGCGCTGATAACCGTGGTGCTCGTGGTGTTTCTGGCCGAGCGTCGATGGCCGGCGGTGCCGCGCTCGACGGTGGCTCGGGCTCATGTCGTCGATGCTGGCTATCTCGGCTTGTACGTGCTCGTGGGGCCGCTCGTCACCTTGTTGAACACGGGCTTTGCGGTGAGCGTTTCGCGGTACGCCCATTTCTTGATTTTGGGGCGCTTGCCTCTGGTCCCGCAGATCGTCGTCGTGGCCGCAATCCTGGTCGCGATCGACGCCATGAACTGGGCTGCCCATGTGGCCAATCACCGCTCGGCGGCCCTGTGGCGCTTTCATGCTCTGCACCATTCGCAAGAGGACATGAGCGTGTTCACCACCTTTCGCACGCACCCTCTGGCGCACGCCTCCTACCTGGTGGCCGTGCTGCCGGCGCTGGTGCTCGAGGCCAGCGGCACGGTCCCAGCGGCCGGAGTGATCGTCTACGGCTGCCTGGTGACGCTTCCGCACGCCAATCTGCGCTGGAGTTTCGGGCCACTCGGCCGGATCGTCGTCAGTCCCGCCTATCACCGCCTGCATCACGCCAGAGGCCCCATTGAGGGCCGGCGGGCCGTCAACTTTGGTTTCGTGCTGGTTTGCTGGGATCGCCTGGCCGGCTGCGCCGTGTATCCGTTCGGCCGGGCGCCCGTGCCAACCGGTGTGGCCGGCCGTCCGGTCCCCGTCGAGCAGGCCGCCCCGCCGGCTCGAGTTGTTCAGGTCGTTCTCGCCCAGCTGTGGCAACCGTTCCGGGTCAAAGCGGGATTGGAGGGTCGATCATGATCAAAATCCCTGAACGGATCCAGGACACCTACGTTCAGCTGGGCGAACTCAAAGAGGACCGGCGCACCCGAGATGTGGCCCTGCTGGGTGCCCGGATCGCGCTGGCCTGGGTGTTCGTCTATCACGGTGCTTACACTCTCTTCGGTGCGTTTGGTGGACCCGGGATCCACCGGGCGTCGATTTTCTACGGGACGGTCGCTCACCTGCACCCGGCGACCTTCTTTACCGTGCTGGGTGGAAGCATCGAGTTCTTCGGCGGCATCGCCGTGGGGCTGGGCATCCTCGGGCGCTTGGCGGCGCTGGGTTTGACGGGCGACATGGCCGTGGCCATGGCCACGGTCACCTTCGGCAACGGCATCGCATCGGCCGCCCCGGGGCGGCTACGAGCTGAACCTGGCCCTGGCCGGCCTGGCGTTTGTCGTCGCTCTGCTCGGCACCGGTCGATTCTCGCTCGATGTCGGGTTGCGCGTCTGGTGGGAGAGGACCCGGTCATCGGGTTCGAACACGGTCGGCGAGGTAGGCCACGACCAACGGCCTCATCGAATCCCGGCTTCCTAGCCAGCCCGCCAGCCCGGCGGTGACCACCCGGGCCCGGGGGTCGTCCGCCTGGTTCGGTTGGCTGGCCCTGGCAACGGTCGGGGCCTTCCTCTGGGCCGAAGCGGGCCGGATCCTGATAGGGCGCCCGCACGTGGTCATGTATGGCGACCAAGCCCTACTCGAGCTGGGCGCCCGCCGGGCGCTTCATCTCGACCAGCTGGTGGGCCCTTACAGTCGCAGCGGATTCCACCATCCCGGGCCGGCGGTGTTCTACGTGCTGGCACCCTTTGTGCGACTCCTCGAACCGGCCGGACCGGGCCTTTACCTGGGGGCCGTGATCCTCAACGCCGCGGCCTTGGTGGCGGTGGTGGCGGTCATCTGGCGGCGGGCAGGTCCGCTGGCGGCCCTGTGGGCAGCCGCAGCCATCGAGGTGTTCTGCCTGTGCCTCGGCGTGGGAACTTTGCGTGAGCCGTGGAACCCGTACCTAGTGGTGACGCCGATGGTGTTGTTGGTGGTGTTATGGGCAGCGGGATGGACCGGCTCATCGACTGCGGCCGTCTGGGCTTTTGTCGTCGGCTCCTACGTGCTTCAGACCGAAATCGCCACGGCGGCGGTCGTCATCGCCTTGGGGGCAAGTTTGGCGTTGCGCTTGGCGCGCCGCGACGGGAGCCGCGACCGGCTGATCGGGGGTCGACCTGGCCCAGCTGTCGTGAGCGGGCTCGTCCTTCTCGTTGCCATCTGGGCACCAGCGGTTGTCGAGCTGTTCCGGGACCGCCCCAACAACCTTCAGCTCCTATGGGACTTTTTCACAACCGGTCATGCCCAACCGGCCCTCGGGCAGGCCCTCGGCGTCTCTGCGGACGCGCTCAGCGTCCTTCCCTTTGGCAACCACGACTACGTGCTCGCCCTGCATCGCAACCCCGTCGAAGTGGCTGGCTTCACGGTTCTGCTGGTCGTCGGCCTGGTTGTGGTCGTTGCCGTCGGTCGGAGGCGCCGGCAAGCGATGAGCCTGGCCTTGGCGGCCAGCGCCGTGGTGGGCGCTCTGCTGGGCACGGCGTCGCTCACCCACGCCGACGGGCCGCTCTATCTCTACTTCGCCCTGTGGCTCGCCTATGTCCCTCTGGCCGTGCTATTGGCAACAGGAGTAGCGCTTTTTGGTCGGCAGCCGGCCGGGTCAGCCGCTGACCAGCCGGCCTCCTATCCCGCCGGATTCGCCCTGCCAACGTGGGCGGCGCGGACGGTGGTACCCGTGTGCGTGGCCGCCGCCCTTCTCACCTCGGCCGTCTCGGTGGGGTCGGATCTGAGGCTCGGCCCGGTGAATACCACCACCGGGTCAGGACCGTGGCCCGCCGGCAACGCCGGAACGGTACAGGGCAAGGAACGCACCGTCCAGGACACCGTGGCCCTGACCCGAGCTGCCGAGAGCGTCCTTCGTCCGGGTGACCACTGGGTCGGCTTCACGATCGGCAGCGATTCGCTCTGGCCCTACGTCGCCGGCCTGGTCCTCGAACTGGACGAGCGAGGCGTCCAGTCCACCGTCGGGCCCGCCGAGTGGGCCTTGTATTTTGGGCGGGAACGGACTCCCGGCCGACCGGTAGAGGTGGCCTTCGGGCTCTACCCGGCCAGCGAACGGTCGACCCCGGCCAGTTCGCCGGTCCTGGCCAACGTCGACGGTACGGTCCTGACCTACCGGCGCGTTGGGGCGTGAGTCCGGCAGACCTCCCGACGGAGAAGCGCTCTCTGGCGCCACTTCGACCGCCCCGTCAATCCCGGCAGCAATGCGGCCCGTAGTACCGGTGTGCTTAAGGGAGGCGTCATGTCAGTCAAACCGAGTCTTGGCGGTCGACGTATCGGGCGAGGTCACCGGGCGTCACTCGCGGGCGCTCCACTACTTTTGGCGGCCGGTGCCATGCTGCTGGCGGCCTGCGGCGGCAGCACATCCAGCCACTCTTCCACCGCAACCCAGCCAACAACCCAACCAGCGACCCAACCGGCAGGGACGCAACCATCGGCCCCGTCGCCGACAACTGGCTCTGCTCCTCAGGCAGCCGCGAATTCGACGGGTCCAACGGTGACCACGGTCAGGAGCGCCAAGTTCGGTCCGATCCTCGTCGACGCCAAGGGCATAGCGCTCTACACGGCAACCGGCGACACGGCTTCGCACACCGGCTGCACCGGGACTTGCCTGAAATTTTGGCCACCTCTGCTGCTGCCCGCCGGGCAAACCCAGCCGAGCGCCGGACCAGGCGTGACCGGTCTGGGTACGTTCACGCGAGCGGAGGGCACTCAGGTCACCTACCACGGAAAACCCCTCTATACCTGGGTAAACGACATGCGGCCCGGTCAAGTCACCGGTCAAGGTGTGGTCGACAGCGGCGGCACCTGGTTTGTCGCCACCGTGTCAGCCGGGTCGAGCAACTCAGGTGCCGCCACCCCGTCAACCCCGCCGGCCAGCACGCCTCCGACTACCGCACCGGGGGGTGGAGTCAGCTACTAACACCGTCGACGCGGCGAGCACCTCGGCGCGAAACGTCGGCCGGCGGCCCGCAGCGTGGGCTGCGTCGGTGAGCTGGCGGACCGCTTCGCGAATGATCCCGCCTGACCGACTCCAAGCCGCCAACCGCACCCGCCGGGGCACTCAGGGACCGGGGACCTCGTACACGAACGTTTGCGACGCAACCCATATGGTTTGTGCGTGCAGTCGATTGATCCCTGCGTCCCACGTGCCAGCCTCAATGGGCGCCACGTGATTTAGAACGATCCACAGGTGGGCACCAGAGTGCTGCGCCAACAGAGATGTCGCCCGCGCCAATCCGGTTTGGACATCCACTGGACGCCGGTTGGACAGCACGATGGTCCTCGCCGCGGCCGGGTAGCTGACCCAGTACCCGATCCGTTGCGTCCCGACGATCTCGGGGTGTAGCGGGGAGTAATACCCGTACCCGTAGCTAGCTCCAAGGCTGACCAGTACCACGTCGCCCGGCGGGTACTTCTGGAACGAGCTCAGCCCTACCATGATGATTGCCAAGGCGGGAAGCAAAGATGCGGTGGCCCAGCGACGCTGCCCCGCCAGCACCCCCAATCCGAGCAGGACCAGGAGGACCAACAAGACCGCGTGGCGAATCCCGAAGTACGGCAACAACTGGTGAATATGCGTACTGATGTAATGGGTGACGGCCGACGGGTGCCGGGATACGTAATACGCAGCCCAGTACTGCTTTAGCGCCTCCGTTTGGGTCGCTCGATCGAAGACGAAGAAGATGCCGGCGAGCACCGCCCCACACAGCGCCCCCGCGGCGATCGTTTCGGTGAGCTCGGCCCACCGGCGTCGGACAAGCAGCACGGCGCCAAGGCAACCGAAGACTGCGAAGGCGAGGAGAAAGGTGACCTGGCTGACAAGGGCGGATAACACGAGAACCGCGCTCAGTGCGGCCAGCCGGCCTCGTGTCCAGGTGGCCTCGAGCCGGGATAGCAGGGCGAATACGAGCATGGCAACGAAGGCGTCGGCCGTGTACTGCTTGAGGTCGTCGCGCACGAGCATGGCCGGGACCAGCAGAGCGGCGCCGCCCGCAAGCAGGCCCGTGACAACAGGCAGCAGACGGAGCGTGCGCCCAAAGCCGTAGGCGGCCAGGACGGTGAGCCCGGCCAAGAGAAGCGGCAGTAAGCGCTGGTCCTGCTGCCCGTTCGTGGGCATGAGGCGCAACAGGAAGGTCCAGCCGGTGGGACTGGTCTCGGTGACTGTGGTCAAATGCCCCAACGAGACCCGCGTCGAAACCGCCACCCAGGCCTCGTCGAACCAGTACGGCACACGGAGCAGGTACGGCACGTCATGCACGACGAGCACGCACAGGGCTACTCCAACGGCTAGCGCGGTCTCGAGCAGGTTGAGGGGGGACAGAAAGCGGCCGGAGCGATCGACCGACGCCTCAAGGTGGGCAGGCTCGTGACGATGCGCCTGCCGGTGGTCAGCTGCACTGGTGGAGCTTCACACCAACGAGGAAACTTTAGCCGGGTAGCACTGATCATCTGGCGCGGCCCAAATATCGGCCCGAGTGGCCGCAGGACCCGGGGTGGAGGCGAGTGTATAGAGGACCGATCGCCGTATGACGTGGCTGCAGAGACGAGGTGCGGCGTCCGGAGACCAATGCACGCCAATAAGCCGGGCCGCGAGGGGGGGAAATGACTGCCCTCGAGAGAGCCGGTGGAGAGGGTTGACGTAGCCGCGTCTGCTGGGGAAAGGGTCGAAATGGTAGATGATGAGACTGGGGATTTTTTGGGAAGTGGAGACCGTCGCATGGGGGGATCTGGCCATCGCCTCAAACGGCGCGACGGGGGTCGGGATCAACCAGCACTTTGCGGTGAGCACCCGCCACCTGAAGACCTACTTCAGTACCATACGGCTACGGCGGTTCTGTCGCTGCCGCCGGTCACAACGGAGGCCAGCAACACCCTCAACGCCGAAGTCTTCAACTTCACCCTCGGCGGCGTGTCGCTGCGGGCCTACGAGACCACCACCAAGCACGGATTCACGTCCGGCACTTCCTCATCACCTCCAACGGCACCATCCTCCCGACCGCGTCGAGCCCGGTGCCCGGATTGGCCACCCTGGTCGGCTACGGAAGCTGCTCGGGCTGGGAGCAACCCTGCACGTGGTCGAGCACCTCGGGTTCGGCCGACAGCCGATTCATCCACCGGCCCGGGTGTGGGCCCGACGGGGTCAGAAAAGTGCCCGCCCGACGGTCCGTGAGCACTTCGTAGGGCAAATTGTGAGCATCAGGGGGAAACGTCCCGAACAGGCACGGTGCGGTGGAGACGAGAAGACCCCAGGTCAAGCGGGTGGGCGAGGGGGGACTTGAACCCCCACATCCTTTCGGACACAGGAACCTGAATCCTGCGCGTCTGCCAATTCCGCCACTCGCCCGAGTGGAACCCACCAGTGTAGTGGCGCGCCGCCGAGCCTTTGCCACTCCAGAGTACGCTCAGGGGTTGCCCATGACCTCGGAGTTCCCTGTGCAGAGATGGTCCGGATGCCGGTATGCAGCCCGACAGGGGCGGCACGCGTCCTTGCACCCATCGTGGCGACTCGGATGGCAGGACGAGCTAGTGGGACTGCAACAGTTCGAGCGTCGCCTGGAGCGCATGGTCGAGGGCGTGTTCGCCAGGGCGTTTCGTAGCGGCCTGCAACCCGTGGAGATCGGGCGCCGGATTACCCGAGAGATGGATCTGCGTCGTACCGTCGCCCCCCGTGGCACCCTTAGCCCCAACGAGTTCATAGTGGCGCTATCCAGCGACGACCGCTCGCGCTTTGCACCTATCGAATCAGAGTTGATCAGCGAGCTGGTGCAGGTCGCCCGGGACCACGCCCGCGCCGAGAACTATGTCTTCCTCGGTCCTGTCAACGTGAGCATGGAAACCGACGACGACCTCGGGCCGGGCCTGGTCCTCGTTTCCGGCGAGATGGTGAAGCCCGCCCAAACATCTAGCGCCAACCTGGTGCTACCGGACGGACGCAAGATCGAGCTCGGCGCCAGGTCGCTCGTGATCGGCCGACTCCCGGACTCGGGCCTGGTGCTCGCCGACCCCAACGTCAGCCGGTATCACGCCGAAGTTCGACCCGCCCCCGCGACGATGGGCCGCTCCGAGTCTGAGCGCGAGTACGAAGTGTCCGACATGGGAAGTACAAACGGCACGAAGGTCAACGGCGTCCCTGTCGTCAACGCCCAGATACTGCGCTCGGGCGACACCGTCACGGTCGGTGCCACCACGATCCGCTTCGAAGTGACCTGACTGCCGGTGGAAAGACAACCTTCGCGAACGAGGAGGAGGCGACGGATGCTCTTGACCGAGGCACCGAATTCATCCCCCGAGCTGGTGACGCCGGCATCTGTCGCCTCTTTCTCTCTGTCCGGCCTGCCTATACGTCGGCTCTAAGGGGTCCCCCGGGACCGTGTCTGATCCGCTTCTGACGTTCCTCAAGTACATCTTTCTGGCCATCCTGTACTTGTTCTTCCTGCGCGTTCTGCGGGCGGTGTGGATGGAGCTGCGTGAGCCCAAGCCAGCGCCCGTCCCGGCTCCCCCTCCACCGCCTGCGGCCGATCCGAGCGTCGGTCGAGGCCGGCGCTCCGGTCGCGGCGACGAGCGGCTGGTCGTGGTGGAGCCACCCGAACGGCGGGGTCAGGCGTTTGCGCTGGCGGACGAACTGACGGTGGGACGGGCCGGCGGCTGCGGGGTTCCGTTGTCGGACGACACGTTCGTGTCGCAGTTGCATGCCCGGGTGTTTCGGCGAGACGGCCAGTTGTTTGTCGAAGACCTCGGGTCCACCAACGGCACCTATCTCAACAAGAAGAAGGTCGCCAGCGCGGTAGCGATGCGCAAGGGCGACAAGCTCAAGATCGGTAAAACCACGCTGGAAGTGCAGCGATGATCGAGCTGCGGGCCGGATGGGCAACCGACGTAGGCCTGGTGCGCTCCAACAACCAGGACGAACTGCTCGTCGCCACCGGACTCTTTGCGGTCGCCGACGGCATGGGCGGGGCAGCTGCGGGCGAGGTGGCGTCGGCGACGGCAATCAGGCAGCTCCGGGAGGCCTTCGAAGCAGGAGAGCCCACCGCCGAGAACCTCAGTGGCGCGGCTCAGGCAGCCAATCGGGCCATCTGGGATCAGGCCGAAGCCAACCCCGACATGCGGGGCATGGGGACGACCCTGGTGGCCCTGGCGCTCGTCGACGACGGCGCGCTGGCAGCCATCAACGTCGGCGACTCACGGCTGTACCGCTTCCACGACGACAACCTGACGCAGGTCACCTCCGACCACAACCTGGTGGCGGAACTCGTCGCCGAAGGACGACTGTCCAAGGAGGAGGCTGAATTCCACCCCCGGCGCAACATCATGACCCGGGCCCTTGGTGTCGACCCCGAGGTTCCCGTCGACCTGTTTCCCCTCGAGGTCGAACCAGGCGATCGATTCCTGCTGTGCAGCGACGGCCTGCCGCGGGAGCTGCCCGACGACCATATCGCCTCCGTCCTGCGCCGGCTGGCGGACCCTCAGCAGGCGGCCCAGGAGCTCGTCGAAGAAGCCAAACGCCGGGGCGGCAACGACAACATCACCGTCGTCCTCGTCGAGGTGGACCGTGGGTCGGATGACGAGAAAGACGCCACCTCCGCGGTGTCCGCCGCCGCAGCACCGTTATCAGTTGCGGGGCCGCCCCGCCGTCGGCGGCGCGCCCGGCCTCGGCTCATCACCTTCCGGGTCGTCGTCTACTGCGCGGCCCTGGTACTGCTCCTCGGGGCCGCCGCCATCGGAGTGGCCTGGTACGCCCGCAGCGGCTATTTCGTCGGGCTGACCGGCGATCGCATCACCATCTTTCAAGGCCGACCGGGCGGCGTGCTCTGGTTTCAACCGACGGTCGCCGACGCCACCACGGTCACCACCGACCAAATTGAATCGCGGCACATTCCGACCCTGGCGGCGGGCCAGGAAGAGCCCAGCCTGACGGCCGCCCGCCAGTACGTCGACCGGCTGGTGGCCGAGCGACAGGCGGCCCAGTCGGCAACCGAGCCTCCGGCGGCGAACCCTCGTTCGACCTCTCCGTCCACCACGTGAGCACCACCGTCCCTACCCCGGCCCGGCGACGGACCGAACTCGGCCTCATCGTGCTCGCCGTGATTCTGTCCGGCGGCCTGTACACCCTGGCGGGATTGGGCAAGGCCGGCAACCTGCCCGCCAACATCGGGCCGTTCCTGGGCATCATCTTCGGTCTCCTGCTGATCGCCCACCTGGCGGTGCGGCGGTTAGCTCCCAACGCCGACCCCATTCTCTTGCCCACGGCGGGCTTGCTCAACGGCATCGGCTATGTCTTCATCGCTCGCCTGTCGACCAACGAAGCCCGACTGCAAGCCGTATGGACTGCGCTCGGCATCGGCGCCTTCATCGTCACCCTGCTCCTAGTGCGCCGAGCTCGGGACCTCGAGCGCTACCGGTACAGCTTCGCCTTCGCGGGCATCGGCCTGCTGCTACTCCCCCTTCTGCCGGGCATCGGCGAAAACATCAACGGGGCCCGTCTCTGGATCCACGTGGGATCGTTCAACTTCCAGCCGGGCGAGATCGCCAAGCTGGCGCTCGCCATCTTCTTCGCTTCGGTGATGGTCGAGCGGGCCGACTTGCTGAGTCGAGGGACCCGCCGCGTGGGGCGGTTCCTGGTCCTCGATCCCCGCTACCTCGCCCCCATGCTGGCGGCCTGGGGGCTGTCATTATTGATCTTCTTCTCGGAGAACGACCTGGGCTCGTCGTTCCTCTTTTTCGCCCTGTTCGTAGGAATGCTGTGGGTCTCGACCGGCCGGGCGGTCTATCTCGGCTTGGGGGCCCTTCTCTTCGCCTTCGGATCTGTGCTGGCCCTCAAGGTCATCGGGCACGCCAAGACGCGCGTGCAGAGCTGGCTCGACCCCTGGCCCCACGCCTCCACCACTGGATACCAGATCGTGCAGGGCTGGTTTGCCATCTCGGCCGGGGGACTGTTCGGAGAAGGCCCGGGGCAGAGCAACGCCAGCCACCTACCCGAAGCGTCGACCGACCTGATCTTCGCCGTCATCGCCGACGAACTCGGTTTGGTCGGGGCGTCGGCGCTGCTTATTGGGTATCTCCTCATGGTGGGGACGGGCCTGAGGATCGCGATGCGGTGCGACCGTCCTTTCGAGAAGCTGCTCGCAACGGGTCTCTCGCTGATCCTCGGAGTGCAGACCTTTGTCATCGTCGGCGGTGTAACCAGATTGATCCCCCTGACCGGGATCACTCTGCCCTTTGTGTCCTATGGCGGATCGTCTCTGATTGCGAATTACATCTTGCTGGCACTGCTGCTGCGTATTTCCCATGACACCGAGACCCCCGCCCTGGTCGGTACCGGCGGGGACGCCGTGCTCCGGTCGGCGGCGGCATGAACCGGCAGATCCGCCTCCTCGGCCTCGGGATCATGGTGCTGTTCGTGGCCTTGTTCCTGCAGCTGAACTGGCTGCAGCTCGTGCACGCTCCCGCACTCGAGGCCAATCCGTTGAACGGCCGGGCGATCGTGAAGGAGTACACGGCCAAGCGCGGCGACATCGTGTCCGCGGATGGCACCACCCTCGCTACGTCGATAGCGACCAACGACCAGTTCAAATACCTGCGCGAGTACCCCACCGGGGCGCTGTTTTCTCAGATCACCGGTTTTTTTTCCTTCACCTACGGAGCGGACGGCGCCGAGCGGACCTACGACAAGGTGCTGACAGGCAAAAGCAGTCCGTTCAAGCTGCCGACCAGCCTCAGCCAGTTGCGCAACCTGCTCGCCAAGCACGACCAGAGCCAGTCGATAACCCTCACGGTCCTCGACAAACTGCAGAAGCTCGCCCAAACCGAGCTAGCGGGGCGGGACGGCTCGGTGGTGGCCCTCGATCCCAAGACGGGGGCCATCCTGGCCATGTACTCGAATCCGTCCTTCGACCCCAATCTGCTGTCCGGACACAATCAGGCCCAGGTGCAGGCCAACTACAAAACTCTCCTCGCCGAGCCAGGTGGGGTACTGGCCCCCGGAGCGTACCGCCAGCGCTTCTTTCCAGGCTCGACCTTCAAGATCGTGACCAGCGGGGCGGTCTACGACCACAAACCGGCCCTGGCCACCAAGGTGTACCCGACCCTGTCGGCCTTACCGCTGCCCCAGACCACCAACGAGCTGCACAACTTTGGCGGGGAGGAGTGCGGCGGGCAGCTGCCGGAGCTGTTCACGGTGTCGTGCGACACGGGTTTCGGGCAGATCGGCTTGGACCTGGGCGGGACGGCTCTCAATGCCCAGGCGGTGGCGTTCGGGTTCAACCAGACGCCGCCGATCGACCTGCCATTCCCCGCCCAATCGACCTTTCCGAGCGCGGCCAGTTTTGTGCAGGACCGACCGGGCCTGGCCTACTCGGCCATCGGGCAGCAGGACGTACAAGCGACGCCTTTGACGATGGCCATGGTGGCGGGCGCAGTCGCCAACGGGGGAACGATCATGACCCCCCACATCCTGGGCCACGTGACGAACTCTCAAAACCAGATCGTCAGCACGTACCAAGCGAAACCCTGGTTGCGAGTGACGTCAGCCGCGACGGCGAGCCAGCTCACCCAGCTCATGCTCTCTGTTGTCAATAATCCCGCCGGAACCGGTACCGCGGCACAGATTCCGGGCGTACAAGTCGCGGGTAAGACGGGCACGGCCCAGACCGGCACCGGCAAGGTGGACACCTGGTTCGTGGCTTTCGCCCCCGCGACGACGCCGACGATCGCGGTGGCGGTGCTGCTGACCAACCAACCCCCCGAGAACGAGTTCACCGGCGGAACGGTGGCTGCTCCCATCGCCAAAGCCATCATCGAGGCGTACCTCACTACACCTGGTGCCTCGTCGTGAGTGGCGACGGCGGCCGGCGGGGCCGCGGTTGTCGGGTTCTGCGGCGGGTTGGTGCGGATCCGCCGACAGATGTGCACAAATCACCCTCTCGGTATTGGCATGCTTTAGCGGAGTGCCGCAATGACCGCATCCCCCTCCCCCTAGGCTGACATTCGAATGTCCTCCCAGCAGGTCTTCAGCGACCGCTACGAAATGATCAGGCACATCGCCCGAGGCGGCATGGCGCAGGTGTACCTGGCACAGGACCTGCTGCTCGACCGCCCCGTGGCCTTGAAGGTCCTCTTCCCGGAGCTGTCCATCGACCAAGCGTTCGTCGAGCGCTTCCGGCGAGAGGCCAAGGCGGCCGCCAATCTGACCCACCCCAACATCGTCTCCATCTACGACTGGGGCCAGGGCGAACGGACGTACTTCATCGTCATGGAGTACGTCGACGGGCGCACCCTGTCTTCGATCCTCAAAGACGGGCCGCTGGAACCGGGTCGGGCGGCGGCCATCGGCGCCGACGTGGCCGCGGCGTTGGAGTTTGCTCACCGACGCGGGGTGATTCACCGGGACGTGAAGCCGGGCAACGTCCTCATCGACAACAACTCCGGGCAGGTCAAGGTGGCGGACTTCGGCATCGCTCGGGCCATCGGCGCCGGCGCCGCCGAAGACCTAACCCAGACGGGCTCGGTCATGGGCACCGCCACGTACTTTTCACCCGAACAAGCGCAGGGTCATTCGGTGGACGCCCGCAGCGACGTGTACTCGCTCGGTGTAGTGCTGTACGAGATGGTGACGGGCCAGGCGCCGTTCCACGGCGACAGCCCCGTTTCCATCGCCTACAAGCACGTCAAGGAAGAGCCAGACCCGCCCAGCGCGGTCAATTCGGCCGTGCCGGCTGGTTTCGAGGCCATCGTCATGAAGGCGCTGGCCAAGGAGCCGGAGCTCCGCTACCAGAGCGCTGACGCCCTTCGGGCCGACCTGGTCCGCTTCGGCCAGGGTCAGCAGGTGATGGCCGCCGTCGAGCCCACCCGGGTGGCGGCCGCCGTCGGTGGCGCCGCGGGTGGCCTGGCCGCGGTGGGCGCCGACCCCACCCGCGTCCAGGGAGTGGCCCCCACCGCCGCGGTACCGGCGGCCCCGGGCCCCGGCGAGGGCCGCCCGGTCGACGAGCCGTCCCGCCGGGGCTGGCTCATCGCCGGCTTGATCCTGCTGCTGGTCCTACTGGGCGTTGTGCTGTTCTTCCTGGGTCGCTCGCTCGGCTGGTGGGATTCTGCGAAGACCCTGACTGTCCCCGCCGATGTGGTCGGCAAACCCGTCGGCACCGCGACCAGCGAGCTGCACACGCTCGGCTTCAGCAACGTGTCGACGCAGTCCGAAACCAACGCCGAGCCCGTCGGCACGGTGGTGACCACCAAACCGGCGCCCGGCACCCGTATGCACAGCGACAAGCCTCTCGTGCTGGTCGTCAGCAGCGGACCGGTGCAGCTACCGGTCCCCAACGTCGCCGGTGAGCCCCAGGCGACGGCTACGGCCGCATTGCAGAAGGCCGGCTTCGTGGTCACCAGTACTTCGACCACATCCAACACGGTGGCGGCCGGAAGCGTCATCAGTACCAACCCGCCTGCGGGCACCAAACGCGCCAAGGGATCCGCGGTACAGCTGGTGGTGTCGACCGGCAAGCAGCAGGTTCCGATCCCGTCGCTGGTCGGCCAGACCCCCAGTGCGGCCGGGCAGGAGCTCGGGGTCCTGGGGCTGGTCGTCGCAGACCAGGTGAGCGAACCGTCCAGCACCGTACAGTTCGGCCGCGTCACCCGGACGGACCCCCCGGCGGGCTCCAAGCTGCCCATCGGGTCGTCGGTGACCGTCTACGTGTCGTCCGGGGTGCCCCAGGTGACGGTGCCCGACCTCAGCAACGACACCCAGGCCCAGGCCAGCGCGGCCCTCCAGGCGGCCGGCCTGACCGGGAGCTTCGCCAACCAACCGACCACCAACCAGGCCCAGGACGGGAAGGTCGTCGGCCAGAATCCCACACCGAACTCCACCGTGAACAAAGGGTCCACGGTCAACGTCGTGATCGGCCAGTTCACGGCCCCATCGACCACCGCCCCTCCAACCACGGCCCCTCCAACGACCCCCACCACGACCGGATCGCCAACCACCACCTAGGGGTGGGCCGGCGGATATTCGGCTATTCGGGTCCGGGTCCGGGTCCGGCGGGTCCAGGGGGTCCGGCGGCTCCGGGTCCGGCGGCTCCGGGTCCGGCGGCTCCGGGTCCGGCGGGTCCGGCCGGGACCGCGGCGAGAGCCTCAGGCTGGCCGCATACGGCCAGCCAGTTCGCCAACAACCGGTGTCCGCCGTGGGTGAGCACGGACTCCGGGTGAAACTGGACCCCCTCGACGGGGAGGGAGCGGTGCCGGATACCCATGATGGTGCCGTCTTCGGCCCGGGCCGAAACGTGCAGATCGGGCGGGACAGCGGACCCCTCCACGACGAGAGAGTGGTAACGGGTGGCGACGAGCGGGTCCGGTAGATCGGTGAATACGCCGCGCCCATCGTGAGCGATGGACGACGTCTTGCCGTGCATGACCGGGGCGCGGACCACCCGGCCCCCAAACACTTCTCCGATGCACTGATGGCCGAGGCAGACGCCGAGGACGGGCAGCTCGCCGGCCAGGGCGGCGATCAGCGCCTTGCTCACGCCCGCCGAGTCCGGCCGGCCCGGACCGGGTGACACCAACAATCCATCGGGCCGCGCCGAGCGGGCTGCGCTCACGTCGATGGCGTCGTTGCGGAACACCAGCGGTTCGGCACCGAGCTGGCCCAGGTACTGCACCAGGTTGTAGACGAAGGAGTCGTAGTTGTCGATTACCAGGATGCGGGCCACCACGGGGCAGGGTAGTGGGCGGGTCGCGCCGTCCGGCCGCCCGGGGGCGGGACCGGCCGCGGCTGCATGTCACCGACCCACAACTTATTTTGGTATCTTTGCCAGCTTATAGCTGGTTTAGGTACCAAAATAGCCCAGAGGGTGACGCCGCCGTCCCGCCTTGACCGGCGTGGCCTAACATCGCAGCATGCCGAGGAAGACCAAGGACGCACCCGGTCGGGTCACGCCCAAAGGTGGTCCGCCTCGACGGGCGAGCTCGGGCGGAACGGCACCGACGAGCTCGGGTCGCTACACCCCCCCGATACCCAGCGAGGTGCGCAGCAGCCCGCCATGGGTGCCAGTGCTGATCCTGACGTTCTTCGGGCTGGGTCTGCTGTGCATCGTTCTCAACTACCTCGGCATCCTGCCGGGCGGCGCCAACAACGTCTATCTCTTCGTGGGGCTGGGACTCATCGTTGCCGGCTTCATCGCCGCGACCCGTTACCACTGAAGGGGTCGCCGAGGCGACACGCACATGAACGAGCGGGGCCGCGAAGTTACAAACGTGTGACGCTCCCCAGGGTTGTCCACAACATGTGGAAACCGAGCGAGGTCACGGCACGGGCCGCGTCCGAAGCCTCCTCGTCCGGCGTTCAGCCCAGGCGCTCGACGATGGTGGCGTTGGCCATGCCGCCCCCCTCGCACATCGTCTGCAGTCCGTAGCGGCCCCCCGTGCGCTCCAACTCGTTGAGGAGGGTAGCCATCAGCTTGGTGCCTGAACAGCCCAGAGGGTGGCCGAGAGCGATGGCGCCGCCATTGACGTTGACCCGCTCCATATCGGGATGGTGCTCCTTCTCCCAGGCCAGGATGACCGAGGCAAAGGCCTCGTTGATCTCGATCAGGTCGATATCGTCGAGGGTCAGCTTGGCCCGTTCCAGCACCTTGGTGGTCGCCGGGATCGGGCCCGTGAGCATGGTGACGGGATCCACTCCGGCCAACGCGAAGGTATGGAAGCGGGCCCGGGGCGTGAGTCGCAACTGGGACGCTCTTTCTTCGCTCATGATGAGCACAGCTGAAGCGCCGTCGGTGATCTGAGAGCTGTTTCCGGCGGTCACTTTGCCGTTGGGCCTGAAGGCGGGCTTGAGGTGAGAGAGGGTCTCGACCGTGGTGTCAGGCCGGATCCCCTCGTCCACGGTGACCAGATCTCCAGACTCGGTTATCTTGCCGGTCTCCTTGTCCTTGTGCTTGGCGCCAACCGGCAAGATCTCTCTCTCGAAACGGCCTTCCACGGTGGCCCGGGCGGCGTACTGCTGGCTGCGGGCGCTGTACCGGTCCAGATCCTCCCGCGAGAGCGCCCATTTGTCGGCGATCATCTCGGCGGAGATTCCTTGCGGCACCAGACCGCCGACGGGCTCGTAGCGGCGAGCCACGGTGGGCCCGAAGGGCGCCCCCACGCCCTGACCCACGCTGGCTCCCATCGGCACCAGGCTCATGACCTCCACTCCCGCGGCCACGGCGACGTCGTACTGGCCAGCCATGATGCCCTGGGCGGCGAAATGGAGAGCCTGCTGCGACGAGCCGCACTGCCGATCGATAGTGGTTGCCGGCACGGACTCGGGATAGCCCGCGGCCAGCACGGCGTTACGGCCAACGTTTACCGCCTGGGCGCCCACCTGACTGACACAGCCCATGATGACGTCGTCAATCATCCCGGGATCGAGGTCGTTGCGCTCCACCAGAGCCTTAAGCGTCTCGGCGGCGAGGTCGACAGGATGCCAGCCGGACAACCGCCCATGTCGTTTGCCCCCGGCGGTCCGTACAGCGTCAACGATCACGGCGGTCGTCATGGATCGACACACTCCTTCTTGGGATGCTTCGGATTCTTCGGTTCGTTCGGTTGCTTCGCGTTAAACCGGCCCGCGCTGCCGGGGACCCCCGGCCACGGTACCGCCGACAACCGGGTTGACCGCAAACCCCGGCGGCGATGGACGCTCATCCTGAGCGAGAGGTTCACGCGGGCGGCCGCCCGGACTGAGGCCGAGGCTCGCCTGGATCAGCAGTTGAAGGCGATTGATCGCCAGCGGCGCCCGCTCCATCGGTCCAGGCCAGCCCCTCACGGCGCAAACGTTCGAGAATCCGGAGCCGCAACTCGCGGCCAGCTCGGAAATGTTGGCCGGGCCGCGTCCACGCCATGACCCGGAGCACTACCCCGTTCTGGTCCGTCGACTGCACGCCGGCGAACACGGGCAGCCCGACGAAAACGTTCCGCCAGGCCGGATCCTCAGCCAGTTCCTGAGCAGCACCCTCGGCCGACGCGCCGGCCCGGACCAGGTCGGTGCCGTGCGGGACGACGACGTCAACCAGAGCCTGGCTGTCGTTTTCGGTGTTGTTGCCGACCGTGCGGATGTCCCCATTGGGCACGTACCACACGACGCCGTCCAGTCCCCGCAACCGGGTGGTGCGGAGGTTGACGCCTTCGACGGTCCCGGTGGTGGCGTTAGGGCCGGAGCCGACCACGATGCTGTCGCCGACGCCGTACTGGTCCTCGGCGAGGATCAGCACGCCCGACAGGAAGTCCTTCACGAGCGTCTGGGCCCCAAAGCCGACGGCGGCGCCGATGACCGTGGCCGTGGCTACGAAGGGAACAAGGTTGATGTCGAGCACGCCGAGGATCGTCAAGACAGCCACGACCCAGATGATGAGGCGGAACACCGAGGCGAATACTCCAGTGAGGGTGCGGGCCCGGTCTTCGCCGCGCGGCGTGCTGCGCACGAGCGGAGAAACCAGCCGCAGCGACCGCACCAAGCGGCGAGAAAGCCCGCCGACAATCCGGCTCAGGACAAACGCCAGCGCCAGAATCAACAGGATCTTCAGCGGTCCCGACAGGTACACCTGGACGGTGTGGGCGTCAGAGGGGCTGACACCCATGCTTCTCAGCAGTTCATAGATGATGCCGCGGTCTTCGACGGGGCTCGTCGCCGCGGCAGCCATGATGAGCACCTGGTCAGCCTAAGGGGTGGGGCTGATGCGCCTCGCTTCTCGGGGGCGTGCGTGGCGGTCTTTGAGCGGTTGCGGTACCATCTCTGGACGTGCCAGCGGGCCAGCGCGGGCTGGCGCGCACCCCCTTCGCTCGGGACTACCGGCGACTGGTCGCGCTGCCGGGAACCGAGGAGGCAATGAGTGAAGCGAACCTACCAACCCAACAACCGGAAGCGGGCCAAGCGCCACGGATTTCGTCACCGCATGTCGACACGCGCCGGCCAGGCGATCCTCAAGGCTCGCCGCCGGAAAGGGCGTCATCGGCTGTCGGCCTGATCTGGCGGATCGACCGGAGAAACACATTTCTCTCGCTACGCCAGGCTCGCCGCCACCGGAGCGGGCCGATCACGGTATCGTGGGTGCCGGGTGATCCGGCCCAGCCGCCGCGGGTGGCCTACACCATCGGACGACGTGTCGGATCGGCCGTCGTGCGCAACCGGGTGCGGCGGAGATTGCGGATGTTGGTCCGGGAGACAGCCCCCCAGCTGCGACCCGGGTCCTACCTAATAGGTGTCGGCCCTGAGGCGGCGCTCTTGTCCTACGACGACCTGCGAAGAGTTCTGGTGAAAGTACTCAAGCAAATCGAGGCTCAATGACCAGCGCGGTAAGACCCCTCTGTGACGCTCGCCGGTCCAGCCTTTGAGTCCCAGGCTGAGGCAGCGAGCGGCTTCGTCGCCCGGCTGTTGGTGGTGGCCATCCGGGCCTACCAGTTGGCGCGGATCGGTCGGGTGTCGCCGTGCCGGTTCACGCCGACCTGCAGCCACTACGCCGTCGAAGCGGTGACCCACCATGGCGCCTGGCACGGGTTGGGCCTCACGTTGCGACGATTGGGACGGTGTCGGCCAGGTGGTCCCAACGGTTACGACCCCGTTCCTCAACCCCCCCCTCCACGAATGAGAAACCTGTGAGCATCCCCATTGCGGCCTGGCTGGCCGCCGCGTCCTCGACGACCTCCACGACGGCCAGCACCGCCCACAAGGCCGCGGGGAGCATCCTCGACCCCATCGCCAAGCCCATCGCCTGGGTGTTGGCCGGAATCTACGCCGTAATTCCGAACTACGCCATCGCCATCATCGTGCTGAGCGTGCTGTGGATGCTCATCATCTCGCCCCTCACCCTCAAGAGCACCCGTTCCATGCTGGCCATGCAGAAGTTGCAGCCCGAGTTGAAAAAGCTGCAGGCAAAGCACAAAGACGATCGGCAGGCCTTTGCTCAGGCCCAGATGGACCTCTTCCGCCAGCACAACGTCAGCCCCTTCGGCTCGTGCTTGCCGATGCTCCTTCCACTGCCGATCTTCTTCGGGTTGTACCGGGTCATCACGGGCCTGAGCCACACCGTGAACGGGGTATCAGAGCCCAAGTACCTGTCGCCGGGCACTCAGATGTACAAGAGCATCGTCGCCGCGGGGGGTCACCTCAAGGCGTTTGGCATGGACCTGTCGCTTGGTGCCTTCAGCCACCACGCGAGCGTCTGGGCTGCGCTGCCCTACTGGATCTTGGTGCTGGTCCTGGCGGTCACTGGCTATGTCCAGTCCTCCCAGATGATGTCGCGCAACCCGAACGCAGCTGCAAATCCGCAAATGCGGCTCATGAAGTACCTGCCACTTCTCTCGTGGTGTTGTTCGTCAGGTTCCCGGCTGGCGTTCTGCTCTACTACGCCATGTCAAACGTGTGCCGAATCGTCCAGCAGGACGCCATGTACCGCTTCGACCCGAAGGTCGGACCTTGGTCGCTCAGGAGGTCCGCGAGGTCGAGGCGCACACCCACGAGATCGATGACGATCGGGCCGGTCGGGGCAAGAAACCGGCCAAACCGGCAGGCGACGGACGCGGCGGGCGCGGGCGCGGCGGAGGCGGTGCAACCGGGGCGTCCACGGGCCCGCCGGGTGGGCGGGGCCGCTTCCGGGAACTGCTGGCCGCCGCCACGGACCAGCAGCAAAAGCCCTCGGCTCCGCCAAAGCCCGCCAAAAGCGGGAGCGCCGGGCAACGGCGACAAGACCGACGACGCCGGGCCAAGCGACGCCCCGTCGAAGCCTGCACCCCCCGCTTCGAGCGGGTCCAAGCCGCAGCCCCCGCGTCGAGCGGGTCCAAGCCCCGGCCCCGCGTACGGCGATCGAGTTCGGCTCCAGCGAGCAGCAATGGCGGCAATGCCAGCCAGGGTTCGAGCAACGGAAAGCCAACCGGATCATCCCCTGGTCGGGCCGCCAAGCCGCCCCCGAAGAGCAGTCATCGGACGAACCGGAAGCGACGGAGGTAGCCGATGGAGTGGGTCGAAACAACGGGACGCACCGTCGAGGACGCCAAGGAAGCCGCCCTCGACGAATTGGGCGGTCGACGAGTCCGACGCCGAGTTCGAAGTGCTCGAAGAGGCCAGGGCCGGGCTCTTCGGACGACTGCGTAGCGAGGCCCGGGTCCGGGCCCGGGTCCGGCCGACAGCGCCCCGAGCCAAAGAGGACCGCCGCGATCGCCGGCGGCGCAACCGCACCAGCGGGGAAGAGACGGGTCCCCGGTCGGGCGACAGCACTGACGTCGCCGGAGATGCCAGTGGCACCGTGGCAACGGCGATGAACGCCGAGGCTTCGGTGACGGTGGCACCCGCATCGGACAGAGCGACGGAGCCCGACGGCGGCCCCGCTGTGTCGGCCGTGATGGCGGCGACCGACCCGGCGACTGCCGGCAAGAGCAACGGGCCGTCCCGCCCTCGTCGGCGGAGCGGGCGCGGATCGGCGGGATCGACAGGATCAGGAGGACCATCCATGTCGGGGGATGAATCTGAATCTGCGCCTCGCCCGCCCCGCAGAAGCGCTAATCCCGCAGCTACGGCGAGCCAAGGAGACCACGACGGTGTTGCGGACAGCGATCAGCAGGAGGGCAACAACTTGCAGGTACCACTTGACGAGCAAGGACAGATCGCCCGGGACTTCCTGACCCAGCTCACGGCCGAGTTCGGCGTGGAGGCCACGGTGGAGATCGTCCGGCCCGACGAGGATACGGTCGACCTTCACCTGCAGGGGTCGGACCTGGGTCTGTTGATCGGCCCGAAAGGGTCAACCCTGGTGGCGCTACAGGACTTGACGCGGACCGTCGTCCACCATCAGACCGGGGCCGGCAACGGACGATATTCACGTCGATGTCGGCGGATATCGGCAGAAGCGTTCCGAGGCCCTGGCGCGTTTCGCCCAGCAGGTCGCCAGCAGCGTGAAGCAGAGCGGCGCCCGCACCGTCCTCGAGCCCATGTCGGCCGCGGACCGCAAGGTCGTACATGACACCATCACCCCGATCGAGGGGGTGTCCACGGTCTCCGAGGGCGAGGAGCCCAAACGGCGCGTCGTCGTGCTGCCAAACGACCGCTGATCGATCCGGCGGGGCGCCAGGTCCTGGAGGAGGTCCTGCGCTCGGCCCAGGGTCTCGGATTTCTCGGGCCCGGACCGATCGAGCCGCACATCGAGCGGGCCCTCGACCTCTACGCCAACCTGGCCAATAGACCAGAGCGGGCGCTCGACCTCGGCAGTGGTGGGGGGCTGCCCGGGTTGCCACTTGCCATGGCCGACCGGGCCACGGCCTGGGTGCTCCTGGACGGGAGCCAAACCCGGTCCGACTTTCTACTTCAAGCTATCGAACGCCTCGACCTCGGAGACCAGGTCGAGAGTGGTTGGAGAACGCGCCGAAATGGCGGCCCGCAGCCAGCTTCGGGGCAGTTTCGACCTGGTCGTGGCGCGGGGCTTCGCGTCTCCTGCGGCCACGGCCGAGTGTGGCTCTCCCTTCCTTCGCGTCTGCGGACAGTTGATCGTGGCGGAGCCGCCCGGAGGCCGGCCGGCTCGCTGGGACCCGGATGGCCTCGATCGTCTGGGCCTTAGCGTCGGTGACCGGGTGACGCAGCCCACGGCCTACCAGGCCTTGGTTCAGGTCACGCTCCTGCCCGGAGCGATATCCCCGCCGGGTAGGCGTTCCCGTCAAGCGGCCGCTGTTCTGAGTCCCGGCGTTATTCCGCCGCCTGACCAGATTCAACCGGCCATTGGCGACGAAGTTGGCGGAAGACGGTGGAGGTCGAATTGTCGGGGTCTGGATCCGGAGAGACCGGGCCGCCGGCTGGCGAGGCGGACGGGACCGCAGGCGGCGACGATCGGCCACTCCGGCGCCCCCCACCTTCTCTTGACCGGTAGCGGTCCTGCATGGCGGCAAAGCGGGCGAAGCTGTGGTCGTCCAGATCCGGCGACAACCGGTCGGCCAGAAGAGGCATTAACTCGTCTCTCAGGTAGCTGCCGCGAGCCATCCACTGGTAGTAGTCCCGCCCGCTGTGGCTGTAGGGACCGTCGAGTCTTCCGCCGGGAAAGGTGCGCTCGAGCCACCGGAACAAGGCCTCATGTCGGACGTGCATGCGCAGCGTGAGCTGCGGTTGCCGGCCATCGCCGCCGAAGTGTCCCTCGCCGATCAGAAGGCCGACCAGGAGACCGATCTCATACTCCGTGGGCATGTGCGGGTCCTGCCTCTCGAGCCCGTCCGGCTGAGGTCCCGCCTTGCTGGTCGGGACCTGTCGGGGCTCATGTTGTTTCACCGTAAGGTAACACGTGGAACAATCCGGGTGGATGCAGAGGCAGCAGTCCGCTCGGGCGGTGCGGCTGAAGGCGCCCCGGTTGCCCACCGCAGCGGGCGCCCCGGCCCCCACAACCCTAAAGGTTAACTTCACAGGTGCTTGCTTTGGGTGCATCGGATCACCGATGATGAAAAAGTGAGCGAGCCCGATGAGCGGCGAGACTGGGCCAGTTCCATCTTCGAGCGGTTCCGAGCTCGGCGCGACGAACCGAACTCACCGCCCGTCGACGGCCGAATCTGCCGGCGGAGGCGGCCCCAAGCCTGGATACCGACCCGGCCTCGCCGCCCGCCGGGCCCGTCGCGCCTGCGGCGGCCGGCACTGTACCCCCCTCACCGACTATGGGCCACGACGGCGGGTCCGCCACTCCTCCGGACGATCACGCTCACGCCACCCGCCTTACCTCGACTCCGGGTGACGAATCCGCCCAACCGGCCACGCCAGCCCGCACGCCTACAACCGGTTCGCCCGTGCTGATCGGCGATCCGCGTTCGCCCGCACCGACGAGTCCGTCCGCACCGCCATCGGCGGACTCCGAGGATCCGACCCCGACGCGATCGGACGGAGGTACCGCCGGCAACGGGCACGACTTCCCCGTGCCCAGCGAGTCCGCGGCCGCGTCCGAGTTCGCCGCACTGACGCCGGTCCAACCGGCTACCAGCGGTCCCCGGCAGCATCCGGCGGCGGCGGCGCACCGACTGCCTCGCCGCCTGGCGGTTGCCAATCAAAAGGGGGCGTCGGAAAGACGACCACCGCCGTGAACCTGGGCGCGGCGCTCGCCGAACTCGGCTATCGGGTCCTCGTCGTCGACCTCGACCCCCAGGGCAACGCCACGACCGGACTCGGGATCAACGCCCGCAATCTCGACGCCTCGGTTTACGACGTCATCCTTCACGACGTCCCGATCGAGGACGTCATCGAGCCCACCACCCTCCGGAACCTGTTCGTCGTGCCCGCCACCATCGACCTGGCCGGAGCGGAGATCGAGCTGGTCCCGGTCTTCAGCCGGGAGCTGCGCCTGCGCCGAGCCCTCGAGACGGTCGAGAGCCGACTTCGACTTCATCCTCATCGACTGCCCCCCCTCGCTCGGGCTGCTGACCGTCAACGGCCTGGCCGCCGGCCGGAGAGGTCGTCGTGCCGATCCAGTGCGAGTACTACGCCCTGGAGGGGCTGGGCCAGCTGCTGCGCAACGTCGGGCTGGTGCAGTCCAACCTCAACACCTAGCTCGAGGTGAGCACCATCATCCTGACCATGTACGACGCCCGGACACAAGCTGGCGGAGCAAGTGGTCGACGAAGTCCGCGAGCACTTCGGGGACCGGGTATGCCGACAACGTCGTGCCCCGCACCGTCGGCTGTCGGAGGCACCCTCCTTCGGGCAGCCGATCATCGTGTTCGACTCCTCCTCCCGAGGGGCGATCGCCTACCGGGAGCTGGCCAAGGAGGTTAGCGGTGGCGCGCCGCAGCGGGTTAGGTAAGGGTCTCGGCGCCCTCATCCCAACTGAGGTCGTCGGGGACCGAGGTCATCTGCTCTCCTCGAGATCCCAGTGGTGGCCATCCGGCCCAATCCCACCAGCCTCGGACGCATTTCGACGAGGAAGCGCATGGCCTCGTTGACCGCGTCGATCCGGGAGGTAGGGGTCCTCCAGCCGGTCCTGGTACGGGCGGTCGAAGACGGCGCCTACGAGCTGGTGGCCGGGGAGCGGCGCTGGAGGGCGGCCAAGCGGGCCGGGCTCCCACCATCCCGGCGATCGTCCGTGACGCCTCGGAGCTCGCACAGCGTCGAGCAGGCCCTCGATCGAGAACCTCCACCGCGAGGACCTCAACCCGCTCGAGGAGGCCGGCGCCTACCAGCAGCTCATCGAGGACTTCGGGCTGACCCACGAGCAGCTGTCCGTGCGGGTCGGGCAAGAGCCGGGCGGCCATCACCAACACCCTGCGGCTGTTCCAGTTGCCGCCCACGGTGCAGAAGCTGATCGAGCGAAGGGCAGCTGACCGCCGGCCACGCCCGGGCCCTGCTCGGCACCCCGGACCGGGCCTTCCAGGAGGCGCTGGCCCGCAGGGTGGTCAGCGAGCAGCTGTCGGTGCGCGCCGTCGAGGACGCGGTCAAGGCTCGCAACGAGCTTGGACGCGACCGCCGAGCCGGCGCTGGCAGTCCGCCAGCTCCCAAGCTCCGACCACCCGGCGTCTTGGAACTCGAGGAACTGCTCTCCGCCCACCTCGACACCCGCGTAAGGTCGAACCTCGGTGCCAAGGGGGTCGGGTGACGATCGAGTTCGCCACCCTCGAGGACCTCGAGCGGATCTACCGGGCCATGACGGAGCCGGCAACCCGACGCCGCACCTGAGCCCTCGAGCCTGCCCGGCTGCGCTCGTCAAGGACGTCCTTCGAGCTTCCATCAGACTGTTAGGATCGAGCCCTGTACCTCATTCCACAGACTGTGGTTAAAGGTGTGGACAGCTATCGGCCGGAGTGGGGCGTCGAGCTGTCACAGGTAAGGGGTGCAGCTCCTGGAGGAGTTGACCCTTGCCCTTGGCGCCGATGATTCGCAGCTGGGGCTCCCCGTCCTTGAACAGGATCATGGTCGGGATGCTCATGACATCGAACCGGCGGGCGAGCTCCAGGTTCTCGTCGATGTTGATCTTGCCGATGCGAAGCTTGCCGGCGTGATCTGCGGCGATCTCGTCGAGGATCGGGTGCCACCATCTTGCAAGGACCGCACCACTCGGCCCAGAAGTCCACCAGCACCGGCTCGGTCGCCGACTTGATCTCCTCATCGAACGTCTGGTCCGTGAGGGTCAGCTCATGCTGCGTCACTGTCATCGCCTTCTTCTCTGACTCCCCGAGGACTCTCCCCGGATCGTCCATAGGTGTAACAGCGGAGGTCAGGTCATGCCGGTCACATTCACCAGCCCGATCACCGCTGACGCACCGGGCATCTGGCCCGCGTACCGCGGCGGGTGTGAGGCGCAGCCGGCGCTCAGGCGGCGGTGCCGCCCCGGCGCTCAGGCGGCCGTCGCCTCCAGCCACCGCTCGGCGTCCATGGCGGCCATACACCCCGTACCCGCCGCAGTCATGGCCTGGCGGTACGTGTGGTCCTGGACGTCGCCGCACGCAAACACTCCCGGGCACATTGGTGGCGCGTCGAAGTCGGGCTGCCGTCAGGAGGTAGCCGGCCTCGTCCATGTCCAGCTGGCCGGCGAACAGGTCCGTATTCGGCACGTGGCCGATGGCGACGAACACGCCCGCCGACGGGCAGAAAGGAGTCTTCCCCGGTGACCACGTTGTGCAAATGCAACCCTTCAACCTTGGTGTCACCGCGATGTCGGTGACCACGGAATCCCAGACGAACTTGATCTTGGGGTTCTTGAACGCCCGGTCCTGCATGATCTTGCAGGCCCGGAGCTCCTTACGGCGGTGGATGACGGTGACCGTCTCCCCGAACTTGGTCAGGAACATGGCCTCCTCGAGGGCCGAGTCGCCGCCACCGATGACGGCGATGTGCTGACCCCGGAAGAAGAAGCCGTCACAAGTGGCGCAGGTGGAGACGCCCCGGCTGAGAAGTCGCTCCTCGGCCGCCAGCCCGAGCATCAAGGATCGGGCCCCGGTCGACGACGATCACGGTGCGGGCCCGGTGTTCGACTTCTTCCCCGGTGGACGGATCCGGCGCCCACACCCGGAACGGCCGAGACGAGAAGTCGACCCGGCTCGACCTTGGTGGTCAGGTACTCGGCGCCGAAGCGGTCGGCCTGGGCCCGCATGTTGCCCATCAACTCGGGACCGGCAAGGCCCTCGACGAAACCCGGAAAGTTCTCGATCTCCGACGTCAGCATCAGCTGGCCGCCGGGCTGATCACTCGTGGATGACGGCTGGCCCTCGATGACCAGCGGCGCCAGGTTGGCTCGGGCCGCATAGATCGCGGCGGTCAGGCCGGCCGGCCCCGAACCGATGATGATCACTTCAGCGCACTGTCCGCCAACTCGCTCACCCAGGACGCTCCTAACTCGGCTTCGCTTCTCTTCTCAGCCAGAGGAACGCCCCGGAGCCGAGGAATATTGCCGCCACGATGGCGTCAACAACCCAGACTCTCCTGGCGAGCGGGTGAATAGGCAGGTAGACGTAGAGGATCCGGAGAAGTCCCTGGGCCAGCATGAACAACGCCACCATGGCGAGGACCCCTGCCACGAACCCGAAGATCAGGAGCCTGGCGGCATTGGTGGCAGGTACGGCCGTCTTGTCCCGGACGGCGCCGACGACTGACTCGATCCGATCCGTGACCTCGACCGTCCAGTCTCTGGTCGCGGGCGGCACCGGCGGTTGGTCTGCCATGCCGGCAGCCTAGTCACGGCGGGCCGGCCCGATGGCTGCTGGGTACCGGGCCAAGGCCACGGGTGGGGGACCAGGCGTGGTCGCACCCCGCTCCTCCGCCCGAGGCGTCAGGTAACGGCAATCTCGTTGATTGTCACCTGGAACGGTGCGTCCCGCACTCAGAGTGGGTCAGCCACAGCGAGAACCCACTCGCCCTTGCGTCCTCCGAGGCTGAAGGTGGCCGACCCCGAGATGCCGGTCTTGATGTCTGTCGGTTGGCCCCAAGCAGCCAGTGGTTGCCCGCTGGCAATAGGCCGACTTGACACGTAGGTCTGGGCCGCCCAGCCTTCGGCAGGCGAGGTCACCACGAGGTGACGCAACGTCGCGGACGCGGCCAGCTTGATGTTCAGGCCGAGGCCCGGGTAGAGGTTGCCGAACGCGGCCGTCGAGTACTGATCGGTGTGCCAGGCGGTCGCCAGGTTGTGGTCGTAGAGAGTACTGGAGACCCTGCGGGTCGTCAGGTCTGCCGCTCAGCATGAATGGTGACACCGTCGTGATCTGCCGACCTGTGACGACCGGCGCGGTGGTGGCCCCCCAGACGGCGTCCGACCGTGGTGGGACGTGACCAGCACGCCCGCCACCACCGCCCCGACCAGGACCAGGCCAAGTACGACCAGCCCCGGGCCCGGCCGGCGCCGGGAGGGCCGCCCGGCCCACGCCGGAAGACGCCCCTCCTGGCGGCTGGGGCAGACCCGGCGGCGCCGGGCGCACGCCCGGTAACGCCACCGGAGGGAGCCTTCACCCGGTGGGGGTCCCCGCTGAACCCCCGGCAGCCCGCTCCGGGGCCGCTCGGGCGCGCCGGGCCCCTACCTTCGGCGGCGAGCACTGCGGTGAGCGCACCCGGGGCGCGGAGGCTCCCTGGCCGAACCGACGAGGATGGGAGACGCCGGAGGAGCCGACCCGGTGGACGAAGGCCCGGTGCGACCAGGTACGGTGCCCACCGAGCCGGTTGGCGCGCACGGCGTCGCGGTGGCGCCAGCCAGGCCGCCGGCCGTTACCGCCGCTTGGCCCCGGGGCCCACAGACCGAGCTCGTCAAGCCGCTGGCGCAGGGCATAGGCCGATGGCACCCGGCGCTGGGGATCTTTCGCCAAAAGATCCGCGACCAGCCGGTCGAGCGGCGGCGGCACGTCCGGAGCCCGGGAGGAGAGGCGCGGGGGACGGTCATTGAGGTGGGCCAGGGCCGTGGTCATGTCCGTATTGCCGACAAACGGCGGGGCGCCGCTGATCATCTCGAAGAGCACGACACCCAGGGAGTAGAGGTCAGCCCGAGCGTCCGGTTCCTTGCCGCTGATCTGTTCCGGACTCAGATATTTGGGGGTGCCAAGGACGATGCCGGTACGGGTCAGGTCGGCGCCGAGACCGCTGCCGGCTTTGGCAATACCGAAGTCGGTCACCTTCACCCGCAGACCGCCCCACTCGTCGTCCGTCAGTAGCACATTGGCCGGTTTGATGTCCCGATGGACGAGACCAGCTTGATGGGCGTAGATCAGGACGTCGGCGATTTGGCGGGCGATCCCACCGCCAGCCAGGGCGGCAACCGGCCCTGCTCGTTGAGAAGCTGACGCAACGTGTACCCCCGCACCAGCTCCATGACGATGTACGCCGTACCGGCGTCCACGCCGGTGTCGAAGGTGGACACCACGCCGGGGTGGGCGAGGCGGGCCGCGGTCACCGCCTCTCGGCGAAACCGTTCCAGGAAGATGCCGTCCTCGGCCAGGTGGGCCTGCAGCAGCTTGATGGCGACGGCGCGGCTGAGCACCTCGTCGTGTCCCTCCCAGACTTCGGCCATGCCGCCGCGGGCGATCGGCACCACCAACCGGTACCGCCCGCCCAGCATGCGGCCCGCCTCCAGGGGAGGCGGGAGGTCGCGGACACCCACGGCTTTACGCTACCGCTAGGTCCTGGATCGTCCCCGTCAACAACGCCACTCCTGGGCCGCGATCACGCCCACAACCGACCGGACCACGCTCGACCGACCGGACCGACAGAATCGACCGGACCCACCGGACCGACCCACCGGACCGACCCACCGGCCTAGCGACCACGGAGCGCGCCCTTAGGCCGGAAGCCAGGCCACCCCAATGGCCCCGGGGCCAGTGTGGGCCCCGATCACCGGGCCGACATCCCCGAGCAAGACCTTCTCGGTGGGATGGACGGGGTCAAGCATGGCGAGAAACTCCTCCATGTCCGGCGCATCGGCTCCGAATGCCGCCAGCCGGGCGATCGGGCCGGCGGCGATGACCTTGTCGGCCAGATAGCGGAGGGACCGGCCCCGGGTGCGCTGGCTGGACTCCTTCTGCACGATGCCGTCGGCCACCCGTATCACCGGTTTGATCGAGAGCACAGATCCCAGTAAGGCCTGGGCTCCGCCGATCCGGCCGCCACGCTTCAGGTTCTCCAGGGTGTCGATCGCGCCGTAGACGTGTAGCTGGTCCACGACCCTGTCGGCTGCCTCAGCCACTTCGTCCAGGCTGCCGCCGCGACCGGCTCGTGTGGCCGCCTCCAGGACTACCAGACCCTCGCCCATGGTGGCGTTGCGCGAGTCGACGACCCGTACCGGCAACGAGCCCTCCAGGGCCCGGGCGGCCTGCCGGGCGGCCTCGATGGTGGCCGACATCTTGGCGGACAAGGTGACACAGACCACTCCTTCGGCCCCGTCTGCGGCCATGGCCTCGAACGCTGACTGGAACTGCCCCGGGGATGGCGCAGACGTCTCCGGAAGTCCGTCGAAGTTCCGGCAACGAGACCAGAACTCTTTGGTGGACAGCTCACATCTGTCGGTCAGCTCCTCGGCGCCGAACCTGATCCGCAGCGGCACCAGGCCGATACCGAGCTCGGCCAGAAGCTCGTCGGGCAGATCGCAGGCACTGTCAGTCACCACTCGGATGCCAGGCATGTTCCCCCTTTGGTCCGAGCCCGGGTCGGTGCCGGGATCTCTCGCTCTGACCGCCACCAACAAGCAATGGTGACACCGAGCCATTCGAAAAGTGATTTCTTACGGGCGCGGGCGGGATGGTCGCTCCCCATACTGGGGAATCGGGGTGGCGAAGAAATCCTGAACCGCCGCGTCGGGATCTGCCAGGACGGACTCGCCGCCAACCGCACCGCCTGGTTCACCCCGTGCTCCATTTTCGCTGGGGTAGTCACCGTCATCATCAGGGGCGGGCACGAGCTGGCGAGCTCGCCGGCCATGGTGGAGGTCGCGCGCCCACCAGAGGCCGAGCGATACCACGGCCACGGCGATGAGCACGATGCCCACTCCAGACACGGCCGTGCTGCGGATGGTGTCCCGGTCGCGAACCAGCATCTGGGATCCGTCCGGCGTCCACAGCGACACGTCGAGCGGGAACACTCCTGACGACCTCGATTCCACCGGAATCTTGATGGTCGTGTTCTGCGTCGTGAGCGTGAGGTCGCACACTTCGCTGGTGGGCGTAGGGACGCGGCATCGTCCTTCGGGGGGGAAGGATTGGCGGAAAATCAACCGCTGACTGCTGAGGCGCAGCTCGACCCGGGCCCGCAAGGCCGGCGCTGACAAGACGGTCAAAGGGAGTTGGGTCTTGGTCGACGTCAAGGTAATAGACGAGGAGCGGGGCAAAGTGATCAATCGGGTCACGCGGTTGCTGGCGGTGAAGACCTGACCCAAGAGCCGCTGACGCTGGGCCTCGCCCAGATCGCTCGACTCGGCGGTGAGCAGGTCCCGATCGAGTTCCTCCGCCTCCTGGGTGGCCCGCGGCAGTACGGCCTCCAGCCCCGAGAGCCGTTCGCGGGCAGTGCGGATGGTGCTGGCATCGGCACCCAGCTGCGCCGCCGCGTCGGCAAGCAAGCCCGGGGACAGCGTGGTGGAGGTACCGCCCGTGTTCTCCCCGCTCCCCGCCGTGGACGGGGATGTCCCGGCAGCCGAGGAAGACGCCGGGGGGGTCGAGCCGGTGGGCACTTGACCCCCGCCTGGGGCGGACGTCGAGGGCGCCGGCACGCTCAGGGACCGCTGGACCGAAGCCACCGGCACAGCCGCAAACAGCCCTGAGGCGGTCACCGGGTTCAGGAGGGGGTGTCCCGCCAGCCCCGCCAGCAATGTCTCCAGGAAAACGGGATCGGGAGTCCAGTCCGGCGGCGGTAGCACCACGACACCCCGCGTCAGCCCCGGTGTCTCCAGCTGGATCATGGCCAACTCCGCCAACAAGTGATTGGCCGCCAACACCGAGCCGCCGGCATCCGAGAAATCCGCAGTCAGACCCGGATCGGCGCCATACACGGACGTCTTGGGGCCTGAGCCCAGCAGCTCGGTTGGAAGGGCGAAGGTGGTCGTGCGGGCCAGGGCCGGAAGCGCACTCAATTCAGCGTCTGGAAGGATCACGTGGCTGGTCCCGCCGGACTGCAACTCCTGGAGGGTGGCGCTGTCGATCGGGCCATTGACGACCCACGTGCGCTCGGAAGGAGCGGAGCCGAATACACCTGCGAGCACCGAGGATCCAGCCGCCAGCTGCCGGCCCAGCTCCAGCCCCAGGCCCACCGTCTCCCAGCCCCGCATCGGCACCGACACGTACGTCGCCGGCAACACCTGTGATCGTCCGCCTTGCACCAGCTGGGCCAGGTCCGCCAGGGTGGCGCGGTCGTCCGCAGACCCGCCGGCAAGACTGTCAAGCGTCTGCGGGGTTACTCCCAGGCTGATCGGAACCGCCGCGTACCGATCCAGCTCACTCACCAGGCCAGCCAGGGCAGCCGATTCGGTGCTGGAAAGCGGTCCGATCTGACCCTTGGCATCAATGGCCGGTGGGCTGTGGATGGGCACCACCACCGACACCGAGAGCTTTGGGAGCCCCGACTGCGGATAGGGCTCGGCGTACACGAGGTAGGTGTTCAGCGGCCGGCCTTGCGGATCGCCAGAGCTGTCATTAACGCCGACCTGAACTGGAAATACCGCGCTGCCCGCCGCGGCGTAGAAGGTAGGAACGTCGGAACTGGTGGACACCTCATCGATCGGAATATCGACGTCCACTCCACCGGCCGGATCAACCGGCAGTTTGGAGATCTGGAGTGTGAGCGGGTAAATCACATATCCGCCGGGTTGTCCCGTCGAGCGCGTCATCGAAGCCGGTGCGCGTGGTAAGGCGGGAGTACACGTTGACCCTGAGCTGGTCGTCGGCAGGGTCTCTGGCCGTGATTTTCAGGCGCATCCGAAACACGCCCTTCGGCGCTTCCACGTAGGCCGTCTGGCCCAGCAACACGACGCTGGCCGGACCACTCGTGACGCCAGAGGCGACGCTGGTTTCGTCGACAGGAGACGAGACGCCACCCGCCGGCGACGAGGACGTGGCAAACGAACCAGCCGGGGCGATCCAGAAGGTCCCGGCGGCAACGAGGACTGCCCAGACCAGCCGCCAGGACAGGCTTCCGACGGACGATGATGATGGTGATCTCGGACAGCCGCGCCAGATTCGAGATGGCCTTCGGCGGACGGGCTGGGGCTTGGTCCGGGAAGGCATCACCGGAGGCCGGCTGAGAGCACCGACAGCCCGACCGGTTCCTCTTCGAAACCGATCTGCAGATACAGGGCCAGGGCGGCCTGGTTGCCGACCTGAGTGTTTACCAGCGCCCGGCCTACGCCCCTCCTGCGCATCCAGGTCAAGCCGTCCAGGAGCAGCCGGCGGCCGGTGCCGGCCCGCTGACGGTTGGGGTCGACGGCCAGCCGCTGCACATAGCCACGCGCCCCCGCCCGCCCGCAGATCGCATACCCGGCGATAGCCCCTTCTGGCGCGATCGCAGCCCGAAAACGTACCGCGGGCGTCGCCCGCAGGGCGTCCGCCAACCCACCGGTGTCGAACCGCCAAAAGGAAGGAAAGGCGGCCTCATCGACCGCCAGGATCTCGGCCCGGCGGCGGCGGCGGACGCGGCGCAGGGGATAACCGGAGGGAACGGGCGGCAGCGTCTGCGCCAGGTCGATGCCCAGCAGGTGCAGTCGCTCCTGGACGTCGAATCCGGCGGCCAGGAACCCGGCCTGCTCTAGAGGAGACAAGGCCCCGGTGACCACCCGGTCATACCCGCGCGCCGCCAGGGTGGTGAGACAGCGCCGGAGAAATTCGGCTGATGGGAGCGGGGCGTCCGGGTCCGGATTGATGAACGCCACCCCGTCGTCGCCACGCCACCTGCCCGTCCGGGCCCGCTCGTGACCCCAGCGGATCACGTCCACCGAGGCAGCACTCACCTGAGGCCCCGCGGGGCGCGCACGTCGGTCACGGCGCCACAACGCTAGTGCTCCAGATGGCACGACAGACCGCACCGCTCGCAATGTCACAGGGCGCGCCTAGCCTCAGGCGGGATGGCCCCGATTCCCATCCTGGTCGAGATGCATCCGGCGTGCGAAGACCACTTCGCCGGCCCGGGCCATCCCGAACGGCCGGATCGACTGGGCGCGGTGCGCCGCGGGCTGGAGGAGTCGTGCCGCGCCGGAGCGGCCTTCCTGGTGGTGCCTCGGCAGGCCACCCGGGCCGAGCTGACGCGCGTTCATTCGGCTGAAGTCGTTGACGCCATCGAGGACTTCTGCCGCGCCGGGGGCGGCCGTATCGATGCCGACACGGCGGTCGTGCCGGCCTCATGGGACGCCGCGCTGGTTGCCGCCGGGGCGGGCCTGGACGCCGTCGCCCGGTTGCGGGCTGGAGAGGCGGATGCCGGCTTCGTCGCCGTGCGCCCGCCCGGCCACCACGCCACGCCGGAACGACCGATGGGCTTCTGTCTGTTCAACAACGTGGCCGTTACCGCCGCCGGCCTGGCCGCAGCCGGCGAGCGGGTCCTCATCGTCGATATCGACGCCCACCACGGCAACGGCACCCAGGACGCCTTCTACGAAGACGGTCGCGTCACTTACGTGTCGCTCCACCAATGGCCGCTCTACCCAGGCACGGGCCGCTTCGAGGAGGTCGGCAAGGGCGACGGCACAGGCGCCACGGTGAACATCCCCGTCCCGCCCGGTGCGACCGGAGACGTGTATCTCCAGGCCATCGACGAAGTGGTCGTTCCGCTGGCCGAACGGGAACGACCGGATTGGTTGATCGTCTCGACCGGGTTCGACGGCCATCGCGCCGACCCGCTCACCGACCTCCATCTATCAGCGGGCGACTTCGCGGACATGACCTCCCGACTCGCCGGGCTCGTCCAGCCCGGGCGCCGGCTCCTCGTGCTCGAAGGTGGCTACGACCTCGAAGCGGTGGCCGCTTCCACGGCAGCGTGTATGGCCGCGCTGGCCGGTATCAAGCTGCACCCCGAGGGACCAACCGGTGGTGGACCAGGACGCGCCAACGTCGACCGGGCTCGCCGCATCCATCTCGAGTGAAGGGTAAAAACGGAATCTCAACGGGGGCAGGTCCTTTCCAACTAAACCTGCGGCGGCGGCAGCCCGATAGCCGTGGCGATGCTCGACCTTCAGACCATCATCGCCCACGTGACCGAGGTGGGCGGATCCGACCTCCACATCAAGTCGGGCTCCCCGCCCCGGGTGCGAGTCAACGGCGACCTGCGTCCCACTCCGTTTCCGGTTGTCGACGCGCACGAGGTGGACGAATGCCTCCGGATCGTGATGCCGGTAGAGCGGATCGAGGAGTTTCACCGGACGGGCGAGGCGGACTTCTCGTTGTCGATCGAGGGATTGGGCCGCTTTCGCGGCAACGCCTTCCGCCAGCGGGCGACCGCTGCCATGGTGCTGCGGCGGGTCCTGCCTGCCGCCTTGTCCGCCCTGGACCTGGGCCTGCCTCCGATCGTCACCCGCCTGGCCGAGGAGTCCCGGGGCATGGTGCTCGTCACCGGTCCGACAGGCTCGGGAAAGACCACCACCCTGGCGGCCATGATCGACCACATCAATCAGACACGGTCGGCCAACATCATCACCATCGAGGATCCCATCGAGATTCTGCATCCGGATAAGCGGTCGATCGTCTGCCAGCGGGAGATCGGCTCCGACACCCGTGACTACGCCCAGGCCATGCGCCGGGTGCTGCGCCAGGACCCCGACGTCATCCTCATCGGGGAAATGCGCGACACCGAGACGGTCGGGGCCGCCCTCACCGCGGCGGAAACCGGCCATCTGGTGCTCTCGACGCTGCACACCACGAACGCCACCGAGACGATCAATCGCATCGTCGACTTCTTCCCGCCGTTCCAGCAAGGCCAGGTCCGGCTAACCCTGGCCGGCGTGCTCAAGGGCGTCATCAGTCAACGGCTGGTTCCGCACAGCTCCGGGGAAGGGCGGGTGCCAGCCATCGAGGCCATGGTCGTGACCGGCCGCATCGCCGATCGGATCATCGACCCGGCCGGAAGCCCGGGCGAGAGCATCGAAGAGCTCATCGGAGACGGTGAGTACCACGGGATGCAGACGTTCGACCAGAGCCTGTTTTCACTGTTCAAGGGGGGCGAGGTGTCGTTGCGGGCCGCCATGGCAGCAGCCACCAACGCCCACGACTTCCGGGTAGCCCTGCAGTCGGCGGGGCTGTTGCAGACCTCGTAGCCGGCGGTCTTCTTCACGACGGCCAGATTGGCCGAATATCATAATTTTCTATGGCCTATAGTGGCACTAGATGCCACAATCGGGGGACGCGGCTTGACCGACACACCTTGGCGTCAGGCCGGGGGGCGGCCCTTAGGTAAACGCCCCAGATGATCTCGGCCCGGACGGTACTCTGCACGGTCGTGATTCCGGAGCGGTTGCGACTGTTGCTCGCCGAGACGAGCAGCCTGGCGGCGCGGTTCAGCGACGCAGGGTTTCGCCTGTACCTGGTCGGCGGCGTGGTGAGGGACGCCGTGCTCGGCCGACTCGATGACGACGCCGATCTGGATTTCACCACTGACGCTCGGCCGGACGACACCGAGGCGCTAGTGGCCGGTTGGGCGGACGCGGTGTGGGATCAGGGCCGGCGTTTCGGCACCATCGGTCTGCGGCTCGGCGATCGCCGCCTAGAGATCACGACCCACCGGGCCGAGGCCTACCACCCCGACAGCCGCAAGCCCGATGTGATATTCGCCGACGCCATCGAAGCTGACCTTTCGAGGCGGGACTTCACGGTGAACGCCATGGCCCTGTCGCTCCCCGACCTGACGCTGATCGACCCCTTTGGGGGCGTCGACGACCTGGCCGCGAAGCGGTTACGGACCCCGCTTGCGCCGGAGGAGTCCTTCAGCGATGACCCGTTGCGCATGCTGCGGGCTGCTCGATTCATCGCCGGTTACGGCCTGATTCCGGACGGGGCGCTCACCAGTGCCGTCATGACGCTTCGGGCCCGACTTGACATCGTGTCCGACGAGCGCGTCCGCGACGAGCTGGACAAGCTCATCGTGGTCGACAAGCCGGGGGAGGGTTTATGGTTCCTGGTCCGCACCGGCCTGGCTGATGAGTTTCTGCCCGAACTGCCTGCGTTGGCGCTGGAACAGGACCCCATCCATCGGCACAAGGACGTCCTTGCCCACACCATCGCGGTGGTGGAAAACACTTCAGCCAAGCGGCTGCTCCGCCTAGCCGCCCTCTTCCACGACGTGGGCAAACCGAAGACGCGGTCGTTCGGACCCAAGGGGATCGTGACCTTTCACCATCATGAGGTCGTCGGTGCCCGCATGACCCGGGACCGAATGCGGGCCCTCCGTTACTCCACCGAGGACGTGGAGACGGTGAGCCAGCTCGTCGACCTGCATCTGCGTTTTCATACTTATCGCATGGGGTGGACCGACAGCGCCGTGCGTCGCTACGTGCGTGACGCCGGACCGCTGCTCGACCTGCTCAACGAGCTGACCCGTTCCGACTGCACCACCCGCAACGCCGCGAAAGCCCGGGCGTTGTCCCGGCGGATGGACGAACTCGAGGACCGTATCGCCGAGCTCCGAGCCCAGGAGGAGCTTGCCGCCATCCGGCCCGACCTCGACGGCAACCAGGTCATGGCCCGGCTGGGGATCAGACCGGGGCGGGACGTGGGAGAGGCGTTGTCGTTTTTGCTGGAACTGCGGCTGGAGGAAGGGCCCCTCGGTGAGGAGGAGGCGGGGCGACGCCTTGATGCCTGGTGGGCGGCGCGATCAGGCGAGGTGTCGCGCCAGCGCCCAGTAGAGGCTGGAACCGGTGACCGGAGATCGGGTGGGGGGACCATTCCGGGTACCAAAGGCGTCCTTCGCCGCGGCGCCGCCCCCTCGCCCGGACGCGGCGACGAGGGCGGGCACCTCCACATCTGTGGGCCCTGCGATCAGCCCGAGGTAGGGGTCCGCACCGCGCACAAGCGCCATTCCGGGCCCGGCTCACCGAGCTGCGACTCAGCCCTGATCGAGGCGGTCCATACCTCCGGGCGGTCCCATCCCGGGGCGCGAAGCGTGGACGCCATCACGCCCAGATGCGCGCCTCCTGGTCCACGCCTCGCGCCCGAGGGGTCGCAGGGCACGAAGCGTGGACAAGATCGTGCACCTATAAAGCGGCACCGAGGAACCTCCGCTCCCGGACCACCCCGGCCGGGCCATCCTCGCCCTGCGAGGCAGGTCTACGCTCCGAACCCATCCTCTGCTGGTGGCACCAGCGAAAGATGACCCCGCCGGCGCTGGCGCAGCCACACGTCAAACTTGGCGGCGGTCATGGGCCGAGCCAGGTAGAAGCCCTGAGCCCAGTCGCAACCGAGTTCAGTCAGCCGATCCCAGGTGATCTGGTTCTCGACCCCCTCTGCGACGACGGTGTGGCCCAGGTTGCGAGCCAGTTCGATCGTGGATCGTACGATGGCGTGGTCGCCCTCGTCGACGCTCATCGAGATCACGAACGACTTGTCGATCTTGACCACGTGGATCGGCAGCTGCTTCAGTCGGGTCAGCGACGAGTAGCCGGTGCCGAAGTCGTCGATTGCCACCCGCAGACCCAGTTCTCCCAATGCGGCGAGAACCTTCTCGGACCGGATCGGGTCGGCCATGATCGATGACTCGGTCAACTCGAGAGTGAGCGACCGAGGCGCCACGCCGGTCATCTCCAACATGCGGGCGAGGCGCTCCAACAGGTCCGCCTCCAGGAGCGTCCGAGCGGCGATATTGACCGAGACACCCAGGTTCTGACCCTGGTCCTGCCAAAGGCGGGCCTGTCGGATGGCGGCGTCGAGAACCCACCAGGTGAGCTCGCTGATGATGCCGGACTGCTCTGCCAAGGGGATGAATTCCTCGGGCGGAATGGCTCCGTGCTGGGAGTGGTGCCAGCGCAGCAGAGCTTCACAACCGATTACCTTGCCGCTGGCCAGGTTGGCGACCGGTTGGTACCAGACCTCGATGGCGTCACTCCGCGGCGCCGACCGCAGCTCATTGGCCAAGATCAGGCGCCGGGTGCTGTGGCGGTCGCCGCTCGGGTCGTAGACCTCGATTCCCCCGCCCGCGCTCTTCGCCGTGTACATGGCGACGTCCGCCCGCCGCAGCAGCGCGCTGCGCTCCTCGCCGTGTTCGGGGGCAATGCTCACGCCCAGACTGGCCCGCAGTTCGAGCGCCAAGCCGTCCACCCCGACGGGCCGCTCCAGTTCAGCCAGGATGGCGTGGCCCAATTCACCGACACGTTCGGCGCTCGGCAGGTCAGGGAGGACGAAGCCGAACTCGTCACCACCGAGACGGGCGATGATGCCGTGCTCGCTGACGCCCGCAGTGAGCCGAGTGGCTAGCTCCCGCAGCACGGCGTCGCCAACGTGGTGGCCCATGGTGTCGTTGATCTCTTTGAAGCCGTCGAGGTCCATGAGCATCACGGCAACCAGGCGCCCGACCGACCGTTCTTGCAGCGACTGCGTGAGGAAGCGGTCAAAGAGATTGCGGTTGGCCAGGCCGGTCAGATTGTCGTGCAACGCTTCGTGCTCCCGGGCCCGGACTTCCCGTCGGAGCCGGTCGAGCAGTCGACCACCTCGAATTGCGACCCCACTGTGGGACGCCAGAACCTCGAAGAGGCGCAGGTCCTCACCGTCGAAGGTGACCGACCCTTCCGAATGACCGACGATGATCACGCCCCTGAGGTCCTCGCCGAAGGTGATCGGCGCCGCCATAGCAAAACGGAGACCCCGTTCCGCCAGCGCGGAGCCCACCTCCGGGCGCGGATCATCAAAGGCGGCCAGCATGCCGACACCGGACGCTTGCACCAGCTGTTCGAGCCCGCCGGGCTCGGCCCGAACTGTGCTGACGATCTGGTCGTTTTCATCGAGGCTGTATGACAAGCAACCGTCGCGGTCCGATAGGACGAGTTCGGCCGCGCCTGCTCCCATGACCTCCCGGGCATGGCGCAAAATCGAGAGGACGACCTCGTCAACTTCGGACACTCCGCTAGTCCGTTCGGCGAACCGGTAGAGACGTTCCAGGTTGGCGTATCGCCGGCGAAGCTCGGTACTGGAGCGCTGCCCGACCAGCGCCATGATGCCCAGAGCCACGAACAGCAAGGCCGCGAAACGACTGGCCCACACGGCATTGACCGCGGTCAAGACGAGCACCAAGGCGATAGGTACGGCCGTCGCCGACTCCCGTAACGCCGCCACCAACTGATCGCGCGGCCAGCGTCTGGCGCTGACAGCGACCACTAACTGCACCGAGCTCATCATGATGAGGTCGGCTACCACCACGGCGACGGCAGCAGCCGCCCAACCCGCAATTCAACCGGCGAAGAGCCGTCTGAGATGAGTCGGTAGCTAGCAAGCGCAGCCACGGTGGCACACGCCACTGTCACCACGTTGAAGACGGCCTTTGAAGGCGGCCGACGCTTGGCCACTCCGACGACGACTTGCGCCACCACTGCGGCCAGTAGCAAATCCGGAGGTCGCAGGAACACGATGCCCACGACCAACGGAATCTCCGACGGTACCAAGGTGACCGGTTGGCCCCGAACCAGGAACGAAACTGTCAGGAGCGAAGCCCCGACGATGGCGATGGCAACGGCCGGCCACGGAAGCGAGTGGTGAACAGTCTGAGGAGACAGCCGCTCTATGGCGGCAGCCCACGCCAGAGCCCCTACCAGCGCAAGCACGGAGATCAGGATCCATATCCGCAGTGGCACGGCGCGGTACAGCGTTCCCGCCCCGGCGGCCGACCAGACCCGCGAGACGAGAACGCCTGCTTCTGCCGCCTCCGTCTCGCAAGTGGTGGTCCATCGGGTGACAAATGATACGTCGGTTCCCCGCCGCCGGCTGAGGTCGCGGTTCGGAACGACCGAATTGGCGACTACATCGGCCTAGGTTGCGCCAGCGAGCCGCTGACGTGATTGATTCGCCGGACTAAGGCGGGAGCGGCCGCCGCCAGTGAGACCAATTGGAGCGCCCCAGCAATGCCGATGGCAGTCCGGACGCCGAGCGCGGCAGTGAGGAGCCCACCCATCAACGCCCCGAGTGGAATCAGACCGTACAGGAGGAAACGGAAGGCGGCGCCTACGCGTCCGAGCAACTCAGGAGGGATCACCCGTTGGCGCAGCGAAAGCGTTGTGACATTCCCGACGGCCACGCCAACCGCCTCGGCGAATAAGACCGCAACGGCGATCAATACTGACGAGGTGAAAGACAGAACCAGGTAGGCGGTGCTGGCCAGCAGCGCTGCGCCCACGATGCACCGCGCCGGGCCCCACCTCTCGTGGATGCGAGAAGCAGTAAGCGATCCGACGACATTTCCGGCAGCGGCCCCGGCAAAAAACAGACCGTATTCGGCATGTCCCAAATGCAGCTGGTGAGTACCGTAGAGGACAAGCTCAGCAAAGACCATGGCTTGACAAAAAGCCAACGAGGCCACCACAAGGGCCAGCAGACGCAGCAATCTGTTTCGGAGGAACCAAGCCACTCCTTCTTTGATATCTGCGAGGAACGGCCGCCTCTGGCGCCCGTCTATCGCCCGTGGCAGAGCACTGCGAACCAAGAACAGAGAAGCTACGAATGACAGAGCGTCAGCGATAAACGGCACGGCTTGAGCGGCGGCAAAAGTCACGCCCCCGATCGCTGGTCCGACGAACTGCTGCCCGCTGACCTCCGCCGTGGCGAGATAGCCGTTAGCCCGGGGCAGGTCATTCGTCACGACCATGGCGGGCAAGCAGGCCTGGGTGGTGATACCAAACATCATGTCTGCTGTCCCGAGCACGAACACCGTGCCATATAACGCGACGAGATTGTCGTGACCCGCCAACACCAACCCGCCGAACGCCGCCAGAACGGCGATCCGAATCACATTGATGATAACGACAAGCGTGCGGCGGTCGACGCGGTCGACCAAGGCTCCCGCCGGAATAGACCATAACAGCGCGGGCAAGCGTCCAGCGATGGCGACGCCCGCAATAAGTACAGGTCTGGTCGTCAGAGTCAGCGCGAGCAGCGGGAAAGCAACCAACACCAGTCCATCACCCACCGACGAAACGGCGTTCCCGAGAAAGAGCCGCCGAAAGCGCGACCCCAAGGGCGATATCGGTGCTGACACGGCGACTGGGCCCCCCGAGCCGTTCGCAGGCGCGAACGTCGGGGACAACGGCGCTTCAGTCACCGCGTCAGGCTGCACACGCTCAGATAGCTTCGATTGGCTCATAGAAGCTCCGTAGATCAGGGAAAACCAACGATGGATACTCCGGTATCGCGAGCATCAACACGCTCAACCCCACTCCCAACCACGCATACACATACCGTTCGCACCTCCTCTCAGACGATCACGCCGACCCCAAACAGCAAACGTCAACACGCTCAACCCCACTCCCAACCACGCATACACATACCGTTCGCACCTCCTCTCAGACGATCACGCCGACCCCAAACAGCAAACGTCAACACGCTCAACCCCACTCCCAACCCCCCACGCATACACATGCTGACTCGACACCTCCTCTCGACCCTCGAAATAACCTGAAAGTCCTCCTGGCGTGATGCCAGAAGCCACCCAGCGGTGTCGGCGTTGTCCCCTTCTCAGTTGCCTTCTTTGCGGGCACGCATAATCAACGTGCGGGGCACGAAATTGTACGTCTCGCGCCAGGCCTGGCTGTGGGGGCCGCCCGAATTTACTTCCGGCTCCAGGATGAGGTCCACCCGATAGCTGGCCCGCACCAGTCCCATGTACAGCTCGGAGAACGTGTGGTGGTAGGCCGAGAAGGGAATCCCGCCCCAGAGGAAGTTGACGGGCGATCGGTCGAAGTAGGACCGGCGGACCAGCAGCGGAGGATCCGCGTCGTCATCGATCAGGTCATAGGCCGGATGGGCCAAACTGAAAACCAGGGGGGCGCCCACTTTGAGCACCCGGTGCACCTGCCGGAAGACCGCGGTTGAGGTCCTCCACGTAGCCGAACGCGTACGCGGAGAAGACCAGGTCGATGGAATCGGCCCGCAAGAACGCCAGGTCCGCCAGGTCACCCTGGCGTAACTCGACCCGGACCTCCTCTTCGGCGCTGAGCTGCCGGGCGTGCGCCAGCTGAACGGCGGAGAAGTCAACCCCGATGGCGGTGGCGCCCTGCTTGGCGAAGGCGATCGAGCATTGGGCGCCACCGCATCCGAGTTCGAGGACTTTCTTGCCTCTCAGATCTCCGAGCAGGCGAAGGTCGGCTTCGGTCGGAATGTCGGGCCCGTAGTGGGCGACGTTGGTCGGCAGTTTGGCGACATCTTGATAGGCCGCCGATTGGCGGTCCCACTGATTGGCAATATCCGTTGGCACACCGACATCCTGCCGCAGGGATCCGAATAGCCTGCGACGGGTCTCAGGTCGGGCTCAGCCGGCTGCGAACTCCTCCACCATGCGATGGGCCTCGTCGTCGTGATATTGGACCGGGGGCGACTTCATGAAATAGGCGGACGGCCCCAACAAGGGACCACCGATTCCCCGGTCCTTGGCGAGCTTGGCGCAACGCAAGGCGTCGATGATCACGCCCGCCGAGTTGGGGGAGTCCCAGACCTCCAGCTTGAGCTCGACATTGAGGGGAACATCACCGAAATTGCGGCCCTCCAAACGGATGTAGGCCCACTTCCGGTCGTCCAACCACGCTACGTGGTCTGACGGGCCGATGTGCACGTCCTCGGCTTCGATCCCATTGTCGATCTGGCTGGTGACCGCCTGGGTCTTGGAGATCTTCTTAGATTCGAGTCTCTCGCGTTCCAGCATGTTCTTGAAATCCATGTTGCCCCCGACATTGAGCTGGTAGGTGCGGTCGAGCACCAGCCCCCGGTCTTCGAAGAGCCGAGCCAGGATGCGGTGGACGATGGTGGCGCCGACCTGGCTCTTTATGTCGTCGCCGACGATCGGCACACCCGCATCGGCGAACTTCTTCGCCCACACGGGATCACTGGCGATGAACACGGGGATGGCGTTCACGAACGCCACCTTGGCCTGGAGGCAGGCCTCGGCGTAATGCTTCTGAGCCTCCTCGCTCCCCACGGGCAGGTAGGCGACCAGCACATCGGCGCGGCTCTGGCGCAACGCTTCGGCCACGTCAACGGGCTCAAGCGGGGACTCTTCGATGGTCTGGCGGTAGTACTTCCCGAGGCCATCGAGAGTCGGGCCGCGCTGTACGGACACGCCCAGATCACCGACCGACGCGAAACGAATGGTGTTGTTTTGGCCAGCGAAAATGGCCTTGCCGAGATCGAGCCCGACCTTGGCCGCGTCCACGTCAAAGGCGGACACGAACTCCACGTCACCGACGTGGTAGCCACCCAGGTTGACGTGCATGAGCCCGGGCACGCTCAGTGCAGGGTCCGCATCCCGGTAGTACTCCACCCCCTGAACCAAGGAGCTGGCGCAGTTCCCGACCCCCGCGATGGCGACCCGGATCTTGTTGGTCATGTAGTGCTGTCCTCCTGATAGGCGAGGGGCCGGAGCCCCTTGAGACTGGGGCTGGCCGCCCCTCGGTAGTCCGCCGGTACCTCCGGCGGCGGTTGGTTGGGTTGTGGCGGGCCGAGTCCACCCGCGCGCTCGGTGGCAATCAAGCGGTCGATCCATGACAGGTCGTGCTCCGCCGATTCACGGTCGTGCTCCATGAGGCTCCGCGCGTAGCCGTCGGCGCGCTCCCGACTGGCTTTCACCCGGGCCCGCAGTTGCACCAGCCGGTCGAGCAGGTGGGCCCGCCGACGCTCCAGCATCCCGAGGCGGGCGTCGGGCGGCAGGTAGCGGGCAAATGCCAAGCGCAGGTTGAACACCCGGTCGTCGTCATTCGACTGGCTCTCGGCCGCCAGCAACTCTTCAAAGAGGACGGCGCCTCGATCGGTGATGCCGTACACCTTCTTGCCTCGGCCGCCCCGGGTCGGCCGCCCGCTGGCCCGACGGGCCCGGAAGAGGGCCAGCTCCCCCCCGATCGAGCCCGTTAGCGGGATGGCAACATCCGGCGACTCGCCGGACTCGACCACCCGGACGGCGCCGGCCTTCTCCAAGCGGCCCAGAGCGGGATACAGGGAGCCGAAGGACACCCCGCTGGCGAAGCCCAGCGTGTCCACGAGTCGTTTCTTCAGTTCGTAGCCGTGCAGGTCCTGCTCTTTCAGGAGACCCAGGATTGCCAGTTCGAGCATCGTTCGACGAGTATAGCGCTGGTCGATGTATCGAGTCGATATATCGACACTTTTTCCCAAAAGGTCCCCGCTATGCGGATCGGGCGCAGGGCGATAGGGTGCGGGCGTGATGAGTTTCCGGCCCGAAGCCCTGCGCGGCGCGACCGCGGGATCGGGCGTGGCCGGCGACGTTGACTACCGCTTGGCCCGCAACATGGTCGTGCGGGAGTTCCAGAAGGGACGGCTATCCCGTCTGGATGTCTGCGATGCGCATCCCGAGTTGCTGCGAGCGGCGGGCAACGTGGGGGAGGAGACGCGCGAGGACTGCCCGATCTGTGAAATGGCCAAAGTGCGCCTCGTGTCGTACGTCTTCGGGAGCCGCTTGCCCCCATCGGGGATCTGTGTGACCTCCAAGGGCGAGGTGGCACGGTTGTCGAAGGGGACCCGCGACCTGCGCTGTTACGTGGTCGAGGTGTGCACCACGTGTTCCTGGAACCATTTGGCGCGAAGCTTCACCGTCGCTCCCCGCCGCTAGCCTGACGCGTACCCCACCCTTATGGCCGCGCGTCCTGCCACACCTCCGCGCCGTGCCGCGCCTCGGCGCGCCCCCAAAACGGCCCCGCCTGTTCCCGACAAGAAGCGACGCGGCGGGCGACTGTGGCGGTGGCGGCGGTGGTTCTTCGGCATCGCTCTGCTGGGTTTCGCGATCATCGCCGGAGGCTTGTTCTACCTGTCGCGGATCCCGCTGCCGAGCCCGGCGCCCCTAGAGCAGACGTCGTTTGTCTACGACGCAACTGGAACGCACGTGCTGGCGTCGTTTTCGGAAGAGAACCGCGTCAACGTATCCATCAAGCAGGTTCCCCAGGTCGTCATCAACGCCGTGGTCTCCACCGAAGACCGGCATTTTTTCACGGAGGGCGCCCTCAACCCGGTGAGCATCGTAAGAGCCTTCGTCAACGACATTCGGGGCACGGGAACGCTCCAGGGTGCGTCCACTATCACCCAGCAGTACGTCAAACAGACCTACCTCTCCTCGCAACGCACTATCACCCGGAAGATACGAGAGGCGGCACTGGCCATTCGGGTAGCCCGGTCCGAATCCAAACTGGAGATTCTCCAAAACTATTTGAACACGATCTATTGGGGCCGGGGCGCCTATGGCGTCCAGGCGGCCGCCCAGGCCTACTTCGGCAAGAACGTCAGCCAGTTGGAGCTACCGCAGGCGTCCCTGCTGGCCGGGTTGATCCGCGAACCCGAGAGCGCCGACCCGGCCAAAAACCCGGTGCAGGCCCGGATCAACCAAACGGACACGTTGAAGGCGATGCAACGCGACAAGAAAATCACCGCAGCAGAGGCGGCCCGCGTCGAAGCGATGCCTTTCTCCTCTTATGTGGTGTCCCCAGCCCGGGGCGCCGCACCAGACCCGGAAGGTGACTCCTACTTCGTTTCCGCCGTGCGCCAGGAACTGGTCGCCAAGTACGGCCAGGCACTCGTCGACACCGGCGGCCTGCGGGTAACCACCACGCTCGATCCCACCTTGCAGGCTGAGGCCTACAACGCCGTGTACGGCAACAACCAGGACTCCCTCAACCCGGCGGCCGGGGAGCCATCGGGGGCGCTGGTCTCCATCGACGGCAACGGGGACGTGAAGGCCCTTGTCGGCGGACAGAAATACCAGACCTCGACCGTCGACCTGGCGTTGGGCACCGCCGGGGGTGGGAGCGGGCGCCAGGCCGGTTCTACCTTCAAGGCGTTCATGCTGGCCTATCTCATCAAGGCTGGATATTCCGTAGAGTCGACGTTTCCGGCACCGCCGGAGGTTGTCTTTCCGCACGGGAACACGGGAGGGACGCCGTGGCAGGTCACCAACTTCGAGCACGAGACCGTGGCGCCGACGATGGACCTCATCGACGCCTTCGCCAACTCTGTGAACACCGTGTGGGCCCAGGTGGTCGACGCCCTCGGGGCAGGGAACCTCGACCAGATGGCGGAGGCGCTCGGAATCAAGACGTCCGAACTGCACGGCGTGCTCTCCGAGGTGCTCGGAACGGCTGACGTGTCCCCCCTGGAGATGGCTGCCGCTTACGCCACCTTCGCCAATCAGGGTGTCTACCATGCGCCACTTCTCATCACCCGGGTGACCACCGGCGACGGCAAGGTACTGCCGTTGCCGGTCCAACCGCAGACCCGCGTCGTGCTCTCGTCGGCTCAAGCCACCGTGTTCAACTACGTCGCTCAACAGGTCGTCCTGGACGGCACGGGCGGCGCCGCCGGCGACCTGGGCACCCCGGTGGCAGGGAAGACGGGCACGACAGAAAACTCAACGGATGCCTGGTTTATTGGCTACACGCCCCATCTGACGACGGCTGTCTGGATGGGGTATGCGGCGGCGTCCAAGTCAATGGACGGATTCCGGGGTATCAACAACCTGACGGGTGGAACCATCCCGGCCCAGCTCTGGCACGACTACATGGCGGCGGCGCTGGCCTCCTACCCGCAGTACGCCGGCGACTTTCCGCCGGCCTACTACCTCGGCGGCCAGACCCTCAACCCGCCAGCGGCGTCGGGGCTGCAATTCCCGCTGGGTCTGGGCACCACCACGACCACGTCGCCCCCGACCACGACCCCGAGCACCTCGACCACCTACGCCTCCCGCAGCAGCACCACAGAGCCACCCACGACCGTGCCTCCGACGACAGTGACCACGGTTCCGCCCCGCACGACGCCGGCGACAGTGCCGCAGACGCCCACCACCGAGGGGCGGGGCTAGGTCGCGATCCGAACTCCAGCGCCGGGTGGGTTGTCGACCGCGAGAGGGGACCGCTACCATGAGCTCACCGCCGGCAGCCGTGTGGCGCTGGACGGGAAAAGGAGGACTTGTCATGCCTGCCCGCTTGACCGCGCCAACGGTTCGCGCCCGCAAGAACTCTGACCGCCCGCTGGTGATGGTCACCGCCTACGACGCACCAACGGCCCGGGTGGCCGACGCAGCCGATGTTGACCTCATTCTGGTCGGCGATTCCGTAGCCATGGTGGTGCTCGGTTATGAGGACACCCTCCACGTGACCGTCGACGACCTCGTTCACCACACCGCAGCCGTGGCGCGTAGCAATCCGCAGCCCATGATCGTCGCCGACCTTCCCTGGATGAGCTACCACACCGGGCGGGCGGACGCCGTGCGCAATGCCGCCCGGCTGGTGCGGGCCGGCGCGCAAGCGGTCAAGCTCGAAGGCGGCCGTAAACGGGTGCCGGTCATCGAGGCCATCGTCGATGCCGAGATACCCGTGATGGGCCATCTCGGACTGACCCCGCAGTCTTTTCACGCCATGGGCGGCTTCAAAGTCCAGGGCAAGGACCTCGACGCCGCCAAAGGGCTTGTCGACGATGCCCTAGCGCTCACCGAGGCCGGCTGCTTCGCCATCGTGCTGGAAGGGATCCCCGACGTGGTGGCCCAGCTCATCACGGAGTCCGTTGCGGTGCCCACCATCGGCATCGGGGCGGGACGTCACTGCGACGGCCAGGTGCTCGTCTTCCACGACGTGCTGGGGTTCGACGACCGAATCAAGCCCAAGTTTGTTCGTCAGTACGCCAGCCTCAAGGCCCATGCCGTGGCCGGCCTGCAGACCTGGGCCGCCGACGTGCGGTCGGGTGCCTTTCCGGCCGATTGCGAGGCGTACCACTTGGCCGCCGACCTGTCTACCGACTTCTCGCCGGTCTGACCGAGCGCGAACGCCTGTCGAGATCCGGCCGGTCGACCCGGGGTTTCCCAGGTCACCTCAGATAACACCAAAGGATCCAAGCCAGCCGGCGGGCGGCGACCGAACTGGCGACGTCCGGGCGGCCGCCCGTGCCGTTCTGGCCGGCGACGACCCGCCGGCGCCGGCCGGGGGCGCCACTGCCGGCGGCCGGGTGTCCGGGCCCCCCGGGCCGGCGGGGCCGTACCGGGCCATTATCGGCCGGGGCGGCCGGGGCGGCCGGGGCGGCCGGGGCGGCCGCGGCGGCCGCCCCGGCGGGCGGGTGTCCAGGCCGCCCGGTCGGGCGGGGCCGTACCGGGGAGTCTTGGCCAGCAAGTCCGGCGGAGCGGTGCCGGGGCGTCATGGCCAACAGGGGTGCCGGGGCGTCATGGCCGCCCGGTCCGGCGGGAGCGTCTGCCCGTGCTCAGCGGCGCCCAGGGCTCGTACATCTGTGTCAGCCCTTGAGAGGGGATAGGTGTCTGTCCCCCAGGTGCTCGGCTCAGGCGGTGGCCGCCGCAGTTGGCCTGGTCGCCGACCTGACCGGCCACCTCCGCGAGGCGAGACATTGCCTCGTCGCTGCCGGGCTGTAGCCAGTCGCCGGTCGCTACACGTCCACACTTCGCGCCCTGACGGGGTCGGGCGCGAGGCGTGGACGCGGGGCGGCATACGTACGCGCCATGGAGTCCACGCCTCGCGGGGTTGAAGCCGCGTCCCGCGAAGTATGGACGCCCCCGTCCTACTCGCCCACCGGCCCGGCCCACGACGCGTGGACGCCCCCGTCCTACTCGCCCACCGGCCCGGCCCACGACGCGTGGACGCCCCCGTCCTGCTCTCCCACCGCCCGGCCCATGCCGCGTGGACGCCCCCGTCCTGCTCTCCCACCGGCTCGGCGCAGGAGATCCTCGATGCCGTCACACCCTGGTGCCAGGATGCAGCTTGCGAATCAGATCGGCACCCGCAGGGGCACCGCCTACCAGTACACATCCCCGAGGTCGAGTAGCATGCCATGTCTTTCAATTGAGACCCTGCCCCGGACCATCCGGGGCCCCGACCCAGTGGGCCGGGTCCAGAGGGAGGTGACGAGTCGCTGATGCGGCACTACGAAGTCATGGTCATTCTCGATGCCGGCCTCGAAGAGGACGCCATCCGAGCCATCCTCGATCGAGCCAGGCAGATCATCACCAACGGCGGCGGCTCACTCGACAAGGTCGACCGCTGGGGCAAGCGCCGCTTTGCCTATGAGGTCCACCATCGCAGCGAGGGGTATTACGCGCTCCTCGAGATCACGGCCGACCCCCCCGTGGTCTCCGGACTGGACCGGATGCTGGGACTTGCAGATGACGTCATCCGCCACAAAGTGGTTCGGCTGCCGGAGAAGGCCCTCGTGAGTACCTCACGGTCGCCAGTTCCCGACAGCGCACCCGCAGGTGCAAGCGCGAATGGAGAACAGTGAGATGTCCAACGGAAACCATGTGAGCATCGTCGGCAACCTGACACGAGACCCGGAGTTGCGGTTTACGCCGACGGGCCAGGCCACGGCCGGATTCGGCGTGGCGGTCAACCGGCGCTGGCAGAACCGGCAGACCCAGGAATGGGAAGAGGCCACGTCGTTCTTTGACGTGGTGTGTTGGGGCCAACTAGCGGAGAACGCGGCCCAGTCCCTCTCTAAGGGGGCGCGTGTTCTGGTCAGCGGTCGCCTTGATCAGCGCAGTTGGGAGACAGCTGAGCACGAGCGGCGTTCCAAGATCGAGATCACGGCCGATGAAGTTGCGCCAAGTCTGCGGTGGGCGACCGCCGCCATCACCAGGAACGAGCGACGCACACCGGAGACCGTCGGCGCCAACACAAGCAGTGGAGGCGGGGCAAGCCGCCCGGTAACGAATGAGCCGCCGGTCGACTACCACGCCTACGAAGAGGAGCCCTTCTGATGGCGCGTAACAATGACCGCGACCGGGGGGCCAAGCGCACCATCAAGGACAGCCGGCCCCGCGGCAAGAAGAAAGTCTGCATCTTCTGTAAGGACCGGGCCACCTGGGTTGACTACAAAGACGTCAACCTCTTGCGGCGGTTCATGAGCGACCGTGGCAAGATCCGGGCCCGGAGGGTTACCGGTAACTGCTCTCAACATCAGCGCGACGTTCAAGTAGCGATCAAGACGGCCCGCGAGTTGGCGTTGCTCCCGTATACCCAGCGAACCGTCAATGAACGGGGCCCGGGCCGTGGTCCCGGCCGACCGGCAACGCGGCGCGAGGACGGCCAAGCCGGAGACGGACGGCTCGAGGAAGACGGTGAGGTGGCGGTTGACGACGTCGACCTCGATGACGACGAGGATACGGACTTCGGGGAGTCCAACGGGCGGGTCTCCGAGCGAGATGAGGTGGAGGCTTAGATGCGGGTGGTGTTGCGCAGCGACATCGACAAGGTCGGCAAGCGCGGCGACATCATCGACGTTGCCGACGGGTACGCCCGCAACTATCTGCTGCCCAAGGGACATGCCATCGTGGCTACCAAGGGTGTGACCTCGCAGGCAACGGCCATGCGCCGGGCACGGGACCTCAAAGATGCGAAGGATCGCGAGTCCGCCGAATTGGTGGCCCGTACGCTTGTCCCGCTGGTAATTCGCGTACCGGCCCGCGCCGGTTCGGGAGGTAGGTTGTTCGGGTCCGTGACCTCAACCGACGTCGTGGATGCGGTGGCGAATCAAACGAGGGTCACGCTCGATCGCCGGCGGCTGCATCTGGAGGAGCCCATCAAGACGCTCGGGATCCACGAAATTCCGGTGAAGCTGCACGCCGATGTCGAGTTTCGAGTGACAGTTGAGGTAGTCCCCAGCTGACTATTCGTCGGCCCCTCGGTGCTGGGTCAGGAAAGGAGACCACGGCGGGGAGGTAGTGATCCGATCAGGACAACGGGCCAGCCTCTGGTCCTGCCCGCAGTCTGCCTCCCCGCCACGAGCCCCTGCGCCGAGCCTGAGCAACTTCTTCCTGGTAACGGTCACACCCAGAACGTATGTTTGGGTGCATGATCTGGCCGAGGTTTCCCCAGCGCCGCGCCGCCTTTCCACATCTAATCCAGAAGATATGGGGTCTGGTTCCTCACAGGCGCCAGCGAGTTAGGTAAGACCGCAATGGTGCAGTCGATAGACCAAGCCCGGCGGCGAGTGCGTGGCGATTCGACGCGCATCCCCCCGCACAACCTGGATGCCGAGCAGTCTCTGCTGGGGGCCATGCTGCTGGCTCGGGACGCCATTGCCGCGGCCGTCGAGACCTGCACCGCAGACGACTTTTACAAGCCGGCGCACAGCCACATCTTCGACGCCGTCACCACCCTCTACAGCCGGGGCGAGCCCGCGGACCCAGTCACGGTAGGCGACGAGCTGTCGCGGGCCGGCCTCCTGGATGCCGTCGGTGGTCTGCCTGCGCTCATCTCGCTGCAGGCCGATACGCCGGCGACGACCAACGCGGCCCGCTACGCACGGATCGTGGAAGAACACGCCCTGCTGCGGCGGCTCATCGCGGTGGCCGGAGAGATCGCAGAAATGGGCTACAGCGTTCCCGACGACGTCACCGCCGCCGTCGATCACGCCGAGACCTTGGTATTTGACGTCGCCGAACGGCGCGTCACCGACAGTCTCAAGCCCCTCCAGGGTCTGCTGATAGAGACCTTGGACCGCCTGGAGCGTCTCTTTGACCGGGGAGAGGCCATCACCGGTGTGCCGACCGGCTACATCGACCTCGACGAGCGCCTTTATGGGCTCCAACCGTCGTCGTTGGTAATAGTCGGAGCTCGCCCGGCGATGGGCAAGACCAGCTTCGCTCTGGGCATGGCTGCACATGCGGCGGTCGAGGCCCGCGTGCCGACGCTCGTCTTTTCGCTGGAGATGTCGCATGACGAACTCACCCAACGACTGCTGGTATCCGAGGCCCGGGTGGACGCCGGCCGGATCCGCAATGGGCGCCTGGCCGATTCCGATTGGCCCAAGATCAGTCAAGCCATCGCCCGGTTGGGCGATGCGCCGTTGTTCATCGACGACAACCCCAACCTGACCGTGATGGAGATGCGAGCCAAGGCCCGACGTCTGAAGGCCCGAGAGGGCGGACTCGGCCTGATCGTCGTGGACTATCTACAACTCATGTCGGGACGGACGACGGCAGAGAACAGACAGATCGAGGTATCGAGCATCAGCCGCGGTCTCAAGATCCTCGCACGCGAACTGGAGGTGCCCGTCGTGGCGCTGTCGCAGTTATCTCGCAACCTCGAAATGCGAGCGGACAAGCGTCCCCAGTTGGCAGACCTACGCGAATCGGGTTGTCTGCCGGCCTCCACCCGGCTCCTCCGCGCGGACAACGGACAGGAAGTGACACTCGGTGAGTTGGTCCTCACCCAGGAGCAGCCATTGGTGTGGTCGCTCGACGACACCACGTTCAAGCTGGTGCCCCGCCGGCTGGTCAAGGCGTTTCCCTCCGGGATCAAGCCGGTCTTTCGGGTCCGGCTAGCGTCCGGCTACGAGATCGAAGCGACTGGAAATCACCGTTTTCGCACGGTGGACGGCTGGCGCTGCGTGAGTCAACTGCAGATCGGTGAACACCTGGCCGTGCCACGCGCCGTGCCACAACCTGTCGCTGCTGACGGCGCCCACTGGACAAACGACGAACTCGTTCTGCTTGCCCACCTTCTTGGTCGCGGCCGCCTCGGCCCACGTCACGTTACCTACGTCACCGGCGATCCGACCAGCAAAGCCGACGTCGAGGAGACTGCACGACGACTCTTCGGCGTGGACGTTGCGGCCGGGCCGCACGGCAACGCCTGGTTACTGCGACTTCTGCCTCCGTATCGGCTCTCTCACGGGAGGCATCATCCGTTGCGCAACTGGCTGGAGCCCCAAGCGCTGTGGGGAAGATCATCCCACAGCAAGTTCATCCCGGAGCCGGTCCTCGGACTTCCTTCCCCTGCGATTGCGCTCTTCCTGCGCCATCTCTGGTCGGCTGGGGGATCGATTGGCATCGACAGTGAAGGGACCGGGCCGAAGGTCTACGTCCGCTTTTCGAGCACCAGCCGCCGGCTGGTGGAGGGCGTGCGCCGGGCGCTCCTTCGTCTCGACGTGCGGTGTCGGCTGAGCTCGGCCGGCAAACAAGGGACCCATGTCCGGTGGACGCTGCAGATCGCGGGGACCGCGGACCTCATCCGTTTCTTTGAGTTGGTCGGTGGCCATGGGCGCACCGCCGACGTGATCCCCGCCTGTCTGGAACGCCTGGCCGGCAAGACCTCCGACCCCTGTCTCGACCTGGTGCCCGTGACCATCCCGCCGCCACTAGGGTCTGCCGAGCGCCATATCGGGGTTCCTGGGCAACCGCCAGACGACTTTGGCGCCGATATGTCGGGCCGTGCGCGCGTCCCGTACCCCGACAACGTTGGGCCCGAGGCAGGGCGGTACACGCGACCGGATCTATCGGCTGTTGCGGACCGGACCGGTGACCGGTATCTACTGACCCTGGCCGAATCCGACGTCTTCTGGGACGAGGTCGTCGAGCTGACACCCATCGGCGACACGCCCACCTTCGATGCCACTGTCGCCGGTACGCACAACTTTGTCGCCAACGGCGTCATCGCCCACAACTCCCTCGAGCAAGACGCCGATGTCGTCCTCTTCCTGTACCGCGATGAGATGTACAACCCCGAGTCGGCCGACCGGGGCAGTGCTGAGGTCATCGTCGCCAAGCACCGCAACGGACCCACCGGTAAGTGTCAACTCGCCTTCCTGGACCACTTCACCCGCTTCGCCAATATGGCCCGGGTTTGAGCAGCACGGCGGGTTTGCAGCCCATGCCAGTGCCGATAGCGTGCGATCGTGCACGGACAAACTCAAGTGGAGCGTCTGTCCCCCCACACAGAGCAGTTTCCCGAGTTGCTGCGCTGGATCGACACCACCCATCCGGGCCGGGTAGCCGTGCTCGACGTGGGGGGCGGAGGCGGCTTTTACGACTTCCCTGGGGCCATCCGAGGCCGGGCCCGACGCATGGTGGGTGTGGACCCGGACCCCGGCGTCTTGTCGAGACCGTGGCTCGACGAGGGCCGCCAGCTGTTAGTCGAGGAGTATGCGCCGATCGCCGGCGAGCGCTTCGACGTCGTTCTTTGTGTTTACGTGATCGAGCACGTGGAGGCACCGGGACCGTTCTTGGAAGCGATTCGCACCTTGCTCGTGGACGGTGGCTCCTGCTTCGGAGTAACCCCGACCCTGTGGCACTACTTCGGCCTCGCCAGCGCGGCCGCCGCCCATCTCGGCATCGAGGAGTGGCTCTTGCACCGCCTGCGGCCGGCCGAACTCATCGAGGCGTACCACTTCCCGGTGCGCTACCGGTGCAACACCATCCACGCCCTGTGTTCGACGGCGAGGGACGCCGGTTTTCGCCGGGTCGAATTCCGGGTCCTCGAGCAGGCCGGTATGTTCGAAACGTATTTCCCGTCTCCGCTCCGGTGGGCGCCCCGCCTGTACTCCCGTATGATCAACAGCTTGGGTCGTCCACAGTTGTACGGCACGATGCTGTTCCGGCTCGTCGCGTGATCCGGTTGGAGAGGGGGAAAGTTGGTGAGTGCTAGCGTCTACCTACTGCGTCGCAAGGAGGCGGCGCCGGAGGCCGGATCCTTCCCCGGTGATGATGGCCCCGATCGTGGCGGGGCGTTGTCGCCCCGGTCGAGTTCTCCACAACATGTGGATCACCTTGTGGATGACAGTCGGGCTGGAGGCGTGAACAGCAAGTGACTCAGGCGGGAGAGTTGTGGACAACTTGCGCCGATCTGCTTCGGACCGAAGTCTCTGAAGCGACGTGGCGCACCTGGCTCGATGCCGTCGAGCCGGTGGACAGGGACGATCGATCGCTGGTCCTTTCCGCCCCCAGCTCCTTGGTTCGGGACCGTTTGGAGGAGCGCTACTTGCCTCTTCTGGAAAGAGTGCTGGCTCAAGTGGCGGGGAGCGACGTACAGATTCGGATCGTGGTCCGCCCAGCCCCCGGCAGCCCCTTGCCCGTCGCCGACCGAGTTTCGGAGCCGCTGGCGGAAGTGGTCGTCCGGTCCCCCGAAAGCGGTCACTCGGGCCCGAACGGTGCCCCTGGACCGGGTCCGGTAGCGGGGCTGGCGCCGGGCCGGGCCGAGCCGCCTGCCCTCAATCCTCGCTACACCTTCGACGCCTTCGTGATCGGTTCATCCAACCGCTTCGCCCATGCTGCCGCCCAGCGGGTCGCGGAGACTCCGGCAGCCAGCTACAACCCCCTCTTCATCTACGGCGACTCCGGCCTAGGGAAAACCCACCTCCTCCACGCCATCGCCCACTACGGCGTGGACAACTTTCCGGGCTTACGGATCCGCTACGTATCAACCGAGACGTTCATGAACGACTTCGTCGATGCCATCCGCAACAACAGCCAGATGATCTTCAAGCGCCGCTACCGCGATTGCGACGTGCTCCTGGTCGACGACATTCAGTTCATGGAGGGCAAAGAGGGTCTCCAAGAAGAGTTCTTCCATACCTTCAACTCGCTGTACGAAGGCTCCAAACAGATCGTGCTCTCTTCGGATCGTCATCCGCGCTCGATCGCCACACTGGAGGACCGACTTCGCAGCCGCTTCGAGTGGGGGCTGACCACCGATGTCCAGCCCCCCGAGCTGGAAACCCGCCTTGCCATTCTGCGCAAGAAAGCCGACGGAGAACGCATTCCGATACCCGGCGAGGTGCTCGAACTCATCGCCACCCACGTGCGTGACAACATCCGGGAGCTCGAAGGGGCTCTGATCCGGGTGTCCGCCTTCGCCAGCCTCAACCGGGAACCGCCGACTCGGGAGATGGCGGAGCGCGTGTTGTCCGACATCCTCGAGGCCGACCGGCCTCGCCAGATCACTCCCAAGGTCATCATGGATGCCGTTGCCACCACTTTCGGGTTCTCTGTCGAGGATCTGTGCGGCACCAGCCGTCGCCGACCACTCGTCAACGCCCGCCAGATCGGCATGTACGTCTTCCGGGAGCTCACCGACTTCAGCTATCCCGCTATCGCTCGGGAGTTCGGCGGACGTGATCACACCACCGTGATTCATGCCGTCGAAAAAGTTTCCGGTCTCATGAAAGAACGCCGGCAGATCTACGACCAGGTCACCGAACTGATCTACAACATCAAGGGTGGGACCTAACGTGATTTTCGCCGCCTGCTGGGGACGAGGTTCGGGGCCTGTTGTGTCGAAAGCGTGTAACTCACGGGGACAACCTGTCCGGCACCCACAGGCATTCGCCCTCAACGTCACACCGCTGTGCGATCCTGGGGAGAGACAGACCGGACCAACGACGGCCTGAACTGCACTGATAGGTGGTTCTCCACAATCCCCAGGACCTACAACAACTGCTTCCAAATTTGTTCTAAACCATAAGAAGTAGGGAAGGCACTCCCGTGAAGTTGCGATGCGAACGTGATGTCTTAGTCGACGCTCTGAGCACAGCCGGCCGAGCCGTAGCGGGCCGGAGCGGTGCGCTACCTGTGTTGGGTGGGGTCCGTTTGTCGGTGAGCGGTGATGTCCTTCAGGTCACGGGGACCGACCTGGATCTCACCATCACCGTGGAGACCACGGTGAGTGGCACCAGCGACGGAGTCGTTGTCGCCCCCGGCCGGTTGATGACGGACATCGTCCGGGCGTTGGAGGCCGGTGCGGTTGTCCTGGAGTCGGACGACGAGGAGCTGCGCATCACCTCGGGCCGATCGCATTTCACGGTGCGCACCCATCCCGCGGGTGATTTTCCCCGCCTTCCGGTTCCCACTGGCGACAGTGTGACCTTGCCGGTCGAAGGACTCACTCTGGCCCTCGGACAGGTCACCCGGGCGGCGTCCAACGAGGAGTCCCGGCCGATTCTGACGGGCGTGCTCATGGCCGCTGAGGAGGGCGGCTTGCGCCTGGTTGCGACGGACTCCTACCGGTTGGCGGTACGCGATCTGCGGGGTGCAGGGGTACTCGCCGAAGGCCAGCGGGTGCTGGTACCGTCACGGGCCCTCAACGAGCTCACGCGGCTGCTGGGAAGTTCTGGCGCCGAAGTGTCCCTCCGGCTGGGTGCGCATGACGCCACCTTTACCGTCGGCCCCGTCACGCTCATCACCAGGCTGATCGAAGGGGAGTTTCCCAACTACCGGCAGCTGATTCCGTCCGGTTACCCCAACCGGTTGATCGTCGGGCGCGAGGCGCTGCTCGATGCCATCCGCCGGGTTAAGTTGCTCGCCCGGGATGCGACCACGCCGGTGCGGATCGCCTTGCGCCCCAACGGCATCGAGCTGACGGTGATCACCACCGATTGGGGCACCGCCGTCGAAGAGGTGGACGCCAAGTACGAAGGTGCCGAAATGACGGTGGCCTTTAACCCCAACTACCTCAGTGAGGGGGTTGAGGCGGTTGTCGGCGACGAGGTGGCGTTGGACGCTCTCGATGCGCTCAAGCCGGCCACTCTGCGGCCGGTCGAGGGTGACGACTACTTGTACCTCCTGATGCCCGTGCGGGTGTCGTGAGCGCATCCAGAGGAGCTGTCAGCCCATACCGGACTGAGTCCGCTGTCCAACGGACGCAGCCTCCTGCTGCTAGCTCCTCTTCTTTCTCGGGTGGGTCGATGCAGAAGTTCGTGGTTTCCCGTTGATGACACATCCGACTCGAGTGGTTGAGGGAGGCCGGCACGGCGAGGTGGTGGTCCGTTCTCGTCGGACCACCACCTCGCCGTGACCGGAGCTCCCTCAGGCAGGCAGGGCTGCGGTGTATCTCGAGCGGTTGTGGCTGACGGATTTTCGGAGCTACGCCGAAGCTGAGTTCGCTCCGGCGCCAGAAGGGATCACCGTGGTCCAGGGAGCCAACGGGGAGGGTAAGACCAACCTTCTGGAGGCGATCGCCTATTTGGCTACCTTGCGGTCGTTCCGGGGCAGCCCGGCCGAGGCGATGGTCCGCCACGGGACCGTGGGCGACCGGGCCGTGGTTCGAGCCGAAGGCCGTCGCGAAGAACGCCGTCTCCTCGTTGAGGCCGAACTGCACGCCACGGGCCGGGACCGGGTGCAGGTCAACCGCCAACCGTTGCGCCGCTCGCGTGATCTACTCGGCGCTTTCTGCGTCACCGTGTTCTCACCCGACGATCTCGGTTTGATCAAGGGCGCGCCACAGGGTCGGCGGGAGTTTCTCGATGAGCTGCTGGTGTCCTTGCACCCCCGCCACGATGCCACCATCACCGAAGTCGACCGGATCATCAAGCAGCGCAACGCCTTGCTGAAGTCGGCCGGCGGCCCGGTCGGCGCCGGGCGGCACTTACCGGAGGACGTGACCGTCACGCTCGACGTGTGGGACGCCAAGCTGTCGGCGGCAGGGGAAAGACTGGTGGCGGCTCGGGAAGGCCTTGCTGGCGCCCTGGAGCCCCTCTGTGGGGCGGCCTACGGCCGGCTGGCTGCGGGCCTTGCGCATCGGGGCCGGGCGAAGATCCGGCTGTCTTACCGGCGCAGTTGGGCCGGAGAGTTGGGCGGTGCGCTGGAGCGGGCCCGCCAGGAGGATCTGCGGCGCGGCGTCACCACGGTAGGCCCGCATCGGGACGAGCTGGGCTTGGAGGTCGGCGGGTTAGGGGGGCGGACGTACGCGTCGCAAGGCGAACAACGATCGCTCGCGCTGGCCTTGCGGCTCGCCGGTCACCAACTCGTCGCTGACCGCATCGGAAGTGCACCGATTCTGCTACTTGATGACGTCTTTTCCGAGCTGGATCCGACCCGATCTGAGGCGCTGCTGGCCTGTTTGCCGTCCGGTCAGGCCGTGCTGACGACCGCCGGCGAACTCCCGGCCGGAGCCGAGATCGCGGCCCGGACCCGCCTGGAGGAAGGAAAGCTGCTCACGTGACTACCTGGCGGCCAGCCGGCACCCCCGCCGCGCAGCGTGAGCCTGTTCGAGTGGCGGCCTCGCTCGATCGCGTTACCCGGTTCTTTGGTGCCCCCCCCGCCCAGGTTTTGACGGCCGTCTTCGCTCGTTGGGAGCAGCTGGTCGGACCAGAGATCGCCGCCCATGCCGCTCCCAAGACCCTGCGCAACGGGGCTCTCGTGATCGTCGCGGACCAGCCGGCCTGGGCGACGCAACTGCGCTTCCTGGCCACCGATCTTCTGACCCGGATCCAGGCTGAGGTGGAGGCCAGCGAGGTCACCAAAATCGAGATCCGCACCGGACCACCTGGGCCGATGGAGAGGCGGCGGGGCCGGGTCAAATAAACCTCTCCGGGAGGGCTTTCTGAGCCCGTCGGGTCACCCCCCTCTGGTACAATGATCTCATCGGAATTCATAGCGCTGACCAGCGGTTTTATCGCCTGGCAGTAGCGCTTGGGATTCTCCAGACCCCCCGGTTGGAAAGGTCGCGTCAATGGCGATGCAAATAAGGCTCGAGGACGGCGAGAATGCCACTCGTCCGGCTAGCTACAGCGCGCGCGACATGGCCGTCCTGGAGGGCCTCGAGCCGGTCCGCAAGCGCCCCGGCATGTACATCGGGTCAACCGGACCCAAGGGCCTGCACCATCTGGTGTGGGAGGTCGTTGACAACTCCGTCGACGAAGCCATGGCCGGCTACTGCACCCGGATTGATGTCACTCTCCTCGAGGACGGTGGGTGCCAGGTGGTGGACGACGGCCGGGGCATCCCGACGGACGTCAATCCTCAGCACAAGCTCACCGGCGTGGAGATCGCCCTGACGAAGCTGCATGGCGGCGGCAAGTTTGGCGGCAGTGGCTACAAGGTGTCAGGAGGCCTCCACGGCGTAGGCGTATCGGTCGTCAACGCGCTGTCCACCAAGCTGATCGTGGAAGTGGATCGCGACGGCCGCCGCCACCGGATGGAGTTCGGGGACGGGGGCCGGCCCCGCACCAAGCTGGAGGACATCGGTCCGTCGCCCAAGGGCCGTACGGGTACTTCGGTGACGTTCTGGCCAGATGCCAGGGTCTTCGACGAGGTCGAGTTCCGGGCCGAGACCATCCTGGAGCGGCTCCAGGAGTACGCCTTCCTCAACGCCGGCCTCGAAATTCGCTTCGACGACAAGCGGGCGGGCGCGGAGCCGGGCGTGACCCGGTTTCAGTACCCGGGCGGCATCATCGACTTCGTGCGTCATGTCAACGCTTCCAAGGAGGCGTTGTTCAAGCGGGTCGCCTATTACAAGGTCGCCGAGGAGGACGGCGAGGTCGAGATCGCGCTCCAGTGGAACACCGGCTACTACGAAGGCATCCACGGATTTGCCAATGGCATCGCCACCATGGAGGGCGGCACCCACGTGGAGGGGTTCAAAAAGGCGCTCACGGCGGTCATCAACAAATACGCCCGCGCCGGCGGCCAGTTGAAGGAAAAAGACGAGAACCTTCTGGGAGAAGACATCCGCGAGGGCCTCACCGCCATCGTGTCGGTCAAGCTGCGGGACCCACAGTTCGAGGGTCAGACCAAGGCGAAGCTCGGCAACGTACCCATGCGCTCACTGGTCGAGCGGGCCACCAACGAGAAGCTGGCCGAATGGCTGGAGGAGCACCCGGCGGAGGCTCGGCAGATCGTCAATAAGTCGATCTCGGCGTCACGGGCCCGGGTTGCCGCGCGCCAGGCCCGCGACGCCACCCGGCGCAAGTCCGCCCTCGAGGGGGCCGGCATGCCAGACAAGCTGCGAGACTGCGCCCGAGGGACGGGACCCGAGGACGCCGAACTGTTCATCGTTGAGGGCGACTCGGCCGGTGGTTCATCGACGCAAGCTCGCAACCCCACCACCCAGGCCATCCTCCCCATCCGGGGCAAAATCCTCAACGTGGAACGGGCGCGCCTGGACAAGATGCTCAAAAACAACGAGATCCAGGCTCTCATCGCCGCCATCGGAGCGGGCGTCGGCGAGGAGTTCGACGCCACGAAGGTCCGCTACCACAAGGTGTGCATCATGGCCGACGCCGATGTGGACGGCAGCCACATCCGCACGCTGCTGCTCACCTTCTTCTTTCGCCAGATGCGCCCGCTGGTTGAAAGCGGGTACGTGTACATCTGCCAGCCGCCCCTGTACTCCACCGTCGTCGGCAAGGAGAAGGTGTACCTCAAGGACGATGCGGCCAAGGCGGCGTTTTTAGCCGAACATCCCAACCACAAGAACGAATTCAACCGGCTCAAGGGTCTGGGCGAGATGGACGCCGATGAGCTGGGCCCCACCACCATGGACCCGGCCAGTCGCACCCTGCTGCAGATCTCCATCGATGAAGCCGCCATCGCCGATCAGGTAACCGCCATCCTCATGGGCGACGACGTCGAATTGCGCAAGCACTTCATCCAGAGCAATGCCAAAGACGTGAGGTTCCTCGACATATGAGCGACAGTCAGCAGCCGCCCACCGACGACGGTCAGGGCGGCGATAACGACCAAAACGGGGGCGGGGTCCTGGTCGGAATCGAGCCCATCGACATCCAGGACGAGATGGAGCGCTCCTTCCTGGAGTACGCCATGTCCGTCATCATGGCCCGGGCCCTGCCCGACGTGCGTGACGGCCTCAAGCCCGTGCACCGCCGCCTGCTCTACGGGATGCACGACATGGGCGCCCGCCCCGACCGCCCGCACCTAAAGTGCGCCCGGGTCACCGGGGACGTCATGGGTCGCTACCACCCGCACGGCGACGCCGCCCTCTACGACGCCTTGGTGCGGATGGCCCAGCCGTTTAGCCTGCGCCACCCCCTCGTTGACGGCCACGGCAACTTCGGGTCCCTTGACGACGGCCCGGCCGCGGCCCGCTACACCGAGTGCCGGCTGTCCAACATCGCCACCCGGCTCCTCGACGGCATCGACCAGGACACGGTCGACTTCGAGGACAATTACTCGGGCGAGTACCAGGTACCTACCGTCCTGCCGGCCCGCTTCCCGAACCTGCTCGTCAATGGCAGCCAGGGCATCGCGGTGGCGATGGCCACCAACATTCCCCCGCACAACCTGCGTGAGGTCATCGACGCCACCATCCACCTGATCGACCATCCGGAGGCCACCTCCGACGAACTCATGCAATACGTCAAGGGTCCGGACTTTCCCACCGGCGGCTACATCCTGGGTCGACAGGGGATCATCGATGCCTACCGGACCGGGCGCGGCTCCATCAAGATGCGGGCCAAGGCCGAGATCGTCGAGACGAAGAGGCGGCACCTCCATCGTGGTGACCGAACTGCCCTACCAGGTCAGCCCCCGGGCGGTCCTGACCCGCATCAAGGAACTGGTCGACGCCCGGGAGCTCGATGGCATCCGGGACGCCAACGACGCCTCCGCCAAGGGCCTCACTCGCATCGAGATCGAGCTCAAGCGCGACGCCAACGCCAATGTCGTGCTCAACAATCTCTACAAACACACCCCGCTGCAGACCAGCTTCGGCGCCAACATGGTGGCCCTGGTAGACGGGGTGCCGAGGACGCTCAACCTGGTCCAGCTTCTGAGCGCCTACATCGCTCACCAGGTCGAGGTCATCCGGCGGCGGTCGGAGTTCCTGCTCAAGAAGGCACGGGATCGGGCGCACATCGTCGAAGGCCTGATCAAGGCGCTCGACATGATCGACGCCATCATCGCGGCTATCCGGGCCTCGGACGATCGTCAGGCGGCGATTTCGGTACTGCAAGCGGAGCCGTTCGTCTTCAGCGATGTGCAGGCGACGCACATCGTCGACATGCGCCTCTCGCAGCTGACCCGTCTGGGCCGCGCCAACCTGGAAGAAGAGTTGGCTGCTCTGCGCCAGACCATCGCCGAACTGGAGGCCATTCTCGGTGACGAGGGCATCCTGAGGGGCGTCATCAAGTCAGAGATGGGCGCTATCCGGGATGACTTTGCCAACGACCGCCGGGCGATTATCACCTTCGACGACGGCGATATGTCAGCCGAGGACCTCATCACGGATGAAGAACTGGTCATCACTATGACCAAAGCGGGGTATGTAAAGGCGGTGCCCGCGTCTCAGTTCCGGACCCAGGGTCGGGGCGGCCGAGGCGTGCAAGGCGCTCGGCTCAAGGATGAGGATCTCGTGACCCGCATCATCCACACCAGCGCCCACGCCTATCTCCTATTCTTCTCGAACCGCGGCAAGGTCTATCGTCTTCGGGCCTACGAGGTGCCCGTCAAGGAGCGCATGGCGCGAGGTACAGCTATTGTCAACCTTCTGCCCCTAGAGGCTGATGAGCGCATCCAGGCCCTGATCGACACCCGCGAGTTCCCGTCCGACCGATATCTCCTGTTCGCGACTAAGTCGGGTCAGGTCAAGAAGACCACCTTCTCGGAATACGACAAATCGCGGCGGGAAGGGTTTATCGCCATCAACTTGCGTGACGGTGACGAGCTGGTCGGCGTCATCACTACGGGTGGCGATGACGACATCTTCATGGTCTCCCGGCAAGGTCTTGCCATACGTTTTGCCGAGACCGACGTGCGGCCCATGGGTCGAGACGCAGCCGGCGTGCGCGGTATGCAACTCCGTGCCGGCGATGAGGTGGTATCGATCGATCCCGCCCGCGACGACGCCAGCATCCTGATCGTTACTGATGCTGGGTACGGAAAGCGGACGCAGTTACCACACTTCAATCGCCAAAATCGGGGTGGGCTAGGAGTACGAGGCATCCGGTTGACCGCGCAGCGCGGCCGGGTGGTATCGGCTTTCATGGTGGGACTGGACGACGAGATCTTGGTCACCTCCTCCTCAGGGGTTATGGTGCGCATGGCCGTACGAGAGATATCCAGCCAAGGGCGGGACGCCACCGGCGTGCGCATCGCCACCCTCGACGCCGGTCAGCGGGTGGCGTCGGTTGCGCCGGTGCTGGCCGTCGAGGAGAGCGCCTGAGTGAGCTACCCCACCCGAAGCGTCAGTGAAGAGAGCCTGAGAAAGAAACGGAGGCGGCGAATGACGCCATCGCCACCCTTTCCAGTCCTTTCGATGACTTTCAGTGCTAATCGATCTTCGTCCAAATCGGCGGAGCTGGTTTTTTCACCGGTGCTAAGGAAGCGCTGATGGCGGACCGCCCAGCTCGTCGGGGTCTCGACCCAGCCGGTGAGGATGGGGGCTGGGGGTCGCCGATGCCCGCTGAGTATGGGTCACTGACTTCGTTCCTGCCACCTCTCGACGACCACTCCGTCGATGACACCCACGGCGCCGAACGGCGAGCAGCGAGTCGGCAAAGCCCCCCTCGCGAGCGGACTCCCCGCCGCTGGCGGTCTCGACGAGCCGATCCGCCGCCCCCTCCGCCCGCCCCGCCGCCCCGATCAAACGGTCCGGCTCGGTCCTGGGCGGATCCCGCCCCTGCGGAGGACGGGTCTGGCAGCCGAGACGGGGCGGCGTTGAGATCGGCGCCCAGCTCCAACGGGCCCTCCAGCCCGTGGGCGAACCCGGCACCGCCCACGGCAGGTGCAACTCCCGCGGCTCGACGCGCCGCCGCGGCTGGCGTCGTCGCCGATCCGGCCGCTCCTCCGGCGAGGCCGGAGAGTCGACCGAGCCGCCCGGGCGGCCGGACTCCCGCGGATGGAGAGGCGATTGCTACGGCGGCGGCTGTGGGGTCCGTTGAAACCAGGCGCCCTCGCTCCGGCGAACCGGTATCTCCCGACGACGGGGGCGACGCGACTCCGAGCGAGGTTCGACAACTCTCCCGTCGGCGCCGGCCACGGGCCCAGTGGGCTCAATCGAAGCGCACGGTCCGGCACCTCGACATCTGGACCGTGGCCAAGGTGTCGTTCATCTTCTACGTGCTGTTTTTCGCCGCTGTGGTGGTGGCCTCGGTGATGCTGTGGTACATCGCGAACGCGGTCGGGCGCGATCCAGTCGATCGAGAAGTCAGTCAAGACGCTCTTCGACCTGAGCAAGTTCACGTTCCATCCGTCCGAGGTGGCGGCCTACACCTCTGCGGGCGGCGCCGTACTGGCCATCCTCGGAACCATCGGCAACATCCTCGCAGCCCTGATGTACAACCTCATCAGTGATCTCGTCGGAGGCATCCGCTTCCAGGTGGTGGACGAGGTCAAATAGTCGGATGCCACGTTCCACGGGGACTGTCGGCTGCCCGGCCATCCGGTCGCTGCCGGTGGCGACAGCCCCAGGGAGCGTTTCGGGGGTGGTGTACGATGGGCAACTTCAATCGCGGGGCTATAGCTCAGCCGGTTAGAGCGCAGCACTGATAATGCTGAGGTCGGTGGTTCGATTCCACCTAGCCCCACCGACCAGAAACCCGTTGTGACCAGGGATTATCTGTTCCGGGGATGGGTGCTGGAGACGCCTACCGACCGACAATTAGCCGGCATCGATGCTGGCTAATTTGCTGGCGAATTGCCGAAACCCATGTAATATACACAAGGGGTATGAGCACCTCGAATCGCAGCGCGACGACGTGAACGGCCTGCCCGAGCTGTGGGACATCGACCGTCTCGCCGGCTCGTTGTCGGCGTCGAAACACTTCGTCTACCCCCCGCCGCTTCCCTCGGGTGTTCGTCGCCGGGCAACCCGGGGTGGTCACCAACCGGCGTTCTGGCGGGACGCGGCAGGAGCGGCAACGGTCCGAGTCGTTCGACACACGCCGCCGAGGCCCGACGCGGCACGACAAGCGGATACGTCCGCCTGGCTCGGCGGTCAGCGATCTTGGCCGCCTTGCGCCGCTTACGCTCCGCTATGTCACGCCGGGTCGTCTGAAGTTCGGACGATGCTGGCTCGGCCCTCAACCGCAGCCAGTTCTCTAGGCGGCCGCGCTCGAGCGGTTCGCGCGACGCCAGCCGGCCTGCAAAGTATTGACCGCCACCCACTACGGGATCGGCCCGCTCACCGCGGTGGTGGTATGGGCGGAGCTGGGCGACTGTCAACGTTTCTCTCGTTCCATGCAAGTGGTGCGCCACACCGGCCTGGACGTGACTGTCGACCAATCCGACCGCCATCGCGGCCGCGGCCACCTGTCACGCCAAGGTCCCGAGACGCTGCGCTGGGCGCTCTTCGAGGCAGGCATGGCCGCCAGTCGCGCCACCAGCCCCGACCGGGCCTACTACCAGGAGGTCAAACAAACCCACGACGGCAAGATCGCCGCCATCGCCATGGCCCGCAAGCTGGCCCGCCGCTGCTACCACACGTTGCGGGCGATGGACCCAGACATGGTCTACGCCATGCCCTCCTGAACCTCAACACCCCAGCCGGAATCGACGGCCGGGCCCGCCCGTCTCAAACATCAGGGTCTCCGCGGTCCGCTCCTGGCACGCGCATGCACGCCAACCGCCGTGTTGGACGGCCTTATAACACCGACGCGACCGCGGCTCCCACCGGGGGTCACCCAACCCGCATTGTTGTCACCGACGACACCACGCTCGTCGCGGACCTAGGAAACGCTGGGCGCCCCCACCGTCGTCGTCCACCGGCCAAGACTCGAGCCCCACGACCAAAAGTCCTTCTCCCCGGCCAAAAAGGGTCTTGACAGCCGGGCCCATTACAGGAAACGCGCGCTGCGAGAGCCGTGGTACTGGCCCGTGATGCTGTCCCAGGGCGTCCTGACAGGTACGGAGCCATCGTCCCGTTCCCGGGCCGGGCGCAGCTTCGCATAAATTCCGTTTTAATCAATTTCAACTACGTCGGCGTCAGGGAAGGACCCGGCCGGTCAGTGTCGAGAAGTGCACACAAGCAGCGGACGCAGATCCAGTGTTCGGCCCGGACCGAGACCGGCAGAGGGACAGGTGTGAGATAGATGACCTGGCAGGAGACGCAGGTGATCGGGGGACTGCGCCGGCGCACCGCGATGCCCGATGGCGGTTGCGACGAGAGTCGGCCACCCGGCAGGCGTGACGGATGATCCCGGGACGTCATGAATAGCCTTGCCGGGAACTGTTGTGCTTGGGTGATTGCGGGAGCGGATGGAGATCTCTGGGGTCGGCGGAGGTTGTCGACGTAGGTGGGGTTCCCATCGGAACCGCCGATCTGCCTCGTAGACCGAGGGCGCCATCGCCCGAGTTGAACGACACTCCGACTCTACACCTCCTCTGTTACGTCTGGCGAAAGCCAAGGTGGGTCGAGATGTGATCGCCGGAAGTCCCTATGCGGCCTGGCCGGGCCTAGTAGCGGACACGCACTCATCGCTGCACCCCCATCACTCGTCCAACGTTCAAGTGCTGAACCGTGCCGGAATCGAATCTCCGCCCCCTGAAACGGCGCACTATCTCTGCAAAAGCGCTACTGGCACCGGCTAGGCCGTGGCAGGCTTGGTATCCGACAGGAGGGCGATGTGAACACACAGAGCTCATCCGTTCGGGCTGACCCGCCTGACTGAGGTGGACCCAGCAGGTAGTCACTTCAGGTGATTGCGGCTTGGGTCGTACTGAACGACCGTCATTAGGTTTAGCACTGGTCCCCTGAATAGAACAGGCTCAATGTCCGACCTGCGTTAAGGCGCATCACCGAGACGAGGCGGTCTCACCTGTGCGAGTGGCACCGGAGTTCATGATGTGGTCACGAAGAACTGTTGAAGGCAAAATGGCGACCCTGTGAGGTCGCTTTTTTGTCTGTCGAGCTTTCGAGCTCCCGGCGGAAAGTTGATGTGACCACAACCACCCGGCTGACCCTGTAAATATCCTCTCGTGGGGGAGATCACTGGCACGCTCCCTGGACCGCTACCCCTAACCTCCACTCGACGCCGACGTCGCCGGGCGCGTGGTGACAATTTCAAAAGGAAACCTGTGGCTTCGGGAAGTGAGCCCAGGCACGGAGCCGTGGCTACCAGTCATCGAGCTGCTGGATTCCGCCGCGCGGTCACCTGAAGCCATCCAGGATCCCCTGATGTGTCTTAGCGCGGCCGCAGGTGCCTGGCTCGACCTCGGTTTCAGTTCGACCCCCAAGAGTCGATACCCATTGAACGCGTCGTACCGCGGGGCCTACTTGAGTTCGGAGTCGTAGCGGAGATTGTGCTCAGCGGCGACCATCACGAGGAACTTCATGAAGGGGTCGCCCTCCGACCGGGCGAAGTCTTTGCGGCTCGACGAACCCGCATTGCTCCTCCTCTGGGCGGAGAATCGACCGATGTCTTCTTGAAGAGAGTTGGCGAGATAGACGAGCGCACTCTCGAGCGAGGTCACGTGAGCACCCGTTGCGGGTGGAGGTTGGCTTGGGCGAATGTCACGAGTTGGCCCGCGTCCTCATCCCAGAGCTTGAACTTGACGGCACGAAGACCGCCTCGGACTGAGACCGTCGGGACGTCGGCGAAGATGGCGTTGGCGTCGTGGGCGACCTGCAAGTTGTAGTTCGGGATCCGCGGGTTGAGGTGATGGACATGATGCAGACCGATGTTGCCCGTGAAGAACTGCAGCAGCTTCGGGAGCTTCAGATACGAGCTGCCGAGCAGGGCGGCTTCGGCATAGCTCCACTCCCCGTGGCGCTGCCAGTAGGCGTCCTCAAACTGGTGCTGGACGTAGAACAGCCAGATGCCGACAGAACCGGCCAACAACCCCGCTGGCGCCCACACGATCAGGAAATCCTCCCAGCCGATCAGCCAGCACACCGCTGCGACGATGACCACCAAGGCAGCGTTGGTCCCGAGCACGCTGTTGCGCATCCGCGGTTGCGTGCCGCGGGCCACGAGCCGCGGTTCGATGATCATCGCGAACACGGGCCCGAGCCCGAACATGACTACCGGATGACGAAACAACCGGTAGGCAAGCCGACCGCGCCACGAACGAGCCTGATACTCGGCGACCGTCAACGTCTCGACATCCCCTACGCCGCGGCGGTCGAGATCCCCTGAGGTCGCGTGGTGCCCGACATGCTCGTGGCGCCATGGCCGAAAAGGCGTGAGCACGAGCAGCCCGAGGACCGTGCCGACCCAGGTGTTCGCTCGCTTGGACGGAAGCAGCGAACCGTGCACGCAGTCGTGAAACACGACGAATACCCGGACCAGGAACCCGGCAGTCGGGATCAGGAGCGCAACCACAAGCAAAGGGGAGACGCGCACCATCAGGTACATCGCCACGCACAGCGCCAGATACGCGCCAGCGGAGCTGACTATGTCGAGCAATCCGCGTCTCATACGAGGCTGGGTGTAAGCGGACAACGCCGCATGCGACGGCGAACGGGTCGATATGAGCGTCATTGTAGGCTCCAATACGGACGGTCAACGATGCGGATGCCGCAGCGCCCCTCGCTGGCGCACTGCGCGAGACTTGGTCCCCGAGCGCGGGCACGGCCCATCCGGTGCTTAGTGCGCGTTGAGGGGTCTTGAGTCCTCACGGCAGATGCTTCTCTCAAGACATCCAACCAGTGTGCCAGCCGACACCGAACGATCCGTCCCGCGCCCACCGCGAGCAGGCTGCGGAGCCGAGCACGCGGTAATCGGCGATCGGCTCGCCCTCCCGGATCACCGCCCCACGGCTCGGACGGCACGCAGAATATCGCCCCGCTGCCGGCGGTATGGGCGATCTGGCCATCGTGGATAGGGATGCCCGAGCGCAGTGTTCTGGGGCGCGTCATCTGCGCTCGGCTTGGACGAGGACGATGAGCGCGACACCGTTGTTCCGGGCGGCTCCAGGATTGCGTCATCCCGGACCACTGAAGGGCAGATCAGGAAATCGGGCTACTGACAAGGTGGGCAAAAGGGCGGCCCGGGTGTGACGGGGAGCGTAGCCTGACCGTCATTCCTTTTGGCACGGTGAACTCGGGGTGCCGTTTCGGGGCGGCACATCACACGGTCCTAGTCTCGCCGCTGTCGGGCCCACTGGCTAGATTCGGGAGGTCCGGGGCGGTCGCCCTCGGCCTGTGGGCCGGGCGCGCCGGGCTGAGTCCTGGACGTCATCGACGCCTACCCGTCGGCTCCTGCCGCCATCGCGGCCGCGGAACGCGGTCAGCCCGATGTGGTGTTCGGGCCCTACGGGTCGGGGCCAGCGGTGGCCGTCGCAGCAGCCAGCGTCGGGGTCGTGTGGAATCATGGAGGCGCCACTGCCCGCCTGGCCCGGCCGGCCTATCCGCGGGTGGTCAACGTGCTCTCTCCGGCGGGCTGCTACCTGGCGGCGGTGCTCGACACGCTCGTCGCCGAAGGCCTGCCGGCGGGATCTGAGATTGTCCTCCTCCACCGCGACACCGGCTTCGGCCGGGAAGTGGCCCAAGGCAGCGCGGTGGCGGCACGCCGGCTCGGTCTGGTCCTGCACCCCGTCAGCTTCCGGCCCGGTCAGGGGTCAGCCGCCTTGGAGGGTGCTCCGGCCGGCGACGTCCTTCTCTCGGCCGGCTCCTTCGAGGACGATGTCGCCATCGCCAGGCTCGGACGCAAACGCCGGTGGCGGGCCATGGGGCTCGTGGCGGCGGGAGTGGAGGACCTGCAGCAGGCCATCGGCGAGCGAGTCGAGGGGCTGTACGGGCCCTGCCAGTGGTTGGCCGACGCCGCTGTCGAGCCCGCCGATGGGCCCGGCGCCGACTGGTTCGCCCAGCGCTACCGAGACACGACGGGCACGAACCCGCCGTACCCGGCCGCGGCGGCGTTCGCCGCCGGGATTATCTGGCAGCGTTGCAGCTACGACGCCCAAACCGTCGATCCTTTGCGGGTGCTGGCCGCGTCAAGGAACCTGGATACCACCACCTTGTTCGGCCGGTTCCGTGTCGATCCGTTCACCGGCGTGCAAACTGGCCATCAGATCCGTGTCGTTCAGTGGCAGCACGGGCGGCGCGTCGTGGTCGAACAGATTCCTCGCCCAGCCTGACCCCCCAACACGGCTCAGGGCGCGACTCGTCAGGGCCAGCGGACACCCGGTACACGTTTGAGCCAGGTCCCGTTGACAGCGACCGAAAAACCACATCACCAGGTGTTCGGCCAGGGCGCCCTGAGGCCCTCCGGGATACAGTCCTTGGCGTGGGCATCGTCCAAGCGCTTGCGTATGAGGTTCCAAAACCGAACCAGGTGCAGCGCGCCATGTGGCACGTTTCCTCATCGCGACCCGGGGCCTGGATGTTCGCGCGGTCCATGCACCATATCGATAAGTTCCTTCTGCGGCTCAGCCGAGGGCGTCTGACCGTGCCGAGAGTTGCGGCCGGTATCCCTGTCCTTACCATCACCACCACGGGCGCTCATAGTGGGCAACGCCGCACGACTCCTCTGCTGGGGGTGCCCGTGGGCGACGACATCGCCATCATCGGGACCCGCTTTGGGCAGCCCGGAACTCCCGGTTGGTACTACAACATCCGGGCCGACCCGACCGTCGAGGTTGTCTATCGAAACAAGACCGTCACGGCCGCCGCCCGTGAGGCCGAAGGCGAAGAGCGCGAGGTGATTTGGAAGTGCGCTCGGCAACTCTACGGCAGTTATGAGGCCTACGCCCGAAGGATCCGCGACCGACAGATCCACGTCATGGTGCTCAGCACCTAGCCGACCTCTGCAGGCATGCCGACCAGTGATCGTCGAGCGTCAGCGCGCCCCTGCCTTGCGCTTAGATTCGGGTGGCGAACCCGTTGTGGAGGAGGCCCAGGACCGCCAGCGCCTGATCCACCTGCCCACCCACGCCTCCTCGCTCAACCAACCCGTTGTGTGGACAAGCGCCGGAAGCAAGAAAATGCACGAGATGGAGCCGGTTGTCCACATAACGGCCTCTATGTGGAAGGCCGAAGGGCATCAATCTTCTATTGTCCACATAGAAATCGAGATCGTATTCTCGGTCATCCAGCGCAAGGTCGTCTCCCTGAACGACTTCTCGGACACTCGACCCAGATCACCGCTCGTCTGGCCGCTTTCGAGCAGCGCTACAACGCCGTGGCCGAACCATTCGATTGGACCTTCACCCGAAACGACCTCAACGACCTACTGGAGCGCATCGCCCAACACGATCCCGGCGCTCCTGCCGCCCTGCCAGCCGCAGCCTGAGCTGGCCGAGAAGACCGACCAGCCACACCCTCGGATCGGACAGATACAACCCGCAGGCGCAATCCAGCGCCTCCTCCCGGCTACCACCCATGATCCCGCTAGGCAGAAACGAGTCCTCGTAGTCGTCGTGGCTGGCCCGATAGATGGCGAACCCCACTCGCCCGCCCACCCCACGTACCGCAACCTGCACAGACGGATGGTCGGCCCGTCCGCGATCTGCCCGTCCGCGATCTGCCCGTCCATATAAGCGAAGTTCGACCGGAACCGCAGCCTAACTCAGCCAGCGTGGTCCAGCGGTCCCTGGCGTGCTGGCGAAGCCGAGACTCAAGCGACCGACGTGTCGAATCAGAGATCTTCACCCACCTGACACTATGACCCCTAAAACCGAACTTCCGTGGATGACCACTAAGGCTGAAGTCTGGGTTCCGTCGGAACCTGCCATCTCCCCCAGTGCCAGGGCGCCCCAATAACTCAAAGTGAGCTACTTGCATCGGACGGGACGTGCCAGGAAGTGCTAGGCTCAAATAGTAGAGAGGAGGGCGATGTGAATACACAGAGCTCATCCGTTGAGGTTGGCCCGCCTGACTGAGTTGGACCTTGGAGGTGATCACGTCAGGTGATTTCCGCTGGGGTCCTACCACCGAACGTCATCAGTACCAGTTCGTCGACTAGAACCGGCCCAATGTCCGGGCTTGCGCCACGGCGCAGGCCTGAGACGAGGCGGTCCCACCCGTGCGAGCGGAACCGGGACGATGACGGGCCATAAAGAAGCATTAACGACAAAAAGGCGACCCTAGGAGGTCGTCTTTTTGTCTGTCAAAGGCTCAAATTGCAGCGGGAAAGAGATGAGGCGCTGCTTCCCCGGGAACTCACCCCGGACACTGACGGAATCTGGGCGCCGTCGTCGACTTCGGCCTCTTCATGGTGGCGCTGGCCGTGACCACGCTCTACCTCCACCCGGCCCCGGCCCCAACGGAGCAACGATGCCCTGCTCGTATTGGCGGATGACGCGGAACCTGAACATATCGGGCCTTCCTTCCTGCGGCGCGCGGTAGGCGCCAGCAATATCTCCTTTCAGGCCGTCTCGGCGACGGCCCGGTGAGGCGGGGTTTCGGGGGACAGGTGGCCCGCTGGCGGGTTGGTGGTTGGACCGGCTGGGGTCCAGGCGCCGGGGAACCCTCCCGGAGCGGGGTCGGTTCCAGCCCAGTAGGTGCGGTGGTCCGGTAGACGAATCCGGGCCCTGGGAGTGCGAGACCGGGCCCGGGAGGCCTCGTCCCCGGCGGCGCGCCCTGCCCTGACATCCTGACGGCGCCGCGGCCTTGGGGTCGGAGGCGCCGGCCCTGGTGCCGACGCGGTTCTGGCGGCGCCTGCTCGGGCGCGGTGAAGCGTGCGCGTGTCGTTCCGCCCGACCATGTGGGTGCTGTTTGGGCGCCATCCGTTCTGACCGCCCGATCAGCCAGAAACGATGTTCGTTCTGATCACCAGATCTAGGTCGCTTCAGACACCGACGCACCTGTGCGTGCCGAATACCTTATCCGAGCACGTTGGCCTGCACGTTTGCTAGTAAATCAGCACGCTCCTAGTACGAACCCGAGACCCGGTCGAGCAGCTGTGTCTGTCGTCACAGCGGCGACCTCTCAATAACCCATTCCGCATGGCGCTCCTACGAAATAGGGGAGCCGCGGGTACACTTGGTGCACGGAGGAAGAGCATGTTCGAACGTTTCACTGACCGAGCCCGAAGGGTCCTGGTCTTGGCCCAGGAAGAGGCGCGACTGCTCAACCACAATTTCATCGGCACTGAGCACATCTTGCTGGGCCTCATCCACGAGGGTGAGGGCGTGGCGGCCAAGGCGCTCGAGTCCCTTGGGGTGAGCCTGGAGGCCGTGCGGGAGAAGGTGGCAGAGACCATCGGCCCGGCCGGTTCTTCGACCACCGGTTCCCCGCCGTTCACACCCCGGGCCAAGAAGGTCCTGGAGCTGTCGCTGCGCGAGGCGCTGCAGCTCGGCCACAACTACATCGGCACCGAGCACATGCTCTTGGGCCTGGTGCGTGAGGGCGAGGGCGTGGCCGCCCAGGTGCTGGTCAGCCTGGGCGCCGACCTGCCCCGGGTGCGCCAGCAGGTGATCCAACTCCTGTCGGGCTACCAGTCGCCGGGTGGCAAGGAAGGCGCCCCGGCCGGCGCCGGCCCGGCCGGCGGCCAGGAGACCCCCAGCGGCTCCCCGGTGCTCGACCAGTTCGGGCGCAACCTGACCCAGCTGGCCCGCGAACGCAAGCTCGACCCGGTCATCGGGCGCGAACGCGAGATCGAACGGGTCATGCAGGTCCTGTCCCGGCGCACCAAAAACAATCCCGTCCTGATCGGCGAGCCCGGCGTCGGCAAGACCGCCATCGTCGAAGGGCTGTCCCAGAAGATCGTCTCCGGCGACGTGCCCGAGACCATCAAGGGCAAGCAGCTCTACACCCTGGACCTGGGGGCCCTGGTGGCCGGTACTCGCTACCGGGGCGATTTCGAGGAGCGCCTCAAGAAGGTGCTCAAGGAGATCCGGACCCGCGGCGACATCATCCTGTTCATCGACGAGCTGCACACCCTGGTCGGCGCCGGCGCGGCCGAGGGCGCCATCGACGCGGCGTCGATCCTCAAGCCCCTGCTGGCCCGGGGCGAGCTGCAGACCATCGGGGCCACCACCCTCGACGAGTACCGCAAGCACCTGGAGAAGGACGCCGCCCTGGAGCGCCGCTTCCAGCCCATCAAGGTCGAGGAGCCCTCGCTCAGCCACACCATCGAGATCCTCAAGGGCCTCCGGGACCGCTACGAGTCCCACCACGGCGTCACCATCACCGACCAGGCCGTGGTGGCCGCCGCCAACCTGGCCGACCGCTACATCGCCGACCGCTACCTGCCGGACAAGGCCATCGACCTCATCGACGAGGCCGGCAGCCGGCTGCGCATCCGCCGCATGGCCACCCCGCCGGACTACAAGGCCATCGAGGACGACATCGCCCGGGTCCGCAAGGACAAGGAGCTGGCCATCGAGAAGCAGAACTTCGAGCAGGCCAAGAAGTTCCGCGAGCAGGAGGAGGAGCTCCTCCAGCGCAAGGCGGCCAAGGAGCAGGAGTGGCGGGCCGAGGGCGTCGACCTGTTCGACGTGGTCGACGAGGAGGTCATCGCCGACGTCCTGTCCAACTGGACGGGCATCCCGGTCTACAAGCTGACCGAGGAGGAGACCGCCAAGCTGCTGCGCATGGAGGACGAGCTGCACAAGCGGGTCATCGGCCAGCAGGACGCCATCCGGGCCGTGTCGCAGGCCATCCGGCGCACCCGGGCCGGCCTCAAGGACCCCAAGCGGCCGAGCGGGTCGTTCATCTTCCTCGGCCCCTCCGGCGTCGGCAAGACCGAGACGGCCAAGACCCTGGCCGAGTTCCTCTTCGGCGACGAGGGCTCGCTCATCCAGCTCGACATGTCGGAGTACATGGAGAAGCACACCGTCAGCCGGCTGGTCGGCTCGCCTCCGGGCTATGTCGGCTACGAGGAAGGCGGCCAGCTGACCGAGGCCGTCCGGCGCAAGCCGTTCTCGGTGGTCCTCTTCGACGAGATCGAAAAGGCCCACCCCGACGTGTTCAACGCCCTCCTGCAGATCCTGGAGGACGGCCGGCTGACCGACTCGCAGGGTCGCAGCGTCGACTTCAAGAACACGGTCATCATCATGACCTCCAACCTGGGGACGGCGGACCTGCGCAAGGCGTCGGTCGGTTTCGCCAAGACCAGCGAAGCGGTGACCTACGAGAAGATGAAGCACAAGGTCAACGACGCCCTCAAGGCGCACTTCCGCCCCGAGTTCCTCAACCGCATCGACGACGTCATCGTCTTCCACGAGCTGACCAAGGACGAGGTCACCGAGATCATCGACCTGATGATCAAGCGGGTACGTACCAGCCTGGAGAGCCAGGGCCTCGGCCTGGAGCTCACCCAGGCGGCCAAGTACTACGTGGTCGACAAGGGCTACGACCCCACCATGGGCGCCCGGCCGCTGCGGCGGGCCCTGCAGCGGCTGGTCGAGGATCCCCTCTCCGAGAAGATCCTCTGGAAGGAGTTCCGGGCCGGCGAGACCATCATCGTCGACGTCGAACACGGACCCCGAGGCCGGCGAGCCGGTCATCGTGTTCCGCTCCATCGAGGGACTGCAGCCGCCGCCGGTCGAGATGGCCGGCGCCGGAAGCGGGGAATAACCCAGACCTGCGGGGGACAGCGTCCCCTACATTGGGGCACTGTTGCATTAAGGCAGCGCGGGCGGCTGAACCGGTCTGACGAGGCGTCGAATATGCCTCGAGGCGGGGTGTAATGAACACCGCTACGCCTTTTGTCCGCACCAAAAGTGGCGTCGGACCCGTTGCTGCAGTCCCATTTGCTCCCACGCAACAGTGCCCCATACCCCCCGTAGGCTCGAGGGCCGGCTGGCTAACGGCTAACCGAAGGAGGAAACCTGATGGCCGAGCTCGCTGATCGAGAGCGGACCCTGATCCTGATGGCGCTTTGGAACTACAAGCTCCAGGCCGGCCAGGTGAACGCCCCGATGGGCGCGGCCGAGGAGGAGCGGGTGCGAGCAGGCCCCGGGAGGGACCGTTGATCAGATCCACGCCATCGTCGCCAAGGTGGGCGGGAACCCCGATCCGCCCTGTTCGGTGTCGGCGGCCCGGTCGCCCAATAGCGAGGCGGGAACAACTCGCGCCAGTCGCCTCGGCGTCCGGAACGCTTCCCTGGTCCACGACTGCGTCCAGTGGCGGTCGCGCTGGGTCAACTGACGAACTGATCGACGTGCAAGGGTGCCAAGGTCCTCATCACCGGTGCAGCCGGCAATCTCGGCTTCCCCCTGGTCCGACACCTCGCCCCGGACAACGAAGTGTGGGGGATCGCCCGGTTCAGCGACCCGAGCTCCCGCGAGAAGGTCGAGGCGGCCGGCGCTATCACCAGCGCCGTCGATGTGGCGTCCGGCGACTTCGGCGACTTCCGGACACTTGGGCACTACCGGCTGCGAGTCCTCCTCCACGCCGGCGGAGTCACCTGGCCACAACGCCCATCACCGCCCGCATCAGAACCCGCGCTCCCTACTCAAACGCGTAGAGCCACTAAACACTAAAGCGCACGGCCTCTGAACGAGGCGGTCTTACTCGACCGAGCGAAACCGGGCATGATGGCGAACCCCGCAAAGCAAGCGGATACGACAAAAAGGTGGGATCCTAATGGGGTCGCCTCTTTTGTCTGTCAAGGATGAGATCTGGCGAGAAGTTGGCTCGGCAATAACCGGCCGAGCCTGCAAGTGGCTGCTCCCCAGTTGCAGTCGCAAGCAATGCCAGCATTTCCTGTCAACGATTCGGGGCTGGTCGGGTACTCTGAGATGGCTGAGGTGCGCCGTTGGCGGTCCTTGACCCCGGACCGACGGCACTCGCCAGAAGGGCACTGGCCAGAAGGATCTGTCCGGGTACATCGAGACGAGGACGAGTGCCCAACCATCACGCCGCTCAGCCCGAGGAGGACTTGGTCCGCCTCTACCTCAACGACATCGGCAAATATGCCCTGCTCGCCAAGGACGACGAGGCCCGCCTGGCCCAAGCCATCGAGGCGGGCCGGGAGGCCCGGACCGAGTTCGCCGCCACCGAGGAGATCACCCCGGCCCGCCAGCGGGAGCTGCGCCGCCTGATCCGGGACGGGGACCAGGCCGCCGAGACCTTCGTCAAGGCCAACCTGCGCCTGGTGGTGTCCATCGCCAAGAAGTATCAGGCCGCCGAGCTGCCGCTGCTGGACCTGGTGCAGGAGGGCAACCTGGGCCTGATCCACGCGGTGCACAAGTTCGACTGGCGCAAGGGCTTCAAGTTCTCGACCTACGCCACCTGGTGGATCCGCCAGGCCATCAGCCGTGGTATCGCCAACACCGGCCGCACCATTCGGCTTCCGGTTCATGCCGGCGACTTGCTGACCCAGGTGACCAAAGCCCGGGGCCGCCTCGAAGGGCAGCTGGGCCGGCGCCCGACGGTGGCCGAGCTGGCCGCTGACCTCGAACTGGGGGAGGAGAGGGTCATCGAGATCCTCCGCCACGCCGCCGAGCCCCTGTCGCTCTCCGAGCCGCTGGGCGAGGACGGCGACGCCGAGTTCGGTGACATGGTGGAGGACCGATCCGCGGTCTCCCCCTTCGACGCCGCCGCCGCCGCCCTGCTGTCGGGCGAGGTCAACAAGATGCTGCTCGCCCTCGACGAGCGCGAGCGGGAGATCCTGCGGCTGCGCTTCGGGCTCGACCGGGGCGAGCCCCGCACCCTCGACCAGGTCGGCGAGCACTTCAGCCTGACCCGGGAGCGGATCCGCCAGATCGAGGCCCGGGCCATGTCCAAGCTGCGCCAGGCCTCGATCGACCGCGACCCCCACGAGCTGCTCGCCGGCTAAGGCCGCCACTCGGCCGGAGATCGTCCGCCGCCCAGCTGGAACTGTTGTTTTTCGAGATGTTCGTCCTCGCCGCGGCAGCGATTGGTATGCCGGTGACGAACAGTTCGGCCCTGTCGGGGCACCGGTTTCAACACCCCGTTCCCGAAGTGGCTGTTTCTGGGAGGTACCTCACCCGACTTCCGAGCGTCAGGACGGATCGGCTGCCAGTAGCCCGCGAAGTCGCTCGATGGCAGCCAGTCACCGGGTCCGGCCAGTGAAATGGGGGCCGGATAAGGTGAAAGCGAGTTACTTGGCTCCATAAGACGTGGTAGACCTGCGTTCCAGAGAGGAGGGCGATGTGAACACACAGAGCCCGTCCGTTGAGGTTGGCCCGCCGGAGTGAGTTGGGCCTCGGGGGTACTGGCTTCTGGTGAGTACTGCTGGGGTCCTACACTAAACGTCGTCATGACGAGTTCGTTGACTAGAACCGGCCCAATGTCCGAGCCTGCGCCGAGGCGCACGCTTGAGACGAGGCGGTCCCACCCCGTGCGAGCGGAACCGGTGTTGACCGACTGACGGGGTGAGCATCTCGCCGTCACTCGATTCGAGGATGGTGTGTGTACGCGCTGTCGGGGTCGGTGTTGATGGTGTCGCTGGCGATGGTCGAGGTGTCGGTGATGAACCAGCTCTCGTCGATGTAGTCGAGGTTGATGTTGAGCTCGAGCCGGTTGGCGAAGAGTCCGGTTTCGTGGCAGAGCCGGGCCAGGGTGTCGTTGATCAGTTCGACGGCGAGGTGGTCGTAGCCGGGGCCGGGAAGATCAGCGGCGAGGGTGATGCGCAGGGTGTGGGGCATCGACGTTTGCTGGATTTCGGGCAGCTCGAAGAGGTGTGGTTGATCGGAGTTCATTCTGCTGATACCTCGTTGATGGCGGTGCGGGCGGCTTTGTCGTCGACTACTGCTGCTTGGTTGGCGTAGGCGCAGGTGAGGGCGTGGATGGCCAGGTTGTTCACGGCTCGGGGCAGGCCGCGGGAGGCTTTGTGGATTCTGGCGATGGCGTCGTCGGAGAAGAGGGTGTCGGACCGGCCGGCCAGTTTGAGGTGGTGGGCGATGTAGTCGGCGGTGTCGGGGGCGGTCATGGGGGGGATGGAGTAGCGCATGACGATGCGCTGGTCCAGGGCGGCGAAAGCTCCGAGGCGTAGCCGGGTGCGAAGGGTGGGTTGGCCGACCACCACTAGGGCGAACGGCGAGACGGAGTCCATCTCGTAGCTGGTAAGGAGGCGGAGTTCCTCCAGTTGATCAGCGCCGAGAAGGTGGGCTTCGTCGACTATGACCACGACCCGTTTGCCTGGTTCAGTCGATTCGGCGGTGATGGCGTCGACGGCTTGGGGGATGAGGGCGGCCTTGTGGAAGCGGTCTCGACCCGTTCGGCGTCGACACTTACCATGAGCACACAGATGCCTCCGCATCTCAGAGGACCCCTCGTGCGCTCCAGCCAGAGACCAGCGAGGGGGTCCTTGCCTACCAAGACCTCCACACGTTGTCGGCTCCAAACCGCCACCGCAACGACGCCCACCCCACCTGGCGTCAACAGCCCCAACGTCGCTAAATCGCTACCCCATGCTCAACGAGAGCGACGCTCAACAAACCGGGATGATGGCGGCTTACAAAGAAGGATTAATAACAAAAAGGCGACCCTGTGAGGTTGCCTTTTTGCGTCTGACAAGGCTCGAGTGCTAGCGGAAAGTGGAGGTGCCGCTTCCCGGAGACGGACCTTTCCTGCGCAGTCCTGACCTACCGATCCGCGTTCGGGATTAGACCGCATGGTTACGGCGTACCTCGAATGCTACGAAAGAGACCTCGGGGGCACAACCGCGCAAAACACCGCATTAGGCGGTGGTTGGCTGCAGGGTGAATGCTCGTGAGGCGGCTATCAGGATAGGCTTTGCCGCCTTGGGACTTGCGGCGATCACATCGTGCCGCAGCTGTTCTTCTCGGGTGGTAGCGGAGGTGGGTGTAGGGTGGCGGTATCGTCCATCTTGGATGGCAGTGCTCTCGGTGTACGAGGCCGAGCGGCCGGTTTCCTATGGGAAATCCGAATCACCTCAAGAGTCTTTTTGACTCAAGTGGTTAAGTCGTGGTGATCTGTGGTCGCCACGATCGGCGTCAGCTTATGGGTCATGTGGAGGCCGACAGGTTTCCGGCGTATTCCGGTCATCCCCGTATAGGCGGTCATCGCCAAACCGGTCTGCCATCGCAAGCATTGCGGCACCCTCGTTCAGGATTGGGGTTGATCAGGGTATTCTGAGATCGCGGATGTGCGCCGTTGGCGGTCCTTGACCCCGGACCGACGGTTACTTGCCAGCAGGATCTGTCCGGGTGCATCGAGAGACGAGGACGAGTGCCCAATAAGCAGGCCGCTCAGCCCGAGGAGGACCTGGTCCGCCTCTATCTGAACGACATCGGTAAGCATGCGCTGCTCACCAAGGACGACGAGGCCCGTCTGGCCCAGGCCGCCGAAGCCGGCCGGGAGGCCCGGGCCGAGCTGGCCGGAGCCGAAGGGGTGACCGCGGCCCGCCAGCGGGAGCTGCACCGCCTGGTCCGGGCCGGGGACGAGGCCGCCGAGACGTTCGTCAAGGCCAACCTGCGCCTGGTGGTGTCCATCGCCAAGCAGTACCAGGCCGCCGAGCTGCCCCTCCTGGACCTGGTCCAGGAAGGCAACCTGGGCCTGATGCACGCGGTCGAGAAGTTCGACTGGCGCAAGGGCTTCAAGTTCTCCACCTACGCCACCTGGTGGATCCGCCAGGCCATCAGCCGCGGTATCGCCAACACCGGTCGCACCGTGCGGCTCCCGGTCCACGCCGGCGACCTGCTCACCCAGGTGACCAAGGCCGGGGGCCGCCTCGAAGGCCAGCTGGGCCGGCGCCCGACCGTGGCCGAACTGGCTGCCGACCTGGAGGTGGAGGAGGAGAAGGTCACCGAGATCCTCCGCCACGCGGCCGAGCCCCTGTCGCTGTCCCAGCCGCTCCGCGAGGACAGCGACGCCGAACTCGGCGACATGGTCGAGGACCCCTCCGCGGTCTCCCCCTTCGCCGCCGCCGCCGCCGCTCTGCTGTGCGGCGAGGTCAACAAGATGCTCCTCGCCCTCGACGAGCGCGAACGGGAGATCCTCCGGCTGCGCTTCGGGCTCGACCGGGGCCAGCCCCGGACCCTCGACCAGGTCGGCGAGCACTTCAGCCTGACCCGGGAGCGGATCCGCCAGATCGAGGCCCGGGCCATCTCCAAGCTCCGCCACCCCTCGACCGACCGGGGCGCCCGCGGGCTGCTCACCGGCTAAAGCCACCACGGCTGGAGATCGTCCCGCCGCCGCAAATGCCCGCACTACTACGGGGTCAGCCGGAATACGCCACAAACCTGCCGTAGGGCTGACGGCTGGGTGTGAAGCCACTGGCGGTGAACCGGCGGGGGCGGCCGGATCAGCCGTTCTCGGTGGTCCGACATTGGGCCGGGCCCGAGGTGTGCCGTGAGTGTCTCGGTCACGAGCGGGGCTAGCGGGGGCCAAGGGAAACTGGGTTTGCTGATCCGCAGGGAGGCCAGGCCGTGCAGAGCGGCCCACATGTCGTCGAAGTCCAGATCGCAGGGTCGCTTTCCGATCCGTTGCGAAGCGAAACCGAGCAGCAGGCGGAAGGTGTCCCGATAGGCGGATATGGTGTGGACGTTGACCCGTTTCTGGTTGACGAGCCGCTGGGTGAAGAACCCTTCCAGGGTGGGAGCGATGGCGCTCACGACCGTGCCCCGCGGGTCGGTTCGATGGTCTTCGGCCCGGAGTGAAATGCGACGTCGGTGTGGACGGAGCTGGTCCACGGACCAGGCGTACGCTGAGTCGCGCAGGTCGACCTTGGATGTAAGCACGGGAGGCACAACATGGATTGTGAAACAGGGGACCGCATCGCCATCGAGTCCCGCCGGGTGGGCAGCGGGCGCAAATCAGGGGAGGTCGTCGAGGTGATCGAGGGCACCAGCGGCCGCCACTACCGGATCCGATGGGATGACGGGCACGAGTCGATCATCTTTCCCAGTTCCGACGCCTTCGTGGAGTCGTCCGGTTCCCATTAGCCGTACCGATACCGTCAGCCGTTTGGTCATGCTTCGCGCCGGCTGGATGACCACGGCGCGCGATGCCACGACCCCTCCGTAGCTGACACGCGCCGCACCGCACACGACTCACGATCGAGCCCGGGCCCAGTGTAGAGCACGATCTTCCAGGCGTGCTATCCCTCTCCCCACCTTGGCTCATGCTGCTGGCTCAAGATAGAGCCGAATGGGCGTATGCAAATCGGGCCTTCCCCCCTCTCTCTTGACATCAAACTCGATCTCGCGGTTTGCGAAGTAGCGAGCATCTTCGATTGTCGGGAGTTGGCCGAATAGCTGCCGGGCTACGTCGCCGACCTGGGGTTCACCCACGTGGAACTGTTGCCGGGCGCTGACCATCCCCTCCGGGGGGTCGTGGGGCTACCAAGCGTCGGCCTACTACGTCCACCGGGTTGGGAGGTCACCAGCTCAACAGTACCCGGGCGACCTCGTCGCGCTCCGGGCAGGGGATGGCGCGACCGGAGCGGTCGCGGACGCCGCTGCCGGTCTCGACGGTCCCGATAATCGACACGGCATGCCCCCCATCGGCGAGGGCGTCGATGGCGCTCGCCGCCTGTCTGGCGCCGAAGGTCGCCACCAGTGCCCCCGAGGCGAGCGTTGCCATCGGGTCCGCCCCGAGGGCATGGCACACGGCGACACCTGGGGGGAACCAGAGGATGCGGTGGAGGTCGACGCGCACCCCGACCCTGGCTGCGGACACGATCTCGTGCAATCCGCCCGCCAGGCCCCTTCGTGCGGGTCTCAAGGCGGTCGCCCCCAGCGCGGCAGCGGCCAAAGCCGCCTCGACGACGGAGATGCCCGGATCGACAATACCGTACCCGGCAGCCCGTATGGTCTGGGGATCGAGCGCACCGAGGCGTGCCGATGCTTCTGCCACCAGCACGGCCGGCCCCTCGATGGGGACGGGGCCGACTTGGGCGATGACGTCGCCAGGCCTCGCTCCGGCGGTGGTGAGGAACTGGCCGTGCTCGGCGATGCCCAGCATCTCCCCGACGACCACGGGCTGGGTGACGGCAGCAGTGATCTCGGTGTGACCGCCTACCAGCGTGGCGCCGACCTCTTCGAGGGCAGCTCGGATCGCTGCGAACAGCTCTTCCACCGCCAGGTCTGTCGTGCCTGGCGGGAGCAGGACGGTGGCCAGGAGCCAGCGGGGCCGCACACCCATGACGGCGATGTCGTTGGCATTTACCATGACCGAGAGCCGACCGAGGTCCGCACCAGTCAGCGTGATGGGATCGGTCGCCACTACCAGCACGCCGGCCGGGACGGCGATCGCGGCCCCGTCTTCGCCGATGGCAGGGCCAAGAAGGACCTCAGGCGGGAGAGGAGGGAACCCGTCGAGCACGCCGGCGAGGAGGTGGGCGGGGATCTTCCCGGGAGGCAGGGCTCTGGCTGGCACAGACCTACGATCGCTCAAAACCGCTCCCGCTGTTGGGGTGCGGCCGTGTTGCGTTGGCCGAACCCGCCCCGTACAGGGCCCTCTCCCCCCTTGCTCGGAGTCGGTCAGATCGCCAAGGCGAGCTCCGCGAAGGTGATCGGGCCGTGTCGCAGCCACCACGAGCGCGCCATCCCATAACCGGCAAAGTGTGCGGATCAAGCAAGGTAATACCGAACAGGCGACACAACGCGTGCCCGGCGGACGGCGCGTAGCGCCCCGTCGGCATCACGATGCGCCTCGCCGAGACTCCCGCAGCCCGAGGCAACCGGCCATCTGCTTGATTTCTCAAACACGCCAAGCGGGGGCACCGGTCGGCCGGTGAGGCGGCGAACACTCTAACTCATTCGGCCCATGCTGGATCTGGCGATCCTGTTTGGTGGAGCCGTCGAGGTGATGATCAACGCTGAGTGGGCTTTGCCGTCGGCAATCCTCGACCGGCCAACCGACGCGGGGTGACACCGGATGGTTACGACCGCAGCGACCGCTTCGGGAGCTGGGTCGAAGACCTGCTCAGATCGTCGCTCGTGGCAGGCCGTGGTCTACAAGGATTGGCTCGTGGCTCGCCTCCTTACGGGCGGGCGTCATGGCCAGTAGGATCTGACCATGGCGAGTGAGCCAGCGACCCACAAACAGGTCGTGGAGGCGACGGCGGAGGCGGCGGCCACCAGACGGCCTCGACGGGTCCCGGTCAACGTGTACGAGGCGACGGAGGCGTTGGTTGTCCTGGCTCCCGTACCGGCGGTGACAGCAATGATGTGACCGTGGAACTTCGGTCCGGGACCCTGAAGTTCTTTCGCGACTGCGAGCGCCGGGCCTCGCACGTACCTGGTGCGGGAGTGGGACTATGGCGGCTGGGAGCGGGAGATCCAGGTGCCGGATGGCTACGGCAGCGGCGTAGAAGCCTCACTCACCAACGGCCAGTTGGCCATCCGGGTGCTGCGGGGGAAGCCGACCGGCCCGATCGCTATTCACCCCACCGTCACGCCGGGGCCGGGCGGCACGGGGAGTCGCCACTCCTCGTAGCGAGCGGCTGTGGCGAAGCCACCCGAACTGAAACTTCGGGCCGGCCGTTGCCGCGGCTTGCCACATCTG
>CAWICR010000005.1:0-196905 GCA_963834775.1 uncultured Acidimicrobiaceae bacterium
GGTTTCTCTGCAGGACGTGGGCGAATGGTGGCCGGACGGGGCGGATAGATGGCGCTGGTGGGATGACGGATCAAGGGATTCGATGTAATACATCGGATAGTCAATTGGAGATAGCAAGATCTACGTAGAAGCTCCGCCTCACGCCCCGCGTTCGGCTCCCTGCTCGCGGGCGGTCGGGCCCGCGTTGCGGTGTCCGTCTACGACGAAGCGCCAGGGCCAGTCGGCGGCCACCGAAGTCCCGACCCGGCCGGTCGCCTGGGTGCCGCGGGAGGCGCACGCCGTCGTCCGCCAGCCACACCGGGGCGTCCGGCTGGGTCAGGTCCAGGCCGTTGAGTTCCCGTCGATGCCCAGGGCTTGACACAGCCGCCCGGTCCCCGGCAGAGCTCCCGGTCGTCCTGCCGGCCTGCCCCCGCCACCGGGCCTGGCGCATCAACTCCAGGCCGGCCACCGGCTCCAGCGCCCGCAGCAGGGCGGCCTGCGCCGACCCGGTGGGCGCACACCACGTTGGCGCACCAGTGCACGCCGTAGCTGAAGTACACGTACAGGTGGCCGGGCGGTCCGAACATCACCCGTTGGGGGGGTGCGGCCCCGAAAGGCGTGGCTGGCCGGTCCTCGGCCCCGTGGTAGGCCTCCACCTCGACGATGCGGCCAGCTCGGCCGTCCCGCGGTCACCACCAGTTTGTTGAGCAGGCGCGGGGCGAGCTCCAACACGTCAGCCCATGAACGACCGAGGCAGACGTTTACGCCGGCTCATCCCTGCCCATCGCAGCCCGCTCGTCCTCCAGGTGGCGCCGAAAGCGCTCGAGCTGCACCGCCACCGGGCCGGGGCCCGCTCCGCCGGGGGTCGTCCGGCGGTCACGGCCACGCCCGGCGCCAGCAGCTCCACGGCCTCGGCCCCGAGAAGCGGATGGGCTTCCACCAGCTCGGCCAGGGGCACGTGACGTTCGTAGGCGTCACGGACCAGGCTCCCGACGACGCGGTGCGCCTCCCGGAACGGGATCCCCCGCTCCACCAGCCACTCGGCCAGGTCCACGGCCGCGCCGAAGGGTGTGTCGGCGGCCGCTTGCATCCGGGCCGGCTTCCACGTGGCGGTCGCCATCAGGCCGGTCATGGCCGCCAGGCCACTCACCACCTGGTCCAGGGCGTCGAACAGAGGCTCCTTGTCTTCCTGCAGGTCTCGGTTGTAGGCGAGCGGCAGCCCCTTGAGGGTGGCGAGCAGCCCGGTCAGATCACCGATGAGGCGGCCGGAGCGGCCCCGGGCCAGCTCGGCCACGTCGGGATTCTTTTTCTGCGGCAGCATGGAGCTTCCGGTGGCGTAGGCGTCGGCCAGCTCCACGAAGCCGAACTCCTCACTCGCCCACAGCACGATCTCCTCGCCCAGGCGGGATAGGTGGATCCCGGTCAAGGCCAGGTCGAAGAGGGCCTCGGCCACGAAGTCGCGGTCGGCCACGGCGTCGAGGGAGTTTTCGAAGCGGGCCGCGAAGCCGAGCTCGGCCGCCACCAGGTCGGGGTCGAGCGGCAACGACGACCCGGCCAGGGCGCCGGCGCCCAGCGGGGATACATCCAGGCGTCGGCGGGTGTCGAGCAGCCGGTCGACATCCCGGCCGAAGGCCCAGGCATGGGCCAGGAGATGATGGGCCAGGAGGACGGGTTGGGCCCGTTGCAGATGGGTGTAGCCGGGCAGGTAGACGTCCTCGGCCGCCTCGGCCCGGTCCAGGAGAACCTGTTCCAGGCGGTGCACCCGCCGCGCCACGACCAGCAGCTCCCGCCGGGCAAACAAGCGCAGGTCGGTGGCGACCTGGTCGTTGCGGCTGCGGCCGGTATGCAGGCGGGCCCCGACCTCGCCGGCGATCTCGGTGACGCGGCGTTCGATCGCCGTGTGCACGTCCTCGTCCGAAGGCCGGAACGCCAGCGTCCCGCCGCGGAGCTCGTCGGCCACCCGGTCCAGGGCGGTGAGGAGGATCTTGGCGTCCGAGTCGGACAGGATCCCGGCCGCGGTGAGACCGCGGACATGGGCCCGCGAGCCGGTCACATCGTCGGCGGCCAGGCGCTGGTCGTAGGGCAGGCTGACCGTGTAGGCGAGCAGCTCGTCGGCGGGTCCGTCGGCGCCGAACCGTCCCTGCCAGAGGGTCATGACCGGGAGCGCCGTTCCTCCGACTGATTGACCTGGCGGGTTGCCCAGGTGGCCACCCCGAGCCCCCACAGGCGCACGAAACCCTCCGCATCCTGGTGCCGAAAACGGTCTGCCGCCTCGTAGGTCGCCAGGGCGTAGTCGTACAGGCCGACGTCGCTGCGCCGCCCGGCCACGATGCATCGCCCCGGTAGCTCGCACCGCAAACGTACCTCTCCGCTTACGAACCGCTGGCTCTCGGCCACGAAGGCGTCCAGGGCCGCCTTCAACGGCGAGAACCACAGCCCGTCGTACACCAGATCCGCATAGCGCGGCTCCAGCCGGGCCTTCTCGTGGGCGAGGTCCCGCTCCAGCGTGAGGTCCTCGAGGTCGGAGTGGGCCATGAGCAGCGCCAGCGCCCCCGGGCACTCGTAGACCTCGCGGCTCTTGATGCCGACGCGCCGGTTCTCGACCATGTCGATGCGGCCCCACCCGTAAGAGCCCACGATGCGGTCGACCTCTCCGATCAGGGCGAAAAAGGGCAGCCGTTTTCCGTCCAGGGCCACCGGCAGCCCTTGCTCGAAGGTGATCACCAGCTCGGTGGGTTCGGTGGCGGTCGGGGTCGTGAGCTCGTACACCTCTTCTGGTGGCTGCTCCCAGGGGTCCTCCAGGATGCCGCACTCGATGGTGCGCCCCCACAGGTTCTGGTCGATGCTGTACGGGCTGGATTTGGTGACCGTGATGGGGATCCCCCACTTCTCGGCGTACTCGATCGACTGCTCGCGGGTCAGCCCCCAGCCCCGCACCGGCGCCAGCACCTCCAGATCGGGCGCCAGGGCCGCGGTCGACACCTCAAAGCGAACCTGGTCGTTGCCCTTCCCCGTACACCCGTGAGCGACGGCGTCGGCGCCGTGGGTGCGGGCCGCCTCCACCAGGTGCTTCACGATCACCGGGCGTGACAACGACGAGATCAGCGGGTACTTGCCCTCGTACTTGGCGTTGGCTTTGAGGGCGGGGGCCACGAAGTCGTTGGCGTACTCCTCGCGCACGTCGATCACCACGGCCTCCACGGCGCCCGCCGCCAGCGCCCGCTCCCTGATGGTTTGCCACTCGCCGCCCTGGCCGACGTCAGCCGCCAGGGCGATCACCTCGACCCCCCACTCTTCGGTCATCCAGCGCACCGCCACGGACGTATCCAGGCCGCCGCTGTAAGCCAGCACCACTCGCTTCGCCACGATTACCGCTTTCTCCCTTCGGTTACAGACCCGCCAGGCCGGAAAGGCGCCGGGCCAGCTTGGCACCGCCGACCCGCTCGTCGGCCACCACCATGATGGTGTCGTCGCCGGCCACCGTACCGACGACGTCCGGCAGCCCGGCCCGGTCGAGGGCCGACGCCACCACGTGAGCGGATCCCGGGGGCGTGCGTACCACCACCAGGTTGGCGGAGGCCGCCACCTCTACCACCCATTCGCCCAGGACCCGACGCAGGTGGTCTTCGGGCGCGACCCGGTCCTTGGGTAGCTCCGGCACGGCGTAGACGGACTCGCCGCCGGCGGCGCGCACCTTGACTGCGCCGATCTCCTCCAGGTCCCGCGACACGGTGGCCTGGGTGGCTTCTACCCCGCCCAAAGCCAGCAGCTCGACGAGCTGGCCCTGACTGGTGACCGGTTGCTGCTCGATGAGCAGGGTGATGCGATGCTGGCGTTGGTGTTTGGAGAGCTTCACTGGGCCACCCACTTCACTGGGCCAGCCACCACAACAGACCCCGTGCCGCGTGCATGCGGTTCTCCGCTTGCTGCCACACGGCGCTGGCCGAACCGGCGATGACCCCGGCGCTTACCTCTTGGCCCCGATGGGCGGGCAGGCAGTGCAGGAACACGGCGCCGGGAGCGGCCCGGCTCATGAGGGTCTCGTCCACCTGGTACCCGGCGAAGGCGTCCCGGCGCTGGCGCTGTTCGGCCTCTTGCCCCATGGACACCCACACGTCGGTGTACACGGCGTCGGCGCCGGCCACCGCCTCGGCTGGGTCGGTGGTGACCGTCACCGTGACGCCAGCTGCCCGCGCCCCGTCGACCGCCACTGGGTCTACTTGGTGGCCGGGTGGGCTGGCCAGCCGGATGTCGACGCCGGTCAGCCCGCAGGCGAGGGTGAGGCTGCGCGCCACGTTGTTGCCGTCGCCGACCCAGGCCAGGGTGCGGCCGGCCAGCCCGCCCCAACGTTGCCGCAGGGTGAGCACATCGGCCAGGGCCTGGCACGGATGGGCGAGGTTGGAGAGCAGGTTGACCACCGGGACCTCGTCGACCTTGGCCATGGCTTCCAACATCTCGTGGTCGAAGACGCGGGCCCCGACGACCCGGTGGTAGCGGGCCAGGACCCGCGTCACGTCTTCCACGCTCTCGCGTTCCCCCATGCCGATCTCTTCGCCCCGGATGGTGATGGGATGCCCGCCCAGTCCCACCACCGCCATCTCGGTGGCGTTGCGGGTCCGGTTGGACGGCTTCTCGAAGATGAGCGCCACACCTTGGCCGGCCAGGACGGGAACCGGGTCGGGTCGTAGCGCCAGTTCGAGCACGGTCGTCAGTTCGGCGGGGCTCAGTTCGTCGATCTCCAGGAAGTGTCGCATCAGGAGGACAGAACCGTTTCCAAGGTCGAAACCGCCTGGTCGATCTCGTGCTCGCTCACCAGGAGTGACGGGGCCAGCCGCAAGGCCGTGGGCGTCACGGCATTGACGACCAGACCGGCCTCGAGGGCGGCCGACGCCATGGGACCGGCCATTTTTCCCTGTTCCAACTCGGCGGCCACGAGCAACCCGAGGCCTCGGACCGCCCGGACACCCGGCAGCTTGTCCAAGGCCGCCATGAGGTACGCGCCGGCCCGGGCCCGGGCCGGAACGTCCTCCGCCTCCATGACCGCTAACACCGTCCGCGCTGCCGCCGTCGCCAGCGGCTGGCCGCCGAAGGTGGTGGCGTGATCACCCGGTACGAAGGCAGCGGCGACGTCGTCCCGGGCCCAGCAGGCGCCGATGGGGACGCCGTTGCCCAGGGCCTTGGCGACGGTGACCACATCGGGCCGAATCCCATAGTGCTGAAAGCCGAACCAAGCGCCGGTGCGGCCCAGACCGGTCTGGATCTCGTCCACCATGAGCAGCACGCCCCGTTCGTCGCAGAGGCGGCGGACGGCCTGGAAATACTCGGCGCCACCCGGATTGACGCCGCCTTCGCCCTGCACCGGCTCCAGCAGGACGCCAGCGACCGAGGGGTCGACTGCGGCGGCCAGCGCGTCGAGGTCGCGCCAGGCCACGTGCCGGAATCCCTCGGGCAGGGGCTGGAACGGTTCGTGCTTGGCCGGTTGGCCGGTGGCGTGCAGAGTGGCGAGGGTGCGGCCGTGGAACGAGCCGTAGGCACTGACGACCACATACCGGCCATGGCCGCCCCAGCGGCGGGCCAGCTTCAGGGCGCACTCGTTGGCCTCGGCCCCGCTGTTGCAGAAGAACACCCGGCCCGACCCGGCGGCCACCAGGCGGTCGAGAGTCGCGGCCACCTGCCGTTGGGGCTCCGTGCCGAACAGGTTCGACACGTGCAACAGCGTGCGGCTCTGGGTGCACAGCGCCTCGGCCACCGCCGGATGGGCGTGGCCGAGCGAGGTGACGGCGAGCCCGGACAGGAAGTCCAGGTACCGACGTCCGGCGTCGTCCCAGAGCCAGCTGCCTTCGCCGCGGACGAAGCTCACAGGCGGTGGGGCGTAGGTGGCCATTAGTCGGTTTTCGGCTGGCAGCCGCTCGTCGGCGGGCGCGGTCACCTTGCGCTCCCGATGCCGGCTCTCTGTGTATCAGCCCGCCCCGAGCCGGGTGTATCAGGCCGCCCCGGGCCGGCGACCATGGTGCCGATCCCCTCCCGGGTGAAAATCTCCAGCAGCAGGGCATGCTCCTGGCGGCCGTCGAGAATGTGGGCGTGCGGGACGCCGTGGTTGACCGCCCGCAGACAAGAACGAACTTTGGGGATCATGCCGCCCTCGACCGAACCGTCGGCCAGCAGCGCTTCCAGGTCGCCGGCGGTGGCCGCCGAGATGCGGCTGGCGGGATCGTGGCGGTCCCGGCGGAGGCCGTCGACGTCGGTCAGATAGACGAGCTTGGCGGCACCGACCGCTTCGGCGATGGCCCCGGCCGCGGTGTCGGCGTTGATGTTGTAGGCCTGGCCGGTGGCGTCGCTGCCGATGGTGGCGACGACGGGGATGAGATCCTCGGCCAGCAAACGCTCCAGCAGGTCGGGATTGACGGAGGCCACGTCACCCACGAAGCCCAACTGGGGATCCCGGGCCTGGGCGCTGATGATTCCGGCGTCCTCTCCGGAAACGCCGACAGCAAGCGGAGCGTGGACGTTGATGGCGGAGACGATGTCCCGGTTGACCTTGCCGACCAGCACCATGCGAGCGATGTCGAGGGTCTCGGCGTCGGTGACGCGGAGTCCGTTGACGAACTCGGGGACCTTGCCGAGGCGGGTCATCAGCTCGCCGATCTGGGGGCCCCCGCCGTGCACGACAAGGGGGCGCATGCCGACCGAGCGCATGAGCACGATGTCGGTGGCGAAGGAGGCCAGGGTCGCCCTGTTCTCGCTCCCCGCCAGCGTGTGTTCGCGGCGCGCCAGGGTGTCGTCGCTGCCGGCCAGGGCGCTCCCGCCGTATTTGACCACCACGACCTGGCTCCAGAAGCGGCGGATGTACGGCAGCGCCTCCACCAGGATGGCGGCCTTGGTGGCCGGACCGACGTCGGTGCCGATCACGGATACACCCCGGTGAGGGGCAGCCCGGCGGTCTCCTGCAGTCCCAAGGCCAGGTTGGCGCACTGGATGGCCTGACCCGCCGCCCCTTTGGTCAGGTTGTCGATGGCGGCGATCACCACGACCCAGCCGGTGCGGGGGTCGTGGCGGGCAGTGAGGTGAGCGCAGTTGGAGCCCAGGGCGGCCTTGGTCGACGGAGAACGGGCGTCGACGACGACGAAGGGGGCGTCGGCGTAGAAACCGGCCAGGGTGGCGAGGGGGTCGAGTTGGTCCTGGTGTTCGGCACCGCTGCTCGGTTCCGGGCGGGCATAGCAGGTGGCCAGGATGCCCCGGTTCATCGGCGCCAGGTGGGGGGTGAAAATGACCTGCGCGCCCACGGCCTGTTCGATCTCCGGAGTGTGTCGGTGATCGAGCAACCCGTAGGCGGTGAAATCCTCGTCGACGGCGTTGAAATGGGTGTGTGCCTTGGGAACCCGGCCGGCGCCGGAGACGCCGCTGGCGGCGTCGACGACCACCCCGCGGGTGTCGATGAGGCCGGCCCGGACGAGGGGGGCGAGTGCCAAGGCGGCCGCTGTGGGGTAGCAGCCCGCGGCCGCGATGAGGGTGGCGCCGGGCAGGCCGGCGCCGAACAGCTCCGGGATACCGGTCACTGCTTCGGCCAGGAGGTCAGGGCAGAGGTGCTCGCTGCCGTACCAGCGGGGGTACAGGTCCGGGTCGCGGAGGCGGAAGTCGGCCGCCAGGTCGACCACGGTTCCGACCCGCTTGCGCAGCTCGGGCACCAGCTCCTGGGACGCCCCGTGCGGCAGAGCCAGGAACACCACGTCGAGACCGTCGGCGGCGGTCGGGTCCGTCTCGGTCAGCATGAGCTGCGGATAGGCACCGGCCAGGCTCGGGTACAGGTCCGCCACCCGGCCGCCGGCCCGGGTGTCGGCCGTCGCCACCGCCGGCTGGAAATGTGGATGCCCAGCCAGGAGCCGCAACAGCTCCGCGCCGGCATAGCCGGACGCCCCGAAGACGCCCACCTGCTTGGTAACAGTCACGGTGGGCTACCATACACGTTTGTGCATAAGCATGCGAGGCGGGGCCCGTAACGGCGGGCCCCGGGGCGCAGCTGCCGGGTCTGTGGATAACCCGCCCAAGTCACAGGCTTCAACATCTGGTTCCCCACAAGCCGGCCCCGCCATCATGGCGGTATGGCGTTCGAAGTCACCCTCACCGACGACACGACCGAACGGGTCGAAGGCGCCGATTCGTACGCGCTCGAAGGCCCCCTGACCACCTTTTTCGGCAATGACCGCCCCCGCCCCCTGGACAGCTGGAGCACAAAGGTGGCCAGCTACCGGACCGAGCGTATCGCCAAGATCCAGCGCCTGCCCTGAGTACCTGGCGGCGCAAAACTGTTCGTCACGGCTCCAGCAGAATCCCCGCCAGCCGGTCGGCGGCGTCCGGGTAGCCCAGACCGGCCGTGTAGGCCTCGAAGGACCCGTGCGCCTGGCGGAACCCCCGCAGGAACTCGGCCATGGTTTCGGGCTCGGCGGCCACGATGGCGGCGGCGCTGGATTCCAGGGCGTCAAGTTCGGCGGCCCCCTCGGGGTACTGGGCGCGCAGCCAGGTGAGCAGCCGGTGCATGGCCGCCGCGCTCAGGGCGTAGTCGGCGGCGATGTCGTCGTCGTCCACCCCCAGTAAGCCCAAGATGAGGGCCGTGAGTATCCCGGTGCGGTCCTTGCCCGCAAAGCAATGGAACACCAGCGGATAGCGATCGGGATCGCAGACGAGCCCCAAGAAGCTGCTGACCGTGGCCGCACCCGAGGACATCATGTCCACGTACTGGGCGGCGACGTAGGCGGGATCCACCCACGCCTGGTAGCGGTCGCGGGGAGGAAGCACGTCGAGCATCGGCAGATGGTGCCAGCTGACCCGGTCCTCCTCCGTGGCGATGCGCCCCCGGGCCACCTCGACGCCAGTGCGCAGATCGACGACGGTGCGCAATCCCAGCCGGGTGATGTGCTGCAAATCGCCGGCGGTCAGCCGGTCCAGCCCGTCGGCTCGGAACAGGCGCCGCCAGCGCACCCTCCGGCCGTCCCGACCGGGGTAGCCGCCCAGATCCCGGAAGTTCCAGGCCCCTTCCAGCTCGAGTCGACGCTCCGGGCCGACCGGTGGCGGTCCTTCCGGCGGGTGCGCATGCGATTCGGACGTCACCACTGTCGCCCTATGACCGCAGCTCGCCGCCGTGGGCCGCCTCCACCGCCTCGATGGCCCGCTGGCGGGCAGCTGCCAGTTCCGTTTCCTCCAGCGTGTGGTCCAGGGCCCGAAAACGCAGGCGGAAGGCCAAGCTGCGTCGCCCGGCGCCCAGGCGTTCGTCGCGGTACACGTCGAACAGGGCCACCGATTCGAGTAGGTCCCCGCTCGCCCGCCGCAGGGTAGCACCCACCGCCGCGGCCGGCACCGTGTCGGCCACCACGAAGGCCAGATCCATGTCACTTGCCGGAAAGCGGCTGACGTCTCGGGCTTGCAGGGCTCGTCGGGGCTGGGCGAGCAGGGCGTCGACGTCCAGGGTGAGATAGCCGACGCGGTGGCGCAAGCCGTAGGCCGCCGCCACGTCGGGATGTACCTCGCCGACGGCGCCAAAGGCGCCCCCACTGCTGCCGACGAGGCGGGCGCTGCGCGTGGGGTGCAAGCCGGGAACGACCGCCGCCACCATCACGGTGTCGTCCTTCAGGCGCATGGCATCGGCCAGGTAGGCCCAGGTCCGCGCCGCCACGGCCGCAACGCCGGCGTCCCCGTCACCGCGGCCGTTGGCCAGGGTGACGATGGCTGCCAGCCGTTCGGTCTCGTCGGGGGTTATCTCGGGCCCGCCGGGCCGGGCGAACACATGTCCGATCTCAAACAGACTCACCTCTTCGGTCTGGCGATCGGCGTTGAACTTCACGGCCTTGAGCAGCCCCGGGAGCAGCTCGGTGCGCAGGATCGACTCCGATCGGTCGAGGGGGTTTTCGACTTCCACGGCGACCGGGCTCAGGCCAGCCCGCTCCAGGTCCCCGGGGGCCAGGAATGTTGTCGTCCAGGCCTCGTCATAGCCGGCGCTGGCCAGGATTTCCCGCAGGCGCCGCACGTCTCGCTGGCGGGTTGTGAGCCCGGTCGATCCCCCTGGCGCCACGGCCGGCACGGTGCGCTCGATGCGGCGGTAGCCCCACATGCGGGCTACTTCTTCGATCACGTCGATCTCGCGTTCCGTGTCCGGGCGCCAGCTGGGCACCACGACGGAGTGGACACCTGGTTCCTGGGGCGTGACCGTGAAGCCGATAGGCGCCAGCAGTGGGCCCATGTCGGCGTCCTCCAACGAGGTGCCCAGAATGGCGTTCACCCGAGCGGTGCGGAGGCGCACCGTGGGCGGCCGGGTCAGCGAGGGGTCGCGGATATCGAGCGTCGACCCTCGGCGCAGCGTCCCATCGCCGGTTACGGCGGCCAGCAAACCCACGAAACGATCGACCGCGACCAACGCGATCTCGGGGTCGACCCCTCGTTCAAAACGAACCCGGGCCTCGGAATGCAGTCCCAGCCGGGTGCCCGTGCGGGCGATGGCGCCCGGGTTGAACCAGGCAGCCTCGAGGAGGACCCGCCGGGTGGTTGGGCCGATCTCGGCCTCGGTGCCACCCATGATGCCGCCCACGCCGACCGCGGTGCCGGTGGCATCGCAGATCACACAATCATCGGGTCCCAGCACCCGCTCCTCGCCATCGAGGGTGACCAGCCGTTCGCCGGCCTGGCCCCGCCGGATGAGCAGCCCGCCGCCGCCGAGCCGGTCCAGGTCGTAGGGGTGGTTGGGCTGGCCCACGTCGAGCATGACGTAGTTGGAGACGTCGACAATGCTGTTGATCGGACGCATGCCAGCCAGCGTCAGGCGGCGGGCCAGCCAGGCCGGAGACGGTCTATCCGGGACACCTTCCAGCACGGTGGCGGTAAAGCGCGGGCAGAGATCGCCGGACTCGACCGTGACCGGCGCCATGCTCACCGCCGGGTCGACAACCAGCGACGCCGGATCGTAGCGGGGCTGCCACGTCTCCCCCAAGGCGGCGGCCAGATCGCGGGCCACCCCCGCCATGCAGAGGGCGTCGGGCCGGTTGGGGCTGATATCCAGGTCGAACACCACGTCGGGGCGCAGGTCCAACGCCTCGACCAGCGCGGTGCCCGGCGCGGCCAGGCCCGGGGCCAGGATCAGGAGGCCTTCGCGTGCGTCGGCCGAGGCGGGCAGCGCCAGTTCTGCCGGAGAACACAGCATCCCGTTCGACCACTCACCCCGCATCTTTCTCCGGGAAATCTCAAACTGACCGGGCAACACCGCCCCGACCGGCGCCAGGCCCACCAGGTCTCCGACGTCGAAGTTCCACGCTCCGCACACGATCTGCACCAGCTCGCCGCGGCCGGCGTCGACATCGACGAGACGGATGCGATCGGCGTCGGGATGGGGCCGGATGGCCTCCACCCGGGCCACGACCACGTCGTCGAGCCCGCCCCCCACGTGCTCGACGCCCTCGACGACCAGGCCCAGGCTGGACAGGGTGTCGGCCAGGTCGGTTACGGCGCCTTCGAGCGGCGCGTAGTCACGGAGCCAGGAAAGCGGGGCGCGCATCGGTCCGTCCTAGAACTGGGCCAGAAAGCGGACGTCGTTGTCGAGCAAGGTTCGCATGTCGGACAGCCCCACGCGGACCTGCGCCAGCCGGTCGATGCCGAAACCGAAGGCGAAGCCGCTGTAGCGCTCGGCGTCGATGCCGACGGCGGCGAATACGTTCGGGTCGACCATGCCGCACCCGCCGAGCTCGATCCAGCCCGAGCCGCTGCAGGTCCGGCACCCCGTCCCCCCGCAGATGGGGCAGGTCACCTCGAACTCGGCCGACGGCTCGGTGAAAGGAAAGTACGACGGGCGCAGCCGAGAATGCATGGCGGGGCCGAAAAAGGCGTGGGTAAAGGCCTCGATGGTGCCGGCCAGGTCGCCGAAGGTGATGCCCTCGTCGACGACCAGGCCTTCTATTTGGTGAAAGACCGGCAGGTGGCGGGCGTCGGGCGTGTCGCGCCGGTAGCACCGTCCGGGCATGACCGCATAGATCGGCGGCGGCTGCGACTCCATCAACCGGATCTGGACCGGGGACGTGTGGGTGCGCAGCAGAACGGTCTCTGGTGGCCCCAAGCGCAGATACAGCGTGTCCCACATGCCCCGGGCCGGGTGGGCGGGCGGCATGTTGAGCGCCTCGAAGTTGTACCAGTCGGTTTCCGCCTCCGGGCCTTCCTCGACCGCGTAACCCATGGCGACGAAGGTGTCTTCCAGTTCGGCGCGGGTCTGGGTGACCAGGTTGAGATGTCCCCGGGCCAGGGCGAACCCGGCTAGGGGAGCCTGCCGCGGCCGGCCGGTGAACTCGGTCAGGTCGAGGCGCTCCGCCTCCGCCCGGGCCTGCCGGTCGGCGTGCTCGAGCCCGCTGGTCAGGGCGTCGGCCCGTTGTTGGAGCCGAGTCCGGGCGGCGTTGATCCAGGCTCCCGCTTCCCGCCGCTGCTCGGGCGCCAGGCGGCCCAGCAGGTTGTGCAGGCGGGCCAAGGCTGAGCGCTTGCCGAGCACCTCCCGCTCTACGGCTCGTATGGCGGCCAGGTCGCCGGCCGCGTCCAGGCGGGCCAGGGCTTCGGCCTCGATCGTTTTCAGGGCGGCGGCGATGGTCTCGGGTTCGGTGGGGGTGGAGAGGCGCTCGGTGCTCACGGCTCCTGCATTTTGTCTGGTCGATCGGTGTAGAGGGTCGATCGGTGTGGAGGGTCGATCGGTGTGGAGGGTCGATCAGTGTGGAGGATCGATCAGCGGAAGAGTAAACCGAAACGTGGTGCCGGTCCCTGGGTTTGATGTGGCTACCAGCTCCCCGCCGTGCGACTCGACGAGGCCCCGGCTGATCCACAATCCCAGCCCGGAGCCGCTCGGGCGGCCGGCATCGCCGCGGAAGAACTTGGTGAAGACGCTCCCCAGGTCCCCGGCTGGGATGCCTTCCCCCTGGTCGATGACGGCGATTGCCACCCAGCCGTCCGCGACGGTGCCCTCGATGCGCAGGCCCTGCGGCGACCCGTACTTGCAGGCGTTCTCGACGAGATTGGTCAGGACCTGCTCCAGCTTGTCCGGATCGGCGTAGACCTTGGGAAAATCAGCGGGAAAAACGACCCGCGCCTCCAGTCCCTCGTATTCGAGGCCTGCCTTGGTCACCACGTTGGCTGCCAGGGCGGGCACGTCGACCAGCTGGCGGCGTAACGCCAGCCGCCCCGACTCGAGGCGGCTGATGTCGAGTAGTTCGCCGATCAGCCGGCTGACGCGGTCGGCGTCATGGTTGATCTGCTCCAGCATCGTGCGCTTGTCGTCGTCGCCGAGACGGTCCCATCGGTTGAGCAGGAGGCTGGTGTACCCCTTGACGGAGGTCAGCGGCGCCCGAAGTTCGTGGCTGACCGAGGACACGATCTCGATTCCGGTGGCGAGAGGCTGGCCGGGCCGGGTCAGGTCGCGCAGGCACAGCACCGCGCCCGTGGGGGCGGCGCCGGCCTCCCGTTGGTACGTGCCGGTCACGGCGACGGTGACGGGGCGGCCACTGCGGTGCCGTAGGGACACCGTCTGGGTAGCGAGCGCTTTCACCGTACGCAGGGCGGTCCCCGCCGGCCAGCCGTGGGCCCAGACCGGCTGCCCCTCTGCGTCGCGGGGATCCAGGAGAGCGACGCAGGGCTGCCCGATAAGTTCGGGGCGGCAGTAGCCGGTGAGCCGGGTGGCGGCCCGGTTCACGTCGGTGATGCGCAGGGCCCGGTCCAGCACGATGACCGCGTCCGGCAGGAGGTCGAGCAGATCCTCGGGAGTGGTTGTCACACCGGTTCCCTCGTGGCGCCCCGGACACGCTGGCGGGCCGCCTCGAAGCAGACGACCGCGGCGGCGGTGGCCACGTTGAGCGATTCCACCGCCCCGGCCATCGGGATCCGCAGCGTGCCATCCAGATGGGTGACCAGGCCCTCAGCCAAACCGGCCGCCTCATTACCGAGAACGAGGGCCGTCGATTCGGTCAGATCGACGTCGCTGTAAACCCGCGCCCCGGTCGCGGTGGCGCCCCAGCGGCGCCAGCCCCATGTCCCGAGCCGGTCGAGCACCCCAACTGCGTCGGGACCAGCGACGACTGGCACGTGGAACAGCCCGCCGGCCGACGCCCGCACCGTTTTGGGGTTGTAGACATCGACCGAGCCGGCACAGCAGACTACCGCGCCCGCCCCTGCCCCACCGGCGCTGCGAATGATGGTCCCCAGGTTGCCGGGATCGTTCACCTGGGCGCACACCACGATCAGGTCACCGGGCTGGCGCTGGAGCTGCTCCAGCGCCACGTCGACGGTCCGGACGATGGCGGCGATCGGCTGGGGGGTGACCGTGTCGCACGCCCGGCTCAGCACCCCGGGTTGCACCTCACGAACCTCGGCGCCGGCCCGGGCGCAGGCCGCGGCCAGTTCCCGCTCCGGGTCGCGGGCGGCCGTGTCGAGAAACACGGCGTCGATGACGACGGCCGCCTTCAGAGCCTCCCCGACCAGTTTCGCGCCCTCCACCACGAAGCGGCCCTCGGCCTGGCGCGTCCGGCGCCGCCCCGAAAGGCGACGCAGGTGCTGCACAGCTTCGTTGCGGAAGGCGAGGGCGTTCAGGGGACGTACGGAGGGGTGTGCCGCCGGGCAGGCTCGATCACGGGGCGGGTCGATCAGGCGCTGGCCGGCTGGGCCGGCTCGGCGGGCTGGGCCGGCGCGGCCGACTCGCCAGATCCAGTTGCGGACGGGTTCGCCAGCGCCGTCTGGGCCACTTCGACGATGGTCTTGAAGGCCACCTCGTCGCGCACGGCCAGGTCGGCCAGGATCTTGCGATCGACCTCGATTCCGGCGGCCCGCAGCCCGGCGATGAGCCGGCTGTAGCTCATGCCGTGGATCCGGGCGGCGGCGTTGATGCGCTGGATCCAGAGCTGGCGGAAGTCGCCCTTCCGTGCTCGCCGGTCGCGGTACGCGTACTGCAGCGAGTGCATGACCTGCTCGTGGGCGGCCCGGTAACTGCGGCTCTTGTTGCCGAAATAACCCTGCGCCTGTTCGAGAACGGCTCGGCGGTGCTTCTTACTGTGGACGGCACGCTTTACCCGGGCCATCGGGGGCTCCTTTCAGCCGGTTGAGGGATAGAGAACTGGTGGGCACCAGGGCCCGAAGCCGCTTCGGTCAGATGCCGAGCAGCCGCTTGACCGCCTTGCGATCCGCGGCGGCGACGTCGGCGTCCCGGCCCAGGCGGCGGGTGCGCTTCGACGGCTTCTTTTCGAGTATGTGGTTTCGAAAGGCCTGCTCGCGGCGCAGCTTGCCTCGGCCGGTGATCTTGAATCGTTTGGCGGCGCCCCGGTCGGTCTTCATTTTCGGCATCGGTGAACTCCTCGGTGGTCAGCTGGGTGGAGCCGTCGGGCCGCTGCTCTGGGCGCCGCTCATCTGGGCGCCGGCCGGTGCTGGCGGCGGGCGGCCATCGCCCCGCCGGTCGGACCCGCCACCACCGGAAACGGACGGCGCCTCGGCGCCCACCGCGGCGGGCACTTCCTCGGCATCCGGGGCCTCCTGCCCGCCGCTGACCGGCCCGGAGTCGGAGGTAGCCGAGCGGGCTCCGTTCGGCGACGGCTTGCGGGCCTGGGCCCGGCGATCGGGAGCCAGCACCATGATCATGTTGCGACCATCGAGCTTGGGCGCCGCCTCGACCTTGGCCACAGAGGCCACGCTCTCGGCGACCTGGTCCAGAATCCGCTTTCCAAGCTCCGGGTGGCTCATTTCCCGGCCTCGGAACATGATCGTGATCTTGACCTTGTGGCCTTCGCCCAGAAAGCGGGCCACCTGTCGGGTCTTGGTGTCGAAGTCGCCCGACCCGATCTTGGGTCGGTACTTCATCTCCTTGATACCCGTGCTGGTCGCCTTGCGCCGGGACTCCTTGGCCCGTTGCGCCGCCTCGTACTTGAAGCGGTTGTAGTCCATGATTTTGCACACGGGGGGGTTGGCTTCGGCGGCCACCTCGACGAGGTCCAGATCCATTTGACGAGCGATGGCGAGGGCCTCGGGCAAGGGTTTGACGCCTAGCTGATTGCCCTCCGGGCCGATGAGGCGAACCTCTCGGGCTCTGATGCGATCATTGGTGCGGTGCTCGTTCTGGTCAGGTGCAGCGGCTATGCGGCATCACTCCTTCGGTAAGTCCTTCCTCGACGCGAAAAAGGACAGGCGTCGGGAAGCAACGCCCGCCCCTAGCGGTCGATCGACCCGGGCGCACGCCCCACCAGTACGACAACGAGCCGGTGGTAGTGGCCGGGTGGGGGCCGGGACCCCGCTTCCCTTATTCGGTTTTGCACCTAGGGTAACAGCAATGAGCACGCTTTGGACGCCCGGAGGCGAGCGACCGATCCGCCGAGACCCCCCGGCATCCTCCACCCCACCCGCTGGAGCCGGCGGCGGGGGCGAAGCCCCCAGCGACGACGAGCTCCGGGCCCAGATGGAAGAGCTGCGGGACCGGCTGGCGAACACACCGGCCGAGGTGGTGGTGGCCAACCACGGCTTCGGCCTTTTCGAACTGGCCGCTCTACACCTGTCGCTGCAACCCCCGCAGCTGGATCAGGCCCGCCTGGCTATTGACGCCCTGGCGGCTCTGGTGGACGGGCTCGGCGACCGGCTCGGCGAGGCCACGTCCCAGCTTTCGGACGGGCTCAGCCAGCTGCGCATGGCGTACGTGCAGATCCACGCCGCCGAGCAGGGCCGAGCCGACGAGAACCGAGCCGATCAGGCCGGGCAAACCGGTTGAACCGGTCCCGGTCAATCGGATTTTGGTATCTAAACCAGCTATATGCTGGTAAAGATACCAAAATCGCATCAAGACGGCCGGAAACCCGAGTCGTCCGGAGCCGAGGGTGCGTCCCAAGCGTCGACCTGTTGGAGGTCCCCCGCCTCCCACCGGCCGTCCCGCCCGGCCAGCACACGGAAGCTGACCCGGGCGCCCACCTCCACCACCCGAGTGCCGTTGGCGATTTGGGTGCAATGGAACCGGTACCGTCCCGCCGCGGGTCCTCCGCCCGGCCCCCCTGTGGCAACCTCGCCCAGCCCGACCTCCTCATCGAAGGTCGACACCCGCCCCTCCAGCCGCCGTGGTGCCATCACGGCACGATCTTGGCGATCGGCAGTTCGATGATGTCGGTGGCCCCGCTGTCCTTGAGCGCCGGGATGAGCGTGTTGATGGTGTGCTTGGGAACGACCGCCTCCACCGCAAAGGCGTCACCTCCGAACAGCTGCGACACGGTGGGCGCTTTCATGGCCGGGAGGAGCTGAATGACCGACTCGAGGTCGGCCTGGCCGACGTTGAGCTTGACGAGGACCTGCCCCCTGGCGATCAGGGTGCCGTTGAGGAGGGTCAGCAGCTGCTGCATGGCGTGGCGCTTGGTGTCGTCGGCGAAGGCGACGGGGTTGGCGATCAGCTCCGTGTAGGACGCCATGATGGTGTCGATCACTCGCAGGCCAGCGGCCCGCAAGGCCCGGCCGGTCTCGGTGATCTCCACCACGGCGTCGGCGATCTCGGGGATCTTGGCCTCGGTGGCCCCGTGGGAAACCCGCACCTGGGCTTGGACCCCGTGGGCGGCGAGGAAGCGCCGGGTGAGCTGCGGGTATTCGGTGGACACCCGCACCCCGGCGGGGAGGTCGCGCACGAGGTGGACTGGCGAGTCTTCCGCCACCGCCAGCACGACCCGGATCGGCCGCGAGCTGGCCTTGCTGTAGCGCAGTTCGCCCAGCGAGGCGACCTTGGATGACGTCTCCTCGATCCAGTCGCGCCCGGTGATGCCCAGGTCGAACAGGCCTTCTGCGACGTACTCGGGGATCTCCTGCGGGCGCAGGATGCGTACCTCGGACACCCGGGGATCGTCGATGGTGGCCCGGTAGTCCACGTCCGAGCCGCGCTGCACGGCCAGATCGGCCGCCTCGAACAGCTCGAGGGTGGCCCGCTCCAGCGAGCCCTTGGGCAGGACGAGGCGCAGCACGGCGGGGAACCCTAGCGGTGCTGGCGGGGGAACCCGGCCTACTCCAACTGCTTGGGCAGCCGGGGCAGCAGGTTGGCCATCTCGATGGCAGCTGCCGCCGCTTCGAAGCCCTTGTTGCCGGCCTTGGTCCCGGACCGCTCCACGGCCTGCTCGATGGAGTCGGTGGTGAGCACCCCGAAGATCACGGGCACGCCGCTCTCGAGCTGCACTCGTTGCACCCCCGCCGCGCACTGCCCGGCCACCAGGTCGTAGTGGCTGGTGGCCCCCCGGATGACGGCCCCCAGGGTTATGACGGCGTTGTAGGAGCCGCTGCCTGCCAGCTGCCGGGCTACCAGCGGTAGCTCGAACGCTCCGGGCGCCCAGGCCACGTCGATGCTGTCCGGGTCGACCCCGTGGCGGCGCAGTCCGTCGAGGGCGCCGTCGAGGAGGCGCACCACGATCGCCTCGTTGAACCGGCTGGCTGCAACGGCCACTCGCAACCCTTCGCCCTGCAGGTTCCCTTCGTACACCGTCAAGACACGCCGCCCTCGTCCAGCAAGTGACCCAGGCGGTCCCGCTTGGTGCGCAGGTACCGGATGTTCTCCTCGTTGGGCGTGGTGTGGATGGGCACCCGTTCGACGATCTGCAACCCGAAGCCTTCCAGGCCGCCTCGCTTGGCGGGGTTGTTGGTCAGTAACCGCATGGTCGTGATACCGAGGTCGACGAGGATCTGGGCGCCGATGCCGTACTCGCGGCTGTCGATTGGCAAGCCCAGCTCCACGTTGGCGTCCACGGTGTCCAAGCCGCCGTCCTGCAGCTCATAGGCCTGCAGCTTGTGGGCGATGCCGATGCCCCGCCCCTCGTGGCCGCGCAGGTAGATGACGGCCCCGAGGCCGGCGTCGGCGATCATGCGCAGGGCGGCGTGCAGCTGGGCGCCGCAGTCGCAGCGCCGGGACCCGAACACATCCCCGGTGAGGCACTCGCTGTGCACCCGGACCAGCACGTTCTCCTGGCCGGCGGGCTCGCCCATCACGAAGGCCAGGTGGGATTCGTGGTCGATGACGCTCTGGTAGGCCACGCACCGGAACTCGCCGTATTCGGTCGGCAGCCGGGCTGAGCCGGTGCGGCGCACCAGACGCTCCCGCTGTCTGCGGTGGCGGATGAGGTCGGCGATGGTGACCAGCGGAAGGTCATGGCGGGCGGCGAAGGCTTCAAGTTCCGGTAACCGGGCCATGCCGAGCCCGTCCGAGGTGACCACTTCGCACAGCACACCGGCCGGGGCCAGGCCGGCCATCCGGGCCAGGTCGACGGCGGCCTCGGTGTGGCCGGCCCGCTTGAGCACTCCGCCCTCGCGGGCCCGCAAGACGTGGAGGTGGCCGGGCCGGGCCAGGTCGTCGGCCTGGGTGTCTGGATGCACCAGCGCCCGGGCGGTCAACGACCGGTCCGTCGCCGAGATTCCCGTCGTGGTGCCCTTGCGGTAGTCAACTGTCACCGTAAAGGCAGTGCGCTGGGACTCGGTGTTGCGGGCGACCATCAGGGGCAGGTCCAACTCGTCGGCCCGCTCCGAGGTGATGGACGCGCAAATGAGGCCGGACGTGTTCCGGACCAGGAAGGCGATCGCCTCCGGCGTGGCGTGCTCGGCGGCCACGATCAGGTCCCCTTCGTTCTCCCGGTCCTCGTCGTCGACAACGACGACCATCCCCCCGGCCGCGATGGCCGCCACCGCTTCGTCGATAGTTGCGCTGGGCACCTCTAGTCCTCTCCGGTCGCGCCGAGAGCGGTGTACGGGGACACGGCGCCGGCCTGCAGGAGCCGTTCGGCGTACTTGGCGATCACGTCGACCTCCAGGTTGACCCGGTCGCCTGCCGTCTTGCGGCCGAGGGTGGTTACTTCGACGGTGTGGGGGATCACGGCGACGCGGAACGCGCTGTCCGCCACCGAGACGATCGTCAGGCTGATCCCGTCGACGGTGACGGAACCCTTCTCGACGAGGTACGGCAGGAGTCGCCTCTCGACGCCCACCTCGAGGTCGGGGGCCGGGGACCGGATGGTGCCGACCGCGTCGACGTGGCCTTGCACCAGATGGCCGCCCAGTCGGCTGCCGACGCGGACCGGGCGCTCCAGGTTGACCGCGTCGCCGGGCTCGAGATCGCCAAGGTTGGTGCGGCGTCGCGTTTCGGCGACCACGTCGGCTGCCCACCAGCCTGGCCCGATGTCGACCACGGTCAGGCAGCACCCGTTGACGGCAATCGAGTCGCCCACCCGGCTGTCGTCGGTGACCGTCGTCGCCTTGAAGACCAGACGCGACTCGTCTGTGGCCGCCAGCACACCCATCTCTTCGATGAGCCCGGTGAACATACGCTCATTAGGGTACGGCACCCCCGCCCTGTGCGGCCAACAGATCGATGCGAACGTCCGCCCCGAGCCGGCGCACGTCCGCGATTCGCCCCCGCCAGGCATCGGCCATGGTGGCCGCGCCTGGCCCGGAGAACAACGCCAACCCGTCGTCGCCGCCGAGCAGCGCCGGCGCCAGGTACAGCACGTACTGGTCGACCAGCCGCTTCCGGTGAAAGGACCAGGCCACACGGGCCCCTCCCTCGACCAGGAGTTGGACCACGCCCCGGCGGCCCAGGTCATCGAGAAGCGGTTCGAGCGCCCCTTCGTGCACCATGGCCGGCAGCACCTTGGCACCGTCGGGGGGATGGCCGAGCACCACCCGGATGGGGTCCCGGCCGGGGACGTCTCGGACCGTCAGGGCCGGGTCGTCGGCGCGCACCGTGCCGGCCCCGACCAGGATGGCGTCGCTCTCGGCCCGCAGCTGATGAGCGTCTCCGCGTGCGACCGGCCCGGTGATCCATCGGCTGGACCCGTCAGGGGCGGCGATGCGGCCGTCGAGGGTCGCGGCGAGTTTCAGCACGACCCAGGGGCGGCCCCGGCTGCGGTGGGCGAGATAGGGCCGGAGGGAGGCCTCTACCTCGGCTGCGCCGACCCCCACCTCGACATCGATTCCGGCGGCGCGCAAGCGGGCCACGCCGCGGCCCGACACGTGCGGGTCGGGATCCTCGACACCCACCACCACGCGGCGCACCCCGGCCGCGATGAGGGCGTCGGCGCAGGGCGGCGTGCGGCCCTGATGTGCGCAGGGTTCCAGGGTTACGTAGACGGTTGCGCCCCGAGCCGAGGCGCCGGCCAGCTCTAGGGCGACGACCTCGGCGTGGGGACCGCCCGGCGGCCGCGTGGCCCCTTCGGCCACGGGCTGCTCGCCGGCCGGAACCAGTACCGCGCCGACCCAGGGGTTGGGAGAGGTCTCGGCCCGGACGCTCTGGCCGAGGGTGATCGCCTCGGCCATCCAGATGGCGTCGGTTTCCTCCGAAATGGAGGGGCCTTCAGGGGTGCCGGGTGGGATTGTCACCCAGGAGGTCCAGAGCGTGCGGAATCACGTCGACGACCGCCTGCAGGCACTCGACGGCGCCCTTCGGGGACCCGGGCGTGTTGAGGATGATGCTGTGGCCGCGTATGCCGGCCACGGCCCGGGAAAGCCGCCCGAGGGGGTTGACCAGGCGCATGGCTTCGGCCACGCCCGGGGCGTCCCGCTCGATGATCTCGCGGGTACCCTCCGGGGTCTGGTCCCGCGGCCCGAATCCGGTTCCCCCCGTGGTAACCACCAAACCGGCGAAGCTGGCGCTCAGGCGGGCCAGCTCCCCGGCCACCGACGCCACCCCGTCGGCGATCACGGACCGCTCGACGACCTCGAAGCCGGCGGCGTGGAGTGCCTCGGCCAGCGCCGCGCCGGAAAGATCCTCCCGGGTCCCGGCCATCACCCCGTCCGAGACGGTGACCACCTTCGCCTGCCGGTCCATGGGGTTGCTGACCTCGTTCATGCGGCCCGGGCTGCCGCTGCCGCTGCCCGGATGGCCCGGGCGGCCGCGGCGGGCTCGGCGTGCCCGAAGATGGCGGAACCGGCCACGAAAGTGTCGGCGCCGGCTGCCGCCATCCGGGCCACGGTGTGGACGTCGATGCCGCCGTCGACCTCGATGGTCAAGTCCAGATCGTGGCGGCGAGCCAGTTCGGCCGCGCGGGCGACCTTCGGAATGACCTCCGGCATGAACTCCTGCCCACCGAACCCCGGGTGGACCGACATGACCAGCAGGAGATCGATACGGCCCAGCCAGGGCTCGCAGGCCTCGAACGGGGTCTCCGGGTTGATAGCCAGGCCCACGTCCAGGCCCAGGGCACGCATGGCCTTGATCAGGGTGGCGGTGCCGTCGATCTCGACGTGGACGCTGCAATGGTTGGCGCCGGCGGCGGCGAACGCCTCGAGGTAGTCCCCCGGGTTCGTCATCATCAGGTGGCAGTCCAGGTAGGTGTCGGTGTGGCGGCGGATGGCCGCGACCACGGGCGGACCGATGGTCAGGTTGGGCACGAAGTGTCCGTCCATGACGTCGACGTGGAGCCAGTCGGCCTCGGCCCGGACCCGGTCGATCTCGGCGCCCAGGGCGGCGAAATCAGCCGACAAGATGGACGGGGCGATCCGCAGCATCGCCGTCACCCTACTTCCGGTACCCGGACGGCCAGAACGTACATCCCGTCGGTTCCCGCCGTCTGGGGCAGCAGTAGGCCGCCGCGACCCTTGGGTTCCCACGGCGCGCCGGGGGGCGGGAGCGGTACCAGTTGCGGAGCGGTGCGGGCCAGCCACCGGTCAATGCGGGCTGTCTCTTCACGGGTCAGGGTGCAAACGCTGTACACGAGCGTCCCGCCTGGGCGGACCAGCGCGATGGCCGCTGTCAGGAGGCGGCGCTGGAGGTCGGCCAGCCGGTCGATGTCACCGGGCTGGACGCGCCAGCGGGCGTCCGGGCGGCGCCGCAGCACGCCTAAACCGGAGCAGGGGGCGTCTACCAACACCCGGTCGAAGCTGCCGGCCGGCCAGGGCGGGCGGGTGCCGTCGGCAACCACGGTCCGGACGGCCGCGGCACCCAGGCGGGCCGCGTTGGCAGCCACGACGGCGGCCCGGGCAGGCGAGATGTCCGCGGCCACCACCACGGCGGGTCTGGCGCCGGCCAGAGCCGTGGCCTTGCCGCCGGGCGCGGCGCACAGGTCCAGGATCCGCTCGCCGGGCTGGGCGTCCACGTAGGCGGCCACCAGCTGGCTGGCCCGGTCCTGGGCGTAGCCGTCGGAGCGAGTGGTCATGACGGCCGGCTCGTTCATCGTGACGAGGGCATCACGGCCCGCCGCCGGGCCCAGGTCGGACACCAGGCGGTCCACGATCCACTCCGGGTAGCTCAGCTCCGTGGCGGCGTCGGGCCAGGCCAACGGTCCTGCGGCCAGGTCGGCGGCGACGCGGCGCAGGACGGCGTTGACGACCGAGCGGCCCGGGCCGCCGACCGTCGCCACCGTGGCCGACACGGCGGCATGCGCGGGCACTCGCGTCCAGCCCAGCTGGTAGGCGCCCAGCCGCAAGGCGGCCCGGACCTGGGGGTCGAGGCGACCCCGGGCGTGCCGGTCCACGAGCCAGTCGCAGGAACGGCGCCGCCGGCAGGTGCCGTAGACGAGCTCCGTTACCAGGGCCCGATCGCGTCCCGGGAGCCGGGTGGCGGCCAGGGCGTCGGACAGGACGGCGTTGGCGCGGCCGCCTCCGTCAATGGCCACTAGGGCGTCTCGGGCGACACGCCGGGCCTCGGATCCGGCTGAGTTCAACTCCCCAGGGCCTCCTCGGGTCGGGGCCGGGCGCCGCGCACCCAGTCGGTCGCCGGCATAGGGCCGCGTCCTTCCGGTTGCACGGTCAGCAGGCGCAAGCCGCCCGCGCCGGTGACCACCACGTCGCCTTGCAGCTGGCCAGACGCCAGGTCGCCGGGGGGTATGTCGACGACACGGGCTGCCAGCACCAGCAAGCGGCGGCCTCGCCAGCGGGTCCAGGCCCGCCCCAGGCGTACTACCCGGTGCAGTTCCACCGCAGGCCGCTCCCAGTCGAGAAACAAGTCGGCCGGCTCGACCTTGTGGGCGTAGGTAGGCGTGCCCTCCTGGGGCTCCGGGGTGCCCAGCCCCGTATCGAGCGCGGCGACCAGCATGGCAGCCCCCACTTCGGCCAGCTGGGCGCGCAGCTCAGCGGCCGTCTCCTCAGGTCCGATTTCGACCCGCTCGCAGCGGTAGACCGGCCCGGTGTCGAGGCCTTCGTCGATCGCCATCAGGCAGACGCCCGACACCGCGTCACCGGCCAGGATGGCCCGTTCCACGGGGGCGGCGCCCCGCCAGCGGGGCAGCAACGAGAAGTGGGCGTTGACGAGCGCCAGCCGCTCGAGCACCTCGTTCTTGATGATCCGCCCGTAGGCCACCACCACGCCGAGCTCGGCCCCCACGGTGAGGGCGTCTTCGGCCCGGGTGCTCACCGGCAGGCCGAGCTCCACGGCCGCGGCCTTGACAGGGCTGGGTCCCGGCGCCTCGTGGCGGCCCCGGCGCTTGTCTGGCCGAGTGACCACCAGCGCCACGTCGTGGCCGGCGTCCACGATCGCCCGCAGGGCTATCGCCGCCGGTTCGGGCGTGCCAAGGAAGGCGATGCGCAGGATCTAGCTCCCGACGGCCTCGGCCCGCCGGCGCAGCTCGCGCATGGCGTCTTTGCGCTGCGCCTTGTCGAGCATGGAGATGAGCAGGCGCCCGTCGAGATGGTCGAGCTCGTGCTGGAAGCAGCGGGCCTCGAGCTCGTCGGCTTCGATAGAGATCTCATTGCCGTCGAGGTCCCAGCCCGTCAGGTGGATCTCCTTGGGCCGCACGATCGGAAAGTACAGCCCGGGTATCGAGAGGCAGCCCTCTTCGAACTCCCATTCGCCGCGACTCTCGGTGATCGTCGGGTTGATGACCGTGACCGGATCGCAGCCCTCCATCTGGTAGACGAACAGGCGCTTTTGCACCCCGACCTGCGGGGCGGCCAGGCCCAGGCCTCGGGCCTCGTGCATGGTCTCCACCATGTCCTCGACGAGGCGCGCCAAGTTGCCGTCAATCTCGGTGATCTCCGCCGAGCGCTGGGTCAACACGGGATCCCCGAAGAGCCGGATCTGGTAGGCAGCCACCCCCCCATGGTACCGGTAGCGTGGAAGATCCCATGTCCGAGGGCCACTACTTCGACGTCGACCCGGCCGTCCCGTCCCGGCCCGGTCAAGTCGAGCTGGCGCTCCCCGATTTCCGGGCCCAGCTCACCGTCGACCGGGGGGTGTTCGCCGCGGGCGGGCTGGACCCGGGCACGAGAGAACTATTGAGGGTCACGCCGCTACCGCCCGCCACCGGCGACCTCCTCGACCTGGGCTGCGGCTACGGACCCATCGCCTGCGTCCTGGCCCACCGGGCTCCGACGAGGACGGTGTGGGCCGTCGATGTCAACGGCCGGGCCCTAGAGCTGACGGCCCGCAACGCCGCCGCGCTCCGCCTACCCGGGATTCGTCCAGTCCGACCCGAGGCCGTCCCGGCCGCGGTCCGCTTCGCAGCCATCTGGTCCAACCCGCCCGTTCGCGTCGGCAAGGTCGCCCTGCACGACCTTCTCGGCACCTGGTTACCCCGCCTCCGCCCCGAAGGGGTGGCCTGGCTGGTGGTGCAGCGGCACCTCGGGGCTGACTCGCTGGCCGCCTGGCTGGCCGGCGAGGGCTGGCAGGTGGCCCGGACGGCGTCGAAGCGGGGCTACCGGATCCTGCGGGTGGCCCGGCCATGAGACAGCTGGGCCCGACCGACCTCAAGCGTCTCCACCGCGAGTGGAACCGTCGGACCGCGGGCCGGCTGGCGCTCCTACTGGACGGAGTGCAGTCGCCGTACAACGTCGGCGCCATCGTGCGCACCGCGGCCGCGTACCGCGTCGATCATCTTTACTTGGGTGCCGACGCCCTTTCACCCACCCAGGCCAAAGTCGGCAAGCTCTCGATGGGTACCGAGCGCTATCTGTCCTGGTCGTGCTGGGCGCATAGCCGGGATGCGGCCGATGCGGCCCGCGACGACGGCTACACCGTCATCGGCCTCGAGCTCGTCGACGACGCCGTGCCGCTGCATCAGCTGCGGCCCGGCCTCGACGTGTGCCTGGCCATCGGCCATGAGGACCGAGGGCTGAGCACGGCCACCCTGGCGGCCTGTGACGCGGTGGCCTTCTTGCCCCAGATGGGCCGCGTCGGCAGCCTCAACGTGGCCACGGCGGCCTCCATTGCCATCTACGAGCTGCGCCGCCAGAACTGGACCTAGTCGGCCGTTCTAGAACCGGGCGGGGTCGACCGCCACCCGCAGGCGGGACGACGGCCGGGGCACCGCCGCCAACCCGTCTGCCAACACCGCCGCGTTCGGGGCCTTGACCAACCAGCGATCCCGGTCCGGTCCCAGCACCTCCAGGGACCCGGGCGTCTGCAGGGATGCGGCGCCCAGGCCCGCCACGTACTCCGGCGCCCCAGGCCCGGACACCACCGCCACCGCCGTGACGGGCGGCAGGCGCAGGCCCCGGCGCAGCTCCCACTCGCCGTCGGTGAGAACCTCGGGATCGGCGAGCACTGCCGCCCGGATGGCAGGATGGTGGGGAAGGCGGGTCTGCACGAGTACCCGGCCCCGGCGCCCACCGACCAACCGGGACGCCTGGGCGAAGAGCGCCAGCGCCTCCTCGCCGGCGCGCACCCGCGCCGCCAGCAACTCCTGGTCGAAGTCGATGAAGGCGACGGCGCCGAACTCGTCGGCGGGGGTGAGGCGGCGCAGCACCGCCTCGGTGCCAACGAGCACGTCCGCGGCGGGGACGTTGGTGGAGGCGCCGGTGACCTCGCCGACGGGCCGACCCGCCAGCGCTTCCAGCTCTTCCCTCGCCCGGGCCACTCCGACGCGCAATAAACGGAGGCGCGTCGAGCCACAGGTGGCGCACACGAGCGGGCGCGTCTCGCCGCATTGGGGGCAGACGAGCTCGGCCCTCGCCGGACCCTCTCGCCCGGTGTCCGGACCCTCTCGCCCGGTGTCCGGACCCTCTCGCCCGGTGTCCGGACCCTCGCGCACGGCCGCCCCGCACCGCTCGCAGCGGGCCACCTCTCCACAGGATGCGCAGACCAGGAGGCGGGCTCGCCCGGTTCGGTTGAGGACGCACACGACGCGCCGGGCCTCGCGGATCAACGAGACCAGGCGCGCCGAGTACAGCCCCTGGCGGGGATCATCCTGCCGGCGGTCAAGAACCTCCACGCCGGCCCAGCCCTGCCGCTCGCGGCGCCGGTCCACGAGCCGGACCGGGCCGGCCGCCAACAGCTCGAGCGTCGGGCAGGCGCTGATGATCACGCAGGGAACCCCGGCCCGACGGGCCCGCTCCGCGCCGACCGCGGCGGCGTGCCAGGTGGGGGCCGACTCCTGGGCGAGGGCCTCGTCGTGCCCATCGACCACGACCACCGCGGCCAAGCCGGGGCAGGGCGCCCAGGCGGCGGCCCGGGCTCCGACCACCACGGCGGTCCCGGCCCGGGCCTGGGCCCAGTTCTCGGGCACGATGGCCACGTCGCCGCCCGCCTGGCGCAGCCGCCCGGCCAGCACCCTGGCCCGGCCGGCAGACGGCACCACCACCAGCAACGGGCCCCGCTGGGCCAGCTCGGCTACCAGCGGGGTGGCGTCGGCTGCGGGCGGAAGGCGGATGGTCACGGGCTTGTCCCCGGGCAAGTCGGCGAGTAGCCCGGTGGGCCGCGGCGCCGGCGGCGGTCGCAGGGCGGCCGCCGGCAGCCGGGACACGGCGCCGGGCGGCGAAGCGGTCCGCAACAGGAAGGCCCGTCGGCTAGCCCAGCGCCACGCGGCCCAGCCGGCCAGGTCCAGCAGCGCCGGTTCGGGACCCCAGCCCCGGACCTTGGCCAGGGGCCGGAGGGCCAGGCCGGGCGGCGGCTCGACGTCGACCGCCACCACCCAGCCGCCCACCCTCTGGCCGCCCAGATCGATGCGCACCACGGATCCCAGTTGCGCCCGCGGCGCCAGGCCGTCGGGCAGAGCGTAGTCGAACTCTTTGTCGACGCCGGCCACGTCGGTTAGGACGCGCACGACCCGCGCCCCTGGTGCGGGCAAAGCGGCCCGGGTGGGGCGCCGGCGGGCGCCCTCTTTCACGTGCGAGCTAGACCCCCAGCGCCGATTTCAGGTCGTCGAGGCGGCTTAGCTGCTCCCAGCTGAATTCTTTGTCCGAGCGCCCGAAGTGGCCGTACGCGGCCGTCTTGCGATAGATCGGCCGGCGCAGATCGAGGTCGCGGATGATGGCCGCCGGCCGCATGTCGAACACCTCGTCGACGGCCTTCACGATGCGGTCCGGGTCGACCGCGGCCGTCCCGAAGGTCTCCACCAGCAGGGACACGGGGCGGGCCACCCCAATCGCATAGGCCACCTGGATCTCGCAGCGCCGGGCCGCACCGGAAGCCACCACGTGCTTGGCCACCCAGCGGGCGGCGTAGGCCGCCGAACGGTCCACCTTGGAGGGGTCCTTGCCCGAGAAGGCGCCGCCGCCGTGGCGGGCGGCACCGCCGTAGGTGTCCACGATGATCTTGCGGCCGGTCAGGCCGGCGTCGGCGTGAGGACCGCCCAGCTCGAACTTGCCGGTCGGGTTGGCCAGCACCAGGTAGCTGTCCTGCGCGAACTCGGCGGGAACCAGAGGGGCGATGACGTGATCCCGCAGGTCGGGTAGGAGCAGCGTCTCGAGGTCGATGTTGGGGCTGTGCTGGGTGGAGATGAGGACCGTTTTCAGCCGGACCGGTCGGCCCCCCTCGTACTCGAAGGTGACCTGGGTCTTGCCGTCCGGGCGCAGGTAGGGCAACACGCCGGCCTTGCGGACCTGGGCCAGACGCTGGGCCAGCCGGTGGGCCAGCCAGATGGGCATCGGCATGAGGTCGTCCGTCTCGTCGCAGGCGTAGCCGAACATCATGCCCTGGTCCCCCGCCCCTTGGGCGTTGAGGATGTCCTCGCCGCTGGTTCCGGCCCGCACCTCCAGGGCCGTGTCCACGCCCTGGGCGATGTCGGGGGACTGCGCGCCGATGGAGATCGTCACGCCGCAGGTGCGGCCGTCGAAGCCCATCTCCGAGCTGGTGTAGCCGATGTCGGTGACCACCCCGCGCACCAGTCTCGGTATCTCGACGTAGCCGTTGGTGGTGATCTCGCCCGCCACCATGACGAGCCCGGTCGTGAGCAGCGTCTCGCAGGCGACCCGCGACATGGGGTCCTGGGCGAGCAGGGCGTCGAGGACGGCGTCGGAGATCTGGTCGGCCATCTTGTCGGGGTGGCCCTCGGTCACCGACTCCGAGGTGAAGGTCCAGCGGTTCATAGTTGCTCCTCCTGCAGGGAAACCGGGTAGGGCCGCAGCCGGACGATGGCGTCGACGACGGCGCGGGCGACCTCGGCCTTGCTGGCCAGGGGCACCTCTGTCTGGCGGCCGTCCGATCCGAGGATCAACACGGCGTTGGTGTCGTGGGCGAAACCCACTCCCGGGGCGGCCACATCGTTGGCCACCACCAGGTCGACGTTCTTGGCGACGAGTTTCTGCCAGGCGTAGTCGCGCAATCTGGCGGAGCCGGCGGTTCCCGCGTCGGGGCCGGCGGTCTCGGCTGCGAAGCCGACCAGCACCTGACCTGAGCGGCGCCGGGCGCCCAGCCCGGCCAGGATGTCGGGGGTCGGCTCCAGGACGACCTCGGGTGCACCCTCGGCCTTCTTGAGCTTGCGAGAGGCGGTCGCCTTGGGCCGGAAGTCGGCCACGGCTGCTGCCATGACGATGACCTCCGCAGCGTCAGCTCGGTCGATGACAGCGGCTTCCATCTGCGCAGCCGTCTCCACGGCGACGACCTCCACTCCGGGGGGGATCGGTAGCGTCACCGTGCTTATCAGCGTGACCTGAGCGCCCCGCGCGGCCAACTCCGTGGCCAGGGCGTAGCCCTGCTTGCCAGATGAGCGGTTCCCGATGTAGCGGACGGGGTCGATCGGCTCGCGGGTGCCGCCGGCCGTCACCACGGCCCGTACGCCCTCCAGGTCCGCCGGGGCGGGATCGGAGGCGGCATCGGACGGGACGGCTGTGCCCGCCAGGGCGGACAGCACCTGGGCCGCCGCGGCGACGATGTCCGCCGGCTCGGCCAGACGGCCCGCCCCCACGTCGCCCCCGGCCAAGCGGCCGGCGGTGGGATGGACCACGTGCACGCCCCGGTTCTGGAGCTGGGCGATGTTGTCCACGACGGCGGGGTGCTCCCACATTTCCGTATGCATGGCCGGGCAGATCACGACGGGGGCGCGAGTCGCGAGCAGGGTTGCGGTAAGTAGGTCAGAAGAGATCCCCGCCGCGTAGCTGCCGATCAGCCGGGCGGTCGCCGGTGCCACCAGGATCAGGTCGGCTGTTTGACCCAGATGGGTATGCGGGATGGGCTCCGGTTCGTCCCACAGCGAGCTCCGCACCGGTTCCGAGGCCAGGGCCGAGAACGTGACCGGCCCCACGAACCTGGTGGCGCCCCGCGTCATCACCGGGCTCACGAAGGCACCGGCGTCCATGAGGCGCCGGCAGACCTCGACGGCTTTGTAGGCGGCAATGCCGCCGCACACTCCCAGAACAATTCTCCGGCCCCGCAAGGCCGAAGCCGGAGTGTTTATTGTTCGGCCTCCGCCTTTGACTGCTCCTGTGTCGATGGTTGATCGGCACCCTCTTGCTCCTGGACATCCGTCTCAGGCCGGCTGTAGGTGATCTTGCCGGCCGCGATCTCCTCCAAAGAGATCGAAAGGGGCTTCCTCGATACAGATGTCACTTGCGGGGGCACAATCGTGCCCAATCCCTCGCCGAGCTGGTTGAAGTAGGAGTTGATCTGCCGGCCCCGCATGGCCGCCAGGCTCACCAGGGTGAACTTGGAGTCGACCTGGTCGAGGAGCTCCTCGACCGGAGGCTCCATCATGGTTGGATGGCGATCGGACATGGGCAGCGCCTTCTCCGTTACTGGGTGTGGGGGTGTGCCAGAGACGTCAGTCGCCGGTATGGCGACCCTTGATTATACCGGCCAGTTGGCTGACGGCCCGGTCAACGTCGTCGTTCACGATCACGTAGTCCGCGATCTGCCTGCCCAACCGCTCCTCCGCGGCCCCGACAGCGAGCCGGCGCTGCACGCTGGCTTCGTCGTCCCCGCGGGCCCGCAGGCGGGCTTCTTGATCGTCGGGCCCGGGTGCCACGATGAGCACCAAAATGGCGTCGGAGTGCTGGCGCTTGACCTGCTGAGCTCCGTCAAGCTCGATCTCCAGCAACACGTCGCGCACCTGGGGGGAGCCAGCGTCGGGCGCGTCAGCGAGCCCGTCGAGCGCGGGCGTGCCGTACAGCTCGCCGAGAAACTCGGTCCATTCCATGAACCCGTTGGCGGCGATGCGGTCCTCGAACGCGGCCCGGTCGACGAACTCATAGGCGTCAGCGGACTCACCAGGCCGCCGAGGGCACGTCGTCCACGAACGCGATAGCCGAAGGCCCGGATCGAGGTCCAACAGTCGGGCCACGACCGTTCCCTTTCCGACTCCACCCGGGCCGGACACGATGACAATCACCGTGGGGCGATCACGGCACAACAGCACGGGGTGGCCGAGGCCGCGGCCACGTCGGAGAGGAGGTCAGCTGCTCAGCTTTTCAAAGAGCCTCTTTCGCTGCTGATCCCCCAAGCCGTGCAAGCGGCGTGTTTCGCTGATTCCGACCTCCGCCATCAGCCGGCGGGCCTTGACCTTGCCCAGGCCAGGCAGCGACTCGAGGACGGAAAGTACTTTCATCTTGCCGACCACCTCGTCGTTGTCCGCCTGGTGAAGCAACTCGGTCAGGGTAATGGATCCCATCTTGAGCTTTTCTTTGAGCTCGGCCCGCAAACGGCGGGCGACAGCGGCTTTTTCCAGGGCGGCCTGTCGTTGGTCGGCTGACAGCGCAGGCGGCAGGGGCATGTCGCGCACAGTAGCGCGGCGGCGGCCGAGGTTGCCGCGTCGAGGTCCGTTTGGCGTTTTTGCGATCAGCGGACGGGACTCGGCTAGGTCCCGGGCGCGGTGATGATGGAGGCCACCAGGGCGGCGGCAGCCGCTTCCCGATCGGGGGCGGCCGTGACGGCCCGGCCGATAACCAGCAAATCGGCGCCGGCGGCGATGGCCTCTGTGGGCGTGGCGGCGCGCAGATGGTCGTGGGTGGGCGTGCCGGCCGGGCGCAGTCCCGGCACCACCGCCAGCAGGCGGGGTGCCAGCTGCTTGGCTTCGCGCACGTCCGCCGTTGAGCACACCACGCCGGCGCAGCGGGCTTCGACCGCGGCCGCGACCCGTTTGGACAGGATGTGCGGCGGGGCGTCAGGGTCACTGGTCAAGATGGTCACCGCCAGGGCGGACGGCGGGGGCAGGCCAGCCTTGTCGGCGCCCTCAATCAATCCCTCCACGCCGGCCCGCAGCACGTTGGGCCCGGGGAACGCGTGCAAGGTGAGATACGACACCCCGAGCGCGCCCAGCACCCGCGCCGCCCGGTTGACGGTTGTCGGGATGTCCGCCATCTTGAGATCCAGGAAGACGTCGTAGCCGTCGTCGATCAGGAGCTGTACCACGCTCGGCCCGGCCGCGCTGAACAGCTCGAGTCCGACTTTCGCCACTCCGAACCACGGGGATAGCTGCCGGGCCAGCCGGGATGCGGCCACGGCGTCGTCAACGTCGAGGGCCAACGCCAGGCGGCTGCGCACCGAGGGTGGTACCGGCTCCGCGGGCTTAGTGGCGGTCATGGGCTCGTCCTTTCAGCTCGTCGATAGTCGATACACCATGGTCGGCGCACCAAGCAGCCAGCTCGTACAGCACTCGCGCCGGCGCCCGCGGGTTGGCGAAGGTCGCCGTGCCGACCTGTACGGCGTCGGCGCCGGCGACAAGCAGCTCCGCAGCGGTCTCGCCGGTCGTCACGCCCCCGACTCCGACGATGGGGACGTCTGGCAGGGCGGCTCGGCAGTCGTACACGGCCCGCACGGCGACGGGGTGGATGGCCGGGCCCGACAATCCCCCGCCTCCGCCCCCCAACCGGGACCGGCCGGTGGCGGGGTCGAGGGCCAGGCCCATGACGGTATTGATGAGGGTGATGGCAGCTGCCCCCGCCGCCACGGCGGCGCCGGCCAACTCCGGCAGATCGGTTACATTAGGGCTCAACTTGGCCCACACCGGGCGCACGCCGGCCAGGCCCTCGACGGTCGCGCCGATGGCCGCTTCGACGCCGGGGCGGCTGTGGGCGAACATGCGGCTGCGGTCTTCGAGGTTCGGGCACGAGATATTGGCCTCGACGGCCACCACCGCATCGGGCGCGGCCGCGGCAATGGCGGCGGCTGCCTGGCGGTAATCCTCGGGGCGCCGGCCCCAGATGCTCGCCACCACGGTGGCGCCGGCCGCGGCCAGCGGTGGGAGCTCGTCGGCCAGCCAGGCCGAGATGCCCCGGTTCTGGAGGCCGACGCTGTTGAGCAAGCCGCCATCTAGGGGGTGCAGCCGGGGCGCCGGGTTCCCGGACCACGGCGCGACCGACACGGACTTGACCACCACGGCGCCGAGACTGGCCAGATCGAGAAAGTCGCCCAGCTCCGCGCCATGCCCGGCCGTCCCCGAGGCGGTCATGACCGGGTTCGTGAGCGCCACCTCGCCGACCCGGGTGCGCAGGTCGACTGCAGGCTGGCGATTCCGGGATGACCGCAGCGGCCGGGCCCGGCGCCGGCGGGGCAGGGCGACGGTCATAACAGCGGCAGCCGGTCCTGCTCGGCGGCGTGATATTCCTGCAGGCTGCGCACCTCCAGCCGGTTGGCGGCCCGGTCGGCGATGCCGGCCACCGCAGCCCGGGCCGCGGCCACCGTGGTCAGGCAGGCCACCCGATGCTGGTTGGCGGCCCGACGGATGTAGGCCCCGTCTGCCCGGGGACCCCGACCGCGCGGGGTGTTGACAACCAGGTCGACCTTGCCATCGCGGATCAGGGCCACGGCGTCGGCACCGCCGTCGTCGCCACCACTGTCGCCGGTCCCACTGTCGCCCGTCCTACTGTCGCCGGTCCCACTGTCGGCTGTTCCACCGGAGGCGGCCAGCCCGGGCCCGTCGGCGAGTTTGCCTCCGGCTCTCACCTTGGCGACCAGGGTGTCGACCGGAACCCCATCCCCCTCGAAATGGCCGGCTGTCCCGGAAGTGGCGGCGATGCGAAAGCCCAGCTGCACGAAGCGGCGAGCGACCGCCACTCCGGCCGCCTTGTCCCGGTCGGCGAGCGAGAAAAACACCGTGCCGCCGGCCGGCAGCTCGTCGCCGGCAGCTGCCTGGCTCTTGGCGAACGCCAAGCCGAAGCTGCTGTCGATGCCCATCACCTCGCCCGTCGAGCGCATCTCCGGACCCAGCAGCGTGTCGGCGTCGGGAAAGCGGTTGAACGGGAGGACCGCCTCCTTCACGCTCACGTGACCGCCTGTGACCGGCGGGCGCAGCAGGCCCTGCCCGCGCAACTCGTCCAGGCTGGCACCAGCCATCACCCGCGCCGCCACCTGGGCCAGTGGCACGCCCGTGGCCTTGGAGACAAAGGGCACGGTCCGGCTGGCCCGGGGATTGGCTTCGATCACGTACACCTGCCCAGAGGAGGACCCAGGGCCGGCCGGGCCGCCGTTTCCGCCTTTATCCGCAGCCGGGCCGTTCTCGTGGGCACGGTTCTGACCGCCAGAACGGCCGTTCTGTTTTACGGCGAACTGCACGTTCAGGGGTCCCACGACCGTGAGGGCGGCGGCGATCTGGCGCGTGTAGCGCTCGATCTGGGCCACCGTGTCCGGGCCCAGCGTTGGCGGCGGGATCACGCAGGCGCTGTCCCCGGAATGCACCCCGGCCTCTTCCACGTGCTCCATCACCGCACCGATGACCACTTCCCCGCTGGTGTCCCGTACGGCGTCGACGTCCACCTCGATAGCGTCCTCCAGGAAGCGGTCCACCAGCACGGGTCGCTCGGCCGACAGCCCCCCTTCCCGCCCTAACGAGCCCGCCCCCGCCAACTGCTCCATGGCCCGGCGCAGGTCCTCGTCGTTGTAGACGATCTCCATGGCCCGGCCGCCGAGCACGTAGCTCGGTCGCACCAGGGCCGGATACCCCACCCGAGCCGCGATGACCCGGGCCTGTTCCAACGTGACGGCCGTGCCGCCAGCCGGCTGGGGAATGTCGAGTCGGGTGCAGAGGGCATTCCAGCGCTCCCGGTCCTCGGCCAGGTCGATCGACTCCGGTGAGGTGCCGAGGACCAGCCCAGAGGGCAGAAGGCCGGCCAACTTCAGTGGAGTCTGGCCACCCAGGGAGACGATCACGCCGGCCACCGTCCCCGTCGCCGACTCGGCGTCGATGACGTTGCTGACGTCCTCCCACGTCACCGGCTCGAAGTAGAGGCGGTCGCTGGTGTCGTAGTCGGTCGAGACAGTTTCGGGATTGCAGTTGACCATGACGGTCTCGAAACCGGCATCGTGGAGCGCGAAGCTGGCCTGGACGCAGCAGTAATCGAACTCGACTCCTTGCCCGATGCGGTTGGGTCCCGAGCCCACGATGATGATCTTCGGTCGCTCTCCCGCCCGCCACCTCACTGTCGTCTTCGTAGGTCGAGTAGTGGTACGGGGTATGGGCCTCGAACTCGGCGGCGCAGGTGTCGACGGTCTTCATGGTGGCCGCCACGCCCGCCGCCAGTCGGGCGGCCCGTACCCGACTTTCCTCGACGGACCACAGCCAGGCCAGTTGGGCGTCGGAGAAACCGAGCCGCTTGACCCGCCGCCAGTCCGACCGGTCCAGCTGGTCAGGGCCCGCCCAGGCCGCCAGGCGGGCCCGTTCCGCGGCGATGAGCCCGATCTGGTCCAGGAACCACGGATCGACACCTGTGGCCTCGTAGAGCCGTTCCAGGGCGATGCCGCGGCGCTGGGCGGCTTCCAGATGGAAGGGGCGGTCCGGCGTGGCGATAGCCGCCCGGCGCACCAGTTCGTCGTCGCTCCACCCCTCGTAGAGTCGCTCGGCGGGATCGCAGTTGAGGCCGAGCCGCCCCCGCTCGAGCGAGCGCAGCCCCTTCTGTAGGGACTCGATAAACGTCCGCCCGATCGCCATGGCCTCCCCCACCGACTGCATGCGGGTGCCGAGCACATCGGGGATGCCGGGAAATTTCTCAAACGCCCACCGGGGCACCTTGGTCACGACGTAGTCGATGGCCGGCTCGAAGCTGGCAGGCGTCTCGCCGGTGATGTCGTTGCGGATCTCGTCGAGGGTGTAACCGACCGCCAGCCGAGCGGCGATCTTGGCGATCGGAAAACCGGTCGCCTTGGAGGCCAGGGCACTCGACCGGCTGACCCGAGGGTTCATCTCGATCACGACCTGGGCGCCGCTGGCGGGATCCACGGCGAACTGAATGTTGGATCCGCCTGTTTCCACGCCGATGCGGCGAATACAGGCAAAGGCGGCGTCGCGCATCCGCTGATATTCATGGTCCGACAGCGTCTGAGCCGGCGCCACGGTGATGGAGTCGCCCGTGTGGACGCCCATGGGGTCGAAGTTTTCGATGCTGCAGATGACGACGCAGTTATCCGCGCCGTCCCGCATGACCTCGAGTTCGTATTCTTTCCAGCCCGCGATGGATCGTTCGATGAGGATCTCGGAGATAGGGCTGGCGGCCAGACCAGTGGCAGCCATGTGGACAAGATCGTCGGCGTCGGCGGCCACGCCGGTTCCGGCCCCGCCCAGGATGTACGAGGGGCGAACGATGAGCGGGTAGCCGATGCGGTCGCCCACCTCGAGCGCTTCGTCGAGCGTGTAGGCAAAACCGGATTCGGGCACGGCGAGGCCGATCTCGGTCATGGCCCGCTTGAAGCGCTCGCGGTCCTCGGCGGTGGCAATCGCCTCGGCGGACGCGCCGATCATCTCCACACCAAAACGTTGAAAGGTTCCCCGCTCGTGGAGCGTCACGGCCAGATTGAGGGCGGTCTGCCCCCCGAGGGTCGGCAGTACCGCATCGGGTCGCTCGCGCGCCACAATGGCCTCCAGCACCTCGACAGTCAACGGTTCGATATAGGTGCGGTGGGCGAACGCCGGGTCGGTCATGATCGTGGCCGGGTTGGAGTTGGCCAGGATGACCCGGTAGCCCTCTTGCACGAGGACCCGGCACGCTTGGGTGCCGGAATAATCGAACTCACACGCCTGGCCGATCACGATCGGCCCACTGCCGATCACCAGGATGCTGTTCAGGTCGTCTCGCCGGGGCATGGTCTGGCTAGGCACCCTTCGCCATCAAGGTCTGGAACTCTTCAAACAGGTAGCCGGCGTCGTGCGGGCCGGGGCCGGCCTCGGGGTGGTACTGGACGCCAAACGCCGGGATGTCCCGGCAGGCGAGCCCCTCGATAACGCCGTCGTTGAGATTGACATGGGTGACCTCCACCCCGGGCAGGCTTTCTTCCGCCACCGCGTAGTTGTGGTTCTGGCTGGTGATCTCCACGGCATTGGTAGCGAGCCGACGTACCGGGTGGTTGCCGCCGTGGTGCCCGAACAGCAACTTCTGGGTATCCGCCCCGAGGGCGGTGGCCATGAGCTGATGGCCCAGGCAGATACCGAACACGGGCACCCGACCGAGCAGGTCCCGGATGGCGTCGATGGCGTACCCGACGGCGGACGGGTCGCCCGGCCCGTTGGAGAGGAACACCCCGTCGGGCCGGCGGGCCAAAACGGCTTCCGCGGGCGTGACGGCAGGCACCACCTCCACGGTCGCCAGCCGTCCGAGATGCCGAAGGATCGCCCATTTGATACCGAAGTCGTAGGCGACCACCCGCAGCGGGCCGGCGCCGGTCGTGTAGGCATCGGGCGTGGTCACCTCGGCGACCAGGTCGACACCATCGGTGCCCGGCTCGGTCTGGGCCGCGTCCTTGAGGGCCGTTTCGCTCAGGGCACCCGGGCCGGCGACCGGACCGAAGGCGCCCGGCATGGAGCCGGCGTCGCGGATGTGGCGGGTCAGGCGACGGGTGTCGATGCCGGAGAGGCCCGGGAGTCGCTGCTCGGCCAGGAAGTCCCCCAAACTCCGCTCCGAGCGCCAGCTGCTCGGCCGAGGCGACAGTTCCCGCACGATGAGGCCCCGGCAGAACGCCCGTCTGCTCTCGTTGTCGGCTGTGGCGATCCCGTAGTTGCCGATGTGGGGATACGTGAAGCACACGATCTGTCCCGCGTACGACGGATCCGTCAGCACCTCCTGATAGCCAGTGAGGGTGGTGTTGAAGACCACTTCGCCCGTCGCGGCGCGGGGCTGTTCCGGGTCCCACCAGCCGACCGCAAGGCCTTCGAAGGTGGTCCCGTCCGCCAGCACCAACAGGGCGTCCCGGTCGGCGCCGCTCATCCGCGGCGCCACTGGGCTGGTCTGGTCGGCGCCGCTCATCGCTGCGCCTCGCCATCAACGACCACGGGCTCGCCCCGGAGGACGGTGTGGCGGGTGCGGCCCACCAGGGCCCGGCCGGCGTAGGGGCTGTTGCGGCTCCGGCTGGCGAACTTCGTCGGATCGACCACCCACTTCGCAGAGGTGTCGATCACGCACAGGTTGGCGGGGCGGCCAACGGCGATCGGACCGCCGTGGTCGCTGATACCGGCGATCGCCGCCGGTTGCCACGACAAGAGACCGACGATCTGGTGCACGGGCAGATCGAGCTCGGTGAGGGCCAAGCCCAGGGCAGTCTCCAGGCCGAGCATTCCCGGCGGGGCCTGGTCGAAAGGCGCCTCCTTGGTCTCCTGGGCGTGGGGGGCGTGATCGGTGGCGATGGCGTCGACCACCCCGTCGGCGAGGGCTGCTTTGACGGCGGCCACGTCCGTGGTGCTGCGCAGCGGGGGGTTCACCTTGAAGACGGGGTCGTAGGACGCCACCTCGGCGTCCGTCAGGGTGAAATGGTGTGGAGCGACCTCCGCAGTCACCGCCAGGCCCGACGAGCGGGCGCCCCGAATCATGGCGAGGGAACCAGCCGTCGACAGGTGGAGGAAGTGCACGGCGCTACCGGTAAGGCGGGCCAGGGCCAGGTCCCGCATCACCATGAGCTCCTCCGCTTCGGCCGGCTGGCCTGCAATGCCCAGGCGACTCGACCATTCCCCCTCGTGCATGTGACCCCCGCCGGCCAGCGAGGCGTCCTCGCAGTGCTGGGCCAGGGTGACGCCCAGTGCGGAGGCGTACTCCAGGGCTCGACGCATGAGGCGGGCATCCTGCACACCGGTGCCGTCGTCGGTGAAGAGGCGCACTCCGAGGGCGGCCATCTCGGCCATCGGTGCCAGCTGGCGGCCTTGGCGTCCCACGGTGATGGCGCCCGCCACCCGCACGTCGCAGCAGGCGTCGGCGCCCAGGTCGAGGACCTCGCGAACCACTGATGCCGAGTCGATCGCCGGCTCAGTGTTGGGCATGGCAACCACGGCGGTATAGCCGCCGAGGGCGGCGGCCCGGGCGCCGGTCGCTACCGTCTCGGCTTCCTCGCGCCCGGGCTGGCGGAGATGGGCGTGGAGATCGACCAGGCCGGGCGCTACCACACAGCCGGACGCATCCAGGACCACCGTCCCCGCCGGAACCGAACTCACCTTCGATCCAACGGTGGCGATCACCCCGTCCTGGAGCAACACGTCGGCGGACCGTGACCCGGACGCGTCGATCACGGTCCCGCCGCGGATCACGACGGCGGCGCGGGCACGGGCGCGGCTAGGCGGCGACACGGTCGACCCCCGCACCCAGCAGCAGGTAGAGCACGGCCATGCGAACCGCCACCCCGTTGGCGACCTGGCGGGTGATAACCGACGCAGGCTGGTCGGCCACCTCGGCAGCCACTTCCACTCCCCGGTTGACGGGCCCGGGATGCATGATCAGCGCTTCCTCAGAGAGCAGGCGGGCCCGGTCACGGGTCAGTCCATACGTGGCGGTGTACTCCCGCAACGAAGGCAGCAGCGCCTCGGTCATCCGCTCCTTCTGTAGCCGCAGCAGATACACCACGTCGAGCTTGGGCAACACCGAGTCGATGTCATGCGATACGTCAACCGGCCAACCGGCGAGCGACGGGGGCAGAAGGGTCGGGGGCGCGACCAGGGTGACGTGGGCACCCAGACTGGTGAAGGCCAGCACGTCGGAGCGGGCTACCCGACTGTGGCGGACGTCGCCGACGATGGCGATGCGCAGGCCAGACAGCGCCGATTGGCCGGCCGGCGGGCGGGCCGCGCCGCGCCGCAGTCGCTCCTGTCGGATCGTGTAGCAGTCGAGCAGGGCCTGGGTGGGATGCTCGTGCCAGCCGTCACCCGCGTTGACCACGGCGGGGCCGTGCAGCCAGCGGGCCACTTGCCAGGGCACCCCCGATCCCGAGTGGCGGACCACCACGCCATCGATGCCCATGGCTTCGATGGTTTCGACGGTGTCACGTAGCGACTCGCCCTTGTTGACCGAGGAACTGGACGCCGCGAAGGTCATGACGTCCGCCGACAGGCGCCGGGCTGCCGTCTCGAAGCTCAGTCGAGTGCGGGTGGAGTCCTCGAAGAACAGCGACGCTACGGTCTTGCCTCGCAGGGCCGGAACCCGAGGAATAGCCCGTGAACTGACCTCGACGAAGCTATCGGTGAGTTGCATCACCTCTTCGATTCCCTCAGCCCCGAGGTCGTCGACCGACAGGAGATGGTTGGTGCGGGTCATTTGGGCCGGATGTCGCCGATGACCACGCCCGCCTCGCTGACGTCCACCATCTCGTCGCGGCGGGTGGGAAGGTTGCGGCCCACGTAATCGGGGCGGATGGGGAGCTCCCGGTGACCCCGATCCACCATCACGGCGAGCTGCACGGCGCGGGCCCGGCCATAGTCGTTGAGGGCCCCCAGGGCAGCCCGGATGGTCCGACCAGTGAAGAGCACGTCGTCGACCAGCACCACGGTCTGGCCGGACAGATCGATCGGAATGTGCGTCGCCGCCTCCGGCAGGACCGGCCGCAGCCCGTAGTCGTCACGGTAGAACGCCACGTCCAGGGTGCCGACCACGAGGTCCTGGCTGGTCACCTCCCCGATGACCTGGGCCAGCCGGCCGGCGATCCACACCCCCCCGGTCTGCAGGCCTACTACCACCACCTGGACCAGATCGTGGTTGCGTTCGATGATCTCGTGGGCCATGCGCCAGGTCGCCCGGCGCACCTCCTCCGCCTCCATCACCGTCGTCCGGGCAACAAAAACGCCCCCGTACGGGGGCGCCAGAGCACGTTCACGTTCGGCCAAACCGACCTCCTAGATCCGTCCCGGCCTCACAGGACCGGCTTCACGGGCTAGGTGGCCAGTCTAGCTGAGACCGTGCGCTTGGGCGACTCACTGCACACGTCGCTCTCGCTGTTCGCATTTGTGGCAACTGCTGACGCCGGGCCCGGACCCTCGATCAACGTTCGACATACCGACGCCAAGGCCAGCACCGCGGGCTGGCGATATCGGGAACGTACGTTCGTATTTGTTAGCTCGAAGGGGCTTCTTCGTCAACGCTTTTCGGCCGGACAATGGTGGCGATAGTGGCCAGCATGCCGTTCACGAAACGGCCAGACTCTTCTGTCGAGTACTGGGTGGCCAACTCGACAGCCTCTGAAATGATGACGCCGGTAGGTACGTCCGGGCGGGCCAGGAGCTCGAAGGTGGCCATGCGCAGCAAGGCCCGATCCACCACCGGCATCCGATCGACGGTCCAGCCGATGGCGTGACTGGCGACCAGTTCGTCGATGCGAGAGCGCTCGGCTTCGACGCCTCGTACCACGTCGACCACGTAGGGATCAGGGGCCACCGGCAACTCGGCGAGGACGGCCGATGGCTGCGCCTGCTTGGACTCCGCCTCGTACAGAAGGGACAGGGCCCGCTCCCGGGCCTCGCGCCGGGTGGACAGCGGGGCGGGGCTCATTGGTGGAGCTGGATCCAGGTGAACCGCGGAGGACCAGCGGGGACCCGGGTGGACAGCCGGGCGGGGCGGAGCGGCGAGTCGGTCGCCGGCATCACGGTCGACACAAGGTCGGCTGTCAGCTGCCCACGCGGGTCAGGTACTCCCCCGTCCGGGTATCGACCTTCACTCGATCACCGGTATTGACAAACAGTGGCACCTGCACGGAGAGTCCCGTCTCCAGCAGGGCCGGCTTCCGAGCTCCCGACACGCGGTCACCCTGCAGACCCGGCTCCGTCTCGGTGACGGTCAGCTCCACCGCGGCAGGCAGGTCGACTCCGACGATCTCGCCGTCAAACATCTGCAGCACCGCGGAGTCGCCCTCCTTCAGGTATTGGGCAGAGGAGCCGAGGCTGGGCCGAGGAGCTTGCAGCTGCTCGTAATCCGTGTTGTCCATGAAGACGTAGTCGTCGCCATCGAGATAGAGGAACTGCATCTCGCGCTTATCGATGACGGCCTGGTCGAGCTTTTCGTCCGCCCGGTAGGTGCGCTCGATGACGGCGCCGGTGCGCACGTTCTTGAGCTTGGTACGCACGAAGGCGCCGCCCTTGCCTGGTTTGACATGTTGGAACTCGACAATGGAGTAGAGGCCCTCGGGCAGGTTGAGCGACATGCCGTTCTTTAGGTCGTTAGTGGAGACAGCGGGCATCAGGGCAGGTCCTTCGGAGTACGGTTCAGGGATCGGCAGCCGTCCTCGGTCACCACCACGGTGTCCTCGATGCGGACTCCGCCCAAGCCCGGCAGGTACACACCCGGCTCGACGGTGACGACATAGCCGGCTTCCAGTGTATCGGTGGACGTAGCCGCCACGGACGGCGCTTCGTGGATGTCGAGACCGACGCCGTGCCCCGTCCCGTGCACGAAGAACTCGGCCCAGCCGGCATCGGCGATGACCTGGCGGCAGGCCTGGTCGACCTCCGCCGCGGGCACGCCGGCCCGCACGGCGGCGACCCCGGCCGCTTGACTGGCCAGGACCAGGTCGACGGCGCGCCGCAGGTCCGGCTGCGCCACCGTTTCCACCCACACGGTGCGCGTCATGTCGGAGCAGTATCCGTCGAAACGAGCCCCGAAATCGAGCACCACGGGCTCCCCGGCTTCGATGGTGCGAGGTCCGGGCCGGTGGTGAGGCATGGCTGCGTTGGGGCCGCTCGCCACGATGGTCTCGAAAGACGGCCCGCTCGCGCCCAGCTGCCGCATCTCGAAATCGAGGGTGCGGCCGAAGGCCTCCTCGGATGGACCGTCCGCCAGTTGAGGACGTATCCGACCGAGGGCCCGGTCGGCGATCGTCGCCGCCGCGGCCAGACGAGCCAGCTCGCCTGCGTCTTTTACCCGGCGGAGATCCTCGACCAGGTTGACAGTCGGAACCAACTCGAGGCCGGGAAACCAGTCGGCCACAAACGATCGATATCGGGCCCAGCTGACGTGGGCTGCTTCCAGGCCCAGGTTGGCGAGCGCATAGCCGGACACGACGTCGCGGGCCTGTTCGGCCTGCTCGGCGGGGCGAGCCACCACCACCTCGGCGGTGACGCCGGCCGCCGCCAGTTGCTCGGTCGCCTGGATGCCGTAGCGGCCATCGGTGAGCAACACAACCTCTCCCGGCAGGACAAACAAGAGCCCCGCCGAGCCGGTAAAGCCCGTCAAATAGCGGATGTTGGTGGCGCTGCTCACCAGCAGGGCTTCGGTGTGGACCAGCTTGCGGCGCAACCGGCCCAGGCGGGCTGTGACATCCATGGCGTCGGGCACGATGTCTTACAGTATCGGTGTGCGCCGGGGGCCGTTCGGTGACGGTCATCGGCGAACTGCACCACTCCGCGCGGGTCGACGAGTTGTGCCACCAACGAGTCGCTCACCAGGGGCCAGCCGCTCGCCTCTCCGGCGGCGGCTTTCCCCCCGCCTACCACCCGGCGCCGCTGGAGTCATCGGCAAACGGTTCGTCCCCAGTCTCTTCACCGACGGCCGCTGGCACGTCGATCTGGGTGCCGGAACGGACAGGCGCGGGGCCCTGGGCTCAGGAGCCCTTTGCTTCCAGCAGTCCGGCGACGGCCTCGATCGCCAACCGGTAGCCCAGCCCACCGAAGCCGGCGACGACCCCGGTGGCCACGGGGGCGATGACGGACGTGGTCCGCCAGGCCTCGCGGCTCGACGGATTGGAGAGGTGCAACTCGACCACCGGCCCCTCGAAGGCGGCGAGGGCGTCGTGCAGAGCCCAGGCGTAGTGGGTGAAGGCGCCGGCGTTGATCACGATGGCGGCGGCCCGCCCGCGGGCGGCGTGCACGGCTTCGACCAGGTCGCCCTCGTGATTGGACTGGCGGTGTTCCAGCCTCAGGTGGTGCCGCGCCGCCGTTTCCCGGGCGGTGGTGACGTGGTCGTCGAGCGTGGCGTGACCGTAGATGTGTGGCTGTCGCTCGCCCAGGAGAGTGAGGTTGGGGCCCGAGAGCAGCAACACCAACGGTTCCTCGCCCGTCACGAGGCCAGGTCCGCCAGCGTTTCCAGTACCTGGCGCTCCGGTACCCCGGCCACGACGGCCAGGCCGGTCGGGCCATCGAGGACGAACGTCAACCGGCCGTCAGTGGCCTTCTTATCCCGCCCCATGATGGTGACCAGCTCGTGCGGGTTGGCGTCTGGCGGGAGTCGGGTGGGCAAGCCGTAGTTGGCCACGAGCCGCTCGTGCTCGGCGACCCGCGCCGGGCTGATGCGCCCGAGGCGGCCGGCTAGACACGCCGCAAAGACCAGCCCGATGCCGACGGCCTCGCCGTGGCGAATGTCGTAGTCCCCGGCGGTTTCCAGGGCGTGCGCGAGCGTGTGCCCGTAGTTGAGCAGGGCTCGGTCGCCGGACTCACGCTCGTCCCCGCCAACGACGTCGGCCTTGCACGCCACGCAGGCAGCTACGGCGTCCTCCAGGGCCATGTCACGGAGTCCGTCGACACCGAGGAAGGCGTATTTGGCCATCTCGCCGAGCCCGCTGCGGTATTCCCGGGGCGGCAGGGTGCCGAGGGTTTCGATGTCGCAGATGACGGCGACAGGCTGCCAAAAGGCACCGACCAGATTCTTGCCTTCCGCCAGATTGACGCCGGTCTTGCCGCCGATGGCGGCGTCGATCTGACCCAGCAGCGTGGTGGGCACGTGGATAACGGCCACACCACGGTGGTAGACCGCGGCGGTGAAGCCGGCCACGTCCGTGACGACCCCACCGCCAACCGCGACCACCACGTCGGCCCGGGTCAGTCCCCAGCGGGCGAACCGACGGGAGAGGGTCTCGACCGACTCCAGGTTCTTGGCTTCCTCGCCGTCATCGAGAAAAAAGGTGCGCTGTTCGACGCCAGCATCCACCGTCCAGGGCACCGTCTCCTGGGTAACGATGGCGGCCCGGTTGGCGCCGACCGGGAGAACCTCGGTCAAGCGGTGGCGGGCGCCGGTCCCGATCAAAACCGGGTAGGCCTGGGCGCCGAGCTCGACGCGAACTTCACGCATCGGGGCCGGTGTCCACGCCGCGCTCGCCGAGGGCGGCGACGATGTGATCGACCACCTGTGGGGGCGACATGCGATCCACGTCGAGAACCATATCGGCGAGGTCGGCGTAGATGGGAGCCCGGACTTCCACCAACCGGGCCACGGCGGCCGCGGGTCCGCCTTCCAACAGGGGCCGCCCGGTGCCGGTCCCCACCCGGGCCGCCAGCACGGCGACGTCGGCGCGCAGCCAGACGACCAGGCCGGCGCCCCGGATACGGGCCCGGTTCTCCGGGTCGAGGACGGCGCCACCGGCCACGGCGATCACCACGGGTCTGTCGGAGGTGGTGGCGTCCGCCAGCACCCGGGACTCCTCGGCGCGGAAGGCGGCTTCGCCGTCCTCCTTCCAGATCTCGGGGACGGTGCGACCGGTCTGGCGGTGGATCTCGTCGTCGCTGTCGAGGTAGGGCCAGCCCAGGCGTTTTGACAGGAGATGCCCGGTGGTCGATTTACCGGCGCCCATCATGCCGATCAGCAGGACGCGAGGCGGTGAGCTCATGTCGACCGCAGGCTGTCGAGGAAGCCGGCCCGATTACGGAGCACTTCCGGCAGCGAATCCCCGCCGAACTTACGGAGGGCTTCCCCCGCCACGACCAGTGCCATCATGGACTCAGCCACCACCCCCATGGCCGGCACGGCGGTGACATCGGTGCGCTCCTTGAAGGACACGGTCTGCTCCTTGGTGACGACGTCGACGGTCTTCAGGACCGGGCGGTTCAGGGTAGCGAGCGGTTTCATGGCCACCCGGGCCAGGAGCGGTTGGCCGTTGGACGTGCCGCCTTCGATCCCGCCGCTCCAGTTCGTCTCGCGCCGGTACGTCCGGGCCGCCTCGTCCCAGAAGATGGCGTCGTGGGCCTCCGATCCCCGCCGGGCGGCCACCTCGGCGGCCTCGCCGATCTCGACACCCTTGACGGCCTGAATGCTCATCAGGGCCTGGGCCAGCAGGCCGTCCAGGCGGCGGTCCCAGTGGACGTGGCTGCCGAGCCCGACCGGCACGCCGTACCCGATGACCTCGACCATTCCGCCGAGCGAATCACCCACTTTCGCCGCCGCCTTTATCTCCGCCACCATCGCCGCTTCGGCTTCGGGGTCGAAACAGCGGACCTGGGACTCGTCTACCCGCGGGAGGTCCGCCGGCGTGGGGCGGGCGCCGGACTTGGTGACCACCGGCCCCAGCTGCACCACGTGGCTGACGATGCTGATACCGAGCTCGCCCAAGAACGCCTTGGCGACCGCCCCGGCGGCCACCCGGGCCGCGGTCTCGCGTGCCGAAGCCCGCTCCAGCACGTCACGGGCGTCACCGAAGCCGTACTTCTGCATGCCGGGCAGATCGGCGTGGCCGGGTCGCGGCTGGGTAAGGGGCTTCTCGGTCGCTCCCGGCGCCGGCGACATCTCCTGTTCCCATTTCGGCCACTCAGTGTTGGCGATCTCTATGGCCACCGGTGCGCCCAGCGTGCGGCCGTGGCGCACCCCGCCGATCAGGGTCAGGGCGTCCTGCTCGAAGCGCATCCGGGGCCCGCGGCCGAAGCCCAGGCGGCGGCGGGCCAGCTCCGCCTGCACTTGTTCGGCGGTGATGGGTAGGTCGGCGGGCAGCCCTTCAAGGATGACGACGAGGCCCTGGCCGTGGGATTCGCCGGCGGTGAGGAAGCGCAGCACGGCCCCAATGGTACCGACCCCACCCGCGGCCCGATCTGGGCGCCACCTGATCAGGGGATGGACACGCTCCCGGGGTTGATCTGGGTATAGCTGCCAGCCGTCCAGGGCCCGTAGAGACTGGAGAGGGCACTGTCGTAGCTGACCGAGAGATGGGGGCCGCCGTTGCAGGTCAGCACGTTGATGACGATGGAGCCGTAGTACTGGCTCTTGCAGCCGTCCTGGGTGAGCTGGGCTTGTGGCGCGTAGAGAATTCCACCGAAGTCGTACCCCTGTCCGTTGTCGTTGCCGACGTTGCCGTTGCTGTTGGTGAAGAGCTGGAAGGCGGTGGCGTCGGGCAGGTCGGGAGTCGGCGAGCAGCCTGTGGCCCCGCTGTTGGCCGCGCAGTAGTCGGACATGTCGTTGACGTAGGACCCCCGGCTGATGGTGATGGCGTTGGTGCTGGAGTTGTATTGCGCCGGGTCCAGGATGACGTAGAGGGATACTGTCCCGCTGACGTTGAGCTCACCGCTGATGGTGATGGGCTGGGTGCACAGGTAGGTGCCGGCCGCGAGGAGGCTCGGAGCACCCGAGATGCCGGAGCCGAAGTCGCCGTTCGTGGGGCACGCCAGGTAGGTCGTGGGGGCCTGAGGCGTGGGCAGGTAGTACGTCCCGCTGTTGGAAACGGGGGTCCCTCCGCACGACGTAGATAGCGAGCCGATGCCGCCCGTTCCGTAGTAGACCGGGGTCACGTTGGTGCCGAGCCCGCCATTGCAGGTGATGCTGCCGTTGCTGCCGATGGACACGGTCCCGTTGGTGTTGGGGTTGGTCGACGACGCCGTCTGAGTCGGGCTGTAAGTCGAGAACCCCGCGGTGGCGTTTCCGTTGAAGGTCAACGAGGTATTTCCGAAAAGCGCGAAGGGGTATTGGGAGGTACGGGTGGCGACTTCCTGCACCGCTCCCTGTTTCCCGTTGACCGTGCCCAGCGCCTCAATGGTCCACTTGCCACTGTTGACTTCGGTGGCGACGTAGCTGACGCCGGGGGCTCCCGGTATGGAGGTACCGACGCAATGCACGTCGCTCGGATTGGACGCGTTCACGCAAATGGTACTGCCCGGCCCAGGATCGGTTGTCAACTGATCCAGGCGGAAGAGCGCGTCAGCCACGCCGGCGTCCGCGCCCGAGACCGCCCCGGCGATGTTTTGGCGACTGACGACTACTGCCTGGTTCTGGATGACACGGTACGTCATCGCCGTCCCTATGGTGACCAGGACCAGGATGATGGTGAGGGCGATGATGATGTTGCCGCGCTCGGCCCGGGTTGGCTGGGCTTGACGGGCCCGCGGTCTCAGCATTGTCCGTTTCCCGGCGCGGTAAGGGTATTGAGTTGATTGGTCATGGCGACGTCGTCGCTCTCCTCCATGGTGGCCACGCCCTTGGTCCCAGTGGGCGGCGCCACGTAGATGTCGACATGAATACCGGTGGCGCACAAGGCGATCGTCGCCGGGCTCTCGCCGGAGATGTTGGTGCCCGCTTTCCCGTCGAAGTAAGAGAACAGAGGTGAAGTAACCGGGTTTGCCACACGAGTCAGCACCGCCCCCGACGTGTTGAAGGTGGACCCCACCAGCACCTTCCTGGTGAGAGTGGAAGCGGTGGCGTTATAAACCCAGAGCACCGTTGTGGTGGTGCCGGTTGGCTGATTGACGGCCAACTCCACTTCGTTGGCAGTATCGCTGGCCTGAGCGCCGGCCGGGAACGTGAGCGAGTTGGCGGAGCGAATGTCCCGGGTGACCTGCGCCAGGGTGGTGCTGGCCGCCTGCTCGTCGGCCACCATGGAATCGTTGCGGTTGGCGGTGGTGGTGAGCGAGAACAGGACGGTGCCGGCGATGACGATGACGATGCCCATGATCAGGGTGACCACCATGAGCTCCAGAAGGGTGAAGCCGGCCTCTTCCTGGGTGCGGGCGCGGGCGGGAGTTCGGTGGGGGCGCATGGCGATCAGCAGTTTCCTGAGTTCCCGTGCTCGCTGCAGACGATTACTTGCTGTTGGGTCAGCGGCGAATACTGGGCGGGTGCGACGCCGACGAAGACCGTGAATATCTGCGTCCCGACCGTCCAGACCGTGCTGGCCGTACCCGCTGTTCCGAAGAGGGTGCCCCCGGTCCCGGTCATGGACGCGTAGGTGGTGGCGCAGCCGGAGCTGCCGGGTGCGCAGGTACTCGGGGCGTAACCAACGGTGACGTTACTGCAGCCGCTCGAGGCGTTTACGGCCAGGCCGAAGCTCGTTTCGCTGGCGAGCTGGCCGTTCGACGTGAGAGCCACGCCCGAGTTGCCGCTGCCGCTGCCACCCTTGGACGGGGTGACGACCAGGGAATTGATGCTGCAGGTGGCCACGGTGGTGGACGTGGTGCTGGTCGTCGTCGTGCCGCCGGCCGCCGTGGTGGTGCTGCCTGCCGCCGTCGTGGTCGTCGTGGTTGAAGCGGTCGTTGTCGCCGAGGCGCTGGTGGCGGTGGCGGTATTCGAGATGCCGGTTGAGGCGACCCCCGACGTAACCGATTCCACCTGGAAGTAGTAGGTAGTGCCGGCGCCGACCGTGATCTTGGTACTCAAACCGGAGACGTTCGACGACGCCGCGTACGCGCCCGCTCCGAGCGAGGCGATGGATGCCCCGGCCGGATTCGTGGTGGTATAGAGGACGATGTAATAGCTGGGCGTCGGCGATGTGGTGGGCGCGGTCCAGGAGACATCGATGGTGTTTGTCGGCGCGGATTGGTCGTCGCTCGCACTCAGGTTGTTCGGCGGCGAGGGCGGGTTGGCGGGAACAGTGGTCGTGGTGCCGCCGGGGACGTAGTCGTCTTCCGGACCGCTGTAGGCGCCCTCTCCGCCGGGGTACAGCGCCGAGGTCTGGCTCACCGACAAGGTGGAGCCGGCAGAAGGCCAGGACACGGTCACGACCGACTGCTTGTAGGCGAGGGAATCGCCGGCCAGGGTGGAGTTGACCCAGTTGACGCATCTCCGGATGGAGTAGGTGACATTGCCAATGGTCTTGCTCGTCGCCAGCGTCTCGATGGGCTCATTGATGGTCGAGCTCAAGATCACGGGGTTGGCGCTCGGGTTCGTGGTGGTCGTCGGGCAGCCTGCGGGTATGGCGGTGGCGTAATAGCCGATCTCGTCGTACGGGTAGGTCCGTAGCTGTTCGGTGGCAGATACGGCCAGCCCGTTGGCGACGCTGCGCTGATTGGACGAGGCCGTGGCCTTGAGCAGGCCGTAGTAGGCGGGAGCCAGAGCTGCCATCACGATGGCGAGGATCAGCAAGGCGATGATCACCTCGATCAGAGTGAAGCCCTCTGCCTTCCGGCGGCCGCGGCCCCTGGCCCGTATGCCCTTCATCTCCGCGGGCTAGCCCTGGAACGGGCTGCGGTTGCTGACCGGAACGCCACCCGGCGCGGCGCCGGGCTTCGACGCCGGCCTGGCCCTGGGGACTGTTGACGTGGCGGCGGGCGGAGTGGAAGCGGCGCCGCCTGGGCCGGAGTGGTGCAGCTCTTTTTTCCACACCATAACCAGGGCCACCAGAATGAGGCCGGCGAGGACAGCCATGGTCGTGAAGCGCTTCCAGGCCGGTCGCGGGCTGCGGGATGCGTCGATCATGAGAACCCTCCGGTCAGGGGGTGGGTTGGCCGGCGTAGAAGACGCGGGCGCTGATGTCGGCGCTCAGTTCTGGGCCGGCACCCGATGCCAGGGACAGGCTGTCGATGGTGAGCGCTCGGGGCATGCCGTCCATGGCCCGCAGGAAGGTCATAAGGGCCGGGTAGGAGCCGGCGGCGGTGACGCCGAGCGTGATGGCGGGGCCGCCGGGGAGCATCTGACTGGAGGATGTAGATGCGGACTTACCGGCCGTGGTGCTGGTTGGCGTCGACGGGCTCACCGCGGAGATGGTCACGCCGGCGCTGGCTGCGGCCTGATGCAGCTGGTCGAGGGCGCTGTCGAGAGACGGGGTATCGGGGAGGGCGGCGTGAAGTGCCTGCAAACGGACCCGGTCAGCAGGGACCTGCTTGACGAGGGCCTGCAGACTGGCGATCTGTGAGTCGAGCGAATCGATCTTTTGCTCGGCGGCGGCATGCGCTTTGTGAGCAGTGGCGAGGTCGTGGGCTTGGGGCCGCATCAGAGCCATGTACCAGATGAGAATCAGGACAACGGCGCTGGCTGCGGCCACGACCACGATCCGGCGCGTGGATGTCATCATGGCGTCACCACCTGGGCTCGGGAGCTGTGGGCAAGAGGAGTCAGGTTGGCGGTCGAACTGAAGGTGACGGCGCCGCCGCCCGCCGTCACGCTGATGCCGGAGATCCAGGTTCCCTCCAAATCGTGGTCGCGCTGGAGGCCCTCTAACCATGCAGCCGCGGCCGGCAGGCCGCCCGAGCCGGTGACGCTGAAGGTGAGGGTGCCCACTCCGGATGAAGGCGAACCTGACGAGGCGCTCGACGAGGCGCCCGACGTGGCGATCGCCCGGGAACCGGCGAAGCTGCTCAGACGCAGATCGGGCGGCATGACGGCCGCCAGCTGGCCGAGGACGCGCACCCAGTCAATGTCGCCGGTCAAGGCGGTGACGACGAGGGTCGCTCGGGCTCCGGCTTCGCCGTGGACCGCGGTGGCCGCCTCCAGGGCGCCGACCTGGGCCGTGAGCGCCGTCTCGTGGCGCACAGCGGCGTGGACCTGGGCGTGGGCGTCGTGCACCGCGAGCGCCTGGCCCACGCCCGCTACTCCGAGCACACAGACCAGGCCAGCCAGACCGGCGCCGGCGGCCGTCATGAGGCGGCGCGCCTTTCGGGCCGCGGCCTCCTCCTCCGGCAGCACCGACAGCCGGGAGCCGGGTGCGTTGGTAGACCAGAGTGCCAACCCGACCGCGGTGGCAGCGCTGGCGCGGGCCCGCTCCAGCTGCGCCTCGTCCAGGCCCACGCCATCTAGACTGAGCGTCTGAAAGGGGTCAAACAGATCCACCGGGACCCGCAGACCGCCTTCGAGGGCCTCGATCAGTCCTTGCGATTGCGACGCACCGCCCGTGATGAGCAGCCGGTCGACGCCTTCGCCGTTCGACTGGGCGACGAAGAAATCGAGGGTGGCTCGGACCTCCTCCGCCAGATCGCGCAACTCGGTGGTGATGGCTTTGCGAGCCTGTACCAGCTGTGGGGAACCGGGCGGAACGGCGCCGCGCTTGAGTCGTTCCGCCACAGCCGGCTCGACGTGTATGGCGTTGGCGATTCCGGTAGTCAGCTTGGCACCGCCCACGGCCAGGCTCCGGATGAACCGAGGCACGCCGTTTTGCCGGATGGCAACCGTGGTCATCTCGGCCCCGATGGCGGCGAGTGCCTCGACTCCTCCGCCACCAGGCCCGCCCAGCTCCACGGGTATGACGCGCATGAGGGCCAGGGGAGCGGCATCGATAGCCGTCGCCTCGAGCCCCGCCCCCTTGAGGGCGCTGAGATGGGAGCGCAGCAGATCGCGGTGGGCAGCCACCAGCAGAATGCGCATGGTGCTCTTGCCGTCCTCGTCCGGGGCCGAACTGCGATCCAGGATGCTGAAGTCGAAGCTCGCTTCCTCCATGGGGATCGGAATGAGTTCCTGGGCGTCGAAGCGCAGCGCGGAGCGCAGGTCTTCGTCGTCGAGGGCCGGCACATCAGCCTGGCGCACGATCACCCGATGTCCCGAAACACCGAGGATTACCTTGCCGCTGGAGAAGCCCGTTTCGCTCCACAGCCGCCGCAGGGCTTCACTTACAACCGGTCCGTTGACCACCTCGCCCTCGACCACAGCCCCGCCTGGCAAGCCAACCTGGGCGTAGCGCCGGAGGGCTCGGCCCTCCCGCCCGAAGCCGATTTCCGCAGCGCGGACCGCCGAGGAGCCGATATCAAGCCCGATGCTCGTCGAATCCATTGCGTTTTCCTACGCGTCCCAGCCGGAGGGTCTCACACAAGTGGTATCGGCCGCAGTCCGGCGACCTTTACACGTTGATCAGTGCGTCAGGTGGTGCGAGTACCAACTGATGATGGACGCGCCGAACCAGAGAGCAAACAGCGAGCCGGCGGCGAGAAATACCCCGTAGGGAAGCGGGGTGGTGCGCCGGGCCTTATTGGCGGCGATAAGCGCGATCCCAACGACGGCGCCCAACAGGTTGGCAGCCAGGAATCCGATGAAGAGGTACCAGGGACCCATCCACCCCAGGGCCATGCCCAATAAAGCGGCCAGCCGTACGTCGCCGAATCCGAGCCAGGTCGGACGGATGAAGTTGATAAGGAAGAAAACAGCGAAGGCGCCGACGGAACAAATGGCCGCGATCCCCAATCGCCGCCACTGGCCGGTGATTGCCGCGGTCAGGAAAAGGGCCGTGGCTACCAGCACCAGCGTGGGGTAAAGGATCGCCCGCGGCAGGAGGTAGCGCTCCAGGTCTACCGCCGCCAGGGCGATGAGCCCGGCCACAAAGATGAGCTCGGCGGGTAGGGAGGAACTCGCACCGAAGCGGACGGCGGTGATGGCGAAGGCCGCCGCGGTCAGTGCCTCGACGATCGGGTACCGGATGGAAATGGGCGCCTGACAATGGCGACATTTCCCTCGTAACAGGAGCCAGGAGAGCACCGGGATGTTGTCTCTGGGGGCGACCGGAGTGTTGCAGACCGGGCAGGCGGAGGGCGGCGTCACGATCGATTTCCCGATCGGAACCCGGTAGATCACCACGTTGAGGAAGGATCCCACGGCAAGTCCCACCAAGGTGCTGGCGACGACGACAAGGGTGAACATTTGCGGTTTGCTCGGGTTCGTTCGGGGCGAATAGGCAACAGCGGAACGGCGAAGGGCTCCCACCGGGAGGCAGGAGCCCTTGCCAAGGATACCCTGTCGGGCTTTGCGGCCCGTGGGGGGATTAGAAGCTGGTGTACCAGGTTCCGGCGGTGCCGGTGCCGGCCGAGCCGGCGGTGGCAGCCGCGGTGGGCGCACCGGGGGCGGCGCAGACGCCGGTGGAGTTGGGCGCCGTCTTGGCGTATTGGGTGCCATCGAAGGCGTCGCCGGGGTCGTTGACCTGGGCGATGCTCCAGCAGTTCTTGTCCTTGCCCAGGGCGGTCAGCACCACGATGTTGCCGCTGTCAGAGACGTTGGCCAGCACCGAGTTGGGCACGGTGTTGTCCACGGTGGTGGCCGTGGAGCCGTCGACCCAGTTGAGGGAGGCCTCGATGCCTTGCATGGTGGTCGTGGTGGAGCTGAAGGCCTGGCTGTTGGTCCATTGGGTCTGCTCGGCCGTGAGGGCGTTGCGCAGGTTGGACTGGGCGCCGCGGGCGTTGGCCGTGTTGCGGGCGCCCAGGAAGGTGGGGATGGCGATCGCCAAGAGGATGGCGATGATCAGTACCACGACCATGAGTTCGATCAGGGTGAAGCCCTGCTCGTCGTCACGGCCGAGGCGCTGCTGGATGGTTTTCAGCATGTAGTTGCCTTTCGGGTTTGGGTTATGACAACGAGCTGGCCGTCGAAACCGGAACGACTGCCCCCGGCAACCCCGCAGACCCGGTCGTCGTTGACCTGGGCCGGCGTGGCTCTGCGTCACCGCCTCTCGACGGCTCCGCCCTTTCTCCAGCTCTGCCCGCATGTGAACCATCGGACCGGTCTGAATACGACCTGAGAAGAAAATCGCCGCACCCGGAATCGCCGAAGAGCCCGAAAAAGAAACGGGCTCCGCATCGTCGCGGAGCCCGTTTCTCGGGGTGACTGGTGGTTGACCCGGGCAGCCCAGCCGCCCGGGAAAGTGCCGATGTTTGTTTTAGAAGCTGGTGTACCAGGTTCCGGCGGTGCCGGTGCCGGCCGAGCCGGCGGTGGCAGCCGCGGTGGGCGCACCGGGGGCGGCGCAGACGCCGGTGGAGTTGGGCGCCGTCTTGGCGTATTGGGTGCCATCGAAGGCGTCGCCGGGGTCGTTGACCTGGGCGATGCTCCAGCAGTTCTTGTCCTTGCCCAGGGCGGTCAGCACCACGATGTTGCCGCTGTCAGAGACGTTGGCCAGCACCGAGTTGGGCACGGTGTTGCTCACGGTGGTGGCCGTGGAGCCGTCGACCCAGTTGAGGGAGGCCTCGATGCCTTGCATGGTGGTCGTGGTGGAGCTGAAGGCCTGGCTGTTGGTCCATTGGGTCTGCTCGGCCGTGAGGGCGTTGCGCAGGTTGGACTGGGCGCCGCGGGCGTTGGCCGTGTTGCGGGCGCCCAGGAAGGTGGGGATGGCGATCGCCAAGAGGATGGCGATGATCAGTACCACGACCATGAGTTCGATCAGGGTGAAGCCCTGCTCGTCGTCACGGCCGAGGCGCTGCTGGATGGTTTTCAGCATGTAGTTGCCTTTCGGGTTTGGGTTATGACAACGAGCTGGCCGTCGAAACCGGAACGACTGCCCCCGGCAACCCCGCAGACCCGGTCGTCGTTGACCTGGGCCGGCGTGGCTCTGCGTCACCGCCTCTCGACGGCTTTGCCCTTTCTCGAGCTCGGCTCGCCCCAGAGAAGTCGGGAGGGCAACGTGCTCACCTGAGCGTGAGCTAAGAGAATTCCGCGGAATTCGTCCAGCGCCGCCAGGTGTGCCCGGTGTTGGCAAGGCCGTCACGCGCGGTCAGGCCGCCACGCCGTCGGGCCGTCACGCCGTCATGCCGGTCCGCGGGCCCGACGCAGGCCCTGGTCAACCGTTCTCGGTGTTTTCCCTATTTTTCGGTGCCGGAACGGCGCCTAGCCGCATATCTGGCACCGAGAACCACAATTCACACCGAGAACGGCGTGCACCGATCGGTCGGGCGCCAGAGCGGCGCGCCCGTCCCTCTGCTGGTCGACGGATCAGATCAGGGCAAGGAGCCGGTGGGCGCGACCGTCGTGGTGGTGGTCGATGTCGACGTGGTGGTGGGGGCCACGGTTGTCGACGTCGATGTCGTCGTGGTGGGAGCCGGTCCGGTCGTCGAGGTCGCGGAGGTCGTGGAGGTCGTGGAAGTTGGTTTGGGCGGGGCGGCGGGCTTTTTCACCGTGGTGGTAGGCGCAGCCTTCGCCTTCGAACCGGCGGGAGGATTCGGCTGTGAGGGCACCGGCCCCGGCGTCGCCACCACGACCGGAGTGGCCGGGGCGGTCAGTGAGGGCGGGGCGTGGGCCGGTACGGGCACGCCAGGTGCGTGCACCCGGCCAAAGCCAGCGAGGTCGGACCACCAGATGGAACTAACTCGAACCACGTCTCCGGTGTGGGGCGCATTGATCATCAGGCCGTCGCCGATGTAGATCCCCACGTGGTGGATGTCGGTTGTGCCGAAGAACACCAGGTCTCCCGGCAGGAGCTGTGAGAGAGGAACCGGAATCGTCCAGGCGTACTGGTCGGCGGCCACTCGGGGGATGGATACGCCCGCCTGTCGCCATACGAACTGCGTCAAGCCGGAGCAGTCGAACGAGTTGGGCCCGGTGGCACCCCACACGTAAGGTTTGCCGAGCTCGGCGAAGGCCCAGGCCAAGGCGACCGCCGTGGTCGCCAGCGGGGGCGGGATGGCGGACCCGGGCGTGAACTGCAGGGCCGATGCCGAAGCCAGCTCGTTGCCCGCCTGGGTCGCCAGGTTGGCGTGGTCCGCCAGAACCTGGTTGGCCCGCGGACCGGCGCGAGCCGCGCAGTTCGATGGCGAGCTGGTTGAGCTCAGTCTGCTCGGCTCCCTGTGCGGCTTTGGCCTTGGCCGCAGCCTGGCTGGCGGCTTGCTCCGCTTTCTGGGCGTCAGCCAGCGCGCCTTTCGCTGTCTCGGCGTCGAAACGACGGGTCGAGAGGAGCCCGTTGGGGTTGATGGCCGTGTCGGCATAGTCCGCGGCGTAGGCGAGCGTGTCTCCCGCGGCCGGGTTGACGGTCAGCGCCGCCGGACCGTCGGTATAGAGGAACAGGACAGCTTTCTTGAGCGCGCCGTCCAGGCTCCGGTAGCTCGCTTGGGCTCGACTGGCGAGGGCGATGGCGTTGGCGGCCTCGTCGCTCGCCCGGGCGGCGTTGAGCGTCGCCTGCCGGGCCGTCACCGCATCCCGGTCGAGCTTGAGTTGGGTCGCGGCGATGGCGGTTTGCAGAGCGGTGTCGTCCACGCCCACCGAGGTGAGGGCGATGGCGTTGGATAGCAGGGTCTGGATCGACTGCCCGTCTGTCACCCCGACCGGAACCTTCGCCGGCGGCGGGACCGTGGTGGTGCTCGTGGTCGACGACGTAGGCGGTCTGGTGGTGGATGTGGTGGCCGAGGGATTGGTAGTTGAGGTCGTCGACGTAGATGTCGAGGTGGCGGCTGCAGCGGTGGTCGACGACCCAGTGGAGCCGGCCGCACTGGCGGCCGCGCCCAAGGGCCACCCGGCCAGGAGGGCCATGGCACCGGTGGCTCCCACGAGGGCGGCGACCCGCCAACTGCCCCTGCGGCACAACCCCATCGAGCTAGAGCATGGCACACCACGAGGCTGGTCGCGAGCGCGTCAACGACAATTGGTCGCAGGTTGTCCTGGCCTTTACCTCCAGTCAGGCGGCCCTGACCGCAGCAACCAGTTTCGAGAGGGAGTCTTTGGCGTCGCCGAAGAGGAGCACCGTCCGGGGGTCGTAGAGGAGAGCGTTGTCGACCCCGGAGAAGCCTGGTCGCATGCTTCGCTTCATGAACACCACGTGGGTCGCCTGGTCCGCGTTCAGAATGGGCATTCCGTACAGTGGGCTGCCCGGGTCGTCCCGGGCGGCCGGGTTGACCACATCGTTGGCCCCCACCACCAAGGCCACGTCGGCCGATGGAAACTTGGCGTTGGCCTCGTCGAGGTCATCGAGGCTCTCGTACGGCACGTCAGCCTCCGCCAAAAGGACGTTCATGTGACCGGGCATGCGTCCCGCCACGGGGTGGATGGCGTAGGCCACCTCCACGCCGCGCGCTTCGAGCGCTTTGGCCAACTCCACCACCGTGCGCTGAGCCTGAGCCACGGCGAGCCCGTACCCGGGCACGATGAGCACCCGCCGCGCGTAGGCGAGCAGGGCACCGATGTCGGCCGCTTCCGCCGTGCGTACGCTGCCGGCCGTCGCCGCAGCCCCGACGATCTCGGTGGAGCCTGCGGTCTTCAGACCTCCCAGCACGATGTTGGCGAGGGAGCGCCCCATGGCGTCGCTCATCATCTTGGTGAGCAGGGCCCCGGAGGTGCCCACCAGCGTGCCTGCCACCACCAGGATCAGGTTCTGGAGGGCAAATCCGTCGGCCGCCACGGCCAGTCCGGTCAGCGAATTGAGGAGTGAGATCAGGACCGGCGCGTCGGCGCCGCCAACGGGCAGGCAGATGCCGACGCCCAGCGCCAGGGCGACCAGTCCGATGATGAAGAAGCCGCCCAGATGCGGGTCGGCGACAGTCCAGGCGCCCAGGCCGACCAGGGCGACCACGGCGGCCGCATGGACGTAGAGCTGGCCGGGATACGTGATTGGCCGGCCGGTCATCAGCTCCTGGAGCTTGGCGAACGCCACCAGGCTGCCGGCGAAAGAGGCCGCCCCGATGACGAGACCGAAGACCAATTCCAGCACGTGCACGCCGCTGGGTTGGGTCGGTTGCACGCGCAGGAATTCGACGGTGGAGACCAGGGCGGCCGCGCCGCCGCCCACGCCGTTGAAGACGGCGACCAGTTGGGGCATGGCTGTCATGCGCACCAGACGCGACACGGGCGCCCCCACCCCGGCGCCCACGGCCATGCCGATGGGAATGATCCCATAGGGTCCAGCACCCGCATCGACGAAGGTCACGGTGACGGCCATCACCATGCCCACCACGCCGACCAGGTTTCCCCAGCGGGCCCTCCGGGGGGAGCTGAGGGCCTTTAACGCCACGATGAAGCACACCGAGGAGGCCAGGTAGACGACAACCAGGGCGTGGTTGGGGACGGTGGACGCCGTCACGCCCCGGCGCCCTTGTCCTCCGAGCCCGGTTCCTTCTGAACGGCCGGTGGCGCTGGCCCCGCCTGGGTGCGATCACGGCCTTTGAACATCTCCAGCATGCGATCGGTCACCACGATGCCGCCCACGATGTTGAGGGTGGCGAGGATGATGGCCACGAGGGCCAGGGCGATCTGGAGTCCGCCGCGCGCCTCATCGGCGATGATCATGGCCCCCACCAGGATGATGCCGTGGATGGCGTTGCTGCCGGACATCAGGGGGGTGTGCAGGATGCTGGGCACCTTCGAGATGATCTCGAAGCCGACAAAGGCGGCCAGGACGAACACGAAGAGCAGATCGAGGCTGCTGCTGCTCACGAGGCCGTCGCCTCCAGCAGATCCCGGATGGGCGCGTGGCGGATAAGCCCCCCTGCGGTCACGCAGGTGGCAGCCACGATGTCGTCATCGAAATCGGGGCGCACCTCGCCGTCGTGGACCAGCAACGCCAGCAGGTTGGTGACATTGCGCGCGTACAGGCTGCTGGCCGTGGTGGCCACCTGTGAGGGCAGATCACTGGCCCCGATGATGAACACGCCCCCGTGATCAATCTCTTGCCCGTCGACGGTGAGAGCAGTGTTGCCGCCGGCGGCGGCCGCCAGATCGATCACAACCGAGCCGGGCCGCATCCCCTCGATCATGGCGGCGCTGAGCAGTCGGGGTGCGTGCCGCCCCGGCACGGCGGCGGTGGTGATGACCGCGTCCGACTGGGCCACCGACTCGGCGATCAGCTCCTGCTGGCGGACCAAAAAGTCCGTCGTCTGCTCGGCCGCGTACCCGCCCTCGCCCGGGCGGGCCTCGATCGGCAGATCCAAGAAGGCCGCGCCCAGGCTGCGTACCTCCTCGGCTGCCTCAGGGCGCACGTCATAGGCGGTCACCGCCGCTCCCAACCGCCTGGCCGTGGCCACCGCCTGCAGGCCGGCCACCCCCGCACCCATGACCAGCACGCGCGCTGGCGGCACCGTACCAGCCGCCGTCATCATCACCGGGAACGCCCGCCCCAACCGGGCCGCCGCGACCAGGGCTGCCTGGTAGCCAGCCAGGCTGGCCTGCGAGCTGAGGGCGTCCATGGCCTGGGCCCGGCTCGTCCTCGGCATCAGGTCGAAGGAAAACGCCGAGATGCCCCGGTCCCGCAGCCGGGCGATGACGTCCACGTTCCACGCCGGCGGGAGGAGGCTCGCCAGAGTGACACCTGCGGGGAGCTCGTCCACCTCCTCCACCGTGGGGGGTGACACGCTGACCAGAAGGGCGGCGCCCGAAAGCACCTCCGATCGCGTGCCCAGGACGCGCACACCGTCTGCGACCAGATAGTCACCGTCGGCGAACCCGGCCCGATCCCCCGCGCCTGTCTCGACGGCCACGTCGAGCCCGGCCCCGATCACCTTGGGAAGCTCGGCCGGGACCAGGGCGACGCGCCGTTCGCCGGGTCGTTGTTCACGGATCACTGCCAGGGTGGTCACCGGGCAGCCATCCTGCCATGCCCGACCGTCGCGGGCGTGACAAGCGGTGGTCCGTCAGTTGTTGTTGCCGACCAGCTTGATGATGTCGAACATCGGGAGGTAGAGGGAGATGACCATGGCGCCCACCGCGCCACCAAGCACGACGATGAGCAGGGGCTCGAGCAGCGAGGTAAGGGTTTCGACCGTGCGGTTGACCTCCTGCTCGAAGAAGGTCGCCACCTTGCGGAGCAAGTTGTCGAGGGCCCCGGTCTCCTCGCCGACTGCCATCATTTGGGTGACCATGGGCGGGAACACCGGGTGGTCGGCCAGCGGACGCGTCATGGGTTCGCCCCGCTTGGCCCCCTCGGCGATGGCGCGCACTCCGTCGGCAACGACCACGTTGTTGACCGTGTCGGCCGTGATCTCCAACGACTCCAGCACCGGGACGCCGCTGCTGAGCAGCGTGGCCAGCGTGCCGGAGAACCGCGTCATCGCCGTTTTGCGGACCAGCCCACCGAAGATCGGCACCCGCAGCATGACCCGGTCGCGGGCGGCCCGACCGCTCGGTCTGGCGATCCACTTGCGGTAGGCGATCAGGGCGGCGATGGCGCCGCCGATGACGAAGGGGAAGGCGTGGACCACGACGTTGGAGAGCGTGATGAGGACCTGGGTAGCCGGCGGCAGCTTGCCGCCCAGTTCCCCATACATCTTCTTGAAGATGGGCACGATGAAAAGCAGCATCGCCCCGAGGATGCACATCACCAGGGCCAGAACCATGGCCGGGTAGCTGAGGGCCGAGCGGATCTTGCCTCGCAACTCCACCTGCTTCTCGATGGTCGTCGCCAGTTCGTTAAGAGTGAGATCCAGGTTCCCACCTATTTCGCCGGCCCGCACCATGGCGACGTAGAGTCGATTGAACTGCTTCGGGTGCCGGGACAAGGCCTGGGAGAGCGACGAGCCGGACTGGATGTCGACGCGCAGTTGTTCCACCACGCCGGCGAAAAACTTGTTCTCGGTCTGCACCACCAAAATTGACAGGGCCCGCAACAGGGTCAGGCCGGAGTTGATCATGGTGGCGAACTGCCGACTGAAAATGGCAACTTCTTTGAGCTTGACCCGATTGCTGAGGCCGGGAATGGCCACGTCCCGCTTGACGCTGGCGCCGGCCTTCTTGTCGATAGCGATCGGGACGTATCCCATCTGCCGCAGCCGGTTGGCGACCAGGGCGGTGTTATCGGCATCCAGCGAGCCGGACAGCACCTTGCCCGAGCGATCCCGGACCTTGTAGGCGTACGTTGTCGGCATCAGCGGGCTCCCGCGACCAGACGGCGCAGCTCGTCCTCGTGGTGGCAGCGTTCCAAGGCCACGTCGAGGGACACGATCGACTTGCGCACCAGGTCGGCGAGCGACTGGTCCATCGTCTGCATGCCGTACTTGCCGCCGCCCTGCATGGAGCTGTAGATCTGGTGCACCTTTCCTTCCCGGATCATGTTGCGGATGGCCGGTGTGGCAATGAGGACCTCGCACGCCACCGCCCGACCCCGGTTGCGCATCCTCGGTAACAGCTGCTGGCACACCACGGCCTGAAGGGCGGCAGCCAGCTGGACTCGAATCTGCTGCTGCTGATGGGCCGGAAACACGTCAATCACCCGGTCGATCGACTGCGGGGCGTCCTGGGTGTGCAAGGTTCCGAACACCAGGTGGCCGGTTTCGGCTGCGGTCAAGGCGGTCGAGATCGTTTCGAGGTCGCGCATTTCGCCGACCAGAATCACGTCCGGGTCCTGGCGCAAAACGTGCTTCAGGGCGTCGGCGAAGGTCTTGGTGTCCTCGCCGACCTCGCGCTGGTTGACGACGGAGCGCTTGTGGCTGTGCACGAACTCGATGGGGTCTTCGATGGTCATGATGTGACACGCGTGGGAGGTGTTGACGATGTCGACGACCGACGCCAGCGTGGTGGACTTGCCGGAGCCCGTGGGCCCCGTCACCAGAACCAGCCCTCGGGGTAAGTGGGCCAGGTCGGCGACCGTCGCCGGAACTCCCAGTTTTTCCAAAGGAGTGATACGGAACGGGATGGCCCGCAGAACCGCGCCCACCGAGTCGCGTTGCACAAATACGTTGAGGCGAAAACGCCCGACGTTCGGCACCGAGTGGGATGTGTCGAGCTCCAGGTCAGCCTCGAACTTCTCCCGCTGGCGCTGGGTGAGGATGCCGTACACGAGGCGGCGACTCTCCGATCCGGTGAGAACCTCGTGCCCCTCCATGGGCCGCAGCGAACCGTCGACCCGGATGCAGGGCGGCAAGCCGGCGCTCAGGTGCAGGTCCGAGGCGCCCAGCTCAACCATGTCGGTGAGGAGGGCGTTGATGTGCAGCTCGGCCGCCGCGGCCGGCTGCTCCTCGGCCGGTGCGGCGGGCTGGGCCGGGGTGTCTTCGACGCCGTAGAGCACTTCAATGGCGAGCGAGATATCACCCGGCGCGGCCAGAACCGGCTCGACATTCCAGCCCGTCTCCTGGCCTATCTGCGACACGGCGGGCCCGTCAGTGGGATCCTCCATGGCCACCCGCAGCCGGTCGCCCTCCATGCCGACAACCACAGCTCGCAGGCGCTGGCACAGCGCAACGGGCAGCATGCCCCCGACGATGGAAGGGATGGGTTGCTGGTCGGGATCCCACATAGGAAGGTGAAGCTGGTCGGAAACGGCAGCGATCAAATCCCGCTCGCCCACCAGGCCTTCGGCGGCCAGCAGCTTGGCGAGGGGTACGCCACTCTGCTGTTCCCGGTCGAGGGCCTCTTCGAGGACATCCCGGGATAACACCTTGCGGGAAACCAGGAACTCCCCCACCGTGCGCGATGACGCCATCATGGCTTTCCCTTCGGTTAAAAAAAGACCTGGCTGTAGGACTGAGAATGCGCTGACGAAAGTGGCGTCGCGGCGTGGCGCTCAATGCCAGCGAAAAAGCAAGCTTTTGGAACGAGGACGAGGCGATGGATGCGTCGTTGCAGGGCGCCAACATGCTCTGGAGGTGAGCCTGACTAGCATCCGTCCCCTCCTCCTCCTCGGGTTCGCTTGCCTTTCGCTGTCGCTCAGGCGATGACGCGCAAGATCTCTTCGATCGAGGTCACGCCGGCCTTAGCCTCGGCCATGCCCGCCTGCCGGAGCGTCAGCATCCCCTGACTGATGGCGAGCTTGCGCAGCTCATCGGTGTGACCTCGTTCGACGATGAGGCGTTCGGCCTCCTCGGTCACCTGCAACACCTCGTGAATGGCGAAACGGCCGTAGTAGCCGGTCCCGCCGCACGCCCCACAGCCGGCGGCCCGAAACACGGTGCCGGTGGCGCTGGTCCCGCCCAATCGTTCGAAATCCCAGCCAGCCGAGGCCAGTTCGCCGTACTCAGGATGATACGGCTGCTTGCAACGGTCACAGAGCCGGCGGGCCAAGCGCTGGGCCACGACGCAGTCGATAGCGCTGCCGACCAAGAACGGCTCCACGCCCATCTCCACCAGCCGCTGCGGGGTGGAGGCCGCGTCGTTGGTGTGCAAAGTGGTGAGGACCAGGTGTCCCGTGAGCGCCGCCTCCACCGCGATGACCGCCGTCTCGCGGTCGCGGATCTCGCCTATCAGGACGATGTCGGGGTCCGATCGCAAGATGCTGCGCAGGGCGGCCGCGAAGGTCATGCCTGCTTTGGTGTTGACCTGCACCTGGTTGATGCCCGGCAGCTGGTATTCGACGGGGTCCTCAACGGTTATGACATTCTTCGTCTCGTCGTTGAGGATGTTGAGCGTGGCGTAGAGCGTCGTCGACTTTCCGGACCCGGTCGGGTCCCGTCACCAGGATGGTGCCGTAGGGCTTGCGGTAAGACTGCTCGTAGCGAACCATGTTTTCCGGCAAGAATCCCAGGTCCGACAGGCGCAATAGGGCCGTCGACTTGTCGAGGATCCGCATGACCATCTTTTCGCCGTGCACCGTCGGGAGGGTCGCCACCCGCAGGTCCACATGGCGGCCGTCGATGACCGTGGTAACCCGGCCGTCTTGAGGAATACGGCGTTCGGCGATATTGATATCGGCCATGACCTTGAGCCGACTGATAATGCCGTTCTGAATGGGTTTCGGGGGACGCATCACCTCGTGCAGCACACCGTCGATTCGGTAACGGACGCGCAAGTCGTGCTCGCCCGGTTCGATGTGGATGTCGGAGGCGCGGTCGGCGATGGCCTGCGAGATAAGCAGGTTCACCAGCTTTACGATCGGGGCGTCCTCGGTGACTTCCCGGACGGCCGACAGGTCGTTTTCGGCTTCGAAGGTGCTGGCGGCCTGGGCGGTGATGTTTTCCGCGTCGGAGTCCAGCCGGTGGAATTTGGCGATAGCGACCAGAATGGAAGCACGTGTGGCGACGGCCGGCCGCACCTCGGCACCAGTCACGGTGCGGATGTCGTCGACCGCAAATACGTTCGACGGATCGGCCATGGCCACGATCAGCCGGCCTTCCAGCCAACCGATCGGCAACGCCAGGTAACGCCGCGCCATGGCGTCGCTGATCAGCCGGGCCGCAGCGGCGTCAACGGGATATTCGCTGAGATCGACATACTCCAACTTCAAATGCCGGGCCAGCGTGGCGACGAGGTCGGGCTCGGTGACCAGGTTGTCGTCGATGAGGACACGGGTGAGGTTCTGGCCCCGGGTGGCCCTTTCCGCCAGGGCCTGCGCCAAGGTCTCCGATGTCAATAGGCCGCCCTCGAGGAGGAGGGCGCCCAGACGTTCGTCGTCCGTGAGGCTTTCCGGTTCGGGGCGCTCCGGCGCGGTCCCGGTGGTCACGGCAGGCGGGCTAGGACCGGACCGACGACAGGAACTTGAGCAGCAGACCCCGGTTGATGGGCTCGTCGCCGTCGGCGTCGGCATCGTCGTCGCCGTCGCGGTCCCTGTCGCAGTCCTTGTCGCTGTCCCTGGCGCCGGGGCCGGCGCTGGCGCCATTGCTGTCAGCGTCGGTGGCGTTCTCGTCGGCCTGGTGGGCGACCCCGTTGACGGCGGGAAGGGTGTCGCCGGCGCCGCCAGCCGCGGTCGGGGCATCCGGCCCGGGGTCGTCAAAGGCGTCGTCGCTCGCAGGACGCCCGCGGTTGTCGTCAGAGTCGACCTGAACCGCCCCGGCGTGGTTGCTGTTCCACCAGTCGGCCGGATCGAGGCTGGCTAACTCCTCCAGCCGCCACGGGCCCCGGTCGGCCAGGGCGTCGGGCGCCTGGTCCTGGCCGCGATCGCCGGCTGTAGAGGGCGTCAGAGGGGCAGTAGGCGCGGGGGCGCGACCGGCGTCGCCTCGGCTTGGCCTCCGTCGCCGGCCACCGTTTCCAGCGTGGCGCTACCCGGGTCGAGGTCGGAAGGCAGGGCGTCTCCGGCACGCTCGGTGACGTCGTCTGGATCCGGGCGGGAGAGGTCGCCAGGTTCGCCTTCGTCGGGATGGCGCTCCTCGGACCCTGCCGCTGGTACGTCGACGACTCCCCCCTCGACGAGTTCCTTCAGTGCTTTGCACCCGGCGAACTCGGGCAGCTGAACGCGGTCGAGCACGTCTTGCACCGGGCGGCCTTCGCCAATGGCGACGACCAGTGACCATTGCGGCGCGTCGAGCACCACACCACCTTCGGGTGCTACCGGAGCCAACTCGACGCGATGCGCGAGCGACGGAACTACGGCCACGATCTCGCCCCATTCGACGAGGCGGGCCTCGGCCTGTTCGAGCACGGGCCGAATGTCGGCGGACTCCACTTCCTGGTCGTGTGCCGATCGCGGGCGTAGGGCGTCCTCGGACCGATCCACCCCCGCCTCGAACACAAAGGCGCCGTCCTCCATGCGCAAGAGGTCGAACAGGGCGTCGGCGGCCTGTTCGCTTCGGCCGGACTGGAATCCGGACAACTCTCCGCCGGTGAACCACAAGCGTCCTTCGGCGCGGGAACCGCTGATGCGCAGTTCGCCACTCTTGGACGTATCCGCCAGCAAGTGGAGCACTTCCGGCAGGGCAACAGTCTGCAGCGAACCTTCGAGTGACACGGGAACCTCCGATACCAGGTGGTGCACCATCAATCGGCAGGCGCCGTCCCGAACCTAAGTATTTCGCAACTCGCCGTTCAGCGGCTGGGCCTGGGGCCCGAACTGGAACAGCCGGGCGCACCCGTCGACGCCCTGGGCTCGGTGCTCTCGGGTCGTGGCGACGTGTGGACGGTGGAAACAGCCGCGTGGTTGTGTCCACACTTCGCGGGCACGGCCGTCGCCGGCGCGAGGCGTGGACGTTTGAGCGCGCCCGGGCGCGTGGATGTGTCCACCCTTTGCACTCGGCGGGCCCCCTGCCGCGACGTCTGGACAAATGCAGCCGGCCGCGGCTGGGTCGGTGCAGGGTCGGCGGGCTCGGCGGGCTCGACGCGCCCGGCCCAGTCGCGGCCTCAGCCCTCCGGGCGGCCCCGGTGGGACAGGGCGGCCAGGGCCGCCGCCGACATGACCTCGATCGGAGCGGGGCGGCCGGTCCAGATACCGACCTGGCGGGCGGCCTGATTGATGAGCATGCCCAGCCCGTTGGCTGTGGCGGCACCCCGGCCGCGGGCAGCAGCCAGCAGCGGCGTGGTGGCAGGGGCGTAAATGAGATCGGCGACGAACTGGCCGGCGTGCAGGATGGCGGGGTCCAGGTCGAACGGGAGGCGGTCACCCGCTGTCATGCCGATGGGGGTGGCGTTAACGACCAGATCAGCCGCGGCCACAACCTCCGGAACCAGAGTGTCGTTGTCCTCCCAGGTGACGGGACAGCCGGCCGGACCGGCCAGGTCGGCGCAGGCTGCGGCGGCGTCACGACGGCGGGCGACCACCGAGACCGACGCCGCGCCGGCCTCGGCCAGGACCAGGGTGACGGCCCGGGCGGCGCCGCCCGCCCCGAGGACCACGCAGCTGCGCCCGGTCGGATCGAAGCCGTCGTCGCCCCGGAGCGCGTCGAGAAAGCCGGCGCCGTCGGTGCTGTCGCCTTCGAGGGCGGCACCGCTCGCGGAAGCCGCCCAGCCGATGGTGTTGACCGCGCCGAGGCGTGCCGCGGTGGGTGAAAGGCGGTCCAGCCCGTCCACCACGTCGGACTTGTGCGGCATGGTCACCGACAGGCCGGCCAGATCCAGCGCCCGCATGGCGGCTACGGCGGCCCGGCCCTGGCCCGCCGTCACCGCGAAGGCCACGTACACCCAGTCCAGGCCCAGGGCGGCGAAGGCGGCGTTGTGCAGGGCCGGCGATAGGGAGTGGCGCACGGGGTCTCCGATTACCCCGGCCACCTTGGTCTTGGCGCTCGGTGCCCTCAGCACCGGCCGGTGCTCAGCACAGGTTGGCGGCGCGGCACTGCTGTTGCAGCTGACTGAACCCAGCCGCTGTCGAGGCGAAGCCCAACTGGCCGCTGGGTTTGACCTCGACGAAGTAGAGGTAGGTGGTATTCGGCGGGTTCGTGGCCGCCTGCAGCGAAGCCAGTCCGGGATTGGCGATAGGAGTCGGCGGAAGTCCCTTGTTCAATCGGGTGTTGTAGGGGCTCGGCTCATTGAGCTGGGTGGCGGTGGGGATGAGCAGCGGGTTGCTCAACCGCAGGTAGTACGTCTGGGTCGAGTCGGCCCCGAGGGGCATGCCAATGTGAACCCGGTTGTAGAGGGCACTGGCGACGGGACCTCGATCGGCGTACAGCTTCGCCTCGCGTTCCACGATAGAGGCGACGGTCACGACCTGGTAGGGCGTGAGGTGCAGGCTGGTGGCGGCGGCCGAGAGACCCACGGCGCTCGCCTGGTCGTCGAAGGCACCGACCATCTGTTCGAGCAGGGTGACCTCGCTCTCGCCCTGCTGTACCTGGTAGGTGGCGGGGAAGAGTAGGCCTTCCAGGTTGTTGACGCCGGCGGGCTCGTAGGGGCTGCGGACCTCGCCGCTGGTGGCCGCGGCGAGGAAGCGCGGAGCGGAAAGGTTCAACTGCGGCAGCGCCCCCACGGCGGCGGCGATCTGGCGGAGCGTGTAACCCTCGGGGATGACGAGGCGGTCGGTGATCAGCTTGGGCCCGGCTTCGAGAGCGGCGATGGCGGACTTGTAGCTGGAGTTCTTGGCCAGGCTGTAGCGGCCCGGGTAGAGCGGGCCGTCCCCGTGTATGCGGACATACCACGCAAAAAGCGTGGAGTCGTGGATAACTCCGGATCGGGACAGGATCGACGCGATTCGTTCGGTCGACGAGCCGGTCGGGATGCTGACTGCGACGTCGGGCCCGTGGTGGCCGCCGGGGTTGATCTGTCCTTCGGCCCACACCACGCCTCCGATGGCCACGGCGAGCACCAGGGCGAACACGATGAGCAGCGTCCACAACACCGGGTGCTTTCGTCGCCCGGAGTGTTCCTCGTCGTTGTCTTGGCGTCGGCGCCGGCTGTGCTCGGGCCCCGACCAGGGCTCGTTCTGGGCGTAGCCAGGCGGAAGGATGTCCTGTCGTTCAGTCAATGATCACTCACTCGTCCTGGGAAAGGATCGATCGGCGCTCGACCCAGTTCTGGAGGAGTACGGCGGCCGCGCTCTGGTCTAGCACTTTCCGCCGATCCTGGCGGCGACTCCCGGCGGCGCGCAACGCCCCGGCCGCGGCGCGCGTCGTGAGCCGTTCGTCCTCGGTGGTCACCTCGACGCCTACCGAGGTGCGAATCTGGACGATCTCCTCCAGGACGGCCCTGGCGGCGGGACCGAGCCGCCCGGAAAGGGAAACGGGCAGGCCAACCACCACGCCGACGGCCCCGTAGTCGGCGACCAGCTTGGCCAGCGCCTGATGGTCCAGAGCCGGGTTTCCGCCGCGGTGCAGCGTGACGACTCCGGTCGCGACCCGTTGATTGGAATCGGTCACGGCCACACCGATGCGACGGGACCCCAGATCTATCCCCACTACCCTTCCGGTGGCCGGAATCACGCGCCGAGTCGGGCCCGGATCTGATCGAGCGCCTCGTCCAGGCGACTGGCGTCCTTGCCGCCCGCCACGGCCTGTTCGGGATTCTTGCCTCCCCCGCCGCCGCCGACGGTCCGGGCCGCGTCAGAGATCAGGTCGGGCGCGGTGACCCGGTCGCCCTTCGGCGCTAGCGCTACCAGAGCCGCTCTGGAGCCGTCCGGGCTGCCACCGAGAACCACGGTTTGTAAGCCCCCAACCTGGCGCACCTGGTTGGCGAGCTGGCGAAGCTGGTCGGGGCCGAGTCCGTCGACTCGCTCCACCAGCCAGCCGTCTGTTGCGGTGGCGGCCAGGTTGCGGGCCTGTCCCATCAGGGCGGCCTGCTCCGCGGCCCGGAGGCGGATGTCGAGCTCCTTGAGATCGTCGAGCTTGCGTTGCACGGCCACGGTGAGCTCGTCGGGCGGGCTGCGCAGCAAACTCGAGGCTTCGCTGATCTGGCGCTCGGCCTGGCGCAGCCGGGCCAGCGTCACGGTGCCCGTCGTGGCCTCGATGCGGCGCAGGTTCGAACCGATGGATCCTTCCGAAACGATCTCGACTGGTCCGATCTGGCCGAGTCGGGCGACATGGGTGCCGCCGCACAGCTCCAGAGAAGCCGATCCGGCCTCAACCACCCGGACCTCGTCGCCATACTTCTCGTCGAAGAAGGCGATGGCGCCAGCCTCGTCAGCCTGTTCCTTGGGCATGACGGTCACTCGGACGTCTTCGTCGGCCAAAATCTGGCCGTTGACCAGGTCCTCGACGCGTGCCGTTTCCTCGGGCGAAAGCGGGCCGTAGTGGGTGAAGTCGAACCGCAGCCGGTCCGGGCCGACGTGTGAACCCTGCTGCTTGACGTGGTCACCGAGCACCTGGCGCAGCGCCCAGTGCAAGAGGTGGGTGCCGGTGTGGTTGCGCCGGATGGCGGCCCGGCGCGCCACGTCGATAGATGCCGTCGCCGCTTCCCCGGGGTGGATCTGGCCGGACTGGATGACGGCCAGATGACGGATGAGACCGGGCAGGGCGTACGTGGTGTCGAGCACCACGGCCCGGCCGGTAGCCGTTTCGATGGTGCCGGTATCGCCGACCTGGCCGCCTCCCTCGGCGTAAAAAGGGGTGGTATCCAGGAAGATTTCGACGCGACGTTCGTCGGCCCGGTCGCCGGGCTCGACGGCCCCGAGCGGTTCGGCGTCGAGGACGGCGCGCACGGTGGCGTTCGTGGTGTTCTCGACGTAGCCGACGAAGCGGGTGGGGCCGCTCTCATTCAGCAGCACTCGATAGGCGTCCACGAGATCGCCCGTCTCGCGATCGGCGGCGTCTTTCTTCTTCTGCCCGGATTGCTCCTGTTGACGGCGCATGGCGGCCGCGAAGCCCGGCTCATCCACAGTGGCGCCCCGTTCGGCGGCGATTTCGCGCGTCAGTTCGATCGGGAACCCGTGGGTGTCGTGGAGCCGGAAGGCCACCGGTCCGGAGACGGTACGGGTCCCCTCCCCGAGCTCCGACTCCAGGATCGTCAGGCCGGTTCGCAGGGTGGCCCGGAAACTGCCTTCCTCCCGCGCCGCCACACCGATCACGAACTCTTCGTTGCGGGCCAGATCGGGGTAGGCCTCGCCCATGACGCCGACCACGGCGGACACCAGGGTTGGTGTCACGGGGCGCTCCACGCCGAGGAGGTAGGCCTGCCGTACGGCGCGGCGAATCAGCCGGCGCAGGACGTAGCCGCGGTCCTCGTTGCTCGGAAATACACCGTCGCTGATGAGGAAAGACAGCGACCGGGCGTGATCGGCCAGGATGCGCAGGGCGACATCCACATCGGCGTTCTCGCCGTAGATCCGCCCGGTCAGGGCCTCGGCCTCAGCGATGACCGGGCGAAGCAAGTCGGTCTCCCAGATGGAGGGCACGTCCTCCACGATGGTGAGGATCCGTTCGAGGCCGGCGCCGGTGTCGATGTTGGGCCTGGGCAGGTGCTCAAGGGTGGCATCGGGCTGCCGGTCGTACTGCATGAACACCAGGTTCCACAGTTCCACGTAGCGCTCTTCGCCGCCGCCACCAGCGGGTCCGCCCTCGGGGCCCCACTCCGGACCGCGGTCGTAATAGATCTCTGAACAGGGCCCGCAGGGGCCGGTCTCTCCCATTTCCCAGAAGTTGTCGTCGCCCATGCGCTGGATGCGGTGGGCGGCCACGCCGACGTGATCGGCCCAGATGTCGGCGGCCTGGTCGTCGTCCAGGAACACACTGATCCAGAGGCGGTCGCCGTCGAGGCCCAGCGAACCGGTGAGGAGCTCCCAGGCGAGCGGGATGGCCCGCTCCTTGAAATAGTCCCCGAAGCTGAAGTTCCCGAGCATCTCGAAGAAGGTCAAGTGCCGGGTGGTGCGGCCGATCAGATCGATGTCGTCGTGCTTGCCCCGGATGCGCACGCACTTCTGGATGCTCGTGGCCCGGGGGAAAGGAGGCCGTTCATCGCCGAGGAAGTACGGAATGAATTGGTTCATCCCGGCATTGGTAAACAGCGGCGCGCGGGGGTCATGGGGGATCAGCCCGGCCGAGCTGACTGCCGTATGGCCCCGATCTACGAAAAACTGCGTGAAGGCGCGCCGCACCGCGTTGGCATCCATGTCGGCATCCAGGTTACTGAGCGGCAGGCGGGAAGATTCGGCGTTGTGGGTCAGGATGAACTCGGACGCGGCGCGGTGGCTCTGATGGGCGGCCGAATTGCGACAACTGGCGGTGAGACAGCGTCAGGGATGGGCTCGTCAGCGCCCGGGAGCCTGTTCGAGTGGCTGATCGAGCCCCTGGCGAAGCTCGGCTTCCCGTTGCCGCATGGTCGATCGGCCCTCGTGGAACGCGGCCCGTACGTGGGAGGGCCACGATCGCGCTTTGTCGAGCGCCCTGCCGGCGAGGCCCGTCGGGTGGTAGCGGGCGGCAACCGTTTTCAGCTTGCGCTGGGCCCAGACCGAGGTGCCGACCCCCAGGGCCGCGCCGGCGCCGAACCACCTGAGGCGATGCGACATGGCGTCAACCGGCCTTTCGGAGTCGACGCCCGGCCCTCGCCGTGCCGGCGCCCAGGGCCACCACCTTGATCACTGGCCGGGCCAGGGCCATGCGGGTCAGACGGGACGCCGAGCCGACCGTGTGGGTAATGGCCTCGGCGGAGCCCACCAGGTTGTCGACCCGCTCCAGTTCGCTGCGCGCCTGTAGCACCGTGACCTCTACGTCGCCGAGCACGGCCGCCGTGTGCTCGCTGAGCTCGTCGGCGAGGGCTCGCAGCTGACGGGCGGTCCGGATCAAGGACCTGACCGCGACCAGCCCGCCGACCACCACCAAGGTGGCGACCACGGTCACCCCGATGACGACGGCGTCACCCGCCGACACGCTCCCGATCAAGGTCACGCAGCCTAGTGGGCCCGGCTTTCGTGGTCGCGGAGGGGGTCGCCGGTGTGGACCGGTTTATGGCAACGAGAGTGGACCGCTAGGGGTGGTCGAGCGCGGCGACCTCCAGACGGCGCCAGATCTCCTCCACTAGGTCGGATCGCGCCACGGTCACCTGGTCCCCGCCGTGGAGGAGATCTTTGATACCCGCCGTCGCAGTGGCCGCCTCTTCGGGACCGATGATCACGGCCAGGCGCGCCCCCGAGCGGTCCGCCGCCTTGAATTGGGCCTTGGGCGAGCGTCCGTCGAAGGAGCGGTCCGCACGCAGCCCGGCGGCCCGCAACTTCGCCGTCAGGTCCCGGGCCGTGCTGCCGCCGGCGAAGTCCACGACGAAGGCATCCAGGCGCCGGGCGTCCTGCAGCCGGCTGGCCAGTCCCTCGCCCTCGCCAGCCAGCAGGATGCGGTCGATGCCGAGGGCGAGCCCGACCGCCGGCGTGTCGGGACCGCCCAGTTCCTTGACGAGCCCGTCGTATCGGCCCCCCCCGCCGACGGCGTTCTGAGCCGATTCCAGACCTGTGGCGATGTACTCGAACGTCGTGCGCGTGTAGTAGTCGAGACCGCGCACCAGTTTGGAGTCGACGATGTACGGGATCCCGAGGGCGTCCAGGCCGGCCCGGACCCGGGCGAAATGCGCCGCGCAGGGTTCGCACAGGTGATCCAGTTGACGGGGCGCCCCGGCGATTATCTGCTGGCATTCGGGGCGTTTGCAGTCGAGCACGCGGAGGGGATTGTCCTCCAGCCGGGTGCGATGCTCGTCGCAGAGGGCTTCCCGGTGATCGCGGAGGTATGCCAGCAGGAGCTCGCGATAGCCCGGCCGGCACACCGAGTCGCCGAGCGAGTTGAGCAGAAGCTCCCGTCGGGTCAGCCCAATGGCGTCGTAGAACTCTGACCCCAGGGCGATCACTTCCACGTCGAGATCCGGGTCGGCGCTGCCAATGGCCTCCAGGTCAACCTGGTGGAACTCCCGGTATCGCCCCGCCTGGGGCCGCTCGTAGCGGAACGTGGATCCCACCGCCCAGGCCTTCCACGGTGTGGGCGGCCGATGCTCGATGAAGGCCCGGGCGATCGAGGCGGTCATTTCCGGGCGCAGGGCAATGCGCCGACCGCCTTTGTCGTCGAAGTCGTACATCTGCTTCCGCACCACATCGGTGGACTCCCCCACCCGCTGAAACACGGCCAGGTCCTCGAAGGTGGGCGTGATGATGAGCCCGTAGCCGGCCGCCTCCACCACCCGGGCGAACTCCATGACCAGGCGCTCCCACGGGCCGGACTCCGCGGGCATGACGTCGAATGTCCCCGGCGGGTGGCGCAACTCGGGCATGGCCTCCGAGGGTACCGGGAAGGCTGCCGGAAGGACCGGTGTGGGTCTACGACAGATCAACCTATTTTGGTATCTTCACCTGCATATACCGGGTTTAGATACCAAAATCGCCGGAAGCGTGGCCTCGACGATCGGGAACCGGACGACGGCGGACCGGACGAAAGCGGACCGGACGATCGGGAACCGGACGACAGCGGACCGGACGACAGCGGAGCGGACATAGCGTCGGGACGGGCCGGGCGTTAGTTACCGCGATTGGGCAGCACCCGGTAGGCGTCGTACACGCTGTCGATGCGTTTGAGCGCGTTGATCAACGACTCCAGATGGGCGGGATCGGCCAGCTCGAACTCGAAACGCATGCGGCTCACCCGGTCCGGACCGGTAATGGAATCGCTGCGCAGAATGTTGAGGTGGTTGTCGGAGATCACCTTCCAGACATCCACGCCGAGGCGGGTGCGGTCCAGAGCCTTGAGCTCCACTGCCGCCACGAAGCTCCCGGTGCTGCCCCGGTCCCACTCCACCTCAATCATGCGGCCCACTTCGCTGGCCGAGAGGGTGGCGGCGTTGGCACAGTCACTGCGATGCACGCTGACACCCCGACCCCGGGTGACGAAGCCGATGATCTCATCGCCGGGCACGGGCGTGCAGCAGCGCGACAGGCGCACCATGAGGTCGTCGAGACCCTCCACGTGGACTCCCACGCCTTGGCGCTGGTTGACCCGGCGCGGCAGGCGGGCGGTGCTCGGCAGCTGGACCTCGTGCTCGCCACCGCGGAGCTCCCGGGCGACCCGCTGGGCGATCGACTGCGCCGACACGTGGTTCTCGCCGATGGCGGCGTGCAGGGCGTCGAGGTCGGCGTAGTTCATGGCCTCGGCGACGCCGAGGAGGACGGCTGAGTTCGCCAGTTTCTGAACCGGCAAGCCCTCCTTGCGCAGGGCCTTTGTCAGGTCGTCCCGGCCGGATTCGATGGCGTCCTCGCGGCGCTCCCGGCTGAACCACTGACGAATCTTGTTGCGGGCCCGCGGGCTGACGACGATCTTGAGCCAGTCCCGGCTGGGGCCGGCCGAGGGCACCTTGGACGTGAAGATCTCCACGCTGTCGCCTGAGGACAGCTGGGAGTCGAGCGGCACCAACCGCCCATTGACCCGGGCGCCGATGCAGCGATGCCCCACCTCGGTGTGGATGGCATAAGCGAAGTCGATGGGGGTGGCGTGCACCGGCAGCGAGATGACGTCGCCCTTGGGCGTGAAGACGAAGACCTCATCGGTCTCGAGGTCGAGCTTCAGGGCCTCCAGGAACTCGGCCGGGTCGGTGCTCTCGGCGGACCAGTCGACGATGCGCTGGAGCCAGGCCACGTCGGCGGCCGACGCCTTTTCCTTGTAGCCCCAGTGGGCCGCGATTCCCCACTCGGCCCGGTTGTGCATCTCGACGGTGCGGATCTGGGCCTCGATAGGCTTTCCTTGCGGGCCGACTACGGTCGTGTGCAGCGACTGGTACAGGTTGAACTTCGGCGTGTTGATGTAGTCCTTGAACCGTCCCTGCACCGGAGTCCACGCTCCGTGGATCGCACCGAGCGCGGCCCAGCAGTCTTTGACCGACGCCACGAGGACCCGGACACCCATCAGGTCGTAGATCTCGTCGAATTCCTTGCCTTTGACGATCATTTTCTCGTAGATCGAGTACAGGTGCTTGGGGCGCCCGGTGACCTGGGCCTCGATGCGGGCCGCGGCGAGGCGCTCGTTGACGTGCTCGATCACCTGGGTCAGGTAGATGTCCCGCTCAGGGGCACGGGTGGCGACCATCTGCTCGATCTCGGCGTAGCGCCGGGGGTGCAGGGCGGCGAAGGCCAGGTCCTCGAGCTGCCACTTGATGTCCTGGATGCCGAAGCGATGGGCCAACGGGGCGTAGATGTCGAGCGTTTCCTGGGCGCTGCGCTTCTGTTTCCATTCGGGCATCGCCGCGATGGTCTGCATGTTGTGCAGCCGGTCGGCGAGTTTGATCAGCAGGACCCGGGGGTCCTTGGCCATCGCCAACAGCATCTTGCGCATGGTGGCGGCTTGCTGGGCCTGGCGGGAATCGAACCGGACCCGGTCCAGCTTGGTGACGCCATCCACGATGGTCGCCACCTCGGGCCCGAACTCGCTAACGATATCGGTCAGCCCGACGCCGGTGTCCTCGACGGCGTCGTGGAGGAGCGCCGCGCAGATGGTCACGTCGTCGAGACCCAGGCCGGCCAGGATGGTGGCGACGGCAAGAGGATGGGCGATATACGCCTCTCCGGAGTTGCGGAGCTGACCCAGGTGCGCCCGAGCCGAGGCCTCGTACGCCCGGATGATCATGGCCGTGTCGTCGCGCGGGTGGCGGGACCGGAAGGCACTGAGCAGCGGGCGCAGGGCGTCAGCAGTCTGCACCTGGCGCCGCCAGGGCAGCACCCGCTCGACGGTCGCCACCGCCCGGGGGCGCCCTGTGGTCTCGCTGCGGTTCATGGCTCATCGTGGTTGGCACCTACCCATAGTTGAGCAATGAAACAGTTTCCAGGTCACCCAGCTTCCCGCGCCCCCCGAGGAAGGCCAGCTCGATGATGCATCCGAAGCCGACGACCTCCGCGCCGAGCACCTCGGCCAGCCGGGCGGTGGCGGCAGCGGTGCCACCCGTGGCCAAGACGTCATCGATGATCAGCACACGTTCGCCGGGTTGCAGAGCGTCGCTATGGATCTCGAGGGAGTCGACCCGTATTCGAGTTCGTAGCTCTCGATGTGGACGTTCCACGGCAGCTTGCCGGCTTTGCGAACGGGCACGAAACCGGCGCCGAGGCGCACCGCGACCGGAGCGGCGACGATAAAACCGCGGGCTTCGACGCCGATGACCTTGTCAATGGAACGATCGGCGAAGGGATCGGCCAGCGCCTTGACACACCAGACAGCGCCGGTCCGTCGGCAAGCAACGGCGTGATGTCCTTGAAGACCACACCCGGCTGAGGGAAATCGGAGATGTCCCGGATGAGCTCCTTCAGCCAACCGGGTTCGTCTTCCACATCTCCACGGTACCGGCTGGGGGGCCGCCCCGAGCCAACCCGGACAGCGTGGGCGGCCCGGTGGGGTGTTGTTTCAGCGGCGGCGACCCTTTTTTCGGGGACGCGGCGGCGGCCGGTTGCGCCGGTGGCACGACGATCCAGGAGCGCGGGCGCTGGCGTCGGCTGGAACGCTCGAGGCGCGGGCTCGCCCTCGGGCTCGCCGGGCCCGTCCGGCGGCGTCGGCCGGCCCCCGAGCCGGTGGCACGTCCGCCCCGGTATCGTCTCCGCCGGGTCTGGTCCGCTCGGCGCCGGTGCCGCCCGGGCCGCCGTCCGCCGCGGCCGTCGCTCCGACGCCTGTCCGGCGGACGCCGGTTGGCCATTACCGTCGGGCGCGTCCTGGTCGCTCTGACCGTTTCCGCCGGCTGGCCCGGATCCAGCCGCCGGCGCCGGCTCGACCCGGCCGGGTCCGGTGCCGGGTCGCCCGCCCCCCTCCGGCCCCCGCCCGGGCGGGCACCCCCGCCGGCGCCAGGGCCACGGCCCCGCTCAAGTCGCCGGTTGCGGCCGCCGCCGGGCTGATGCGCTTGGAGGAGGCGGTCGATGCGGCCAGCCGGCGGCGGATCTCGGCGTAGCGGGGCTCTCGCTCCTTCAACAGCGCCAGGAGAGGCGAGGCGATGAAGATGGAGGAGTAGGCCCCGGTGGTGAGGCCCACGAACAACGCCAGCCCGAAGTCCTGCAGGGCGGTGGCCCCAAGGACCCAGGCGCCGATCACCAGGATGGACAGGATCGGCAGGATGGCCACGAGCGACGTGTTGATCGAGCGGGCCAGTACTTGGTTCATGGACAGGTTGACCACGTCGGAATAGGTGAGCCGGTTGGTCGAGGCCAGCCCGCGAGTGTTCTCCTGGACGCGGTCGAACACCACGATGGTGTCATACAGGGAGTAGCCGAGGATGGTGAGGAAGGCGATGACCGTGTCAGGACTGACCTGGAAGCCGCACAGCGAGTAGATCCCCAGCGTCACCAGGATGTCGTGGATCAGGGCCACGATGGCAGCGATGGCCATCTTGCCTTCGAAGCGCAGCCATATATAACCGGCGACCACCACGAGGAAGACGATCACCGCCTTGATGGCCTTGTCCGTGATGTCTGACCCCCAGGACGGGCCGACGTCATTGATCTGCACGTCGTTGGGGGAGACGTTGGCCATCTTGGCGAGGGCGTCGGTTACGGCCGCCACTTTGGTGGGGTCTCCGGTGTCTTTGGCCGGGGCCTCCACCTTGACGGTCCGCTGACCTGTCTGGGTGTTGGTGAGGACGGTGATGGTCGCCTGGCTGTAGCCGGGCACGGCCGCCCCGACCACCGATCGGGCTTTGGCAACCGATGCGGACGACGGCACCTCCCAGACCGTGCCGCCCTTGAAGTCGATGGAAAAGTTGAGACCCCGGGTGGCCAGAGAGACGATACCGACCAGGATGACGATGCCCGAGATGGCGAACCACAGCCGCCACCGGCCCACGAAGTCGTACGAGGTCTCGCCGCGGAACAGCCGCTGCCAGGCGTTGTGCCGAGTAGACGACACGTCAGGTCTCCCCGACCCGCACGCCGAGGCCACGCCCCACCCCGATAAAGCGGGCGTCGGTGAAGGCGCGCCGGCGGCCGACCAGGATTACCGCCGGCCGGATGAAGAAGAAGGCTGTGAAGATGTCGAGCAGCGTCGATAGCCCCAGCATGAAGGCGAAACCACGTACGTCGCCGACGGTGAACAAGTACAGGATCAAGGCGGCCATGATGGCCACCAGGTCGGCGGTCAGGACTGTTCGGAACGCCCGGGCGAAGCTGCGGTCCACCGACTGGCGGATGGTTCGTCCGGCGCGGATCTCGTCTTTGAGCCGCTCGAAGTACACCACGTACGAGTCCACGGTGATGCCAACGAGACGATGATGCCCGTGACCCCGGCGAGGGTCAGCGTGAGCCCCTGCGTCGTGCTCAACAGCGTGATGATGGAGTACAACAGGGCGCCGCCGACGGCCAGTCCGACCACCACGATCAGGCCTAGCAACCGGTAGTAAAGGATCATGTAGAGCAGGACGATCACGATCCCGCCGATGCCGGCGAGCAGCCCGGCCTTCAGCGAGTCCTTACCGATGGTGGCGGACACCGTCTCCACGGATTGCGGGGTGAAGCGCACGGGCAACGACCCGTACTTCATGGCCACCGCCAGATCGTTGGCTTGGCTATAGGTGAAAGGTGAGGACGTCGAGCCGCTGATCACCGCCGTCCCGTTGAAGCTGGATGCCTGGATGGTGGGCGCCGAATAGACGGTGCCGTCCAGCTCGAACGCTTCGAGGCTCTGATAGGGCGGGTTGCTCTGGTTCTGTTGGTAGTAGGGGTAGCGCTCCGAGGCGATCTTGTCGAACTCGGTGCTGCCTTTGCCGGTGAAGGTGAGCTGCACCTGGTACTGCCCGGTCGAGTCGATGGTCACCGAGGCGTTTTTGACGCCGTTGCCGCTCATATCAGCGGGCCCCAGCACGTAGCGTGGCGAAGTGTTGGGGCTCTGGTAATACGGGAGGATGACGTAGGATCCGGCGTTGTTCTGGTCGGGCGTGGTGGTTGGCACCTGGGCGGAGTTCGAGGCGGCGCAGATGGCGTTGGCGTCGGCGGCGCTGGTGGGCGACTTGAGCGGCACCGGGGTGCCCGACCCGCCCTGGGGTTCGATGGTGGTCGCGGGCGTCGAGGTCGCCGAGGGGACCGTCGTTGCCGATCCGGCCGCAGGGAAGCTGGCGGACGCCAGCTGGACGTCCGCGGTGCGCGCGCCCCGAATGGCGGCCCGGGTCGTCGGGGGCGCGGTATTGGCGGAGTGGGGCGGGGTGGTGGTGGAGGTGGTGGACTGGCCGCCCGCAGGCGTATAGGCGGGGATCTGGCAGATGACCGGTCGGAAGTTGGCGCTGGCCGTCTGGCCCAGCTGGGCGAGGGCGGCCTGGGCGTTCTTGATGCCGGGAAGGCTGATGACGATGTCGTTGCCCTGCCGGGTGATGTTCGAGTTGGAGACGCCCAGGCCGTTTACCCGCCTGTCGATGATGGTCACGGCTTGCTGCAGCTGACCGCCGCTGGCCTGGGTGTCAGGTCGCAGCACCACCGAGACGCCGCCTTTGAGGTCGAGCCCGAGCAGCGGGGAGTGGCCGGTGGCGACCGTGGCGACCAGGGCGATCACCGAGGCGCTGATAATGAAGGCCAGCGACCAAATCAGACCGCGCCGCATGATCAGGGCTGCCTATCGGTCTCGTCCGGTGGATCGTCGTCGCTCGACTCCGCCGTCTGCCCGCGTTCGTCCGCTCGGGGTGGGGTACTCGCTGAAGCTGCGTCGGGCCGGCGGTTGACCGCTCGCCGCATCATGGAAATAACGACGCCGGGAGCGATCTCCACCTCGGCGGAGTCGGAGTCGATTGACACCAGCCGGCCGTACAGCCCGCTCGTAGTGACGACCTCGTCGCCGACCTCGAGCTGCCGGGCGGCGGTCTGCTGCTGGCGCATGCGCTGCTGGCGCGGCCGGATGAACAGCAGATACACCGCTGCGAACAGGACGACGATGAAGAGCAGGGTGTAGGTGGAGCTCGACGACTTCTTCGACGACTTGGTCGTGGTCGAAGTAGTGGCAGCTACGAGATGGAGAATGATGTGCATGTGGGAGAGGGGGCGCCTCCCCGCGGAAGCGACCGGGCGAGGTTAGCGCAGGGACCCCGGTTTCCAACGGGCAGCTACCCGGGCCCGTAGTGCACCCAGGGTTCCGGTGCCGATAGCAGCCCGGGCCTGCGCCACCAGGGCCAGCAGCCAGGACAAATTGTGGACGGTGAGTAACCGGCCGCCCGTCGGCTCGTTCACCAGCAGCAGGTGGCGGACGTAGCCTCGGCTGAAGCGGGCGCACACCCGGCACGGGCAGGCCGGGTCGAGCGGCTGCTCATCGGCCGCGTGGCGGGCCGCCCGGACCTGATAGCGGCCCTCGCTGGTCAACGCCGTGCCGTGCCGGGCCAGCCGGGTGGGCAGGACGCAGTCGAACATGTCCACCCCCAACGCGACCCAGTCGAGCAGGGTGAGGGGGTCCCCCACGCCCATCAGGTAGCGGGGCCGGTCGGCCGGCAGCTCGCGTAGCGCTGCGGTCAGAGCCGGCAGCATCTGCTCGCGGGGTTCGCCTACGGACAGGCCGCCGATGCCATAGCCGTCAAACTCCAGGGCCGCCAGCTGGGCGGCCTGCTCGGTGCGCAGGTCGGGCGCCACTCCCCCCTGGACGATGCCAAACAGGCACTGGTCGGCTCGGCGATGGGTGTCCCGAGCCCGGGCGGCCCAGGCGAAGGTCCGTTTGGCTGCCAACCGGATGTCTTCGTCGGACGCCGGCAGCGCGGAACAGATGTCCAGGGTCATCTGGATGTCCGCGCCCAGACGCTCCTGGATGCGGACGGCTACCTCCGGGGTCAGGCGCTGGACGGAGCCGTCGTAGGTGGAGCGAAACGTCACCCCGTCGTCGTCGACCTTGGGGGACAACGAGAAGACCTGAAACCCGCCGGAATCGGTGAGGAGGTGCCCTTCCCAGCCCATGAAGCGATGCAGGCCGCCGAGCGCTTCCACCACCGCCGGGCCTGGCCGCAGCATCAGGTGGTAGGTGTTGGCCAAGACCACTTGCGGTGCGACCAGGTCGAGGTCATCGGCGTCGAGCAGCCGCACGGCACCCCGTGTTGCCACCGGCATGAAGCACGGGGTGGTGAACTGTCCCCTCGGGGTCCGCACGACGCCGGCTCGGGCGTAACCATCGGCGGCTTCGATGAAAAAGCGGGCGGGCGTCACGCCGCAGGTTTCATTTTTCCGACGATCATGGCGTCACCAAACGACAGGAAGCGGTAGCCGCGGTCCAACGCCTCGCGGTAGAGGGCACGCCAGCGCGGACCGCAGAACGCCTCGAGCAGCACGAGCAGCGTGGAGCGGGGCAGATGGAAGTTGGTCAGGAGCACGTCCACCACGGCAAACTCGAACCCGGGCCGGATGAAAAGGCCGCTCTCGCCTTCGAGCCGCCCTGTGGCGGCCGCCGTTTCCAGGGCGCGCACGGTGGTGGTACCGATGGCGATCACCCGCCCCGCCTGACGGCAGGCACACATCGTTTCGGCCGGCACCCGGTAGCGCTCGGTGTGCATGACGTGGTCCTCGACCCGGGCGCCAGTCAGGGGCCGGAAGGTGGCCAGACCCACCGCCAGGTCCAGGTTGCAGACTTGGGCGCCGGCCGCCCGACAGCGTTCCAGCACGCTGGTCGTCAGGTGCAGACCGGCAGTGGGGGCCGCGACGGAGCCGGGCTGCTCGGCGTACACGGTCTGGTAGCGCTCCGGGTCGGCAAGCGGCTCGTGAATGTAGGGCGGCAGGGCGAGGGCGCCACAGGCAGCCATGACCTCGTCTCGGGAGGCGAGGAGGCGGACGAGGCGGCGACCGCCGGGGAGTCGTTCGCCGACCTCGACGGCGGCCTGGCCGGAGTGGCGGGCGGCCAGGACCGTACCGGGGGCCAGCCGCCGCCCCGGCCGGACCAGGGCCTGCCAGACCTCTGGCCCCGGGCCGGGTCCGGCTCCAGCAGCAGCACCTCGGCCGCCCCGCCGCTCGCCTTGGTCAGGTGGAGCCGGGCTGGCATGACCCGGGAGGAGTTCACGACGAGCACGTCACCGGGGCGCACCAGGTGCGGAAGGTCGCGGACGAGGCGGTGCGCGACCGGGCCCGCACTGGTGGCGTGACTCGGATCAGTGGGGCCGGTGGCGCCGGCGTCGGCGGCGCCACCAGTGGCATCGAGGAGGCGGGCGGCGTCGCGCGGCTCGACGGGGTGCTGCGCGATCGCCGTTGCGGGGAGGTCGTACTCGGGTGCCTCCATGGCGGGAGAGGATACGTCGGCCCTGGCAACCGACCCGGGCGCCGGGGCTACGGGGCGCCGGGGCGCCGGGGCGCCGGGCGTCAGGGGTGCCGGGGTGCCGGGGCTAGGCAACGCCGGGGTGTCAGGGGTGCCGGGGTGTCGGGGCTGGGGCACGCCGGGGTGTCAGAGGTGACCTGACCGGGAGGCCGCCAGTCGCCTGCCGACCGAATATTGTTATCTTTGCCAGCTTATAGCTGGTTTACATACCAAAATCGGGGAAGCGGGGCACCCGACGGCTCAGAACAGACCGGGAGCAGCGGGAGGAGCAGCGCCGGGACCAGCGCCGGGACCAGCGTCCGCCGACGCCGCTGCGGGCGGGGGCGGGGGCTCCAACCCCAGGTGCTGCCAGGCTGCTGGGGTGGCGACCCGGCCCCGGGGTGTGCGCATGAGCAACCCGAGCTGCAACAGGTACGGCTCGTAGACATCCTCGACGGTGTCGGTCTCTTCCCCAACGCTGACCGACAGCGTCGACAGACCCACGGGGCCACCACCGAACCGGGCGCAGACTGCGTCCAAGATCGCCCGGTCCACCTTGTCCAGGCCGAGCGTATCCACCCCAAAAAGCTCGAGACCCCGGCGAGCCACGTCCTTGTCAACCGAGCCGTCGCCGCGGACTTCGGCGAAGTCCCGCACCCGCTTGAGGAGGCGGTTGGCAATGCGAGGCGTGCCCCGCGAGCGTCCGGCGATCTCCGTCGCCCCGCTGGCGTCGAGGCGGACGTCGAGGATGGAAGCCGAGCGGCGAATGATGGCGTCCAGCTCGCCGGCGCTGTAGTAGTCCAGGCGGGCGACGAAGCCGAAGCGGTCCCGTAGGGGCCCGGTGATGAGGCCGGTACGGGTGGTCGCTCCGACCAGCGTGAAGCGGGGCAGGTCCAGTCGAATCGTGCGGGCGCTCGGGCCTTTGCCGAGGACGATGTCGAGCTGAAAGTCCTCCATCGCCGGATACAGGATCTCCTCGACGGCCCGCCCGAGGCGATGGATCTCGTCAACGAAGAGGACGTCGCCTTCGACGAGGTTGGTGAGGATGGCGGCCAGGTCGCCGGCCCGAACCAGGGCCGGCCCCGAGGTGATGCGAAAACCGGCGCCCATCTCGTTGGCCACGATCCCGGCCAGCGAGGTCTTGCCGAGTCCGGGCGGCCCGGCAAAGAGCAGGTGGTCGCTCGGCTGGGCACGCCGACGAGCCGCCTCCAACATGATCTCGAGGTGCTCCTTCAGCTGGGCCTGGCCGATGAACTCGGTCAGGCGCCGAGGCCGCAGGGTTATCTCTTCGGCAGCCTCAACCGGGTCGGCGGCTGGGGCGATCGGGCGATGCAGGCCTTCCTCAGGCACTTAGCGCCCGTAAAGAAACCAGCTGGACGGGGAGGAGGAGGCGACGGATGCCGTCACGTCGACGTCTCCCGGTCATCTCGGTACTGGTCGGTCAACAGCATCCGTCGTCTCCTTCTGGTTCGCGGAGCCGGTTTTTTTCAGGGGCACTTAGCGGGCTCCCGCCAGCTCCTGTAAGGCCAGCCGGATCTGGTCCTCGACCCCTCCCTCCGTAGGAAGGCGAGACAGGGCGTGGCGGATCTCGTCGGCGCCGTATCCAAGGGTCGCCAGCGCGGCTCGCACGTCGGATTTGGCCGCCGCGGACCCTGCCCCCGCCATCCCGTTGCCACCGCTTCCCGCCGCCGCGCCGGCGCCGACGAGGTGGACGTCGGTCCCGTCGAGATCGAGGTCGAGGCGGGTCTTCAACTCGATGATCAGGCGAGAGGCGGTTTTCTTTCCGATGCCTGGTACCAGCGTCAGGGCGTCCGCGTCGTCGGCCAGCACGGCCCGCTGCAGGGCGACCGGGGAATGGACTGACAGCAGCGCCAGCCCCACCGCCGGCCCGACGCCGTGGGCGCCGATCAAGGCTTCGAAACACACGCGCTCTTCCCGGGACGGGAACCCGTAGAGCACCAGGGCGTCCTCCCGGACGTGGGTGTGGATATGAAGGAAGGCCGGGCTGCCCGGCGTCCCGACGCGGCCGAGGGAACTGGCCGGCACCAGCACCCGGTAGCCCACGCCTCCCACCTCGAGCAGCACCTCGCCGGTCGGGCCCGGCCCGGTGAGCCAATCGAGCACCACACCTCGCAGCGAGCCGATCACACCCGCGCCTCCGGAATCGGGGCGTCCCTCCCGGACCGGGCGTCGTGGCGTGCCGCCGCGGTCCGCAAGCCCATTCCGGACAGGTGGCAGATCGCCAGGGCCAGGGCGTCGGCCCGGTCGGCGGGTCGGGGTGGCTCGGGCAGGTTGAGGAGAACCTGCACCATGCGCTGGACCTGTCCTTTGCTGGCTGACCCGTAACCGGCTACCGCCAGCTTGACCTCGTTGGGGCTGTACTGGACGACCGGGCACCCTCGGCGGGCTGCCGCCGCCAGGGCCAGCCCGCTGGCCTGTCCGACCGCCATGGCGGTGCGGGCATTGACCTGGAACAGGACCCGCTCGACGACCATCACGTCCGGCTGCAGTCGCGCCAACAGTCCGCTGAGCTCGTCCCACAGGGCCGCCAGCCGCTCGCTGAGGGGATCGTCGACGGGGGTTGTCAGGTGCCCAAACGCCTCCACAACCAAGTGCCCCCCCGTGCCCCGGACCGCGCCGTACCCGCAACGGGACAGTCCGGGATCGATACCGAGGGCGAACATTCGTTCGAAGCTAGCAATCCACGCCCGAACAGTGGTGGATCCTGTCCGGCGGACGAGCTCGCTCAGGTGGAGGCAGCCTCCGTGGCCCGGATGGCGTCGAAGAGGTGGGCTGTCGGGATGTAGGTGAGGTTGCTCATGGACCGCCGGGCGTAGCGGATCACTCCATCCCGGCCGACAACGAAGATGGAGCGGCGGTAAAAGCCGAGGGGGCCCAAAATGCCGTAGGCGCGCCCAACGGACTTGTCGGTATCCGACAGGAGCGGGAGCCGTAGTCGCTGGGCCATGACGAACTCTTCGTGGCTGGCTACATCCTGGGGGCTCAGGCACAGCACTGCCGCGCCCAGGGCCTCGAAGCCGTTGAGGTCCTCCGAGTAGGAGCGCAGCTGCTGGGTGCAGACCGGAGAGTGATCCGCCGGGTAGAAGACGAGCACGACCGGTTCGCCCCGGTAGTCGTGCAGGCAGTAGCTATGGCCACCTGTTCCCTCCAGACAGAAGTCCGGCGCGGCGTCACCGGATCCGACGGCCCCCGAGCCGCGGCGCCTGGCCATCCCCTGATCAGACCCGCCGTCCCCGCCGTCACTCACCTCTCAAGCCTCGACCAGTTCGAGAATGGCGTCGGGGATGTCAAAGTTGGCGTACACGTTCTGCACGTCGTCGTGGTCCTCCAGCAGATCGACAAGGTGCAAGACGCGCCTGGCTTCCGGCTCGCTGTCCAGGGGGACCGTCGTGCTCGGGAGCATGGTGACCTCGGCGGAGGTAAGGGCGACGTCGGACTGCTCCAGGGCCGTGCGAACAGCCGGCAGGTCGCTGGGTGGGGTCGTCACCTGCCAGTGGTCGCCGGCATCGGTGATGTCCTCGGCGCCGGCGTCGAGGGCGGCAAGCATGAGGTCATCCTCGGTGACCGACCCGGTTTTGGGGACCTCGAGGATCCCTTTCCGCTCGAATTGCCAGGACACGGAGCCCGGCTCCGCCATGGACCCACCATGCTTGGAAAAGACGGACCGGATGTCGGCACCGGTGCGATTGCGATTATCGGTAAGGCATTCCACGATGACGGCGACCCCGCCTGGGGCGTACCCCTCGTAGGAGACCTGTTCGTAGCGGACGCCCTCGAGCTCGCCGGTGCCGCGCTTGATGGCGCGCTCGATGGTGTCGAGGGGCACAGAAGCCTCGCGTGCCTTCTGGAACATGGTGCGCAGCGTCGGGTTGGCGTCGGGGTCACCCCCGCCTTCCCGGGCTGCCACTTCGACCTGGCGGATCAGCTTGGCGAACAGCTTGCCCCGCGCCTTGTCCGCTGCGCCCTTCTTGTGCTTGATCGTCGCCCACTTGCTGTGTCCAGACATACCTAAACCTCCTCCTCGCGGACTCCGTAGGGCACCGCGTCCCCCTCACGCTGAGCTGATTCCAAAAAAAGCCGGTGTAGTCGCAGGTCGCCCGCCAACTCCGGATGGAACGCCGTCACCAGGACCGGTCCTTGCCGGCAAACTACGGGGCGAGTCTGGCCGTCCGTGCCGGGTATCCGGGACAACACGTCAACCCCTGGGCCGACCCATTCGACGATGGGCGCCCGGATGAACACGGCGTGGAGCGGGCTGTCCAGGCCGTCCACGGCCAGGTCCGTCTCGAAGGAGTCCACCTGCCGGCCGAAGGCGTTGCGGCGAACGCCGATGTCGATCGCACCCAGTCGGGCCTGATCCGGGCGTCCGTCGACGATCTCAGTTCCCAGGAGGATCATGCCGGCGCAGGTGCCAAAGGCGGGCATCCCGCTGGCGAGACGGTCGCGCAACGGCGGGAGCAGGCCGGAGGACTCCAGAAGCAACGACATTGTGGTTGACTCGCCACCCGGAAGCACCAGGGCGTCAACGGCTGCCAGATCGCCGGGCACCCGCACCTCAGCGGTTGCCACACCGAGCTCAGCGAGGGCGCGAATATGCTCCCGGACGTCGCCCTGCAGGCTGAGCACCCCGACGCGGGCCGGGTAACCGCGCGAACGCACCTGGCGGGATCCTTTCCATGCGCTCAGTGTAGCCCTCGGACGAGGAGCGCCGACCGTTACCAGCCTCGGTCCGAGAGCCGGGTCTCCACGGAGCCTGACTCCTCACCCCGCATGGCGTCACCGAGACCGCGGCTGACCTTGGCCACGATTTGCGGGTCTTTGAAATGCGTGGTGGCCTCCACGATGGCCCGGGCGAAGCGGGCCGGGTCGGAGCTTTTGAAGATGCCGCTGCCGACGAAGCAAGCCTCGGCGCCGAGCTGCATCACCAAGGCCGCGTCCGATGGGGTGGCGATCCCACCCGCGCAGAACAACGGCACCGGCAGGTGCCCTGTCTCGGCCAGTTCGTGAACCAAACCGACAGGCGCCTGCATCTCCTTGGCCCAGCCATAGCGCTCGGCCGGGTCGGCCTGGGTTATCCGGCGGATGTCGCCCGTAATGGACCGCAGGTGGCGCACGGCTTCTTTGATGTCGCCCGTCCCCGCTTCCCCCTTAGACCGGATCATGGCGGCGCCTTCGGAAATGCGCCGCAGGGCCTCCCCCAGGTTGGTGGCGCCGCAGACGAAGGGGACGGTGAACGCCCACTTGTCGATGTGATTGATCTCGTCCGCGGGGGTGAGAACTTCGCTCTCGTCGACGTAATCGACACCGATGGATTCCAGTACCTGAGCCTCGGCGAAGTGACCGATGCGCGCCTTCGCCATCACCGGGATCGTCACTGCCGCTTTGATGGCCTCGATCAGAGCCGGATCCGTCATGCGGGCCACCCCGCCATCCCGGCGAATGTCGGCGGGCACCCGCTCCAGGGCCATGACGGCGACGGCGCCGGCGTCCTCGGCGATCTTGGCCTGCTCGGACGTGACGACGTCCATGATCACCCCGCCCCGCAGCATCTCGGCCAGGCCGCGTTTGACCAGGTCAGTGCCGGTGCGACGGCCGGGCTGTGCAGGGGCGGAATCCGGAGAGGCCATACTTCCAGTGTACGGGAGGGTGCGGGTGCTGCCGCTACGGAACGAGCGCAGGCGACACGCCGACCGGGACGAGCTCCACCCAGGTCCGGCCGGGCGTTATGCGCACGGTCGCTCCGCTGGCATCGGTGTAGTGCGTCGTGGTGGTCAACGCCGACCGGCTCCACAACCCCTCCACCACGCGGCCGTCGCTCAGGTACCACGCCGTGCCGTGGCCCACCAGTTCGCCGGTTGGTATGGGGACGGGTGCGACCCCCTCCCCGGTCGCCAGCCCGGAGGTGATGTAGGGGACGAACTGGACGATGATATTCGTGGCGGTGATCGATGCCCCTGACCGGTCGACGTCGGCGGTGCCGTCCTGGCTTCGCGTCCAGGCCTGTAGGGCCGCGTTCCAGTTCCAGGTCACGGCCGTAGACCCGAAGTTGATGCCGATTTGCTGCGCCGGGCGGCCCTCCGATGGACCGAACGTGGCGCCCGCCGGGAGGTAGGCGAAGAGGGCCGGGGGTGGGGCGTGGGTTGCGGAGGCGGCGGCCAGTGCGGCCACACTGGCATACAGGTTGTGGGGAGGTGCCGCCAGGGTGCTGCGCCAGAAGAGATCAGGCCGGTTGCCGTCGTCGACGTCGGTCAGCGGCTGGGCCCGCAGGACCGTGAGAAACCCGGCGTTCGTGCCCGAGTAGGCGAACACGGGGTGGTTGAGATCGTCGGCGATGGCGGCGTCCGTCAGGCGCCCGGAGCGAACCGGCCCGACCGCGGTCGGATATTGGGTCTGGAATACCGCGGCCAGCCGGCTCAGGCCGCCCTCGACCAGTTCTTCGTAGACCACGTCGGCCTGGTTGATGCCGGTCTGGGGGCGGGCGGCGTCGACGTTGTCGATCTTGACGACCACTGCGGTGGCGTTCAGCTGGGCCTTGTCGGTCTGGAGCAAGCCTGTCAGAGGGGCGACCGGCGGCGGGGGCGGCGGTGGAGGCCGGGTGGTGGTGGGAGCCGCCCGCGTCGTCGTTGTGGTCGGCGCGGCGACGACTGGACGGCGCCCGCCGCCTCCGCATGCGGCCAGGAGGCCGGCGCAGATCAGGGCGCCGGCCCCCACCCACCATGGCATCCGGAGCCGACCCGGGGATCCTGACGGCCGGCGGGGGGTCACAGTTCTCGCAGCGCCTCGATGCGGTCACGAAGGGGCAGGCGGCCGCGACCGGGTGCCACGCCCGGACGCGGATCGGCCAACCACAGGTGGGCAAGCGACGCAGGCTGGCCGGCGATCTCGGCGCCCTTGGCCTCCAGCTTCTCGAGCGCGGAGGCGAGCGCCGGTGGGTAGCGGGTCAGCGCCACCGCCGCCTGGTCCGCGTCGGCGTCTTGATCGGCGCGCAGGGCGATCGCTCGACCGAGTCCGAACGTGCCGGCCACCACGGTCGCGGGCGTGGTCTCGTGGCGGCGGATCTGCATAAGTTCTTCGGCCAGGACGGCCTCGAGCTCGATGCGATCGAGCTCGGCCACCAGCCCCGACGTGACCCCGACGATGGCGCGGTCGGCCCGAGTGCCGGCGGCGATGGCGTTGAGGCCCGGGCTGTCGATCACCAGGAGACCCGGCTGGCGTACACCCGCGCTGATGCTCAAACCTTCGGCCAGGTTCCAGAGCCGGGCGTCGCGCACGGGGTCCGCGTGGCGCCCGCCGACCGCCGTGGACACCCGGCGATCTCCGGCCAGGCGAGCCCACGCCCCGAAGATGACCGCCACCGCCACCAGCACCACCACGCCCACAACCGCTCCCGCCGCCACGAAGGCAACGGCGCCGAGTATCACGGCTGGAAGGGCGGCAAAGAGGGCTACCAGCACCGTGGCCCGGGTCTGCGGCTTCATGAGTGGGCCCCGGGCATCAGGGCTGACATCGTAGAGGGAGCGGCCCGGCTCGGGCAGGCGGCCCCGGCTGTCGTTTGGGTTGGCGCGCCTCCGCCGAGCGGCTAACTGGCTCTGCTACATCACCCCACTAGATCACGCCACCGTGGCGACGGCGCGGTCGACCGCTGCCGGACGAGGCCCGACGACGGCGGGCCTCGTCGTAAAGGTCGAGGTATCGCTTGGCCAAGCTCTCGAGTGAAAAACTGGCCGCCCGCTGCTCCGCACTGGCGACGAGGTCCGCGATCTGTGGGCCGCCGTCGAGGACTTGCTCCAGGGCGGCCGCCAGCGCCACGGCGTCGCCGGGCGGCGTCAGCAGGGCGTCCTGATCCGGTCGCGCCACGTTCCGGTAGCCGACGAGGTCGCTCGCCACGACAGGAGTGCCGGCTGCCATGCCCTCCAGGAGGATCACGCCGAAGCTTTCCCCGTGCATCGACGGAGCACACAGGACGTCCGCGCCGCGGATGCGCCGAATTTTTTCTTGTTCGCTGATGACGCCGAGCCATTCGATGCGGTCGTTGTCGCTCGTCGCCTGACGCAAGCGGGCGGAGTCCGGCCCATCGGAAGCGATCCAAAGGCGAGTGGTAGAGCCCAGACGAGCGAAGGCGTCGATCAGCACCGCCAGCCCTTTGCGCGGCTCGTGGCGCCCGATGAACAGGATCGTCGGACCGTCGGTAGGCGTCCCTGGTGCGTCGCGGTACCGGCCCACGTCGATGCCGTTCCAGACGACTTCGTAGGTGCCGCCGAGGGTGCGCTCCACGGCGAGGCGGGCCTCTTCGGAGACTGCCGCCCGAACTGCCAGATGACCGGTTGCCCAGGAGGTCAGCGGGCGCAGGGCCCGGTACAACCAGCTCTCGCCGGCACGATGGAACGTCCCCACCAGGGGACGGTCGCTGAACACCAGAGCCGTCTGGGTGGGGCCGGGCGCCAAAGGCTCATGCAAATGCACCACGTCGAAATGCTCGTCCCGTAGGGCCCGGATGGTACGCAGCGAGGCGGATGGGTCGGGGGCGATAGCCGCCATGGACCCGTTCGAGGCGGTCGGGATGGAGTTGCCGAGCGGTGTCACGAAGGTGTCCGGTGGCGGCCCGTCGCAGGGGCCCAGCACCCGGGCTTCGACTCCGAGATCCCGGAGAGCTCGTCCCAGCCCGAGGGCCTGCCCCTGGACACCACCGGGAAGGGTGAGGCTATAGGGGCAGATGAGACCGACCCGCACGGGCGGAGGCTACTTGCCCCGGCCGGGAGGCGTAGGTGACCCTCCCCGTGACGACCGGCCGCGGGACTTTGTCCGGGCTGACTGCGGACCGCGCCCTTCCGATCGGGGCCACCTCCAGCTAGGCCAACCCGCGCCCCTTGACCCCGAGGCTGGCATCCCCCAGCCCGACCGCAGCCAACCCGGGTAGTCCCCCAGCGCGGCGCTCCTGGCTCGCGATCCAAAGTCGTCTGGGCCGAACGCCGACGAGGCATCGCGGTCGCCCGGCCAGTTGGGTTGCATGAGGTGCCACTGCGTCGGCGCTCGGCGGATGAGCTCTTCCAGTTCGCGGGCCAGGAACTGGGTCCAGATCTGTACGTCGTCGCGAAGCCGGCCCGTTCGGGTCAGGGGAAGCGGCGGCCGGACGACTGCGACATGCTCGTTCGCACCCGGCCCGAAGAAGACGGCGCACGGCAAGAGCGTCGCCCCCGTGCGCAGCGCCAGCGTGACCGGGCCGGCGGGCAGCAGCGTCCGTTCACCAAAGAACTCCACCTCGATACCGGCCGCACCGTCGATCAGCCGGTCGCACAGAAGGCAGAGCAGATGATTGCCGGCGAGAGCTCGGGCGCACCCCGCCGCCGCGCCGGGGCCGGCGGTGATCACCTGCATCCCCAGTTGCTGGCGAAACGCCACAAACCAGTCGAAGACATCCGCCGGGTGCAGCGCCTCCACCACCACCGATATGGGGTGCCCAGTGACTGCCAGCTGCGTCCCGGCCCACTCCCAGCCGCCGAGATGGGGCAGGGCCAGGATGGTGCCCCGTCCGGCCGCCTCGCCAGCCGCGATGTGCTCGAAGCCCTGGTAGGTGATGCCGGCCTTGATCGCTTCCGGCGCCAGGCGCGGCAGGCGCAGGCTTTCAGCCCAGTAGCGCCCGTAGGACGCGAACGCCTCGTCAACCCGACGCCGCAGCTCAAAGGAGCTCAGCTCGGGTCCGTACACCCGGCGCAGGTGCCGGGCGGCCAGCTGGCGCCGCCGGGCCAGCCCCGCCAGCGGGCCGGGCAGGACCGGCATGCGGGCCGCCGCCACGCCCACTGCCTCGGCCAGACCACGCCCGAGGGGACCTGGGAAAAGGCTGGCGACTCTCGAGCCGGTCCGGTAGAGGCGGAGGGCGGCCGAGGGTCGGGGCTGTGCCAAAAACCGGCGTGCGGGCGCCGGCCCCGTGCCTGGCTTCATGAGCTCATGACCGTAGATGAGATCGGGCGGCGAACGCCGACGCTCAGGGCCGGTGAAGTTTTTTCACCGACGCTCAGGGCCGGCGGGACCCGTAGCGCCGGCGACCCGGCGAGCCTGCCTCCGGATCCTGGTCCTCGGCGAGCCGGGCCAGCCGGGCCCGGCGCCGCTCCTGCCACCGGGCCGCGGCGCCGGTTCGCCGGGAACCGTCGGCATAGCGAGCCGAGCGAGGGACCCATCCGTTGGCTTCGCGCCAGGCCCGCCACCGAGCCGCCACCGCGGGCGGTTCGCCGCGGGCGTAGCTGGATCGCCGTACCAGCGTCAGCCGCTCAGTACGAGCAGGTCCTTGGCCGGCAGCGTTGGCCTGCCGCCAGACCTTTACGAATCGCTGAACAGCGGTGGCCACGGTGAGCGCGAGCATCAGCCAGAGCAGCGGGATGAGGAGGAAGCTGAACGCCAGGCCCACGCACAGCACCACGATCCGCTCGGCGCGCTCCATCAGGCCGCCCTTGGCCTCGAAGCCGAGCGACTCGGCCTTGGCCCGCTCATAGGAGATCAGCAACGACGCGCCCAGGACGGCGACGGGCAAGAGGGCGATGTGGCCCCGGTGATGGTCTAACAGGTACCAGGCGATGGCCCCCAGGACCAAGGTGTCGGTAACCCGGTCGGCGACGGAGTCGAAGAAGGCACCCCGGGCGCTGGCCTGTCCCGAGGCCTTGGCGAGGGCACCGTCCAGGAGGTCAGGAACAGCACAGCCGATCAGCAGTGCCAGCCCAAGACCCAACCGACCGGTGGCGATAGCCCAGGCGGTCGGCACCGCCAGTAGCAATCCGAACGCCGTCAGATGGTCCGGCGACAGGCCCGTCCGCCGCAGCGCGCCACCGATAGGCTTGACCGCCCGGTCGACACCCGAACGGAAACGACCGTCGAACACCAGTGAATGGACTCCTCGTGCCAGGCCTCGCCGTGGGGAGCCACGAACCGGACTGGCGTGTCGGTTACCCCCGTCACCCTACCACCGCAGCCCGTTACGCTGGCGTTTACTGCCAGAAGCACCATCAGGGGGATCCGGGGCCCGCCCGGACCGTGGAAGGAGGACCATTTGGGACGGGGAGCCGACAGATGAGGGCCTATCCAGCGGCGGCAATCCGCAACGTGGCCCTGGTCGGCCACGGCGGGGCCGGTAAGACGACCCTGGCTGAGGCCCTGCTGCACATCTCGGGCGCCATCGGCCGCCCAGGGCGGGTCGAAGACGCCACCACGGTGACCGACTTCGAGCCCGAGGAGCACAAGCGGGGCCTCTCGATCTCGGCCGCGCTGGCGCCGTTCGAGTGGGAAGGCCACAAGATCAACGTGATCGACTGCCCCGGCTACGCCGATTTCGCGGAGGAGGCGCTGGCCGCCCTCTCCGTCGCGGATCTGGCCGTGTTCGTGGTCAGTGCGGTGGAGGGCGTCGAAGTCCAGACCGCGAATATGTGGAAGGCCGCCGCGGCCCTCGGACTCCCCAGGCTGATCTTCGTCAACAAGCTCGACCGGGAACGGGCCTCCTTCGAGCGCACCCTCGAAGACCTCCAAGCGACCTTCGGGGCGGGGGTGGCTCCTCTGGAGCTGCCCATCGGAGAGGAGAGCGCCTTTCGCGGCGTGGCCGATCTGCTCTCCGACACGGCCATCACCTACGACGGTGAGGGCCCCTCGACCGGGCCCATACCGGACGATATGGCCGGGCAGGAGCACTCCGTGCACGACGCCCTGGTCGAGGGGATCGTGGTTGCCGACGACGACCTGATGGAACGCTACCTCGAGGGTGAAACGCCGAGCGTGAAGCAACTCGAGGAGACGCTCGCCCACGGGGTGGCAGCCGCCCAGGTCTTCCCGGTCGTGTGCGGTTCGGCGACCAAAGAGATCGCCGTTGATCGCCTGGCGACATTCATCTGCGAGATCGGGCCATCCCCCCTGGACCGGCCGCCGGTCACGGTGGAGGCGGGCAGCGGCACCAGCGAAGTGGCGCCCGACCCCAACGGGCCTCCGCTCGCCTGGGTGTGGAAGACCATCGCAGACCGCCACGTCGGCAAGATCAGCCTCTTCAAGGTGCTGTCCGGTCGGATTCGGCCCGACGAGACCCTCGTCAACGCTCGGACCCACGCCGATGCCCGCATCCACGCCCCGTTCACGCTGCGTGGCAAGGAACAACTGCCCGTTGCCGAACTGCCGGTTGGCGACCTGGGCGCAGTCGCCAAACTGCCCGATGTCGTTACCGGGGATACCCTGGCCCCCAAGGGGACCCCGGTGTCGGTTCCCGCTCGCCCCGTGCCGGAACCGGCTCTGCGAGTCGGTATTCGGCCCAAGTCGAAGGGCGACGAGGACAAGCTCATGACCGCCCTGCACCGTCTGCAGGAGGAAGATACGGCCCTGTCGGTGTACCGCGATGACGAGACCCGCCAGACCCTCCTCGGGGGCATGGGCGAGACCCATCTCGCCATCGTCACCGAGCGCCTGGCCCGCAAGTTCGGGGTGGAGGTGGAGAGTGAACCGGTGGTGGTTCCTTACCGCGAGACCATCACCGCTACGGCGGAGGCGGAAGGAAGGTACAAGAAGCAAACCGGAGGCCACGGGCAATTTGGGGTGGCCTTCCTGCGCGTGGAACCGCTGGAGCGGGGCGACGGCTTCGAGTTCATAGACCAGATCGTCGGCGGCGCCATCCCCCGGCAGTTCATCCCGGCTGTGCAGAAGGGCATCGAAGAGGCGATGGTCAACGGTGGAAAGTTCGGCTGGCCGGTCGTCGACGTCCGGGTCACCTGTTTCGACGGGAAGTACCACTCGGTGGACTCTTCGGAGATGAGCTTCAAGATGGCCGGCGCCCTGGGATTTCGCGAGGCCATGGAGAAAGCCGGACCGATTCTGCTGGAGCCCATCTCCCGCATCGAGGTCACCGTGCCGAACGCCTACCAGGGTGATGTCATGGGCGACCTCAACAGCCGTCGGGGGCGGGTGCAGGGCACCGAGGTCGGCGCCGATAACGACTCCATCGTGACGGCACTGGTGCCCACCTCGGAGATCGTCCGCTACGCCATCGACCTGCGGTCCATGACCGGCGGGCGCGGCAGCTTCCGAGCCGAGCACGACCACTACGATCCCCTCCCCCACAACCTCTGGGATCAGGTCAAGCGGGAAGCCAGCAACAACTGAGGCCCACCTGGTAGGAGTCAGGCGCGCCCTACCAGGCGACCGTACCCTTCGTCTTGGTTGAGGGGGCCCCGGCCTCGGCCGGCGCCCCCCCGAGGGCTTACGTGCGTCCTAAAAGCGGGAGAGCACGGGGATGAACCGCGTGGCAGGCGAGCCGAGCCCGGTCATGCTGTCGAACCCGGGTGCCGTGGTCGAGCGTCACCGGCCGAGAGGCGCAGTTTCCGGTGGCGTCGCAGTAGGTCTCCGTGCCCTGGTAGTCGATCGCCCGCAGGCTCACGACATAGCCCTGGCTGGCGTCAACGGAATCGGCGAAGTCCACCCGGATCACGGCCGCGGACAGGGGATGGGCCGCAGGCACGATGTCGTGGAAAGCAGCCGGATTGGACCGGTACGCCGTGTAGAGGATGGGGTTGAGGAAGCCGAGTGGTACGCCCGCCGCCTGATCAGCGTCGGCGACCAAGCCCGCCAGCAACGGAGTGGCCAGGCTGGTGCCACCCTCCTTGAACTGGCCGTAGCGCACGCCGTCCGGGAAGGTCTCCGTCAACCCGATGAGCATCCCGCTCTGGGCATCACCGTCCATGGCGATGTCAGGCTCCACCCGCAAGGGGGTCGGGCCGAAGAGCGCTTCGTTGCGCAACGCCAGAGCAGGCGGGACAACGCCGGCCTGGTAGAACGGCTGGGTGTAGGTATAGCTGGTCCCGCCGCCGCCGCCCGCTTGCCAGGCCAGCGAGCCGGTAGGAGTGCTGGCCGTGCCACAGTTGACGGGGGGCGTTGACGGAGTGCACAGCACCTGCTTGGCCGTAGACCAGCCCAGCTCGGCCAGGCGGGCGTCGTGGTTGCCCACCTCCAGGGTGGTACCGCCGACAGCCGTGATGTAGGGGCTGGTCGCCGGATAGTTGGGCACGGTGAGCCCAAAATCGGCGAAGTTGTCGCCGGTATCGCCGCTCGAGAACAGCACGCTAACCCCGGTACCGTCGGCCAGCAGGAAGGTGTTGTCGAAAGCGGCCTTGGTGGCCGCGTCGGTGAGAAGGTCGCCCAGATCGTCTCCCCAGGAGTCGCTCACCACCGAGGCGCCGCTGGTGACGGCGGTCTGGAGGGCGGACAGGAGGCTGGGGTCCAGGCAATCCTGGGCGCCGACAAAGAGGATGTCCGCGCCCGGGGCCATGGCATGCGAGGCCTCCACATCCAGAGCTTGCTCATCGAACCACCCGCTCGCTGCGCAGAGTGCTTGATCGTCAACCGTCGCCGGTTCGGCGTTGACGAACTGCGAGTTGCTGAGCGGATGGGATGGGTCGTTGAGCGCGAAGTACTTCTGGGCGTCGCGGAGCAAGGTCGGTGAGTCATAGGCGTCGACGATCGCCAGCCCCACGCCGGAACCGTTCGTGCCGCGGGACAGCTGCGCATTGAGGTTGTAGCCGCCTCGCAGTTGCGAGGGCTTGTAGCCGCAGATGTCGTAGGGCAAGGGGCTCTTGTAGGGCGCATACAGCGAGGCGCGGTCGATGGTGTCAATCTTCTGACCCCAGTACGCCGAGCAGGGCTGCGGGTTGACGAAGGCCGCGGGCGGGGCCGGCTCCTGTTCCGGCTTGGTGACCGGCGTCTTGGCGGCGGCTAGGGCCAGCGACGGAGTGGCCACGTACTGGTTCACGCCGACGACTCCCGAGACGACACCCGCCACCGAGGACGGGACGGACAACGTCGCACTGGCCAGCCGAACGGTCTTGCCGCTGACCTGAAAGTTGCCGAGGCTGGTGCCAAAGGCCCGCTCGACCTGGGCGGCGTTGCCCTGGGCGGGCACAAACAAGCGGTCGCCGGGGACCGCGCCCACCTGGAAGCCTTGCTGGCTCAGCCAGGATGCGGCGGTGCTGACCTCAGCCTGGGTGGGACCGTACTGGGCCTCCCACTGGGCGTCCGTCAAGTAGTGATGGAACAGCGGCGATCCGGGTGTGGAGACCTCCTGGGCAACCGCCTGGGCTCCACTGGCATTCTGGAGGGCCAGCACCAGGTCGAAACTGATCGGGCTGGCCGCGGCCACCTGGCCCTGAGGCCGGCTGCGGGCGGATGCCGGCGCGGCAGATCCGTTCAACTGGGTGCGAGGCGGCGATGCCGCGGCGGGAAGAGCGCCGATCGCCGTCATGCTTGACAGGACCAGTCCTGAGGCAGTGGGCAGCGCCCACCATCGAAGCGACTTCATCAGTTTTTCTCCTCTCCCGAGGTGACCTCCTGCCGGTCATCCCCCAGGCCCGCCTGGGCCGCTGGCACCTTAGCTCCCGGGCCGACGGTACGGAACCCTGGGGATTAGGGCTGGGGCCACCCGGCGCGCACTTTGGCCGCGGATACGGACAGGGCTTCGGGCAGGACCCGAGCCTCGGCCAGCGAGGTCATGAAGTTGGTATCGCCGTTCCAGCGAGGCACGACGTGCAGGTGGAAGTGGTCCGGTATTCCTGCACCCGCGGCCCGGCCCAAGTTGGCGCCCACGTTGAGACCGTCTGGGCTATAGGCCGCCTTGAGGGCCTGGACGGCGTCGACGACACCCTCCCACAGGGCCGTGCTCTCGGTGGGGTCGAGTCTCTCGATATCGCCGACGTGGCGGGTGGGCAGGACCATGAGATGCCCGCTGGTGTAGGGGTAGGCGTTGAGGATGGCGGCCGCGACGTCGCTCGGGTGGCGCCAGACCACGAACGTTTGCTCGTCGGGAAGGCCGCTGGCGAGGATGGCACAGAAGACGCACTCGGTGGTGTAGGACGCGGTGGCCCGCTGAATGTATTCGCTACGCCATCCCGCCCACAGCCGCTCCAGGTCACCCACTATGGGGCGGCGGCGGCCGCGTGGGTCTCGATCTCGGCCCGCAAGGCGGCCGCGAAATCGGCCACGGGTACGCCCCGGTCGGGCCGTTCTTTTTCTCGAGAATTGACACCGACCGTACCGGCCTGGACGTCGTCGTCGCCGACGACCAGTACGTACGGGATCTTCTCCAGTTTGGCTTTGCGGATTCGCGACCCCAGTGGCTCGTCGGCGGCCACCACCTCGACCCGGGCGCCAATGTCCCCGAGCACGGCCGCGACCGTCTCGGCGTAGGGGTGGTGGTCGTTGCGCACCGGGAGGATACGCGCCTGCACCGGCGAGAGCCACACCGGCAAGGCGCCGGCATAGTGCTCGAGCAAAATGGCGAAAAAGCGTTCGACCGAACCGAACAAAGCTCGGTGAATCATGTAGGGCAGATGGCGATTATTGTCCGCCCCGACGTATTCCATATCGAAGCGCTTCGGCTCCTGAAAGTCCACCTGTAAGGTGGACACCTGCCAGCGCCGCCCGATGGCGTCGCGTACGTGCACGTCGATCTTGGGGGCGTAAAAGGAACCCTCACCCTCGGCGACGACATAGGGAATGGCGGCCGCCTCCAGGGCTTGACGTAGCGCTTCAGTGGCGACGTCCCACTCGGCCGGGTCGCCCACAAACTTGTCCGGCCGGGTGGCGAGCTCGGCCTCGAACTCGGTCAGGCCAAAGGCACGCAGGATACGTAGGACGAAAGCGAGGAGATCAGCCAGTTCCGGTCCCAGCTGTTCGGCCGTGCAGAAGATGTGCGCGTCGTCTTGGGTGATGCCGCGGACGCGGAGCAGTCCGTTGAGGACGCCGGAGCGCTCGAAGCGGTACACGGTGCCGAACTCGAACAGCCGGATCGGCAGCTCGCGGTACGAGTGCTGGCGAGCCTTGTAGATGAGGATGTGCATGGGGCAGTTCATGGGCTTGGGGTAGTACGTCACTCCCTCCAGCTCCATGGGGGGATACATGCTCTCCGCGTACCATTCGAGGTGCCCGGAGGTCTCGTACAGCGTGGACTTGGCGAGATGCGGGGTCCACACGAACTGGTAGCCCGCTTTCTCGTGCTCGGCGCGGCGAATAGTCCTCCATCAGCTTGCGGATCAGGCCGCCTTTCGGATGAAAGACCGGTAGGCCGCCTCCGATTTCGGGCGGAAAGTGGAACAGATCCAGCTCGGCGCCCAGCCGGCGGTGGTCGCGTTTCTCGGCCTCTTCGAGGCGGTGGAGGTACTCGTCCAGGGCGGCTTTTGATTCCCAGGCCGTGCCGTAGATGCGCTGTAGCTGCGGACGGTGCTCATCACCGCGCCAATACGCGGCCGCCACTTTGGTGAGTTTGAAGTTGCCCAGGCGGCCCGTGGACGGGACGTGAGGACCGAGGCAGAGGTCCAGGAACTGGCCGTCGTTGCGGTACACGCTGACCTCGCCCGCGCCCGCCCCTTCGGAGGCATCGACGCCTTCGATGATCTCTTGTTTGTAGGGCTGGTCGGCGAAGAGTTGTAGCCCCTCGGCGGTGGTGTGCTCCTCCCGGGTGAAGGGCTGGTTTTCCCTGATGATGTCCCGCATGCGAGCCTCGATACGGGGCAGGTCGTCTTCATGGAAGTGGGCGCCAGCGGGAAGATCGAAGTCGTAGTAGAAGCCGTCCTCGATCGCCGGTCCGATGGCGTACTTGGCCCCCGGCCACAGGTCTGTGACAGCCTGGGCGAGGACGTGGGCGGTGGAGTGGCGCAGCACGCTGCGGCCCGCGTCCGAGTCGGCCGTGACCACCTGGACTCGGGCGCCGTCGGGCAGCGGGACGGTCAGGTCCGTGAGCGTCCCGTCGACCTTCACCGCCACGGCATTTTTGGCGAGGGTGCGCCCGACCGAAGCGGCCAGATCGGCACCGGTCGAGCCAGCCGGGAGCTGCTCGGCTGAGCTGTCGGGCAAAGAGACAGTGATGGTGGAATCGGCCATTGCCGCAAGAGACTACGGGAGCGAGACTGTCCCCTCGGCCGGGATTTGCTCGAGGGCGCGACCTGCACTCCGCGGCGCGGCCCGAGCCGACCCGACGCCAAGGCTGGACCGAGTCGGCGGGCGGCGCCAATGCGTCCACGCTTCGCCGCCGGCGCCCAGGATGGACCGAGTGGCCGCGCGAATGCGTCCACGCTTCGCGCCCGGCCCACGGCCAGGGAGAAGCGTGGACGTCTATCTGCCTTCTAGCGCCGGATTTGGTCCACGCCTCGCGCCCGGGTCGGACCGGGCCGCGAAGCGTGGACGCTGGCGGGCAAGTGGGCCTGGACCCGCCGCGCCCCGCCGGCAACCCCGGCCCCAGCCCCATCGTCCACCCCCTCGATCGATGCCACGCCTGCTGGCGTCGACGCCGTCCCTGCCCGTATCGGTGCCACCACCCGCCGCCCGTATCGGTGCCCTGCCCGTATCGGTGCCACCACCTGCCGCCCGTATCGGTGCCCTGCCCGTATCGGTGCCGCCGCCCGCATCGCCGCCCGCCGCCCGCCCGACCGCGGCTTCAGACCACTCCCAGCAGCGCCGCAGCCCGGGACACCCCGGCTCCCTCGGCCGCGGCGGCATCGATGAGGGCCAGAGCAGCTGGGGTGTCGAGATCGTTGTCCAAGGCGTGGCGGACGGAGTCGAGGGCAGCGTCTCCGGGCCCGGCCGCTCGCCACGCCGTGAGCCGTCGGGCCGCTTGGCTCATGAGATCGTCGGTCCAGTCCCAATCGGAGCGGTAGTGGTGGCACAACACGGCCAGCCGGACAGCCGCCCCTTCCCAGTCCTTGAGGAGGTCGTGCACAAAGACCAGGTTCCCGAGGGACTTCGACATTTTGATGCCCCCCAGCCGCACCATGCCGCCGTGCATCCAGTGGCGCACGAATTGTGAGCCCGTGGCCGCTTCGGACTGGGCGGCCTCGCACTCGTGGTGCGGAAAGATGAGGTCGGAACCGCCGCCGTGCAGGTCGATCGTCTCGCCGAGCTCTCGCAGAGCCAGAGCGGAGCACTCGATGTGCCAACCGGGCCGGCCCGCACCCCAGAGGGAATCCCAGGCGGGTTCGTCGGACGCGGACGGCTGCCAGAGCACGAAGTCCAGTGGGTGGCGCTTGTTGGGGTCGTCGGGGTTGCCGCCCCGCTCGCGCGCCAGTTCCAGCATCGTCGCTTCGTCGTAGTGACTTAGCTGGCCGAACCGGGCGAAGGAGGACACGTCGAAATACACTCCGCCGCCGGACTGGTAGGCGTGACCGGACTCGAGCACCATGCCGATGAATCCGAGGATGTCCGGGATGGCCGAGGTGGCTCGGGGTTCGGAGAAGGCCGGCAGAAGGCCGAGCGAGGCCATGTCGGCGTCGAAGCGGTTGACCTCCTCGGCCGCCAAGTCCAGGTAGTGGACGCCGAGCTCTCGGGCCTTGCGGAGGATGTCGTCGTCCACGTCGGTGACGTTGCGAACGCATTGTGTCTCGTAGCCGTCGTCCCGGAGGCGGCGCTGCAGGACGTCGTAAGCCAGGTAGGTGGCGGCGTGCCCCAGATGGGCGGCGTCGTAGGGGGTGATGCCGCAGGTGTACATCTTGACCACCGGAGCCGGTTCGAAGGGGACGATCGCCCTTCTGGCCGTGTCGAAGAGGCGCATCAGGTCTACTCCGTGGCCCGATCCGACAGCCCGGTGATGCGCAGGGCGGCGTGGGTCTTGTACCGCCTGTTGATCTCGAGCAGGGCGGGGGTCAGCGCTTCGATCGCCAGTGCGCTGGACAAGCTGCCTGAGTCCACGCCCCGCAGCCCCGGCAACCGGTTGATCAACTCCACCACCTCGCGGGTGGCGGCCCGGTCATCCGAGCAGACCATGACATCCGCCTCGAGGGGGTGGTCCAGATCGGCCCAGGGGCCGGAGGGTAAGTGGTGGAAGGCCCCGACGACGCGCGACCGGGGCAGGGCGCGCGCCACCGCGATGGTGACGGACCCCGACGGCGGCAGCAGCGGCACCATGTCCTTGCCCCACCGGGTCAGGGCGTTCGCCATGGAGATGACGATCTTGCCGGCCAGCGCCGGTTCGAGGGCGGTCACTGTGGTGAGCACGCCCTCCCACGGGGTAGCGACTACCACCAGGTCCGCGGTGGCGGCGCCGTCGTTGTCATCGGGATGGAGGGGTAGATGCCGGTCCGGCCAGCGTTCGGTCAAGGCTTTGACGGTATCGGCAGCGCGCTCCGTTGAGCGCGACCCGACGACGACATCGATCCCGATCGCAGCCAACTGCACCGCGACCGCATTACCCGCGGGCCCGGTCGCACCCAAGACTCCGATTCGCACGCCGGGCAGACTTGCACGCCTCGCACCCTTCGGTCGACCCGGCGCGTCTGGAGGCCCTTGCTACCGTGCCCGGTTGTGGCACGCGGAGCCCGGCTGCGCAAGAGGTGGCCACTGCGACGAATCCGGTCCCGCCGGCCGTCCCGAGTGGGTACCCACGTTCCCACCCGGATGGCCGGGACGACCCCGGCAGGTGCTCCCCTGGAGGTCGAGCTCGGTGGCCCGCGGACCGTGCTCTTCTTCCTGACCAGCAGCTGCTACGGGTGCCGGGCGGTGTGGGAGGGTGTGGCGCGAACACCCAGCCGGGCCAGGGTGATTCTCGTAACCCCGAGCCAGGAGACCGAAAGCGCCAGGGAGGTCACCGCCCTGGCTCCCCCCGGACTCGAGGTGCTGATGTCGAGTGAGGCGTGGCACGCTCTCGGGATCACCGGCGCACCCTGGTTTGTGGTGGCCGAGGGCGGCGTGATCGTCGCCGAGGGCGCCGCGCCCGGGGCGGCGGCCGCCATCGACGCCCTGATTTTCGCCGGGCCAGACCGCGTTTAGCGGCGGCCGGCGCGCACGCCGTCTACGGCGGTCACGATGTCGGCAAAGACCTTGTCGATGGGCTGCTCCCCATCGATGTCGACGACCAGGCCCCGCTCCGCGTAGAACCCGAGCAACGGTTCGGTTTCCCGGTCGTATACCTCGAGGCGATGCTGGATGGTGGCTTCGTCGTCGTCGCGGCGACCCTCGCGCCGGGCTCGGCTCAGCAGCCTTCGCAGTAGTTCGTCCCGGCCAACCCGCAGGTGGATCACCGCCTGCAAGGTGACGTCGTCGAACTGCTGGGCTATCTGGTAGGCGGCCTCGGCCTGACGGAGGGTCCGCGGAAACCCGTCCAGCACGTAACCTTGATCGGCCGACGCTTCCAGCACCTCGATGGTCAACATCTTGAGGACCAGATCGTCGGGTACCAGGTCGCCCCGGTCCAGGTAGGGCTGGGCGGCCTTGCCGAGGTCGCTGCCCGACGCCACCTCCCGGCGTAAGAGGTCGCCGCTGGCGAGATGGGCGATGCCGTAGTGATCGGCCAGCCTCTTGGCCTGGGTTCCCTTCCCTGCCCCGGGTGGAGCCACCATGAGCAGCCGCATGGGCGCCGAACCTAGCTCACTGGCTGGTTCGGGCTGCCGGGTCAGCGTGGCGTCGCTTGCTCGCGAACCAGGTGGCGCAGCGCTGCTGGCGTCAGCGCAGCCAGGGGTATGTGGCGCCCGCCCATGCGGGCGGCCAGGTCCCGGGCCAATCCGAGGCCGGGGCCTCGACTGGCGGCGTCGGGCGCGCCTTCGACGTCGATCACCATCGATTGCACCCCGGCGCGCCGCACGGCATCGGCGGCCGAGCCGGCGGCTGCCACCGGGTCAACCCCGCTGGGCGCGAACGTGGCCCGCCCGTCGGTGATGAGCACCAGGACGGGGCGGTGGGTGGCGGCCCGCGCCGGTGCGGTGACGAGGTCCAGGGCCGCCACGATGCCCGCAGCCAGAGGGGTGCGCCCCCCGGTCGGGAGGGCGGCCAGCCGGGCGCGGGCCACTTCGACGCTTCCCGTCGGCCGGAGCAGGACCTCGGCCCGCTCGCCGCGGAACGCCACCAGGCCCACGAGGTCCCGTCGCTGGTAGGCGTCCGTGAGCAGGCCCAGCACCGCGCCCTTGGCCGCCTCCATGCGCTGAGGGGCTCCCATCGACCCGGAGGCGTCGACGGCCAAAACGACGACATTGGCGTGGCGATCGACTCGCACCGCCTCCCGGAGGTCCTCGGGGCGGACCCGGAGGCTGGTGGCCGGGGCGTGTTGGCGGGCCGCCGCTTGGCGGACGGTGGCACCTACGGCCACGGAGGCCAGCGGCCCATCTGGCGCCCGGTCGCCGACGAGGCGGCCACGGCGGGCGTCAACCGGGGCCCGGCGCCCGGTTGCCGGCGCAGCCTGACGCCGACCGGGACGGTCGTCTGGCGGTGCGGGCGCTGGAGACACGGGCCCGGGTGGAGCCGGCGCCCGGGACTCGCCAGCACCGGGCGGAGCCGGCGCCCGGGGCTCGCCAGCGCCAGGTGGGCTCTCCGTCTCCCGTTCTCTGGCGTTCTCCGGCTCCCCGTCCGTATCCGAGCCGCCGGGGTCGCCTGATCCGTCTTCGGCGCCACCCAGGTGCTCGTCGAGGGCGTCCGCCAGGCGCTGCTCGTCGAGGCCGGCCGGATCGAGCGGATCCCGTCGGGCCCGGTGGGCGAGGGCCAGGGGTGCCACCCTTCGCACATCGGCGGCGGACACGGCGTCCCGGCGTTCCCAGCCGGCCAAGGCGGCCGCGGCCCGGCAGATGGTCAGGTCGGCGCGCAGCCCTTCCGCTCCGACGGCCGCGCACAGGGCTGACACCGACTCGATGACCTCGTCGTCCAAGCCCGCCGGCCGGGCGGTCGCCAACCGGCGCCGCAAGCCGGCCTCGGCGGTGCCGAGCTCATCGGCCACCGCCGCTGCGGCCGGGTCGGCGTCGAACGCCAGCCGGCGGCGCACCGCCGCGGCCCGCTCCGCCGGGTCCCGGGCTGTGCGCACCGCCACCGCCAACCCAAAACGATCCAGCAACTGCGGCCGCAAGTCGCCTTCCTCAGGGTTCATGGAGCCGATGAGCAGAAAGCGGCTGGCGTGGGCATGCGAGATCCCCTCCCGTTCCACTCGGTTGACCCCGCTGGCGGCCACATCGAGCAGGACGTCCACCAGGTGATCGGGCAGGAGGTTGATCTCGTCGACGTACAGCACCCCCCCATCAGCGGCGGCCAGCAACCCGGGTCGGAACCGCTCACCTCCGCCGGTCAGGGCGGCGGTCAGATCGATGGACCCAACCACCCGGTCCTCGGTGGCCCCGATTGGCAGCTCCACGAAGGGGGCGGACCCGGGCAGGAGAGCTGCCAGGCCGCGAGCCAGGGTGGATTTCGCCGTGCCTTTCTCACCACGCAACAAGACCCCTCCGATGCGAGGATCGACCGCCAGCAGCAGCAAGGCCAGCTTGGCTTCCTCCTGCCCGACAACGGCTGACAACGGCAGCTGGGGCACCGGCGTCGGCACACGGGCGTTCACCGCGACTCCTCCCAGCCTTCCGCTTCGAGGACGGCCGCTCGCAACGTCTCGAGGGCCGCTGGCGAGGCGGACCACAGACCCCGCCCGGCCGCTTCGAGGAGGCGCTCGGCCATGGTGCGCAGCGCCCACGGGTTGGACGCCTCCAGGAACTTCCGTATCTCGGGATCGGCTACGTAGGCCTCGGTCACTCGCTCGTACATCCAGTCCGCCACCACGTGGGCGGTGGCGTCGTAGCCGTACAGGTAGTCGACCGTGGCGGCGAGCTCGAAGGCCCCCTTGTAGCCGTGGCGAGTCATAGCCGAAATCCACTTGGGGTTGAGGACCCGAGTGCGCACGACCCGGGCCACCTCATCGGCGAGGCTGCGTACCCGGGGCCGAGCCGGATCGGCGCTGTCGCCGAATTCCGCCCGCGGCGACCGGCCCGTCAGGGCCCGCACGGTGGCGATCATCCCCCCGTGGTCCTGTAAGTAGTCGTCCGAATCGAAGATGTCGTGCTCCCGGTTGTCCTGGTTTTTGACGGCCACGTCGATGGCGGCGAAGCGACGCCGCATGGCGGCCTCCGCCGGCACGCCCATGCCCGCCCGGCTGTAGCTGTAGCCGCCCCAAGCCAGGTATACGGCCGCCAGATCCTCGTCGCTGCGCCAGTCGCGGCTCTCCAGCAGGGGCAGGATGCCGGACCCGTACGCACCCGGCTTGGCTCCGAAGATCCGGGGGTCGCCGTCTCCGAAGCCGGCCAGGCTGATCGCCTCGTCGAGCCAGCCGATGAGGTGCGGGAAGGCGTCCCGGAAGAAGCCCGAGATACGCAGCACCACGTCCACTCGCGGGCGGCCCAGTTCCTCCTCGGATATCAGCTCGAGGCCGGTCACTCGGCCGGACTCGGCTTGCCATACGGGCCGAACGCCGAGTAGCGCCAGCGCTTCGGCGACGTCGTCGCCGCCGGTTCGCATGGCTGCGGTCCCCCACACGACCAGGCCCACGGTCGTCGGGTAGCGGCCCTCCTCCGCCAGGTGTCGTTCCAGTAGCCGGTCAGCCAGACCCCGGCCGACCTCCCAGGCCAGGCGGGATGGGATCGCCTTGGGATCCACCGAGTAGAAGTTGCGGCCGGTGGGCAGGACGTGCGCCATTCCCCGGGTCGGCGCTCCACTCGGTCCCGGGGGCACCCACCGCCCGTCCAGGGCGGCGAGCACGGCGCCGATCTCGTCCGGGGTGCGATCGAGGGCGGGATCGAGGGAAGCCTCCACCCAGGCGAGGACCTGGGCTTCGGCGGGCGAGCCGGGCGGAGCCTCACGGGCCAGGAGGCGGCGGCACTCGGCGTGCACCGCATCGACCTCGGCCCGGGTGTTGGAGTCCGCGGCGATGCCGAGCCGGGCCGCCACCGCCTGGCGCAGGGACGCCACGCCCGCCTGCGGTAGGCGGGTCAGGGCGAGCAGCAGGTCCAAACGGGCCTCACCCACAGGGGTCTCGCCCAGGACGTGGAGGCCGCCGCGGATCTGGGCGTCTTTGAGCTCGCACAGATAACCGTCGACGTGGCTCACCAGTTCGTCGAACGCGCTCCCCTCCGGGGCGGCAGCGACGCCTAGGTCTTGATGGAGTTGGGCCGACACCAGCAGATCCCACACTTTTTCCCGGATAGCCGGCAGCTTCGTGGGGTCGAGGGAGGCCACCTGGGCGTGCTCGTCGAGTAGCTGCTCGAGCCGGGCCACGTCGTCGTAGGTGTCGGCCCGGGTCATCGGTGGGAGCAGGTGGTCCACGATCACGGCGTGAGCCCGCCGCTTGGCCTGGGTGCCCTCGCCCGGATCGTTGACGACGAAGGGGTACACGAGCGGGACGGAGCCGAGGGCCAGGTCCGGGTAGCAGCGGGCTGAGAGCCCGACGCCTTTGCCGGGCAGCCACTCGAGGGTGCCGTGCTTGCCGGCATGCACGATGGCGTCCGCGCCCCAGATGTCGTCCAGCCACCGGTAGAAACCCAGATAGTGGTGGGTCGGAGGCAGGTCGGGCGAGTGGTAGACGGCCGCCGGTCGGGCGCCGAAGCCCCGCGGTGGCTGGACCGCCACGAACACCCCGCCGAGGTCCAGCCCGGCGAACACCAGATCGCCATGGTCGTCGACGTAGACGCCCCCGGGCGCCTCCCCCCACTCGGCCTCTACGGCGGTCCGCACCGCCGGGTCCACCTGCGTCCACCAGTCCCGGTAGCGATCGGCGCGCAGGCGGCCAGGGGCGGTCGCCACCTGGGCGGCGCTCAGGGTGGCGTGCTCATAGGAGAAGGCATCGATGAGCTCCGCCATCAGGGCGTCGCCGCTGTCCGGGATGCGGTCGAGCTGGTAGCCGGCCCCGAGGAGGGCGTGCAGCAGGGCGACGACGGAGGCGGGGGTATCCAAGGCGACGGCGTTGCCGATGCGGCTGCGGGCGGTCGGGTAGGCGGAAAGCACGATCGCCACCCGCCGATCTGCTACCGGGGTCGATCGGAGGCGGGCGAGCCGGGCCGCCAGACCGGCGATGCGTTCGACCCGATCCGGCACGGTGCGGTAGGCGAGGACCGGGGCGCCCAGGGTGTCGCCGTCGTCGACCTCCTCGTTGAAGGAGAACGGCACCCCGATGATGCGTCCGTCGAATTCCGGCAGGGCGACGCGCATGGCCACATCCAGGGGAAAGAGTCCTCCCGATGCGGCTTCCCACTCGGCCCGGGAGGTGGTGGCCGTGACGGCTTGCAGCACAGGGATGCCCAGGGCGCCGAGAGCGCTGGCATCCCACGCCAGGCCGTCATCGGCTGCGCTCCCCGACACCAGCACAGTGGTGATGAGCACGTCGGGCCGCTCGGCGTGCAGGAGATCGAGGGCGGCCACCCGGCCTCGCTGGTCGGGGCGGAGGCTGTAGCACCACACGGCCGTCGCTTGGGCTCCGCAGGCTTCGAGGGCGTCGCAGAGATCGTCGACGAATCCGGTGTTCCCGCCGAGCAGGTGGGCCCGGTAGAACAGCACCGCCACCTGCGGCCCGACGCGATCGTCGGCCGAGCGGCGGTAGATGCCAACGTTCGGGACCGGGGTGGGCGGGTCAAACCCGAAGCCGGTCATGCAGACGGTGTCGGATACGAAGCGCAGCAACTGTTCCAAGTTGGCCAGGCCGCCCTCGACGAGGTATTCGAACGCCTGGGCCACGGTGGCGGTCGGCGCCGTGGATGCCGCGGTCAGCTGGGCATCCGGCGCCGCCTCGCCGCCGAAGGCGAGTAGCGGGATGCCGGCCGCCTGACAATGCCGATGCAGTTGGTCGAAGGGATCCGCCCAGGCGCGGGCGCCGCCTAGGAGGCGCACCAGGACGACGTCGACGTGCTCGAGGTCCGGCAAGTCGGCACCTGTAGCACTGGCCGCCCGCACCGCCGGGAAGGCCGCCGGCAGGCCTTCGATCAGCGAGCGCAGAGCCAGGATTTCGCTGGGGGCGTTGGTGAGATAGAGGATCATGCTGGGCTGCGGGCCGTCTCGGCGAGCTCGATCAGCGTTTCGATGGCAGTCATATCGAGGTGGGATTCCAGAGCGCGGGCCAGCCGGTCGAAGCGGACCTGACGGGCGGCTGGCAGGGACACGCCGCTCGGCGCCCAGGGCCGCCCGGCTCGAGCAGCCACAGAGGTCAGGAAGGCGGACCGGAAGGCGTCGTTGTCCAGCAGCCCGTGCAGGTTGGTGCCGAGGATCCGCTCGCCGCCGACCTGGCAGCCTTCTGGGGTTATCCAGCCAGAAGCCCCGGTCAGATGCCGGGTACGGCCATGGTGGATCTCGTAGCCGGTCACGGGCTGCCCCAGGGCCGCCCCGGCGACCCAGCGCGTCACCTTCATGGTCTCCAACACGGTGTCGACAGGAAGCAGGCCCAGCCCTGCGACTGTTCGCCCGGGGCGCGACTCGACGGTGTCGGCGATGCGGTGGCCGAGCATCTGGTAGCCGCCGCAGATGCCGAGGATGGTGGTGCCTGCGTCCAGGGCCGCGATGGCGCGGGCGAGACCTTGCTGCCGGAGCCAGTCGAGGTCGGCAACGGTGGCCTTGGTGCCGGGCACGACCAGCAGGTCGGGCCGGCCCAGGGCGGCGGCGGAGTCCACCAGGCGCACGGTCACGCCCGGTTCGATGGCCAGCGCATCGAGGTCGGTGAAGTTGGAGATGCGCGGGAGACGGATCACGGCGACGTCCAGGCATCTGGCCGCGGCCACCGCCTCTGGCCCGGCCGCCTGTTCTGCCCAGCCGGCGCCGAGGGCGAGCGAGTCCTCGGCATCGAGGCCGAGACCGGGCATCCAGGGGAGCACCCCGAGCGTCGGGACCCCGGTACGACGGCGCAGCTCCTCGGGACCGCTCGCCAGGAGGGTGGGATCGCCCCGCAGCTTGTTGATCACAAAACCCCTCACCGTGGCCCGCAAGTCCGAGGGCAGGAGGGCGACGGTTCCGAACAGCGCCGCAAACACGCCACCGCGATCGATGTCACCGACCACGATGGCGGGCAGGCCGGCGTCTCGGGCGATGCGCAGGTTGACGATGTCACCGTCGAGCAGATTGATCTCGGCGGGGCTGCCCGCCCCCTCGCAGAGCACCACGTCGAAGCGACTCCGCAGGTCAGCCAGCTGGGCGAGGACGAGCTCCGCCAGGGCCGGCTTGGCCTCCTGGTAACTGGCCGCGTCAAGGGTTTGCCAGGGTCGTCCCATGACGATCACCTGGCTGGTCCGGTCGGACTGCGGCTTCAGCAGGATGGGGTTCATGGCCACCTCGGGAGCCACGCCGGCCGCCATGGCCTGGGCTGCCTGGGCCCGTCCGATCTCGTGACCGTCGGGGGTCACGGCCGAGTTCAGGGCCATGTTCTGGGCCTTGAACGGGGCCACCCGGATGCCCCGCTCGGCCAGCAGCCGGCACAGGCCGGTGACAACGGTGGTCTTGCCGGCGTCGCTGGTCGTACCGCAGACCATGAGGCCGCCGCGTCGTCCGCGTCCGGTCACGGCCCGACCGCTGACACAGCGGGGGCAGCCAGGGCCGCTTCGAGGCGGGCCAGGCCGGCCCCGCCCGGCACGGCGATGCGGACCGTCCCGGGCAGGCCGAAGCTGGCGCAGTCCCGTACCAGGATGGCGTGGGCAGCCAGCCGGTCCCGTAGTTCCGGGCTCTCGACCAGCAGCCAGTTGGCCTCCGAAGGACGGGGATGGTAGCCAGCGGCCCGCAGGACGGCGGCCAGCTGGCTCCGCAATCGGGTGACCTCGGCGCTCCAGGCGGCCAAGTCGACGGCAGCCAGGAGTTCGGGGAGGGCGGCGGCGGCCAGTCCGTTGAGCGCCCAGCGCGGTTGGCGGGCGGACAGCCGCTCGGCCAGGTCCGGCGTCGGGCACAACAGGTAGCCGATCCGCAGCCCGGGGCAGGCGAGCACCTTGGTCAGCGAACCCACCACCACCGCACCTCGGCTGGCGTCGCCGCGGGTCCAGGTCCCGGTGGCGAGGGGCCAGAAGGCCTCATCCCACACGGCGGCCGTCTCGTCGGGGCGTGCCAGCAAACCGCTGGGGTTGTGCGGGTTGGACCGCCACCGGCCGCCCGCCCGGTCCAGCACCGGCAGGTGCCGCCGATACAGGGAGAACTCTGGTTCGTCGACCCAGCCGACCGGCATTTCCGCGGCGGCCAGGGCGATGGCCTCGGCGCCGCCGTTGGTGAGCACCAGACGGGCCGCGGGAACGTCCATGGCGCCGGCCAGGGCGGCGGTGGCCGGGTCCGGGTCCGGGTAACGGCCGACGGCGTCGAGGTGCCGGGCCAGCACGGGAGTCGGATCGGGCGCCACCGGATTGAGGCTGGCCGAAAGGTCGAGGATCTCGGCCGGATGCCGGCCGAGATCCCGCGCCAGGCGAAAGCCGTCTCCACCGTGGGCCCCGGCCACCGGGGCCCGGAACAATTCCGCCGCCGATCCCGTCATCGCGACCACCGGCGAGCGCCCACGAGCAGCCCCCCCAACAACAAACCGGTCGCAGCCGCGGCCGCGGTCACGTCCCGGCTGAGCCGGACCGCCCGGTCGATATCCGCCACCCGCGGCGGCGGCCCGTAGCCCACCGGGGCGCGTCGCTCGGGGCTGCCGGCGTACACGTTCGTACCGCCTAGGCGCACGCCGAGGGCGGCGGCGAAGGCCGCTTCGGCGACGCCGGCGTTGGGTGAGGGGTGCGCCGGGGCCTGGACCCGCACGGCGGTCAGCACCGATCGGGCCGCCCGGGGCCGCACCGCCACCACGAGCAGGGCGGTCAGCCGGGCGGGCACCCAGTTGGCGATGTCGTCGGCCCGGGCGGCCGCCCACCCGAAGCGGGCGTACCGGGTGGAGCGATGACCGACCATGGCGTCGAGGGTGTTGATGGCACGATAGGCGAGGACCCCGGCTGGGCCGGTCAGGGCCGCCCACCAGACGGGGGCGACGATGGCGTCGACGGTGTTCTCGGCCACCGACTCGACCACGGCGCGCGTCACTTCGGCGGTGTCGAGGCCGGTCGGGTCCCGGCCTACCAGTGCGGGGAGTCGGCCCCGCGCCGTGTCCAGGTCGCCGGCTCCGAGCGGTTCGGCGACCTGACGGGCGGCCGTCGTGAGGGCCCGGCCCGCCACCCCGACGTAGGTGGCCAGAGCCAGTACCAGGGCGCGGCGAACCCGGGCCTGGGCCCGTTGCGGGGCCAGGCCCGGCCCGGCCGCCAGAAGCCATCCCGGCGCGGCGGCCAACGCCGTGCCAGACGCGGCGTGCAGCCCTCCTCGCCATCGCGAATCCGCATACGACCGCTTTTCCAGCCACAGCATGGCCCGCCCGAACCTCGCCACGGGATGCCAGGAGGCCGGCGGTTCGCCGAGCAACCTGTCGGCGGCGATGCCGACGCACACGGCGGTCAGAGGCTGTCGCACCAAGCCGCGTAAGAGAGAGGCCGGCCGTGCGCAGAGCCTCATGACTCCACGAAGGTTAATGAAAATGCGCAAGCGAACGGCCGGCCTCTCTCTTCAGAATCTGTTTGTGCGACAGCCTCGTCAGGGCGAAACGGCGACCGTCGGCCCAGCTGATCCGGCCGGGTCGGGACGGGCCGGCGACCCTCACCACTTCGCGGCCGCCACGATCAGGCCGGCGCTTTCGGCCAGCACCCCGCAAGCGCCCAGCACATCCCCGGTGTAGCCGCCGATGCGTCTGCGGGCCAGCAGCACCACGCCGGCCGCGGCCAGTAGCGCCGCTCCGCCCGCGGCCGCCCCCGGTCCCGGGCGCCAAAAGCCCAGCAACAACCCGCAGAAGACCAGGCCGGCCCCGAGCGGCAGCCAGTCGCGGATTCGCCGCCCGCCGCCACCGGTTACCGCAAACGAGTGCGCCAGTCCGCCTTCGCCTCGAACGTACGGTTGGCTGCGGGCGATCACGGCCATGGCCGTGCGAGAAAGGCACCACAGGCCCCCGAGTAGCAGGATCCCGGGGCGCAGCGCGGCCAGACTCGCCCAGCGCACCAGCAGGACCGCGCCGGCCGTGGCCACCCCAAAGGCGCCCACGTGGGGATCGGCCATGACCTCCAGGCGCCGGGCGGGCGAGAGCGGTGGCAGCAGCCCATCGGCGCTGTCGACCAGGCCGTCGAAATGCAGCATGCCGGTGATGGCGAGGTCGGCCGCGACGACCAGGGCCGCGGCCACGGGGCTGGTCCAGAGCCGGGCTGTCACCCACCACAGGCCGCCGAGCGCCAGACCCAAGCCGGCGCCCACCAGCGGGAACCAATCGAGCGTGGTGGCATTGGGCGGGCGCGCCCCCCAAAGGCCGTGAGGAAGGCCACCGCGGCGCGCACGTCAGCCTCGGGCCACGGGCGGTGGGACGGGGCTATCCAGACGCAGGGCCCGCCCGGCCACGACGAGAAGTACGTCGTCGGCGATGTCGGCGACCGCCTGGTTGAGCAATCCCAGGGCGTCGCGGAACCGGCCGCCGGCCGCGGTGTAAGGGTGGACGCCGAGGCCCACTTCCTCGGAGACCACCACGGTAGAGGCCGTGGCTTTGCGAGTCTGTAAGAGGCCACACAGCTCGGGTGTGTCAACGGCGAAGTCGGGCCGGCCAGCCACCCAGGTCCCGAGGGAGTCGACCAGAACGCTGCCGTCGAGGCGCGCCAGCACCCCCACCAGGTCGGCACCAGCCTCGGCGGTCGTCCAGGCTGCAGGCCGGCGGCGCCGGTGGGCTCGGATTCGAGCCCCGAAGTCCGGGTCCGAACTGGTCGCCGTGGCGACGTACGTGACGGGCGGGGGCAGCGCGCTGGCCAGTCGTTCGGCCCACTCCGATTTGCCGCTGCGCGCCCCACCCAGCACCAGGGTGAGACTGGGAGCTGATGCCAACGTCCTCGCGTACCTCCGGATCCGACGGGGGTAGGCAGGTCTCCTGGCTTCCGGATCCACTTCCTCCCGGCCTTCCAACCCCGGAGGGCCGTGGCCATGAGGTGGGAGGTCGCTCCCCGGTTACAGTTGCGGGACAGCCCCGGGATTCCACCGGGTTCCCTGCGCTACGCCAGCGATGGTAGTGGGTCCGCAGGCGTGGAGGGCGAGCCGGGCTCTAGGGTCGGCGGTGATGGCACGGGCCGAATCGATCGTTTTGCTGAACACCGGCGACGGGAAGGGAAAGTCCTCGGCCGCCTTCGGCGTCATGGGTCGGGGTTGGGCCCGCGGTTGGCGGGTGGGCGTCGTGCAGTTCATCAAGGGCGGCAAGTGGCGAACGGGCGAGCGAAAGCTCGCTGACCACCTCGGTATCGAGTGGCACACGCTGGGCGACGGTTTCACCTGGGAGTCGACGGACCTCGACGAGACGGCCGCCAAGGGTCGCCACGCCTGGGAGGTCGCCGCCGCCAAACTGGGGTCCGGCGACTTCGATCTGCTCATCCTCGATGAGCTGACCTACGCCATCAGTTACGGCTGGGTGCCCGTCGAAGAGGTGGTGGCGGGCATCGGCAACCGGTCGCCCCGGACCAATGTTGTCATCACGGGACGCAACGCCGCCCCCGAGTTGATCGACATCGCCGACACGGCCACGGAAATGCGCAAGATCAAGCATGCCTACGACCGGGGCATCATCGCCAAGAAAGGCATCGAATATTGAGTTTGGCGGCACCGGCCCTGCCACTCGTACGCCCGGCGGTAGACGCGGATAGCTGGGATGTCATCGGCCTCGTCGGGGCGTGCTGGTCGGAATACCCCGGCTGCGTGATGGATGTCCACGGCGAATGCCCCGATCTGCTGGCTCCGGCCAGCGCCTACCGCCAGGTCGGAGGCGCCTTCTGGGTCGCGGTCGATCGGTGCGGGACGGTGGTAGCCACGGTCGGCTGGCGCCCGCTCCGCTCCGGAGTGTTCGAGCTCGAGCGACTCTACGTGCATCATCGGTGGCGACGAAGGGGGGTGGCCAGCGCCCTCGCCGACCTCGCCGAACACCTCGCGGCCGGGCAAGGGGCCACCCAGATCGAGCTGTGGAGCGACTCCCGATTCGTCGACGCCCACCGTTTTTACGAACGACGCGGCTACAGGCGGGTCGGACCGGATCGCCACCTCGGTGATCTGAGCCGCACCCGGGAGCACCATTTCGCCAAAGATCTGTAAGGCTCAGGTCACCCGGGGGCGAGGGGGTTCTGTCAGCGACCCGTTCCGGTCCGCGGCGGCGACCTCGGCGATGTGCTCGATGGCGTCGTACACGTCGACGAAGCGGGTGTACAGCGGGGCCGGCCCCAGTCGCAGTACATCGGGGGTCCGGAAGTCCGCGACCACCAGGCCTCGGTCGAGGAGGGCGGCGCACCAGGGCCAGGCCCGGGGGTGGGCAATCGAAACGTGGCCGCCTCGGCGGGCCGGGTCGGCCGGCGAGGCCAGGGTCACGCCGGCAGGCTCGAGACGTTGACGGACCAGCTGGACGAGCAGGCCGGTCAGGGCTTGGCATTTCTCCCACAAGCGATCAAGGCCGGCCTCGCCCAGCAGATCGATGGCGGCTTGTACAGCAAGGAGACCCAGGACCGGCGGCGTACCGGTCAGGAACCGACCGACTCCGGCCGCGGGCTGATACGCCGGCCCCATGGCAAACTGGTCCTGCTGCCCGAACCACCCCCGGATCGGTTGGTGCAGGGCGCCCGCCAGCTCCCGGCGTACATAGAGGTAGCCCGGCGCGCCGGGCCCGGCGTTGAGGTACTTGTACGTGCATCCCACGGCGAGATCCGCCCCTACCGCGTCGAGTTGCACGGGCACGGCGCCGGCGCTGTGGCTCAGATCCCAGAGCATCAGGGCCCCTTGCGCATGCGCCAGTTCGGTGACGGCAGCCAGATCGAGGCGGGCCGCCGAGCGGTAGTTGACGTGCGACAGGCAGACCAGTGCCGTGCGACGGTCTACGGCAGCGACCAGATCGTCGAGGTCGAGACCGGCGACGGGGTGCGAGGACAGGAGGCGGAGTTGTCGACCCCGCGCCTCGGCCAGGCCGGCCAGCACATACCGATCGGTGGGAAAGTCGTTGGCGTCAGCAACGATCACGGTTCGGTCCGGGTGGTAGGTGAGGGCGGCGTCGGCCAGCTTGTACAGGTTGACGGTGGTGGAGTCACAGACCCGGACCTGTCCGGGCGCCGCTCCGATGAGGCCGCCCAGCCGGTCGCCCGCCGCGCCGGGCAGGTCGATCCAGCGTTGCCACCCCGAGACGAGTTGGCTTTCCCACTCGACGATCCCTGCGCTCAGTGCTGCTTGTACCTCATAGGAGGGGCGGCCGAGCGAGTTTCCATCGAGGTAGATGGGTCCGCCGTCGGGGATGGGAAAACGGTCCCGGAACGGGGCCAGGGTGTCGGCTCGGTCCAGGGCCTGAGCCGCAGCGCGGTCCATGGGGCGATTCTGGCCTGCTCAGCCGATCACCGCTTCCGCTTCGATCTCTACTCGCCAGCGCGGATCGAGCAGGGCGGCCACCACCACCATGGTGGCTGCCGGCTTGACCGACCCGAAGACCTCGGCGTGGACTGCCGCCACGTCGGCCGCATCCCCGGCGGATGTCAGGTACACACGGGTGCGCACCACGTCGGCGGGACTGGCGCCGACCTCCGTCAGCGCGGCCACAATGATTTCGCAGCAGCGGCGGGCCTGCAGGCCGGCGTCGAAGGGGCACGATCCGTCGGGCCACACCGGAGCCGTGCCGGCAACCAGGACACGGTCGCCGGCGCGCACGGCGCGGCTGAATCCGACCGTCGCTTCGAAGGGCGACCCCGAACGCACGCGGCTCCGTTCGGTCCGGTCGGCTCCCGGTCCTCGGGGTGCACCCGGTGCCCGCGATGCTTCGGGCCTGGTCACCGCTGGGTCACTGGAAGCTCGACGAACGAGCGGTGCCCGGGATCGTGGAAGATCTCGACGTCGGTGGGAACGAGCCGGGCCGCTGTTGCCAACCGTTCGCCGCTGCCCGTGTTCCTGGCGAACAGGGGGTGAGCTCCGCTCGACACCTGGAGACGGATACGGTGGCCGCGGCGGAACGTGATGGCCGTGGGGGCCATGCCGACGAGGGCGCACCAGGACCCATCCTCGGCGGGCCGAACGCGGCCCGGATCGATGCGCACCAGACCGTCGCTGATATTGCGCGACCGGCCGGAGGGGTTGACGTCGCACAGCCGGACACACACGTCCACGTGGGGCTGGCTGGTGCCCAACCACACCTCGGCGTTGAGCGGTCCCACCAGGGTGAGATCGGACCGGCAAGGGTCTGATGTGTAGCACAGCACGTCGGATCGTCTCTCCCGAGCGGCTTGATCTCGCGAGCCCGCGTTGCGGCCGTTGAGGGATGCACCGCCGACTCCGGGCGTCGGAATGGCCGGGTCGTAGCGATAGGCATCCGGCGGGGAATCCGCCGGGACGTCCGGTCGGAGGCGGCCGGCCGCCTGCAGATACCAGCGCTCCCGCGTTCGCGGGGGAGGCCAATCCGGCACGTCGATCCATCGGTCGCTACCCATGACAAAGAGCCGCACCGGCCCGCCTGACGTCGGGTTCGGGCGTGATCGCAAGTGAATGTCGAACCAGCTGAACGCGTCGCGCAGTGCGGCGGCACCCACCTTCGAGTTGCCGTGCGCCCAGGGCCCGATCGTCAGGCGAACGTCGCGCCCGGCCCGGCGCAGCCGGACGTAGTCCTGTACCTGCTCGACCAGGAACATGTCGAACCAGCCCGCAATCAGCGACGCCGCCGGCACGGCGGACATTTCGCTGGAGAAGTCCAACGGGGCCCACCAGGGATCGCCAGGTCGCTCGTGGATGAGCCAGTCTTGGTAAAAGCCGACGGACCGGCCCAGAGCGACGCGGTCCGCCTGGCGTAGCGGCAAACAGTCGTAGGCCGCTCGAGCACGTTTACGGGCCGTCGCCCGCGCCGCCAGGCGTCGCCCGAAGGAACCCTCCAGGAATTCGATGAAGTCGACCCACGCCGCGCCCGTCTCCAGCGCAAAGGATTCTCCGGGATACACGGCGCCGTCCCGGAACCGGGAAGCGGTGATCGGCAACACCATGGCTTTCACGAAATCGGGCGCGCCGGCAGCGATCGACCACTGAGTCAAGCCCAGGTAGCTGGGTCCGAAGGTACCGACCGCGCCGGTGAACCAGGGCTGGGACTCCAGCCACTCGAGGGTGGCCAGGCCGTCGGCGGCTTCGTGGTGAAACGGGGCGAACTTTCCGCTCGACCCGAACGTGCCACGACAGCTCTGGATCACGCTCTGGAAGCCGCGCTCGGCAAAGAGTCGGCCCACGAAACCGATCTGGCGCCGGCCATAAGGCGATCGGAGCAAAACGATGGGCGCGGCGGCGATGGTGGATGGCGCATACCAGCGGTCGGCGAGGAGGACTGCGCCGTCCGACATTTTCACTTCCAGGTCGCGCTCCACCGTGACCCGAGTGGTTTCCGGGCGCGGCAACCGGGCCGCCCTGGCCAACCCCCAGCTCAGTACCGACATGCCACCTCCCTTCGCCAGAAGCTACTGGCTCCCAGACGGTCCTCGGCCCTGAGACCTCCCAGGCTCACCCCGCCCCGGCCGTGCCCGCGGGACGGTACATTCCCGCCCATGGCCCTTCAGCTCACGGTGGTCGACGCCTTTACCGACCGGCCTTTCTCGGGCAACCCGGCGGCGGTGGCCGTGGTGGACCGTTTTCCAGACGAGGAACGCATGCAGGCCATCGCCCGGGAAATGAACCTGGCCGAAACGGCCTTCGTGGTTGCGAGAAGTGACGGGGATCACGACCTGCGCTGGTTCACGCCGACTGTGGAGGTGGACCTCTGCGGGCACGCCACGCTGGCGTCAGCTCACGTCCTCGGCGGTGAAGCCCGATTCCACACCCGCAGCGGCGTGTTGTCCTGTGTGCCAGCCGGCGACGGGTGGATCGAGATGGACTTTCCCGCGGATCCGCCCGTACCAGCCGAGTTCACGGGCGACCAGCTCGGCATCGATGACCTCCGCTGGTGCGGGCGCAGTCGCTTCGACGTGCTGGTTGAACTTCCTGACGCCGCCGCGGTTCGCTCGCTGGTACCCGACCTGGACCGGCTGGCGGCGGTCGGGACGCGAGGCGTGCTGGTGACGGCCGCGGGTGACCGGGAGGGCGTCGACTGCGTGAGCCGTTTCTTCGCGCCCAACGTCGGAATACCGGAAGATCCCGCCACCGGCTCGGCGCACTGCGTTCTGGCCGTGTTCTGGGGCGAACGAACCGGAAAGCAGCACCTCGTCGGCGAGCAGGCGTCGCCCCGAGGTGCCATGGTGCGGATGCGGCGATTGGACGACCGGGTGCTGCTCGGCGGGCAGGCGATCGTCGTCAGCGAGGTTTGTTTGCTGGTGTGAGCGCCCGGCTGGCGGCCCACCCCGGCTGGCTGGCGGCCCGGCCCGGCTGGCCGGCGGCCTGGCCCCGACTTCTGGCTTCGACTCAACTTTTTGGATTTCCGTGGTGGCCGTGGCCAGGTGGTTGCGACGGCTGGGCCGGGTGGCCAGGTCCCGGGCCTGTCGCCGGAGGGGCCGCGGTCGGCGGCGGCGTGCTCGTGACAGGGGCCCGAACTCCGAGGGTGGCGGCCAGCGCGGACAGATCCCGCTGCAGCAGCCCGGCGGCGCTGGCTGTTAACGAACCGTCCGAGGCGCCGGTGGAAACGGTCTGCTGGGCCCGTTCCAGGTCGGCTGCAGCCTCGACTCGATTCCCGCTGCCGGCGGCGGAAATGGCCTGGCGGGCGTCACTCGACAGCGCCTGGCCAGCCGCCGTGGCGATGGACCCGCCCGCCATCCCCGCATTGACGTCGCGGCTCAGGATGGACAGCTCCGTGGCGGCGGTCTCAGTTGGCGTGGTGGCGGCGCTCGGCGGGGGCGTGGTGGAAGGCACCTGCGCCTTGGTGGGACTGGCCGTGTCTGAGCTGGTTACGGCCCACACGACGAGTCCGGCCGCGGCCAGCGCGACCAATCCGCCGACGGCCGAACGGCGCCACCGGAATGGGCCAGGCGGACGGGCCGAGGCGATGCCACGCCGTGCCGGGCCATCGACGTCGGTCTGGGCGCGGCTTTTCTCGGTGGTGGGGCCGCCAGGAACGGTGCTCGGCAGAGCGGCGGCGACGGGCTGACCCCAGGGATCCCGAGGGGCGGAGAAGTCTTTGCCGCGCAGCTGCCGGGCCACGTCGCCAGCGGCGGGACGCCCGGCCGGGTCCTGGGCCAGCATGGCGCTCAGGAGGACCTGCCACGACGCCGGGAGGTCGGCGGGGACAGGTGCTGGCGCCGCCAGCCGCCGGGCGATCACCTCGCTCGGGGCGCCCGCGTACAGCCGACGGCCGGTTAGTGATTCCAGCAGGACGATGCCGAGTGACCAGACATCGGCCGCCGGGCCAACCTGATGGTCCGCGAGCTGCTCGGGGGCCATGTAGGCCACGGTGCCGAGCGTGCTCCCGGAGATGGTGAGGGCGGACGCGTCGGCCAGACGGGCCACTCCAAAGTCAGCCACTTTCACCTGCCCGTCGGCCGTGATCAAGATGTTGGCCGGCTTGATGTCGCGGTGCACGATGCCCCGGGCATGGATGTACGCGAGCCCGTTCGCCACCGCGATGCCGAGCCCGGCCGTGGCGCCCGGCCCCAGCGCGCCGCCGCGGAGCCGGGCCTCCAGGGTCGGCCCATCCACGTACGTCACCACCAGGTAGGCCCGGGTATCGATCACCCCTGAAATTGAGGAGCCGGACGAGACTGGGATGATCGACGTCCTGGAGGGCCCGGGCTTCCCTGGCGAGGCGCGCCGCCAGGACGGAGTCGTTCGACCGCACGATCTTGACAGCTACCTGCTCGCCGGTACGGTCGTCCCGGGCGCGATACACGTCCGACATTCCGCCGCGCCCGATGAGCGGTCCCAGCCGGTAGCGGCCGTCGATCATCCGGCTGGCCGTGGTCATTTTGACGCCAGGCCGAGAGCGGCATCCAGGAACGCCAGGCGGTCGGCGCTCTCGGCGATGAGCTTGGAGACGGGCTTTCCCTGGCCGTGCCCGGCGGCAGTCTCCACCCGCAAGAGGACAGGTCGTTCACAACTCTGGGCCGCCTGAAGCGCGGCCACGAACTTCAGGGAGTGACCGGGCACGACCCGGTCGTCGTGGTCGCCCGTCAACAACATGGTGGCCGGATAGCACCCGCCAGCACGCACATTGTGCAACGGCGAGTAGGCGCGCAACCAGGCGAACTGTTCGGGATCGTCCGGGCTCCCAAAGTCGCTCGTCCACGCCCAGCCGATGGTGAAGCAGTGAAAGCGGAGCATGTCGAACACCCCGACGTCGCTGACCGCGGCCCCAAACAACTCGGGACGCTGGGTGAGGCAGGCCCCCACCAGTAGCCCTCCGTTGGAGCCACCGGAGATGGCCGTTCGGCCGGCCACCGTCCACCCTGACTCGCTCAACCAGCGGGCGCAGGCGCAAAAGTCGTCGAATACGTTCTGTTTGTTGGCCAGCCGGCCGGCGTCATGCCATTCGCGGCCGTACTCTCCTCCACCTCGCAGATTGGCAACCGCGAACATCCCCCCACGTTCCATCCACACGGCGACCGGAACCGAGAACGTGGGCGTCACGGGTATGTCAAAGCCGCCGTAGCCGTACAGAAGGACCGGCACTTCGCCCGTCGGCGAAACATCCCGCCGGCGGGTCAGGAACACGGGCAAGCGGGTGCCATCGTCCGAGGTGGCGAACACCTGCTCGGTGACGTACGCGTCCGCTTCGATGCGGGCCGCTGACGGGCGTTCCAGCCTGGTCACGCCGGTCCGGACATCGTGGGACCACAGCGACCCTGACTCGGTAAACGACGTCACCCGGAAATAGAGAACGTCGTGGCCCGGCCGACCTTCGATTCCTTGATTCTCGTGGCTGCTTCCCGCCACGGACACGAGTCCTGGCAGCGGAATATCCCACAAGTGGCGCCCGGTGAGCTCGTGCACCCGGAGCACGGAATGGGCGTCGCGGAGGTAGTGACAGACCAGCCTCCCACCGCACAAATGGGCCTCGACGAGCGTGTCGGATTCTTCGGGCAGGATTTCCGTCCACTGGCTGCGATCCGGCCTGTCCAGCGGAACGGATACCAGCCGGCTCCGGGAGGCGGCGGCGTCGGTGAGCACCACGAACGTCGAGCCGACGTTGGCCACGACGGCCGCCTTGGCGTCGAAGCCCCCCATGAGCGTCTGGTAGCCGCGCTCGGGGTGCTCGGTGTCGAGGACCAGCACCTGGTTCTCCGGGTTGGTCCCCCGCTGGATGGAAACGATGAGGTACCGATCGTCGTCGCTTACTGAGGCGGCGGGAAGCCAGTCGGGCTGGTCCGGCGCAAAGAACACCACCTGATCCTCGTCCTGGGCCAGACCCATCCGGTGGAAACGGATCTGCGGGCAGCGGTTCTCTTGCTCGAGCTCGCGCCCCGCTTGCGGCGCGGCCATGGCGCCGTAGTAGAAGCCGGACCCATCGCGACGCCAGGCCGCCCCGCTGAACTTCGACCACTCAACCACGTCGGTGTGGTCATACCCCGAGTCCACGTCGCGGACGTGCCAGGTGCGCCAATCAGAGCCACCCGCGCTGGTGGCGTAAGCGAGCAGCCTGCCCCCGTCGTCCACCGCCAGGCTGGTGACGGCGACGGTTCCGTCGGGCGAGAGCAGGTTCGGATCGAGTAAGGGCCGGCCCTCTTCACCCGGCGCGGCGGAGACGTACAGGACCGGCTGGTCTTGCACCCCGGAATTGCGGGTCTGGAACCAGCGGCCGCCCCGTTCGAAGGGCACGTCGAAGCGCGGGTAGTCCCACAGGCCCGCCAGCCGGTCCCGTATTTGGTCACGGGTTGCAACAGAGGCCAGGAACGCCTCGGCTAGCGCATTCTGGGCGGTGATCCAGGCGTGGGTCTCGGGGCTGTCAACGTCTTCCAGCCAGCGGTACGGGTCGGCGACGACCTCACCGTGATAGTCGTCTGCCACGTCGCCACGACGCGCCAGGGGGTAGCGGAGCGCGGTCATGGACGGACGCCGTTCACCGGGAGCGCCGTACGAGGCACGCCCACCAGGCTAGGGGCAGGCAGACGACGAGACCTCTCGGCACCCCGAGGCGCTCTGAGCAAACTTCCCAAAAAGCGAACAACGACTCGTCAAATCGGCCGCCGCGCTCGGTGGGCACACACCACTTTCCGTTATAGTGGCAACACAAGGTGACAGAGGCCGGGGCAGGCTTCTGGGCGCGGTAGCCAAGGGTAATACAGGAGTTTCCATGCCAGCACAACGCGGGCCGACGTCTATCGGCCGGGCGTCACGATGGGCGGACTTGCCGGGAGACCAGACGATGCTGCTCGCCTGTCAGCGTTCCGGCCACACCGTCAATTGCTCGAAATGGAAGTCTCAGAAATCTCATATTTGCCTGCCAAAGGGTCGGCCCGAGTGGGCACGGAAATGAGGTCTGAAACACCGACCACGATTCCGCCCGGCGCCGACTACCGGGAAGCCGCGGCGATTGCCCGCAGGATGTCAGATCTGGACCTGCTGAAGTTGGCCCGGAGCCTCTCTTCCGATCAGTGCAACGTCCCGGAGCTGGCGGCCAACCACGAAGTGAACCGCCGGTTCGAGAGGCTGCGGGACCGGTTCCTCGTGCTGAACAAGTCCCTGGAGACCCTGAACGAGAAGCACGTCGTCCTTCAGCAGCGATTCGACAAGATGCTGACCGTATTGCAGCGGGTGCTGGCGCTCTTGGCCGGACCCGAAGCGCGGCCGAGTGGCGCCCTCCCGTCGGGGACGGGCGACGCCAACCCCGAAATCCCCGGCGAGCCCTCTTCTCTGGCCGGCTGACGGCCATCCTGGCGTCCCTGGGGTGATCCGGGTCGTGCTGGTTGGTGGGCGCAACGGGGCCCTTCCGGCGCGCCGCTGGTTGGTGGCGCAACGGATTGTTTCCCGCCGCGACGGCGGCCGGGCCCACCCCCGAGGCGCCGCTGTTGGTGGGCGGAACGGATTGCTTCCCGCCGCGACGGCGGCCGGACCCACCCCCGGCGGGACGAGTCCACGCTTCGCGCCGGCCCACCGGTAAGTGCGAGGCGTGGACCGATTCCGGCCTGTTTCGGGCCCGTCGGCGTCCATAGGTCGCGGGCTCGGCCGATGAGACCGCGAGGCGTGGACACTTTCTGGCCCTGGGACGCCCGCTTGGGCGTTTCCCGGGGTCTCGCCGTTCCGGGCGGGCGGACTGACCCTCCTGACCGCCTGACTCTGGCACTCCGGCGCTCTGGCGCTCGGGCACTCTGGAGCTCCGGGGCTCGGGGCCTCCCCGGGGCGGGGCGACAAGGCGAGAACGACGAGATGGGGGCCGTAGCCTAGGCCCCATGGAGACATGGGATGCCATCAGGGCTCGCCGCAACGTCCGCACCTACCAGGACCGGTCCATCGCCGCCGGCGACCTCGACCAGATCCTCGAAGCTGGCCGACGATCACCATCGGCATCCAACCGCCAGCCGTGGGACTTCGTGCTCGTGACCGAGCGCTCCCAGCTGCAAGAGCTCACCACGGTGTGGCCGGGAGCCCGGCACTTGGCCGAGGCCGCCGCCGCAATCGTCATGACGCTGCGCCAGCCCGAGCAGGAGCGCTACGTGACGCTCAATCAGTACGACCTGGGCCAGGCCACCATGGCCATGATGCTGGCTGCCGCCGACCTGGGTGTCGGGTCTGGCCACTCGGGAATCGGCGACCAGGAGGCCTGCCGGCGGATTTTCGGCATACCCGAGGACCGGATCTGCGCCTACATGCTGGCCCTCGGTTATCCCGCCGACCGCCCGCTCAAACCGGTCGCCCACCCCGATCGCCGCCCGTTCGACGAGGTTGTCCACAGGGGGCGTTGGTAGCCGCTCGGCTCAACCGGACAGCCGCACCCCACTGAGCGACGCGCAGCAGTCGATCAGCTCGTCCTGGAACCGGGGATCCGAGACGGCCGGGTGGGCCTCCCGCCGCCGCTGGTGGTACCAATAACCGGCCGTCGCCTTCGCTTGCGGGTTCTCGCTCACGGCCAGCCAGCACTGCGTGACCGGCGCCGCCTCCAGATCGTCGGGGGCGCCAGGCCCGCCCATCCTGGTAGCCACCCAACCCGGCTCGACAGCATTGCTCAGCACGTCCGGCCACCACCGGGCCACTCCGAAGGCCAGCACCACGTCGAAGAGCTTGGTGTCCGAATACGCCTGCGCCCCGTTCCATCGGCGCGTTGTCCACTCGACATCGTCGAGGCCGGGCGTCCCGCCCCGATGCATGCCCGAGCTGAGATAAACGAGCCGCCCCGGCCGGTGGATGAGGGCCGTGAGTACGTAAGCGGCGAGCACGTTGACGGCAAAGGTCAATTCGTGTCCGTCCTCGCTGGTCTCTCGGACCGGACGGCGGAAACCGATGCCGGCATTGTGGATGACGGCGTCGTGACGGCCGATGCGATTGACTTGTTCGGCCACGGAACGTGTCTGCTCGAGGGAAGCCAAATCCCCGATGACGACCGTAGGGCTGGCGCCTCGGTTGGCGACACGGAGGTCCCCTGCCCGCTGTTCGTTGCGAGCGTGGAACGTCACCTCATGGCCTTCGTGCAGTAGTCGTCGGCCGGCCATCAGCCCGATGCCGTCGCTAGATCCGGTTACCAGCACTCTCGCCACAACGAAACGCTACAGGCGACGCGGGGCAAGCTCCACGCTCGAGACCGTCGATGCTCGGATTGCGTGCCGAAAAACTGTGATCAGACAAGCGACCGAGAACTAGCCACATGCCGATTGGCCTCCGGCGCGGAGCGCGCTCAACGAGCACAGGTGGGCGTGCGGATAGTACGCCGCCATGGTCTGAGCGGCTGCCGGTGCGCTGCCCGTTTGGACGACGTTTTGTGGCGCAGAATCAAATGACCGGTTGGCGAGCGTGTATCGCATGGCCAGGAGGTAGAGCGGCGCGGCCGGCTGGCCGACCGAGAGTGGCAGAAAGGTCACTCCGGCTATTCGCTCAATGGTGGTTCGTTGCGCCTCTGTGCCGATCACGTAGGTATATGTCCCACCTGCACTCAACTTGGTTGCCTCGTCGGCGCGACAACCGAGGTCGGTTTGTCCCCGGGCAGGTCGTTGACGACGACGGGATCGGTGCCCTCCCCGATATTGACGCACATCGACCAATACCGGACCTGATCACTGGCGCTGGGCCAGATTGACGGGTGGGCGCCAGGTGGAAAAGTTGGCGCCTTCCCGGTTACCACGACGACCTGGGAGGCGGCCGGAGGTGTCGTGTAGGCCAGCAGGTAGGCCGTCTCAGGGTTTGGGAAGTAGGTCTGGAACGCAGCCCGGAAGAACTCGAGCGGGGCGAGGCGGCGGGTGCGGCTGGAAGCTGGGGTCGGTGCTGCCGTCGTAGTGGTCGGGCGAACGGGTGGAGGAATCGCCGTGGTGTGCGACGTACAGGCCCGGAGCACCTGAGTTGATCCACGATTCTCGACCGTGATGTGCGGCAGTGCGATGTCTGATGCGTCTCCATTCGCAGGGAGATACACCCGGTATTCAAGGTACCCCACACCCGACGTAACCCCCGCCGGGGCTAAGGGCAGAACGTTGATCTGGCCGGGTGCTACCTGCATGCGAAGCTTCAGCGTGAAGCGTCCGCCGGGCGTCGCGACCCGACGCCAGGGGTTGGCGCTTCCTGCATCCGGTGCAATCTGGAAATCGGCCAGCGATGACGCCACCCCATTGGACGTAAAGGGAAGTTCGCTGCTCGAGTACACGGTGAAAGATGCATAGCGAGCGTCGGGATAGACACCGGACACGACAACCTGGGTGCTCGGGTGGATGGCGAAGGATTGCCCCCAATACCATGCCCCGGTATCAGGGAGACCGCTGTTGGACGTCAGGTAATTGTCCGCAATTGGCCACGCACACACAGATGCCCGGGTGGGCGAATTCTGCGCCGTACGGGGTTTAGATGGCGAAGCGGACGTTCCACAGCTGGCCAACACGGTCATTCCCACCGCGGCGCCCGTCATGAGCGCCAGGGGGCGGAGACGAAACTTCTTTGGGGGCATGCTCAACTTTCCTTGTCTGTCGTCAGTCGTTGGCTGACGGGGACGGCACGTGATCGTCATGAGCCTGAAAGGGCGTTCTGCGCTAGTTCGGCGAAGTGGAATCCCCGGGCTTTGGTGGCTCGCTGATGGTTTTTCGAATCTCCGCGACATCCTCAGGCGACGCCTCCCGGAGGGTGGGCCAACCCAGCCCGCTGGTGCCGCAGATGAACTGCCGCTCCTCGCCTTCCTTTAGGAAGATTCGCACCTTCTCGGACCTGCGCAGCAGGACAAACCGCATATAAAGGCGGTGTTCTCCAGGTTCCACCTCGAAGACCCTTATCTGCTCGTCTCCGATCCTGCCCGCGGCGTGGTCGTCGAGAACCACCGTGTAGTTCCAATGAGCCTTAAAGAGGCGAGCAACCAAGGCCGTAGGGAGCACAGTCGCGGGCGACACGGACCACTCCCGCTTCGGCCTGAAGATTCTGATTACTGACATTGGCGTCCTTTCTCGACACGGTGAAATAAAGGGCATACGAGTGCCGTTTCTTGCCGCGTAGAACTCCTGGCGGGTGAGGCCGGTTGGCGGTGGCGCACCCGGATCGCAGAACCGTTCCTCGCGCGCCAAGGAATCCCTGCGACGATCGCTGGCCCTGAACGTGACGCGATCAGTGTCCCGAGCGTCCCCACGTCGTTCGTCTGGCCCGCACCGCGGGGACCTAGGAAACCGAAAACCTCGCCAGCGCCGATTCCGAACGAAACGCCATCAAAGGCATCGCGATCATCGAAGCGCTTGGTCAAGTGCTCGACGACGAGGGCCGGTCGCGACCCGTCAGGACCCGAACCGACGGGCGCCGCCACTTGCTCCACCGTCATCGGCTCGGCTGGGTCTGCCCGAACTGTCGTCTCGAGGTCGATGAATCGAACGTGGGGCGGACCTCCATGCGTGGCAAGCTAGCAGGCGTGCTGACCACCCGTATCAGTATTTGACCGAGCGGCCAGATACCGTAGATTCGGCTCGTGGTGACCGACCCCGAGACTGAGCGGCGGACGTTCATCGAGAACGCCCGTCGCCAACAGATCGTGGGTGCCGCGATCGACACCATCGCCGAAGTCGGCTACGCCCAGGCATCACTCGCACGCATCGCCGCACGCATCGGCATCAGTAAAGGCGTGATCAGTTACCACTTCGCCGGCAAGGACGACCTCATCAAGCAGGTCGTGATCGACGTCGTCGAAGCTGGTAGGGCCTACATCCTGCCGCGCGTCTTTGCCGAATCAACCGGACCGGCCATGCTGCGCGCCTACATTGAGTCGAACCTGGCGTTCATGCGCGAGCACCGGAACCACATGGTCGCCGTCGTCGAGATCCTCCGAAACGGCGCCCTCACGACCGACGGCCGACGCCGCGTCGATGGCCGGGACGTCGACGTGGCGGCTCGCCTCCTCCAAGAGCACCTGGCGCGCCTCCAGGCCCAAGGAGAACTCCGAAGTGACTTCGACCCAGGGGTTATGGCGGTGGCGATCCGAGCCACCATCGACGTGGTGCCACACCGGCTCGTCTTCGACCCTGATTTCGACATCGACAGTTATTCCCGCGAGATCAGCACCATCTTCGACCTGGCAACCCGGGCCAAGGACACGCCATGACCGGGAGCCATGGAACGGCCAACCCGAACCAACCGCTGTCGAGCAGCGGTGATTCGTGGGGCTGTCAGCGGCGCTTTTCGGCCCGTGACGACAGGCCAAAACGTGGTGGGCGCTAGAGGACTCGAACCTCCGACCTCAGCCGTGTGAAGGCTGCGCTCTAACCAACTGAGCCAAGCGCCCAAACTGTTGCTCCGACCAGGTAAAATGCTCCGGCCGCCCGAGCTCGCATGGGTGGACCCGGCTCGAACAGCGGAGGACTTTACCACGTGGCCGCTGAAGACGACCCTTGACCGTCGACGCAACGGACGCGAGCGCAACGGCGAGCAGCCCTCGCCATCTCACGTGGCTCCGATCGGGCAAGAAGGGCCGACCCTCGCATCCTGGCGTGCTCCAGATGATCCGGCCGCGAGGTGAGGGAACCGGCCCGGTCACATCGCCCCGCCCCCGCTGGCCGATCGACTTCGCTGTCAGTGCCGAACGAACTCTCCTGGCGCAGCCACGATCTTGGGATGCTTGCTATTGCCGAGCTTCCGGGGTCGCGACCGCTCGTCCCCCGACCGGGCGAGGGTCCAATCGGCCCAGTCGACCCACCAACTGGAGTGTTCCATACGCGCGCCGGTTAGCCATTCGGCCGGCTCCGGGGGGTTCGAGTCACTCGTATAGAACGTTGCTTTGGGATTGCCGGGCGGGTTTACCAACGCTTGAATGTGGCCGCTGTTGGACAAAACGAACCGTACGTCGCCGCCAAGGACCTGGGTTGCCGCGTACGCCGATTGCCACGGGACTAGGTGGTCGGTTCGCGCTCCTACCACGTAGGTGTCCTGCTTCACCCGGGCCAGATCGAGCGGATTTCCGAGCACGTCCATTGTCCCAGGCTGGATAAAGGAATTGGCAGCCCAGATACGCATGAAATCGGTGTGCAGGGCGGCGGGAAGGTTGGTCGAGTCGACGTTCCACGCCAGGACATCGAAGGGCGGAGGGGTCTTGCCGAGCAGGTAGTTGGAGACCCAGTAATTCCACACCAATTCATTGGGCCGGGCGAAAGCGAAAAGCCGAGCCAGCTGCCGGCCGTCGAGCACCCCCTTCCGGCGGGAACGGGCAACTGCCGCTTTGACCGTTCGATCCGTCGAAAAGGCATCGAGACTGCTCGAGACTCCCGTGTCGACCAGAGTCACCGCCAACGTGGCTGCCTGAACCAGGTCGCGTCCGGTTGCGGCCAGGTGCGAGAGCGTGGCCAACTCGGTCATCCCTCCCGAGCAAAAGCCGGAGACGTTCACAGAGTCGGTGCCGGTGATGTTCCCCGCGACCTCGAAGGCCTCGATGCAGGCCAGGACGTAGCGGCCGATGTCCCAGTCTCGGTGTTCGGGAGTGGGATTGCGCCACGAGACGAGAAAGACCTGGATGCCCCGGCTGACCGCGTACTCCACGAAACTGCGCCCGGGCGCCAGGTCCAGGAAGTAGAACCGGTTGATCTGTGGGGGGATCACGACCGTCGGTCGCACGGCTACCCGGCGGGTCGCCGGCTCATACTGAATCAGTTCGAACAGGGGGCTGCGGTGCACAACCTCGCCCCGACTGACGGCGACGGTCTCGCCAACCCGGAAAGGGCGTGTGTCCACCTGCGAGGGCATACCTGCGTTGTGGCGAATGTCGTGGAGGAAATGACGGCTCCCGTCCACGAGGGACTTGCCCCGGGTCCTGACTGCCTCCTTGATGGCGGCGGGGTTCCCGAGCAGGCTGTTGGTCGGAGCGGTGGCGGCCGTCACCTGCTCCAGGACGAAGTGGGCCCGCGCTGCGCTCTTGGAATCCAATCCGAACTTGTCGACCGATCCCTGAAGGGATTGGTCCGTGGCCAGATGCATCTGGGCCAGTCGTTTCCACAGCGGGTTCTCCCACCACGGATCCGAGAACCGGCGATCCTTGGCGTCGGGGACCACAGTCGAAGTGCCGGCGAGAACCCTGGTCTCCTCTGACGCCCATTTCAGGACCTCGGACGAGGCTACGAGAGGGTGGCGTGAGGCGGCTGCCGCCCAACGGCCGGCGGCGCTGATTATATGGCGACCCGTCATGCCAACAAACGGGATTTCACCCTGAATGGCTTCTACGTTCGGGGAAGCGTTCTCGACGTGTACCACCACCTCGATCGTCTATGATCCCCCGCGATGCTCAGTGTAGCATCGGCTCGGCCAGCTCGCTCCGACGTGGCCGAAGCGTAACGAGCCGTTCACACGCTTGTCACGGCGTGGCCACGTCGCTCTGGCAAGATCGACCCGTATACGGCGGAGCCGAGGGAGTTCGATGTCGAAGGCGATCCTCACTATCAACAGCCGCAATTACGGAGCCTGGTCTATGCGGTGCTGGTTGATGTGCCGCATGTCGTCGCTCGAGTTCGAGGAGAGGGTCGTCAGCGCCGAGGATGCGCGCACACGCGCCGAGTTGCTCCAGCTGTCTCCGTCGTTTCTGGTGCCATCCCTCGAAGTCGGAAACGTGAAGGTCTGGGATACCCTCGCTATCGCCGAGTACCTCAACGAAACGCAGGCCCCCTCCCCTCTGCTGCCGGAAGATCCTCCGGCCCGGGCCCACTGCCGGTCGGTGAGTGCCGAGTTGCACGGCGGCTTCGAGAACCTGCGGTCGACCATGCCGATGAACATCAAACGACGTCACACCGCGTTCAAACTCTGGTCGGGCGTCGAACCTGATATCGAACGGGTGACTGAGATCTGGCGAGACTGCCTGCAGGGTCACGGCGGTCCCTGGCTGTTCGGCGCCCGACCGACGATGGCGGATGCCATGTACGCGCCCGAGTGCACCCGGTTCCGGACTTATAGCGTGACACTGGACCGGGCCTGCGAGCGGTACATCGACACCGTGCTCGGCTGTCCCGAAGTCCAGGATTGGGTCGAAAAAGCCCGGGCCGAACCGGACGCCCTTATCGAGCTCGAGGGCGAGTTCTAGCTCATCGGGGGCTCCTCACGCGTAGGCCAGAATAAACTCTTGGACCTTCGGGTAGGTCTCCTGCTGCCACCGCCGTCCGCTGAATACCCCATAGTGACCTACGCCGACCTGCAGATGATGGCGCTTGTTGCGCGGCTTCACTGCGGTCAACAGGTCGTGGGCAGCGACGGTCTGGCCCATGCCGGATATGTCATCTCGCTCGCCCTCCACGGTCATCAGCGCGGTGCTCTCGATCGCGCCCGGATTTACGAGCTGACCCCGCCAGAACAGTTCCCCTTTGGCCAATAGGTTTCGCTGGAAGATCCGGTCGATGGTATCGAGGTAGTAGCCCGCATCCATGTCGAGGACGGCGAAGTATTCGTCGTAGAACGTCCGGATGCTTCGAGCGGCATCCCAGTTGCCTCGCACCAGATTCCAGTACAGGGCGGAGTGCTGATCTAGGTGGCGTTCGGTGTTCAAACTCAAGAAGCCAGCGATTTGCAGAAACCCGGGGTACACGAGCCGGCCGCACCCGGGGTGACCGGGGGGGACCGGCATCACCACGTGGTCGGCGAACCAGGACAACGGTCGGTCGAGCGCCAGCCGGTTGACCGTCGTGGGGCTGACGGAGGTGTCGATCGGGCTCGCCATGAGAACCAGGCTGCGTGGTTGGCAGCGGCTGCCTCGACCCGCCAGGATGGCCGTCGCCGCTAGAGCAGCCGGGCCTGGTTGGCACACCGCCATCAAGTGTGTGCCCGGCCCGAGGGCCTCGAGGAAGTCGATCACGTGGTCGATGTACTCGTCGAGACCGAAAGGACCGGCCTCGAGAGGGACGTCGCGGGCGTTTACCCATTCGGCCAGGTACACGTCGTGCTCGGCGACCATCGTCCGGACGGTCTCACGCATGAGGGTCGAGAAGTGACCTGACAAAGGGGCCACGATGAGAACCCGGGGCTCGTCCTCAGTTCGCAGCTTCGAGAAATGGATGAGCCGGGCGAAGTGGGTCGAGAGAGTTGTTTCCTCCTTGACGGCTTCCGCGCCCCGAGGCGTGACAACGGAGTCGATGCCGAAAGCGGGCCGGGTGTGAGTGATACGAGTGTGCATGACCATCTGGCACCACGCCCACTGCGCCCGCAACAACCGCATGTCCCTCCACCGGGCGGGCAGCCGGTCGAGAGCGGCCGACGTCACACCAGCCCCGAGTCGTAGCGGATAGAGGGCAGCCTGCTGAGTTTCATACAGTTGGTAGAGCAAGTACCCCTCCTGGGACTTGGTGCCCCCCTGTCTACTCTCTGTCGGCCCCATTCGGTAGCCTGCCGAGGGTTTTTGTTCAACTCTGGCAGGCGCCTACGCCGCGAAAGGTCTCAATCTATGCCGTCCACCGGATCGACAGCATCCGCCAGGCCCGGGCAGGCCGCTCAGTTTGTCATCGACACCGCTCGGCAGGGCAGTGACCAAGCCCTCGCCTTCTACCGTCAAGCCGCCATGTTCGGCTTGGACGCGGCCGGGATGTGGCTGGAGACGGTTTCGACCCTCGTCAAGCGCGGCGGGATCCCGCCGTCGGTGTCGGAGGCGGTGGCCCAGTACGCCGCCGCGACATCTGATGTGGTGGAGAATGCGCTGCGCATCCAGCGGGAGTTAGTCGCGCAGGCCATCGGCCTGCTTCAGTCCTCCTGCGCGACCCGATCGGCCGATTAGCGCGCCTCTCAGCCCTCGTGGCCCCGGTCGCTCGGATCCGTCCCCGAAGTTCAGGCCGAACATCCCTAGTATTGACGACTGTCCCTGATGAATGTTCCGCGTCGGTATGGTTGGCTCAGATAAGGGACAGACAGGCTCGATCGAGCCGGAGTATTGCGCGGCAGAAGTCTGCCTGTATACGACTGCCGAGGATGCCTAAATCAGGTCCGGGATTTTGTCATTTCGGGCAGGTGTGAAGGCCGCACTTTCACCACCCCAGCACCTTTCCCGGAACACAAAGAAGCTCAGCACCCGAGCCACAGAGCTGGCCCAAATGTCGAAGCTGCTCTTCGCGCTCAGGCCGTCGCGACCAGACGGAAAAACGATCAGCTGAAATGGCGGCTCTCCGTTCCTTCCGCGCCGATCTTCCATCGTGGTCCCGCGTCGCGGCCTGGCTCCTGCCCGCCGCGGCCGAGTCGCCGCCTGGCGCGCCGCCGGGGCCACTGCCGACTTCGGCCAGCGTGTCGGCGTGGGGTGAGTCGCCGGCCAGAGGTAGGGCGCCGCTGGTGACGCCGTCGGCTCCGTCGACCACACCCGGGTCGGGTGGGTCGGCGGCCGATGCGCTTCGGGTGCCGGTGCCGGCGGGTGCTGGGCGTGGGCCGCGTCGGCGGGATCGCCGCCGAGTGCGCCGCCCCGTGCCACCGGGCCGGGTCCATCTACTCGGCGGGAGGCAGGCCACGCCGGTCCCAGCGGTCGAGCAGGCCGGGAGTCCGAACGAACAGGCAAATCCGCTGCGGACCCCACCCCAGGTCGCCTATCCTGGAGGGGCGACGAGGGCCAGCGCTGTCCCTTCGCGCGAGGACCTGTCAACCACGATCCCCGGAAGGACGCGCATGGATTCACCCGCCCGTAGGCCTGTACCGCCCCGAGTTCGAGCACGACGCGTGCGGGGTGGCCTTCGTCGTGGACATGCACGGCCGGCGCAGCCACGACATCGTCCGCATGGGCCTGGCCAGCCTGTGCAACCTCGAGCATCGCGGCGCGTCCGGCGCCGAGGTCAACACCGGCGACGGCGCCGGGATCCTGCTGCAGATCCCGGATCGCTTCTACCGGGAGGTAACGGGCTTGGCGCTGCCCGGAGGCGGGCGGGTACGCCACAGGCATCGCTTTCCTGCCCACCGACCCGACCGCCGCGGCCGCCGCCCGGGCCGAGATCGAGAAGCTAGCCGGCGGCGAGGACCTGGTCGTGCTGGGCTGGCGGGAAGTGCCGGTCGATCCGTCGCTGGTGGGGAGCATCGCCCGCAGTGCCATGCCCGCCTTCCACCAGGTCTTCGTGGCCGAGCGCGGCCGGGCACGCCGGGTTGGAACTCGAGCGGCGGGCCTTCATCCTGCGCAAGCGGATTGAACACGAGAACCGCGCCGTCTACCTGCCTTCCCTCTCGGCCCGCACCATCGTCTACAAGGGGATGTTGACGGCGCCCCAAGTCGAGTCCTTTTTCCCGGATCTGAGCGACGAGCGCCTCGACAGCGCCCTGGCGCTGGTCCACTCCCGATTCTCCACCAACACCTTCCCGAGCTGGCCACTGGCGCACCCATACCGCTATCTCGCCCACAACGGGGAGATCAACACCCTGCAGGGCAATCGCAACTGGATGCGGGCCCGCGAGGACCTGCTCGCCAGCGACCTCCTGCCCGGCGACCTGGAGCGGATCTTCCCGATCATCACGCCGGGGGCCAGCGACTCGGCCAGCTTCGACGAGGTGCTGGAGTTGCTCCACCTCGGCGGCCGTTCGCTGCCCCATGCCGTGCTGATGATGATCCCCGAGGCATGGGAACAGCACCGGCACATGGACGCCACCAAGCGGGCCTTCTACCAGTTCCACGCCGCGGTCATGGAGCCCTGGGACGGTCCCGCATCCATCGCCTTCACCGACGGCACCGTTATCGGCGCGGTCCTGGATCGCAACGGACTTCGGCCCTCTCGCTACTGGGTTACCGATGACGGCCTGGTCGTCATGGCCTCCGAGGTCGGCGTCCTCGACATCGAACCGAGCGCGGATCGTGCAACGCGGGCGACTGCAGCCGGGCCGGATGTTTCTCGTGGATACAGCTCAGGGACGCATCGTCGCCGACGACGAGATCAAGGCCAACCTGGCCGCGGAGCACCCCTACGGGGAATGGCTGGCGGCCAAGCAGATCCATTTCGACGAGCTGCCACCCCGCTTCACCCTGACCCCGCAGCACGCCTCGGTGGTGGCTCATCAGCGGCTGTTCGGCTACACAACCGAAGACCTCAAGATCCTCCTGGCGCCCATGGCCCAGACGGGCTACGAGCCGATCGGGTCGATGGGAACCGACACCCCGGTTGCGGTGCTCTCCGAGCGCCCCCGCCTGCTGTACGACTATTTCCAGCAGCTGTTCGCCCAAGTGACCAACCCGCCCCTGGACGCCATTCGGGAGGAGCTGGTCACTTCCCTGGCGAGCACGATCGGTCCCGAGCGCAACCTGCTGGCGCCCGAGCCGGCGAGCTGTAACCAGATCGTCATGCCCCGGCCGGTGCTCACCAACGAGGAGCTGGCCAAGCTGCTCTACATCAATGAGGACGGCACCCAGCCGGGCTGGCGGACGTTTGCCGTCGACGGGCTCTTCTCGGTCCGGGCCGCCCAGCCCGGTGGGGCCCTGGCTCAGGCCCTGGCGGAAGTCTGCCAGAAGGTGGACAACGCTATCGCCGAGGGCGCCAAGGTCATCGTCCTCTCCGACCGGCATTCCTCGCCGGAGCTGGCACCGATCCCGGCGCTCCTCCTCGTCAGTGCCGTGCACCACCATCTCATCCAAGAAAAGACCCGCACCCGCGTGGGTCTCGTTGTCGAGACAGGTGAAGCTCGGGAGGTGCACCACATGGCGCTCCTGCTTGGCTATGGCGCGGCCGCGATCAATCCCTACCTGGCCTTCGACACCATCACCGAGCTCATCAGCGACGGTGCCCTCACCGATGTCACACCCCGGCAGGCCATCCGCAACTACACCAAGGCGTGCGGCAAGGGCGTGCTCAAGGTGATGTCGAAGATGGGCATCTCGACCGTGGCCTCCTACACCGGGGCGCAGGTGTTCGAGGCCATCGGGCTGTCGGCGCCGGTCGTCGACAACTATTTCACGGGCACGGTCAGCCGCATCGCGGGCATCGGCCTGGACGAGATCGCCGCCGAGGTCTTGGCCCGCCACGCCCGGGCCTATCCGGCCCGACCCAGCGAGCTGGCCCACCGCGATCTCGAAGTGGGCGGCGAGTACCAGTGGCGCCGGGAGGGCGAGTTCCACCTCTTCAACCCGGCCACGGTGCACAAGCTGCAACACGCAACCCGGACGCGCCGCTACGACATCTTCAAGCAGTACACCCAGGGAGTGGATGACCAGTCGGCACGGCTGGGAACGTTACGGGGACTGTTCCGCCTGCGGGCCGCGGAGGAGACGGGACGGGAGCCGGTGCCTCTGGAAGAGGTTGAACCGGTGTCGTCGATCGTGAGCCGGTTCTCGACCGGCGCCATGTCGTACGGCTCCATCTCGGCCGAGGCCCACGAGACGCTGGCCATCGCCATGAACCGCCTGGGGGGCCGGTCCAACACCGGCGAGGGCGGCGAGGACGCCGACCGGTATATCCCCGATCCCAACGGTGACCTGCGGCGCAGCGCCATCAAGCAGGTGGCGTCGGGGCGCTTCGGGGTCACCAGCGAATACCTGGTGAACGCGGATGACCTACAGATAAAGATGGCCCAGGGAGCCAAGCCGGGAGAGGGCGGCCAACTGCCCGGGCACAAGGTCTACCCCTGGATCGCCAAGACTCGCTATTCGACGCCCGGAGTGGGCCTGATCTCGCCCCCCCCGCACCACGACATCTATTCCATCGAGGATCTCAAGCAGCTCATCTACGACCTCAAGAACGCCAACGACGCGGCGCGGGTGCACGTGAAGCTTGTCGCCGAAGTCGGCGTCGGAACCGTGGCGGCCGGCGTCTCCAAAGCCCACGCTGACGTGGTGCTCATCTCCGGCCACGACGGCGGCACCGGGGCATCGCCGCTGAGCCTCGATCAAGCATGCCGGCGCCCCCTGGGAGCTCGGTCTGGCCGAGACCCAACAGACCCTCATGCGCAACCGCTTGCGGGACCGCATCGTGGTGCAGGTGGACGGCCAGCTGAAGACGGGCCGCGACGTGATCATCGCCGCGCTGCTCGGCGCCGAGGAGTACGGCTTCGCCACCGCGCCACTGCGTGGTGAGCGGCTGCATCATGATGCGCGTCTGCCACCTCGATACCTGCCCGGTCGGCATCGCCACCCAAAACCCCGAGCTGCGCAAGCGGTTCTCGGGGCGGCCGGAGTTCGTCGTCAACTTCTTCGAGTACATCGCCGAGGAGGTCCGCGAGCTACTTGCGACCCTCGGCATCCGCTCCGTCGAGGAGATCATCGGACATCCCGAGCTGATCGACGTCAGCGACGCGGTCGGCCACTGGAAGGCGCGCGGGCTGGATCTGTCCCCCATTCTGGCCGTTCCTCCGGTGGGTCCCGGGGAGGCTCGACACCGCGTACAACCGCAGGATCATGGCCTGGACAAGGCCTTGGACCGCACGTTGATCGAAGCCTGCCGCCCAGCCCTCGACGACGCCGCCCCGGTGCACATCGCTATGCCGATCCGCAACGTCAACCGCACGGTGGGGACGTTGTTGGGGGCTGAGGTCACCCGGCGGTATGGCGGTGACGGGCTGCCGGAAGGGACGATCGACATCGCCTTTACGGGATCCGCCGGTCAGAGCTTCGGCGCCTTCCTGCCCCGAGGCATCACCCTGCGACTAGAGGGTGACGCCAACGACTATCTGGGCAAGGGCCTGTCCGGGGGCCGCTTGATCGTACGTCCTTCACTGTCGGGGCCGGCCGGGTTCGTGGCGGAGGACCAGATCATCGCCGGCAACGTGATCCTGTACGGCGCCACGGGCGGCGAGGCACTAATCCGGGGCATAGTCGGAGAGCGCTTCGCGGTCCGCAACTCGGGCGCCATCGCCGTGGTGGAGGGCGTCGGCGATCACGGTTGCGAATACATGACCGGCGGGCGAGTCGTCGTGTTAGGGCCAACGGGCCGCAACTTCGGGGCCGGCATGTCCGGCGGCATGGCGTTCGTGTGGGATCCGAACGGCGCCTTCCCGTCCTTGCTCAACCCGGAGATGGTGGACATGGAGGAATGCGACGAGGCGGACGTCACCTGGCTGGAGGCGCTGATCGGGCGGCACCTGGCGGAGACCGGGTCGGCCGTGGCCGAACGGGTGCTGGCCACGTGGCCACGCACGGCGCTCAGCTTTACCAAGGTGATGCCGCGTGACTACCGGCGGGTGCTGGAAGCGATGCGGGCGGCTGACGCCGCCGGCGTGCCACCTGAGACGGCGATCATGGCCGCCGCCCATGGGTAAGCCGACCGGATTTCTGGAGGCCGGTCGGGAGCTGCCCGGCGCCGCGCGGTGCCGGTGCGGCTTCGGGACTGGAAAGAGGTGTACGAGCCGTTTCCCGTCGACCGACTGCAGGTGCAGGCGGCGCGCTGCATGGATTGCGGCATTCCGTTCTGCAACGACGGCTGCCCACTCGGCAACCTCATACCCGACTGGAACCATCTGGTCTACCGGGACCAGTGGCGGGCTGCCATCGAGCGGTTGCACGCCACCAACAACTTCCCGGAGTTCACGGGCCGCCTGTGCCCGGCGCCCTGTGAGACCGCCTGCGTGCTGGGCATCAACGCCGACCCGGTGACGATCAAGCAGGTGGAAGTGTCGATCATCGACCGGGCGTGGGAGGAAGGTTGGGTCAAACCGGTCCCGCCGTCGGCGCTCTCCGGGCGCCGGGTGGCGGTCATCGGGTCCGGGCCTGCCGGCCTGGCCGCCGCCCAGCAGCTCACCCGGGCCGGGCATGCCGTAACCGTCTACGAGCGCGAAGACGAGCCGGGCGGTCTCTTGCGCTACGGGATTCCCGAGTTCAAGATGGAGAAGCGCTTCCTCGACCGGCGTCTCGACCAGATGCGGGCCGAGGGCACGGCGTTCGTCTGCGGGGCGACGGTCGGTGCCGGTCGGCCGACGGCGGCGAGCTGCGAGGTATCGCCGGCCGCCGACATCCGGGCCACCAGCACGATGCCGTGGTGCTGGCGGTGGGCGCCACCGTGGCCCGGGACCTGGCGATCCCCGGACGCGAGCTGGGCGGCATCCATCAGGCCATGGAATTCCTGCCGCTCGCCAACCGTGCTGTCGACGCCGACGATCCGGCGCTGGCCACCCCGATCTCGGCAGCAGGCAAGCGGGTGGTGATCATCGGCGGCGGCGACACCGGCGCCGACTGCCTGGGCACGGTGCACCGCCACGGGGCGCGGTCCGTTCACCAGTTCGAGATCTTGCCCCGACCCCCCGAACAGCGGGACCCTTCGACGCCATGGCCGACGTGGCCCTTGATGTTCCGGACCTCGTCCGCCCACGAGGAGGGGGGTGAGCGGGTCTTCGCCGTCAACACCTTGGAGTTCGCCGGCGACACGCGCGGGCGGGTGCGTGGCCTGCGGGCCTGCGAGGTGGAGATGAAGGTGGTCGACGGACGGCCCCGGTTCGAGCCGGTGGGCGGGACCGAGTTCGAACTGCCGTGCGAGCTGGTGCTGCTGGCGCTGGGGTTTTCCGGGCCGGAGCCGGCGCTGGCGGCGGCGTTCGGGGTGTCGCTCGGGCCGCGGGGGCCATCGCCCGGTCGGCCTCCTACGAGACGGACGTGCCAGGCGTCTTCGTCTGCGGGGACGCGGGCCGGGGTCAAAGCCTGATCGTGCTGGGCGATCGCGGAGGGTCGTTCGGCTGCGGCCGCCGTGGACGCCCACTGTCCGGTTGACGCTGCTGCCGACGCCGCTGCCCGCGTGCCATCCAGCGGGCTTCGAGGAGCGAGGTGGCCGGCAGGGCCTGGTGCGATTTTGCTATCCTAAACCAGCATAAGTCCTGTAAAAGCTCGACCAATCGACTGGAGGGCCGTCGGGCCGACGGCGAGGCAGCAGCCCGGATGAGGGCAGGCTCGGGCCAGACCTCGGGCCAGGCTTCGCGCCGGGTCTGGCGCTACCGTGGAAGCGTGACCAACGACGGCGGTCAGGAGCCCGACACGACCCCGAGCCTGAGGCCTTCGGCAGTTTTTCCCGAGGCAGATGACGCGGCCGGCGAGCGACCCGGCCGCGGACCGACGACGAGGCCCCGACCTCACCCGACGAAGCGGTCGAGACCGGTCCGCACACGGCCTTGCCTCCCAAAGTCGAGGCCTGGCGTCGGCGCAGCGCCACCGGCGCCGTCCTGACCGGATTTGCGCTCGGGCTTGCAGCAGGCACTCGGCAAGGAGCAGGAGCAGCCGGCGATCGTCATGCAGACCTCGGGCGACCCACCGAAGGATCTGCCAGTGGAGGCCGAAGTAGAGCAGGGCCGGCCCCGCCAGAGCGTCGTCAACATCCGGCCCTGGCTGCTGCCCTGACCGCCCGGTCCAGCGAACCGCGGCGGCTGAAGCGGAGTCGGACGACGGTGTCGCACCCGACGCCGGGGGCGCGTCCGCGGGGGACCTCGCCCCGGCACCGAGGAAGACTGACGTGATCCGACCGCGGCCAGGCAGCCGTCGTTCGGTACCCGAGAACTCACCGCCAGACGCTGACGCCGCCTTCGAAGATCCCCAGCCCGACGACTCGATCGACCAAGTCGACCGAGTCGACCAAGTCGACCCGGTCGACGCGGTCAGGTCTCGCCCGCCCTGGCGGCAACGGCTGGTTCCCCCTCCGCCGGCACCGGCGGCCGCAGCCGAGGACGAACTGTCGCTCAAACCCAGCGTCATGCGCGGCAACGAGGCCATGTAGGGCTACCTGGTGGCCGCCGAACTCATCCTGGTGTCGATCCTCAACCTGACCGTCACCCACGGCCCGGGCGCCTCCGAAACACCCCGAGACGGCGCTCTCCGTGGTCGGGCCTGCTGGCTTCGATCGCCCTGCTGCCCATCATTCGCTTCACCAACCACCGCTTCATCGTGCCCCTGTCGGCCATCGGTGCCGCCTTTTTCGTCACCCTGCCGTCAAAGGTCCCGAATTCGGTGCGCACCGCCCACATCCTGGCGCTGATCGTCCCGGTGATCTATGCCTTCGTGCTCACCCAGCGGCAGCGCCGGGCGGCCACCACGCTGGCGAAGGCGGGGAGGTCGAGGCCGGCCGGCGGCGGACCGACGAAACGGCCGGCGGCCTCGGAGCCGAAGGCGCGCCGCGGACCGCGAACCGCCGCCGCGGGGGCAAGGAAGCTCCGGTCGCAAACGGGACCGACCCCCAGCCGCCCGCTACACGCCGCCCAAGCCCAAGCGTCCCCGGCCCCAGCCGGCGCCCGAGGCCGCCGCCGACCAGCGCCGCAAGTGGTGGCGACGCCCGGAGAGTTAAGGCGAACCGGGACCGTCGGGAAGCAGGGCGGACCGCAGAAAAGCCAGCAGCTCGGCTCGGCGCCGGACCAGCGAACGGGCGGTCGGTTCGACGCCGAGGGCCCGCAGCACCTCCACCTCGGTGGCCACGCCGATCACCGTCGAATAGGTCGGCCAGCAGCAGCAGGCGGGCATCCTGGCGGCGGAACTCGCCCGGCGGCCATGCCCTCCTCGAGGAAGGAGGTCGCCCGCTCGATAAAGGGGCCGAGCATCTCGCGGAACCGGGTCGCCGGCGGGCGGCCCCAGCCGGCTGACCTCCCGCAACAGCCCGAGCAGCTCGGGCCGCCGCCCGGCCAGGCGGAACACCGACCGCACCACGGCGTCGACCCGGGACCAGCCCGCGCCCGGGTCCGGACACCGCCTTCTCGAGCACCGCGATCAGCTCGGCGCCCGCCTCGTCGATGACCGCGTCGAGCAGGGCGTCCTTGGAGGGGAAGTGGTAGAGGATCGTCTGTTTGCGGACCCCCAGCTCGGCGGCCAGGGCGTCGAGGGAGGTCGTCTCGTAGCCCCGGGTGCCGAAGGCGGTGAGGGCGGCGCTCGACCGTGCGGTCCCGAGTGCTGGCCGGCGCCCACTGGTGCCTCGATGGCGTTGCCCGGGCCACTTACCAAATGGTAGACAATAGGCATGCTCCGTGAAGACCAGCTCGAGAACGAGGAGGCGACGGATGCGTTGACGGAAAGGTGCCGAGATGACAGGCCATACGATGACAGCATCCTCGTCTCCTTCTCTGTGTATAGCGTGTTTTTTCACGGCACTGATGCTGCGTGAGCCCTCGGGGCCGGCGCATCGCCATCACCGGCGCGACCGGCTTCCTCGGGACCGCCCTGGCCGAGCGATCCTGCGGGCTGTCCCGACTGCGAGGTGGTCTGCTGGTCCGGCCGGGCGGCGCGGCGCGGCCGACCGGGTGCGCCGCGAGATCCTCAAGAACAACTGCTTCGACCGGCTCCGCGCCGAGCTCGGCGCCGACTTCGACGCCGAGATGGACCGCCGGGTGCTGGTCATGGCCGGCGACGTGGGCGTCGACGGCCTCGGCCTCGACGCCGCCGGCGAGGAGCTGCTGGCCTCCTGCCAGACGGTCATCCACTCGGCGGCGACGGTCAGCTTCGACTCGCCGCTGGACGCGGCCGTGGAGATCAACCTGCTCGGCCCGGTCCGGGTGGCGGCCACCCTCAACCGGCTGCACCCGGCGACGGGTCGCTCTCCCCATCTGATCGCCGTCTCGACCGCCTACGTGGCCGGCAGCCGGCGGGGCCGAGCCCCGGAGGCGACCCTGCCCGACACCCCCTGGTCGACCGAGGTGGCCTGGCGGCCGCGAGGTCGACGGCGGCCCGCCGGGCCCGGGCCGACGCCGACGCCGCCAGCCGGGACCCCAAGATGCTGGCCCGCTTCCACCGCCAGGCCCGCCGCGAGCTGGGCGCGGCCGGCAGCCCCCTGCTGGCCGCCAAGTCCGAACGACTCCGCGAGGAGTGGGTCAAGGACCGCCTGGTCGAGCTCGGCAAGGCCGCGCGCCCAAGGCCTGGGCTGGCCGGACGCCTACGCCTACACCAAGTCGCTCGGCGAGCGGGCCCTGCTCGAGACCCGCGGCGACCTGCCGGTCACCATCGTGCGCCCGTCGATCATCGAGTCGGCCCTGGCCGAGCCCGACGCCCGGGTGGATCCGCGGCTTCCGCATGGCCGACCCGGTGATCATCTCCTACGCCAAGGGGCTGCTCAAGGAGTTTCCCGGGGTCCCCGAAGGCATCATCGACGTCATCCCGGTGGACCTGGTGGTGGCCTCTATCCTGGCCGTGGCCGCCCGGGGCCCGCTGGCCGAGCCCGACGTGTTCCACGCGGCGTCGGGGGCGCGCAACCCGCTCCGCTACCGCCAGCTGGTCGACCTGGTGCGGGCCTGGTTCATCGAGCATCCGCTGGCCGACAGCCAGGACCAGCCGATCACCGTTCCCGAGTGGTCGTTTCCCGGCCGGCAACCGGGTGCAGCGCCAGCTCCGCCAGGCGACCAAGGCACTCGGTACGGCCGAGAAGGCCCTGCAGGCGCTGCCGCTTGCGGGGCCGCCAGGCCGAGCTGAGCGCCCGCCTCGAGGAACGTCGAGACGAGGCGGAGCGGGCCCTGTCCTACGTGGAGCTGTACGGCGCCTATACCGAGACCGAAGCGATGTTCTCGGTGGACCGACTGCTCGGCTCTTTTCTCCGATCTGCGCGCCGAGGACCAGCGAGACTTCTGCTTCGACCCGGCGGTCATCGACTGGCCACATTTCTGTCACGACGTCTACCTGCCGGCGGTGGTCGCCCACGCCCGGGTCCGCCTGGCCGACGGCGGGATCCCGACGGAGCCGCAAGGGGGCGACGGGCCTGACCCGGGAGGAGCGGGGCCGGCGGGCCGTGCTGGCCCCCGAGCGCCAGCTGGCGGTGTTCGACCTGGAGAACACGCTGATCGCCTCCAACGTGGTCGACTCCTACGCCTGGCTGGCCACCCGCCACCAGGACGACGCCGACCGGGTCCGCTTCGTCCTGCGCACCCTGCGCGAGGCGCCCCGGCTGCTGGCCCTCGACCGCACCGACCGGGGCGACTTCCTGCGCTACTTCTACCGGCGCTACGAGGGCGCCCCCGTCGAGCGGCTGCAGCCGACGACAGCTGGGAGCTGTTCAGCGACCTGGTGCTCACCAAGTCGTTCCCGGCCGGCATCCGCCGGGTCCGCGAGCACCGGGCCCTCGGCCACAAGACCCTGCTCATCACCGGCGCCCTCGACGTGGTGATCGAGCCGCTGCGCCCGCTGTTCGACGAGGTGATCTGCGCCCGAGCTCGGGGAAAAGAACGGCCGCTTCACCGGCGAGCTCCTCGAGGCCCCGCCGACCGGGGAGGCGCGGGCCCTGATCATGGCCGACTATGCCCGGGCCCACCACCTCGACCTCGAGCAGAGCGTGGCCTACGCCGACTCCGCCAGCGACCTGCCCATGCTGGAGGCGGCCGGCCATCCGGTGGCGGTCAATCCCGAGACCAAGCTGGCCGCCATCGCCCGCAAACGGGGCTGGCACGTCGAGCACTGGCCGAAGGCGCCCGAGCGGGCCCCGGCCCCTGCTGCCGATCGGGCCGCGCGGCATGAAGGCGCTGCAGATCGACCGGTCGGTCGCCCGGTTCGCCGCGGCCCGGGTGGCGTCGGGCTGGAGAGCGGGCGGCGGCGGGCGGACCGGCCCGCTGCGGCTGGCCGACATCGATCCGCCGGCGCTGCCCGGGCCCGGAGTGGCAGGTGGTGCGGCCCCGCCTGTCGGGGATCTGCGGCAGCGACCTGGCCACCGTCGACGGACGGTCGTCGCGGTGGTTCGAGCCGATCGTCAGCTTTCCGTTCGTGCCCGGCCACGAGGTGGTCGGCGATGCCGCGGACGGCCGGCGGGTGGTGATCGAGCCGGTCCTGCACTGCCGGCGTCCGGGGCATCGACCCGCCCTGCCCGCCCTGCGCGGCGGGCCGCACCAACCACTGCGAGCGCCTGGTCGGCGGCCACCTGCAGCCCGGCCTGCAGACCGGATTACTGCGCCGACACCGGCGGCGGCTGGTCGCTGGCCCTGGTCGCCCACGAACTGCAACTGCACGAGGTGCCCGACGGCTGGAGCGACGAGGCGGCGGTCATGGTCGAGCCGACCGCCTGCGCCGTGCACGGCGCCCTGGCCGCGCCGTCGGTGCGGCGGGCCGGACTCGCTCGGCGGTGGTCATCGGGGCCGGCACCCTGGGCCTGGCCACCATCGCCGCCGTCCGTCAGCTGCGCCCCGACATCATCTCGCTCCTGGCGGTGGCCAAGCATCCCGAGCAGCGCCGGCTGGCCGGCGGAGCTCGGCGCCACCACAGTCGTCGAACCCGGCGAGCTGCGCCGGGCCGTGCGCCGGGCGCACCGGCTCGTGGATCCTCGACAGCGGCCAGCTGACCGGCGGGGCCGTCGTCGTGTTCGACTGCGTCGGCAGCGCCGAGTCCCTCGCCGACGCCCTGGCCGTCACCGCGCCGGGCGGCACGGTCGTGCTGCTCGGGATGCCCGGCCACGTCGGCGTCGACCTGACCGGGCTGTGGCAACGGGAGGTCCGGCTGATCGGCGCCTACGCCTACGGGCCCGAGCCGGCGGCCGGCGGCCGGCACAGCTTCGACCTGGCCATGGAGGTGGTCGACGCCGCCGGCCTGGAGCGTCTGGTCAGCGCCACCTACTCCCTCGACCGCTACGCCGACGCCATCGAGCACGCCGCCGACCGCCGGCCGGCGCGGCGCCGTGAAGGTGGCGTTCGACCTGCGCGCCGAGAAGAGAAGATAGGAAGCGACCGACGCCCATGCCCCGCCCCGGATTCGTCCTCGACGTCGACCGCTCCACCCCGCCGATCCTGACCTGGCACGGCGAAGGGTTCCGGCTGGAGCGGCTGCCCGCCGGGCGGTCCCGGGTCATCTACGCGCCCGAGCCGCTCGACGCCGCTCGAGGATCCCGACGACGCCATCCGGGACGCCCTGCTCCACCCGCTCGGCGACAGCACGCCGCTGCCGGAGCTGCTGTTCGCGGGCATGCGGCTCACCATCGCCTTCGACGACATCTCGCTGCCGCTGCCGCCGATGCAGCGACCCGACAACCGCCAGCGGGTCATCGAAGCGGTGCTGGACCTGGCGGCCGCCGCCGGGGTGGACGACGTGGTGCTGATCTGCGCCCTGGCCCTGCACCGGCGCATGACCGAAGCCGAGCTGCGCCACGCCGTCGGCGACCGGGTCTACGACGCCTTCGCCCCGCACGGCCTGCTGCTCCAGCACGACGCCGAGGATCCCGACGGCATGGCCTACCTGGGCCAGACCGATCAGGGCGAGGACGTGGAGATCAACAAGCGGGCCGCCGAGTCCGACCTGCTGGTCTACGTCAACATCAACCTGGTGGCCATGGACGGAGGCCACAAGAGCGTGGCCACCGGGCCTGGCCAGCTACCGCAGCCTGCGCCACCACCACAACGTCAAGACCATGCGCCACTCCCGCTCCTTCATGGACCAGGAGCACTCCGAGCTGCATTCGTCCAACTGGCGTATGGGCCGGTTCATCGCGGCCAGCGGCATCAAGGTGTTCCAGATCGAGACCACGCTCAACAACGACGCCTTCCCCGACCAGATGGCGTTTCTGCAGCGGCGCGAGTGGGAGTGGACGGCCCGGGACCGGGCCACCTACCTGGGCGTGACCAAGAGCCTGGCGGTGACCCCGCCGCGCCTGGGCCGCTCGATCTTCCAGTCCATCAAGGCGCCCCACGCCATGACCAGCGTCCACGCCGGCGAGGTGGAGGCGGTGCACGCCGGCCACCACCGAGATGGTGTACCGCCAGCAGCTGGTCGACGTGGAGGGCCAGACCGACATGGCGGTGTTCGGCCTGCCCCACCTGTGCCCGTACAACGTCAACTCGATCATGAACCCCATCCTGGTCATGTGCATGGGGCTCGGCTACCTCTTCAACCTGTACCGGGGACGGCCGTTGGTGCGCGAGGGTGGGGTGGCCATCCTGTCGCACCCGACGCCGTGGGCCTTCCACCCGGTGCACCACCCGTCCTACATCGACTTCTTCGAGGAGGTGCTGGCCGACGACCACCGATCCGGTCGAGATCGAGAAGACCTACGAGGAGCGCTTCGCCACCGACGAGTGGTACCGGCACCTGTACCGCACCAGCCACGCCTATCACGGCGTCCACCCGTTCTACATGTGGTACTGGGGCGCCCACGCCCTCGAGCATCTGGGCCGGGTGATCATCGTCGGCGGCGAGCCGCGGCCGTGCGCCGGCTGGGCTTCTCGCCGGCCTCCACCCTCGCCGATGCCCTGGAGATGGCGAGCGACACCGTCGGGCGGGACCCCACGATCAGCCACCTGCACTGCCCGCCGATCATGATCGCGGATGTCCACTGAGTCTCGGCGAACGGGAAGGACGTGACGATGCCCCTGCACGCCCAGGTAATTTCACGGAATAGCGACGGCGGCCGCACCGTCGCTGTCTCACGTCTCAAAATGATTTTACCGGCGCACTGATGGTCGTCGAAGGACCGGCGGCCGGTGAGGCCAATCTTTGCCCGGTTCGGTCGCGCCACGCCGCGTAATTCACGCCGGCGCCGTGGCCTGGAATGGCAGACGGTGCGCTCGCAGCTGCGGCGGCTGCGACCCCCGGACACGTTCCCCCTGGCGGCGCCGACCTGGCCGGGCGGCGTGCCCCGGCCGCCCTTGGAGCGCACCCTCGGGACGGACTACGACACCGAGTGGGCCCGCCGCTACCCGGCCCGGCTGGGCCGGGTGCTGGTGTCAGAACTGGTGGCCCGGCCGGTTGTGCACGCCCTGGCGGCGCCCCGGGTGGCGGGATTGGATCGCATCGCCCACCTCGACGAGCCGGTGATCTTCGCCGCCAACCACGCCAGCCACCTGGACGCTCCTCTGCTGCTATCGGTCATCCCCGACCGGTGGCGGCACCGGATGTTCGTGGCCGGCGCCGCCGACTACTTCTTCGACACCCAGGCCAAGGCGGTCACTTTCGCCTTCCTGCTCAACGCCGTTCCGATCGAACGCCAGCGGGTCAGCCGGGACTCCGCCAACCGGGTGGCGGCCCTGCTCGCCGAGGGCTGGAGCCTGCTCATCTTCCCCGAGGGAGGCCGCAGCCCCGATGGCTGGGGCCAGCCCCACCGGGCCGGGACGGCCTGGCTGGCGGTGCGGACGGGCCGCCCGGTCGTCCCGGTCCACATCGAAGGGACCCGCCAGATCCTGGCCAAAGGATCGGCCCGCCTCAGGCCCGGAACCGCCTACGTCACCTTCGGCCGACCCCTGCGGGCCGCGGCCGGCGGACGACCCCCGCGTGCTGGCGGCCGAACTGGAACGCGCCGTGGCGATGCTGGCCGACGAACAGACCACCGATTGGTGGACCGCCCGGCGCCGGGCCGCGGCCGGCACAACGCCGGCCTTGACGGGCCCGACGACCGGGGCGTGGCGGCGGACCTGGGCGCTCGAGAGCCGCTCGTCCCGGTCGGTCCGGCGGAAGTCGGGGGCTCGAGGTCAGAAGTGGCCCCGGCTCTGAGCCCGCCTGTGGCCCGACCCAGTCGGGCTACCAACCGAAGTTGACCACGAGTTGGGCGGCGGTTGGAAGCCCCGTGGCCGGCCGCGCCGAAGCTATGGATATTCCCTCGCTCTCGTAGGAAGCCACGCCATGAAACCCAACCAACTCGTAACGAGCAAGCTGCCCGCCCCTTCGTTCGATCTGCGGCGCCCGGTTCGCTTGAGCACCCAGGAAAAAACGGCGGCAGTGACGAGGGTCCGGTGGTTGGAACAGCGGCTCTTCGACGCAGACGGTCAGGTGCGCCGGCTGGTGAGCCGGGAACAGGCGCAGGCCATCGTCGATGAACTCAACCGACTCCGCGCCACCCTGGGTTGGCTGGAAGTCAACCTGGACGGACGCTGGCGGTGGCCCTGAGGGCCTAGTAGCGGCGGCCGGTCGCTGGGGGTGGGTCGCCCGGAGGCCGGTTCGCCGGTTGGCGGCGGGCTGTGACCGTCAGCCGATAAACGATGCGGTGGCGGGCCCCGCCTCTGGGTGCGACACCCGGCGCCGCTCTTTCCCGGCACCCTGCCGTCCACGCTTGGCGCCGGCTGCCCCTGATGTGGCGAGGCCTGGACCAAAACCCGGCCCCCTTGGCCATCCGGCGTCCACGGATCGCGGTTGGTTCTGCAAGGGGCGCGAAGCGTGGACGCCTAAGGGCGTCCCGGCCGGCTTCGAGTCGCCACGGCTTGGCCCCTCGAACCTCAGGTGTTGCTCCCCGATTTGGACTTGAGAGCCATTCGCCGGCCTCACGGGGAGGTCTTGCCGGTCTCCTTGAAGGCCAACCACGTTTCAGCGGCGCCTACCCCGACGAGCGCCAGATAGTTGAGGAGCGACGCAAAGGCCGCATCGATGCCGTTGCCGAAGTTGGTGAGCTCCACCAGGACGCCGATCAGCGTGGAGACGGTAACGGCCGCCCCGGCCAGGGACAGACCAAGCGGGAGCAGCTCAACGAAGCGTTTCTTGCGCAGCCGGGCCCCGGACATGGTCTCGGCCCGATCGGCACGCGGGAGGGGGGCGTAGCGGCGGCCCACCTCGAAGAGAACGATGGCGACCAGCACGGCGAGGCCCCAGCCCAGCGTGCCCGGCGCAAAGAACTGCAAGATGCGCGCCCGGGCGGTCAAGCCCGCCGAGTGTCGGAAGGACAGCAGGATCCCGGCGAACCAGGCCACGATAAAGGCCACCAGGATGGCCGCGGACGCCAGCAGCCAGGGCGAGATGTCCGACACTTCGCGCCAGGCCGACCTGGCCGCCGCGCCCCCGCCCCCGAACGGATGGTGGTGCGACGTGGTCCGTTCCGCATTGCCTGCCCCCTCTCCCGCCCCGGTGGCCGCAGCCGCTGGCGTCGCCCCGGGCGGAAGGAATACCGGTTCATCGGGGCGGGCGTGCCCGGGTGCGGCCCACGTCGCCGCCCCACCCGCGGCTGGCCCCACACCAGCCATCTCCCCTGCCGCGGGCCCCGCCGCCGCGGGCCGCTCGGTCGTTGGCCCCACTCCTGGCGGCTGCCCGCCTGCTGGGCCAACGCCAGCCGGCTCTCCCGCGACGGGACTGGCCGCAGCCGCAGGCGGCTCTCCCGCGACGGGACTGGCCGCAGCTGGCATCGCGGGCGCGGTGGGTTGGTTCTCCGCCGCCAGCGGCCTGGTGGCGTCACCCGCCGGCGTTGACGGCGGCGGTGACGGAGGCGGACCACTTCGGGCATCCGGCGCCGGCTCCGGGGGTTCCCCGGCGGGGACGTTGACCGGCGGCGTCGAGGCGCTCGGCAACCGCGGGGGCGGCCCCGCCGGACGGGTCGGCTCGGGCGCAGGCAGGGGGGCCCCGATCGGCGGTGGCGGTGGGGGTGGTGTCGTGATGAGCCAGGTCGCCTCCTGGTCACCGGGAGGGACTTCCTCGGGCGCCGGCGTCTCGGGGTGCTCGTCGGGGTTGCTCATGGGGTGGCGTGCTGGCCTGTCGGCATGGTGCGGGTGAGCTCCTCGGTGGGGGGAATGCGACACGGCCGGGCCTCGGGAGGCAGCTCGGCGGCGATGGCCGCCATGATCTTCTTGGTATCCATCCTGAAGTCCTTCCCGGTCAGACCCGTCACGGGCGGCCCCACCCGGACCCAGATGTTGGGCGGGTGCAGCACGTTGGTCACGTTTGGCAGACGCGACGAGCGCGGCCACACCTGCTCGGTCCCCCATACCCCCAACGGGATGACCGGCGCGCCGGTGGCGGCCGCCAAGCGGGCGACGCCCGATTTGGCGCGCAACCGCGGGTTGAAGAACGCCTCATCCCGGGGCATCGTGCCCTGCGGCGTGATGACCAGCGCCTCGCCGTTGCGCAACGCCGCCTCCGCCTCCGCATACGCGCCCGTGCCCCGCCCGGCCCCATCAACGCAAATGGCCCCTGACAACCGGAGCAGGGTGCCGATCAGCGGGGCATCGAAGAACTCTTTGTCGGCCAGCCCCCGGGGGTTGCGACCGGCCTTGAAGATGGCTTGGCCATAGGCGACAGGGTCGAAATAGCTGAGATGGTTGGCGGCGATGATCACTGGACCGCGCCGGGGGATGTGCTCGCTGCCGGCGACGTCGAAACGGGCGTAGGGCAGGCGCAGCTCCCGTGACAGCACCCGTAGTACATCCAGGGCCTCGACGCCCAGCAGCTTGGGGACCCCCGCCGGGCTGTCGAGGTACACGGTTGGCCACCGGCGCAGCACCGCCACGCCGTGCAGGCGGTAGTCGGGGTTGACGGCAGTGGGATAGCCAACCGCTGACAGCAACGGGACGTCATAGACACTGTCCGAATACGCCCAGCTCCGCCGCAAATCGATACCTGTCGTAAGTGACCAGCGCCGCACCGCCTGCAGCTTGCCCGTTGCCCACACGAAGCCGCCCCGAACGCTGCCGTCGTAGCGCTCCACGCCGTTGTCGTCAACGTAGCTCCCGTACCGGGTGGCGATGACGGTCTGGATACCCAACCGAGCGGCCAGAGGTCGGACTAGATCGTGGGGAGTGGTGGTCGCCAAGACCAGCGACCGGCCGGCGGCCCGATGCGACGCGAGCAGCGACGGCACGTAGGGCAGGACGCGGGGTGCCAGTTCGTCGGCGGCCAGCTCAGCCGCCTCTTGGACCTCGGCGACTGCCCAGCCCTTCGCCATGAACGCGGCGGCCCGGGCCAGGGCCATGGAAGGCAGGCTCTCGCCGAAGGTGTCGTAGATCCGCATCATGAGCGCCTGTCCGGGCACCGACGACTGCCGGGCCACCCCCTGTTTGAAGAGCGCCTCGTTGATGGCCGGTGTGCTGGAGGTGCGCAGCAAGGTGCGGTCCAGGTCGAAAATCGCCGCCGCGCCGGCCATGCCAAAGGACGCTAGCGCTTTTGCCCACCCGCGTCCGGCTGGGCCGCCGCGGGCGGCACGGTCGACGACGACCGGCCGGGCAGACAGACGCCCGGGGCTTTCGAGTCTCGCTCGATCTGTGCAGCAGTTTTCATGAATGTGTGATATCTGTAGATACGATGGATTTCCGCCAGTTGCAAGCGCTGATCGCCATTGCCGATCACGGCAGCTTCTCGGCCGCCGCGGCGGCCTTGCACACCGTGCAATCCAACGTCTCCAGTCACGTCGCCCGACTGGAAAAAGAGCTGGGCGTGCAGCTCGTCGATCGCCAGGGCAGCCGCCTGACCGAGGAAGGCCAAGCGGTCGTCGAGCGGGGCCGGCGCATCGCCGCCGAGCTGGAGGCGGCGGTGGCCGACGTGGCGGCGCTACGGCACGAGGTGGTGGGGACCGCCCGTATCGGCATGATCGGCACCACCGCCCGCTGGCTGGGCCCACTGCTCCTGGACGGGATGAGCCAGGCCCACCCCAAGGTCCGTCTCGTCATCGGCGACGGGACCTCTGCGACCCTCGAACCCCACCTGGCGTCGGGATCGCTGGACGCTGCCGTCGTCAACCTGCCCCAGAGCAATCCCGAGCTGATCGAGCGGCCGCTGTTCGAAGAAGACCTGCTGCTGGTGGTCCCGAGCGAGCACCCCATCGCCGCGCACGGCGAGATCTCGCTCAAGGACCTGGACGACTTCGAGCTGCTCCTCCCCGCGCCCGGAACGGTGTTCCGGGCCGAGATCGACGACGCCTGCCGGGTTGCCGGTGTCAATCTGCTCCCCCGGGCCGAGATCGACGGCGTGCGCCTGATGAGCTCGCTGGCCCTGCGGGGGTACGGGCCCGCTATCTTGCCGGCCAGCGCCGTCGGAGACGGGCTCACTGGCTTTGCCGGGGTCAGCGTCTCTGGTCTTCCCCGTCGGCGGGTGGGGGTGGTGCTGCGCCGGCGGGGTCGCCCCAGCGCCCCGGCGCGGGCGCTGCTGGAGACGCTCGAGAAGGTGGTGACCGCCAACCTGGAGCCGAGGCGGGGCGTGCACGCCCCTTCGGCTTGATCAGGCGCCGCGCAGCTGCCGCAGCACGTAGAGCAGGATGCCGCCGTGACGGTAGTAGTCCTGCTCCTTGGGGGTGTCGACCCGCAGTATCACGGAAAAAGTACGACCGTCGGCGCGCACGGAGAGCTCGCGGGGCAAGGGCGCCTCGTCCGCCAGGCCTTCCAGGCCGATGACGTCGAAGGCTTCCTCACCGGTCAGGCCCAGCGTCTCGGCGGTCTCGCCTGGTTGGAACTGGAGCGGCAGCACGCCCATACCGACCAGGTTGGAGCGGTGGATACGTTCGAAGCTCTCGGCGAGCACGGCCCGCACCCCGAGCAGGGCTGTGCCTTTGGCCGCCCAGTCACGCGACGAGCCGGACCCGTACTCCTTCCCGGCCAGAATCAGCAGCGGAACCCCCTCGGCCTCGTAGCGTTTGGATGCGTCGTAGATCGACATCTGTTCGCCGTCGGGCAGGTGTCTGGTCACGCCACCTTCCGTGCCTGGCGCCAGTTGGTTGCGCAGCCGGATGTTGGCGAAGGTGCCGCGGATCATGACCTCGTGGTTGCCCCGCCGGGACCCGTAGGAGTTGAAGTCCGCGGCGTCCACACCACCGTCAATGAGCCACCTCCCAGCCGGGCCGTCTCGGCGGATGTTGCCCGCCGGTGAGATGTGGTCGGTGGTGACGCTGTCGCCCAGCTTGGCCAGGACCCGGGCGCCGCGGACGTCACGTAGCGGCGGTGGCTCCATCTCCATGCCCTCGAAGTACGGCGGCTTGCGCACGTAGGTCGACGTATCCGACCAGGCGTAGGCGGCGCTGGCCGGGACGTCGAGGCTCTTCCAGCGCTCATCGCCGTCGTAGACCGATTCGTAGGACGACGTGAACATCTTGGACTCGATGGAGCTCCGCATCACCTCGGCCACCTGGGCCGGCGCCGGCCAGATGTCCCGCAGGTATACGGGCTCACCGTCGGCGCCGGTGCCAAGCGGCTCGTTGATCAGGTCCGTGTCCATGGTGCCCGCCAGGGCGTAGGCGACGACGAGAGGTGGGGAGGCCAGGTAGTTGAGGCGGCAGTCGGGACTGATGCGGCCTTCGAAGTTGCGGTTGCCGGACAGCACCGACACCACCGACAGGTTGGCATCGCTGATCGCCTGGGATATCGGTTCGAGCAGCGGCCCGCTGTTGCCGATGCAGGTGGTGCAGCCGAAGCCGACCAGGCTGAAGCCCAGCTTCTCCAGATAGGGGATGAGGCCGGCCCGTTCGTAGTAGTCCATGACGACCATCGACCCCGGGGCCAGGCTGGTCTTTACCCAGGGCTGGGCCGAGAGCCCTTTCTCGACGGCGTTCTTGGCCAGCAGGCCGGCGGCCAGCATGACCGACGGATTCGACGTGTTGGTGCACGACGTGATGGCGGCGATGACGACGTGGCCGTGATCGAGGTCGAAGCGGTTCCCGTCGTCCAGTGTGACCGGTGTGGGTTGCGAGGACGGCGCCGCGGCTCGGTATTTTTCCTGGGCTTCATCCAGGCGGACACGGTCCTGCGGGCGCGCCGGGCCAGCCAGAGAAGGGACCACGGTCGAGAGGTCGAGGGTGAGGCGCTCGGAGTAGTCGGGTTCGGCCGAGGGGTCGTGCCACAGACCCTGCTCCTTGGCGTAGGCCTCGACCAGGGCGATGCGCTCGGCGGAACGCCCGGTCAGCTCCAGGTAGCGCAGGGTCTCGGCGTCGATGGGGAAGATGGCACAGGTGGAGCCGTACTCGGGCGACATGTTGCCGATGGTGGCCCGGTTGGCCAGCGGCACGGCCCCCACGCCCTCGCCGTAGAACTCCACGAACTTGCCGACCACGCCGTGCTTGCGCAGCATCTCGGTCACCGTGAGCACCAGGTCGGTGGCGGTCGATCCCTCCGGTAGCGAGCCGGTCAGCTGGAAGCCCACCACCCGAGGGATCAGCATGGAAACGGGCTGGCCGAGCAGGGCCGCCTCGGCCTCTATGCCGCCCACCCCCCAGCCGAGCACACCGAGCCCGTTGATCATGGTGGTGTGCGAATCGGTGCCGAGCAGGGTGTCGGGATAGGCCTGGCCGTTCTCGGAGGCGAAAACCACCCGGGCCAGGTACTCCAGGTTGACCTGGTGGCAGATGCCCGTGTCGGGCGGAACCACCCTCAGGGTGTCGAAGGCGCCCTGGCCCCAGCGCAGGAATCGGTAGCGCTCCTCGTTGCGCTGGAACTCCAGCTCGGCGTTGCGGGCGAAGGCGTCACGGGTGCCGTATACATCGGCGATGACAGAGTGGTCGATGACCAGCTCGGCGGGGATGAGCGGGTTGACCCGGGCCGGGTCGCCGCCGATCGCCACCATGGCATCGCGCATGGCCGCCAGGTCGACCACGGCGGGAACGCCGGTGAAGTCCTGCATGAGGATGCGCGCCGGTGCGAAGGCGATCTCCTTGCTGGGCTGGGCGTCGGGATCCCACGCGCCCAGCGCCTCGATGTCCTGCGGGTTGACAGTGACGGCGTCCTCGTGGCGGAGCATGTTTTCGAGGAGCACCTTGAGTGAGTAGGGCAGCCGGGCGCTGTTGGAGACGGCGTCGAGGCGGAAGATCTCGAAGTGGCGGTCGCCCACTTGTAGTGGGGCGCGGGCTCCGAAGCTGTTGCCGCTCTCGATCTTTGTCGCCATGGCGCTACTCCTCTTTGACGTCGCTGTGCCAGGCCCAGTCTGGCCGACGGGACGCTGCCAGCGTCCGGGCGGGTAAGCGAGGGGTAGCCTGCTCGGTCGACATGGTGCACCAACCGCCCGATCCGCCGCTGGCGGTCAACCGCTACCGGGACACCCGGGGCGGCTCCCTTCGCCCGTCCGACGTCGGTCGACACGTACGCCTGGGCGGCTGGGTGGCGGCCAAGCGAGATCACGGCGGGTTGTTGTTCGTGGACCTGCGCGACCCGGGGGCGTTTGCGCCGGGGGGCCTGGTGCAGCTGGTCGTCCACCCCGGCCAGCCGGCGTTCGAGGTGCTGACGCACCTGCGCGTGGAGAGCGTCATCTGCGTGCTGGGCGAAGTCGTGGCCCGGCCGCCCGAGACAGTCAACCCCAAGCTGGAGACCGGCGCCGTCGAGGTGGTAGCCAGCGCGGTGGAGGTGCTCTCGACTGCCGACGTTTTACCGTTCCCGGTGGAAAGAGACACTGAGGTTGGCGAAGAGAGTCGCCTGCGTTACCGGTATCTGGATATACGGCGGGGGCCCCTGCTCGAACGGCTGTCCGCCCGGGCCCGGCTGGCCCAGGTCGTGCGGGACCACCTGACTTCCCGCGGCTTTCTCGAGGTCCAGACGCCCGTGTTGACTGCTTCGTCACCGGAGGGCGCCCGGGACTTCCTCGTCCCCAGCCGGCTGTACCCCGGTGAGTTCTACGCCCTCCCTCAGGCGCCGCAGCAGTTCAAGCAGCTGCTCATGGTGGGTGGGGTGGAGCGCTACTTCCAGATCGCCCCGTGTTTTCGCGATGAGGCGTCGCGGGCGGATCGCAGCCCCGGGGAGTTCTACCAGATCGACCTGGAGATGGCCTTCGCCACCCAGGAGGACGTGTTCGCCGAGGTCGAATTGTTGATGTTCCGCATCGTCGAGGAGTGCTCGGCCAAGCAGGCGCCGGCGACGTTTCCCCGGCTGCGGTTCGCCGACGCCATCGACCGCTTCGGGACGGACAAGCCGGACCTCCGGTTCGGGCTGGAGATCGCGGACCTGACCGCCACGCTGGGCGGCACCACCGAGCTGCCGATGTTCGTGGAGGCGCCCGGTCGGGGGCAGGTGATCCGGGTCCTGCGGGCGCCCGACGCCGCCGGCCGGCCCCGGAAGTGGTTCGATACCTTCGCCGAGGCGGGCCGGGCTGCGGGCGCGGCGGGGGCCTGGCTGCAGCTGGACCCGGCGGGAGAGATGCGGGGGTCGTTGTCCCGGAAGCTCACGCCCTCGGAGATGTCCGAGCTGGCTTCGGCGGCGGGCGCCCAACCCGGGGACGCCGTGCTGTGTGGCGTTGGCCCGCGGGAGGCGGTGGCGGCGTTGCTGGGCGACCAGCGCACGGTGCTGGGGCGGGAGCTGGGGCTGGCGGATCCCGGGGTGCTGTCGTTTTGCTGGGTGGTGGACTTCCCGATGTACGAACGCAACCCCGAAACGGGCGGTTGGGATTTCTCCCACAATCCGTTCTCCATGCCCCAAGGGGGTCTGGAGTCGCTCACGTCGTTGGATCCCGGGGACATCCTGGCCTACCAATACGACCTGGTGTGCAACGGCGTCGAGCTCTCTTCCGGCGCCGTCCGCAATCATTTGCCCGATGTGATGGAGGCGGCCTTCGCCATTGCGGGGTACGGACCCGAGCGCATCCGCGAGTCGTTTCCGGCCCTCTGGAACGCCTTCCACTATGGGCCTCCGCCGCACGCCGGCATCGCCCCCGGGTTCGACCGCATTCTCATGCTGCTCGAGGACCAGGCGAACCTGCGCGAGGTGATCGCTTTCCCGCTCAACCAGGGGGCCCGGGACCTGCTGATGGGAGCGCCCAGTCCCGTGAGCGAGGCGCAGCTGCGGGAGTTGCATGTGCGCATCGTCCCCCCGGCCCGTTAGCCCGCCCCTGGCGGTCGGCTCGAGGCGCCTGGGCCCACCATCCACGGTCCGCCGGGCCGCCTGAGCCCACCGTCCCCCCGGCGGCGCCTGGGCCGATCCACCCCGCCGGGGCGCCTGAGCCCACCGTCCCCCGGTCCGCCTGCGCCCACCGTCCCCCGGGGCGCCAACGATTTTGGTATCTAAACCAGCTTATAGATGGTTTAGATACCAAAATCGGTTACTCGATGCTATACCGTTGCCTCCGCCCCCCTCTCTTGTTAGATTGACGTAGGCTCGCGAGGTGCCGCCAAGGCGGCGCTGCTCGGGGTATAGGGCCCGCCCCTTCGACTGGACGTGTGTCGATGGGAGGTCGGCCCCATGAAGGACTGGGCCAGATTGGCCGCATTGCTGCTGGAGGCAGCAGGAGATCGCGTGGCTGCGCAGGGCTCGCCCGCCTGGGTACGGGTGCTCGACCCGCCGGACGGTGATAGGGAGCAGGGTTTTTCGCTGGCCTTTTCGGGCGAGTCGGGGGGCCTGGTGGGCTGGGTGGCCACGCCCGACTGCCAGGCGGTGGGAATCATCGCAACGGGGCGGCTGCGGGCCATCCCGGGAGAGTCCATGCCGGCGGACGTTTCCTGGGATCCCCACAATGACCGGCTGCGTATGGCTTGCCTGGTGACTCGCCATGGCGAGATCGCCTGGAAGGTGCAGCTGCCCGAAGGGGCGAGCGGTACCGGCTGGCCGGAAACGACGCCGACCGAGGGTCGCATGCTCGACTGTCTGCGGCGCTGCTTCGAGCTGCCCACTCCCCCGCCGCCGGTGAGCCCAGCGCGTTTGCAGGCGATCACCTGGCTGGTGGCGGTCTACGAGGGGACTGTCACCGCCCACGGGCGCTTGACCTGGGCCGAAGTGTCCCGGCTGCATCCCGTGGCACGGGTCCTGGCCGCCGAGCTCGGCGGGCTGCGCGAGGATTCCCTGCCAGCGTTGCAGCGCGTCGCAGGTTCAGCCTTGACGTGGGAGGGTTTTCGTCAGCAGGCCGAGAAGTCGCATGGCCTGGAGCACCTCGTCGAACCGCACCTGGCGGCCTGGATGGACGAAGGCATGTTTGCCCGCTGGATCCTCGGCGAGTTGCCGTCAACCGACGCATTGCTGGCCGCGGTTCGTCCCCGCCTGGTTCCCTCCGCCGCCAGGCGTCTTGCTCACGCGGTCCGCGACACAAATTTCTGTCAAGCGGCGGATGCTCCGCCCTGACTACCCGAAGCCGGCGACGGCGTGGGGGATGTACGGCTCTTCGAGACGGGCGATCTCCTTGTCCGATAACTCCAGATCAACCGCGGCCACCGCGTCGTCGAGGTGCTGCGGCTTGGTCGCGCCGACGATCGGTGCGGTGATGGCGGGCCTGGACAGGAGCCACGCCAGCGCCACTTGCGCCGGGGGTACGCCCCGCTCGGCCGCCACCTCCGCCACCCGTTCCACGACGGCGCGATCCGACGACTCGTGATAGAGCCGGGCCGCGAACGCATCCGTCTGAGAGCGATTGGTCGTATCGTCCCACCCGCGGGTGAGCCGGCCTCGCGCCAGCGGGCTCCACGGAATGACTCCTACGCCCTGGTCGAGACAGAGCGGTACCATTTCCCGCTCCTCCTCGCGGTTGAGCAGGTTGTAGTGATTCTGCATGCTGACGAAGCGACCCCAGGCGTGGGCGTCCGCCGTGTACAGGGCCTTGGCAAACTGCCACGCCCACATGGAGGAGGCCCCGATGTAGCGGACCTTCCCGGCCCGCACCACGTCGTCGAGCGCGCCCAGCGTCTCCTCGATCGGGGTGCCGTCGTCGAGGCGATGGATCTGATAGAGGTCGATGTAGTCAGTCCCGAGGCGGCGCAGACTGTGATCGACCTCCGTCAGGATCACCTTGCGCGACAAGCCAGCCCCGTTGGGCCCGGGGCGCATCTGCCCGTGCACCTTGGTGGCGATCACGACCTCGTCGCGGTTGGCGAAGTCGCGTAGCGCCCGGCCCAGAAACTCTTCGCTCGAACCGACCGAATACACATTGGCGGTATCGAAGAAGTTGATCCCGTTTTCCAGCGCGGTGCGGATGAACGGCCGGCTCTCCTCCTCGTCGAGCACCCATTTGTGTTGACCACCCCGGGTGACGTCCCCATAACTCATGCAGCCCAGACAGATGCGCGATACGTCTAGGCCGGTGCGTCCGAGTTTGGTGTACTTCATATCGCTCTCCTGGGGGTGGCTAGGGGCAGCAGTCGGGAGTGGGCGCCGAGGCTATCGGACCCCCGATCTCGTGGGCGTCATGCGCAACATCACGCCCACCTCTGTCGGCCGACACTCGCCCAAGATGGCTGCTCACGTGGGCGCGCTCAACCTCGGCCACCCGCCGGGCTCCACCAGGAGGCAACAGCATGACGACGAAGGGACGATGTCCTGATTTCCAAACGATCAGTCCATGCAGTAGACGTTTATGGCACACCAGCTCGGTCATACCCACCGGATGCTAACGGTCGGCAAGGGCATCGACCCCAGCGGCCTGCCAGACAACCTCCGTCGAAGGGTCGAAAGCAGGCCCACTCGACCGTCGCGGGAAAGTTAAAGAGGCGGCGGTTGCGAGTGTCGGCTCGGGGCTGTGCGAGCTGGCAGCCCGGGTCTTTCCGCGAAATACTTACCCGTTTGCGGGCCGTCCGCCGTCGGAAGGCGAGGCCGGTTTTTATGAGAATTTCAGGCCCGACGGCGACGACATATCGGCGTCCCGCGAGGACATCCAGAATCTAGCTCGCCGGCTCGACAACCTGATGGCCTCGGCGCGGCGGGCCTTCCAGCCTTGAGTTTCACCCGGTGGGACAGTTACATGGTGGACCGCGTCTGGGTGACCCTGCAGGAAGCGGCGATCGATCCGACCTCGCTCTTAAATTGGCAGGGACCGGGTCTCAACGAGGAACCGTTCACATTCACGATCCGCAGCGGAGCCAACTGGGCCAGTTTTATCGAAATCCCCATCATCGCTAACGTTCTTCGGCCCCACGGTCTGCAGAGGCCACCGGGCTTGAGGCGGGCGTTTTCCCCCCACCACCTGTTGCTCCGGCGAGTCAGTCGCAGGCGCCGCGAACGCTGCCGTGCAACACCCAGCTCGGACGCTATCCGCGCCAACCTGTCCGCTATGGTGCGGCTATGCAGGTGGTTCGCATATTTACTGGTCCCGACGGCAAGTCGCATTTTGAGGATGTCGATGTCGAGCTCGAGGACCGAGGGGCAACCGGTCGAATCTCCCGGCTGTGGAGCGGAACCGGGGTGGAGTTCCGTGAAGTCGATAGCGACTACCACCTCGACTATCACAACGCACCCCGACGCCAGTTGGTCGTCAACCTCACCGGGTCGGTGGAAGTCGAGACCGGCACCGGCGAGCGCCGTGTGCTTGGCCCGGGCACGATCCTCCTCGCCGAGGACCTCACCGGGCAAGGCCACATCAGCCGCGCCGTCGGCGGACAACCGCGTACTTGCCTGTTCGTACCGCTCCACGAAGTTGGGGAAGGCTGATCGTCCCCGTCGATGGGTGCAGCCTGACCTACAAAGAGACGAACAGCGGACCGATCGAAAAGACTCGGCACCGGTGGGCGAGATGCAGATTTATCGGGCTATTCGAGAGGATCTGAGCACCGTACGCCGGATCGAGCACGCCTCAGGCCGGCAATGTGGCGTGGAATCCTCTTTGCAATCCGGGCTTCCCGGACGCCTTCACCCGCCGGTACGGTAAAGGTCCTGGTAGGGGTGGGCGCAGAGGGAATCGAACCCCCGACCTCATGCGCGTCATGCATGCGCTCTAACCGACTGAGCTATGCGCCCTGGGTGCGGGCCGTCACCCTACCACGGGCGGCTGTGCCGACCGGCCGCTCAGGCGGCTGTGCCGACCGGCCGCTCAGGCGGCTGTGCCGACCGGCCGCCGGGATGCCGGTCCCATTCGACGAGATGACCGCCGCTAGGGCGGCTGTGCCAACCGGGCGCCGCGGCGGCTCCCGGAGCGGGGCCATCTACGCTGGCCTACCGCATGGCTGCGTCGCTGCTCGCCTACCTTCCTAGCCCACCGGCCAACGGGGTCAGCATCGGCCCCGTCCGCCTCCACGTGTACGGGCTGCTCATCGCCTGCGGCATCGCCGCCGCGGTGTGGCTGTCGCAGCGGCGCTGGGAGCGCATCGGCGGCAAGTCGGGCACCATGGCCACGCTGGCCCTCTGGGGCGTCCCGGGCGGCTTGATCGGCGCCCGGCTGTACAGCCTGGCCACCAGCTGGGGGGTGGATACCCAGGGGCACTGGTACCGGGCCTTCGAGATCTGGCAGGGCGGCCTGGGGATCTGGGGTGGTGTCGTCGGCGGAATCGCGTTCGGAGCGATCGGCGCCGCTCGTCACCATCTGCCGTTCCGCCCCTTGCTCGATTGCGTGGCCCCGGCCTTCGCCCTCGCCCAGGCCATCGGGCGTTGGGGTAACTATTTCAACCAGGAACTCTACGGCCGCCCCTCCGGGCTGCCGTGGGCTGTCCGGATCGACAACCCGGCGGCCCCGTACCCGCCCCACACGACCTTCCAGCCGACGTTCCTGTACGAGTGCATCTGGGATCTCATCGTGCTCGCTCTCGTCATATGGGTCGAGCGCCGCTTCCGCATCCGGCGCGGCTATCTCATCGCCGCCTACGCCTCCTTCTACACCTTCGGCCGGTTCTGGACGGAGTACTTGCGCATCGACAACGCCCACCGTTTTCTCGGCCTGCGCCTCAACGACTGGACCAGCATCCTGGTGTTCGTGGTGGCCACGGTGGTGCTGCTGACGCGCGGCCGGGCTCGGCCGGGCGACGATTGCGCCGGCGATCCGCTGCCCGGGACCGCGGGACCTGTCTCCGGAGAGGAACCGCAGACCGTCCCGACCGGAGGACCTTTGCCCGCCAGCGACCACGAAGACGAGACCGTCCCGACCGGAGGACCACCGCCCACCAGCGGCTACGAGGAGCGGACCGTGGCGAGCGGAGAACCACAGCCGGCCAGCGGCTACGAAGAGCAGACCGCGCCTAGCGGTCGGCCGTCTCCGGCCGGCGCCGACCAGACGTGACGCGCTAGGCGTCGTCCGCCGGCCGGGCGCCGATGTAGGCAGCCCGGGTCCGGAACTGCGTCGGCTCTGCGTACTCCTCCATGGCGTGCGCCAACCACCCGACCACCTTTCCCAACGTAGAGACAGCTTGGCCGGCTCCTGGGATCATCTCCCCGCAGTACGCCAGCGCCCCGAGCCCGAGATCGACGTTGGGGGCGGGAAAGTGGCGCGCTCGCCCGATCTCGACCACCCGCTTGACGAGCGCCTGACGTTCCGACCGGCCCCCGACCTCGGGCAGGCGCGCCAGCAGCTCCGCGCCGCGCGGGTCCCCTCCGGGGTAGAGCGGCATGCCGAACCCGTGTACCGGTGAACCGGTGCGGCGCAGCCGGTCACCGATGGCTCGTTCCGGATCACCGACCTCGGCCTCAGTCAGGAGCCGTTCGACCTCGCTGGGCGCCCCGCTGCTGCCGCTGCGCCAGCTCCCGCTGGCTGGCCCCAACCCAGTGGCCACCACGGCGTAGGGATCAGCGCGGAACGCGGCCGCCACGCGAGCGGTAAGCGTGGACGGCGCCAGCTCGTGATCGGCCGATAGCACCAGGGCGGCCTCGAGCACGGACTGTCGCTCCGCAGTGAGCGGCAGGTGGCTCAGACGGGGCCATAACCGGGCGCTGATCGACGCGTGGTGGCCCCGCCGGCGGGGTTCGCCGGCGACGAGCGGTAGGGCGTCGACGAGGGTGGCGAGCAGCCCGCGGCCCACGACAGGTATGGCGGCTGGGCTCAGGTCGTGGCGCAGATCGTCGGTCAAACCAGCGGCGGTCACCGCCAGCATGAACCGTTCGACCGGCTGGATATCGGGCCCCACCCATGCCAGCACCGCACCGACCGCAGCCGCGGCCGCGGCCGGAGCCTGCCAGGGCGGCGCGCCCGACCCCCAATGACCGTTCCACACCCATCCGGCCACGTCCTCGAAGGCCCGGGTCCGACTGAGCATGACGGCGTCGAGTCCCCGGTAGTACAGGCGATCCCCGGAAATCAGGGTCAGCTCCGTCACAAAGACTGGGTCACGGCCGTCACTGCGGCGGCCCCCTGCGTCCTGATCGTTCTCGCCGGAAACGTCCGTCGCCGATCGCCCTCGGCCCGAGCGCGCCAGGCGGGCTACCTCCTGCGGATCGAACGTACTTCCGGCCGGGGTGCGTAGCCGGGATAGCACACCCCGGCTGACATAGGCGTACAGGGTGGCAGGTTTGACCCCCAGCTGTTGGGCTGCCTCGACGGCGGTGAGGCGTCTATTGATCATAAATCAATATTGATCAATTTAAGGAACGATGTCAATATTGAGGCATGACGACTGCATTGCAGGTGCCGCCCGGCCTCAAAGGGGTCCCCGTCACAGAGACGACCATTGGTGATGTGCGCGGCCTGGAGGGCTTTTACCACTACCGCCAGTATTCGGCGACCGACCTGGCCGCGGCGCGCACCCTCGAGGACGTGTGGCAACTGCTGGTCGATCGCCGCCTGCCCCCTGACGCCCGGGCTCGGCAGGTGTTTGCGACCGAGGTGCGCGCCGCTCGCGAGCTGCCGGCTGCGGTCGCTGAACTGTTGCCGGCTCTGGCAGTGCCGAGACCCGATCCGGGCCCGCTGAGCGGGTTGCGCACCGCTCTGTCTGCGCTGGGAGCGGCCCGAGCGATGCGCCCGACGTGGGATCTCCAGCCTGACGAACTCCGCCAGGATTTGATCGCCTTGGCGGCCACCACTCCCGTCCTGGTGGCGGCCTTGCACCGCTTGGGCGCCGGTCTGGCACCCATCGAGCCGGATCCCGACCTGGATCACGCCGCCAACTATCTGTGGATGGTGACCGGCGAAGTCCCCGAGCCGGCCCTCGCCCGGGCGATGGAGCAGTACCTCATCCTGACCGTCGACCACGGCTTCAACTCCTCTACCTTCACCGCCCGGGTCATCACGTCCACCGGCGCCGACGCCGCGGCCGCGGTCGTCGGCGCGGTCGGGGCCTTGTCCGGCCCACTCCACGGCGGCGCTCCGAGCCGGGCGCTCGACACCCTGGATGCCATCGGGATCTCCGACCGGGCCGAGCCCTTCATTCGCGACGCGGTGGGCCGAGGCGAGCGGATCATGGGCTTCGGGCACGCCGTCTACCGCACCGACGATCCCCGTAGCGTGATGCTGCGGGGTGTCGCCCAGAACCTCGGCGGCGACCTGGTGGATTTGGCCACCCAGGTGGAACAGACTGTGCTCGCCGTACTCGCTGACCTCAAGCCCGGTCACCCGCTGTACGCCAACGTCGAGTTCTACGCCGGGGTGGTGATGGACCGTTGCGGGCTGCCCCGGTCGCTGTTCACTCCCACGTTTGCGGTGAGCCGGGTCATCGGATGGTGCGCCCACGTGGCCGAACAGGCCGCCGAGCGCCAGATCATCCCGGCCGGGGCGCGCTACGTGGGGCCGCCGCCTCCCGAGCCGGTACCCGCGCTGGGGTAGCTCCGGGGAAAAATTGCCGGCCATTCGCGCACGGCGTTCGATGCCGGGCTTACGCTGGTTGGGTGGCTGGCGTTATCGACGGTCGGCGCTGGCTCCGTCAGCGCATCCAACAGCTAGAGACGCGGCTGCGTGAGGATCTCAGCGCCGCCGAACGCGCCGAGGTGCAGTCGCAACTGGAGCGGGCTCGGGCTGAACTGCGTCGCGAGTCGTGGCGCCGCTGGCTGTTGTGGGGGCCGCGCGTCTAGAAGGCGCCGGCTTCCGCCGTCTTGGGCTGGCCGGGCGGACTGCCGGCGGGCCCGAAACCTAATCCGGCCCGACCGTTCTTGAGCCCGGTCGTGTCGACAATACGGAGCGCCAAATCCGAACCGTTGGCGATCACTTCGACCTGGTCGCCCGCTTTCACGGAACTGATCCCGTTGAGCTGCGCATTGACTCTCGTGGAGGAATTGACCGAATACTTCTGTGTATGGCCGTCCGCGCTCTTCACCGTTAGCCCCGACGAAGCGGCCGAGCTACCCGCCGACTGCGCCGTTCCGACCTGGAAGACGATTGTCTGGTACTTGCCGGTGCCGGTCTGGACCGTCACCGAGCCGTACAGGGCCCGACCGACGCCCCCCAGGCCCCCCAAGCCTCCAAAGGCGCCGAAGCCGCCGGGCCCCCGACCGAAGGGGCGCGGACCGTGGCCGGGCTTGGCCGGCGTGTTCGGGGTGTTGGTGTTGGGGGGTGTGGTGGTGCTCGAGCTACCCGAGCTGGCCGCGTAGGAGATGCCGGCACCACCGAGGGCCAGGCCTGCAGCCAACCCTCCCGCCATAACCGCTTTCTGGGTCCGGCTGAACCGGCGCGGCCGCTTCTCGGCGGGCGGAGGCGGTGGCGACGGGGGCGGGAAGGGTGCAAAGGACATGAGGTGGGACCTCCGGTCTGGGTGCCTTTCGGTGGAAGTTTTGCAGAGGCGGCTGAGTACAGAGGCAACGCCAGCTGAAATAATCCTTAACGTGACGGGTCTGTGGCTCTCCAGCGACAACCCGCCCGGGCGGGAGGGCCGGCGCCCGCGCCAGTACCATCGGGGAACATGTCCGTCGACGCGGATCTGAACCGGTCTGCCGCGCGGCTCACGTTTCTACTGACCGACGTCGAGGGGTCAACCCGTCGCTGGGAAGCCGACCCAGACCACATGGCCGAACTGCTGGAGGCGCACGACGCAGCCATCGAGGCCGAAGTGTCGAAGGCGGGAGGCGAGCTCATCAAGGCCCGGGGAGAGGGAGATTCGACCTTCACCGTCTTTGCCAATCCCCCGGCGGCTGTCCAAGCTGCCGTGGCGTGCCAGTTCCGGCTGCTCGGCGACGTGGGCTTGCCCGTCCGCATGGCGATTCATACGGGCGACACCCAGCCGCGCTGGGGCGATTACTACGGTCCCACGGTCAACCGGGCGGCCCGCCTGCGCAGCCTGGCTGCCGGCGGCCGGGTGCTGCTGTCTTCGACCACCGCTGACGGCGTCCGGGCGCAGCTGCCGGCGGGCTGCCAACTCGTCGACCTCGGCGTGTTCGCACTGCGAGATCTGGACGACCCGGAACGCATTTTCGGCGTGCAGCACCCGGACCTACCCGACGTGCTCCGGCCCTACTACTCGGTCGTCGGGCCGGAGGATCTGGTTGGGCGACAGCCCGAACTTTCCCTGCTGCGGAACTTGTCCGCCGACGCGGCACGATCGCTGACTCGTCTGGCGGTAGTCGTCGGCGCGGGCGGGATCGGCAAGACTCGACTCGCGGAAGTGCTGGGCCGCGAGGTGTGCGCCAACGGCGGCCGGTTGGTGTGGGTTACGGCCCAGAGCGATCTCAGCGCTCCCCCCTTTTCGCTTTGGACCGACATCCTTAAACGCCTGCCTGGCGAGGGCCGGCTGGCGTCCACATCGGACCACCGTGAGCTTGATCGGGAGACCCTGTACGACCAGATCGTCTACCGCATCCGTGCATCTGCCCGAGAACGCGTGCTGATGGTTGTCCTGGACGATCTGCATCGCGCCGACCGGTCGTCCCTGGAGTTGCTGCGGCGCCTGACATCGGAGGGGGATCTCGGCCACCTGCTGGTTCTCGCCCTGTCGCGGCCCGCGCCCCGGGACCATCCGGCCCGGCAGATCCTCACCGAGGTGGGACGGGCCCATCGAGCTAGCGTTATGGACCTGGCGGAGCTGTCGGAGGATGAGGGGGCCCAGCTGGTATCCGGTTTTGCCCCCGTGCTCGACCGAGCCGCGGTTGGAGAGGTAGTTCAGCATGCCGGCGGCAATCCGCTCTTTCTGCGCGCCTATGCCACGACGGCCACGAACCAGGGCATCGCTGGTATGCCCGATACAGTGAGAACCGCCATCGGCGAGCGGCTCGAAGCGCTCGAGACCAGCGCCGCCCGGGTGCTGCGGGTCGCTGCAGTGGCCGGCCGGTCAATCGCCATCGACGTTACGGGCGCGGCAGCAGGCGTAGAGGAAGGCGTGGTGCTGCGGTCCCTGATCGCCGCCGAAAACACGGGCTTGGTGGCCCGAGCTTCAGTGATGGTCCCGTCATGGAGATTCGCCCATGACATCATCCGGGACGCCATCGAAGCTGGTGTCGATCCCGTCGAACGGGCCGAACTCCATGGCCAGGTCGGGCGGGCGATCGAGGAGCTGCGACGCGGGGAACTCGATGACCACGCGGCGGAGGTGGCAACCCACTTCTCCCAGGCCGGGGCCGACTACCGGGCCAGGGCGGTTTCCTACGGCGAACAGGCCGCTCGGTCGGCCTTGCGAGCCGGCGCTTTCGAACAAGCGGCCGGCCACTGCCAGAGAGCCCTTGGACAGTTGGCCGAGATCGGGAGCGATCGGCGGCAGCGAGCCCGCCTGCTGATCATGTTGGGGGCGGCGCTCGCCGCGGACGACCTCAACGCGGCGGGAAAGACCATCCTCGATGCGATTGCCATCGCTCGGGAGGTCCAGGATCAGCGTCTGCTGATCCAGGCCGTCCAGGCCCTGCCGCCGGGCGCGGGCCGACTGGACATCAGGGCCGAGGCGGAGCTGCATGCCGTGATCGCGGAGCTCGGTGATCGGGACCCGACTTTGGCGGCCCGGCTGCACGGTCATCTCGCTCTCCACCACTTCACGGCGCGCCACTGGGACGACCTCCAGCACGAGGCGGAGATCGCCTGGCGACTCTCGAGGCGCGTCGGCGACCCCGACGCCCGGTTTCTCGGATCCCTGGGCCGCCTGCTGGCGCGCTGGTGCCACCCGGATCGCGATGCCAGCCGGCTCGTGCTGGAGGAATGCACGTGGTCGGCCGAGGCTGCCACCGATCCATCTCTGCGGCTACGGGGCCGGTACTTTCGGGCCCGTCCCCAGATCGAGTTCGCCGACCGGGACGGGTTCATGGCCACCATCGAGCTGGTCGAAGAGGGCGTCAACGGCCATGTTCCTACCTACAGCCGGTGGGTCAGCACCACCTGGCGCACGCTCGAGGCCACCCTGGACGGAGAGCTGGCGCGCGCCGAGGAGCTGCTGGAGAGGTCTGGTCAGCTCGGACAGGGACGGTCGCAGATCGCTCGGGCCGCTCACCTGCACCAGCGATCGATGCTGCGGCTCGAACAGGCCCGATTGGAGGAGGAAATCGACGCCCTTCGTGGCGCCGACAAGGTCTGGCCGGGTCAGGCTCTCGTCCTGGGCTGGCAGGCGCTGGCGCTCGCCGAGGCCGGCCACGACCAGCCCGCCCGGGCGGCGCTCGCCTTCGTGGATGATGACGGCTTCGACGCTGTGCCGGAACCGCTGTGCTTCGCCCTGGCGCCGCTGACCGAGGCGGCCGTCGAGCTCGGCGCCCGCGACCTGGCCTTGCGCCTCAACCGGGCGCTCGTCCCGCACGCCGGAAACCTCTTCGTCGGGTTCGGCATCGCCTCCACGTGCTATGGCGCCGTTGACCGCTACCTGGGGCTGAGTGCGGCGCTGGCCGGTGACTTCGACGCGGCCCTCGCCCATCATGCCGACGCCGCCCGCCTGCACCGGCGCGTCCGATCGCGCTTGTGGCGTTTGCATAGCCAGCTCGACATGGCAGCCGCCCTCGCCGGTCGGCACGGCCCCGGCGACGTGGCCGAGGCGCGACGGCGCGCCGAGGGGGTCGCCGAAGAGGCGGGCGGGACCCCCATGGCCCGGGTGCGAGATCGGGCCGCCGGCCTGCTGGACCGGCTGTGCTGAGCTATTTCAGGACGTTCACGGCGCGGGCGATCACCATGGCCAAAGTGAGCAGGGAGACTGCCGCCTGAACAAGCATGAGCATCTTGGCCCACCGCGCCAGCGGCATGACGTCGGTTGGACTGAACGCGGTGGCGTTAGTAAAAGACACGTACAAGTAATCAAAGTACCTCGGCTCCCAATCAGGCGGGGCCAGGTCTAGCTGCGTCATTTGTGGAAAAAGGAAATCGGGATACGGACGCGAGCCCCGGGCGCGTGCCACGGGCCCGCCACGGTCCCACTCCCAGTACCAAAGCGAAAAGACGAGGATGTTGGTGATGTAAATGCTGGCGCCCTGAGCGAGCAGCACGCTGGCGTTGTCGCCGGCGGTGCCGTTGACGAGCCCGTTGATGAGTTCGGCAGACGAGAAAGCGTTGGCGAGCGAAATCAAGGCAATTAACCCCACGCTGGCCGCCCGTATGGTCGACGAGGTCCGGCTGATGCGGCCCGGGTTGACAACGATGAGCCCGACCAGGAGGGCCCCCTCGAGAGCGGGCAGCATCCACTGCGGGTGAATCACCAGCTTGCTCGGTAGAACCAGTTGCAAGGCGATAGCCAGACCGACAGCGAGCGCCACGGGCAGGCGGTGTTCTCCCTCAGTGGCCCGATGCCAGGCTGGTTCGATCCGCGATGGCACGGCTCGGGTGGCGGTTAACTCGGGTTCGGCGATGCGCTCGATTTGCCGAAGGTGCTCCAGCAGATGCTCTTGCAGCGAGTTGAGGATGGCCTTCAGCGATGGATCGACTTTGGCAACGCCAGGGGAGCCGTCGGGCTCCGATGCGGGACCGGTATCCATGGCCCAAATAGTAAGGCCGGCACAACCCCCGCAAATGGGAGGGTTCCGATACCAGAGATAAGTGGCGCGGCCTCTCCCCTGCACTTCGCAGCCACGAGGGCGAGAGCGCGCCCCCTGCCGGCTCCGGCGGTGGGGTCCGGATCCTGCTGTGTGCGGCGTTTCTTCGCTATCTGTGCAATCTGCGCCACGCCGTCGACACACCACACCGCGGAGGGAACGAGGGCATTCCCAAGCAAATCAGCCCACAGACAAGGCAAATCGGGCGATTCACCTTGATGACACAGCCGATTCATCCCCAGGTCGGCCTGTCTTTTTCCTCGACAGAGCGAGAAAAACACCGCGACGACTGGCGTCGCAAGGAGAACCACGCTAACTTGCACCCCTTCAGCACCTCTCCCAGCCCGTCGGGTGGACCGCGCCGTCAGAGGTTTTGACGCCTCCTGGATCCATCCGGCGCGCTCGGAATACCGCCAATCGAAAGGACCGCCCTTGGACACTCACTAGGGTTCGGGTTTCTGTATCTACGGACCTGTTCCCGCTCCGCAAGACCACCAGCACGGCCCATATAGGGCACGACCGAAGGAGTCCCATGAAGCGACGAACAAGGCTGATTATCATCGGCTGTGCCACCCTGGGTGGCACTCTCACTACAGCCGCCCAAGCGGCTTCCGCAACACCAACAGATCATGACCAGATTCGGCTACTGAAGCCGGCGCATACCGCGGCAGCGAGGCCGCCAGTCCATCTGACCAACGTCAGCCGGACCGTCCCCGCCGCTTTGCCAACTGTCACCGTTCAGCCGGGAGATTCTCTGAGCGCCATCGGGTTGCGCACGGGCCGGACATGGGTGCAACTGGCCGGCTACAACCACGTTCCCAATCCCAATCTGATTTATGCGGGTCAGGTCCTGACCATCCCGCCCGCGTCGTACGTACCGGTCGGGGTGTCAACCCCATCCCCTTCGGTTGGGGACGAGAATTCCTCAACGAATGAGGCCTCAACCATCTCGCCCAACACATCTCAGGCCTCCCAGACGTCGCAGTCGTACCCGGCTGCCAGCTCTGGCTCGGGAATCTGGGCCTGCATTGCCGCCCACGAATCTGGCGGTGTCGCCGGCACCAACACGGGCAACGGCTACTACGGCATGTATCAAGACACCCAGTCCTCGTGGGCCGCAGGTGGGGGCCTCGCCTACGCACCACGAGCCGATCTCGCCTCCGCGGCAGCTCAGACTGCGGTGAATCAGCGCATTCAAGCCCAACAGGGTTGGGGCGCCTGGCCTACCACTTCGGCCATGTGTGGCGCTTGATACCGCAGCCACCACGCCTCTAAAAGGGCCAAACACCAACAACTGAAGAAAAGGGGCACCGGCTGCCGGTGCCCCTTTTCGCGCCTGGGTTCAGCTCTGAGCTGGAAGCGGATCGCGACCGTAACGACCTGATAGCAGCCCAGAACACCAACCGGCCACCCCGGCCCAGGCCTGCTGCGTCCGGCGACAAATCCCCCCCAGGGTGGACGCGGCGCGCCCTCCACCCTAGGCTTCTTGTCATCGAACCCATGGTTCAGTAGTTGGATGTATTTGCCGAAAGGAGTGCACATGCCACTGGAAGCGTCAGACGTCACCGCAATTCAGCAGTTGTACGCGGCTTACAACATCGCAGCAGACCGCGGGGATGGAAAGGCGTTTGCGGGCTGTTTTACGGCCGACGGAGCTTTCGAAATCGGCGGCATGAATCGCTTCGAGGGCGTCGCGTCCCTCGCCGAATTCGCTCGATCGATACCAGTAAATGCTCCAGGTTCGCGGCATATCGCCGCCAACATCCTGGTCGAAGGTGACGGCGATCTGGCGAGCGGCGTGGCGTACTTCGTGCTCCTGGACTCGCAGTCGGCCCCGGCCCAGGTGAGGTCGACCGGACAGTACGAGGATCGCCTGGCACGCACCGCGGAAGGCTGGCGGTTCACGGAACGGCGCTACACACCCGACAGCCCGGCAACCTGACGCCGCGCCCGGCCGTCGGCCGGCGATGTGGCTGATTGGTGATCCACCTTTCCGCCGGGCTCATCGGGCAGCATCGAGACCGTGACCGCCGGCCCCGCCCCGGAGACATCGCCCGGCCAACCTCGCTCCGACGCGGATGCGGCTTTCATGCGGCGCTTCGAGGCGATCATGCGCCTGCCGATCATCGCGTCGGCGCTCATTCCGCTGATCATCGTGCCGGAGTCCGACGGGTGGATTCCCATCGTGGTCGGTATCCTTACCTGGCTGGTGTTTCTCGTCGACTACGTCGTGCACATCCGCCATCTCAATCATTACGGACGGACCCGCCTGGGGCGCTTTGACCTGGTCGTCGTTGTCCTCACCGCCCCGTGGTTCCTGCTTCCTGGCGCCCAGCCGGGACGATTCGTCGTCCTGCTCCGCTTGGCCCGTCTGGCCCGGGTCGTCGTGGCTACCCGGGGTTCCCGCCGGTTGCTCGAGCGCCTAGGCCGGGTCGTCATCGTGGCGGTCGGTGTGGTGGTGATCGCTTCGTTGGTGGCCTACCACGCCGAGCATCCGACGAACTCCGAGTTCGCCACCGTCGGCGACGCCATCTGGTGGGGCATCGTCACGCTCACGACCGTTGGCTACGGCGACATCGTGCCCAAGACACCGACCGGACGATGGGCTGGGGTCGTGATCATGGTGACCGGCATTGCGGTCCTCGGAACGCTGGCGGGCTCTCTCTCCAGCTTTTTCCGGGTTGACGACAGTGCGGACGAGGCGGACGCCGAAACTGCGGTCGAGCGCGCCGATGGCGATGGTGCGCTGGTCGCGCTCACCGCTGAGGTACGAGCGCTGCGTCGCCAACTCGACGTCTTGACCGACCGGATCAGCCCAACCGCCCCGGACCAGAGCGGGAAAGACTGACAGCTTGTTGGCCGCCAGGGGCAAAATGAAACCGGCCAGTCAGAGGTTGGCGCCCAGAATGTTGTCGAGATACTCCTCCATTTCTTTGACCAAGTTGTCAGGAGCCTCAGACTGCTGCAGCACCGACGCAAAGGAAGCCCGCTTGTCAGGGTCGTCGAAGCGTTGCTGGATCATCTCCTCGAAGCGGTGGCGGGCGGCGACCAGCCGGCGCGGGCTTCAGCTGGGACGGCCACCCGTCCTGGTGGGGTCGGTAGTCCTTGAGCACCTGCCGGGCGATGGTGAACTTGTGAACCTCGGTCGGGCCGTCGACGAGGCCCATGGCCCCGCCCCCGCCGCCGAGCGACATGGCGTTGGAGACGCCGAGAGCGCCGTGGATGTGGGTGGCACTTGATCGAGATGTCGGTGAGGATCTCCGCGGCCAGCACCTTGCACGCCGACGACGTACTGGCGGACGGCGGCCGTGGACGACTGATCGATCAGCCAGGCCGTGTACATGACGAGCAGCCGGAACTGCTGCGATCTGGATCCAGGAGTCGGCGATCCACATCTGAATCGGCCTGCTTGTCGGCGAGCACCGACCCCTGGGTGTACCGGGACAGGGCCCGCTCGCACATCATGTCGAACATCTTCTTGGCGCCGGCGACGGACCGCATGGCGTGGTGGATGCGGCCGCCGCCGAGGCGGCGCTGGGCCACCTCGAAGGCCTGGCCCTCGCCGCCGAGCAGGTTGTCCGCCGGGACCCGCACGTTCTCGTAGCGGACGTGGGCGTGGCTGCCCTCGTGCCAGCCCTCCGATGCCGAGGCCCAGGTGGTGCAGCACGTGGATTCCGGGCGTGTCCGCCGGCACCAGGAACATCGACATGCCCCTGTAGGGGGACACGTCGGGGTTCGTCACCGCCATGACGATCAGGAACTGGGCGGTGCGCAGGTTGGACGAGAAGAACTTGTCGCCGTTGATGACCCACTCGTCGCCGTCGCGCTCGGCCCGGCACTTGAACTGCTTCGGGTCCGAGCCGCCCTGGGGCTCGGTCATCGAGTAGCAGGAGAAGCCTCGCCCTCGAGCAGCGGCTCGAGGTACCTCTCCTTCTGCTCGGGGGTGCCGTAGGCGGCGATGATCTCGGCGTTGCCGGTGTCGGGGGCCGCGCAGCCGAACACGATCGGCGCCCAGCCTGAGCGGCCCAGGATCTCGTTGAGCAGGGCCAGCTTGAGCTGGCCGTAGCCCTTCCCGCCCAGCTCGGGGTCGAGATGGGCCGCCCACAGGTCCTGGGCGCGGACCTCGTCCTTGAGCTGGTTGACGAGGCTGCGCAGCGGCTCCTCGAGCGGCGTAGAAGGCCAGCTTCGGGATAGAGCAGATCCAGCGGTTCGACGTTGTCCCGGACGAACTTGTCCGCCCAGTCCAGCTTCTGCCTGGAACTCGGGCTCGGTCGTGAAATCCCACGCCATCACACTCTCCCTTCCGGGGCGCTCCAGGGGCCCTGCCCCGGCCTGGTCGGCAGCTTAACGGAGGCGCCGTTCCGGCCCTCCACAACGCCAATTCGTGCCAGGCGCCTGTCACGTCATTTCGATGACGGACCCGGCGCCTCGTCGCTACCGAGATGGGCTTCGATGCGGGCCAAACGCTGCGCCAGATCGGCGAGCGTCACTTCGCCGGGATTGGGTGACGGCTCGGCGGGGAGCTCCCGGCGACGGGCCGCCTGCTCGACGAAGGTGGACGATACCTGGGCGGTGACGACGGCGAGCGTCAGAATGCCTATGGCCATGATGAACGAGGCGACGATCTGTCCCAATCCGGTAACGGGGAAATAATCGCCGTAGCCGACTGTGCTGACGGTGGTCACGGCCCACCAGAGTGACTGTGCGACCGTGTGAATGTTGCTCCCCGATGCGTGGCGTTCGTAGAAATACACCGCCACGGCGCCGTTGAGCACCAGCACAGTGGCCGCGACCAGGAAGCGGTTCAGGTGGCCGCGCTGAAAGAAGGACCGCACCAGCCGGAGGCTGAAGACGACCCGGAGCGGGGGGACGACGACGACGGCCAAGCCGAGTAGATGCTGGCGGAGATAGCGAGCGTGGGAGGGGGCCAGCAGGGTGCGGATGGCCATATCGACGGCGTACACGGCGGACAAGCACAGGCGCACCGTTACGGCGGCGGTTCGGGCATCTGACCCGAAGTCGCCGGGCGGAACAATAACGATCCACAGCGTCAGGAGCGCCAGGAGGTCCAGCGGTGTCTGGGTTCGGGCCAGGTAGGCAGCCAGCCGACCGCCGGGATCGTCGCCGCCTACCTGCGGCTCGGGTGCGTTGTCTGCAGTGTGGGCCATGCCACAGAGTGTGGCAACTGGCACCTTCGTTTATAATCGCCTGATGGAAGTGGGCGATATTCGCATCGACCCGGTCATCGACGGAGCCATCAGTTTTGTGGCGGCAGAGCTACTGCGACGGCCTGGCGTGCCGGACGCCTGGGATGCCCACCGTGACCTGCTGACCTCAGACGGAATGATCGAGATGCCGGTCGGCGGGTTCCTTCTGCGGACGGGTGATCGTGTGGTGCTCGTCGATGCCGGGCTCGGTCCGATGGATCGGGATGGATACAGAGCCGGGCAGTTGCTCGACCGTCTGGCCGGGCTGGGCGTGCGGCCCGAGGATGTCACCGACGTGCTGCTGACCCACCTGCACTTCGATCACGTGGGCTGGGTCACCCAGAAGGGCGTCGTTGTCTTCCCGTCGGCGACCTACCGCTGCCATGACGAGGACTGGCACCACTTCGTCTCGAGTCCCGATGCCAACGCCGGAGCCGTGCGCAAGCTGTCCCCGCTCGAACCCCATCTCGAGCCGTTCGCCGGTGACTGCGCCGTCGCGCCAGGGATCGACGTCCGCCACGCCCCTGGCCACACACCCGGCTCGGCCATCGTGGTGATTTCTAGTGGGTCGGCCCGGGCCATGCTTCTCGGCGATGTCGTCCACTGCCCGATCGAACTTACCGAGCCCGACTGGGAAGGAATCGTCGACGTAGATCCTCGACTGGCCAGCAAGACCCGGGAGGCCTTGGCCCGTGAGCTGGAGGGGCAGGACTTGCCCGTCGCGGCTGCCCACTTTCCCGGCCTGCAGTTCGGGCGACTGCTCTTCGGCGACGGCGGAAGACGCTGGGCCTACGGCTGGGGAAGCCCGAGCGGACCGCACGTCGGCTAACTCGCTGGACCAGTAGCGACCTGCAGGGGCCATTTCGCTCCGCAGCTTCCTCGGTGCCGCTGCGGCCACGTTACGGAGGCGGCGAGCGGAATCGAACCGCTGTACAGGGCTTTGCAGGCTCTGTACCCTCCCACGAACTCCCTGGTCAGGGGGCACTTTAGCAGCCTCTGGGAACGGTTTGGGAACGAGCGGGGAACGGAAGAGAGGTCCGCCGGGGTAGCCAGCGGGCAGCAGCGGCTACTCCGACGGGGCCTTCCAGGAGGTCTTACACGAGTCGGGACGCCGTCTCCGAGGTCGGGTGTGGGACGATGGAGCTATGCCTGACGACGGGCTCGATCTCATCGTGAGCAACCCGGAGGTGCTACACGGCCAGCCACGCCTCAGGGGTACCCGTGTCCCCGTGACCGTAGTGCTCGACTGTCTCGCCGGAGGGATGTCGGAGGAGGAGATCCACGACCAGTATCCGACTCTTCCTCCTGGCTCGATACGCGCCGCGCTGTCCTACGCGGCTCGGCTAGCCCATGAGGAGCTGTTCCCTCTGGAGCCATCGCCCGGTTGAAGCTGAAGCTGGACGAGAACCTGCCGGAGGGAGCCCGCAGAGTGGCGGAGTCTCTTGGACATGACGTCGACACCGTCGCCGAGGAGCGTCTGGGTGGCGCGGATGACCCTGCGGTCCTGGACGCCGCCAGGAGGGCCGGTCGCTTCCTGATCACCCTAGATCGGGGGTTCGGCGATGTCCGTCGGTATCCGCCAGGGGATCATCCCGGCATCGCCGTGCTCCGCGTGGATAGCGAGGATGGCCCTACAGTGACCCAGGCGGTGGGCAGCTTCCTCTCGAGCAGGGACCTTGGCGATCTCACCGGCTGTCTTGTGGTGGTACGTGGTCACCTCGCCCGGATCCGACGCCCCGAGTAGCTGCCCCACCGCCGTAGTAGAGGTCCTCCACTCGTGCCGGGACTCACAGATGTCAGGCGGCGCCGTCCGCTGTTCCCTGCCGTTGAACCGGGGGAAGTCGGGTACGACCAACCGTCTGCAGGGGTGGCCGTAGGGCGACCCGGGAGTCGTCGAGCCACCGGGTGATCTCGTCGGGGTCAAAGCGGACCAGCTTGCCGACCTTGAGATAGGGGATGCGGCGCTCGGCGATGAGCCGACGGATGTGGCGGTTGCTGGTGCCGAGCCGTTCGACGAGCTGGTCGATGGTCAGTAGGTGCGGCAGTGAATCGGGATCGGTCACGTGTGTCTCCTCGTTGCGTGTGCTTCCTACTACGCCCTCGCGTCCGGCCGATGGCGCAAGGTCGTTCTACTTACGGGGGCCTGGAAGGCCAATCCGGTTACCCGTTCAGGGCCGAGCGTGGAAAACTCAATCCGCGGGGCGGATATGACTTTTGCTACAAGCTGGGACCCTCGAGGGCGGGAGGCTGGTACCCGGAATCGGGACTCCGGTACACCTGCGCCCGCGGGGTCCGACTCCGGGTCGGCGCCGCTTCGTCCGGTGCCACCGACAGCTGCTTCGTGAGTGTGGTGCTCCATGAGCGCATGGTCCGCTTGACGGCCGCGATGCGCTCGGCGTCGAAGCCGTAGGAGGCGAACTCTTGGTCCGGGAAGCGGTCGACGCCGGCGAGGGCCTCGGCGAACAGTCGCGGCGTGAATCCCGGATCAACCTCGGCGGCCATGGCCACGAGCTGGTTGTGGCTATAGCGGCCACTGGCCAGGAGCCCGCCAGGTCGAGGTAGTCGCGTGCTTCACCGCGACTGAAGACGGTGGCAACCTTGGACGCCACAGCGTCTGTCTCCGCGAGCACCGGGCCGATCGAGAGGCGCGCCGGCTCGCTGCCACGGCGGTCGGCCGCGAGGTCCACCGAGCCCGCTAGATCCGAGCGAGGGTCGACGGCTTGTAGCCGGGCGAACGTGTCCGCCCGTCGGACCATCGTGATCTCCAGGCCTGCCTGTCGGTAGGCGTCGACTACGGCGTCGACGGGCCGCCCGAACTCGGCACTATCCCACCGGTCGGTGAACAGGTCGACGTCCTCGCTCATCCGCTCGACAAGTCCATGAGCCTGGAGGGCATAGCCGCCGGCGAGCGCAAAACCGTGCTCGTCGAGCACACCCAATGCCAGTCGGACCAGACGGTCCTGAAGTTCGTCCATGGCTACGCCGCGTGAGTCAACTCGGGGAAGCGCTGTTCCCAAGCCCGGCGTACTCGCTGCGGAAGCCACAGGCGCGACCACACGTCCACCAGGATGGCGCCGTTCACGTACCGGCCTACCTCCTCGGCATCGGCCGCCTCGCGCAGCACCCGCTCGTAGACGATGCGACGGTCCGCTTCGGCCCCCAGGTCGTAACGCCGCCTGGGTCCCCAGTCGATGGTAATCGGTAGCTCGACGACGCCGGAGCTGGGGCCGGTCAGGTCCGTCAGACGCCTCGGGGGGTCGGGGTACGGCCGATGGTCTGCGTATCGGCGCTGCTCGGTCACGGCTCCTCGCTCACGGTCGACTCGGGTGCCTGGCCAGGTCACAGGCTCCGGTTTCATGGTAGGGCGGCCGCGGCGGGTAAGCCCTGGAGGGGCGCTACCCCGACTCCGCTCGAGCCAGCCCGCGATCTCGGCCGGGTCGAATCGGACGCGGCCGCCCACCTTGAGATACGGCAGGCGCCGCTCGGCGATCAAGCGCCGGATGTGGCGGGAACGGGTCCCAAGCTGATCGGCGAGCTCATCGATGCTGACGAGCTTGGGGACGGATTCGGTCGTGGTCATACTGTTGTCCTTTCTGCTCCACCTATATGGGGGGTGGACCGTCACGTACCCCCCACCCAGTAGCCGTCGTCTCATACCGGCTATCAGTAATGGGCGGGGCGCACACCAGCAGTCCGCGAGAGTCCGCTCGGAGACGGTCCCCGGCATCCCGGACCGGCGATGGTCGGGCAACGGACTCGACACCTTGATAAGGGCGGACGCAGGTTTGTGATCTCCGTACGTTGTTCGGACCTCGTGTCGGACGGTAGAAGCCGGTCTCTACCTAAGGGACCGGGATGGCCGATTCGCTACACATCTCGCTCCGCTTGGATCCCGCCCCTGCTCACCACTCACCCTGCAGACCCATCCCCTACCAGTTCCTCATCACAATTATCCGTCAACCATTTACCTCTATTAACCTCTGGTTACCCCTCACATAACAACCCATTCACAAGCCGTCTCACTGCTGCTATAAACCAAAATCAGAACAACACGGTTGCAACCCGGTGGGTTGCGGATGGGCGGATCGCCAGCAACGAGGAGGTGAGGTCGATGGCATGGATGCGCATGATGGGGGCGGAGTCGGTGGCCTACCACCGGCGGACCGTCTTGGAGCGGGGTGACGACTATCCCGGCATGGCGCTGGCCTATTACGCATCCCGGGGGGAGACGCCGCTGCGCTGGGACGGCAGGGGAGCCACGGCCCTGAATCTAAATGGTCCGGTATCGCCGGAGGCGTACGAGGCCATCTTCGGACCGGGCGGCGCCCGCCATCCTCAAAACGGGGAACGGTTGGTGACGGTTCGTCGGCCGGGCATGGACCTGGTGATTTCGGCCCATAAGAGCGTGGCCGAGTTGGGGGTGATCGGCCGGGCCGAGCACATGCATCAGATCATGGACGCCGAGCGCGACGCCACGCTCGCCTACCTCGACGATGTGACCCGCAATGTCGGTGGCCGCAGGGGTCGAAGAGCCACCGCGACCAAGACCGGGGGGCTGATCTACGCGCACACTCGACACGCCACGTCTCGGGCCGGTGACCCCTAACCCGGATTACAGCGCATTAAACTCCTTGCATGTCTACCACACCCAAACGGGGGGCCGCCGCCACCAAGCCGACCAAAGCCATCATCCTGGCCCGCATCTCCGACGACAAGGCCGAGGAGGAGAAGGGCGTCACCGACCAGGTCGCAGATGGCCGCAAGCTGGCCCGCCGCTGGGCTGGAAGGTCGGCCCCGACGCCACCCACGTCGTCGTGGAGAACGACACCTCGGCGTTCAAGCGCAAGAGGATCCGGCTCCCTGACGGCCGGGTGGAGCTGCGTACCGTCCGGCCCGGTTCCGCCGCATGCTCGACCTGCTCGCCTCGGGCCGGCCGATGGGCTGATCGCCGCCGACCTGGACCGCACCGCCCGTGACCCTCGAGACCTGGAGGACCTGATCGACGTGGTCGAGTCGAAGGTGCCCCGCATCCCGGTGGAGTCGGTCAGCGGGTCGCTCAAGCTCGCCAACGACGCCGACATCACGATGGCTCGGGTTATGGTGGCCGTGGCCAACAAGTCCAGCCGGGACACCTCTCGCCGGGTCAGCCGGACCAGGCTGCGCCAGGCTGCGAGGGCCGGTTCGGTGGCGGTGCCCGCCGCTACGGCCATGAGCTTGACGGCACCATCCGTGCCGACGAGGCCGAGGTGCTGGTGAAGGCAGCCGAGTTGGTGTTATCCGGTGTGGGGCTGATCGGCGTCGTGAAGGACCTCAACGCCCGAGGAGTACCGGCGCCGAGAGCGAAGCGTTGGACCCATACGTCGCTGCGGGACATGTTGCTCCAGCCTCGGCTGGCCGGGTTGATGGCCTGGAACGGTGAGGTCCTTGAAGGGGTCGAGAACCTGTGGGAGCCGATCATCGACCGGCCGACCTGGGAGGCGGTGGTGGCCGTGTTGTCCAGTCCCGACCGGCGCACCACGCCGGGTCCGAAGCCCAAGCACCTGCTGTCGCACCTGGCCCGCTGCGGGCATCCTTCGCACCCCGACGACGACCGGCCGGTGATGGTCAAGGGGTGGGCGGGCGGTTACCAGCGAGCAGACGGGTCGAGGGGGCCACGGCTGGCGTCGTACCGCTGCGTCGAGTCCGAGCCACATGTCGTGTGCCCAGGCGGCGCTCGATGATTACGTCGAGGCTGCGGTGGTCGAGCGGCTGTCTCGGCCGGACGCCGCCGATCTGCTGGTGCCACGGGTCGAGGTGGACATGGCCGGGCTGGCCCAGGAGGCGAACGGCCTGCGGGCCCGGTTGGTCAACCTGGGGGACCTGGTGGAGTCCGGCGACATGACACCGGGCGAGTACCGCCAGCGCAAGGCCCGGCTGTCCGAGCAGCTGGCCAGCCACCGAGGCCGAGATGACCGCCGCTGCTGGTACCTCGCCGCTGGCCGGGATCGCCGGGCGACCCGACGCCGGCGAGATATGGGACGGCTGGCACTCGACCTGGCCCGCAAGAAGGCCGTGATCGACTGTCTGTGGACGATCACGGTCCTGCCAGCAGCCAGGCGGGGCAGGGGTTTCGACAGCGAGCCGGGTGCGGATCGACTGGCGTCAGCTCCGTTGACAGGAAGTACAGATCTGTAGTTACATCGGTAGCGCCGACGACCGAGCGCCCTGTCTGACTGATAACGGGCGACGTACGAGGAAAGCCTGGAGCCGCCCGAGGGATCCCCGGGGAGGATGAAGGGCCACTAGCGCCCGAGTCAGCAGGATGAGGGATCCGGGAGGTCCCCAAGTCCCGTATTTCGTGACTTTGGGAGGGCCTCCCGTGCCGTACCGATCTACCCCGCCCGAGCAGCTTGGTCGGGCCAAAGCTGCCCTGAAACGGAAGGCTGCCGAGCGGCGAGAACGTGAAGCGGCCCGACTCCGGGCCGAGGCACGACCAGCTTGACGCCGTTTGGTTCCAGTTTGAGGCCCAACGCAAGCTAGCCAGAGGGCGCCGGGCGTCGTGAGCCGTCACGACGCCCGCCGAAAAACGGAGCCGAGATACAAGCCCTGGTGGATGCCGCCCCGCCGCTCACCCCGGTCCAGACGGGCACAACTAGCCGCCATCCTGGGCGCCGGGCAGCCGGTGACCCGACGTCCACGATCTACTCGCCGCAAGCAGACCACCGAGCAACAGACCCCGAAAGCAAGCTGAGGCCGGTCCCGAGGAGGACCGGCCCCAACGCTCGACCGCCGACCAGGAAGTCGAGCGCCAGGGTAGCCGACCCTCGGGTTTCCGGTCCCGACTGAAAAAGAAGGAGACCATGAGCAACGAATTCATTGATGCAGCAGTCCTGTCTCGGATGCTGAGGGCATACTCTCGCCGAGTCGGTTACGGCGTTCTGCATGAACTGCCCGAGTTGGCTCAGTTGGCTGACGATGCCGGCCACCTGCTGGATGCCGTAGCCAGGCTGCGGGGCGAGCCGTGGTGCTATTCGTGGTCACACATCGCCCGTTCCCTCAATATCAGTCCCCAGGCTGCACAACAGCGATTCGGGAAAGTCGGAGGAGCCGCAAGGCCGGGCGGTCAGCCGAGCCACTCCGATGAGGTCTTTTAAGAGGGATTGGTCTCAAGGCGACCTTGATGCCAGAACCGATGAACTTGCCCCTCGTGTCGACAGGCGTTCGGCACCGCCCGACGACCTCCTGCCCAACTCCTGGGAGGTGACCAGCGAGCATCTGGTCCGTCACCGGGACCGCTGCGGGACCGGCCCGGCCGTGATTTGGTGTGCGAGTGCGGGACCGTCGAGGTTCTGCTCTGCACCACATGCCACACGGCGCTGGTGGCCTCCACCAGAGGCCGTCCGCTGTGCGCTCACGGCCGACTGCTGGTTCAGAGGGGGTGGCGTGAGCGACGACCGGTCAGCGATAGACGAATATCACTACCGGCCCGCCATCAAGGTCCTCGACCACATCGCCGCCACCGGCCCCGGCGATCATCTGGTCGTCGTGGCGGTGCGCTTCCTGTCCCCGACCGCCAAGGGGGGACGGTCGCTCGGTCACTTCGACTGGATCACGCCGGATCAGGTCGTCACCGTCCCCGAGTGGTGGGAGCGCCAGCAGACCGCCGAGGTCCGTGAGGACTGGCGCTGGATTCACGGTGTCGTGGGTGGGGTCGACGTTGCCCTCCGGCACGGCCACGTCCACATCCGCTACCCCGGCGTCCCGATGGTGCGCCTGGTCACCGCCACCAGTCGCCCGAGGGTGGCCGGAAGGCTCGATGAACTGGCCTCTGCCCTCGGGCTGATGGTCGAGCTGGACGTGGCCGAACGCCGTCCCGGCGACCGCCGGCGCTACTGCCCCACCGTCCTGGCCGGGCTGGAGTTCATGGCCCCGTATCGGCCTAGCGTCATCATCGACGCCGGGGGTGGATTGGCGGCGGTGTGGTTGTTCGCCCGGCCCGCCGACCCCTCCGCTACCAGGGACCTGGCCGCTGATGTCATCACCGACATCGGGCTGGCTGCCGACCAGCGGGGGTGGGAGTTCGACTCCCCGCCTTCGGAGGCCAGTGGTTGAAGGTGCCCGGCTGTCACGACCATTTCCGCCAGGCCGATGTCGCTGAGGTGTCGGGCGGACCGGTGTGGGAGTTCGACCAGTTGCGGGCCGTCGTGCCCCGCTATCCACGCCGGGACGTCCGGCGCTGGATCTACATAGGAGGGAGGCCGGTTCGTGTCTAACCAGCAGGGATTCGGCAGCGTCACGCCGTTGCCGTCAGACCCTTTGCCCGACGAGCCGGTCACCGAACTCGGTTACGCCAAGCGGCTCGTCCACGTCTATGGCGACCAACTGCGTTTCGTGCCCGAATGGAACACCTGGCTGGTGTGGGATGGCACCCGCTGGGACCGCGATCGCACCGGCCAGGCTTATCGCTGGCAGAAGGTCATCGCCCGACAGATCACCACCGACGCAGTAGCCATCGCTGACGCCGCCCAGCGGAAAGCCGCCTTGCATCTGGCCCGTCGAGGCGAATCCTCGGCCGGGGTGAGCGGGGCGTTGCGGCTGGCCAGCACCGAGTCAGGTATTGCCGTCAGCCCCGACGACCTCGACGCTCACCCGCTGCTGCTCAACTGCCACAACGGTGTCGTCGACCTGGCGACTGGTCGGCTCGATCCGCACGACCCCGCGCTCCTGCTCACCAAGATCGCCGGGGCCAGCTACGACCCGGATGCCCACGGTGCCGAGTTCGTCAAGTTCCTCGACCGGGTCCAACCCGATGAAGACATGAGAGCTTTCCTGGCCCGGCTGCTCGGCCACGCCCTGGAAGGCCGGGTGGTCGCTCATATCCTGCCCATCTGGTACGGGGTGGGTGCCAACGGGAAGGGCACTCTGGTCGATGCCGTGCTGGCCGCCCTCGGCGACTACGGCGACGCCGCCGACCCCGAACTGTTGACGGCTCGCAGCTTCGACGCTCATCCCACCGGCGTCGCCGACCTGTTCGGCTTGCGCCTCGCCATCCTGCATGAGTCCGATGGCGGTCGACGTCTGGCCGAGGGCACCGTGAAACGACTCACGGGCGGTGATCGGATCAAGGCCCGGCGCATGCGAGAGGACTTCTGGAGCTTCGCCCCGTCCCACACCTTCGTCATGCTGACCAACCACAAGCCGCTCGTCGTCGGCACCGACGAAGGCATCTGGCGTCGGCTGCGCCTGGTGCCCTTCGATGTGGTCATCCCGGTGGACGAGCGGGATGAGCATCTGGGCGAGCGGCTCCGGTGCGAGGCCGACGCCGTCCTGGCCTGGCTGGTGGCCGGTTACCAGGATTGGGGTCGCCGGGGACTGGCCGAGCCATCCGGCGTGGTGGACGCCACCGCCGACTACAAGGCCGAATCCGACGCCCTCGGCCGGTTCCTCGACGAGCGTTGCTTCCAGGGGCCGCACCACCGGGTGCGCTCGTCGGACCTGTTCACCGCCTGGGCCGTCTGGTGCAAGGTCGAAGGTCATGAGCCGGGTACGAACAAAGCGTTCACGACCGCCCTCCAGAACCGTGGTTTCGACACTGAGCGGACGAAGGTCGGTGTGTGGTGGAAGGGGCTGAGTCTGGCGGCCGAGGATGACACCCGTGTCCGTGATGACCTGTTTTCGTCGTGACTGGTGCAGGGTTGTGCAGGGTTCGGCGGTCTATCGGGCATGGCGCACGCACGCCTGTAGAAGCAAAGCTCCAGACCCTACACACCCTTCACCGTGAGCACTCGGGTGTAGGGTTGTGAAGGGTTCAGAGCTTTGCGCCCCACACACAGCGCGAGAAGTTGGGTTAACCCTTCACACCCTTCACCGGGCTAACGCCGAAGGAGGCGTCCCGAGCCCGAGATAGACGTCGATCAGCGGTAGTCGAACTGCACGGCGTTGCTGGCGATGCCCCGGATCACGTTGACGTTCACCAGCCCCGGCTGACCGTCAGCCTTGGCCGGGCTGGTCACCGTGATCGAGCTGTCGTCGACCACCTGCACGTCGGTGGCCTGGTTGGAAGCGAAGAAGACCATGGTGGTTCCAGTGAGCCGCAGCCCGCCAAGGCTGCAAGGCGTCCCGCCGTCCACCGGGCCGAAGCCGGGGTTGATGCCGTTCAGCACCGGGGCCGAGCCGGTCAGCGTCCCCACCTGGTCCCGCCGCACCAGTACCGCGGCATGGCGGGGATGCCACCGCCAGGACCCCGGCAGCCCCAGGGCGCCGGGAAGCTCGCCTGGGTCGTCGGTGCTGGCCACTGCCCACGACCCCTTCTCGGCGATCGTCCAGGTCATAGGTTGCGGGGCCTGGCCCACGGTGGCTTCCCCCGCTGGGCGTCGTGGTAGACCACGGCGCCCGCCCACGCCTGGCGCCCGACGCCCGTGGCGGGGACCGGGAGCACGGTGGCATCGGCCAGGGGGCCGTCGTACAGCTCGGCCCGCTCCCGAGCCGACAGCTGCCGCATCCGCCAGGGCCTCATCAACCGAGCCCCCAGCCGTCCAGGCCGGGGTGGGTGCTCGTCTCGCCCTTGAGATACCGCAGTTCTTCCCGCCACTGGATGCACCGCACGCCCCCGTCGGGCAGCTTCAGCCGGGCCAGTTCCTGGCGCCACTGGTCGAGGGTCACTGGTCCAGCCAGTTCTCGGCCAGCTGGCGCCGGGAAAGGCCGTCCACCATCTCGGCGGCGGCCCGCTCGCTCCTGATCTGGGCGATGGCTACCCCGCAGGGCCGACACAGCAGCTGAGGAGCGCCCATCGGGACCTTCCCGGTCCCGCAACAGGCGCAACGCCGGTCCAAGGCGGTGGCGATGGCCCGATCCCAGTACGAGCGGTGGGCCTCGCTGGCGGCGGCGGCCTCGGCCCGCTCCTCGTCGGTCATGATGAACCCGGAGCCCGCGAAGATGCCCGCCTCCTCCAGGGTCGGTTCCCGCGTCCGAGTGGAAGGCAGCGGGGGCGCCTTGGGCAAAATCATCTTGTTGTTCATGGGCATGGTGTCCTCCTCTGTTCGATGCGCTGGACCGCCCAAGTCTCGCCGCCCAGAGCGACCTCGACCCGAACGATGGTGGCGCCTGCCCGCATCAGCACCTGAAACAGAGATCCGAGGCGATCACCGTTCCGGCCAGCAGGCACTGGCGAACCCAGCTGGATCGACCGCACCTGAGGGCCTTCGGTGCTGGCCGCCGCCTGCCGGGCCGATCGGCGGCTCTCGGCCTTGATGGTCTGGCGGCGGGCCTCGGCGCAGGCTGGGGAGCAGGTCAGCGCCCCTTTGCCGACCCGAGCCGGTGGTATCGGCTGGCCGCACTGCTGGCAGGTCGGCTCAGCGGCTGTCTCGGGCTCGGGCGCGGGATTGCCATGGCCCTCGATGACCGCTTGGTCGTACCCCCGCATGGTCAGCAACTCCCGCCTGGACCAGGTGTCGGACACGGTCCCCAGTTCCCCGAGTTCCGACGTGGTCTCGTCCATCTGCACGGTCGCCATGGCCCACCCTGGCGTTCTGGCGGTCTCCAGTCAAGAAGCAGTTACAGCCGAAGCGCCGGGTAGGTCCCCGTCCGGGAGCTTGGCCCGCACCGCGGCTCCCAAAGAAGCGTTGCAGGGTTTGCAGGCGGCTCGCAGGTTGGTTGGGTCCCAGAACGACCCTCCCTCGACCGGCGGCAGGATGTGGTCCACCTCGGTAGCCGTCTGCTTGCAACGAGGACCCCGGATCTGGCACTGGTTGCGGTCCCTGTCCAGGATCAGCAGACGGAGGCGGTGCCAGTCTGTGGTGGCATGACGGACATCCCCGTTGGGCATGGTCCAAGATTCCCACACCTCCCCTCGGAGGGCAGGCAGGCACCCCATTCATCCCCTCTCCCCTCGGTCCTGGCCCCACATCGTCAGGCCCCCCACCTCCCGCCCCCCTGGCCCCGAGGGCTCGGCCCCCCGGTTTTTTGGTGGCCGACACTCCAACTCACTTCATACCACCCACTATTTTCCCCTTGGGCGACAGAAACGATCGAGCGGCCCCTGACCAGGAGGTCTTCAGGCCAGTTCCGGCCGCTTCCGCCCGATACCCTCCAGTAGCTCCGGGCAGCCTGGCCCAGGGCGTCGTCGATCTGCGACGGGTCGATGGTGCGCGGTCTGGCCGCGAGAGGCCGCTGAACGTCAGACCGGCATTCGGGGGCACGCTCCGGCTTCAGCGGGGCTCCTGGAGCCGTCTAGTGGGCCTCAGAGCGCGGCCAGAACGGCTGGACCAGACGGCGTCCAGGGACCTCTCCTGGGCGCCCAGCAGACCACCCATTCCCACCCAACCGCCGCTCCAGAAAGGCTCCTGGGGCAGGTTCGCTCAGAACGTGGGCGCAGGTAGGCCGCTCAGACGTTGGGCACACCTCACCCCACGACGACCTCGCTACGTCGGCCACCGGGGGCGACTAGCTGCGGCCCAGGGCTGCCCAGAGTCGCCCGGCCAGGATGCCTGCCAGCCCCGCCCTGGGAGGCCGATCCCGCCTCATCTCAGAAATGGAGCCGCCCAGCACGTAGTTGATAGATGTCTATCAGGGTGTCTTGGACGGCTGGATTAGGGCAAATATCCGCTGGTCCGGTTCACTAAAATGAGTAAATGAAACCGTCCAACTGGAGCTGCTGGCCGGGTCACTGGTCACCGGCCGCTATCAGACCTGGCGGCCCGACCTCGGATGTCCTGTCCGCATCACGGTGGGCGCACCCCGGTTCTGGCGAGGCCCGCCGCTGGAGTTCGTCCCGAAGCTGGCCCCGTACGGCTTGCTGCACCTGGAGGGCGACGACTTCAGAGTCCCGTACCGCCAGCGGCTGGACCGCCATGCCCTGCGGATCGTCGCCAGCCTGGCCGACGTCGCCCGGCGGCATCCGGGCCAGCGGCTGGTGCTCTGCTGCTACGAGGACGTGTGGGCCGGGCAGCACTGTCACCGCACCGACTTCGCGGCCTGGGCCGAGGAACGCTTCGGCCTGGTCGTGCCCGAGTTGCCCGCCAGCCACCATGACAGTGGCGGGGGCGTCGGCGTCGAGCAGCCCCTGTAGACGCTGGATCAATGGCGGCCCTCTGCTTCGGGCACGGTCGGCTCTGGGCCGCTCGTTTCGTAGATGACCTCCTGGGTCGACCCGTCCTCGTTCACTCGGAGCAGCAGAGCGAAGTCTCGCTGTCGGTGATGCTTCGCCAGATTTCGCCAGTTGGCAAGTAGATGGTTGGCGGCACCAGCTGAGCCGCCAACGGACGTTCCGGCGGCGTAAAAGCCGACCTGGTGGGTGGTCGGGTCGGTGGCTCGGACCAGCATCGAAAACTCACCCCCGACGATGACTGACTGGTATCCCTCGACTTCGAGGCCGCCAGCCGCGAACCGACCTCCCACGGGGAACTCGGTCTCGATCCGTTCCGACGCGCCGTTGTAGGCCGGAGAGCCGATCGTGATGAAAGGCTCTGTCCTGGTCACGTCCAAAGCAGATGGCGGCGATGTTCGGACAACGACTTGGATGTCGACAAGCCGGAGGTAACGCAACCACCCGGTTATGCCGCTCATCCCAGGGGCGGCGGCCCAAAAGATGCCTTGGAGCTTTGCGGCCGCGGACGCCTCGTAGGCCGGGATGGCGTCGCCTTGATAGTTGGCGAGGGCGCCCATCGACACCGGCTGCGCCTCCCGGCAGAACCTGAAGGGTTGAGGTGTAGATGATCAGACTGCGGGTCTCCGTCAGCCCGAAGAAGTGGACGATGCGCCGCCGCCGCACAAGCGCGTAGAGGATCCAACCGAGGGAGGCGACGATGACCAGGAAGATGGCGTTGGCCGCAAGGCCTTGCAGGATGTTCACCATGGGGGAGAACGTACGCCGAAGGAGCGGCGCCGCTGATAGATGCCTATCAATCTTATGTGCTCTATCTTTACCTCGGGTGACCCCTGCCCGCACGACCACGTGCTGCTGGCCAACCTGGTGGAAATGCGCGACGAACGAGGCGGATGGAAGGGGGCGGACACCGCCCTGTGGCGGGAACATTTGCACGCCGCCACCATGGTCGGCCGGGTCGCGGCGGCCCGGGTGGCGGTCGGGTTGGGGTACGCCATTGAGGCGGATCCGGGTCCGTCGGGGCGGCTGCGCCATTGGCGCATCGCTGGGGTTCCGGAGGCGGTCATCGATGTTCATTCGAAGCGCGCGGCAGAGATCGACGCCGAATGTGAAGGCCGGGGAGACCACTCGTCGCAGGCCCGGGCGGTGGCAGCCCGGACCACCCGCCAGGCCAAGCAGCGAGGCGCGGAGGGCGAGCTGATGACCCGCTGGAGCGACGAGTTGGCGTCCATCGGATGGCCCGTCGAACGCCTCACCACCGCCATAGATAGCGCCGCTCGGGAGGTCGAACCGCTCCCCAAGTTGACGTTGAAGAGTGTGCGCCGCATCCTCGGCGAGGTGCTCTCGTCAGAGGGGGAACTGGCCCGGCGGAAGGTGTTTTCCCGCCGCCATGTGCTCGTCCAGTTAGCCCCTCACCTGTTCGGCCAGGACCCCAGGGTGCTCGATCTGCTCGTCGGTCGGGCCCTCCAAGATCCCGAAGTGATCCCCCTCGTGGGCGTGGCTGGCGCCCACGAACAACCCCACGCCCTGGCCTCGGTACTGGCCGCCGAGGCCGCCATCGCCAATGCCATCGCCCGCCAGTTGGCGCGCACGGACGCCCCCGTCGCCGTTGCTGGGGCGGTGGCGCAGGCGATCACGTCGGCCGAGAAGTCGATCGGCGCCGCACTCTCCGCCGAACAGCGCCAGGCCGCCGAGAGCATCTGCGCCTCGGGGCGGGGCGCCGAGCTGATCGTGGGGGTGGCGGGCGCTGGGAAGACCACCCTGCTCGCCGTCGCTGCGGCGGCGTTCGAGGCGGGAGGCTGCCGGGTGGTCGGGACCGCTACTTCCGGGCAGGCAGCCCGCACCCTGGGCAGGGAGGCGGAGCTGGGCGAGTCCCGCACGTTGGCCAGCCTGCTGTGGCGCCTGGACCATGACCGGCTTGTTCTCGACGAGCGCACCGTGGTCATCCTCGACGAAATGGGCATGACCGAGGACGCCCACCTGGTGGCCCTAACCGCTCGGATCGAGGCCGCCGGTGCTAAACTAGTGCTGGTCGGCGACCACCATCAACTCGGTTCCGTTGGGCCCGGCGGGGCGTTGGCCGCCCTGGTCCGCCGCCACCCCGAGGTTGTCCACCAACTCAGCGAAAACCGCCGCCAGCACGACGTGGCGGAGCGTCACATTTGGCGGAGCTGCGCGCCGGCGACGTGGCCAAGGCGATGTCCTGGTACCACCACCAGGGCCGCATCCACCGACAGCCGACCGAGACGACGCCCTGCAGCAAGCCGTGGATGCCTGGGCCGCCGATGTAGGCGCCGGGCATGAGACCGGCTTGTACGCCTGGCGGCGAGCCAACGTGGCCACCCTCAATCAGCGGGCGCGGGCCTGGATGGATGACACCGGGCGGCTATCGGGCCCCGAGCTAGTCTGCCCCGGCGGCAACGCCTACCGGGCCGGCGATCGGGTTGTCGCTCTGGCGCCCGGACCCGATGGCAACCTGATCACCTCGGAGCGAGCCGTGATCGACGGCGTCGATACGCGGCGCCGGACCCTCATCCTGTGCACCGATGCCGACCAGATGGTCCAGCTTGGGGCCGACGATGCAGGGGCCGAACGTCTCGGGTATGGGTATGCCACGACGGTTCACCGCTGCCAAGGATCGACGACCGATCGGGCCCATCTTTTTGCCGACGGCGGTGGACGGGAGCTCGCCTACGTGGCCATGAGCCGGGCCCGCGAGAGGCACCCACGTGTGGACAATGGCCGACGACCTGCCTCAGGCCGTCGACGACCTTCGTCGGGACTGGTCCATGCAGCGCACCCCGACGTGGGCCATCGACACCGCCCTACCCAACCCGGCCACCCTCGACCGGGAGCACCTCCGAGCTCTGACTTCGAACCAGCAAGCCCACTTCGCCGCCCTCTTCCAGGCCGAGAAGGCCATCGCCGGCTCGGCCATCGCCGGCATCCGCCAACCAGACCGGGCCGCGACCCTGGGCCAGGCCGAACAGGCCCTCGAGGCGGCCCGGCAGGCCCGGGTCGACCTCGACATCGGCAGCGGCGTCTGGACGGGCACCGAGGCCGGGCGAGCGGTCCGGGATCTAGCCGAAGCCCGGGCAAACCGGCAGCGGGCCGAGTGGACAGCCGAATATGGTACCCGCAGGCGGGACCGCCACGCCGGCCGTCACGAAGCCGCCTATTGGGTGAGGCTGGAGGCCGACGCCCACCAGCGCTGTATTGCCCACGTGGCGCCCGAGATCGCCCGCCTCGACCAAGAGATCGGGCGCCACCAGGCCACCATCGATCACGCCGCCAACCGCCTCAAACGCCGAGAGGCCGCCACTCAGGCCGTCCTCCAGGATGGACACGAACAACGATGGCAAGCCTCGAGGTTTGCCGACCGGATCACCGCCGAACACGACCACCTCGACGGCGCTCCGTCCGCCACTGACATCCGCCGAGCCGTCCTCCGCAGGGAACAGCTTCGGAGCGTGGGGCTGACGCCCCAACACGAATCGCCGGCGTTGCAGGCGCCGGGGATCGAAATGTAGGTTCACGGCAAGAGCGGACGTTAAGGGATCCAGACGGGCCCCACGCTTTTGGGCCGGATTCGATCGGGCGCGCCCAGACTCTTTCGTTTCGCGATGTTCGGTGTTCCCGTTCTGCCTGCCTCCGATCGGCACTTGGTGGGCGTGTCTTGCCCCGGTTCGACCGCGTGGTATGGGACACCACAGCGTCGCTCGGACTCATAACTCGATGGTCGCTACTTCAATGTTCACCCCCGCCAAGTAGGGGCGCCTTCCGGCGCTTCTTGCGTACGCACAGGCCGCTGACGTCAGGGTCGGTGGGGGGAGCTCACGGAAAGCCAGACCTGGGCAAGCCACCGGGCGCAACGAGGTTTCCCGACGAATGGCAACCGGCCCGCAGGCGCGTTGTGTGGATGGACGTGCATCATCCAAGTGCCGTGAGATGACCTCGGCGATGGTTGTGAATGAACCTGGCTCGGGCTCATCTTCCGATGGCGAGAGCGAGCAGGGTATTGATCGCAGTCTCGAACGGACGGCTTCTCTGTTGCACCTGGGAGAGCAGAAGCCCCCCCTCGAGCGTGGCGAGCAGAGTAATGGCGAGGTCGTCCGGGTCGATACCGGACGGGAGCTTCCCGTCGGCATGAAGGGATCGGAGTCCATCGGCGATGGCGGCAGCCCACTGATCGAACCCAGCTGCGATGAGCGCTCTGGCCTCGGGATCACTCTCGGCGAGTTGACCGGCAAGCGAGCCAAGAGGCAGCCCCCCTTACCCTTGGTGCGCTTCGCTGCGATGAGCACCATGTTCCGCCAGGTCTCGACGCCGTTTGTGCTGCTGAGTGCGTGCCGATTGCGGTTGACGATGCCGTCGGCTTGGTAGTCGATGACCGCCTGCACGAGGTCGTTCTTGTCGGGGAAGTAGTGGTACATCTGAGAGCCGCTGACGTCTGCCGCCACCTTGACGTCCTCCAAGGTGGTGCTGCGACCCCTCGTTCGTGGATCAGGGCGGCGGCCTTCTCCACTATGCGTGCTCGGGTGCGTGCTCCCTTGGGGGTGAGCCTCGGCCGGTCACCCGTCTCGTCGACCATGACCAACAGTACCACGGTTTTGGGTTTGACAGCCCAGTGCCCAGCTGTCAGAGTGAGTCGCACCACCCATTTTGGAGTGAGAGGACGACACACCGCATGACTGACCTAAAAGGCAAGACGGCTCTGGTGACGGGCTCGACGAGCGGGATCGGCGAGGCTACGGCCATCGCCTTGGCCGCCCCGGCGCTCACCTACTGGTAGTCGGGCGCCATGAACAACGAGCCAAAGACGTCGTCGCCGAGATCGAACGCAGCGGCGGCAGCGCAACGTTCAGGCGGACCACTTTGAGCGACCTCGAATCGGCCCAGGACCTGGTCGGATGGGCCACTGAGGCGGGGGACGGTCATGTCGACATCCTCATCAACAACGTCGGCGTCGCCTTGCTCGGACCAAGCAGCGCTGCCACCGAAGCAGAGTTCGACGAGACCTTCGCGCTGAACGCAAGGTTCCGTTCTTCCTCGTCGCGGCCCGGCGCCAGCCATGGCCGAACGCGGATGGGGTTCGATCGTCAACACTCCACCATGGTCGCCAGCTTCGGACAGGCCGGCATGGCTCTGTATGGCGCCAGCCGAGCCGCTCTCGAACTGTTGACGAAGGCCTGGGCCGCCGAATACGGACCGCGTGGTGTTCGGTACACCACCGTCGCCCCCGGCCCGACGCGCACCCGCATGATGGAAGCAGTCCCCGAGGAGATGGTGAATCAGCTCGCAGCGCTAGCACCAGCAGGTCGCGTAGCTCAGCCCGAGGAACTCGCTGCGGCCATCGTCTTCCTCGCCAGTGATGACGCCAGCTTCGTCCAGGGCGTCACTCTTGCGGTCGATGGAGGCCGAGTGGCGACGTAAAGCCTGTCGGCGGCGCCGCTTAGCAGTGGAAGACCTAGAGCACAAATCACAACTAACAACTGGAGAGTATCCACATGAGCGCATACGTAGTTGTCGAATTCACGGTCAAGGACCCGGATGTTTATCGTGAGACATACGGCCCCAACGCTGGGCGGACGGCCAAAGAGCACGGCGGCGAGGTTCTCGCCAACAGTAACTGGGAGATCCTGCACGGCGATGGCTCGCTCACTTCAGGGGCACTCATGCGGTTTCCCGACCATGAGACGGCTATCAAGTGGTACAACTCGCCCGAATATCAGCAGCTGATCGATGTCCGAAGTGTCGCGATGGATGCCCGGTTTAGCTTGCTCGACGGCCTCCCTAGCTGATCGAGGTGACTCCAGATTCCGCCTCCTCACCGTCGGCCGGAGCCACCTAGTCCTAGTGACCGCCGGCCATCCGCTCGCGCTGCCGCCGATAAACCACACCGCCCCGGTCCCACGGCGGATCCGGGCCGTCCTCGATGGGCACGTAGTCGTGGACACGACGTCGGCGCTGTATCTGTGGGAGTGGTCGCACTACCCGCAGTACTACATCCCGGTCGACGACATCGACCCCGCGATGCTGGTCGACGAACAGCACCAACAGAAGCTCAGCCGCGGCACCGCCCGCCGCTACGCCCTACAGGTCGGCGACGTTGTCCGGCCGGCCGCGCTGCGGATCTACGGCAATGACACCACAGTCGAGGGATTGGCCGGCCGGGCCCGGTTTGAGTGGGACTCCCTGGATGCCTGGTTCGAGGAGGACGAGCAGGTCTTCGTCCACCCCCGCGACCCCTACACCCGCGCCGACGCGCTGCGCTCGACCCGCAACATCCGCATCGAACTCGACGGCGTGATGTTGGCCGATCCAGCTCGCCTGTGCTGGTGTTCGAGACCGGGTTGCCGACTCGCTACTACTTCAACCCCACCGAAGTCGACTTCACCCACCTCGCCCCGACCGACACGTCAGCGCCTGCCCATAAAAGGGCACCACCAGCGGCTACTGGACCGCGCAGGTCGGTGACACGAGCTACTCCGATATCGCCTGGGTCTACGACTTCCCGACCCCCCAACTGATGCCGATCGCTGGGCTCATCGCGTTCTACAACGAGAAAGTCGACACCTTCCTCAATGGTCGTCTACTGACCGCCCGGCCCCCCCGCCGCCCCATTCGAGAGGACGACTGGCCGGACACGTCATCGCAGTAGCTAAGGGAGATCAATTCAATGCGGCCGGCTTCGACGTTGCCGTTCGCGGCGACATCGGCGACCGTGCACCTCGATGGCATTGCCGTTCGACATCGCTAATGGCTTGTTGATCGGTGCCGGTACCTTCACCGGCCACGGCGGGCCGGTACCAGTTGAGCTGATCCCGAGCCATCCGTTATCCCGCTGGCCGCAGCCGGTCCTTTGGCAAACAGCTGAAGGTAACCGAGACCAACCATGGTGCCGCGCTACCAGCTTCTGAGTTTGACAGCCCACTTCGAGGCTAGCAGAATGGGCTACACGACTCACTCCTACGACGCATCTTCAAGGAGAGACCATGAGCAAGTTCGACGCTCAATTCTCCGGTCGGCTGGATGGACAGACCGTGCTAGTCACCGGCGCCAGCGGCGGTATCGGTCATGAGAGCGCCCAAGGCATGGGGAACAGTGGGGCGACGGTGCTAGTGCACGCCCGCCGTGCCAACCAGGCCCGACGCGCTGTCGACCTGCTGGTCACCAACGGCAACGGCAAAGGCCAGTACCTGGCCGTAGCCGGAGACCTCGGATCTTTAGCGGGTGTTCGGGAACTGGTCGACGCTGTGCACGAGGCCGCGCCGAAGGGACTCAACGTACTGGTAAACAACGCGGGCGCCGCGTTCCAGCAAGGCACTGTCACCCGACGGGTACGAGCGGACCATCGCCATCAATCACGTCGCGCTGGCGGCGCTCACCGACGGGCTGCTCGCCCTGCTCCGCAAGGGCGCTGATAATTTCGCCGCGCCCTCGCGGGTGGTGAACATGACCGCCCTGA
>CAWICR010000006.1:0-616577 GCA_963834775.1 uncultured Acidimicrobiaceae bacterium
GATTGTGCCGGGGGCTTCGAGGCGAGAGTCCACGTCGCCGATCCCCGCGCCGCAGGCGCCGGCTTGTGCCTGGGCCAGCCCCTCGGCGGCGACTCTGCCTACACCACCTTCCACGCCGTGGAGCTCTCCCCGCTGCTTGGCGGTCTGGGGGCCAGAGGCTACCGGGCCGTGCTCCTCGAAGCCGGCATCGTGGCGGGCCGCTTGGCGCTCAACGCCTTCGCCCTCGGCGGTGGCGCCACCGGGCTCACCTTCTATGACGGGGTGGTGTCCCGCTACTTCCACAGCGAAGCGTCGCCGCTTCTAGCCACCGCCACGGGATGCCCGACACGCTCCCCGCCCCCAGCGGTACCCCGGGGCGGCCGGCCCAGCTTCGCGGTTACGGCAACGTCATGAACAGGCTGGCCTCCAGGCTCATCGAAGTAGAGCGCCGCTTTGGCAAGCCGGACGCCCTGACCGCCGGCTCGTCGCCGATTAAACACCTACACCAGGACCTAGAGCCGCTCGGCCCGCCCTCGAGACCGCAACGCAAAACGGCGCTTCACGATGACGAACCGGTGGGACGAGCAGCCGACTCAGATCGGTCCGTCGCCCACAGGCGACCTGTCCCAGAATCGCGCCCCGAATAGCGCTTCAGAGGCGCCCTCCAACGCCGGCTATTGGGCTAGAGCCAGGACCGGCGCGTAAAGGAGCTGAGTGGGTCGAGGAACGTCTGCTCCCAGCGCGTTTCGTGACCGCTGCAGCTCACCCAGAAGTAGAGGATCCTCCACCTCGGCGCCCCAGCCGGGCCAGCGCCACTGCTATCGCCCATCCGGAGATGCTGCCGCCGATGACCACCACTCTGGCGCCGGGGAGGGATCGTCGAACTGTTGAGGCCGACGCTCATTCGATCAGGTCAACCCCAGGGAGCCCGTAGGCACCAAGCAGAGGTACGTAAACGTCTGGGTCGCCGGTCCATCGATAGGCGCGGATCTGGGACTCGCTGCGGCGGCTGCACAATGCCCGGAACAGCTCCCAGCGTGTGGTCGTCACGGGCGATGCCGGGGGCGCCGTAACCGGCGACATATTCGCTGCTCTCGGTGCGAAGTCCCAGCGCCGGAAGGCCGGCGGAACTATCCGTTGGCTCAGCCCGGCGACATAACGCCGGAGGCTGAGGGCCACAGCGGGCGAGTCACGGTCTCCCGGTAACTCGAGGGCGCCGCACAGGTCGTGGTTGTGGGCCGCGAGTCGCAGACCACCATCCAGTTGATGATCGGTATCGACCGGGGGGAAGGGCTGCGCGCCGCGCAGCATGTTGACCAAGAGCGGCAGGTGCCCGGCCCACTCGCCCCGGACCTCGTCGATGGTCATGTCCTTCCTGGCGGCCACCTGTGCGGCGGCGAACGCCTCGATGACCGGTTGCCGGCCGGCCCAGGGCCCATGGGGGTTGACCAGCGGGAAGCGGGCGGTGATGGCGTCGGCTGTCGTCCCGTCATGTGGGCGACCAGATCTCGTGCGGTCCAGGCCGGACAAGCCGGGATCACAGTCGCCAGTTGGCCGTCGGTGAGCGCATCGAGCATGCCGCCGATCGCCTTGCAGGTCTCCTGGTAGGCGGCCGCCAAGGCGTGACCGGGAGTATCTGCTAGGGCGGATTCGGCCACAGTTACCACTGAGATCGGTGGGGAGGGCCGCCCGCCTGAGCGTTTCTCGGTCACGGGCTCATCTCCTCCGCGTGGGAGCCGCCGGCCGCCGAGTGGGTGACGATGGGGGTCTTTTGGCGGCCAGAGACCCTGGCGGTACCCACCAGGCCGTCGATGGCGCGGTCCACCAGCCCGGTCCAAGGCGGCCCCCCGGGTTGTTGGCGATCTGCTGACCAGCCAGGCCGGTCAAACAGCCCGCCACAGATCGATATCTGCGGGGTCAGTCAGACCGGCGGCGCGATGCCACCGCTCGAGGTAGGAGAGAGCCTCCTGCGACAGTTCCATCGATTCGGCCGAAGGTACGAAGTCGGGCACCACCCGCTCGAAGAGAAGCTGGTAGCGAACCGGGTCCTCGACGCAGAACTCAAGAAACGCCCGAGCTGCTTGGCGAAGAGCGGCGATGGGATCGGGTCGAGGACCAAACCGGCGCCGCGGTCTACCAACTCCCCCATACCCTGGGCGAACATGGCGTCATAGATCGCCTGCTTGGACGGGAAGTAGGTGTACAGAGACTGGTGACGCATGTGCACAGCCAGTGCGAGGTCGCGAAGAGTAATCCGGTGAGCCCTCGATCCCGAGCCAGCGCCCAGGCGGCCTCCAGGATCTCCTCCTTGGTAGCCTCATGACGAACCCGACGCCTGTCAAATGCAGGTTCTCCTGCCACTGGTCGGGATAGTAGGACCCCAGTCGACCCCCCGTCAACAGGGCATGCCACCAAGTAAGGGCGATCGAACATGCCCCATAACCCACGCCCCCTTCCGCGGTTTCGACACCGCCCTCAAATGCCGGCACCGAGCCGGTTATGGCGCGGCCGCGACCCACCGGACCTAGTTTGGCGAAAGGTACATCTCTGCCGAGTCGGGCGTCACCAGCTCGCTGCCGAGTGGGCACCGACGAACGCCGAGCGCAGTTCTGGCGCCCGGTGTGCGGTCTGTCGCTGGTGTTCTGATTGACGACGGAACGGGTCGGCATTCTAGTACGGGGAGGGTTGGCACGGGCACGGCCGGTTCAACAACACACTCGATGACAAAACCAGTGTTGGTGAACGCGTTGGGGTAGGTGGACCTCGTCCGGTGAAACAAGCGGACGCGGATTCGCAGGACCTTCCGGGTGGCGCTGCTGTCCGGACCACCGCGCCCCGCTGGCCGGACACGCGGGTGCTAGATGGACGGAACTACCGGCTCGGGAGGGAGTGCGGTAGCCCGAACCATGGGAACACGCTGTTGTCGAAGCGGGTCATAGCGCAGATCCGGTCCCCGGTGAGGGTGAGCACGTAGAGGCTGGTCCCGTGGCGGATGCCGGCCGGGGGGCGCAGGTAGGCTCCGAACGCCGGTGACCGTTGGCTCGCGTCGGTACCAGGTCAACCTGCGGCCCCGCAAACAGGCTGGCGCAGAAGCGGGCAACGACGTCGCGGCCCTCATATCCGAAGGGCATCGGCGGCATCGAGATGAAGACGTCGTCGGTCAGGAGGCCCACCAGCGCGCCCAGATCGGCCGACTCCCATGCGCGGGCGAACTTCGCCACGAGCGCATCCTCGGTGGATGAGCCGGCGACGGGAGGCGGTTCGTGGCCGACGGTCGGCGGCAACCGGCGTTGCAGGCTGGCCCGGGCCCGTTTGAGGGCGCTGTTGACCGATTCAGCGGTCGCGTCCAGCATGCCGGCCACCTCGCTCGTGTGGAATCCGAGGAGTCGCGCAAGACAAGTACGGCGACCTGGCGAGGCGGCAGGACCTGAAGGGCGGTCACGAAGGCCAGCGAGACGGCTTCGGTCTGCTCGTAGCGGGCCTCCGGGCCGAGCGGCATGTCGATGGCGCCCTCGAGCAGGGCATCGGGATATGGCTCGAGCCATACGATCTCGCCGAGCCGGGTCGCCTCGGGCGGTTCAACATTGGCCACGTCCCTCTCCTTCGCCGGGCGTCGGCTGGCCGAGCGACCCGCGTCGAGACACCGGTTGGTAGCGATCCGGTACAGCCAGGTGCGCAGCGAGGCGCGTCCCTCGAACCCGCCCATGCCCTGCCAGGCGGCCAGAATCGTGTCCTGCAGGGCGTCCTCGGCGTCCTGGAAGGATCCGAGCATCCGGTAGCAGTGCACGTGGAGCTCTCGACGGTAAGCCTCGGTCAGCTCCCGGAACGCGTCGCTGTCCCCGACCCGCGCCCGAGACATCAGGTCGGCTGTCACCACTCTCGCATCACCCCTTCTTCCCGGATCCTGTCGCACTTCCATCCTGTATAGACGCCGGCCGGGGGGCGAACTGGGCGGCCACCGGGCGCCCAGTTTCCCGACGTCGCGGCGCCTACATCAGCGGCTTCCAACAACACCAACGATAAGGAGAAGCGAAATGGGAAAGATCGTGATGAGCGGCCCGCAGAACGTCTCGCTCGATGGAGTGGTCCAGGACCCCGACGGTGAGGAGGGCTTCCGGCTCGGCGGCTGGTTCGTCCAGTTTGGGGGCAAGGACCTCGAAGCGTGGAACAAGGTCGCCCTCCACGAGGCGCTGGGCGCCGAGGCGTGGCTGTTGGGTCGGCGGAGCTACGAGTTTTTCGGGGCGCGGTGGCGACCCCGGAGCGGCGAGCTTGCGGACAGGTTGAACAACATTCCCAAGTACGTCGTGTCCTCCACCCTCGAACATCCCGACTGGAACAACTCGAGGGTCCTAAAGGGCGATGTTGTGACCGAGGTCTCGAAGCTCAAGCAGGAGCTAGACGGAGAAATCGTCGTCCCTGCCAGCTATCAGCTCGGGCGCACGCTAATGAAGCACGACCTGGTCGACGAGCTGCGGTTGGTCGTCTTCCCGGTCGTGCTCGGGACTGGCGAGCGCCTCTTCGGCGAGACCAGCGACAAGAAGCCCATGCGCCTCGTCAACACCCAGACGATCGGTGACGGCCTCGCCTTCCTCACCTACGAGTTTCTCGTCCGAGACGCCTAACAACCCAGCGGCGGCATCGGCCGGCGAGAGACTCCATCGGGGCACCGCCCGATGCCGGGCGGTGCCCCAGCACGCCGCCCAGGGTCACACCACGCCACCACTACCCGCCACCGCCGCTCGATGCCCGTCCCACACGTTGAGCCTCCGCTCTATCGACCGTGGCGTGGCGAAGAAGCGCTGGAGTTGTCCTAACCGGAGTTGCGACCGCTGCCCCACGTACTCGGACGGAGGTACCCACCGGCATCGAAATGGCGTTGGGGCTCCAACTGGACTCTGACGATCCCCGGCGTGCTCGTGTGCTCTCAGAGGAGGGCATCGATCTGGACGTCGCTCGCCCCAGAGTCAAGTCAGCGGCGATTAGGCGTCCCGTTCAAGGGCGTGTACAGATTGCCCGGAGCGGCGACATCTGCTGACCTCACTGCGCCGGAGCCGCCTACATCGACGCCTCCCCCAGCGCCGACGGACGCGGGCATGTCCCATATTCGTGGCCCATAACCACGGGGAGTGTCCACCTAACGGTGTTTGTGGCCTGACACGCTGAGCGGTCCGCTCGGCGAGGAAAGGGTACAGACCCATGACTGCAACACTGGATGATGTGGCCAAGAAGAAGCCGATGGAGGTGACGGCGGAGCAGCAGGCCGCCATCGAGTTGGTTCGTCTGGCCAAGGAGCAGGGCTTGTCGCTGACCGGCCCCGACGGGCTGCTCAAGCAGCTGACGAAGTCGGTGATCGAGACCGCTTTGGGCGAGGAGATGACCGAGCATCTGGGCTACGAGAAGCACGATCCGGCCGGGATCGGCGCGGAGAACATCCGCAATGGCACCCGGTCCAAGACGGTCTTGCCGGCCAACACCGGCCCGGTTCAGATCGAGGTTCCCCGGGATCGGGCCGGGACCTTCGAGCCGCAGATCGTCAAGAAACGGCAGCGCCGGTTGGGCGAGGTCGACGAGATCGTGCTGTCCCTGTACGCCAAGGGGCTGACCACGGGCGAGATTTCCGCCCACTTCGCGGAGATCTACGGGGCGTCGGTGTCGAAAGAGACCATCTCGAGGATCACCGACCGGGTGGTCGAGGAGATGCAGGCCTGGCAGGCCCGTCCCCTCGACGAGGTGTACGCGGCGATCTTCATCGATGCTGTGGTGGTCAAGGTCAGAGACGGCCAGGTGGCCAACCGGCCGATCTACGCGGCGATCGGGGTCACCCTCGAGGGTGAGCGGGACATTCTCGGGTTGTGGGCCGGCACCGGCGGAGGGCGCCAAGTTCTGGATGGCGGTTCTCACCGACATACGCAACCGGGGGATCAAGGACACGTTCTTCGTGGTCTGTGACGGCCTGAAAGGACTCCCGGAGGTGGTGGGCCACGTGTGGCCCCAAGCGACGGTCCAGACCTGCATTATCCATCTGATCCGCAACACCTTCCGGCTGGCCAGCCGGCGCTACTGGGACGAGCTCAAGCGGGACCTGAAACCGATCTACACCGCGGTGAACGCCGATGCCGCACTGACCGCCTTCGGCGAGCTGAGCGACAAGTGGGAGCAGCGCTACCCGGCCATCATCCGCCTGTGGGCCAACGCCTGGGAAGAGTTCATCCCGTTCTTGGACTACGACGTGGAGATCCGCAAAGTGATCTGCAGCACCAACGCCATCGAGAGCCTAAACGCCCGCTACCGCCGGGCCGTTCGGGCCCGGGGCCACTTCCCGACCGAGCAGGCCGCCTTGAAATGCCTGTATCTCGTCACCAGATCCCTTGACCCGACCGGCGCGGGCAGACAACGATGGACCATGCGTTGGAAGCCGGCGCTGAACGCTTTCGCCATCACCTTCGCCGACCGGTTCCCGGCCGCCGAGACCTACTAAACCAAACCGCCAGAAACACCGTTGGCGAGATAGTCCCTAACCACGCGGGCCGAGTCGCCCCCTTATGCAGAATTCGTAGTGGGGTTATGGGGAGGTGCGGATTATGTGGGTTGGGGGATCAGGTTAGGACGTTTGAGCTGGTCGTCTGCGTGTTGGGCGTGCGGCTCCTCCGCATAATTCGGGTCTGTTGAGCGATGCTCCTCTCGCTCTGGGGTGTGGTCCCAGAGGAGAGGAGCAGTCATGATTGAATACCCAAAGGCAGCCTCGGCGAGCGGATACGAGCAGCTCGTGGAGGATTATCGAAGTTGGCTGGTGGCCGAGCGGGCGCTGGCGGCGAACACCGTCAGCTACTACGTGCCAGCGGTCCGCCTGCTGTTATCGGAGTGCGGCGGGCGAGACCTGGGGGGAGCTGACGCTGGCTGAGGTGTCGGGGTTCATGGTCCGCCATAGCCGTCGTTTCGGGGTTGGCAGCGCCAAGAAGCTGGCGACGGGGTTGCGGTCGTTCTTGGGCTATCTGTATGTGCGGGGCCTGACCGAGCGGCAGCTGGCTCAGGCCGTGCCGGCCCCGCCGTGTCCGCATGGGGCGGGCTTGCCCCGCTGGTTGAGCTCGCCGGAGCTGGTGTTGTTGTTGGCTGCCGGCGATGAGAAGAGCGGGGTCGGGAGGCGTGATCATGCCATCTTGGTGATGCTGGTCCGGCTCGGTCTGCGAGCCGGGGAGGTCGCCGGGCTGAGCTTGGACGACATCGACTGGCGTGCCGGCGAGATCACCGTGTCTGGCAAGGGGGCGCGCACCGAACGGCTGCCGCTGCCGGTCGATGTGGGCGAGGCAGTCGTCGCCTATCTCAGGCAAGGTCGTGCGAAGACGAGCTGTCGGGCGCTATTCCTGCGAGCGGACGGACTACTGGGGTTGTCGGCCGGCGGTGTCGCAGACGTCGTGCGGCGCGCCTGTGTGCGGGCCGGGATGAGTTCGGTCGGCCCGCATCGGCTGCGGCACAGCGCGGCCACCGCCATGTTGCGGGCTGGGGCGTCGCTCGATGAGGTGGGCCAGGTGCTGCGCCAGCGCGACGCGGCAGTCACGGCCCATTACGCCAAAGTCGACTTCGTAGCGCTGCGCCAGCTGGCAGCACCGTGGCCCGGTGATGCGGCATGACAGCGCTCTCGACCAGGCTCTCGACGACTACCTCAGCCTGCACCGCTCGCTGGGGCGCAAGTACGTCGATCACGGCATCCAGCTTCCGCAGTTCGTCACCTCTCTGCAGGCGGCTGGGGCCACGACTGTCACCACCGAGCTGGCGCTGGCATGGGCCACCCAGCCGACGGCAGCACCCCGGTGTGGTGGGCCCGGCGGCTGGCCATGGTGCGCGGTTTCGCCCGCTACTTGAAGGCTCTCGACGCTGACACCGAGATCCCATCTGCTGAGTTGTTGCCCTTCCGGGCCAGCCGTGTCGACCCCTATCTGTACTCCGACGCCGATATCGCAGCGCTGATGACGGCCGCCCGCTCCCTGCGCCCACCGCTGCGGGCCGCCACCTACGAGACCCTCATCGGGCTCATCGCCGCCACCGGGATGCGCTCGGGGGAGGCGGTGCGCCTCGACCGCGACGACATCGACTGGCAGGAGGGGGTGATCACGATATGGCGATCGAAGTTCGGCCGGAGCCGGGCCCTGCCTGTCCATCCCACCACGCTCGCCGCGCTAGCCCGTTACGCCGAGCTCCGCGACCAGCTCATCCCCCGCCCCGAGGCCTTGACCTTCTTCGTCTCCACCGTCGGCACCAGGCTCAACAACGAAGACGACAAGACCTTCCGCCGGTTGGTGCGCCAGGTCGGCCTCACCAGCCCCTCGGGACGGGCCCCGCGGCTTCATGATCTGCGTCACCGATTCGCGGTGGACACGCTCGTCAACTGGTATCGCGCCGGAGTCGACGTTGAAGCCCACATGCCGCTTCTATCTACCTACATGGGTCATGCTCGTCCGGAGGGCACGTTCTGGTATGGGTTTGTCAAGCAGATCTGGCCCCAGTGTGATCACCAGTTTTGGCCCCACTGCTCAGGTTGGTTTCTTGCGGCCTCGGCCGGTCTTGGTGGTGAGTAGCCGGTAGCTCTCGGTGCCGGTCTCGACGATGTGGGCGTTGAAGGTGAGCCGGTCGACGATGGCGGCGACGAGGCGGGGGTCGGTGACGATCTGGCCCCATTCGGAGAAGGGCAGGTTCGAGGCGGTGACGATGGAGGCTCGTTCTTCTCGTTCGGTGATGATCTGGAACAGCAGTTCGGCGCCGCGGCTGTCGAGCTGCACGTAGCCGAGTTCGTCGAGGCAGAGCAGGTCGAGTCGGCCGTAGCGGCCCACGATGCGCGAGAGGCGTCGTTCGTCGGCGGCTTCGGCCAGTTCGTTGACCAGCTGGGCGGCGGTGACGTAGCGGACCCGGCGTCCTTGTTCGCAGGCGGCGACGCCGAGGGCGATCAGTAGGTGGCTCTTTCCTGTGCCGGACTCGCCGAGCAGCACGACGGGTTCACCGGCGGCCAGGTAGGCGCCGGAGGCCAGGGTGGCGATGGTGGCCGGGTTGACGGTGGGTGCAGCAGCCAGGTCGAAGTCGGCCAGGCGTTTGATCCGAGGGAAGCGGGCTTCGTGAATGCGCCGGCTGCGCCGTCGTTCGGCGCGGTCGTCAATCTCGGCGGCCAATACGTCAGCCAGGTAGACCAGATAGGAGGCCTGCTGGCGGTTGGCGGTCTCGGCTCGTCGGGCCGCTTCGGCGCGGACGGTGGGCAGGTGCAGTTCGATGGTGGCCGCGCCGATGGCGGCGAGCGCGGCGTTGTCGGTCATCTTGGTGGTCATCACGCCTCCAGCAGATCGTCGTAGCGGTTCAGGGTCGGTTTGGGCCGGTCGAAGCGGGCCAGTTCCCCGATGGGAAGCGCCGGGGTAGTCGAGTCCTCGGCCGCTTTGCGGGCCTCGATCAACACCACGGCCGGGTCGACCGAGTCGACAGACAGGGCGGCGTTCATGCCGGCGATGACCGCGCCTGCGGGCATGGTGCGGTGGGCCAGGAGGACCTCGATCAGCGCTTTGGTGCCGTCGCGTTCACCGAGACGGCGTCGGGCCTGGTTCCAGAACCGGTCGTGGGTGTCAGTGAATCCGCCCGAGGCGCGGGCCCGGGCCAAGGCGGTGGCGTTGCGCATGGCGCCCGGTTTGGCGGCCAGCACCTCTAGGTAGTGGTCCAGGGTCAGGACCTCGCTTCCTTTCAGGACTCCTCGGGGGTGGCGGGCCACCACCCGCGAACCGTCAAGGACCTCGATACTGTCCGCGCCCAGGCGCACGTCGAGGCGTTGGGCCGCGTAGCGGACCGGGACCGAATAGAACACCTGGCGCACCGACACCCTGGCCTTGTGGTCGACCCGGGTCGCAAAGACAGGGCCACCTGGAACGGCTCGCCCGGCAGCGGCAGCAGGAAGTCCCGTTCGACGGCGAAGTGCTCGGCACACCGACTCTCGTCGCCGGTTGATGTGACGGGCCGAGTCCTTGGCCGATGCCGCGGTCAAGAGCTCGTTGAGCTCGGCCATCGACGCCACGTGCGGGACCGGCACCAGCCAGCGGCGGCGGAACCGGCCGATCTCTCCTTCCACCCCGCCCTTTTCGTGGCTGCCCTCGAGACCCGGCCGGCAATAGAACGAGTCGAAGCGGTAATGCGAACGCAACGCCACGAACCGCTCCGACTCGGTGCGGTCGCGGCCTTTCATCACCCGCACCACCGCTGCTTTCAAGTTGTCGTAGCGGACCGTGCCCGGCACCCCACCGAACGTCTCGAACGCGTGGACATGGCCGTCCAAGAACACCTCCTGGGCCTCGTTCAGATAGGCCCGGCGGAACGCCTGCCCCGACGCCGACAGCCGCATCACGAACAGGTGCACCACGGTCAGAATCCCGTCCAGGTAGACGCTGATATCGCCGAAGTCGACCTCCGCCTCCTCGCCCATCGGATGGCGCTGAGGGACCATCACATCGAACAACGGGAACGCCTCTCGGCGACGGACCTCGCCCACATAACGGCGCACCGTCGACTCCGCTACCGCCGCGCCGTGCTCGTCCACCAGGCGCTCCCACACCCGCCGGCCGGTGTGACGCTGCTTGCGCGGCGCTGATCGGTCCGCCTCCAACCAGCCGTCGATGACCGCCTTCCACGGCCCCAACGCCGGCGCCACCCGAGGCGGCGGCGGCCGCCGAGACGGAGGCACGGCCGACACCAACGCCGCCCGCACATCCCGGCGATGAACCCCGAACCGGCGAGACAACTCCCGGATCGACAGCCCCTCCCGGGCATGCGCCTTACGTATCTGCTCGTACAGCTCCACCTTCGACCTCGGCCTGGGCATGCACCCACGCTCCGAAGCCCGCCCGACCAGGTGGTGGATCCCCAACAGAGTGGGGCCAAATCAGATGATCAAAACGGGCCTAAGTGGGGCCAGATCAGATGATCACACCCATCTGGTATTTGTCGGCCGTCCCCGAGCTGCTGTTGCTGGCCGCCCAGCGCCTCGAACGGCAAGCCGAGGCCCGGTCATGACCGCCCTCGCCCCCAGCCTGGAAGCGTTCTTCACCGAACGGCTCTCGCATCAGTGCCAGGCCAGCCCCAACACCGTCGCCACCTATCGGGACGCCTGGCGGCTGCTGTTGGGCTACACGCAGGATCGCAGCGGCAAGCAGCCCTACCAGCTCGATCTGGCTGATCTCGACGCCGAGCTGATCGGCGACTTCTTGGCTTACCTCGAGACCCAGCGGCACAACAGCGTCCGCACCCGCAACGCCCGCCTGGCCGCGATCCGCTCATTCTTCCGGTTCGCCTCCCTGCGCCACCCCGAGCACGCCGCCCTCATCGCCAGAGTGCTCGACATCCCCACCAAACGCTGCGACCGAGCCGAAGTCAGCTACCTCAACGACGCCGAGATCGACGCCCTAGTCGCCAGCGCGGACACACACACCTGGTGCGGTCGGCGCGACCAGGCGCTTGCTCGCCGTCGCCCTGCAGACCGGTCTGCGCGTCTCAGAACTCACCAGCCTGCGCAACCGCGACGTCGAACTGGGCACCGGCGCCCACCTGCGATGCCGCGGCAAGGGACGAAAAGCCAGAGCCACCCCGTTGCGATCCGACGTGGTGGCGGTCCTGCGCGCCTGGATGAAAGAACGCCAGGGCTCCCCCGAAGACCCGTTGTTCCCCACCCGAGCCGGCACACCACTCACCCGAGACGCGGTCGGCGCCCTGGTTGAAAAACACGCAGCCAAAGCCGCCCAGCACCAGCCGTCCATCGCCACCAAGAAACTCACACCCCACGTGCTGCGCCACTCCTGCGCCATGGCGCTCCTGCGCCGCGGCGTCGATCGCACCGTCATCGCCCTGTGGCTAGGACACGAGCAACTCGACACCGTCTCGATCTACACCCACGCCGACATGACGATCAAAGAACGAGCACTCGCCCGCACCAAACCCCTCCACATCAAGCCAGGACGCTACCGGCCACGCGATCAGCTACTCGCCTTCCTGGACAGCCTCTGATTATGCCGATCACGACACCAGGACAACCCCCCAGGACACGGTCACCACCGACCCCGTCCACATAATCCGCGCCTCCCCATAAGCCCGGATCGCCGGAAGTGTGTAGCGAATTTTCGGTGTCCTCGTCGAGGGTTTGCTCTCGTCGAGGACATTCATCCCCCGTAGTCTGTCGCCGACGTTCAAACGCCGTCGCTGAAACCCCGATCTGCGGGAGCCGTCGACATCATCATGAGCCGGCAGCTGCTGATCGGCGGCACCCCTGATCACCGTCAGCCAACCAGGAGACCGCGAGAGGGCGCTTGAACAGCCCGATTTGGGCTCGAGCGGAGCAAGACGGGTCCCAGCACCGCAGCCCGGCACGGCGGGCTCTTGCGGAGCTCCGACGGCTCGTTCATGCTCATTGACGTGTTCGGACCCGATCGGTGGTGCCGAGCTCGATATCGTCATCAAGCCCGTTGTAGACATATCCACGACGCCGGAGCCGACGTCTGACCTGGGATTCTCCGCTAGAGCTACGACAACGCCGGATATGCGGACGTCGTTGTGGCAGTAATCGGGGGACTGATTACCTGGATCGAGCGCCCGACGGGGGTCGGACGTTGGGGCCGGTCCGATCCCGCTGCATGGCTCCGCAGTTCAGCCGCGGCCGCGGAGAGCGTTCGTGCAGGACCTCCCCGATCGAAGTCCCTGCCCAGGTCGGCGGTCTGAGCAGCGAGAGGCCATCATAAGCTTCGAGGGAACGGCCACGACGAGCCTCATCTGGGGTGGCCTTTCGAATATTGGGCCATTTCCGAAAGTCGACGGTGTAACCTGGGTCTATGTCGCTGGTTGAAGTCGTCGACGATCTGCTAGCCCTGGAGGAGCTTGCTGAGCAGGAGAACGATCCGGACCGACGTCGATCACTCGACTTGGTGCGCACCCACCTCGCTGATCGAGATCGAGGTGCGAAAGTCTCCGAGGCGGCTCAACTGCTCGGGCTCTCACAGCCGACGGTTCGGGCCTGGATCGCAGCAGGCGTGCTCCAAGCTCGAGACAGGACGGCGCCGGCGCGCGTCAGCGTCTCGTCACTCGCTGAGGTGAAGCGGGCAGTGGATCTGCTTCGTGAACACGGTGAGGACCGAAACCTTTTGGTGGCGGTCATGCACACGTTGCGTGACCGCGGTGTGCTGGCGGGTGACAGCGTTCGTCGGGGCTTCGAGGATCTGGGTGCTGGGCGGGTGGCTCCGCTAACTGACGAGTTGCTCGAAGAGCTGTCGGTCCCTTCAGGGAGGAAGAGACGATCCACGTCGACCTGACGGCCACCGCACAGCGTCAGGTTCGCGACCTCCGAGGGCGTCGCCGCCAGGCGGCAGCAACGGCCTTGACTGAGTTGCGAGACCGCGGTTGCGAGGCGGCCGGGTATCGACTGGCAGGCGCCCCGCTGGACCACGTTTGCGCCCGACATCTCTATGGCGATAACCGGATGCTCACCGTCTGGCCCGCCGAAGATCATGCGGTCGTGGTGGCCATCGGCCGACACGACCAATCGAGCGAGGACGTCTACACCCTCCTCCTCGAAGCACTCGGGCTCGACGTTCCTGATGACGAAAGGGAGAAACCACCCTGTTGTGACAACGCGGGCCAACCACCCACGGACCCAGACCTTGCAGCCGACATTGCAAAGGCGATCGAGCGCCTTAGGCGAGCCCGCCGTCGGGTCCGCTAAGGGGCTCCAACCCAATAGGGCGGCAGCCCTGTCACGCGGCTGGCAGCCAGAGGTCGGCACCTCCGACGCGGCGTGGAGTTTTGTTTTGAGTCCCCCCTCCGACACGAACCCCCACGCGGCCGGGAAGCCCGGAGGTGAACAGGATCGTGCTGTCGCCGGGTTGCAACCGGTCGGAGGTACTCGCCGGTCATCCGGTCGAGGGCGCGCTCCTCGTCGGCCGCTCTCCCGTCGGGGCCTCGGGTGCGCAGAGCGCTGGGGACCTGCCGGCGGTGGAGATGCGAGCGTCGATTGGGGGCCGACACGGCTGTTGCCGGCCGACCTATCAGAGCGCGAGCGTGAGATCTCGCCACTGTTCTGGGTCGGGACGATCACGAAGGAGCTGCGCGACCCCTTTGGTGATGGCGGCGAACTCGTGGTGGCCAAGCGTCCAGATCAGGATGCATCCGGCATGGTGGCGGTCAGCTTCGGCCCACTCGCGCAGTAGTGGGGCGAAGTCCCGTGAGTTGCGCGTGACGAGGATGCGAGCTTGCTGAGCTGCGAGTTCGAGAACCTGCGGGTCATCGAGGGCTCCCAACGAAGCATCGGCCGCCAAGCTCAATACGTCGTGGCCACGTCTTTGAAGGGCGGACCCAATGCGTTTTGGTGACAGATTCGCGTCGAGGAGTAAGTCGCAAGCCTCACACTTCCACGACGTCGATGAACGGGTACAAGACCCTGAGATCCTCGAGAGGGCGTCGGTTGTCAGAGATGGCTTGGTTGATCTCATCTGGATAGGCGTCTCGATACGCAACAGCGAGACGAACCTGCGCAGGCGACAGAGACACGTCGGCCACGAGCGCCTCGGAGGAGCCGAAGTCCTCCAGCATGTGAGCGATCTCCCACACGTCGAGACCGGACCCGATCACCCATGCTCGACGTCGCGCATCATCGCCGCGAAATGCGATGCCTGGAAAGCGTCGGGTTCGGGCAGTCTCCTCTGTGAAGGCCTCCACGACCGCGCTCTTCGTGCGTCGCGTGCGGCGCGCCTCAGCTTCGATGACCTTCTCGGTTTGTTCGTCTAGGCGCACGCTGAACGGCTGACCCTTGGCCATCAGTGATCTCTCCTACTACAGTCACTACAGTGTAGCGAAAGCCTTGACGCGAGCAGGTGGGCAACCCAGAGCGAAGCCTCGGTGGTTCCACGAGTCCCGGTTGCGGAAGTCCGTCGAGCAGAGGACTGCACCGACGCCAGGATGGGGTCAGTCCAGGACCCGAACCAGGACCCGAAACTCGGGTCCTGGAGTCATTTTGGGGTCTTGGAGAAACTTTGCACCCCATCTGAGCTGGGAAAATACACGCGTGCAACTTTTCAGGACGCCCTTACAAGGCGGGAGTCGGCAGTTCGAGTCTGCCAGCGCCCACCCGCAATAGCGCAGGTAGAAGGCGAGACCACCGGCCGGTCACCGCCCTTCGTGAGGCCTCGGCGCTCGGAGCGGGACCCCGAGGTATACGGCGAGATCCGTGCGTGCTGAGGTCGCCCAGGATCCACTACGGGTAGGGCGTATCTTTTTCTCGGCTCTGTACTCCTCTGATCGGGACCGCGTGTCTTGCCCCACACACTGCCCGGTTTACTCCTAACCCAGAGTCTGCCTGCCAGCGACGTGACAGGACGGTTGGCCTCCCCTGCGGGGATAGGAGTTTGCACGTGCTGGCCAAGGAAAGTACAGGTGCCGAACCGGCGAAACCGGCGGCCCCCGGTCTGGCACCGGGTCTCGGCGCTGGTATCGCCCGCGGCGCCGCCATCGTCGCCAGCCTCACGCTGCTGTCTCGGCTGCTGGGCCTGGTGCGGACCCTGGTGTTCTCGCAGACCGTCGGTGCTACTTGCCTGGGCACGGCGTACGTCACCGCGAACCAGGTACCCAACCTGCTCTACGAGCTGGTTCTAGGCGGTGCGCTCACGAGCGCGATGGTCCCCGTGTTGGCCCGCTCGGCCGAGCGGGCGGACAGTGATCCGGCCGAGAAGGCTCGAGTCGGCAGTATCACCTCGGCCCTGCTGACCTGGACCCTGATCATCGTGGTGCCGCTCGTCGTGGTGATCGCAGCGGCGGCTGGACCTATCGCCTCGCTCCTCAACCCGGCCAACTCGAACGCGCACTGCGTCCGCGCCGACATGGTGACTGCCACCGGCAACATGCTGATTGCTTTCGCACCCCAGGCCTTGCTGTACGGGCTCTCAGTCGTTCTCTACGGACTGCTTCAGTCGTATCGCCGCTTCGCGGCGCCTTCCATTGGTCCAGGCGTATCCAGCCTGGTGCTCATAGCGTGCTATCTCGCCTTCGTACCTCTGAGCAAGGGGGAGTCGCTAGCGAAACTGCCGATGACGGCAGAGCTTGTCCTATCAGTTGGAAGCACGATCGGCATTGCCGTGCTGGTGCTGGTGGCGGTGCCACCGACGTGGCGGCTGCACTTGCGGTTTCGACCTGCCCTGCGCTTCCCGCCCGGAGTGGGGCGCCGGGCGGGCGGCCTGGCACTCGTCGGCTTTGCCGAGCTCGTCGCTATCGAGCTGACCAGCGTAGTAGGCATCGTACTGGCCAACGGGCGAGGAGAGACGGGCGCGCTCGTCCTGTTCAACTATGCCTCGCAGGTCTTTTCTTCTATATCCGCGATCCTGGTCCTGTCCATCTCTATCAGCGCCTTCCCCATCCTGGCCGCCCGCAACGGCGTGGCATTCGATAGGACCAGTGCCGGATCGACGCGAGCCGTGCTGCTCATGTCATGGCTCGGTACCGCGGTGATGGCGGCCATCGCCGTGCCCGCCGGCCACGTCCTCGCCAAGCAACCCGACCAGATATCACAGCTAGTAATGGCCTTCGCTCTTTTTGCTCCGGGCATCGCCGGAACCGCCGTTATCACGAACCTGTCGCGGGTGATGTTCGTCGTTGGGCGGCTCAAGGTGGCGGCAGCCGCCCTGGCGGGAAGCTGGCTGATCGTGATCGTGGCCGACGTGGTCCTGACGGAGCTTGTCCCGTCTCGCCTGGTGGTCGCCGCCCTGGCCCTTGGTAACACCATTGGTCAGACCGTTGTCGCCATCCCAATGGTGATCGTCACCCGCCGGATCTGCGGGAAGGCGGCGCTGCAGGGTGTCAATCGCGCCGCCCTGGCCGGCTTGGTGGCCTGCGCCGCCGGCGCTGGGGTTGGGGTCGCCGTCAGCACATTGGTGCCCCTCCATCACAAACTTGAGGCTTTTGCCATTGCCGTGCCCGCCGCCGGCTGCGCCATCATCGCCTTCGGAGTTGTCGCCTACATTCTCGACGACGGTGACGTAGCTGCTGTCCTGGCCTGGGTCCGGCGGGCGGCCAGGGGTGTGCTCATGACGCGGTCCGACTCGGCGAGGCATGGCGAGGTTTAGAGCTTGCCGCGCCTCGACGGGGACTCGAAACCCGTACGGCCAGACCAGTGCGGGACCGGCGTGGCACGGGTGCGGGACCAGCGTGGCACGGGTTGTGGGGTCAGTGTGGGACAGGTGCGGGACCGGTGCCGGTTCAAGGGTGGTTTGGTGATGGTCGGCGACGGAGCATCGTCGAGAGGCGTTGGCGAGCGGTGCGACGACCGCCCGCCGGGCTTCACGCGGGCAGCCCAGCACTGGCGGCAATCCGTCCACGCTTCGCGCCGGTTGACCGCCGGACGCGAGGTGTAGACGTCAACGCGCTCCAATGCCGCTCGAGTTGCTCCACCCTTGGCGCCACCCGCAATCGGATCCGCGAAGCATGGACACATCACCCCCGTGTGCCTGGTCCCTCGGCTGCCCGTCGCTTTACGGTGATCACCGTGAGGAGAGCGGCGGACTCGCTGGCCCGCGCTAGCTCCGATCACCGTGAGGAGAGCGGCGGACTCGCTAGCCCCGCGAGCTCCCCGGGCGGGTTGGTCTTTTGTCCCGCCTTAGTGGCGTTATAGAACTAAGCGGGTTTAAAGTGGGCTATGCCTTCGTCCACCACGAGAAAGCACGAGAAAGGTTGACGTGCCAGACGAGCTGATGCATTCGCCCCGACCGGCAGCTGGCCCAGGCACCTTTCTGGCCGCCGCGGGTCTGCAGGTCGACGAGCTCACCCCGACCCGGGTGGTCGGCCACCTCGATCTCGGCCCCGAGCATCACACACCTTGGGGAGTGGTGCATGGCGGCGTCTATGCCTCCGCCGTGGAAACCGCCGCCAGCCTGGGGGCCAGCGCAGCTGTCGAGGCTCGAGGACTCATAGCGGTTGGACTTACGAACACCACGCACTTCCTGCGCGCCGTGGCCTCCGGACGGGTGGTGGTGACCGCGGTGGCGCTCAACCAGGGCCGCAACCAGCAGCTTTGGCAGGTGGACATCACACACGAGGACGGCCGGCTGGTCGCCCACGGCGAGCTGCGCCTCCAAAACGTCGCCGGCCCGTCCTGACGGACCCGACTGCATAAATCCGTCCGTAGCACCTTCGCGATGCGAGGTACCCAGCGACTCGCCCCGAGCATGCCGGGATTGGCGTCCTCCGCTACGGGCGCGGGACCGCTCAGTGACCCCGATCCCGACTTGGACGGGTGGACCGTAGCCGTGCGCACTGTCGGCCACGGTCAGCCCGAGCCTCGACCGCCTGAAGCCTCGACCGCCTGAAGCCTCGACCGCCCGAACCCTGACCGACAGGACTCCCCGGATTGGGCTGGGGCTGGTGGGTTTGCGGCTTATCTCGTCCCGGCGTTCGTGCCGGAGTCGGCCCGACGGGGCAGCTTCCAGCCCGGGCGGGGGAAATGACACGTGTAGCCGTTGGGATAGCGCTCGAGGTAGTCCTGGTGCTCGGGCTCGGCCTCCCAGAACGGACCGGCGGCCGCTACCTCGGTGACGACCTTCCCCGGCCACAGACCCGACGCGTCCACATCGGCGATGGTGTCTTCGGCGACGCGCTTCTGTGTGTCATCGAGGTAGAAGATGGCCGACCGGTAGCTCGTGCCGATGTCGTTACCCTGGCGGTTCTTGGTCGTCGGGTCATGGATCTGGAAGAAGAACTCCAGCAGGTCACGGAATGACAACTTTTCGGGATCGAAGACGATCTCGATGGCCTCGGCGTGGCCGGCATGGTTGCGGTAGGTAGCGTTCGCCACGTCACCTCCGGTGTATCCCACCCTGGTGGAGATGACTCCCGGCAGCTTCCGGATGAGGTCTTGCATTCCCCAGAAGCAGCCTCCGGCCAGGATGGCGGTCTCTTGCGAGTGAATCACTGCGGTCTCCTTTTCTGTCATCGGCTGTTCCAAAAAGTTCCCAACAGGCGCTGCCCAGCGGTCGTTGAGTCCACGGGTTGTGTCGCTCGGGCCGCCCCTGCGAGCGGGGGCGACCCGGCAACGTGATATCGACCCGAGCTCGGATGCCGTTGGGCGCACCCTTGGCAACAAGATGCCGGCGCGGGCTGTTCCCCCGCTCCGGTCTCGACCGGTACGATCACGCCGTCCAGGGTACAAGGGCGCCCCAGCCGAGCCCCCGGCCGAACCCGCGGCGTAGGGCACCGAGGTGGCGGCTGGGCCGATCCTGCTCGGCACGGGGCCTGTCGCCGCTCCTCGTCAGCCCGCGCGGCCCCGGCTGCCCTGACCGGCGAGGCGCGGTGGATCAGTGTGGAGCCTGGAACTTCGCACCCGAGATGGTCCTCTCGCGGTGGAAAGATTGGCGGCCGTGTTGATCAGCGAGACGTGTGAGAACGCTTGGGGAAAGTTGCCCAGCAGACGGCCGGCAGCGGGGTCGTACTCCTCCGAGAGCAGCCCCACGTCGTTGCAGAGCCCCCGGAGGCGCTCAAAGATCTCTCGAGCCTCGTCAGAGCGGCCCATTAAGGCCAGATTGTCTGCCAGCCAGAAGGTTGTCATCAGGAAGGCACCCTCGGACCCGGCCAAACCATCGACGTGGCCATCCGGCTGGTAGCGCCGCACGAAACCGTGGTCGAGCAATCGCTCTTGGATGGCTGCGACGGTCCCGGCAATGCGAGGATCCTCCGGCGGCAGGAATCCCACGGTGGCCAGCATGAGCAGGCTGGCGTCGAGCAGTTTCGAGCCGTAGGACTGGGTAAAGGAGTTGAGCTCGGGATCGAAGCCCTTTTCGCAAATCTCCGCATGAATCCGGTCCCGCAGTCGCTGCCAACCGGCCACGTGCTCCCGGGGCAGCACGCTGTGGTCCTGAGCCAGTCGGACGGCCCGATCGAAGGCCACCCAGGTCATGACCTTGGAGTGAGTGAAGTTGCGCCGGGGGCCGCGCACCTCCCAGATGCCGTCGTCGGGTTGCTCCCAGACCGTCTCGAGGTGGGCCAGGACGGCCAAGAGCAGGTCCGGGGCCCACGCCACCTGGCGCGGCAGGGCATACCTGGCGCTGGTGAGACTGGAGTCCAGCACCTCGCCAAACACGTCGAGCTGGAACTGGGTGGAGGCCTGGTTGCCAATGCGCACGGGCTTCGATCCCTGATAGCCGGAAAGAAAGTCCAGTTCCACCTCGGTGAGGCGTCGCTCGCCGCCGACGCCGTACATGATCTGCAGTTCGCCCGGGCTGCCGGCCACCGCCCGGCGCAGCCACTGGGCCCAGGCGGCCGCCTCTTCCGTATAGCCGGAGGTAAGAAAGGCCTGCAGGGTGAATGTGGCGTCCCGCAGCCACGAGTAGCGGTAATCCCAGTTGCGCACGCCACCGAGTGCTTCGGGTAATGAAGTGGTAGCCGCAGCGCAGACTGCTCCGGTCGGCTCGTAAGTCAGTGCCTTGAGCGTTATGAGCGATCGGATTACGTCGTCGCGCCACTCGCCGTCGTAGGTACATCGACCGACCCATTCCCTCCACCAGCGCCGGGCGTGGGTGCGGGCCGCCAGGCTGTCGAGGGGGAGCGGGACACGGCCGATGGAGGGGAACCAGGTGAGCGAGAAAGATCGCCGGGCGTCCGAATCGATTTCAAAAGACGCGACCGTGGTGTGGTCTCTTCCGCCCAACGGCACCGGGCTGTGGAAGCGCAGACCGTCGTTTCCGGCCACCATGAGGAGTCCGTCACCTGTGGCCTCAACCCACGGGGTGATTGATCCGTACTCGAACCGCACAATCATCTCCAACTCCATCTCGACAGTGCCCGCTTGGCCCTCGACGATGCGGTGGATGGTCGGATCGGTGTCGTAGGGCGGCATGAAGTCGGTGACCGATACCCGACCAGTTGCCGTTTCGAACACCGTCACCAGGACGAGTGTCTCGGGTTCGTAGTGGCGGGAGATGCGGGTGATGGGGTCTTTGGGCCGGATCAGCCAGCGGCCGTTGTCTTTGGTCCCGAGGAGTGAGGCGAAGGCAGCGCCGGAATCGATCCGGGGCGCGCACCACCAGTCGATCGACCCGGAGCGATCGACGAGGCCGATCGTCCTGGTGTCGCCGATGATGGCGTAGTCCTCGATCCTTGCTGACATGGTTCCTCCGGCGACGAATGCGTTGTGCTCTGACCATTCTGTCCGAAGTCATTCTGACCAGTGCTCGTGGGCCGTCCCGGTTGAGCTCTGTAGAAGCCGGTTTCGACCGCGCCCGCTGTAGGTACAGAGATGTCCCCCTTGGTTAAAAAAGCCGATCCGTATCGGCCAAAGATGCCATCTCAAGAGCCACAGTTGCTCGTGGCCCGAATCTGCTCAGCGCCCGGGACCGAATGGCTCTCGGAGGGCGCTAGGCACCAAATGACCAGCGTGCCGAGCAGGGTGACTGCTACAGCGAAGCGTGGAAAGTGGTCGACAAGTCGGCGACTGATTCAGGGGTGCCCGGGCCCGGGCGGTTCGCCGTGCGGGTGGCCACCTTCGTCGTCGTGCTCGTGGGTTGCGGTCCCGCCCTCACGGGGCGGAGCACTCGACACTCAACAGCCGGGCTGGCCGTAGTTTCCGCAGCAGTTCTGCCGGTTTCGGACCTTGGTCCAGTTGTTGGACAGCGCCAATCGAACCTTGGTGGCGAACGGCGCGTCATACGTCTTCCAGTTCGAGCGCAACGCTCCGAAGCTGGGCTTGGGGCCGGGTTGGGACTCAGAGGCGCACACGTTCGTCAGGTGGTCGTCGAAAGGATCTTCGCCTTCTGGGTCTCGAACTCGGCGTCGGTGATCACGCCGCGATCTTTGAGATCGGCCAGCTTGGCGAGCTGATCGGCCGGAGCGGAGGAGGAGGCCACGTCCTGAACATAGCCCCGAAAGGCCTTTTCCTGGTCCGCGGCCTGCCGCACCGCCCGTTCCTGCATCTTTCCACCCCGGGCAATCAGATAGATGAGGACGCCGAGGAAGGGAAGGATGATGATGAAAACCACCCACAACGTCTTCGCGACCCCGCCTATGTCCTGGCTGCGGAAGATGTCCACGAATATGGCGATCAGGAGCCAGATCCAGATCACGAACAAGAAGATCCATAGCATCGTCCAGAACACGCCCAATAGCGGGTAGTCGTACCCCAGCATCGCTACTCTCCTTGTCTCACTGACCCTATAGACCGCACGGCTGCGGGAGCATCGGCCCGCACCCCGGTGCGGATCCCGCGACTTACCAGCTGCGGAACATAGCAGTTGCCCGGTGGCGAACGGTGGATCGGCGCCGTCCTCGGCTGCGCTGATCAAGTGTCGAGGCGCCGCCGCGGGTACCCGCGTGCGCTCGCAATCTCAACCTCCGGACCGGCGGGCGCCAGACGGCACCCCTTGCTTGGTCCTCTCGGAGGCAGGCGCCCAGCGGGTCCTCAGCTCTGGCAGGAGGTCGTAGACGTCAACGTCGCCGGCGCGCCCCACATGGTCGCCGGTGACCCTAGCGAAAGCCGGCGAACAGGTCATCCTCGGGGATCGGCTGGCCCGTGCGGTCGCGGACGCGCACGAACGCCTCGCGTTGCATCAGCTCTCCGAACAGATCGGGGCCGAGATCCAGAAAGAAGACGTTGTCCGACTGGCTGACGTGCGCCGCCAGGCTGTCGTACTTGGCCCGCGTGAAGCCGGAGCAGTCCACTACGGTGCTGATCAACTCGTCGGGCGTTCCGAACTGCGGGTCTTGCTCCAACGGCTCGGGCGGCTCCACGCCGTGCCGGCGCATCACCTCGGCGAATCCCGCCAGCGCGGAGCGCGGCACGGCCGTGTAGTACAGCTTGGCGGGAATGCCCGTGGCCGTGGCGGCCGCCACGGTGATGCGGTGCGCTTGCACGTGGTCCGGGTGGCCGTAGAGGCCGTGCTCGTCATAGGTAACGACGACCTGGGGCTGGTAGTGCCGCATCAAGGCTTCCAGCCGCGGCGCGGCCTGGTCGACCGGTGTCATCCAAAACGAACCCGGCGCCGTGTTCTGCGGCCAGCCTTCCATGCCCGAGTCGTGGAAGCCGAGCATCTCCAGGTGGGCGACGCCGAGGATGGCGCAACTCGCTTTCAGCTCCTCCCGTCGTTCGGTCGCCACGGCGCCTTCGTCGTGACGCGGATCGCCGGGCTTTACACCTCCAGGCCCGTCGCCGAGCTCCCCGTTCGTGCAGGTAACCAGGACCGTGCGGATCCCCTCAGTCCCGTAGCGGGCGAGCGTCCCACCAGTGCCCAGTGCTTCGTCGTCGGGATGGGCGTGCACGACCATGAGGGTGAGGGGCGGCGTGGTCATTCGCTCAGGGTACGGGTGATGGGGCCGGACGCGGTCTTCTCCGCCCGCCTATCGCGTGGCACTGAGGTGGGTGCCGAGGGGCGTCAAGCTGGGCCGGATCAGCTATTCCTGAATCTTGGATACAGGTGACCCAACATCCACCGAACGAAGAGAAACCCGGCGCGTCCTTCCATGAAACAGCATGAAGGTGCCACTTCGGACTCACCGTGCTGGGGCCGGCGTCCGGCATCGGTATCGGAGCCGGCCGTCTCTGGGCGGCCAACGGCTACAGTCGGGTCCGTAGCGGACCACGGCACCGACCCCCTGCAGCTGCTGGCCGCGTGGTCGAACGCGGCTCGGGATGCCGGCGAGGTGCTGGCGGACGCAATGACGTTGGCCACGATTTCGTCCGATGGCTGGCCGTCGGCGCGCCTGGTCATGCTGCGGGGGTTGGACCGAGGCCTGGTCTTCTTCACCGACGCCAGTAGCGACAAGGGCGTCGAGTTGGCAGTCCACCCGCGCGCCGCCACGGTGTCGCACTGGCTGGCGCCGCAGCACCGGCAGGTTCGCGTCGTTGGGGACGTGGAACCCGTCAGCGCAACAGAGTCCGACGAGTACTGGCAAACCCGCCGGCCTGCGGCCCGGCGCAGCGCGGCGGCGTCGGTTCAGAGTGAGGTGATCGCCAATAGGACAGTCCTCGAAGATCGGGTGAGCGATCTGGCCCGTCGCTATCCGGATGGCATCGAGCTGCCGCGCCCTGATCGTTGGACCGGCTTCCGGGTCCTTCCGGCCACGGTCGAGTTCTGGCAAGAGGCTAAAGACGGTCTGCACGACCGGTTCCGCTACCGGCGGGCCGCCGGCTGGTGGCAAGTCGAAGTCCTGTCGCCTTGACAACTCCTATCGCCTTGACAAGGGCGGATACCGTGACGGCGCGCGGGGTGCCGACTACGAGTAGCTGCGGGTTTCCTTCTGCTCCATGGTCTCGTGCAGGAGACGCTTGGCGGTGATCAGCTGGAGCCACTCGCTGTCCGCCGTGCCCGCACTACGTTGGCTGTGCTGCCGGAGAAGATCAGATATCTCTGATGTGGCCGACTGCAGCACAGCTTGATCCTCCGCCGCGAACCGCCACAGATCCCGAACCGCCTGGTGGCTGTACGGCGAGGAGCTGTCCGCCAGGGCCCGGGCCCGGTTCACGACGCTTTCCACCGAGGGTAACCGTCGGCCGGCATCGGGAAATGGGCTACCGGGCAGGTCGCGCGACGCCAGCTTCTCGATGGTGGGTTGCGTCATGGCGCTGCGGGCCGAAACGCCGGTTCCACTCACGTCCACGACGCACTCATCTCCGAACACGTGGTGCCAGGCGTCGGCCTCGGCGGGGCGCAGCTCGTTCCAGGCATGTCCCGTCCACCCGCATGCGCAGTAGGCGCGATGCGAGCGACCCCGACGCTCGATCACCAGCTGATGCTCATCGGCTCGAGACATACCACCTCCCGAGTTCTCGTTTGCCGAGCAGCGTAACCCTTCGACACCGGGACCAATGCCCTCATCACTCGGCACCTCTTGGATCTGGTGACCGTGGTGGGGGAAGGGCGAGGAGGGGTCTCCGTTCCCGCGAAGATGGTGCAAAGCACGCGAACCGGCGGCGGGAGCGTTGCCTATCTGGTTGCCTCAAGCAAGAGTCCCTCGTTCACCAGACCGACGTCCAGTCGCTTGGAACCGGCCCGGTCAAAGGCCAGAAGGTTTCCACTCGAACGCTTTCGATCGCTCGGCGGGCGCAGACCAGCGCGGCAACCTCGATAGCGGCCTCGTCCACGTCGTCGGTGACGGTAAGGCCACCGTCCGGCTGGACGATGACGTCGCCCAGCCAGGGCCACGGCCGTCGCCAACTGTCGATGGCAGGGACCTTTGAAGGCGAACAGCTCGACTAGATTCGATGATCATCGATAGGAGACAACCATTGGCGACCGCTGCAGCGACCGAGCAGGACGGACCATTCGTCAGCCGCGACGTTGGCGACAGTCCCCAACCCATGGCTGCCTGCCGTGCCGATCTGCGGGCCTGAGCCGGCCAGCGGCGGGCTGGCGGCGTTGGAGGACCCGGGTTGGAGGCTGAGGTTGTTGGAGGTGCAGTGGGCGGGCTGAGTCACCTACAGCGTTTGGAAGCCGAGAGCATCCATATTCTGCGGGAAGCGGTGGCGGAGTCGGAGCGACCAGTGATGCTGTACTCCGTGGGCAAGGACAGCGGAGTCATGCTGCACTTGGCTCGCAAGGCGTTCTACCCGTCCCGCCCGCCGTTTCCGTTGCTGCATGTGGACACCACCTGGAAGTTTCGGGCCATGTACGAGTTTCGCGACAAGATGGCCGCGGACGCCGGGATGGAGCTGCTCGTTTGGCAAAACCCGGAATGCCTGAGGCTGGGCATCAACCCGTTCGATCACGGGTCGGCGCTGCATACCGACATGTGGAAGACCGAGGGGCTCAAGCAGGCGCTCGATAACTTCGGGTTCGACTGCGCCTTCGGGGGAGCCCGTCGGGATGAGGAGAAGTCGCGAGCCAAGGAGCGGGTGTTCTCCATCCGTTCGGCCCAGCACCGGTGGGACCCCAAGCAGCAGCGTCCGGAGCTGTGGCGCCTGTACAACGTGCGGCGCAGTCCAGGTGAAACGATTCGGGTATTCCCGCTGTCGAATTGGACCGAGTTGGACGTGTGGCTCTATATCCACCGCGAGCAGCTCCCGATCGTGCCCTTGTATCTCGCCGCGCCGCGCCCGGTGGTGGACCGGGACGGCACGCTGATCATGGTGGACGATGATCGGATGCCGCTGCGGCCTGGGGAGGAGCCGACGCTGCGGAGCGTGCGGTTCCGGACCTTGGGCTGCTATCCGCTCACGGGGGCGGTGGAGAGCAGCGCGTCGACGTTGGCCGAGGTGATCCAGGAGACGCTGCTGACCACCACCTCGGAACGGCAAGGCCGGGTGATCGATCACGATCAGAGCGGGTCTATGGAGAAGAAGAAGCAGGAAGGCTATTTCTGATGGCCCACGTCGTTGACGAGATGCTCGCCACCGATATTGAGGGCTACCTGGATGCCCACGAGCGCAAGTCGCTGCTCCGCTTCATCACGTGCGGAAGCGTGGATGACGGCAAGTCGACGCTCATCGGTCGGCTCCTGTACGAATCGAAGCTCGTCTTCGAGGATCACCTGGCGGCGCTGGAAGCGGACTCCAAAAGGGTGGGCACTCAGGGCGGCGACCTCGATTTCGCTCTATTGCTGGACGGCCTGGAAGCGGAGCGGGAGCAGGGCATTACCATCGATGTGGCCTACCGGTTCTTCTCGACAGAGCGGCGCAAGTTCATCGTGGCCGACACGCCCGGGCATGAGCAGTACACCCGCAACATGGTTACCGGCGCCTCCACCGGCGACGTGGCGGTCATCCTTGTCGATGCCCGTAAAGGCGTGTTGACGCAGACTCGCCGGCACAGCTACCTGGTGTCATTGCTGGGTATCCGGCGTGTCGTGCTGGCCGTCAACAAGCTGGACCTGGTCGACTACTCCCAGGACGTGTTCGCCGCCATCGAGGCGGACTATCGGGCTTTCGCCGCCGAAATCGGTCTCGCCGAGGTGGTGTGCATCCCCCTGTCAGCGCTCAGGGGCGACAACGTCATCCAGCGCAGCCCGAACACCCCTTGGTACGACGGTCCGGCTCTGATCGGCTACCTGGAGACCGTCCGCATAGACGACGACAGCGCCACCCGGCCGTTCCGCTTGCCCGTGCAGTGGGTCAACCGCCCCGACCTGGACTTCCGTGGCTTCTCGGGCACCATAGTGGGCGGATCGCTGCGGCCCGGCGATACGGTGCGGGTGCTGCCCTCCGGACAGACATCCACCGTGACGCGGATCGTCACGTTGGATGGCGATCTCGAGCAGGCGCTCGCCGGCCAGTCGGTGACAGTCGGCCTGAGCGACGAGATCGACATCAGCCGCGGGGACGTACTGGCCGCCGCCGCCCAGCCTCCGGCCGTGGCCGACCAGTTCGAGGCTCACATCATCTGGATGCACGAGCACCACATGCTGCCAGGCCGCCCCTACCTCATGAAGATCGGGACCCGCACCGTCGGGGTCACCATCGCTGCCCCCAAGTACCGGGTCAACGTCAACACCCTGGAGCACGCCGCCGCCAAGACCCTCGAGCTCAACGAGATCGGAGTCTGCAACCTCAACCTGGACCGTCCCATCCCCTTCGATCCCTACCCCGACAATCGGGATATGGGTGGTTTCATTATCATCGACCGCTTCTCCAACGCCACGGTCGGCGCCGGACTGTTGCACTTCGCCCTGCGTCGTTCCCAGAACGTGCACTGGCAGGCCGTGGACGTCGACCGGGACGCCCACGTTCGCCTCAAGGGCCACCAGCCGTGCGTCGTGTGGTTCACCGGTTTGTCCGGCGCCGGCAAATCTACCATCGCCAACCTCACCGAGAAACACCTCCACGCCCGGGGGGTGCACACCATGCTGCTGGACGGTGACAACATCCGCCATGGCCTCAACAAGGACTTGGGTTTCACCGAAGCCGACCGGGTGGAGAACATCCGCCGGGTCGCCGAGGTCGCCAAGCTCATGGTCGACGCCGGACTCGTGGTGCTTGTCTCGTTCATCTCGCCCTTCCGGGCGGAACGGCGCATGGCCCGAGCCCTGGTGGCGGATGGCCAGTTCTGCGAGGTCTATGTGGACGCCCCACTGGCTGTGGCGGAGACACGCGACGTAAAGGGCCTTTACGCCAAGGCCCGCCGGGGCGACTTGGTAAATTTCACGGGGATCGATTCACCCTACGAGCCGCCCGAGCGGGCCGACGTGCACGTCGACACGACCGCTACGCCCCCAGAGGCCGCGGCCCAACAAGTCGTCGACTACCTCCGAGCCATGGGAGTCGTCCCTTAGTTCGAGCCGCCAGGATCAGCGGGTTAGGCGATCCGTGGGGGACATCACCAGCGCTCCCACTTCACGACGTCGTCAATGCGACGGCGGCCGCTCGTCAGCGTGGGCTCGGAGCGCTCGCCCGGTGTCGGGTAACCCAACGCGATAGCGCCGATGGGTCGATATCCCTCGGGCACGCCCAACGTATCCATCAGGGCCTTCTCGCCTTGAAATATGCCGAAAAACAAGGCACCCAAGCCCAGCTCGACGGCGGTCAGCAGGATCAGCATGACGCCGAAGCCGGTGTCGATGTCCCAGTACGGCACCGGCCAGTGCTCCTCCCCGGACAGCGGAGTATGAATCTTGTCCGGCAGCGCGTAGCGGTCGAGATAAGCGTGCTTGTGGGCCAGCGGGAGGATCACCACAGGAGCTCGGGTCAGCGCGGTGGACTCCGACTCGCCCCGCCACTCCGGCCCGCTGGTCGTCTCCCAGAACATGCGCCGTTGCCCAGGGTCGGTCAATACGACAAAAGCGAAGCCCTGGCTGAATCCGGCCGACGGGATACGAGTGGCGTTGGCTACCAGCTGTTCCAAGAGCGCGCCGGCCACGGGCCGGTCGGAGAAATCCCGAACCATGCGCCGACGCAGTACCACATCCTGAAACTCCATAGTTCTATTTTAGCGGTGGCGCCATTTGCTGGACCGAAGCCAGGAGTCCTCCGGAATAGCGCCGATGCCCACGCGTGCGCCCAGGCGTCAGCCTTCGTGCGCCTCGCCGCCATCCTGCCTTCCTACGTGGCCGTTCTCCAGGGTCAGAGCGAAGCCTCCGCTTCGACGGCGGGATGAGTGACCTCCAACGGCGTGGCTTCGTCCGTCGCCTCCTGGTGAACATAGTGGCGCCCTCTGAACCACGAGGCCGCAGCCGCGACCAGACACGCAATGATGGCGAAGTCAAAGGCAGTATGGAGCCCCTGCCGGAAGGGCGCGGCGATGAGGTGCGGGAAGAAGGACCGCCCTTGCAGTACCGACGCGTTGGCGGCGGGCAGATGGGCCAGCACCGACGGGCCGAGCAGATGTTGCACGGGGTTATAACCGAGGAAGGCCGCGAACAGCGTGGCGACAGGAGGAAGATGGGCGACTCGCTCGGCCACACCCGGCGAAACCCCTTGGCTCACAAGTCCGTGGAAGAGCGAATTCGGTAGGGTAGCCGCCAGGCCTACGATCATCAGCGAGAAGAAGATGCCGATAGAGAGGACCTGTGCTGAATTCTGGAATGTGCTCATCATCCCCGATCCGGCGCCTCGATGCTCCACCGGCAGGCTGTTCATAACGGCCGCCCGGTTTGGCGACATGAACAGGCCATTGGAAAGGCCCATGATCAGCAGGAGCGGGGCAAAGACCAAGTAGCTGAAGTCGACGGGGAGCAGTTCCAGAAGGAGGAAGGCGATTGCTGCGGCAAGCATCCCCGCAGTCGCAAAAGGGCGAGCACCGAAGCGATCCGACAAGATCCCGGACAATGGGCCGGCGATGAAGAACCCGAGTGTCAGCGGCAACATGTAAATACCGGCCCAGAGGGGCGTCCTCGAGAAGTCATAGCCGTGCAGGGGAAGCCAGATGCCCTGCAGCCAGATGATCATCATGAACATGAGCCCGCCTCGTCCTATCGCCGACAGGAAGCTGGCCAGCGTGCCGGCCGTGAAGGCCCGGATCCGGAACAGGGGCAGCCGGAACATGGGCTCGGGAGTTCGCTTCTCAATGAAGGCGAAGGCGATGAGCAGGATCACCCCAATACTGAGTTCCGCCACGACAGACGGGCTGGTCCAGCCCATGGTGTGATGCTTGTAGGGCTCGATGCCATAGGTGATTCCGACCATGATCGTAATCAGTCCGAGCGCGAAAGTGATATTTCCCGCCCAGTCGACTGAGGTACGGCGCGGTGGCGAGAGGTCCCGCAGCATGACATAGGCCCATATCGTGCAGAACAGGCCCACCGGAACAGAGACCAGAAAAATGAGGCGCCAGTTGATTGGCGCCAAAAGGCCACCCACGACGAGTCCGATGAACGTGCCGCTCGTTGCCGCCACGCCATTGATCCCTATGGCCATGCCGCGCTGATGGATCGGGAACGCGTCGGTCAAGATGGCCGCCGAGTTGGCGAAGAGCATCGCCCCTCCCACGCCCTGGAATATCCGACCAGTTATCAGGAAGATGGCGCCGGCGCGGCCGTGCAGCCAGCAGACCGTGAGCAACAGAGAGAAAGAAGTAAAGACTACGAATCCAAGGTTGTAGATCTTCACCCGCCCGTACATGTCACCCAAGCGTCCCAAGCTGACCACCAGGACGCTTGTCACCACCAGATACCCGAGGATCATCCACAACAGGTAGAAGCTGTTACCCGGAAGCAGGGGATCTAGCTTGATGCCGCGAAAAATGTCCGGCATGGCAATGAGCACGATCGACCCATCGATCGTTACCATCAGGACCCCCAGCGTCGTATTCACCAGGGCGATCCACTTGTAACGGTCAGGGTGCATCCCCGAGGTCCCGACCGGCCGTCCCGGGCGGCTTCCAGGGGCGCCAAGCCGGCGAGGTAGAAGACGACTAGCGGCCCGCACGTTCAAGACGCCCGCACCCCCGAGATTGCCGGCCCGACGACTCGCCCTCTGCGACGGGGTGGTCGCGCCAATCCAGCCGCGGGCCCCCTCGAAGAAACTTGTTTAGGTACACGAAACGTTATTCTATAGCCACGACGGTGCCCACGCGGCTGGGTGTACAGCGTAAAGTTGGCCGTATGACGGCTATCCTGCCGGGCTCGGGCGCTGAAGTGAACGCCCGTCCCCGAAGAGGTGGCTGCAGTCGACGGCGGAACTGGACGAGCGTCGGGTACCGTCGGCGGCACCCGACCCGCCGAGGAGGACGCTTGCGTACGTGTTTGATGGTCGAGGGCCAAGAGGACGTTGGTTGGGAGGATTGGCTGACAACGGCGCAAGCCGTCGAGTCTGCCGGCTTGTACGGCCTGTTCCGGTCGGACCACTACACTTCTTTTCACGGAGAGCCTGGAGCTGCCCTGGATGCCTGGGCAACCATCTGCGGGTTGGCGGCGCTCACAGAGCGGATCCGCCTCGGAACCCTCGTTTCGCCCGCCACCTTTCGATGGCCGAGTGAGCTGGCCCGGGTCGTGGTGACTGCCGATCATGTCTCGGGGGGGCGAGTCGAGCTCGGTGTCGGGGCGGGCTGGTTCGAAAAGGAGCACAAGCAGAACGGGTTTCCTTTCCTGCCTGCCTCTGAGCGTTTCTCGATGTTCGCTGAGTATGTCGAGGTGGTGATGAACAGTTGGAGCGCCGGTGAATTCGACTACCACGGAACGTACTTCACGCTGGAAGGCCAGCGCGCTTTGCCGGCTGCGGTTCAGTTGCCCCATCCGCCGCTGATCTTCGGTGGTCGCGGCGGGCCCCGCTCACTTGCCCTCGCGGCTCGATTCGCGGACGAATACAACACCGCCTTTCTCGTACCTGACGAGGCGGCCGCCGTGCGCAGGCGGCTGGACGAAGCCTGCCGTTCCCGCGGCCGTGAGCCGGATTCGCTTCCTCTATCGATGATGACCCTCGTAGCCCTCGGGCCAGATCGCACCGCAGCGGAGGCGCGGTTGGCGAAAATGCTGTCCCGGTTTCGGGCGCCGCGAGAACGCTCCTACGTCGGCTCAGTGGAAGAGGTGGAGTCCTCGTTGCGGTCCCTCGAACGCGCCGGCGTCACCAAGATCTACGTCCAACACCCGCAACTCCAGGATGTTCGATCGGTCGAGCTGGTTGGGCAGTTAGCCGGCCGCCTAGACTAAGCAACGCGGTCAATAGCCTCGAGTCCGGTCGATCTGGTTGAGAAGCGGCCTGCCGTTGACAAAGCGGCTCAGATTCTCGGCGAAGAGACGCCTGACTGGTTCTCCTCCGGCCGAGTCGCCCCGAGTCGAAATATGGGGGGTGAGAATGATCTGAGGCAGATCAAGCAGCTCCTGGCGTGGTGGTCTGCGTGACAACTCGCCTTCATAGACGTCCAACAGGGCCCCGCGGAGACGCCCAGATGCGATTGCGTGAATAAGCGCCGGCTCGTCGACTTCCTCGCCCCTAGCGATATTGATAAGCACTGCACCCGGCTTCAGGTTGGCAAAAACGTCTTTGTTGATAAGGCCGTTAGTCTCCGATGTCAGCTGGGAGCACACGGCCAGGAAATCGCTCTGGGCGGCGAGCTCCAAAAGCCCGGAGGCCGGAAGGAGCACGTCCACGCCCTGCACGTCGGTCTGTGTCTCGGTGACCGACCGTCTGGTGGCCACTACCCGCATGCCGACGGCTCGGGCCAGACGAGCGACCTCTTGACCTATCCCACCCAGGCCGACGATGCCCATCGTCGCCCCCGCGACCGGTCTCAAATGATACTGTTCGCGATCCAGGGCGACTTTTCGGTCGAGACTGGCGCCGGTATGCAGACCCCGGGCGAAATGAAAGGCGCCGGCCATCACGTATTCGGCGATCGCGGTGACCCCCACGGCTCCCCGGCTTGATGTCAGCGTCACGGCGGACGTCCAGAGGTCCGATCCGAACAGGTTGGATACGCCGGCCTGGGTTTGATGGGCCCACTGTAACGACGTCGCCCGATCGACCAGCCGGTGCGGAATGGGATAGCCGATCAGTAGTACGTCGGCTTGCGTTAGAAGCCGATCGCGTTCGTGTCGGGGCGGACTGTCGGGCGGCGGCGCGCCGGAAACCTGGCCTTGCTCGATGAGCTCTGCTCCCAGCATCCGGTTGCCATCAAGGACCTCAACACGTGGGTCAACCTCCGCCACGTAGCCCAGGTCGGCCCCCAAATGGGGGGCCATGACGAGGACCTTCACCGCTGCGACTGCCATGGGAATAAAGCTAGCCCGGGATCTCGGCTCCCCTCCGACGTGGCGGCCAGACCTTGCTTACGATATCCTTCGCTCAGGCTAAGATCAGCACGTGAATACTCTGCTGGTTCACTTCCAAATCGATCTCGCCGGCTTTGACATTGCGCTCGAGAAGATCGACCGGGCCGCGACAAGGACGTCCGAGCAACCCGGCTTTCACAGTGGGTACTGGATGGTCGATCGTCAATCTGGGAGCGCCGCGCTGGTGACTTCCTGGGATACGGAACCGGATGCGCGCGCCTGGATGGAATACATGCAACAGAACCCCCCCAGTGCCCAATTCCAGCGGAAGAGCCTGGATATCTTCGAGGTGGTTCGGGCGATCGATCCTTAGTGGTCACAGAGACCCGCCGGTGTTGATGTCTGTCTCGATCGATGATCGGCCCGTCTAAATTTTAACTCCGTCGCAAAGGAGGCGACCTGCCCGTTTTCGGCGTGCACGATGCCCTGGGTGAGGCCGCGACCACCTCCGTTGCCACCCGGCCGCAGATCGAACAACATCCATCGGTCCGCGACAACAGCACTTCGAAACCACATCGAGTAGTCCAGACTCGCCATGCGCACGTGTCTAGCTGCGGCGAGCGCGGCGCGTGGCGGGCTTCCGGTACGGAGATCCCCCATCGCCAGTACGGCGCAGGCGTGCACACCCGGGTCGCGGGGGAGCGACTCGCGTGTGCGGGCCCAGTACCGCATGGCGGACCACTCGAGGGCGCCGGGCTGATCGGGTCCGGGGTCGGCGTCGACCAGTTCGAAAGGTCCGGGATCAGTCATTCCAGTTACGGACCCGCTATCGAGTCGTTCCATTTCCCTGAGTGGAGACACGGGATTGAACTGGCGAATTTGGTAGTCGTGCCCCTCCTGGGGGACCTGGTATGACGCCAGCATGGTGAGAATCGGCACCTTCGATTGACTCACGTGGATGTGGCGGACAGAGTGCGACCGGCCATTTCTAACCACGAGCACATCGCACTGAATGGGTTCGTCGAATTGGCCGGGGGCAAGAAAGTACGCATGAGCAGAATGAGGCTGTCGATCGAGGCCGGCGCTCAGGTGACCAGCCCGCAATGCCTGGGCCGCGACCAAGCCGCCGAACAAACTGCTGCGTCCTGATCTGTTGCTCGGAGTTGGCCCGAGCCAACGCTCGCAGTCCTGCTTGATCAGATCCAGCTGACCGAGAAAGGTGTTCCCGTTGTGCACATCCTCACATTAGAGCGTACGGTTCTCAGGCGCTGACAGCTACCCACCCTCGGGACAGAACCCAAACGGAGGTGTCGCCAGTCGAGGTTGTGCCTACTCGGGCTGAGCGAGGGGACCGGGTTTAGCTTTCGTCGACCCCAGCCTGGCGCTCGGGGAACTCGAAGCGGTGGTTCAGTACGCTGGGTCCCATGACGTCGGACCTACATAAACCAGGATTGGCGGCTTTCAGCGTCTGCCAGAACGCGTTGCTCAAGGAAGGCATGCAGAGTGATCTCGATATCGTTGTCGAGGCGGGGATCGGCGCCGTGGGCCTCCTGGGTAGCGTCGTCGAGAGGACAGGTTTGTCAACCACCGTCGGGCTGTTGGCGGAGCGCAATCTCACTGTGTCCTCGTACACATCGGTAGCGAGGATCCTCGAGCTCTCCTTTGACGAGTGTGTCGATGCGTTGGTCGCCGGGATACAGGCAGCAGCAACGCTGGGCTCGCCAATCATGACGATGGTCACCGGCAGCCCTGGTTCTCTGACAACGGAGGAGGCCGATAACGAGATCGTTGCCCGGCTGCAAAAGGTTTCGCCACAGGCAAGAGACCAGGGTGTCCTGCTGGCCCTGGAACCCGTCCATCCTTTTCTACGTACGGTGAGCTATGTCCACAGCTTGATGCACTCGCTTGACATCGTCCGTCAGGTGCCGGGAGGGGCCATCGTCCTCGATGTCGCTCACGTCTATTGGAATCGGCACGTCTACGAGGAAATCGCCATGAGCACACCGTACATTTGCCTGGCGCAGTTGAGCAATCTCAGCCCGGCCAGCATCAAGGAGCGACGCTGGATTCGCGGCGCGCTGGACCAGGGGGTCATACCTGTGGAGGCGATGATCAGGGCCTTAGCCGAAGCGGGCTTCACCGGCTTCTACGAGGATGAGATCTTGGACTTTACAGGCCGCCAAGAGTGCCTGACCGGTCTGGTGAGGGCGAAGGAGTGGTTCGCCTCGTTGTCCTCAAGCGCCAGTGCGTGGACGTGAGTCACTCACCTCGTGGACCCGCAGCTCGTGGGCACGCCATCGAAATCACGTCGCTGCGGTCCGTCAGGGTCGGGGCAGGTCCGTGTGCCTCGTTTCAGTCCAATGGATGACTCCCGTGCGGTCGGCGATCTTCCAACTACCATCGGCGTCGCGGGCAGAATTGTCGTCGTAGCTCATATGCATCACGTGATCCAGACCACCGTGGTCACTATCGGAGACATGATGCGCTAGACAGTACACGAGTCCGTGAGCCGTGTCGGCACCGATCTGGTAATCACTCTGTCCCAAAAAGTGCATTGTCCGGGTATAACCGCTGAGCATGGCAGGAATCTTCAGAAGGGCGTCGCGACCGGCGGTCTCCGACGGCGGCTGGTTTGAACCAGTGAAGATGATGATTAGCTTGCCATCCGGCAGAAATACATTCGCAAAGCGCTCGGCATCGTGATTGTCGAGGCCGAACGTGTACCCGTTTGCCAAATGGCGCAGGGTCAACTCGTCTGCGTTGGTATCCAAACTAGCCACGATGAAGCTCCTTAGTGTGATAAGTCATGCTCGTGTGCCTCTTGGCGATGCCTCCACTTTAGCAGCCGACTGCGGGACCAGCCGCCGCCAGTCCAAAGGCCGGAGCCGCCATCGACGTGATCTCGTTAGTGGTGTCGACGTAGGAGGTGCAGCTTGCCGAGACCGGCGAGCCCATCGAGCTGGCGGAGAACGCCGTGGACGCCGTCACCCCGCAGTGCTTGCGGTCCCCCTTGCCGTAGTACACGGTAGCCCGTTCGCGTACCGGGTGCAACAAATAAGCGATACTGGTAGAGTTCGCCAGGCAACGTTCTTGGAGGATGGCGTGCGATTTTTCACGTTCCACTTTATGACGTACCAAGGTATTGATACGGCCCGGGTCATCGGTGACAGTGGCGTTGCCTGGGTCACGCTCTCCAATAGGGAGTGTGACCCGGAGATCCAGGCTGCCAACTACCGTGACTATGTGGACCAGGCCGCGTTGGCCGACGAGTTGGGTTTTGACGGCGTTACGGTCAACGAGCACCATCAGACGCCGATGGGGACGATGCCGAGTCCCAACGTGATGGCGGCCGCGATCAGCCAGCGCACGTCACGGGCCCGAATCGCCATCTTCGGTAACGCCTTGCCACTACGCCAGACACCGTTGGTATCTATCGAGGAGTACTCGATGATCGACCTGTTGAGTAACGGTCGTCTCGAGGCGGGCTTCGTGGTAGGCGGCGGCCCGGAGTACTACAATTTCGGCCTGGCGCCCATCGACGCCCGAGAGCGCTTCGCCGAAGGGCTAGCCTTGGCTCGACGGGCCTGGGCCGAGCCGGGACCGTTCCGTTGGGACGGGAAATACTATCAGCTCGATTGTGTCAATCCCTGGCCCCGCCCGTTGCAGCAGCCCCACCCTCCGATCTGGGTGTGCGGGGTAGGGAGCCCGACCACCCTCGAGATGTGTGCCCGGGAGAATCTTGGCTACATGGGGGTCAACGTAAATACCGGTCACGCCGACTTTATGGGCCAATGCGAGTTCTTTCGGCAGTCCGCCCACCGCTATGGGCGGGAGTACGACCCGGCCAAGGTGGGTTGGCTGGCCCACGTGTATATCTCCGACACCGACGAACAAGCCGTCGAGGAACTCGGCGAACACACCGCATACTTCTACATGTTGACACGCGGCTTCGGAGGACCCAACAAGACGTTCTTCCCGCCGGGTCACCTGCCCCCGGACAAGATCGCGGCCTTTGAACGCAATACCCGCCAGGCGTTCCAGAACACCAGCCTGCCGCATCGTGATCCGCCCCTCGTCGGCACGGTGGAAACCGTAACGGAGCGGCTGATCGCCCGGCTCAAGGACTACAAGATCGGTAACGTGACCATGGCGTTCCAGTTCGGCACCATGCCGCATGAGATGGCTACGCGCAGCATGACCCTGTTCGCCGAGCAGGTGATGCCGGCGGTACGCCAGGAGATCGACGCCTACCTAGACGAGCTCTACCCCAACCGGACCCAATCCGAGCTCAGGATGGCCGCCGCCGACTAGTGGACAACCCGAGGTTCACCTTGATGAGACGCTGCGCCTCATGGCCGACGATCGCAGGGCTGACCGTCCGTCCTGGTACGCGGCGACACCGCCCGGTTGCCAAGCGACCGATTCGCGACTACACCTGGAGCAATGAGTGACAGCCTGACAGCGCGTACCGTGATGATCGCCGGCGACCAGGGTGATGAGATCGAGGCTTATCTGGCCCAGCCCGATATGCCGGGAAGTAGGGGCGGCGTTATCGTGATCCACCACATGCCCGGCTACGATCGGGCCACCAAGGAGATCGTCCGGCGGTTTGCCGAGATGGGCTACGACGCGGTGTGCCCGAACCTCTACTGGCGGGAGGCGCCGGGGGCATTGCCCGACGACGCCGCCGCTACGGCCCGAGCCCAGGGGGGCGTGCCCGACAAGCGACTGATCGGTGACGTCGACGGCGCCGCCAAGTTCCTCAGGGCGCGGCCGAGCTCCAATGGCAAGGTCGGAGTGATCGGGTACTGCTCGGGTGGCCGCCAGAGCGTTCTCGCGGGATGCAACCTCGACGTTGATGCCGCCATCGACTGTTATGGCGCTTTCGTGACCGGCACCCCACCGGAGGGTTTCCCGCTCCAGGTTCGCAACCTCGTCGACCAGCTGCCGAACCTGGGCTGTCCTCTGCTTGGGCTCTTCGGCCGGGATGACAAGTTCCCATCCCCCGAGCAGGTGGCCGAGCTCGACGAGATCCTGACCAGGGAAGGGAAGGAGCACGAGTTCCACAGCTACGACGGCGCCGGTCACTCGTTCTTCTCCGTGGACCGCCCCGCCTATTCGGTTGAAGCCGCCAACGATGGTTGGGAACGCATCGCCGAGTTTTATGGCCGGCATTTGAAAGGCTGATCGTGTGTACATATGCGACCTTCAACGAACCGGTCAAGGGCAGCGCCAAGGGTCCGGGCGGGAAGTGGTTTGTGGTGACCGACGCCACGGTGTACTTCGATCACCCCGTGCACGCCATGGCTGACCACACGGTCAATATTGACATCGCCGACCCCTCCGCGGGGCCGGGCGCCCGGGTCGCGCTCGAGCTGGCCCCGTCATCGGCGAGACGGTTGCTGACCGCGATCCAAGCCGCCCTGGACTCGGTTCCCAGCGACATGGGCGCCTAGCACGCCGCCATTGATTGCAGGGCGGCCGAAATCGCAGGATCGCGCGGTCAGGATCGCCTCCAACCTGAGGATCTTCCTTAGCGGTCGTACTCGACCACCCGGATAGAAGCCCGCCTGTCGTTCGAGGATCGGTGAAACAAAGTGTGGGTCCGGGTCGAACAGCCTTAAACCCTCAAACTCAGAGCGACCTCCCGGGCAATCCTTTAGGGAACGGGACGTGATAAGGTCGCCAGGCCACCGTGAGGGATTTGGGCCTGGCCAAAGGATGGAGGTATTCAAGCGATGACAGTGGTGGAGCGGAATCCGACCCTTGATTTCAGCGTGCACGGGGGCCAACACGACGACCCGTTCGAGTGGCTTCTGCAGGTCCGGGAGGCCGACCCGTTCTGGAGCGAAAACCATCCCTACCAACCGGGCGGCACGTGGGTGATCACGAGGTATGACCACGTCCGTGAGGTTCACCAGGATTACCGCACCTTCTCTCACAAGGATACCGATCCGTACACCAAGGACTCGCCGCTGATGCCGTCAGCGTTCGATCCGCCGTTTCAGACCAAGCTCCGTAGCATCGTGCTTCCGCTCATGACGGCGAAGCGGATCGATGCGCTTGAACCGCGCATGCACGTGGTGTGCCGGGAACTGATCGCGGGGTTCAAGGACCGAGGCTGGTGTGACGCCATCAACGAGTTCGCCAGGCGCTACCCGATCGCCGTGTTCTGTGAGTTGTTTGGCCTGCCCGAGGAGCGCCGGGAGGAGTTCCGCCAGCTGGCCGAGACCTGGATGCACGACGTGTCGCAGCGCCAGTGGGCGTGGGCGCAGATCCGCGCTATCGTGCGCAGCGAGCTGGGGCAACGCGTCGGGGCGCCCCGCGACGACATGTTGAGCGGGATCGCCAATGGCTGTATCGACGGCGAGCTGGTCGATCTGGACGTGGCCACCAACCTGGCCTCAACGGTGTTTTTGGGTGGGCTTGACACCCTTCCGTCGAACATCGGCTGGACCTTGCGCTACCTGGCTGATCACCCCCAGGACCGCCAGCGCCTGGTCGAGGACCCTGCCTGCATCCCGGGGGCCGTGGAGGAGTTCTTCCGGCGGTTTCCGTCAGTGACGATGAATCCCAGCCGGGCAACCCGTGACGTCGAGTTCCACGGTGCCAGCATCAAGGCCGGCGATCCGGTTATGAGCGTGATCTTCCTTGCTAATTGCGACAGCCAGGCATTCGACGATCCGCTCACGCTCGACTTCGACCGGAAAAGCAACAAGCACCTCACCTTCGCGGCCGGCCCCCACCGGTGTCTGGGCTCCCACCTGGCCCGCCACGAGCTGGGTGTCGGATTACAGGAGTGGCACGCCGCTATCCCCGACTATCGGGTGGCCGACCGCGACAAGATGACGTACTACCCTGGGGTGGCCGGGATCCATTACCTGCGCCTGGAGTGGGAGGTCTGAGCGCCAGTTCGCCCAGCCCGACCGCAGTACCGAAGAAATAACTGTGAGGCTGAGCCATGAGGTTCGCTTACTACTTCCCCGGCCGGTGGGTCCCGCCGAGCCCACAGCTGATGACGGGAGCGGCCCATGTCCGGCTGGCGCGGGCAGCCGAGGCCGTCGGCTTCGAGGCCGTCGCCTTAGACGAGCACCCGGCCCCGTCGGACTCATGGCGCCAGACCGGTCACGACACCCTCGACCCGTTCGTGGCGCTGGGTATGGTCGCGGGAGCTACCACCACGATCAAGCTGCTGACGTACGTGGCCGTCGTCCCTTTTCGCAACCCGTTCCTGCTGGCTAAGGCGGCGGCCACACTGGATTTGTGTTCGGACGGGCGGCTGCTGCTCGGCGTGGGCTTGGGTTATCAGGCGCCGGAGTTCGCCGCGCTCGGCGCCGACTTCGTCAACCGTCGCCGACGTTTCGACGAGGGCCTGGAAGTCATGAAGCTGGCCTGGACGGGTGAACCCGTGTCTTATGTCGGGACCGACTTCCGCGCGGACTGCGTTACCGTGCAACCTCGACCGGTTCAGTTGCCCTATCCACCGATCTGGATTGGCGGCAACGGGCGCGAGTCGTTGCGTCGGGTGGCCGCCGGCGCCCAGGGCTGGATGTCGATGCCGGTGAATCGGACACACGCCGCACAGGTGCAGGCACCCCCGCTCGAGACGGTCGACGACCTCCGGCGATTTATCCGTCGCTTGGCCGATTATGCCGAGGAGGCGGGTCGGACCGACCCGATCGACGTCGTCCACAGCCTCCGCGACCTTCCAGATGACTGGGCGCAGCACCTCGACGCCGTGCGCGACCTCGAGGATGCCGGGGTCACCTGGGTCGTAGCGAACGGGAAGGGTTCGACCGTGGCCGAGGCGACGGCGTTCATCCACGATTATGGCGAGCGCATTATCCAGGCCATGGCTTCCCAGTAGCCGGGCGGACTCGAAGTTCGAACCTCATAGCACCGACCGCTGCACTCAGCTGCCGGTGTAGGCCGGGGGGGCGAAGAGTTGCCTCAGCAGGGGCTTGACCACCTTGCCGACCGCGTTGCGGGGGAGCGCGTCCACAACAACAACCGACGTCGGGCGCTTGTAACCGGCCAATCGACCACGGCAATACTCGATCACTTCGAACTCCGAGGGAGGATCGCCGGGATCCGCGGCAACGATGACGGCGCGAGGCGTCTCTCCCCAGACCGAATGCGGAATTCCAACGATGGCAACCTCGCCTACCTTTGGGTGGCCGAGGAGAACCGCTTCGATCTCGGCTGGGTAAATATTCTCACCCCCCGAAATGATTACGTCTTTGGCGCGATCGACGAGGTACAAAAAACCCTCCTCATCGGCACGGCAGAGATCTCCGGAATGGAACCACCCATCGGCAAACGCCGACGAGGTGGCTTCCGAGTTGCGCCAATAACCTTGACAGACGGACGGGCTCCGGACGACCAGCTCGCCGACCTCCCCCTGCCCGACGTCTTCTAATTGATCATTGACCAGCCTGGCCTGAACGTGGATCAGTGGTTTCCCGATGGATCCCATCTTCCGAACGGCATCGGCTTTATCGAGCATACACGTGACCAGGGTTTCTGTTTGGCCGAAGCTGCAGTAGATGTCGGCATCAGGAAACGTGCGATGAATTGCTTCGAGGACCGAACGGGGCGCCATCTGCGCCGACCAGATTATCCGTCGCAACTCATACTTCCGATCGGCTGCACCGGGCACGTCGCACAAAGCGGCCCATTGCAGCGGTACCATGGCGCACTGCGTCACGTTCTCTGAACGAAGGCGATCGAGGACATAAACTGGGTCGAATGATCCCACCCGGACGAAGACCGCCGTGCCGCCCAGGAGAAGTAGCGGGAAATACGTGCTGATGCCACCCGCGTGAAAGAGGGGCATTCCCGCTAATCCGACCTCCTGCCCGTCCTGCATGTGTCGCGCAATCGCCACGGCCGTGGAGTTCATCAGCAGGTTCCGATAGCTGAGCATCACTCCCTTGGGCCTGCCCGTAGTACCCGACGTATATATCAGCAGGGCGGTCTCGTCTTCAGCCACGTCGGCTGTATGTTCCCGCCTGTCGGCGTCGGCAATCAGGTTTTCAAAGTCGTTCGCATCCCCGGACCCGAGAACGATGGGCGGCCCCGGGGCGGCGGCGGCCCGCACTGTCTCTTCAAGCTGGACCTCGGTGATGATGGCGCTCGGTTGGCAATCATCGAAGACATAGGCCAGCTCTGGCGCGGCGAGGCGAGCGTTTATAGGGGCGGCGATGGCTCCGCAGCGTGAGGCACCGAGCAAAACTTCGATTATCTCGAGGCGATTGTGCATGTAGATCGCGATCCGGTCGTTCCGGCCGACGCCACGATCCCGGAATACACTTGCGAGCTGGGTTACACGAGCGTCGAGTTCGCGATAGGTTACGGATCGACGGTCATCCTTGAGGGCGATGCTGTCCGCCCGCAGCACGGCCTGCCGTGTCAGCAACTCACTGTTTGTCATTTGGCTCGAGACTCGGAATTGGTCCCGATTGGATTCCATGCCGGGCAATGCGAAGTCCGATCTCTGGATTCGGGCTACGGGTTAGTCCAGCACACGGCCCCATCTACGGGGATAAGCACACCATTTACGAAGGAAGCGGCTGGCGAGAGGAGGAAGCAGATCACGGCGGCGACCTCGTCTGCTTCGGCCGCTCGCCCGAGTGGATGAGACTTTAGCCGTTGTTGCCGCTCGGGTGAGGCATAGGATTCTGCCGTCCGTCGGGTCACGGTTCCACCGGGCGACACACCGTTGGCGCGGGGATGCCCACGATATTTGACCGCAATATGCCTCATATATCCGGCGATTCCCGCCTTGGCAGCTGGATACCAATCGGTCGTGGCGCCAACCATGAAGTTCCCGGCTATAGATGCAGTGAACGTCGTGCTTTCGGCTTCTGCTTGATGCCTGGCCACGAACCCGTCTGTCACCGCAGCATAGCTTCCTATAGCAATGCGAACGCCCTCCGCAACGGAAAGCTGAGTGACGCTTGCGGGCCCGGCATTGTTGACGAGATATCGGACTGGCCGCCCGAGTGCGTCGGTTTGGTCCCATGCATTGTCGATCTCCGACTGCACGCTGAGGTCAGCGATGACAGGTACCCCGGAGCCTCCCGCGGCTTCGATCTCACCGACCACGCGATCGGCAGCTTCTTTCTCCATATCCCAAATTGCGACCATCAGGCCGGACCTGGCCAACATTAGAGCGACGGCGCGCCCGATCCCGTTTCCGCCTCCAGTCACGACCGCAACGTCTCCCTCTCGGAATCCCAAGGCCCCGAAGTCAAACGTCGTCATAGCATCACCTCTGGTTTGGCTGTGGTTGGTTTCGTCGGACTGTGCCTGAGAGAGTTGGCCGACGCGACCGGTGCGCCACTATGCCCGAAAGCACGTCTGGCTGCAATGGGTCTGAGGGTGGCGTGCCACGACGCCCGATGCGGGTTCTCGGTGGACCTCTTCGAAGCGCTGTCCGAGTGGCAGCGACTACCCCTGCCGCTGCGACGTCATGCTGTTTCCGCTGGACTTGGTTGTTTGGGTACCGCCACTCTAATCAATCATCGTTGCTGGCAACCGAAATGCAGGGTGTGGTATGATCCTCGGCCGAGCTTCGGAAGGAGCGATCGGTCGGTTGAGAACCATGGCACGGAGGAAGGCGAGTCGATCGCACACGCAGCACGGGCGGCACGGTCGCCGTAGGGTTGCATCCAAGCACTGGGGCCAGTTGGAAGGCCCTCAGATGGCATGAGTAGGACTGAAGACTTCCAGCGTTACGGACCAGAGCAGGGGATTCGAGTCTTCCGGCAGCGGACGAAGCTCGTGCGTCGGAAGGTCAGCGACGAGGTTGTCGAGGACCTGATGATGCAGCTCTTCGAGGGCCGCCTGCGCACCGGCGATCGCCTCGACCTGGCTGCGATCGCAGCCTCCCTCGGGCTAAGTCAAGCGCCCGTGCGGGAAGCGGTTTTGGCGCTCGAGCGAGATGGCGTCCTCACGACGGCCTACCACCGGGGAGTGTTCGTTGCCCCTTTCACGCCAGAATCGGTGCGCGAGAGCTTTGAGCTGTATGGGGCGCTAAGTGGCCTGGCAGCCGGTAACGTCGCCCGATACCAGGACGGCGAGGTGATCTCCGCTTTGCAGCACATTGTCCAGGAGGGTCGGAAAGCCACCAAAGACGAGGAAGTTGCCCGGCTGCACTGGGAATTTCGGAACATTCTCCATCACAGCGGCGCCAGCGTCCGGGTCCGAAATCTTCTCCGAAACTTCGGCGGCGTCCTTCCCGCATCGCCGTCGATCCAGTTTGGATTTCTATCCGAACGTATTAGTGATCTGCAAAGTATGTTTCGTCCGATCAGGAGTGGCGACCGGGAAGCCGCTGCTCACGCAGTTTACGACAGTACAAATCGGGCTTGCATGCGGGTCATTCGGTCCCTCGAGGACCGCGGGGTATTTCAGCCCCCGGACGCTGATCTGACTACCGCCGTCGAGCCTGAATCGAGTGGCCGCAACTTACTTGTGCGATTGCTGGCGACGACGCAAGGAGGAGCGGGGTGATGGTTGCGATTCACGCTGACAGGCACTGGTTGCGACGTCCACACACCTTTTGGTCGTCCTCAAGGATCGGCAGAGAAGCGGCCGCGACCAGAGAGAACCGTACTAGCATTATCTCGTAATCGAGTGACCTGACCGTCTGTCCTACCTGCACTCTACTTTTTGGAGAATCCAATGCGGTTTTTTACATTCCACTACATGCCCTATCAGGGTATCGACACGGACCGGGTCCTCGGTGAAAACGGGGTGGCGTGGGTCACGCTGTCAAACGGCGAGTGTGATCCGGAGATCCAGGCTGCTAACTACCACGATTATGTGGCCCAGGCGGCCCTGGCCGATGAACTGGGCTTCGACGGTGTAACGGTCAACGAACACCATCAGACGCCCATGGGGACAATGCCGAGCCCGAACGTGATGGCGGCCGCCATCAGCCAGCGCACGTCTCGCTGCCGGATCGCGGTGTTTGGTAACGCCTTACCGTTGCGCCAGACGCCGTTGGTGTCCATCGAGGAGTACTCGATGATTGACCTGCTGAGCAAGGGTCGCTTGGAGGCCGGCTTCGTGGTCGGCGGGGGGCCTGAGTATTACAACTTTGCGCTAGCACCGACGGACGCCCGGGACCGTTTCGCGGAGGGTCTGGCCTTGGCTCGCCGGGCCTGGAGCGAGCCGGGTCCGTTTCGTTGGGACGGCAAGTATTATCAGCTTGACGCGGTCAACCCTTGGCCTCGTCCGCTGCAGAAGCCGCACCCGCCAATCTGGGTGTGCGGTGTGGGCAGCCCCAGCACGTTAGAGATGTGTGCCCGGGAGAACATTGGCTACATGGGGGTGAACGTCAACACGGGTCATGCCGACTTCATGGGTCAGTGCGAGTTCTTCCGTAAGTCGGCCGAGCGCTATGGCCGGGAGTACGATCCGGCCAAAGTGGGCTGGCTGGCCCACGTGCATATCGCCGACACGGACGAGCAAGCCATGGAGGAGTTCTCTCTGCACGCCAGCTACTTTTTCAAGTTGGCCCGCGGCTTCGGCGGTCCGAACAAGACATTTTTCCCACCCGGTCATCTGCCTCCCGATAAAGTCGCGGCCTACGAACGCGCCACCCGTGAGGCATTCCACAGTGCTGACATGCCCGGCGATCCGCCTCTGATCGGTACGCCGGAGACGGTAGCCGAGCGATTGATTGCCCGCCTGAAGGACTACAAGATCGGCAATGTGACCATGGGGTTCCAGTTTGGCACCATGCCCCATGAAATGGCCACGCGAAGCATGACCCTTTTCGCCGAGAAGGTCATGCCGGTTGTGCGGCAGGAGATCGACGCGTACCTCGACGACCTCTACCCCAATCGGACCCAATCCGAGATGAAGACTGCGGCAAAAAATAGTTCGCGATGACAACCCTGGAGAGGAGCCCGGCTCGCGATCTGGAAATTTTCGATCGCGCCGGTAATAGAAGAAGATCCGTTTGAGCACCTTCTGCCGTTTCGCGAGTCGGACCCATTTTGGACTGACTCCGATGGCGGCATGTGGATCGTGACAAGATACGAGCACTGTCGGGAGGTGCAGCAGGACTACCGGACGTTTACGCATACACAACCGCAACGGCCGATGGACAACCCGTTGATGCCATCAGAGTTCGATCCTCCGGTACAGATGAAGCTGCGCAGCATCGTCTTGCCGTACATGACGCCCGCCGCGCTCGGCGCCCCTTGAGCCCAGGATGCACGAAGTGTGCCGACAGCTCGTTGCCGGCTTCAAGGACCGGGGATACTGCGACGCCATCGCGGAGTTTGCCCGCCGCTATCCAATCGCGATCTTCGGGGAACTTTACGGTCTTGAGCGCCAGCGCTTGGAAGAGTTCCGCCAGTTGGCCGAGACCTTCCTTCATGAAAAGTCCAGAATGCAAGAAGCGTGGACCAATATTCGGGGCATCATTCGGGAAGAATTGGAATTGCGACGACGTTCCCGCGTCACGACATGCTAAGCGGCATCGCCCACGGCCAGATTGACGGCAAAATTGTTGACATTGATGTAGCCATCAATCTGGCGTCGACGGTCTTCTTGGGCGGGCTAGACACCTTGCCTTCCAACATCGGCTGGACGTTGCGCTTCCTGGCCGATAATCCAGGGCACCGGCGCCGCATCGTCGAAGACCCGGACTGTATCCCCGTCGCAGTCGAGGAGTTCTTCCGTCGTTTCCCATCGGTGACCAAGAACCAAACCCGAGCCACCCGGGATGTGGAATTCCACGGCGCTCAGATCCAAAGGGGCGACCTGGTCACGACCATGCTGTTCCTGGCGAACTGCGACTCGGACGTGTTCGATGACCCGTTGACGCTTGATTTTGATCGAACGGTCAACAGGCAGATCGCCTTTTCGGCTGGTTCGCACCGCTGTCTGGGCTCGCACCTGGCTCGTCACGAGCTCGCCGTGGGGCTACAGGAGTGGCACGCCGCCATCCCAGATTACCGGGTGGCCGAGCGCGAGAAGATCACCTACACCGGTGGGGTAGCGGGCATGCATTACCTCCGCCTCGAGTGGGACACGTGACCCGTCAACTGATCAGGTGCCTCTCGTTGAGGGCCGCGACACTGTCAGCTACACTTAAAGAGGAAATTAATATTCGGAGGTTCGGATGACACAAACGCTAGGAACTCGCGGTGTCTACGTGGATGAGGTGAGGTTGCCGTACCGGGTGTACGACGCCGACCATCACATCTACCCGCCGTCGGATGCCCGGATCCGCCATCTGCCGCAGAAGTATCACGCCGAGTTGGAGCAGATCGCGGGAATCGGCGTTCCGGACCCGGAGGGCGAGCTCGAAGGCATGGACGAGGGGACCATCGCCGGGACCATCGGCACCCATCCGGTGCCCGAGGGCGGTTACGGCGGCGTTGATTTGAGGGAGCGTGCCGCAGATGGAGCCTCTGGAAAGCCGTCCCATCCCGATCCCTGGGGCGATGTTGAACCGGCTGAATCCGATGCGCGACCTGGACCAGCTGTCCCGGGCCGAGCTGGTCGAGCGCTACAACGAGATGCGGCCCGCGTTTGAGCACAAGGAGCCGCGCCTCAAGCTCATGGACATCCAAGGGGTGGAGGCGGCGGTGGTCCACACCGGTGGCACCGCCAACGAGCCGGCATTCCAGGAGGGAAATCTGGAGCTGGGGTACGCGGTGGCCCGGGCCTGGAACGAATATGTCCTCGAGGACTGGGGTTTCAACACCGAGAACCGAATTTTCTGCCCGCTCCAGGTGCCGTTGGTCGACCCCGAGCTGGCGGTCAAGGAGCTCGAGTGGGGCATGGACCACGGCGCCCGGGTCGTCAACCTTCCGGCGGGCAGTGCCTATGGTCGGTCCCCGTTCGACCCGATCTTCGACCCGGTCTGGGCGCGTGATCAACGAGGCCGGGCTGCGGGTGGCACTCCACCTCGGTGGGGGCAACCGGGTGGACCGCAGCGAGGAGTGGAGCGAGGACGGCACCGTTCCCTATCCCCGCTACGACGCCTTCCAGTGGGTGCTCTACTGGAGTGACCGGCCGGTCATGGAGATCACGCACCGCCATGATCTTCCACAACCTGTTCGGGCGGTTCCCCAACATCAGGGTGCTCATTGCCGAGTACGGGACGGTCTGGCTGCCCGTATCTGATCCGCAAACTCGACCACGCCGTGATGCTGGGCCGCCGTCCGACCTACGGGACCCTACCCGGGCGTCCCAGCCAGATATTCAAGCAGCACTGCCTGGTGGCCCCCTATCCCGAGGAGAACGTCACTCGGGCGGCTGAGGTGGTGGGCTGGGACTAGCCTCGTCTTCGGCTCCGACTTCCCGCACTCCGAAGGCCTGCCCGACCCTATGCAATACGCCAAGAACATCGAAGGCATCGGCCCCGACAACATCCGCAAAATCATGCGTGACAACCTCAAGGATTTCCTTACTTTCAGCTAAACGTCGGGTCCCGACAATCGCACCTTCCGCGGTGGCCGGAATGTCTTTTCTCGTGAAAGACGTTCCGGCCGCCGCCATTTAGGCGTCATTGAGGTCGGCGTCGTGCCACGCTGAATCTGGGGTTGATCGGTGCGAATGTCTGCCACGGCGGGGCATGGTCGGCCTAGGCGGTCGTTCCCTGTTCCGGCAGATCCAGCACCGACCGGTAGTCGATAAACGAACGCAACGTGTTGCCACCGTCCACAGTAAGTAATTGTCCCGTCGTCCAAGCGGACTCGGGTCCGGCCATGTAGCGGACGGCCTGAGCAATGTCCTCGACACGTCCGTGCCGCCTGATGGGCTGATTGTCCAAGAACTGTTCCATCATCGCCGTATTAGGGAATGACGGCTCGGTGGCCGGAGTCCATGTCCATCCGGGCCGGACAGCGTTGACCCGGATGTTGTGAGGACCCAGTTCGTTTGCCGCCACCCTGACGAGTTGGTCTACTGCCGCCTTACCCACGCTGTAAGAGGCGATGTAGCGGCACGAGAACACCGCCGCAGTGGAAGTAATGGCCACGAAGGACCCCTCGCCAGCCCGGAGCATCGCCCGGCCCGCGTATTTAAGCAGAAGATATACGGGGCGGACATTGAGGTCGACCTCTTCACTGAACTGGTTATCGCCGAAGTTAAGCACTGGGGTTAGGCTGGGCCCCGCCGGGAACAACCACCGCAATGTGGAGTCTGCCTTGGTCCGACGCGGCGTCAACCGCCGCTGACACGGCCTTTCCGTCGAGCCGCATCGCATACCACCCACGAGACGTTGCATCCCTCCTCCGCGAGCGAGTTGGCGGCCTCGATCAGCTTTTGCCGGCCACGAGCTGCCAACGTGACCGTGGCCCCGTCCTTGGCGAGGGATCGCGCCGAGCCGAAGCCGATGCCGCTACTACCCCCAATCACGATCGCATACTTGCCGTCCAAAATGCCCATGGGCGAAGTATAGGTACCCGTTGGCGGCCGCATCCGATGGAGTAAGCCCGACGGCGCCCCACGGCAGGGCCCGAGTCGAGGAGCTGCCTCTCAGGCTTGCACCACCTCGGTCCACGTTGTCCAGGCCGGGAAGCTCACCGTTCGAGCGCAACGTCGCGGCTGACGAACTGCACCCAGTTCCCGCCCGGATCGTAGGTGTTGACCCACGTGAGACCGGGGATCGGAGCGTAGGGTCCATCGAGTGTTGCCCCCTGCCCCTGCAGTCGAGCGATCAGCGAGTCGAGACGATCACGGGGAACCGACACGCCGATGTGGGTGGGCGCCACGACGGTAGCCGCCTCACCACATACGAGTTCGATCCGTCCCCCGTATCCGTCTCCAAAAATCACGAAGCGAGAAGGGCCGTCGCTCTCGAGAACCCGGTGCCAACCCAACTCTTCTTCGTAGAATGCCACGGTCTCATCGAATCGGTCCACGGCGATGTACACGCCGACGTGTTCAAGATACAGCTCTGACATGCCACCAGCTCCAGTCGTGCTCTGGGTATCCGGGCGGTAGCGGCACGGGCCGCTGCTAACTCGGGACGGGCAAATTCCGGTAACGGCGATCAGGTGGTGGTGAGGAAGTTTCGAGGTTGTCTCGCATGATGCGGCGCTGGTCGTCGTCGGAGAATGAGGAGAGCTGGGAGTCGACGTATCTGGAGGGGTAGGCGAGGCCTTCTCCGTGGGGGAAGTCCGAGCCGAACACGATGGGTTCGATGCCCACTTCGGCGACGACCCGGGTGACGTTCTCTTCGGGGAAGGGGGCCACCACGAAGTGGTCGCGGAAGATCTGCGAGGGGCGGCGATCGAGGCGGCCGTTCTCGGCCCACTTGGCTTTGCGGCCCAGCATGAAGGCGTGGTCCATCTTGCGCAGGGTGTAGGGCAGCCAGACGGTGCCCTGCTCGGAGAGCACCACTCGCATGTTCGGAAAGCGCCCGAAGAAGTTGTGCAGGATCAGCGCCGGCGGTCAACTCCATGGCCGGCCGGTCACCCCAGTACATCATCCACTGGAAAGCATCAAAGTCCCCCAGGACCTGGTTGGGGTCTTCGGACCAGTCGGCTCCGTACTTCTGGTAGTCGGTGCCGCCCAGGTGCACGGCCAGGCGGATGCCGGCCTCGTTGGCGATGCTCCAGAAGCGGTCGTAGATGGGATCGGCCAGGGAGCGCCCGCCGAAGGGATTGTCCCGGCCGCCGTGGGCGTGACCGGACTTGGTCTGGATCATGGGGGCCCCGTCCGCGATCACGGTCTCGAGTTCTTTGACGGCCAGGTCCGGGTCGGCGAAGGAGATGTAGGGAGGCATCCACATCCGGTTCTCCACCACGTAGCCGACTTCCTCGTGCATCCAGCGGTTGAAGGCCCGGATGTTGGCGTAGAGGGCGTCGATGTTGTCGACGAACTCGTACTCGATGTCATGGGCGGCCGCCGGGTACATGATGGCCTTGTCGATACCCTGCTCGTCCATCAGGGCCAGGCGCAGATCCCGGTTCCCGAACGCCTCCGACTTCTCCCGAAACTCCGCCACGAAAGCCTTCCGCTCATCATCAGACAAACCCTTCAACGGGTTCAACCGATTCAACAACATCCCCGGAATCCTCTGCAGGTTGCCCTGGGCCTCACTGGTACCACTCTGGGCTTGACGCAGACCGGCGGTTCCGCCGAGCATGGTGTCCAGTTGATCCTGGGAATAGACGAATCCAGTACCTGCTCGGGCCGCCTCAGATTCGAGGAACTTCGAGGGTTTGCCGGCGAACAGCTGTAAGTCCCTTCCGTCCGGAGTAACTACCGACCGAATGGCGAGGTCGATTTTGGAGGGATCAATATAGTTCTCGAAACACTCGGGTGGCTCGTTGAAATGATTGTCAGCGTCATTAATGCAGATAAGAAAGGTCACTTGTTGTCGGCATCGCTCCTGCTCCTCGCGTCAAACTGTCTATTTGTGACCTTCGAGCTCCAGTCCAAGCATACCCCAGCAAGCTCGCCGGGAGCACACCTCAATGCGGTCAGTACTGCTTCAACTGGAGAGCCCTTTTTCCCTTCTCTTCGAGCAGATCAAGATGCCAAGATGACTTGCTTGACTGACAGTTGAGGCGTATGGTGACAAAAGCGGTCGGGCCTCGTGTTTAGCGCAGGCATCGACCGGAGGGGAGGGAGAGGGGATGTCGAGCGTCAGGTCCTGGAAGCTGCTCGTATTCGCGGCGGTGTTCGCCTCAATAGTCGCGGCATGCAGCAGTTCGAAGTCCACGAGCTCACCTACTACTGCGCCGGCAGGCACGACCGGGGCATCGTCCAAAGTGAGCGGCACGCCCTACAAGCTCATGTACGCTCAGTCGATCGGCGATCAGGCCACCAGCTACATTCCGGCTATCGAGCAAGGCGTGAACTCCCGTGGCGGCATCGCAGGGCACCCGCTCCAGATAGTCGTTTGCACGGACAATAACGACGCCAATCAGGCAACCCAATGTGGCCGGCAAGCCGCGTCGGATCCGAGCATCCTGGGTGTCATTGGTAACTCCTCGACCTGCAGCTCGCAACTGCTGCCTATCCTGCAGCAGGCCAAGATGGCCTCGATCGGTGACCAGTTCTTCTGCCCGGAGGACTTCAAGTCCCCGGTGGTGTTCCCCTTCAACGGGGGCACTATCGCATCGGCCGCAGCGTTGGCTGGCAGCATAAAGTACTTCCACAATCCGACTATCGATGTGGCGACTTTACAATCTCCTGCCTCGGGCGAGCTTCCGGTTTTACTGAAAGGTGCCGTGACTCCAGCCGGAGGCAAGATCGGTACGTCAGTCTTCGTTCCACTGACCAGCGCCGATATGGCGCCCTACGCTCAGCAGCTGGCCAGCAGCCACGGCGTGCTGTACGAAGCCATGGACGTGGCGGTTGGTGTTCGATTGGGCAAGGCGCTCCAGCAAATCGGGTATAACAATCCGATCATCTACAACGCGAATGTCTGGTATCCATCAGTGATACAATCGAACTTTGGGAACCCGACGAATGCCTACATTTTTGAGTACTACAACTTAGCATCGTCTGGTTACAGGCAATTTCTGGCCGACATGGGTAAGTACGGCCCGGGTACGACCTATCAGGCTGCTGACCTGGTCAACTTGTGGCTATCAGCCAACGTGGTCGCCGAAATCGCTAAGGATCTGCCCACGGTGTCCGCTTCCTCCGTGCTCTCTTATCTGAGCAAGGCGACGAATCTGAACACCTTCGGGATGACCGGCCCGCTCAACTTCACTGTTCCCCAGGCGGATTTTGGCGGCCTTACCCCCCGAGATGCGAACCCCAACGTGGCCATGTATCACTACGTAGATGGAAATTTGGTGCAGGTGACACCGTTCTAGGATTCGTGTCGTGAAACGCGATCCTGAGGGTTGCGAATCTGGATAGGAGGATTCCGGCGTGGCTGAGTTGAGATTCGATGGGCGGACTGCCATTGTGACGGGGGCGGGACGGGGGATTGGCCACGCGTATGCGTTGCTCCTCGCTTCTCGGGGGGCCAACGTGGTGGTGAATGATCTCGGCGGGGCCATGGACGGAACGGGCCACGACACGAGCCCTGCGGCGACGGTTGTGGAGGAGATCGTTGCGTCTGGAGGTTCGGGCCTGGCCGACAACGGCGACGTGTCGACGACGGCGGCCGCCGAGGCGCTGGTCGGTAAGGCGCTCCAAGAGTACGGGCGTCTCGACATCGTCATCAATAACGCCGGGATTATTCGCTGGACCGAGTTTCCTGAGGCGAGTCTTGCCGAGCTCGACCGACACTTGGCTGTTCACGTGGCTGGATCGTTCAACGTGAGCCGGGCGGCGTGGCCGCATCTCCTGCAGCAGCGATACGGGCGGGTCGTCAACACTATTTCGACCGCGACGTTCGGAATGCTGGATCTGATCTCGTACGGCGCCGCCAAAGGCGGGGTCCTGGGACTGTCGCGGGCGCTGGCGGATGCCGGACGTGATCACGGCGTCTCGGTGAACATGATCTGTCCCAACGCAACCACCCGGATGGCCGTCATGCCTCGTTCCGGGACCGAACTCGAGGAAGTGGCGCGGCGTGAGCTACCGGCGACGCTGGTTGCGTCGGTCGTCGCCTACCTGGTCCACGACGCGTGCCCCGTTACCGGTGAGATATACCTGGCGGGCGGAGGCGGGGTTGCCCGCATGTTCATCGGGCAGGCGAAGGGCTATGCCCAGACCGATCTCACTCCCGAGGACGTCCGGGCGAACTGGGACCTGATCAACGACGTCACGGAATACGTCGTACCGACTTCGACGATTGACGCCTCGTTGGCATTCCGTGCCATGATTGACACGGGGATCTCGGGGCCGACAAGGTGACTGTCCCTGGCCAAGACAGTGTGAGTCCAGCCGCAGGCGTCCTTTATCTCGATGCCGTGGTCATTGGAGCCGGCTTCGGTGGGATGTACACCGTCTATAAGCTACGGCAAGTCGGATTTTCCGTCCGAGGGTTCGAGCGCGGTACCGACTTCGGAGGCACGTGGTATTGGAACCGCTATCCCGGCGCACGCTGCGACATCGAGAGTCTCAGCTACCAGTACGCCTTCGAACCGGAACTGGCGCGGAACTGGGAGTGGACCGAGCGCTACGCCCAGCAGCCGGAAATCGAACGCTATGTCCAGTACGCCGCAGCGCAACTCGATTTGCGCAAGGATTTCGAGTTTTCGACCAGCGTAATAGCGGCTGTTTTCGACGAGGCCGCCCACCGGTGGCGCGTCGAGACCGATCGAGGGCAAATATTGTTCGCCCAGTTCGTTGTCGCCGCGACTGGGTGCCTGTCGACCCAGAATGTTCCGGATCTCCCAGGGCTCAACTCCTTCACGGGCGAGGCATATCACACGGGGGCCTGGCCCAAGGACGGCGTCGACCTGACGGGTAAACGGGTCGGCGTGATTGGGACAGGCTCCTCCGGTGTCCAATCAATACCCAAGATCGCGGAGGTAGCGAGCCAGCTCTACGTTTTTCAACGAACGGCGCAATTCAGCGTGCCGGCCGGGCAGTCAGTCCTGGATCCCGAGAAGCAGCGCCGCCGTCGCGAGGACATAATCGAGTGGCGCGAACAGGCAATGATGTCGTTCGGCGGTTTGCCCGAGATGGTTTTCCCGGAGCGGTCTGCTCTGGAGGACAGCGATGAGGAGTTGCGGCGCAAATACGACGAGCGCTGGGGGATCGGCGGTGCGCTCGACTTCCTCACCGTGCACAACGATGTGCTCTTCAACGAGGATGCCAACGCACGGGTATCGGAGTACGTGCGCTCGAAGATTCGAGAGATCGTCAAGGACCCCAAGACCGCGGAACTACTCTGCCCTACGATCCCAATCGGGGTCAAGCGGTTCCTGGTGGATACGAATTACTTCGAGACCTACAACCGTGAAAACGTAGGTCTGGTCGACATTCACGAGCGACCTATCGAGCGCATCACGCCCAAGGGGATCGTGACGGGTGGCCGGGAATACGAACTCGACGTGATCGTGTTCGCAACAGGTTTCGACGCCATGACCGGGCCGCTACTGCAGATCGACATACGCGGCCGCAATGGGCTCAGCTTACGCGAGGCTTGGCAAGCAGGCCCCCGCACTCTCCTGGGTCTGGAGGTGGCCGGCTTTCCGAATTTGCTCATGGTCAGCGGACCATTGAGCCCCTCGGTCCTTGCGGTTATGACGATAGGCATCGAGCAGCAAGTGGACTGGATCGCCGACTGTCTGCTCTACATGCGTAGTCAAGGTCTGGACAGCATCGAGGCAAATGCAACTGCGCAGGACGAGTGGGTCGAGCATACTCAGGATTTCGTGCGAGGCACCATGCGGATGAGGGTGGACTCGTGGTACGTCGGCGCGAATATCCCCGGGAAACCACGGGTGTTTATGGTGTACACGGGTGGTCTCGGTACCTACAAGGGTCATTGCGATGAAGCCGCTGCCCACGGCTACGCCGGGTTTGAGTTCAGTCGGGCCGGCCATCTTGCGAGTCCCCCGCTCGGCCTCAGCTCAGAGTCCGTCCGGTAGCCACGGCTCGGCCGCAACGGCGACATACGCTTCCCTGGGATCCCAGGGCCCGAGAGCCGCAGGCAGGTCGCCCCGTCCCAAGTGTCCATCCGCTGCGACCGGGCGGTTAGACAGCTGAGGCAGGGCGAAACGCGGCCGTGCGCTGGACGCCAAAACGCCCAGAGATGAGCGGTAGTACGGTGATGACAGCGCCACGCTGGGTGGGTGAGACCAGGTCACCGTTACCGCCCGTCCGCCGAAAGCCCCATAGGTAGCCGGGATTGCGGCACGTGCCGCGTGGGCGAACGACCGCGCTACGTGGGCAGACGGTACAGCCCTGCGGTCGCACCCAAACGCGCCGCGTCCCCTAGACAGACTCTGTCTTCAGTGATGGGCTGACGGGGCAGACGGCCGGTCCGCGTCGCGAACGCTCCGTCGGAGACGGACTTGGGGGGCGGCCATGCTCGGATCACTGAACCGGCCACGGGCCGTCCGGGATGGCTTTCTGCCGGGGCGTCCTCGCTTGCTTGCATATTCTTGACATGATATTTTTGATCTTTGAGATGTCGCTGGCTGTGCTTGAGGGGGAGGAGGACAACGTGCCCAGTGTGCGCCGTTCCGACGCGATCCGGCTCGACGATCTGACGTTGGCGGACAGTCTCCGGGCAGGCGGCCTGAACCGCCGGCATGTCGAGGGACTGGCCGAGGTCGAACGAGACTGGCCGGCAATCCTTGTCTGGGGCCCGGAAAATGCCGTGATTGATGGCTATCACAGAGTGGCCGCGGCCCGCTCACTGGGAATGAAAGCGATTCGAGTCGAGCGGTTCACCGGCACCGCTGAGCAAGCCTTCATCGAGGCGGTACAGCGGAATGTCAAGCATGGGCTTCCTCTCACGGTTCGCGATCGCGTCCACGCCGCTAGAAGAGTCCTCGAGCACCAGCCCCGGTGGTCGGATCGGCGGATAGCCGCGTTGTGCGGGCTGGCACCCAGTACGGTTTCACGGGTCCGATCCGAGGCAGCCGCCGAGAACTTAGGCGCCATGCAGCCCCCGACACGGGTCGGGGCCGACGGAATCGTTCGACCATCGTCGCCCGGCGAAGCCCGGAAGCGGGTCGTGACAGCCTTAAAGAAAAACCCGACAGCGTCGCTACGCGCCATCGCCACGATCGCTGACGTGTCGCACGAGACCGTAAGAGCAGTGCGACGCTCCCTCTACGCTTCCACCGAATCTTCGAATGAGGAGGCCACGGCCACCAGAAGCCACGGTGCGGCCAAACGCAACCAGGCTTCCAGTGCCCCCATACCTATTCGGCCCGACGCCGTGCTGGTAGGGAGTCCGACGCCCGAGGAGTCGTCATCTGACAGCGCTCTCTCGTCCTGCGAGTCAGCGGGCCACCTCTTGGACTGGTTCGCCACGGGTTCATCGGTCTATGAGTGGCCTGAATACGTCAACAGGGTGCCCCTCAGCCGGATTTATGAGGTGGCTGACGAAAGTCGCCGGCGCGCCGATTCGTGGCTCAACTTTGCCGCGCACGCTGGAGGCCCGCTCGGGGACACGAACGGTGGCCGGCTACCTACGACCATCCCGTGCCGGCTTCTCGGAAGCAACTCTCAAGGCCATGCGCGGTGACTGACGCTGGCGGTCCATCCGGCCATGGCGCCTAGCACACCAACCCGACCGCTCATGTAGCTGCCGACGCCTTTGGGGTGGAGCCGCCACCGCTGGGATGACAGACTGCCTTACTGAACTGGGGCGGCAATAGAAGGTGCAGACGGTCCGTCCTTCGTACGGGCCCAGGTTTGCCATTCGAGCCGGTCGCGTGGAACACTACCCGGAGCCTTGCGACCTCTTCGAAACGTGAACACCCGAGCGGACCCCGCATCAGACCAGGCCTGCCTGCAGCGCCCGTATGTCGTAAGAGATGGGAGATATCGATGCCGGCGGAGTACAGCAATCTACTTTGTGAGACGTTCGGACCAGTTCTTCGCATATCTCTCAACAGGCCCGAACGATTAAACGCGTTGTCGCACGGCCAGGACTCGGTGCATGAGAACCTGACCGAGGCTCTGCGAGTAGCGGACGCAGCCGACGAGGTGCGGTGCATCGTAATCACTGGTACTGGCAGAGCGTTCTCCTCCGGTGGCGACGTAACTCAGCACACCGAGGAGATCAGCTCGCTGACCGTGTGGAAGGGTGGCGCCAGACACACGGCATGGGACAATGTGATCTTCCACGAAGAGGAAGACGGCGATTGGGAGCTGATTCACAATTTACACAAACCCGTCATCGCCATGGTCAACGGAATGTGCTACGGGGCCGGCCTCATATTGGCAGCCCATTGCGATCTTCGCGTGGCGTCGGACGAAGCCAGATTCGGCCTCATCGAGACGAGAATGGGTGCCAGTGGGGTCGATGTATTTCCGTACATTATCGGCCACCAATGGGCGAAGTTCCTCGCCTTAAGCGGCGAGATTGTTTCCGCAAAGCGGGCTCAGCAGATCGGCCTGGTTCTAGACGTTATCCCTTCCGATGAACTGTGGTCGCGAACACTCGATCTTGCCCAGCGAATAAGTGCAATGCCGCGCTATGGTGTCATGTTGAATAAGCGAAATATCGATGGCTCACTCGACATGATGGGCTGGGCCAATAACAAGCGGTTTTCGCAATCACACAAGGCGGTCATCGAGGCCATGGCGGGATATGCCGAAGCTGCCGATGGTCAGCCTCTGAGGCAAATTATGGCCGAGAAGGGCTTTGCGGCCTTCAAGAAGGCCCGTGATCGTCCGTTTGTCGAGCCATGGTTGCCGGACTGAACGCCATCCCAGGCGAGACATCTGCACGACAGAGACATCTGCACGACTCTGAGGATCGGTATCCGTTCCCAGGGCCCGACGGCTGTCGACGAGATTGGCTGCCCCGTATCGGGGCCGCGAAGAGCAAGTGGCGGGAGGTAGTCTGCTGTAGCATCCTTGGCAGAGAGGTGACATTGCTGAGCGAGCAGGTACTACCCATGTGTGCAGCGGCCGCCTGAGGATCTTGTTTTTCCGAAGGCCGACCGGTTCGAAACGTTCCGCAAGTTCAAGGAGGTCGTAGATCGATGAGTGAAGGTAAGGTGGTATTGAGCGGTGTTGGTTTTCTTGAAGCACCGCGTTGGCGCGACGGAGAATTATGGTTCTCCGACTTTTTCTCTCGTCGAGTCTCATCGATTGACGAGAACGGCAAGCTGACCGAGCGAGCATATGTGGCCGGCCAACCGTCGGGGCTCGGGTTCGGCCCAGATGGCAGCGTTCTCGTCGTTTCGACCCATGATGGTCACATTGTCCGGTTGGACGGTCAAACACGCAGCGTTGTTGCCGACGTGGGGGCAATCTACCGAGGCGGCCTCAACGACATGGTTGTCGACCAAATCGGTCGGGCCTATATCTCGACGTTCCCGGTGCCCGTGGTCGGGGAACCGACCGGAGAAAGCGCGGCAGAAATGCGCGCTCCCATTGTTTTTGTCGACGAGAAAGGCCAAGCGAGTATCGCGGCTGAAGATCTGCAAATTGGTAATGGGATGGTCATTACTCCCGACGGACGGACTCTTATCGTGGCAGAGACGCTTGGGAACCAGCTCCTCGCCTTTGACATCGGCCCGGACGGGACCTTGAGCAATCAGCGGACTTTCGCCGATCTGGGTGATCGAAAGCCAGACGGAATCTGCCTCGATGCGAATGACAACGTGTGGGTGGGGAGTTTCATCACATCGGAATTCGTCCATGTCGCGGAGGGCGGTGAGGTGCTACGCGTAATAGCCACTCCCGGACGCTGGGCTGTCGCCTGTGCGCTCGGGGGTCGTGACGGTACGACGTTGTTTGGGCTGACCGCCAAGGTCACCATCGAGGACTTCCTCCAGGGCCATGGCGACGGAGCTATCGAAGCCTTCGACGTGGACGTTCCGGCTGCTTAACACGCCGGGCGGGTTCCAAATCGCTCGATGGCCTGGACGTGGGGTTGTCGGGCTGAAGCGTAGCTCTCCCGTTGTCGAGTCTCGCACTGGCCCATAGACTTTGCCATCAAGCTAGAAGGAGGAAATTCTGGTGGACCTCGACATCTCCGAAGACCAAGCGTTCTTCCTGGAGATGACTAGCGGCTTTAGAGGGAGGCCTTGGGATGGCTGATGGGATCGAGACAGCGGAGCTGCGCGCCTATCGCCTTCAGGCGCGCCAATGGCTGGCGGGCAACATGCCGAGGGTCGCTGACCGTCGGGAGGAGGAGGACGACGACGCTGCCCCAGATCGTGCCGCGGAAATCCGGGCCCTCCAAGCCAAGCTCTACGATGCCGGGTACGCGGGCTTCACGTTTCCTGTCGAGTACGGCGGCCAAGGGCTCACGCTCGATCACGAGCGGGTCTTCTTGGATGAAGCGGCGGGTTACGACATGCCTAACCGCTTCTTTGGCGTATCGATAAATATCATCGGGGCCACGCTGGCGAGGTTTGGAACTCACGACCAGAAGAGCGCGTACCTACGCAACATTCTTTCCGGCAAAAAGAGATGGCTACAGTTCTTATCAGAGCCCAGCGGTGGTTCCGATCTGGCTGGATTGCTGACCCGTGCCACCCGTGACGGCGACTCGTACATCGTCAACGGCCAGAAGATCTGGAGTACCGGTGCCCACCTCTCGGACTTTGCCCTGTGTCCTGTCCGAACGCGGTGGGATGTGCCCAAGCACAAGGGTATCTCGGTTTTGATCGTGGACCTTAGATCTCCCGGAATCGATATCCGTCAAATCAAGCAAATCAACGGCGAGGCAGAGTTCTGCGAGGAATTTTTTACGGACGTGGTGGTACCAGTCGACAACCTTGTGGGCGAGGAGAACGAGGGTTGGCGGGTCGCCCGAGGTCTCCTGGAGATCGAGCACGCCTGGGTCGGTCGTGGTGGCGGCGGCCGTCCCGGCCCCCAGGGGATCGCATCGCTCGTGGAGTTGGTCCGCTCCAGGGGATTGCAGCAGGATACGGGAGTCCGTCGTCAGATTGTCGGTCTGCATGTGGCCGCCTCGGTCCACAAGCTGACCGCGACGCGCGTTTCCAATGCCATAGCCAGTGGCAAGCTGGCCCCCGGATTTGGGAGTCTGCTGAAGCTCAGTCGTGACATCGTCGAGCAGCGCCAAGCCGAGCTCGGCCTGGGCCTGGCTGGTGGGCCGGGTGTGGTCTGGGAGCCAGAGCAGGCGGGGTGGGCAGGGTGGTCGCAGGGATTCTTGTCGAGCCGCAGTGCGTCGATCGCGGGTGGCAGCGACGAGATCCAGCGCAACAACGTGAGTGAACGGGCTTTGGGCCTTCCCCGTGAACCGATGTTTGATCGTGACATCCCGTTCAACCAGGTGCCACACAACTGACCCAAACTGTGGCCGCTTTGGAAGGTTTCCTTTAGGGCGTCGGAGGGTTCCAGGTGGCGCCTTGGTCGACGAGCTTGCGGATCTCGTTCTCGCCCAGCCCCAGCCAGCGGGTCAGGATCTCCGTGCTGTGCTCCCCCAGGCGGGGTCCGCGGCGTTGGACTCGGCCCGGACTCTCGCTCATGCGGTCCGGTGATTGGGGGTATTCGACGTGTCCGACGTCCGGATGGGCAATGTCGACCACCGCCCCTCGGCCGCGCAACTGGGGGTCTCGCCAGATGTCCTCACTGTCTTGCACAGGGGCGGCAGCCAGACCTGCCGCTTGAAGCTGGATTGCGACTTGCATGGGATGAAGCCGACTGGCCCACGCCTCGACGGCCTGGCGGGTTGCCTGGGCCGCCTCATCGGTGGCACCGAGGCCGGGCGGGTCGAGGTCGTCCCGTTCGAGCACGGTGCAGAGGGCCACCCAATCAGCCTCGTCCTGCAATTCGACGGCCGCCCAGGCGTCGGCGCCCGCGCACCGGATCACCATGGTCATAAGGGCGCCAGGTACCTCATTGGGCTGGGCCTGCCAGGGTCGGTGGTTGGCCAAGTAGTCCAGGTAGAGCGGAGCCATGACGGCGGCACCGCTATCGGCCTGGGCCAGGTCCAGGTAGACGCCCTCACCGGATCGCTCGACCTGGGCGAGGGCCGCGAGGATGGCGCTGGCGCCGTGAATTCCCGCCACGTGGTCGAAGTGGATGCCCTCGTGCGACCAGGCTGCGGCCAGACCCAGAAAGTTGGTGATGTTGGACCCGTACACGCGATAGCTGGATCGGGGCCCGGTCCGGCCGTACCCCGAGATGGACAGCATGACCAGCCTGGGATTGTAAGCGAGGAGATCGTCGAACGAACAACCCCAACCTTCCATCTGACCCTTGCCGAAGTTTTCCACCACCACCGCACATTGGCCGGTGAGGTCACGGAAGAGCTGACGACCCGCCTCGGTGCTCATCTCGAGGCAGAGGCTGCGGGTACTCCGCGTCAGCCCGGCGTGCAGGGCCGTGGTTCGAATACCGGAAGGCTCGAGCAGCAGCGGGTGATCTGGAGTGGGGTAGGCCCGCAGCGCCTCCGGGTGTTGCCGCGACTCGATTTTCACCACCTCGGCGCCCAGCTCGGCCAGCGTCATTGGGCAGGTGTTACCGGCCACAAATGCCCCGAAGGTCAACACTCGCAGGCCGGTGAGAACGCCGCCGGCATCGTGCTCAGGAGAGCCCATGAAACCTCCACGATTCTAGGTCCTGGGGCGAACGCCTCAGATCTCTGACCAGATTAGGAGTGGAGCGCAACGCCCGGCCCGGCATCATGAAGTTCGCTGGGGCTGGGCGGGCCGCAACGAGCTCCCAGCTCCACCACGTACACCCCCCAAAGCGACCGACGCTGGGGGAATTCGTGAATTCAAGCTGATCGACTGCCCTCACCCGCCGATCACCTTTCCTGTCTGGGCCACGTACCGCCTTTCGTGAGCGACGCACTCCTTGCTGGGCAAATTAGCAATGACTGGCGGCATCTTCGAAACGGGGTAGAGCGGGCGGTCCGCCTGGTCCCATTACGGGCGCGTTGCCGGGGACCGAACTACCCACGGGGGCTCCGCCATCTGGAGCACCCCGCGGGCGGTGTCAGGTCGGTCAGCGACGTCGTGGTGGGCGGGTTAGGTGGTGGTGGTGAGGAAGTTGTCGAGGTTGTCGCGCATGATGCGGCGTTGTTGGTCGTCGGTGAAGGAGGCGAGCTGGGAGTCGACGTACTTGGAGGGGTAGGCCAGGCCTTCGCCGTGGGGGAAGTCCGAGCCGAACACGATGGGTTCGATGCCCACTTCGTCCACCACCCGCTGCACGTTCTCTTCGGGGAAGGGGGCCACCACGAAGTGGTCGCGGAAGATCTGGGAGGGACGGCGGTCCAGCCGGCCGTTCTCGGCCCACTTGGCTTTGCGGCCCATGAGGAAGGCGTGGTCCATCTTGCGCAGGGTGTAGGGCAGCCACACGGTGCCTTGTTCGGAGAGCACCACCCGCATGTTGGGGAAGCGCCCGAAGAAGTTGTGCAGGATGAGCCCGGCGGTGAGTTCCATGGCGGGCCGGTCGCCCCAGTACATCATCCACTGGAAGGCGTCGAAGTCGCCGAAGACCACGTTGGGGTCTTCGGACCAGTCGGCGCCGTACTTCTGGTAGTCGGTGCCGCCCAGGTGCACGGCCAGGCGGATGCCGGCTTCGTTGGCGATGCTCCAGAACCGGTCGAAGGCGGGGTCGGCCAGGGAGCGGCCCCCGTAGGGGTTGTCCCGGCCGCCGTGGGCGTGGCCGGACTTGGTCTGGATCATGGGGGCGCCGTCGGCCATGACGGTTTCGAGTTCTTTGACGGCCAGGTCGGGGTCGGCGAAGGAGATGTAGGGGGGTAGCCACATGCGGTTGTCGGCCACGTAGCCGACCTCTTCGTGCATCCAGCGGTTGAAGGCCCGGATGTTGGCGTAGAGGGCGTCGATGTTGTCGGCGAACTCGTACTCGATGTCGTGGGCGGCGGCCGGGTACATGATGGCCTTGTCGATGCCCTGCTCGTCCATCAGGGCTCAGGCGCAGGTCGCGGTTACCGAACGCCTCGGACTTCTCCCGGAACTCGGCCACGAACGCCTTGCGCTCATCCTCGGAGAGCCCCTTCAACGGGTTCAGCCGATTGAGCAGCATGCCGGGGATCACGCTCAGGTCCTTGGCGCCACGTTCTTGCATGGTGCCGCCAGGTCGTCTGCCCGTGCCGACCTCGCTGGTGTCGCCCAGCATCTGCTCCAGCTCGTCCTTGGAGAAGGTGATCTGGTTGTCGTGGGAGCTCAGGAACTTGGACGGCTTGCCCGCGAACAGCTGCATCCGCGTGCCGTCAGGGGCCATCACCAACCGGATAGCGAGATCCTTCTTGGCCGGATCGATATAGCGCTCGAAACAGTCGGGCGGCTCGTTGAAATGGTTGTCGGCATCGTTGATGAAGTACGGCAAATCACTCGTGGTCGGCATCTATCTGCTCCTTTCGCCATACGTTCCGCGGCCCGGCGGCCCTGTGGGTGTCCTACCCGGGGAGCCAACCCTCTCCGCCCTTCGCGAAAGAGTTTTTGACTCTCCAATGCTCGGGTGGGAACGCAACTTGGACATCATCGCTGAGGAGAATAGCATGCGTTGCGGAGATCACACGAACGTCAGTGACTTTCTACCAGTTGCCCCGTCAGCCTTCACCCGGGATCCCGGCCGGCAAATTGCCTCGGACGGGTGATCAGGGGTTGTTGGGGCGGTGTGAGCAAGCGTCTTCTCACCGGAGGATCATGCGAACGTCAAACCGTACGAGCCTGTCAGTTGGACACCCGGCTCCGAGGGTCGCCGGTGACTGTCCGACTGGGCGAGGCTGCCGGCGGCACTCGATGGAGCAGGTTGGTATACTTCGATCGTCACATCCCGACGAGTGGCAACGGATGGCTGGGAGGATAAGATGGGACGCTATACCTTTCTTGTTCTTACGAACGCGAAAGCCGGGCAGGATGACGAGTTCAACGATTGGTACACGAACGTTCATCTCGGTGACCTTCTGAAACTGGAAGGGTTTGTTGCCGCGCAAAGGTTCCGGATTGTCGAAGGTGCTCATGAAACGTCACCACCTCACCGGTACATGGCCCTGTACGAGATCGAAACCGACGATTTGGCGCTGGCGAAGAAAGCCCTGTCCGCCGCAGCCGAGTCTGGTGAAATGTTCGTGAGTCCGTCGATCGAGACGGGTACTGCTGCATGGTACTTTGAGCCGATAACAGAGCGGGTTACAGCTATCGACTAACGGGTGAACGCAGGCCAGCTGTGGCCGGTCAATAGCCACGGAGCGATCGCCTGTTCGTGATTCGCAATCCTCCGAGTTCGAAGTGATCCACGATCAGACCGTTGTGGTGTCACCGCCAGTTTCCTCGGCGGAGCATCGGTAATCAGACGTATGGCTACCTAGATCAGTAACCGCAAAAAGGAGTGATTTTGTGACAACCTATGACTTCCGTGCCTTGGGTTTCCAACCGCGTGATGTAGCGGTGGTGACGGGTGCCGGAAATGGCATCGGCCGTGCCGTGGCATTGATGCTCGCGAAGTCCGGGTTGACTGTAGCGGGTTGGGACCTCGAAAAGGACGCCGTGGAAGGGGTCGTAGCTGAGATCGAGAGCGCTGGGGGAGCGGCTACCTCGATCATCGCAGACCTGGCTGGGCAGGACGGAAATAGAGCCGGGCGTGGGATCAAACCGACGCTCTGGGCGCTCCTGTTCGGTATCTGGTCAACAATGCCGGGCCGGCTAGCACGACGAATCTGTCTGTGGCCGACGGGGTGCGTATTGCGATCGGAAGCTACGCGGCTGTTCTCGATGGGTTTGTAGCCCGCCACCAGGCGGAGGCAGAAAGCGCCACCCTGACGGCGTCGATTGCCGGAAACTTCATGGTTGCGGAAACCACGGACTGGTATCCGGCAGCCAAGGCGGGGATAGCTGGGTACATGAGGCATGCGGCGGTAAAGTACCGGGGTCACCCTCGTGTCAACGGAGTTGCCCCTGGAGGAACGGTGACGCGGCGTACTGCCGAGGCATTTTCGTCTCCGGTCATGCAGGAACGGCTGAGGAATCACCCACTTGGCAGAGCGGGCGAGGCTGATGAGGTCGCCGCGGTTATCTGCTTCCTGCTTTCACCAGCCGCATCGTTCGTCAACGGCGTGCTCATTCCTGTGGATGGCGCGGTGACGTGGACCAATCCTTGAGCCTGGATCTGAATGGCGACACCGCATCAAAGGCGGGGATCATTCGGTAGCAGGTCCGCCACCAGGACGACTCCCACGCCGCCCGTAGACGAAGGATCCACCACGATCGCATCCGGGTCGGATCGCACGACACCGAAGCCCGCCTCGGTGAGCCGCTCCGTAAGACCCGCCAGTTGCGCCACCTGAAAGCCGACAACATGAGTCCGGGGTCGGGAGAGATCCATCCCCCAGAGTTTTCTGCTCGAGTCTTCAGGCAAGTCGTAGAGCGCGAGGACGTTATCTTTGAGAGAGACTGCCGCTACGGGTGAGCTCGGGTCTGACGACGCCCTGTCGAAGAGGACTTCCGTGCCTAACAACGCGGCGAACCGTTTCGCCCACTCACTTGGGTTGTCAACTACAGCACCGACGAAGGCGTGCCGGCTTACCGGGAGCAGCACTTCTTGCGAATATGGAGGCAGAGTACCGCCATATCGGGGGTCCTCGGGTACGGAGCCATCAAACCACTCGAAGAATATCCCCCCGGTCTGACGAGGATCGGAGAAACAGAACCACTCGGCGGGTCGAGCAGCAATGGCGACACCGTGTCGCTCCAGGTATGCGATCGTGGAATCCAGATCGGCAACTTGAAGAGCAACGGAATGTACACCGCCGCCAAACCGATCCACGAAACGGGCGGCGCCTCCAGTCTCGATAATCGGTTGCCCGATCTCTATGGAATTGTCGCCGACCCAGGTCATGCCCCCGCGCCGACCGACGGCCGGGTGGGGGTTCTCCGAATACTCCATCACTCGCAGACCCGCCATCCGAGCCAGCCTGGAGCAGGCCAGATCGTAGTCGCCAACCATGGCGGTGGAATGAAACATCCAGCGGACTTCGTGCACCGCTCGGTGGCCCCTCGTCTGAACTCGGCCGGACGTCAAACGTCCCAGTCAAGCGGCAAGTGTTCCAATGCGAACACGCCACCTCCGTGATAGCTCAGGTCGGAATCACGGGCAACTCGGTAGTCGGGTATCGCCGCATGCCATTCCTGAAAGGCGACCTCTAACTCGTGACGAGCAAGATGAGACCCGAGACAACGATGGCTCCCCACCGCGAACGCCATGTGACGGTTGGACTCGCGTTGAAAGTCGAGCGTCAACGGATCCTCGAACTGGTCTGCGTCCCGATGTGCGACGCTGACGAGACCCACCACGCGGTCGCCGGCCTGGAGATCCACACCGTGGAATCGAGCGTCGCGCTTGGCGACGCGAACAGTCTTGGGCACAGAAGGGAAGAGTCGCAGAAACTCCTCTGCTGCACCTGACGCCAGAGTGGGGTCCGCGGCAAGTTCGTGACGCAAGTCCGGATGATCGGCCAGATACTTGAAGGCCCATCCTATGTTGGATGGCAAGGTGTCGAGCCCGCCGAGGAAAACGGTCGAAGCCAAGTTGATCGCCACATCCTCGGTGATCGTTTCACCATCGATTTGACCATGGGCAATTCCGGTGAGCATGTCTTCCTGGGGCGCAGATCGACGGGATTGGAGCTCCTCCCGAATGATCTCTCGGATCGAGTTCCACGCCGAAGACTGAACGCTCTGGTTGTGCAAGAATGTCTCGGCTAACTGCCGGAACTCCTCACGTCGTTCCATCGGCAACCCAAACAAGTCGCCGAAGATGGCTATCGGGTACTTGCGGGCGAACTCGCTGATCACGTCGCAGTGGCCTCGATACTTGAAGCCGTCAATGAGCTGGCGACAGACGGTGTGCATGTTCGGCTCAAGACGATCCATCTTGGCCGCCGTCATCAGCGGCAGAACGACGCTCCGCAATTTCATCTGATAAGGCGGATCGAACTCCGAGGGCATGAGCGGGTAGTCCAGCTTGCGTAGCGGTACCTGGGCGCCGTGCTTCGTGAAAAGATCCGAGTCCTGCATAATGTCTCGGCATTCGTCGTACCGGGTAAACACCCAAAAGCCGTCGAACGATTCAGACCAGAAGGGATCGCTGTCTCGATAGGCAAGAAAGCCTTCGAACGGGTCCTTATCCATGTGGTAATAATTCTGAATATCAAAATCTCGAACCGGCGAATGTACGCTAGAAGTCACAGGATGCCTCCCGTATTCCACTCCACAATGTCGATAGGTATGGCCCGATAATCTCGGTGCTATCCCTCGTGAGCTGGCCCATCGAGCTCATATGCTATCAGGGCGGCGAACCCCCCACCAGTGGATCCTGGGCGCGCCGCACCGAGCAGGGGGTAGGGCGCAACGGTTGCAATGCCTGGGAGCCTCGCTGAGCGTGACGTCCTCGCGGCTAGGATGGCACTTACCAGTCTGGAATGGTTCGGATACTATGGTGGGCATCGGCCCGAGTTGCCGCTCGAGGTTAGATGGCCTTTTCTACTCAGAGGGAAAGGGGAAGGCACATGGAGCTGGAGATGGAGACGCTGACGGTTGAGCCGCAAGAGGGCTTTGTCATCGTCTCGTTGAACCGCCCGCCCGTGAACGCCGTGAACGTCGCGATGCGCCGGGAACTGGTCCAGTGCTTTAACTCTCTGAGCGAGGATAGAGAGGTGAACTCGGTTGTTCTCGCAGCCAAGGGTGGTCGCGTTTTTTGTGGTGGCGTTGACATGAGGGAGAAGGGGGCCGGGGCCACCGACAGCGATCTACACACCGTACTGGACCCAAATTGGCGCTGGCGAGCGGCTCAGAGCGCCGTCCGGACCTGCCTTGTCCCGGTGATCGCCGCTGTCGAAGGTCCCGCCATCGGTGCTGGCTTCGGCCTGGTCGGGGTGTGCGACCTTGTCATTGCCAGCGAAAGCGCCAGTTTCGCTCTCACCGAGATCAACGTGGGGCTCCTGGGAGGTGCCAGCAAGGCGCTCCGTTTGCTTGGCCCTTCCAAGGCGAGGCGGATGATGTACTTTGGCGAGCCGGTCTCTCCGGCCGAGATGCATCGGCTGGGTGGGATCGAGGAGGTCGTGCCGCCCGGTGAGGCGCTGTCGCGAGCCTGCGAACTGGCCCGACAGCTGGCCACCAAAAGCCCCATTGCCTTGCGGCTGGCGAAGGAGTCGATCCTGCGGATCGAGACGGAGTCCATGATGGAGCAGTACCGGACCGAAAATGACTACACCAACCGGCTGTCTGGTTTCAACGACTCCCGAGAGGCGATCATGGCTTTCTTGGAAAAGAGAGATCCGAAATGGACGTTGAGTTAGGCAGCTTGGCGTCTGGGAAGCCTTGGTCTCTCGCCGCCTCCCAGTAGGTGACGCGAGAAGGCTCTACAAGTTGAGCTCGGCGAGGTGTTGCGGGCGAGTCGTGGATTAGTAAAATCCGAGGTCGCACGCTGCAATAGCTCAAAGGCGCCGATATGACTCTCACATTGGAAGATTCTCCGGAGATGTCCGCCATGCGCCGCGAGGTGGTGCAGTGGGCGCGGGACCTGCCCGAGGAGTTGCGCTGGCGGAACGACTTCGAGAGCCTCCTGGAGGTGGACAGGAGGTTGGCGAAGGCAGGATTGCTCGGCATCACCTGGCCCAAAGCGTATGGGGGCCGAGGTACCAGCCCGCTCGTGGACGCCGTCGTGGTCGAGGAACTGCGGGAAGGTCGGCGTTCGGCGGGCGCAATGCCCTTCGCACCAAGGAGTCAACAATCTCGGCCCGGCGATGATCGCGCATGGAATCGATGAGCAGAAAGCTGCGCACCTGCCGCCGATCCTCAGCCTCCAGAACTTGTGGTGCCAGGGCTTCTCCGAGCCCGACGCCGGATCAGACCTGGCGTCGGTCCGCACAACAGGCTCGATTGACGGCTCCACCATCGTCATAAGCGGACAGAAGGTGTGGACATCGGGGGCGGATCACGCCGACTGGATGTACGCCTTGGTGCGCACGGGATCGAGAGAGGCCAAGCACAAGGGACTCTCGTTCGTCCTTTTCCCGATGGACTCGCCCGGAGTCTCGGTGAGCCCAATACGCCAGCTTACAGGCGAGAGCGAGTTCAGCCAGGTCTACCTCGACGACGTAATCGTGCCCGTGGCGAACATCGTCGGCGACCTCAACAACGGTTGGGCCGTGGCGATGACGCTGCTCGCAGCAGAGCGACTGTCCGGTCGGTTTCGGTACGTTCGGCTCATCCACGAGGCCGAAGAACTGGCGGAACTGCTGAGGGATGGTCCGAAGGCGTCGGAGCTTTGGCGGTCAGAGCTGGGTCGGAGCGTGGCGGAAATCGAGGGCATGGAGGCGGTGTCGCTCAGGGTGGCATCCCTGCTCAACGCCGGCAAGGACACGAGCATGATGGCATCGATCAACAAGCTGTGGTGGCCTGCAGCGCACCAACGCCTTACTGAGCTCGGATTGCGACTGAGTGATGCGATCGGTCGAGATCCGGGCGAGTGGTATTACAGATGGCTGGAGTCGAGGCCCGAGTCAATCTATGGCGGCAGCGCCCAGATTCAGCGAAATATCCTGTCGGAGCGTCACCTTGGCATGCCCCGAACTTCCCGCGAGCGAATCACCTCGATGAGCCCCGCCTCAACGACTGTCATCGGGGAAACCGTACGATGAACCTCGAATTCGACTCTCAGCAGGAGATGCTGATTGCCGACGCTAGCCGTGTTTTCGAACAGCTCGACACCATGTCCCGCTATCGGGCGGACAATGTCGGGTCGCTGTGGGTTGATCTGGTTCGGGCTGGCTGGTCAGACCTCGGCGATCCACTGGAGACGGGCTCGCTCGACCTGGGAAGCGCGCTCGAGGAATCTTCAGGGCAGCGGGGTCGCATCTCATGATTGAGGATCTCACCACAAGCGCGTACCTGCTACCCAGCTTGATTGCCCACTGTACCGAGTCCGATGAGCTGTTTAGAAGCTCCCTGCGCCAGGCGCCAGGGGCCATCCTAGGAGACAACCGGCGTCCTACCCTGGACTTGAGTGGTCCCGATCGGGGTTTGTGCTTCACCTGGGCCGGATGCACCCGCTGTGTTCCGGGTCGTCGGCGAACCAGGTGGGACCGTGCGCCTGGGGCTAGCTGTCGAGGCCAAGGTGACGACCAGCAGGATTGGGCAGGGGCTGTCGTACACAGCCAGGTATGTGGACGTCGAGGGTGGTACCTGGGTCTATGCGCCCCTCGATCTCGCCGCTGGGGACTTCAGCGCATCGTCATGACCGCGGCTCTCCTGCATTCAGCAGCAAGGATCGGTGCGGCGGAACGAGCGATACAGATGACGCGTGAGTACACCTTGAGCCGGCACCAGTTCGACGTGCCCATTGGCAGCTTCCAGGCCGTCAAGCACCTCTTGGCAGACGCTCTGGCGCTAAAGGAGGTGGCGTGGAGCGCGGCACTTTCCGCCGCAGCATGTCCCGACCCGGACGCCTACAGGAACCTCATCGCCAGGTGGTTATGCCTCGAGGCGGCAATGCAAGCAAGCCGGACCGCCGCGCAACTCCACGGGGGTATCGGGTTCACCTGGGAGTTTGATCTGCACTTCGTATTGAAGACAATTCTGGATAGCTCCACCCGTTTCGGTTCGACAGATTCCCTCTCCATAGCTATAGCCGACTTGTTTGTTGAGCGGACGAGCGTTCCCGTCTAGGACCAGCCGAGCTTTGGCCCGGGTACGAGTGATGGGTATCCTGAAAGCCGACAGCAGTGCAGAGGTGTCGAATAACGGATTGGAGGCCTGGGGAGGTTAGGCAAAAGTCGTCGAGCGCCGCCACCCGAATCAGGGCTCTTTCGGCCGTCACAGAGGAGACATGATGAGTGAACTTCCCAGCTACGACGAGTTGCCTCCCGCCCCACAGGGTGGCCGAAGCGGTTGGGGCGTGTTTGGTGCCGACGACAACATTGGATTGTTCAATTTGCAGACATCCGAGCGAGTCGTGCAGGCAGCGCGGCTCGTCCGCAAGGGCGCGGTTTTCCCCTTGGACGCACCAGTTAACGCATTCTTGCCTGCGCTCGCCACCACCCGAGGAATTCCCCGGCACCACGTCGTGCATACCCCGGGAGCTATCAACTTCGACGACGTACTGGACAACTTCTACCCTCAGGGCTCGAGCCAATGGGATTCGCTTGGCCATGTCGGCTACGCCCCGGACGCCTTCTACAACGGAGCGACCGAGGACGACATCGCAACCGGCCGCCGCAACACGATCGACCATTGGGCGCGCCGGGGAATCGCCGGCCGGGGCGTCGTCCTCGACATGGTTCGGACCTACGCGGCGATGGGACGACCTTGCCATCCGGGCCAGAGCACGGCATTCGACGTAGCTGACCTCGAAACGGCCCGCAAGCATGCCAATCTCGAGTTCCAGCCTGGCGACATCGTGGTCCTTCACACTGGTTTTGCGGCATGGTATTTGAGCCAGCCACCGGACGTTCGGGCTCAGCTCACTCGTTCTGTGACGGTCGCCGGCATTGCCCATGGCGAAGATATGTGTCGTTACTTGTGGGACTCCCATGTTTCCGCGGTGGTTTCCGACACCTTTGCGGTGGAGGTCATTCCCCCCGAACGCGAGCATGCCACAGGTTTTCTGCACCGCATGTTGATCGGCCAGTTCGGCATGGGACTGGGCGAACTCTGGTGGACCGAGGATCTGGCCGCCGATTGCGCCGGCGACGGTGTATATGAAGTATTCGTGGTGAGCACGCCACTTCATCTGCCCGGGGGCATCGGCTCACCGGCGAATGCCGTGGCCATCAAATAATTGGCTTCACCGCACTGGGGCGCCGCGAACTCCGATCGAGGGGTGTAGGTAGAATCTGGTGTTGTTCGGATGGGCTGGAGTCCAGGCCGATGAGAGGAGTAGACGGGATGAATCCGGAAGTCGTTCGACGTGTCATCACTGGGCAACTCGAGAACGGGGAGTCGGTCTTCACGCACGTCGAGGAAATCGAGCCCCTTCGCCGCGTAGACGGTACTTCGCAATGGTGGGGAATATGGGGCTTCGATGAGCTCCCCACGTTGCCGTACTTCAACGACAAGCCTTACCACGCCCAGAGCTTGTTCCCGCCTGCCGGCGCAGTACGGGTCCAGATGGTCAACATTCCGCCTGGGACCATCGAGACGATAGCTCGTCCCTCCCAAGAGTGGTTCCGGCTGCGTGACGCCGCAGACGTGGGTCGCGACGCCGACGAGCGGACGGGCATGCACACGACGGACACGATCGACGTCGGGATAGTGGTCTCAGGCGAATGCGAGATCGAGCAAGGCAACGGGGAACGGGTTCGTTTGCGTGTCGGGGATGTGTATGTCCAGAATGGGGCAGAGCACGCCTGGCACAACGACACTGGTGAGCCTTTCATTATTACCTTCGTCTTTCTGGGCGTAGTTAGACGCGAGGGTTACCCGAAGCGCGTCACGTCCTAGGCCCGTTTCTGTCCTAACCACGCTCAAGATCTCCAGCGCCGGCGAGGGGAGATAGTCATGGATTTCAGCGAGTCGCCTGAAGCGGAGGTGCTCCGGAGTGAGTTGACCACGCTGATGGAGAAACAGCTTCCGGCCGGCTTCTTGGGCGCGTTTACTGACGATCCGGCTGACTTCGCCACCACGCAGCGGTTCTGCCGCGAGCTGGGAGCGCGCCGGCTGATATCCCTCACGTGGCCCCGTGAGTACGGGGGGCAGGAGGGAGGCCCGTGGGAGCAGATGGCGCTGCGTGAGGAAATGTGGGCCCATCACGAACCCCGCGGCCCGCAGTACATGAACGTCAACTGGGTCGCACCCGCACTGATGCGATTCGGCACCCAAGAGCAGAAGGACAAGCACCTTCCCGCCATCGCGGCAGGCGAGGAGGTCTGGTGCCAGGGATTCTCCGAGCCGGAAGCGGGATCGGACCTGGCGTCTCTGCGGACTGCGGCGAGGCCGGCTGGGCAGGGGTGGGAAATCCACGGGCAAAAGGTCTGGACGTCATACGCGACCATGGCCGAGTGGATCTTCTTGCTGGCCCGCACCGATCCGACCGTTGAGAAGCACCTCGGCATCACCGTGTTCCTGGTCCCTCTCGATCGGCCCGGCATCGAGGTACGGTCGATTCGCGCCATGCTCGGCCCACATCACCTGAACGAGGTCTTCTTCGATGGCGTCTGGGTGGGGCCCGAGGACGTCCTCGGCAGTGTCAACGACGGCTGGAGGGTCGTGCGCGAGACGCTCGCCTTCGAGCGCGTCGGCATTGCACGTTATGCCCGTTGCGAGCGACTGCTCCTCGAGGCACCCGCAGCTCTCGGATCCCGATGGGACAGGCTCCCCGCGGGGCTGGCGGCGAGATGGGCCATGGCCCTGGTGCACGCCCGCCAGGCCCGAGTTCTCGCCTACCGGGTGATCGATAAGCAGTCGTCGGGTCGGGTCGATCCCGCCGACGTGGCGGCCTACCGCATCACGGTCACGAAGCTGGATCAGGAGGTCGGCGAGGTCCTGATGGACGCAGTGGAAGATTTGGCTTTCGCGGGAACCGAAGTTGACACCCTCGATGAGCAGTCGGCGAGGTTCGCGGGAGCCGTCGAAGATCACTGGCGCTACGCCCAGGCATCGACGGTCGCGTCAGGTTCCATAGAGATGCAGCGGATTCTGCTGGCCCGCTCGATGAACCTCGGTCGGCGATGAACACCGAGCTGTCGGGCGAGGCCATCGATTTCGAGCGGGCTGTGGCGTCTGCGTTGGCCGCATCTGGGGGCTTCGAACACGTGCGGCGCGCCGAGTCCGATCCCTCGCACCGCTACGCGGTCGGAGAGCAGCTGGCCCAGCTCGGGATGTGGGAGTTGAATACACGCGACGACAGCCAGATGGAGGCAGCCGCGCTCGGATGCCGGGCCGCGGGTCGGGTCGCCTTGCCATACCCCATCGCCGAGCGCATCGTCGCCTACCACGTCAAGGGCGCCGACGCCGTCGGTCTGGTCACGAGTGCCACCAGTCCTGTCGCTCACGCGGACCTTGACCTGCAGTGGTCCGTCATAGGAATGGATGGACGGACCGCGCCCGTTGCGGCCGCACGTCAACCTGGTCGGACGAAGCTCGCCGGCTTCACGGCACGGGTGGTGCTGGGCCCCTGGGACAAGACCTCTGACATCGGGCCCGTACTTCTCACTCTCCAGTCCTGGACACTGCTCGGAATGCTCCAGGCCGCCCTGGACCTCACCTGTGAGTACGTACGCGACCGGCGCCAGTTCGGGCAAGCGCTCGCCGAGTTCCAATCCGTTCAGTTCGCTCTTACCGACGTATCCGTCGCCACCCAGGGCCTCGAGGAACTGTGCAAGTACACACTCTGGGCCGTCCTCCATAGGCCGGCTCAGGCCTGGACCGACGCGTTGGTGCTCCGCACCGCGTCCTTGGAGGCAGCCGAGACGACATTCCGGGTCGGACACCAACTCCACGGTGCGATTGGGTTCTGCGACGAGTCCAACATCTCCTGGCTGTCCCGATACAGCCAGGTTCTCCGCCGCCTTCCCCTCGGGAGGGCTCAGACCGAAGCGGCGTTGGCTGCTCAGATCGCGCGGACCACCTTCTACACACCAGTTGTCATGGAAGCGGGTCAATGAACTACCGGGGCGGCGTGCGACATCATTGGCACTCCTGAGTCGACGTGCTACCCGCTGGTGCAGGCCTTGGGCTGATAGTCTGTAAGCCGTGCTCCCGGACCTGCACCTGTGAAGGCCAACTTCGCCGGGCTCGGCTTCGAGCCGGGTGAGCTGGCGGTGGTTACCGGCGCCGCCAGCGGGATCGGTCGGGCCACCGCGACCATGCTGGCTCGCTCCGGTGTCGCGGTATCGGCGTGGGACCTCCAGGCGGAGTTCCTTGGTGACGTGGTGGCCGAGATCGAGGCCCAAGGCGGACGGGCGCAGGCGGTGGTGACGGATCTGACCGAGGGAACCGCCATCGACCGGGCCTGGGAGCAGACCGACGCCCTCGGTTTGCCAGTGCGCTACCTGGTCAACAACGCCGGACCGATGAGCACCGACCCCCTCTCGGTAGCCGAGGGCTGCGTGCTGGGCGTCGGCAGCATGGTCGCCGTCACCGAGGGGTGGCTGGCCCGGCACAGCGACGAGGCCTCGAGTGTGACGTTCACGGCTTCCATCGCGGGCAATGCCATTGGCGCCGGACGGGGCCAGGCGTGGTACCCAGCAGCCAAGGCCGGCATGGCCGGCTACATGCGGTGGTTGGCTGAGCATCAGCGGGGCCGCCCGCCGCCAACGGTGTGGCACCGGGTCTCATCGCGACGCGGCGCACGGTCGAATTGCAGAAGCTGTTCACCCCGGCCACCGAGGAGCGGCTCAAGGAGAAGCCCATGGGACGCGCCGGGGAGCCAGACGAGGTGGCCGCTGCCATCTGTTTCTTGCTGTCCCCGGCGGCGTCTTTCGTCAACGGTCAGCTGCTTCTGGTCGACGGCGCGTCCACATTGACGTAGCGGAGTCGACCGGCCCCGTCACTGTTGACAGGCCAGGTCTGGTCGGCTTTCCATTCGATCGGGTCCCGGTTAAGTCCAGATGTGACCGTCGTCAGCGCTCTTTCCAGAGGTACCGGTCGGCGACAACGTGCTCGTTGTGGATGGTCGTCTCCTGGACCAGGTTAAGTCGATATCCAGGGAAACTCCGTGAATGCATACCGAGCGTGGCTTCCTTCAGGTTGGCAAAATCCTGCTCGAGGACCCCACCAACATCCGCTGTTCTCCAATCAGCAAAAAACTCGGGAGCAAACTGGTGCTTGGCGCTGTACTCGGCCACCGGGATCTGCTCAATACAGTATGCCTCAAACACGCAACTGTCGGGATCCAGACCGTGGGGGCGGGACCGATATCCCAATACTGACCCTTGGGTGGGCAAGATGACAGTATTGGGAAAGATGTGCCAGTCGCTCCCGATGGCGTCCCACTGCTCGCCGGTCAAATCGGGCCAGTCGAGTCCGTCTGCCCGGGCGTGTTCTTTGCGAAGTTGCATGTAGCGAGCCGGCGCCGACACGCCTTCGGCCAGCACAGCCGTCCGCAGCTCCTCGGCCGCTTGGGCGTCTCGCTCGGTGTGCAGGGCTCGCAGTTCTCGAACCATGTACTGGACATAGTCGGCAACACGGGCTCGGTCATCACTCGAGGCATCCGCGCTGCGGGCGTATCGTCGTGTAGTCGAGTCCGTAGCGGCCCGGGCCGGCCGACTGCTGAACCGGCTATGCGTTCGAAACGTTTCCGTCGGCGAGAAAGCTCGGCGTTCCAATTCCCTTTGCGAGAGAGGATTGGAATTCGACTTGTCGTCGCGGACCAGTTGTGGGTGCGTGCCGGGCACGTGGTAGCCCTCGATGAAGGCGTCGATGGCCGTCTTCCAATTGCACGGCAGGATGGTACGTTTGAGCCACTTGTACCGCATGTTTTCGAGGTGAAGCGGCTCGAGCGACTGTGGAATAGGATCCAAGTACGACAGAAGGGGCTCGGCCTCCGGGTCCATGTTGATGAAGACCCAGCCGCCCCACCTGCCGACCTGGACCTGCACCAGCGCCAGGTCCTCACCCGGCCGCGGCGCGAAATCCTCTTCGTCGACGATCAATTTGATCGACCCATCCAGGCTGTATCGCCAACCGTGAAAGGGGCATCGGATGTCGCCCACTCGGCCCCGGCCCGACAGCAGCCTCATGCCGCGATGACGACAGGCGTTGTAATAGGCGCGTATGGAAGTCGTGCTCTCTTTGACAACGAGAAATGACTGGTCGCCAATGCTGAACTCCACAAAGCTGCCGACGTCAAAGAGCTCTTCTTCTCGACAGGCGATCAACCAGGTGAACGGGAACAGCTTGTCCAGCTCCAGCTGGAGAAAGCCAGGATCCATATATCGGGTCTTGGGAATGAAGTCCGTGGTGGTCCGGTACCGTTCCGGCACGGAGAGCATTCCGCCATTTTCAGATTCCGCTACGTCAGATGTGAGCTGATTTATAGCTGGCATAGTATCGTGGCCTCCGCCCTGTTCCGCGCTCGGAGGCCCGAGCGGAACGGCAGCCCACTCCGGGCAGCTACCCGGCAGGCGCTCGAACTTGCACCCGAGCCACGCCCTGCTTCCGATTCAGTGAACTCCATTTCTCTCCTCCCCGTCCTCTCAACGCCACGTTCGCCGATGAGTCTATACGCCCTCCGAAACCCGGTTACTCTGGCGTTAAGCTGGAGCGAAGCCGCACAGGCCCCCTCATCTCCCGCCTCGGACGGACATCATGATGACCCGACTACGAGCGATCGATGAGAATCTCCGCAGAAACAATTGTTTCTACGGTCGGGCACGGCTACACTCGTTCCCACCGTGCAGGGCAGAGCTGAGTGGAATTGCCGGGATTAAGACGGGAAGATCGATGTGCAGCCGGTTCTGATCGAAATCCATAGACCCTCGTCCTGTTTACCTGTTAGGGGACCCCTCTTCAAACGGACTCGGAGGGATACTGGCGGTGGTGACCGAGAGGCTGCCTTCGGGGCGTCGAGTGGCCCTCGCCAGGTGGCCTCAAGCATCCGGAGCTCATAGGAGCAACATGACATCTAGCTCAGCATCTGATTGTCCTACCGTTTACCTGGAGCTGGAGCGGATGAGCCGATCGCAACCCGACCAGATTGCTCTGTCGGACGACCATCGTTCATGGACCTATCCGCAACTTTGCGCCGAAGCTGAAATACTCGCGTCCGGTCTGGTGGCAAAGGCAGGCACGAACGAGGGTGCCCTGGCTGTGATCTCAGAGAACCGACCTGAGGTCTACGGCTGCTGGCTGGCGGGGTCGCGTTCGGGGCTGGTCCCCAGCATCATGAACCCGCAGTTGACTGCCACCGAGCTGTCGAAGCAACTGTCGAAGTTGCAGCCTGTCCTGGTGGCGACAGTGGCCTCCCACGCGGATCGCGTCGCGGCAGGGCTGGAGCTTGCCCACCTCGATGTTCCGATGGTGATGATCGGGGACACATTGACGTCAGGCCAGCAGCTTCGCTACGAGGACCTGATGGCGGGTGATCCCTACCGGGGTCCTCATCCAGCCGGACACAGCATCTTCGAGGTAGCTTGGACCTCGGGGACTACGTCCGACCCGAAGGGGGTGGCCCTGAGCCATCAAGGCGTGGTGAGCCACTGGGCGGCCGTTGCGCAGGGCCTGGGTATGAGCCCGTCGGACGTGGCTTACGTGGTGACACCCCTCTACCACCAAGCCGGCATGCGGCACACCACCCTGGTGACCTGGCTGGCCGGCGGGCGCGCCCATCTGGCGTCACGTTTTAGTCCCAAGATCTATTGGAACGACATCGAGAGGGTCGGAGCTACCTACACATGTCTGGTCCCCACCATGACGCACATCCTGCGCACGGCCACTCCGGACCAGTGGGAAGCCAACACCACCAGGCGACCCGGTTACTGTTATGGGAGCACTGAGACCGGTGTTCCCGTCCTGGTTCCCCACGGTACCCCTACCGACGAGATCGCGCCGTACCTGAATTACCGCGCCGGCGCAGCTTTTGCCGGGTGGCCAACTCGGGGTTGCCAGGCGAAGATCGCCGGCGAGGCCGACAGGAACCCCCAGGAGGGTCTCGAAGGAGAAATCCTTGTCAGATCGCCCGGTATGCTCCGCCGCTATTGGCGCGATCCGGCGGCCACCGATGCAGCATTCAGCGACGGCTGGTTCAAATCGGGGGACAAGGGTATTCGCGGACCTAACGGAAGCATCTACTTCCTCGACCGGCTGCGGGACTTGGTGCGGCGCGGCGGCGAGAACATCGCCTGCCGGGAGATCGAGGAAGTACTGATGGCCCACCCGTTGGTAGAGCAAGCCGCGGTCTTCTCCGTCCCCGATCCCGTGTGGGGGGAGGAGGCCAAGGCGGTCGTGATCGCCGTGCACCGGGCGCCGATCCCTCCCCACATCATCTGGAGCTGGTGCGAGGAGCGGTTGGCTCCGTTCAAGATCCCCCGCTTCATCGAGTTCCGCGACGAGCTGCCGGTCAGTACCTCCGGCAAGATCCAGAAAGCGGTGCTGCGCCATGAAGGCGTTCGCCCCGATCGGTCCTTCGACCGGATGGATCCGTCTACCAGCACCGTGTCATGACAGTTCGGCGGTTCCCGGTTGAAGCGGGCCACATCATGATGTTCGCCGCGCGCCCTCGGAGACCCCAATCCGGTGTACTACGGAGATCCAGACTTCATCGCCAGTCGCGCCCGGGTCATCGCACCCCCCACCTTCGTCGAGGCGAGCATGCACTACGACCCGGACTTCGTGTTCCGCCCCCAGTTCGGCAAAGTCTGGTTCGGGTCGGCTCGCCATCCGAGCAGCGGAGACCCCCCCTTACCTGCGGTCGGCCCGGGTGATACCGACGGCACCAGCTTCCACGCCGAAACCCACCTGGAGTACTTTCAGACGCTGCACCCGGGAGACATCCTGGAAGTCAGCCACCGGCTTGGTGAAACCTGGGACAAGAGAGGCTCACGTGGCGGTCGGCTCTGGTTCTCCGCGCGCATCGCTGATTTCGACAAAGGCGGACAGACTGCGGTGCGAGCCACCACTGTTGCCGTCACCACCGAACACAAGATCCGCCTGGCCGCACCGGATCCAGCCTCGGCCTGCGGGCTCCGTACCAGCGCCGCCCAACCAAACTGGTCCGGTCCCTGTCAACTACCCGGTGCCGTCCGTGCGGGCCCGAGACTTGAGAGTCGGTGCCGCCCGCCAGATGCTGTTAGTCGACAACCTCAGCCGCGCCCAGATTCTCCTTTATGCCGGGGCGTCAGGTGACTTCTCCCCCCAGCACACCGACGAGATCTGGAACACGAAAGTAGCAGGTTACCCCACCATCTTCGCCCACGGCATGCTCACTATGGGCATGACGGCCCGGATCCTGACCGACTGGTTCGGGGACGACCGCTTGCGGCGTTATGGCCTTCGCTTCGCCCGACCGGTCTGGCCCGGGGACACCCTGACGGCCAAAGCCGTCGTGCAAAAGATCGACAATGCCGAGGACTGCGCCCTGGCGGAGCTCACCGTCAGCACCGTGAATGGGCGAGGCGACCTCGTGACCTCCGGGTACGCGACTGTGGACCTCGATATCTGACGTTGTCAGCCCCGCGTAGGTATTCGAGCAGACCCTGTTTCAGTCGCTGTCGTCGATGAGGCCGAGGAATCCTCTACGATCGGTGGAATCGCTGTCGTCGCGGGCCGTCATCTTGGCTGCCGCCGGCTCGAACACGCCGCGATTCTCGAGTACCCGGGCGACCCGCCAACCGATTTGTGATGACATCTCATAAGCCGCCTCGGCCGCCTCCTTCGATTTGCCAGCTCGTATGGCGCGCAGGACCTTCAGGAGACGACGGGAGTCGTGTTGTTGCGCTTCGAGGTCGATTAGTTGGAAGGAAGCCGGGAGGAAGCCGCCGAAATTGCGCAGTAGGCTCTGCAACCGGGGACTGGCACCTTGATGATGAATGATACTCCGGATCGTCCAATGGAGACTCGCCGCCTCGTCAGGACTCCGGGCCGATCGCAAGCGGGCGGCCGCCGCACCTAGGGCATCGAGCGTTTCCTTATCGCCTTCACGAGCTACCCGGCTCGCCGCCATCCCACTCAAAAGACCGTAGAGTTCGAAGCTCTCGACGACTGAACCGAAGGTGAAAGGCGCCACGAAAACGCCGCGATGGTACTGCGAGACCAGCACTCCATCGCGTTCCAGCAAGGAGACTGCCTCTCGTACCGGCGCATGGCTGAGGCCGAGCAAGGAGGCGATTGCCTCGAGATCGAGCCTGTCCCCGGTTCGAAGTTCGCCGCTGAACAACTGGCCCATGAGGTAGTCCACCACGTAGTTGCTCGCCTTGCGAGGCCCGGGTTTCAGCGCGACAACGCTACCCAAATTCGTGGGCGTGGACTTAGGCGGCACAGGCGTCACTCTACACGCATTTGCTGCCGGACCTACGGAGCAGTGCCGGCCATCTCGATCACGGATCGAATGAGTTCGACTTCCGCTGGTCCGCCAGGCCAGCGGCGATCCTCTTCGACAAAGAAGTCTCGCTGCCGACCCAGCCGCTGAGCATCCAACCCTGATCCGGGACCCCCGCAGTAGCCGATGGCGGCCATATCTTCAGGCACCGCGCCCCCGGCCTGGGCTGATTGTCCAAGTATTGGCCAGTTCGTGACGAGCGGAAAGTGAGCCCACCCAGCCGTGCGGCCGCCCGAAAAGCGCACAGCCTGTTTCCGATCGAAGTCGGACCAGTTACTGCGCAGAGTCTGACTTGTGCGCTCGGCGAAACTGACGGAGGTTGTGTGGTCCCTCCATTCCTTTCAACATTTGGCCGCCATCGACCACGAAGGCTTGACCAGTCGCAAAGGCGCCACCCGGCGAGGCGAGCCATACCACACAAGAAGCTATTTCGTCCGGCGTGCCCAGTCGACCCAACGGGATGCTGCCCACGCCGATCTGCTGCTCCTCCGGGCTACCCCATTCTGCCGGCCCCTGTGAGGCCACTATCCCGGGGGCCACAGCGTTCACTCGGATATTGTAGGGACCGAGCTGGATGGCAAGGATCCGGGCCAGATGGATCAACGCTGCTTTCGATGATCCATACCCGAGATAATCCTCAAGGGCGGCGATCCCAGAGCTGCTCGCGGTAAAGATAATCGAGCCACTGCGGCGCTTCCTCATCTGGGGTACCGCGAGCTTGGCGAGGTAGGCGTTGTTGGTGATGTTACCTTCGAACCAGACGGTGAAGTTCTCCTCGTCAAGTTTCTCGATCCAGGGGGTCGTGTCCCCACTCACCAGCGCGTTACCAACCAGCGTGTCGATCCGGCCCCAGTGGTCGAGCGTCGTGTCGATCAGGTTCTTCAAATCGAGCGCGTTGTGAAGCGTCGCACCGAACTGCGATCGCCCGTTCCTCGCCGCAAGATCGGTTGACCTCGTCGGCTTGGGCCTGACAGAGCTCGAGTTGGCGGCTCGAAAATACCACTCTGGAACCGTGTTCGGCCAGGCGCACGGCGATGGCTCGACCAATCCCCAGGCTAGATCCGGTGATGACCGCCACCTGGCCGCTCAGGTCGAACAAGCTCAAATCTGATCTTGAGGACATCATGCTTCATCGCTTCCGCGTCGATGGCTCCCCGGGTTGAGGTTGGGAGTATGCGTTGTCGTGGTCTCCATTGCCACCATCCGAATAGTGTGGCATATGGCGCCACGATGCGACACGAAAAGAAGAAAAGAAGCGCGGACACAGCGGTCACGGCGCGCACCTGTTGTCGCTATCGTGCCCGGACCTTATAGGACGTCGTCGGCATATATTTTGGCGACGGTTTAAGCAGGATACCGAGCAAGATAGGTAGTTGGTGGTGGCCGCGGCCAGGGGTTGGCGGACCCTGCTAGGCTGGCGCCCACCAACAAGGTGCCGGCTGCGCCGGCTGTGTGCGAGGGGAAGGGTCCATGAGCACTATCGAGCGAAGCCCGCGGCGGGAGTTTGACCTGCTGAACCGTCCAGACGTGGAGTTCGACCCGTTTGACGTCTATCTGCAGTTCCGCGACCTGGACCCGTTTTGGACCGACGACCACGGCGGAGCGTGGGTGGTCACCAAATACGACCAGGTACGGGAGGTGCTGCGGGATTACCGCGTCTTCACGCACAGCCAGGGCAGGATGCCCCTGAAACTCATGCCGTCGGAGTTCGACCCACCATTTCAAACGAAGCTGCGCAGCATCGTGCTCCCGCTCATGACAGCAGACAAGATAGCCGCCCTGGAGCCGGAGATGCACCGGGTATGCCGGGATCTGGTTGGCACGTTTCGAGATCGCGGGCATTGCGACGCGGCCAACGAGTTCGCCCGTCGGTATCCGATCCTCATCTTTGGAAGGCTCTTCGGCCTACCAGAGGATAGCCTCGAGGACTTCCGTCAACTGGCCGAGACCTTCCTTCACCATGATGACCAGCGGGCCGAGGCCTGGAACTCGATTCGTGCTATCATCAACGATGAGCTTGAGGAGCGGCGCAGTTCGCCGCGGGACGACATGCTCAACGGGATCGCCCACGGCCAGATCGACGGCAAGCTCATCGACATCGATGCCGCCAACAACTTGGCTTCTACCGTCTTTCTGGGTGGCCTGGACACCCTGCCGTCGAACATCGGCTGGACTCTGCGCTACCTGGCCCAGCACGAGGAACAGCGGCACCGCATCGTCGACGACCCGTCATGCCTGCCGGGCGCGGTCGAGGAGTTCTTCCGGCGCTTCCCGTCAGTGGCCAAGAGCGCGGAGGTCAGGGCGACGTGTGACGTCGATTTCCACGGCGCTCAGATCAAAAAGGGTGACCTGGTCGAGACCGTACTCGTGAACGCCAACTGCGACAGCGAGGTGTTCGCGGACCCGTTGACTCTGGACTTCGACCGGCCGGCAAACCGGCACATCTCGTTTTCAGCTGGCTCACACCGGTGCCTGGGGTCGCACTTGGCCCGTCACGAGCTAGCCGTCGGGCTGCAGGAATGGCACGCGGCCATTCCGGACTACCGCATTGCCGAAGGCGAGAGGCCCCGCTTCTCGGCCGGCGGCGTCTTCGCGGTCAACTACTTGCCCCTGGAGTGGGAGGTCTGAAAGGAAAAGGCCGGCCATGACGCTCGTGACCAACGTCGGATTCGACCTCTCCTCCGACGTTGACGAGCTTCTCGCCGGGCTGCGGGCCTTCGTCGTGGCCGAGGTCTTGTCCCGGCAGGAACGAGCCGGGAGCCTCCTGGCCGACCCTCGCCGCCGATATGAGGCCGACGGTCGCCTCAGCGAGGAGGTGCTCAGCCTGGTCCGCGAGGTCAGAATGGCGTCGGCCCGGGCCGGCTATTACACCATGTTCGTGCCGACATCGATCGGGGGCGCGGGTCTGGGTAGCGAGGCCCTGTACCGCGTTTGGGAGGATCTGTACCATCGGTTTGGGCCCCACCAGTGGTTGATGAACTGGGTGGTGGCTCATTGGGCGCGTGGCCCGAGCCACGTGCTGGCCCACGCCACTGAGCTGGTACGCGATTCCGTCCTCCCCCAACTGCTGTCGGGACAGGCCTCGATGTGTTTCGCCATGTCGGAGCCCGATGCCGGGTCCGACGCCCGCATGATGCGCACCCGGGCCGTACGCGATGGCGACGATTGGGTCCTCTCGGGGAGCAAGATCTGGATCACCAACGGTCCGTACGCCGAGTACGCCGTCGTGTTCGCTAGGGTGGAGTCGGACGGTGATGACGGGTCGAGGAGCGGGATCAGCGCGTTCCTCATCCCGACCGAGAGCCCGGGGTTCAGCGCCGAGAGCGTCATCAAGATGTTTGGCGAGCTTGGGGGGGACGAGGCCGTCCTGCACCTCGACGAGGTCCGAGTGGCATCTGAGATGGTGCTTGGCAAGATCGGTGACGGCTTCTCGATCGCCATGTCGGGCGTCTCGTCGGGCCGCGTCTACAACAGCGCCCGGGCCGTGGGACTGGCCCGGTGGGCGATCGAAGCTGCCGTCGACTACGTGACGCGCCGCCAGGCGTTCGGCCATCCCATCGGTGAAAACCAGGGAGTTGCCTTTCCTTTGGCCGAGTCGGCAATGGAGGTCCACGCCGCCCATGTCCTGGGCCTCAACTGTGCGTTGCTTCTCGATCAGGGCCGGCCGGCCATCAAGGAGCTGTCGATGGCCAAGGCCTTCTCGACTGAAGCCGCGGTGCGCGCCATCGACCGGGTCATCCAGGTGCACGGCGCCATCGGTTTCACCAACGAGCTGGGCCTCGTCGAGGCCTTCCACGAGGTGCGCAAGGCGTGTGTCGCCGACGGGACATCCGAGATCCTGCGGCGGACCATCGCCAAACGGCTCTTCGCAGGCGACGTCGATCTCTGAGGTAGGGGATCCCTGGAATCGAAACGCCGGCTGCATCACCTCCTGCACGGGTGTCTCATGACGTGGACCACCTTCGGAGCGCGGACGGTCTGAGGGGCAAGCTGGTCGAAGTGAGTCCCGCGTCGCTTGGCGGCGCCACGTCGTGTAAAGCCGGAGGTACTGTCGCTGACGTTCTCGCCGCGGCAGAGGAGGCAAGGTTTGATGGCACGTTTCACGCCGGTGGTGCTGACCGATGAAGAGGAGAGGCTGAGGGGGGAGGTCAGGGAGTTCCTGGCCGAGGAACGGTCCCGCCGGTCGTTTCGCCCTGGGCTGGGGATGACGGCCAGCCACTCGTCTGACTTCACCAAGAAGCTGGCGGCGCGGGGCTGGATCGGTATGGCTATTCCTCCCAAGTACGGTGGCCACGGCCGCACCGCCGTGGACCGCTTCATCGTCGTCGAGGAGCTCCTGGCCGCCGGCGCCCCCCTCGGCGCCCACTGGCTCGCCGACCGCCAGTACGCCCCGATGCTGATGCTTTACGGGACTGAAGAGCAGCGGCGCAGGTTCCTGCCCGCCATCAGCGCCGGCGATTGCTACTTCTCGATCGGGATGTCCGAGCCCGACTCTGGTTCCGACCTGGCGTCCGTGCGCACCGCCGCGGTGCGGGTCCCTGGCGGCTGGTCGCTGACGGGTACCAAGATCTGGAGCAGTACGGCTCACCTCAACCACTACATCGTGGTGTTGTGCCGTACCACGCCACGGGAGGAGGATCGCCACCATGGACTGTCGCAGCTGATTGTCGACTTATCCTCGGCGGGCGTCAAGGTCAACGCCATCCCGTTTCTCGACGGGAGCCACCATTTCAACGAGGTCGTCTTCGAGGACGTATTTGTCCCCGACGATCTGGTTCTCGGCGAAGTCGGGATGGGCTGGCAACAGGTGACGTCCGAGCTGTCCTACGAACGCTCCGGCGCCGATCGCTTCCTGTCTTCATGGCTCCTGTTCGAGGCCTATGTGGCCGAGCGTGGGCAGGACGCTGTCGTTGACGCCGACGTGATCGGCGGGCTGGTGTCGCGCTACTGGACCATCCGTCAACTGTCGCTGTCGGTGGCCCGGGCTCTCCAGGAAGGGCGCGCTCCCGCCATCGAGGCTGCCATCGTCAAGGACCTTGGGACCACATTCGAGCAGGAGGTGGTCGCCACCATCCAGACGCTCTACGACGAGGACCCTGACCCCGGGTCCTCGTCGCTTCTCGAATCGCTCCTGGCCCAGGCGGTGGTGATCTCGCCCTCGTACACGATTCGCGGCGGCACGACCGAGGTGCTGCGGTCCGTGGCGGCCCGTGGCCTGCGAGGAGCCCGGCCATGACCGATACCGGCACCGACACCGGCCTGCTCTACCAAACGCTTTCTCGCCTCTTCGACGAGCGCAGCGGCGCCGAAACGCGCCAGGCTGCTGAGGCCGAAGGGTGGGCGACCGATTGCTGGGACGCCCTTCATGACAGTGGACTGCCCTGGGTCGGCGTTCCCGAAGCCGCCGGTGGCTCGGGCGGCGACATCCACGACGCGTTCACCCTGGTGCGACTGACCGGCCGTCATGCCGTGCCCCTGCCGCTCGCCGAGGGCGGCCTGCTCGGCGGATGGCTAGCGGCGACGGCCCAGCTCCGCGTGCCCGACGACGGCCCCCTCACCGTGGCGACGCCGCGCCCCGAGGATCGGGTGACGCTTACCAAAGGAGGCCGCGTTACCGCGGCCCTCGCCCGGGTGCCTTGGGGCCGGCGGGCGGCCGCCGTCGCCGCGGTCGCCGTGTCGCCCGAGGGCCCTCGCGTCGTGCTACTGAACCCGGGCGAGGCTCACGTCACTCCTGGCCACAACGTCGCTGGCGAGCCTCGCGACGCCCTCAGCTGGGACGACGTAGCGCTGCCGTCCGATCGCATCGGCGTGTCAACAACGACCGTCGACCCCGGTCCCGAGCTCCAGCTTCGAGGCGCCCTCTCGAGGGCTCTCCTTATGGCCGGAGCCATGGAGTCCGTCGCCGAGATCACGGTCGAATATTCGGGGCAGCGCCACCAGTTCGGCAAAGCCATCGCCACGTTTCAAGCCGTGGCCCATCGCCTGGTGCGCTTGAGCTCGGAGGTCGAGGCCGGCTCTCTTGCCGCGGACGTCGCCGCCAGATGCTTCGCCGTCGCCACCCCTGCCACCGACGCGGCCTTCGAGGTTGGGGTGGCGAAGGTCAGCACGGGCCGGGCTGCGTCCGAGGTGGCCGCCCACGCCCACCAGGTGCACGGTGCCATCGGCATGACTCAGGAGTACGTTCTCCACCACTTCACGCGCCGCCTGTGGGCGTGGCGTCAAGAATGGGGGTCCGGCCGCTACTGGTCGGGCCTCGTCGGCAGACAAGTGGCGGCCGCGGGAGCCGACGCACTGTGGCCACGGGTGGCGACGGGTCTTGTGGCGACCGCGCCCCCCGCGTGACCCTCGTTTCTCCGCTGGCCCCTCCCTGCCATCACACACATCAGGATGATCCTCGGGGGCGAGTAGGCTACTGGATCGACAAGCCAGGAAGGGAGGCTGAGGATCGTGTTCACCATCGTTCGGCCCGATGAGACGGTGGTCCGCGAGCGACAGCGAGCGGATGGGGGGACAACTACCGATCTCCGCTACTTTGGCAAATTCTCGGGTCGTGACACAACCTCCGAGGCCTTCCTTGTCCACGTGCAGGATCGAGAAGTTCGAGCGCACTTTCACCCTGTCGATCAGTTTCAGATACTGCTCGGAGCGCCGGGCAGTCGCTACCAGCGTCATGAGCTGCCGGCTTTTACGCTGCACTATGCCGACGCATACGCGACCTATGGTCCGATGAGTGGCGAAGACCCTCCCCTCCGGTTCTTCACCCTGCGCGCCGAAGCAAGCGGATTCACGGCCTACATGCCGGAGCAGCGTGACAAACTCGCTTGGCGGGGAAAACGGCATCACCAGGCTGGCTTCGACCGACTGCCGGTCGAGGCATTTCCGGCCGCCGGCGGTAAGCGAGTGGAGCAGGTCTTCGGTCGCGACGACGATGGATTCGAAGCTCTCGCCATAGTCGCTGGGACTTCGACCCAAATTCACCCTCCCGGCGACGGATGGCACGAGCGGGCAGTTCACCATGATTGCCGACGGCTCCGTATTCCACGACGGGAAGGAGTGTGGTCCCGAGTCGCTGGCGTGGCAGGACACCGCGGAGTCTGCTGTCGGACTCGTGGCGGGGAAACACGGCTGCCGACTCTTCGTCCTCAGGTTCCCCTATCCCTCGACGAGCGCCCAGCACCATGGAGCAGAGACCGTGAGGCTCGGATCACGGGCGGCGCATCAGCCGGCTTGACGGAAAACTGTTGGCGGGACTACGACTGGACCCGCTCAGCCCCGGCGATTGGACTTGGTGGCGCGCAGACGCAGTGAGAGGAACAAACAGGAATGAGTGAAGCGATCAAAGGCGCAGATTTGCGGGCGTATCGACTCGAGGCCCGCCAATGGCTCGCAGCCAACATGCCGCCGACCAACGGCCGTCCCGAGGGTGCGGATGACGACCCGACGCCAGAGCGCATTGCGGAGATCCATGCGCTCCAGGCCAAACTCTACGAAGGCGGTTACGCCGGTTTCACTTTTCCGGTCGAGTACGGCGGTCAGGGGCTCACCATCGAGCACGAGCGCGTCTTTCTGGAGGAGGCGGAGGGTTACGACAGCCCCAATCGTTTCTACGGCGTGTCGATCAATATCCTGGGAGCGACGCTGGCTGTCTTTGGCAGTCACGAGCAGAAGGCCGCCCACATCCGCAACATTCTGTCCGGCCGGGAGAGATGGCTGCAGTTCCTGTCGGAGCCGAGCGGTGGGTCGGACCTGGCCGGCCTGCTGACTCGGGCCACTCGCGATGGCGACTCCTACCTCGTCAACGGCCAGAAGATCTGGAGCACCGGCGCCCATCTCTCGGATTTCGCCATGTGCCCGGTGCGGACACGGTGGGATGTACCCAAGCACAAGGGCATATCTATATTGATCGTTGACCTGACGTCGCCCGGCATCGACATTCGGCGGATCAAACAGATCAATGGTGGCGCCGAGTTCTGCGAGGAGTTCTTCACGGATGTGGTGGTACCGGCTAGCAACCTCGTGGGCGAAGAGAACGAGGGCTGGCGGGTGGCGCGAGGGCTTCTGGAGATCGAGCACGCCTGGGTCGGTCGGGGGGGCGGTCGGGGTCCCGACACCCGGACTATCCCATCGCTTGTGGCCCTGGCCCGGTCGCGGGGCCTGGATCAAGACAACGGAATCCGACGGCAGATCGTGAGTCTTCACGTGGCCGGGGTGGCCCAGCAGTTGGTCGCCGCCCGGGTCTCGAATGGCGTGGCCAGCGGGAAGCTTGTTGCCGGGTACGGAAGTCTGCTCAAGCTCGGCCACGACATCGTGCAGCAACGACAGGCTGAGTTCGGGTTGTCACTGGCCGGGGGCGCTGGCGTTGTCTGGGAGCCGGATGCGGCCGCCTGGGCTGAGTGGTCGCACACCTACTTGTCAAGTCGGAGCGCGTCGATCGCGGGCGGATCAGACGAGATTCAGCGAAACAACGCGAGCGAGCGTGCCCTGGGCCTTCCGCGGCGAACCGATGTTCGATCGCGACATCCCCTTCAACCAGGTTCCGCACAACTGATTCGGGCAGGCTGCGTGGGGGAGTCGGGACCAGCCGGTGGCGTGATCGTGAGCGTCTCGTTAGTATTCTGCGCCGATTCGGTCGGCACGTCGTGGAACCGGGGGTTGGCAGGTGGCTGATGTTGCGTATCTGACGTCGTTGCGGGTGGCACCGCAGAACGTCTTCCAGGCCGAGGGCGCTATGCGGGCGCTGTTTCAGGCGTTGGCGGTGGAGGAGTTCGATGGGGGCGGGGTGGAGACGTACGCCATCCACCGCGACCCTGCCGACGTGGGGGCGTACCAGATCTACGAGCAGTACACGAGGGCGGGGGAGCAGCGGCATCTGAGCGGCCCGCAGAGCCGGGAGGCGTGGGGGGCGCTGCTGGCGCGGGTGATCGCGCCGTTCGAGCGGGTGTTGCTCGAGCCGTTGGGGGTGTTCGGCCGGGCCAAGGCGGTGGGCGGCGACCTGACCGGTGACGAGGCGTGGCGGTTCACCATCCGCGTTCTGCCCGAGAGCGCCGAGGTCATCGACGCCACCATGGACGCCATCATGGACGCCATGGTCATTGACGAGTTCGGGTTCGGCGAGGTGAAGAGCTACACCGGGCATCGCATCGCCGGTGACGCGGGTGGCTACGTGATGTACGAGCACTTCAGCGGGTTGGGCTCGGCCCGCCACGCCAAGGGCCCGACTCTCACCGTGGTCGCCAGACCGTTTGGTATCCATTCGGTGACGCCGTTCGCCCGCCAGTTGTTGCACCCCCTGCACGCCTTTGGTGTCGATCACCGGTCGTGGGGAACGACGGCCTCGGCAGCCAAGCCGTCGTGGCCGGGCACCCGGTAGGGCCTGAGCGGCGCCGAGCGGTCCGCCCGGGCGGCAACTGAGCGGGCGGGGCGTAGGGGTGGTCGGGCTTTGCGGTGTGGTTGACGGGTTTGGTTGGTTGCGGCTACGTTGCCGGGCTGAGCGGTCAGTGGTGTGCTGGCCTGGGTTAGCTTGGGGGTTTCGGTGGGTGATGTCGCGTATCTGACGTCGTTGCGGGCGGCGCCCCAGACGGCGTTCCAGACGGAGATCGCCCTGACGAGCTTGTTTTATGCGTTGGCCGATGAGGAGTTCGGCTCGGGCGGGGTGGAGACCTACGCCGTGCATCGGGTGCCTGGCGATGTGGGGGCGTTTCAGATCTTCGAGCAGTACACGACGGCGGCGGAGCGGGATCATCTGCGGGGGCGGGCGGCTCGCAAGGCGTACAAGTCGGTGCTGGATCGGATGATCACGCCGTTTGAGCGGGTGCGTCTGGATCCGGTGGCGAGGGGTTTGTGGGGTGCCGCCAAGCCGGTGGGCGGCGATCTCAGCGGCGACGAGGCGTGGCGTTTTACGGTGCGGGTGGCCCCCGAGGACGCGGCCAGGGCGGACGACGTGTTCGAGCGGATCATGGTGGCCATGGCCCATGACGAGTTCTCCTCCGGGGAGGTGAAGAGCTACACGGCTTTTCGGGCCTATGGTGACGTGGGCCGGTACATCATGTACGAGCATTTCACGGCCAAGGGTTCGGCCCGTCACGCCACCGGCGAGGAGCTGCCCGCGGTCGGCCGTGAGCAGCTGGAGATGTTGATCACGCCCTTCGAGCGGCTCCAGCTCGAGCCGTTCGTGGCCTTCGGCATCGAGCACGACTCGGCCCGGGACGTGCGGGCCTACGCTCGTTCCTCCTGGCCCTCACCCTAAACGACCCTTCGCTTAAACGACTCGTCGCCCTCACCGACGCTCCACCGTGAACGGAACCTGCCAACCCTCCGCTCATCCCGCCTGACCCGAGTACGGCCAACCAGGCGTCGGAGTTCGACACGGGCCCTGGTATGGCGGCCCGGGCGTCATCCGGTCGTCGGGGTGATGATGCGCGGTCGGAATCCACACCCAAGAGGGTGGCGTTGGCGGGTGGGTTGGGACAACCGCCTGCTCGCTGTCTCGAACATGAGCGGTCCTGCTAATCTGAAACCCTAACGATTCAGCGCGTCACCGTGGAGGCACGACATGAAGTTTGGACAGTTCTTTCTGCTTGAGAGGTACCCGGGACGCACCGCCACGGAGGTATACCGCGACTCGCTCGAGCAGGTACAGCGGGCCGACGAGCTCGGCTACCACACAGCGTGGCTGGCGGAGCACCACTTCTCGCCCTATGGGATCCTGCACGACTGCATGGTGTTCGGGGCCGCCATCGCCGCCACGACCGAACGGATCCGCATCGGCCAGGCCGTGATTGTCCTGCCGTTCCACCATCCGATCAACCTGGCCGAGCAGATCGCCATGCTCGACGTGATGAGCAACGGCCGCGTCGACCTCGGCGTGGGTCGCGGCTACCAGGCCTTGGAATACCGGGCCTTCGACATGGACATGGACGAGTCGCGGGCGCGCTTCGAAGAGTGCCTCGAGATCATGAAGGGGCTCTGGACGACGGACCACTTTTCCTATCAGGGCAAGTTTTTCAACGTCGGGGATGCCACCCTGGGAACGAAGCCGGTGCAAAAGCCCTACCCCCAGATTCACATGGCCGTGATGCGGACTCCGTCATCGTTCGAGTTCGCCCTCGAAAACGACTACAACTTCCTGATGGGCAACCCGTACGCCGCCGACCCGGGTGTGGTCGAGGCCATGGAGACCTACAACAAGATCCAGACCGAGCGCGGCCACATCGACCGAATCAACGACTCGTGGGCGCTGGCCAAGTGCTTCGTCCACGAAGATGACGACCAGGCCGTGGAGATCCCCCGGGAGAGCTGGCGGTACTACAGCGAGAGCGTCCTCGAACACGGCACGCCCAAGCGGTCCGACGGCACCCTGTCGAAGGACTACCAGGCCCACCAGGACCACGGCAAGAAGCTGGCGGATTCGGTGCAGCTGGATCCCCGTGAGCTGCCCTCGGTGATCTGCGGCAACCCCGAGCGGGCCAAGAAGCGCATCGCCGACATGCACGCGTCCGGCGTCCAGAACATCATCCTGACCTTCAACCAGGGCGGCGGCATCCCCCAAGCGGAGGTGCTCAAGTCGATGGAGCTGTTCGCCAAGGAAGTCATGCCCGAGTTCGCCGACGAGTGACGCGGGTCGGGACCGCCCACGATCCATTCCAGCGCAGCGCTTCGAGCCGTGAGCTGTTCCTGGCACACTGAGACCCATCGGGCATTTTCGTAATGGAGGCCGCCATGGCTGTGGACGTGAGGTCACCGGTACGGCAGTTTGATGTCCAGACCGGTACGGTGCTCGAACGGGATCCCTTCGAGGCCTATAGCGAGTTCCACGAGAGCGAGCCGTTTTGGTGTGAGGATCACGGCGGGTTCTGGGTCTTCACCCGTTACGACCAGTGCCGACAGATCATGCAAGACGCCCGGACGTTCTCCAAGGTCCATTCTGGAGTCCCCTTCGTGGCGCTCGACGAGCCCCTGTTCAACGCCTGTGATCCCCCCGATTTGCAGAAGCTCCGGGCGATCGTGCTCCCCTTGATGACTCCGGAAAGGATCGATCCGCTCGAGCCGGCGATGAAGGATGTGTGTCGCACCCTGATTGCCGAGTTCAAAGACCGCGGTCAATGCGAGCTTATCAGTGATTTCGCCCGCAAGTATCCCATCGCCATTTTCGGTGAGCTGTTCGGGCTGCCTGCCGGGCGCCGAGAGGAGTTTCGGAACCTCGCCGAAACGTTCCTGCACGACACTACCCAACGTCAGGCGGCTTGGTCGTCGATCCGAGAGGTCGTGCGCCAGGAGCTGGAGGACCGCCGGCGGTCACCGCGGGACGACATGTTGAGCGGGATCGCCCACGGCCGAGTGGACGGCAGCCAGATCGACGTAAACCTGGCGGTCAACGTGGCGTCCACGGTGTTCTTGGGTGGTCTCGACACCCTGCCCTCCAACATCGGCTGGACCTTCCGATACCTGGCCGAGCACCCCGAGGCCCGCCAGCGCCTCATCGAGGACAACTCGACCGTTCCAGGAGCAGTGGAGGAGTTCTTCCGGGTTTTTCCCTCCGTGCCCAAGACCGCTCGGCGGGCAACCCGGGATCTCGACTTCCACGGCGTGCACGTCCGCGCCGGGGACCATGTCGTCGGCTTGGTCAGTGTAGCCAACCAGGATAGCGCCGAGTTCGCCCATCCCCTCTCGCTCGATTTTGACCGGGAGGCCAATCGTCACATGACCTTCGCCGTCGGGGCACACCGGTGCCTGGGTTCGCACCTGGCTCGCCACGAACTGGGCGTGGCTCTCCAGGAGTGGCATGCTGCCATTCCTGACTACCGTGTCGCCCCGGACGCCAAGATCACGTACTCGGGCGGGGTGTTCGCCATGCGCTGCCTGCCGTTGCGCTGGGACGTTTCAAGGCTTGCCTCCTGATCGATCGGACGCGTCCAGCCAACCACGATTCCCGATTCACCAATTCTGTGAAGGTGCGAATCGGGGCGCCCAAACGGCGAGCGCAACCTGACGACGCTTGCCGAACAGCGTCACGTCTGGACTATTCTGCGTGGCGCGTTGCCGGGAGTTAAGTTGCCGTGCGTGGTGTCGACGGATTGACGGATTAGTGAAAGAGGTCCAGTTGCCAGACGAGGATTCGCCGGTTGTGGTTGCGACCCGCGATCACAAGATGTATATCACCTTGAACCGTCCGGGGTCGTTGAACGCTCATAACGAGGCGATGCGGCGGGAGCTTATTGCTGCGTACGATCGTTTGGACGCGGATGATGATCTGTTGGTGGGAATTATCGATGGGGCTGGCCGGGCGTTTTCGGCGGGTGCCGACTTGAAGGAGCAGTCGCGGCAGGATCCGGTGGAGCCGTTTAGTACGTCTGGGATGCCGAACAATCATTACGCTCGGCTCGACCAGGTGCGTAAGCCGGTGTTGGCTTGTATCCACGGGTACGCGGTGGGTGGGGGGTTGGAGGTGGCGTTGTGTTGTGATATTCGTCTGGCGACCGAGGATGCGCTGCTGGGCACGCCCGAGGCCCGGACGCAGGGCGGTTTGCCAGGTGTGGCCGTGCACCGTCTGGCTCAGGTGATCCCGAAGGGTGAGGCGCTCAAGATCATGTACTCGTCGCAGCCGATTTCGGGTCGGCGGGCTTATGAGATCGGTTTGGTGCAGGAGTTGGCTCCGGACAAGCCGTCCATGATGGCGGCGGCGGACCGGCTGGCTGATGAGATCGTGGAGTGCAACCCGGCCTCGATCCTGGTTATCAAGGAGGTGGCTACCTGGTTGCACGCGCAGGGTATTGCCGCCTCGCAGCAGTTCATGACGTCGGCCGGGGCTCGGATTCCCACGGTCAGGGGTTCTCGGCGGGGGGCGGACTTTCTGGCGGACCGGTCGAAGCAGCAGGTGGGCGGGGGCTGATGGGGCGGCGGGGTTTCGCCGGGGTTGTCTGTGCGGGGGATTGGTCAAACGTGGGAGGTTGCTTGCGGCCGATTTTGGGTGGCCTGCTAGGGGAGGCGTTGTGGCGCAGTTGAATGGTGTGTCAGTGGCGGGTGTGTACGAGACCGGGCAGGGCGACCTGAGCGAGCGGAGTCAGGCGGAGGTGTGGTGGGAGTGCGTGCGCGGTGCGTGTGACGACGCTGGTCTGTCCCTGGGTGACATCGACGGGTTGCTCGGGCCCGGGCCCGACGGGGTGGGTTTGCGGGGGCCCATGCCGGCGGCGGCGCTCGGCGACTTGTTGGGGCGGCCGCTGCGTTTCCACGCGGCCAGTTTCGTGGGGGCGGCGGCGTCGGCGGCGGAGTTCAATCTGGCGGCCTACGCGGTGTCGCACGGTCTGGCCGAGGCGGTGGTGATCTGTAACGCCGTGGCCGGTCAGAGCCGGGGTTATGCCAGTACCAACCGCGACGAGGCGGTGGCTCAGATGGCCAAGCTCAGCGGTCCTTACGAGTACCCGTACGGGACCACCCGGGTGTCGGATTACGCCGTTATGGCCATGCGGCACATGTACGAGTACGGCACTACCTCCGAGCAGCTGGCGGAGATCGCGGTGGCCCAACGTCATGGGGCGACGTTGCACCCGTTGTCGGTGCACGGTTCGAGGGGGGAGATCACCGTCGAGGACGTGGTGAGTTCCGCGTCTGGTGGCCGATCCGCTGCACGTGTTGGATTGCTGCGCTATCAATCAGGGTGGTGGCGCGGTTGTCATTACGGCGGCGGACCGGGTCCGGGATCTGGGGCGTCACGCGCCGGTGGTGTTGTTGGGCTACGGGGAGGGTCACGGGCATCTCGACGCCCACGCGCTCGGTCGAGCCTGGCCGAGTTTCCTGCCGTCACGGTTGCCGCCGACACGGCGTTCGGAATGGCCGGGGTGTCGCGTGGGGAGATCGACGTGGCGTCGATCTCGGACCATTTCACTATCAGCGTCCTGATGGTCCTCGAGGACGCCGGGTTCTGCCCCAAGGGTGAGGGCGGATCGTTCGTGGAGAACGGAACGCTGGCGATCGGAGGGAGTCTGCCGACCAACACGGCGGGCGGGTTTCTGTCGTTCAGCCATGCCGGCTTCTGCGGAATTTTCTCGCTGATCGAGCTGGTCCAACAGCTCCGACACGAGGCCGGCGCCCGCCAGGTGGCGAGACGCCCGGCTCGGCTACCTGCATGGCATAGGTGGGGCCATGCAGTCCCACTTCGGTGCGGTCTTGGGAAGGGTGTGACATGACGCAGGACGATGCCAGTGGCTACGACAAGTTTCTCCCCGAGGGCATCCCCGACTGGCAGATGCCCTTCTGGGACTCGCTGCGCGTTCATGACGTGCGGGTGCAGCGTTGCGACGGGTGCGGCCAGTTCCGTTACATCCCCAAGGAGCTGTGTCATAACTGCCACACCGTGGCGGCCAGCTGGACGGCGATAGCGGGTGAAGGAACGGTCTATAGCTACACGGTCGTGCGTCGAGCACCGACGCCCGCCTACCAGCGAGACGCGCCGTATGTGATAGCCCATGTCGACATGGCCGAGGGATTTCGGATGATCAGCAACCTGGTCGACGTCGCACCAGAAGACGTGCGAATCGGAATGCCGGTCCGAATCAACTATATCGACGCCACCCCGGAATGGTCCCTATTCAACTTCGTCCCTGCGTAACTAGCTCGACTGGGAGGTCTGATGGCTGCAAGTGCGGATGACGTGCTGGAGGTGCTCGGGACGGCTCGCGCTGTTCGCTACTTCAAACCGGATCCTGTTCCGCCTGAGCTCGTCGAACGCTTGGTGTGGTCCGCGACCCGCGCGCCCAGTCCCGAGAACACGCAACACTGGGCATTTGTCTGCGTCGACGACCGGGCCGTCCTCGAACGGATCCAGACGGCGACAAAAGTCATCGCCCCAGCCCTGGCCGAGATGGACCGTCCGGACCAGAGCCACGACCGAATGCTGAACGGAGCCAGCCACCTCGCGACCAACCTGGCCGAGATCCCTCTGGTGATCTTCGTGTGCGGCGCGTTCGGCGTACCCTCCGCAGGCGCCTCAGGAGATCATGACCTGGTCGGCCCTGTACCCCGCGACGCAAAATCTTCTCGATCGCGGCGCGGGCTTTAGGACTCGGCGCCGCCTTCACCCTGCTGCACAGCGCCGCAGAGCCGGTCATACGGGCCGAGCTTGGCCTGCCCGACGACGTGCTGATCGCGGCGACGATCCCAGTCGGCTTCCCCGCGGTGAGCGGCGGACCCGTCAATCGCCGCCCAGTCGAAGAGGTGCTCTACCGCAATCGTTGGAACGCCTGACTCTTTGGGAGGTTCTGGCGCGGAATACCCATCGTTGGGACGCACCGGCGTCCAAGTCAGTGAAATATGTCTGGGCACGATGATGTTCGGGTCCCGGGCGGACCGCGCCGAATCCGCCAAGATGATCGACCACGCCTTGAGCGTTGGCATACATTTTGTAGACACGGCCGACACCTACGGGGCCAACGAGAGCGAGCGGATCGTCGGTGAGGCGCTGAAGCGTGGCGCCAAGCGAGACACCACAGTCTTGGCGACGAAGTTCTGGAGTCCGCAGGGAGAGGACCCGAACAGCCGCGGGCTGTCCCGGCGCCATGTCATACAGGCGTGTGAGACTTCGCTGCGCCTGGCGAAGGAGCTCGGGTTGAATCGCTTCGTCTGCGAGCAGCCCGCCTGTGAGGTACTACGACCAGGCCGCAAACGTCGACCCGCGTCCCAACCTGAACCGTATACTCTGACGCGACTAGGAGCGACAAGTTTCGTCGTAGACATGCGATGCCGGTTTGTGGGGTCGGGGAGGTGGGTCAGGGTGAAGGCGCAGTTGGGAGCGTTCTTGCGGAGTACCCTTCCGCTTGATCTTGACAGCGTGGGGAGTTTGGGTGGGGGGCGTTATTATGCGGTGAGTCATTTGTCGCAGGGCCGGTTCATTGTGGGTTTGGGTAGCGGTGATTCCCGCATGCGGGCCTGGACTACACGGCGAGGTCGCCGGCCAAGCTGGCCCAGAGCGAGGAGGAGATCGTGCGGCTGGTAGGGATGGGCTGATGGGGGCGTCAGGGATCGGGTTGGATGCGGGTGGTTTGCTGGGTCTGGCGGAGGAGGCCACCGGGCTGGGCGAGTGGGGTGACGTGACCTTCGGGGCGCGGTTTGGTGCCGCGGTGGAGGTGATCAGTTCAGAGGGTATGGGGGCTGCGGGCGTGCGGGCGGCGGCGGATACCTGTGAGTGGTTGTTGCGGGACCGGCTTCGGTTCTTTGACGATCATGGCCGCTATGGGCTTGGGGGGGAGGTGATCGATGGTCCGCTGTTTGTGACGGGGGAGCCTCGGTCGGGGACCACGCTGTTGCATGCGCTGTTGTCGGTCGATCCGGAGACCCGGGCGCTGAGGTTTTGGGAGGTGATGCATCCTTCGCCTCCGCCGGGGCTGGCGTCGGGCGACGATCCGCGCCGGGCGCAGGCCGACGGGGAGTGGCGTGAGATTAATGCTCGGCTGCCGACTTGGCTTACGTTTCATCCTTATAATGACATGCTGGGCGAGGGTCTGGCGGAGTGTGAGCGGACGTGGGCGTTTGATTTTCGTGCTTTTCCGCCGACGGCGTGGTGGCGGGTTCCCATGCGTCCGGCTATACCGGCCTTGCCGGGCGACCCGGGGCGCAGTACCGGATTCATCGGATGATGCTGCAGGCGGTTCAGAGGGGGCGGCCGGCCCGGCGGTGGGTGTTGAAGGGGTTTCACGGCGCTCGTCTCGGCGTTCTGTTTGACACCTATCCCGATGCGCGAGTGCTCTACATTCATCGGGATCCTGTTCAGGTTCTGGCCTCGCGGATCAAGATGGCCGAGTTGCTGTACGAGGGACTGACGGGCCGTCGGGATCCCGATGAGCACGCCCGTGTCCATCTGGCCGCGTCGCGCCGGGGGTTTCATTCGATTTTGACGAATCCTTTCATGGACGACGCCCGGGTACACCACGTTCGGTATCAGGATTTTATGCGGGATCAGGTGGGGGTGATTAGAGAGTTTTATCGCTTCGCGGGTAAGCCGTTCCCGGCGGAAGCGGTGGAGGCCATGCGCCACTATTTGGCCGTGAACAAGGGTGATCGTTACGGAAAGTTCCGGTACTCGACAGATAGTATCGGGGAGGACATCGGCCAATTGCACGAAGAGTTCGCGCCGTACCGCCAGCGGTTCGGGATCGACATCGAGCAGCGAGGATAAGGCGAGTGCATCCGCGCCTGTCGGTGAACCACGTTTGCTTTCTGGGGGCAGATCTCGACGAGTTTATCGGGTTGGCCCGTTCGCTCGATGCCAGAAATATTTCCTTTACCAGCCCGCGGCTACTCGAGCCTGACGGGCTGCGAAGGGCGTCGCGGGCGCTGGGGCGCCGCGGGCCCAGCGTGGAGTCCATCCAGCACCGGTTCGGGGTCTATCCGGACCTGGAAGGCGACGTCGGTCTGGCCACGGAGACACTGCTGCGGCTCATCGCCATAGCCGCGGAGCTGGGAGCCCGGTCTATTTACATGGGCACGGGCGGTCGCGGCAGGCTCGATTGGGATGATGCGGCGCGTCGATTTGCGAACCTGGTGGCTCCGGCTGTGGCCGCGGCCCGCCAGTCCGGTGTGGACCTACTGATCGAGACGGCCGGTCCGTTGTACCCCGATACCACCATTGCTCATACGCTCTACGACACCATCGTCCTGGCCGAGGCGGCGGAGATCGGGGTGTGCCTCGAGCTATTCTATTGTTGGACTGAGGGCCGGCTGATGAGCCTTATTGAGCGGGCCAGCCCGACCTGCGGACTGGTCCAGGTGAGCGACTATGTTCTTGGTGACCGGGCCTTACCCGGGCGTGCCGTGCCTGGTGACGGGGCGGTGCCGCTCGAGCGACTCATCCAAGCCATCCTGGCCAACGGTTATGCCGGCATCTTCGATATTGAGATCGTCGGGCCGCGTATCGATGCGGAGGGCCCCCTGGCCGCGGTGCGCCGGGCCGCAAACTACACGGAAACGATCCTGACTGCGTGTGGGGTGAGCTAGGCGGTGGCTTTCGGTGACGGGGCTGACGATAGCGACCTTCGTGGCGCGTGGCAGGCGTTCTGTGACCAGCTCCGGGCCGCCGGAGATCTCGTCTTCAAGGACTTCAACTCCACGGCGCCGTTGCAGCGCGCCGACGCCTTTCGCTTTTTGACCCAGAACCTGGGGCAGGCCTTCGACCTGGCCTTGGAGACCAAAGACCCCCGCTATCCGATAATGCACCCCTTCTGCACACCGCTACGCAAGCTGGGATGTGATGCGGCCGATTTTACTTACCAGCAAGCATGGATTGATGGGCGCTCGGAGTACCGGATCTGGGGTGTTCGCGGATCGGCACGGTTTTTCAATATCACTGTGCATGGCCCGACGTGCCCAGACTCGTCCAGGTAGCCGGCGGCCCCCCTTGCACGAGCCTTTTGGCGATGTGCCTGAGGCCAATCTGTTTGGCGAGGAGATTGTCGGGCATCCGGGCGAAGAGTTCGAGATTTACCTCGGCGGTGCGGCACGGGATAACAAATTGGTTACCTACCACGCCAGGGTCAAGAAAGGTGTTCATTCGTCAGGGGTTCGATCGATGGGACGAAGATCCCTGGCGGCTGAAGATTGAGCGCATCGGCATGGACGACCCCCGCCCGATGCCGACGTCCTCGTCCGTGATGGAGGCGATGCGTTGGGCCGGTGAGTTCGTCACCGGCCTCATGGAAGACTGGCCCGACAATCTCTACCTAGGTGAGTTGGATCCCTCGCAGCCCAACGTGTTCCCCGCCGGGGCCACCGATACCAACGACCGGCGGGGACGAACCGTCGACCTGATGGTGTGGCACTTGCGGCCGGGACAGGCGCTGATCGTCGAGTTCGATCAAACCGAGGCCTTCTGGTTGGTGGGACTTGGGGGCGTCTTCATGAACAGCTTTGACTATCTCTACCGCCCGGTCAGCTATACACCCTCCCGGGCTTCGGTGGATAGCGACGGGAAGATCCGCCTCATCGTGTGCGAGGACGACCCCGGGTACCACAATTGGCTTGACACTCAATCGTTTGAGCATGGCATCCTGTCCCTCCGAACCATCAGGAGCACCTGGCGGCCTGAGGTCGTGACCCGCCTCGTCAATGCCGCAGAGTTGGAGGCCGTTCTTCCGCCGGACAGTGCTCGCACGACCCCGGTGGAGCGTCAGGGGCAGATGCTGGATCGTTTCTACGGCGTTCAGCGGCAGCGGTTCGGGCTGTAGTTACTGGTTGGATTGCTGAGCGCGCAGCACGACGAGGGCGTCTGCGACCAGCGCTCCGGCGCCTAGAGGTCCGACGATGAGCGGGTTGATGTCGATTTCGGCGATGTCATCGCCGATGTCGGCGAGGAGTGTGGACAGGCCGGCGACGGCGTGGATGAGAGTGTCGATGTCGGGGGCGGGTTGATCACGAAACCCGGCGAGGAGTTTGGCTGCTCGAAGTTTTTGAAGGGCGGCGCGGATTTCATCAGGGGGGACTGGGGGTACGCGGATGGCGATGTCATCAAGGAGTTCGGCCAGGGTGCCGCCCATTCCGATGGCAAGTACTGGACCAAACGTGGTATCTCGGTGGGCACCGAGGAGGATTTCTCGTCCTGGGGGGGCCATCCGCTGGACGAGGACCCGGGTGTCCGCGGGGAGGTCGGTACCGCGCCGCTCCAGCAGGCGGCGGGCGGCCTCTTCGACGGCTGGAACCGACGCTAGGTTTAGGGAGACTCCGCCGGCGTCGCTCTTGTGAGTGATGTGAGCGGAGAGCACTTTGACAGCGACAGGAAAGCCCAGCTGGGCGGCGGCCTGCCCGGCGGCGGCGGGCGAGTCGGCCGGGCGTTCCTCAACCGGTGTTAACCCGTAAGCGGCGAGGAGTCGCTTGGACTCGTGTTCATCCAAAAGGAGGCGGTCTGACGCTCGTACTGCCGAGAGGAGCCGGCGGGCTTCTTCTGAGGCTGACGGGGCGGGCCGGGCCGGGCCGGCTTGGCCACTGGGCGGCTTCCTGTCGTAGAGGTGGGCTAGCGCGGCCACGGCCCGATGTGGGTCGGTGTAGGCGGGCACACCCCGGCGGGATAGCTCGACGACGGGCTGACCGCTTCCGCCGACCCAGGTGACGATCAAGGGGGTCGGGTGTGACGCCGCCGCTTTGGCCAGGGTGTCGACGAGCACGTCTTCTTGCCGTTCGAGGTTGCCCAGAATCACCAGGCGCACGTCGGTTGCGGGATGCTCGTTCATCAGGTCCACGATGGCAGCCAGAGCGGCGGGGTCACTGGCGGCGGTGGAGAGGTCGATGGGATTGCGGGGCGATAAGAAGGAAGGCATCAGTTCTCGCAGCCGGTGCTGCCACGGACCTTCCCAGTGGGCCAGGTCCAAACCTAGGTCCGCGCAGTAGTCGGCGGTGAGGATGCCGGCCCCGCCGGACTGGGTGGCAATGGAGAGGCGCCGACCCGATGGTCGTTCCATCAGATCGATCATCTGCGCCCAGTCGGCCAGGTCTTCGATGGTGTCCAATCGGGAGACCCCGTACTGCTCGAAGAGTCCTCGGTAGACAGTGTCGACGCCGGCCAGGGCGCCGGTGTGCGAGGCCACAGCGTCGCGGCCCTCTCCGGAGCGTCCCCCCTTCAAAAACCCCAGGGGCTTGCCGAGCTCCTGGGCTCGTTGCAGGGCCGCGATGAAGGCCGCCCCGTCCCGGATCCCTTCGATATAGCCGAGCACACCACGGATCTCGGTGTCTTCGACCATGGCCATGAGCATTTCCGAGAACGAGATGTCCATCTCGTTTCCGGTGCTGATCATCGAGCCCAGACCCAGGCGGCGACGCTGCGTCATGTTCACAACGAAACCGCCCATCGCTCCGCTCTGGGTCAAAAAGCCGACACCGCCATCGCGCAAATCCCAGCCGTCCTGATCCATACCCGACGCGATGGTGGCCACAAACTTGGACCGGGCACTGACCACCCCGACACAGTTGGGGCCGAGCACCCGGGTGCCGCTGCCCCGCACCAGGCCGGCCAGCTCATCTTGGAGGCGGGCCCCCTCGGCGTCAAGTTCGGCGAACCCGGAGGGGATCATGATCACCGCCGGGACCTGTCGGGCCACGCAAGCCTGGACGGCATCGAGGGAGCGGTGAGCCGCGGTCACCACCACGGCCACGTCGACAGGGCCGTCGATATCGAGCAAGCTCGGAACGCTGGGCACGCCCTGGACCGTCGGACGGGACGGGTTGACCGGGTACACCGGCCCCTCGTAGCCGTACTTGGCCAGGTAGCGCTGGGGGCGGCCCGACGCCTTCCGCCCGTCATCGGCGGCCCCGATGATCGCCACGCCACCCGGGCGAAGCAGCGCCCGGTACCAGTCCGGAATCATCGTCCACCTTGCCTTCCGCCCGGCGAGCGTCGACCAACCCGATCAGATCCACATGCCATTTACCGACTCTACACGGCTCGTGAAACCCACTCCCTGAAACCACGCAAACTTCCTAACGCTGTCCCCACCTAGCGGCCTCTTTTCGTGCGGCCCGACGGCCACACGCAAACGGCGATTTCTTCGCCTGGCGCAGACGAGATAGCTTCCCGTATCAGGGCCGTTCCCAGCTGCTCTAAGCGAGTGTGAGGAGGCGTCCGCTCCGAGCGCGTCTTCTCGGGGGGTTGCAACGTGAGCCACAGATGTTGAGGCGCAGCTGCTCAACGAGCAAGTCGGGCCTTCGGGATAACGGGTCCGCGAGTCGGCTGGGGGAGTGGGGGAGCGCCCTGGGCTCCACTGTTCTGAGAGGCGGACTGGTCGGCAAAGGGCGACTCGTGTTCTGCGTCGTTGTGGCAGTAGTCATGGTCGTTAGTGGAGGTTTACCGGCGGCGAGCGCCGCTCCAGCCATGACGCACGCCGGTCCAGCTGTGGCCCGAGTCCGGGCGAAGGTGCTGTCGAAGGTGGCTTCTCAAGCGGGAACGGGGGCTGACGGGATTTCCTTGTATCACGGGGTTTCGGCCGATTCGGGGCTTGTGGCCGGGCCGGACGGGGCGGTGTGGTTCTTGAACCCCGGCGACTCGATTGGGCGCGTCGCTGCCGACGGCGAGATCACCATCTATCCCGACCCTGACAGAAGCATGAATCTTTTCACGGGAAATGTCTCGGGTCTCACGGTAGGTCCGGACGGGGCGCTGTGGTTCACCAACAACCTCACCGGATCGGTCGGCCGTATGACCACCGATGGCAGCGTCAGCAGCTATAGCGTCGTAACGAGCACCACGCCATTCCCCCGACCGGAGGGGATCACGACCGGGCCGGATGGGGCCTTGTGGTTTACCAACGGCACCTCGATCGGGCGGATCACGACCGGCGGTGCCGTCAGCTACTACACCGGTACGGGCATCAGCGTCGCTGAGGGTATCACGGTCGGGCCGGACGGAGCGCTGTGGTTTACAAACTACGGCAACAACTCGATCGGCCGTATCACCACTGGCGGGACGGTAACCAACTATCCGGATGCCAATATCGACGGGCCGACGAGCATCGCCAGGGGGCCGGACGGAGCGCTGTGGTTCACGAACTCCCTTGGCAACTCAATTGGCCGAATCACTACCGCGGGATCGGTCTCCAAGTTCACCGATCCAACTCTAGAGAGTCCCCAGGACATCACCGCCGGGTCGGACGGGGCTCTGTGGTTCACGAATTTTGACGGCAATGCCATCGGGCGGATAACGAGCGGTGGCGTTATCACCGAATATAAGAGCTCGGGGACTACCGGGGCGCTGGGCATCACCGCCGGCCCGGATGGAGCTCTGTGGTTCTCCAGCGGCGGGGCCATCGGGCGGATCACCACTGCCGGAGTAGTAACGGGCAGATTCTCGGGTCTGGGAATCGACGGGGCGTCGAGCATCACGACCGGGCCAGATGGGGCGCTGTGGTTCACCAACTCCAACCTGAACACGATCGGCCGGATCACAACTGACGGCGTGGTCACCCACTACACCGCACCGGGTGTCCTTTTTCCGGAACACATCACGGTCGGCCCAGACGGGTCGCTGTGGTTCCTCAACAACGACTTCTCCGTCGGCCGTATTACCACGACCGGGGTAATCACCGTCTACCAGCTGAGCGGAGTCGGCCCGGTCAACGAGTTCACGTCGATCACGGCCGGCCCTGATGGGGCCATGTGGTTGATCAACTCCAGCAATAGTTCCATCGTTCGGATGACGACCGCCGGAGTGGTCACGAACGATTATTCCGGACCGGGGATCTCGATCAATCCGGCGGCAGGGGTCATCACGGGCGGCCCCGATGGGGCGTTATGGTTCTCCAACTCCAACGACTCGATCGGCCGGATCACGACCACAGGCGCTGTCAGCGACTACACGGATCCGAGCTTCACTGGGCTCACCGACATCACGGCCGGGCCGGATGGGGCGCTGTGGTTCACCAGCATCACCTCGCAGGGCGGGTCCATTGGCCGCCTGAGCACTGCCGGGGTGGTCACCAACACCTTCACCGGGCCAGATGTAAACGAACCGGGAAGCATCGCGGCCGGTCCCGACGGGGCGCTGTGGTTCAGCACCGAAAGCGGTGCGATTGGGCGCATCACCACTTCTGGGATGGTATCGACCTTCACCGATCTCTCAAACCGAGGAGCAGCCAATGGGGGTGGCATACTCCCGGATTTTCCAGCTGCGCTCACCGCCGGTCCCGACGGCCGAGTGTGGTTTGCCGGTGACGACGTCGTCGGCAGTGTCACCACCGCGGGTGTGGCAGCCTGCACCAACTGCCTGGAAACCTTTGCCACCACGCTGGTCGGGCTCCTTGGCGAGGCCCGTGGAGCAAACTCCATCGTCGCCGGTCCCGATGGGGCGCTGTGGTTCACCAACTACGGGGAAAATTCCATCGGCCGTATCACCCCGGACGGCACGATCACTTACTTCACCGATCCCACCATCAATGGGCCGGCCGGCATCACGGTAGGACCTGATGGGGCTCTGTGGTTTACCAACTACAACCTTGTCATATCGAACGGTTCGGTCACCACTGGCTCCATCGGCCGGATCACCACGGCCGGGGTGATCTCCAATTACACCGACCCGACCATAGATATCCCGGGTGCGATCACCGCCGGCCCCGACGGCGCGCTGTGGTTCACCAACGACGGCGGCAATGGTTCGATCGGTCGGATCACCACCAGTGGGGCCGTCTCCAATTACACCGACCCGGGCATCGACGATCCCCAGGGGATTACCGCCGGGCCGGATGGGGCATTGTGGTTTACGAACTTCGGGTCGGTGGGCCGGATCACCACATCCGGCACCGTCTCCTATGTAACGGACCCCAGCTTCAACTTGCAAGAGATCACGAGCATCACCACCGGCCCGGACGGAGCCCTGTGGGCGGGCGTCGGAGATTCGATCGCCCGCATCACGACAAACGGAAACGTCACCATCGTGACCAGCCCCGACCTCACGTCGCCCTCTTCGCTGACCACGGGGCCCGACGGGACGCTCTGGTTCACGTCCTCGGCGAACTGTGCGATTGGACGGGTTGGGTCTGACGGGTCGGTCGGGTGTGTGCTCGGCGACCAGGGAACACAGAGCACGAGTCAGTTCTGGGCCCTGAGTGCCGGCCCGGACGGCGCTCTGTGGTACCTCGCACCCGGTAGCGGACTCGGAACCAACCCGAACTTCGCCGACATCGGGCGGCTGCCGGTTCCGCCCGGGGCGCCCGTAATCGGTACCGCATCCGCTGGTGACGGCCAGGCAGTGGTGTCCTTCTCGCCGCCCGCCTCCGACGGCGGGTCGCCGGTCATTGCTTACACGGTGGTGGCCACTGACATGACTGAGGGCAGCCGGGGCGGCCAGACCGCGAACGGCACGACCAGTCCGATCACCGTGAGGGGTCTGACGCCAGGCGACTCGTACCTCTTCACGGTGGCCGCTACCAACGCGGTAGGGGTGGGGCCACTTTCGGGGGCGTCGAACCAAGTGACCCCGACGACCGGGCCGACCTCGCCGCGGGTGGTGACGACCGCGCTGCCGGGTGATCTCTACAACACCCCCTACAGTTATACCCTGGAGGCGAGCGGGGGCACGGCCCCTTATGCGTGGTCCATCAGTAGCGGCTCCCTGCCAAACCGTCTCAGTCTCGACCCCTCTACCGGTGTCATTTCCGGTAACCCGCTCACCGTCGGAACGTTCCCGATCACCGTGAAGGTGACCGACACCAACGGCCAAATCGACAGTCAAGCCCTGACGCTGGTGGTGGACCAGGCCGCCTCAAGCACCCAGGCCAGCATCCCGTCGGCCGCTAGTACCGGGGCCACCACCACCCTGTCGGCCACAGTAACCGCCGCGGTGGGAACCCCCACAGGCACGGTGACCTTCACGGCCGGGGGCATCACCCTCTGTACCACCGGACCCCTCGTAGCCGGAGTGGGGTCGTGCCAGGCCACCCTATCCCAGGCGGGCCTGTCCACGATCACGGCCACCTATTCGGGGGACACTGATTTCACCGGCTCCTGGACGTCGGCGCTCACCCGGACGGCCGGGCCAGCATCGGCGTCGGTTTCTACCATGACGGCCTTGCCGACGTCAGTTCCTGCTGATGGGGTGTCGGCGGCGACGGTGACGGTGACCCTGAAGGACGCCGGTGGTAACCCGGTGGCGGGCAAGACGGTCAGCCTGGCCCAGGGCCCGGGCACGCATGCGCGCATCTCCGCGCCCAGCGGCCCGTCCGACGCCAACGGCCACGTCACCTTCACCATCACCGATACCAGCGCCGAGACAGTTATCACTACGGCTACCGACAGCAGCGACACCCTGATCCTGACGCAGACGGCGTCGGTGTCGTTCGTGGCGGTCGCGGCGGACGGCTGCTACTCCTCGTTGACGCCGGCCCGGGTGCTGGACACGCGTAACGGGACAGGGGGCACGACCGGCCCGGTGGGGCCAGGCCAGACGGTGAAACTGAAGGTGCTGGGCGCAGGCGGGGTGCCGGCGGCGGGCGTGGAAGCAGTGGTGCTGAACGTGACCGTGACCCAGGCCAGCGCCAGCGGCTACGTGACCGTCTACCCCGACGGGGTGACCCGACCGACCGCCTCCAACCTGAACTTTGTGGCCGGCCAGACCATCCCCAACCTGGTCGTCGCCCCGGTGGGGGGGACGGCAAGGTCGACCTGTACAACGGGTCCGCCGGCAAGGTGCAGCTGATCGCCGACGTGTCCGGCTGGTTCGCCGCGGGCACGGTCACCGCGCCAGGGTGTCTTTCGCCCGTCACTCCTGCCCGGGTGCTGGACACGCGTAACGCGACGGGGGGCACGACTGGCCCGGTGGGGGCCGGCCAGACGGTGAAACTGAAGGTGCTGGGCGCCGGCGGGGTGCCCAAGTCGGGCGTGGAAGCAGTGGTGCTGAACGTGACGGTCACCCAGCCCACCGCCGGCGGGTACGTGACGGTCTACCCGGACGGGGTGACCCGACCGACCACCTCCAACCTGAACTATGTGGCCGGCCAGACCATCCCCAACCTGGTCATCGCCCCCGTCGGCACCGACGGCGAGGTCGACCTGTACAACGGCTCCTCCGGAAAGGCGCAGCTGATCGCCGACGTATCCGGCTGGTTCGCGGCCGGCGCCCCGACGACCGGCGGGCTGATGCCCCTGACACCGGCCCGGCTGCTCGATACCCGGGGCGCGACGGGGGGCACGGCCGGCCCGGTGGGGGCAGGCCAGACGGTGGGCTTGAAGGTGTTGGGCGCGGGCGGGGTGCCCGCGTCGGGGGTGGAGGCGGTGGTGTTGAACGTGACGGTCACCCAGCCCAAAGTCGGCGGGTTCGTCACGGTCTACCCGGACGGGGTGACCCGGCCCACCACGTCGAACCTGAACTATGTGGCCGGCCAGACCATCCCCAACTTGGTCATCGCCCCGGTGGGGGCGGACGGCAAGGTCGACCTGTACAACGGATCAGGCGGCACCGTCCAGATCGTCGCCGACGTGTCGGGGTACTTCACGTCCGGCCCGGTCACGCCGCTGGGCGGGGTGGCCACTTTGGCCAGCGACGGCGCCGGCTATTGCGCCGTGCTCACCGCCGGCGGGGTGGACTGCTGGGGAGACAACACCTACGGTCAGGTCGGCAACGGCACGAGCGGAGGCCTCACCGACCTTCCGGCTCCCGTCGAGGGCCCCGGCGGCACTGGCACGCTGGGCGGCGTGGCCAGTGTGGCCAGCGACAAGGCAGGTTATTGTGCCGTGCTCACCTCGGGCGGGGTGGACTGCTGGGGAGACAACACCTACGGCCAACTGGGCATCGGGAACGATAACGTCGGGCGCAGCGATATCCCTGTCGCCGTGGCAGGCATCGGCCGCGTGGGCACGCTGTCGGGGGTGGCCCGACTAGAGGGCGCGTTCAGGGGCTATTGCGCGGTTTTGACCTCGGGCGGTGTGGACTGCTGGGGGGACGATACCTACGGGCAACTCGGCGACGGCAATACCACCGGGCAGTACAGCCCGGTCGCTGTGGTCGGCGTCGGTGACATAGGTACTCTGACCGGGGTCACCGCCATGGCCACTGACAGCGCCGGCTATTGCGCCGTTTTGACGTCGGGCGGGGTGGACTGCTGGGGGGACAACACCGATGGTGAGCTCGGTGACAGCGGCACCCTCAGCAGCGACAGCCCGGTCGCCGTTGTCGCTCGGGGCGGCACCGGATCCCTGTCGTCAGTGGCCAGTGTGGTGAATGACGGTTCCTCTGGGGAGTACTGCGCCGTTCTGACCACGGGCGGGGTGGACTGCTGGGGCGCGAACGCGAATGGCTCGCTGGGCGACGGGTCTACCAGCGGACCCGACGGATGTGTCGTGCCGGACTGCACGACTGCGCCGGTCGCCGTGGTGGGCGTGGGCGACACCGGCGTCCTCGCCGGAGTGGGCAGTCTGGTCGCCGACGCCACCTCGTATTGCGCTGTTCTCACCGCGGGCGGGGTGGACTGCTGGGGCGACGGCGTATATGGGGAGCTTGGCAGCGGGAACGGCGCGCCGCTCGACAGCCCCTCTCCGGTCCAGGTCGTGGGCGTCGGTGGCAGCGGAACATTAAACGGGGTCACCGGCGCCATCAGTGCGGGGACCTTCGACGTGTGCGTTCAGTTCACAAGCGGCAACGCGGCCTGCTGGGGCCTGAACCTCCTCAACCAGCAGGAATGGACCCCTATACCCGCGTACGTTGCTGGTGTGGGCGGCAGCGGGCTGCTGACCGGCGCGGCCAGCCTGGCCAGCGACGGCTCCGGATCCTGTGCCGTGCTTACTTCGGGCGGTGTTGACTGCTGGGGCAGTGGTGCAGGGGGCGACCTTGGCGACGGCACCTTGAACAGCAGTCCTGACCCCGTCGCCGTCGACCAAATAGGCTAACCCGACCTCCGGCATGCAGAACATCGACCTTGCCGGCCGCCCATACTTCGGGTGAGCTCGTCGAGGTAGTCGGTGGTGGCGTCGCGCTCGGCGTCCACGATCAGACCCATGTGCTCGGCCCGGCCGATCACCCCCAGTTCGGCCACGCTCTCGTGCGCCGAAATCACCAGTTCCATCTCCGGCCGTCGGGCCGACACCAGCCGCTCGCCGCTTTGGGGGTGGCGGGCGCCGCCCGGCCCGAAGATCGCTTCGTACTTCTCCGGCTTCTCCGGCTGGGGCACCGCCTGGCCGTCGCGACCCGAAAGGTCAGCCAGTTTGATCGGCGGGGTCGAGTTCGTCTCGTTAGGGCTACCACCGATGTTCCGGTCGTGCTGGGCGATGGTTGGGCACGACCAAACAGTTGAGCGTCGGCGATCGCGGAGCATGCCGGCCTACCGCCCTGCTGGGGATCCACCTGGCGCTGACAGCTGTCACCGAGGGGCTTAAGTTCAGACGCTCTCGACGGACCGTCCAACTTTTGACGTACCTTGTCGCCCCCTCCGGGCCGGCTCAGCGGGACAGCGGGCACTATCTGAGAGGGGAACCGGGGACAGAGGACGCGCGCCGGACCAGGCCGACCGTCGCCCGGCTATTGCAGAGCGGGACCAGGGAAGAGGATACTGGGAGCAGGTCGGCGTGTTGGACGGCTGTATTAGACCACCTGAGCAGCCGATATTGCCGGCTAGTCCGATTTGTCGGGGAATGGCCGTCGATTGGGTGCCGGCGGCTGGTGAGGGGAGGATGCCGTGGAGGAAGCGCAGTTTGCCGCTGCTGGGCAGGGGACGACCTGGTGGCTGCTGGAGCCCACGAGCGAAGCCACGCTTGAGGGCACAAAAAGGCTCGGAGAGGCCTTCAGATGGGGTGAGACGTGGTACCAGGACCCCGGGAGGGTCCCGACCCAGCTAAAGGAAATTTGGGAGTTTATTCAACTGCAGACCCAGGCGACGCAGCTGTGGGAAGCGCTCGCCAGGGCCGTTGCCGCTGGCGACCCGTCCAAGCGGGCCGACTGGCTCAACTCCGTAGCTGACCTGAAGCAGCCGAAGGCAAAGGCAGGCGCACCACCGCCCGCATCTACCGGCGCCGGCACGGCGACTCAGGTGTCGACGCCGCCGGGAGCCGGTGGAACGCCGCCGGCCGCGCCCCCCGTGGCCAAGAAGGCAAGCGCTTTTGGCCGTGCGAAGGCTGCTCAGGACACCCCCGGGCAGCCGCCTACTACGGCGGCTGGTCAGACGGCCGCCGGTACGGCGGCGGCCGCTACCACCTCAGCGCCACCGACCGAGGCGAGGAGAGCATCGCCGTTCGCGAAGAAAGCCGCCGCGACCGCAGATTCGACCGCGGTGTCCCCTGCTGCCGAGCCGGGAGCAGCGGCCACTGGCCCGGCGGCGACCGTTGCGGCGCAGACCGGCGAACAGCTCAGGCAGTCACTCTCGGCCCTGGCTGACAATCCGGACGTACCGCTTAGCGCCGAGGACGTTAACGAGCTCCTCAGGGATCCCGATGCCGCGCAGAAGATCGCCGAAGCCCAGGCTGCCATCGAAGCCGAGCTGGAAGCGGAGTTAGCAGCCGCCCAGGCCGAGACCTAGAAACCAAGAGGTGCTGGCACGGTTGGTTGGTGTCAACACCAAACTGTCAAAGTGAGCAACTTGCGCCAGTGGGCGCCAGGGCTGGTGCCGAGTCCGGCCCCGAGAATCCTGAGCCGCTGACAACAGGTGGAGTGTGGCTATCTCGAGCACAGCGCGATGGTCACCTGCGCCGTGGCGCTGGCGAGCAGGGTGCCCTTGACTGGTCCCGGTAGCAGCCTGGTCGGCGCCGGTCCCGCCCTCGACGATGCCCCGGGGTGTGGGCCTGGCATCGGTGCCGGTGGCGCGGGGGTCGTTCCGGACCATCAACGGATTCGGATGGCCGGAAAGCGAGAGGTTGGGGCATCGCGGGGTTTGTCAGGCAGTCGACGTCGTAGCTGATGGCGCATTCGAGCAAACCTGCTTCCCAGCCAAACCCGTCCCAACATTTCGCCCCGCCGGTATCGCGAAGTCCGGGTGCGGGCAGGTCGATCTGGAGATGCCGGTAAGCCCAGGGATCACCCCGTAGACGGTTGGGCTCGGGTCATAACTCCGGCACCTAGATTTTGTCCCTCGGCGCGCGTATACTCGCCGTCCCAGAACAGTGCCAGCAGCGTGCGGGAAGGGGTTCCCATGCCGAAGATTGACCAATCGCGCCTCGAGTACGCCCGGGCCGTTGGCCTGCTACGGATGAAGCAGCGCATGCTCGGCCAAACCGGTGACAAGGTCGTGGCCCTGTACACATTGATCGACCAACTTCCCGACGACGTCGTCGCGAAGGCGCAGGAAGCCCTCGACTTCGAGAATTCGAAAGACGCGAAGGGGAACGCTGTTAAACCCCCGCAAGGGCCCATCGACACAACGTCGCCGAAGAAGCAGATTACGGTGAATCCTCGACAGCAGACGATACCGGTCGACATGACCGCGACCACCGCCGACCTGGCGCCGTTGCTGTCGGGGTCCGCGACCTCCAGCTTCAAAAAGGTCTACGACGCACTCGCTGCCTTCGAGGCCGAACAGGTGGACCAGGAAAAGAGGCAGAACTTACTGCAAACCTTCGAGCGCCGGGCGGAACGCTGGTTGAACGAGCACGAAAAAGACGCTGATCCGGTCGCTACACAAAGACGACAAAAGCTCAAGGAGCTATGCGAGCAGGCGTCCTTCGAGCAGGCCCGGTTCTCGAAGGGTGAGGCCCAGAAGCGGTACATGGCAAACGTCGCCCAAAGAAATGTCTTCACAAGGAACACCCCGCCGCCTACGGCCAAGCAGGAGGCGGATCCGGACGTGAAATTCCGCTTTCGGGGTCTCACGACCGAGAGCAGCAAGAATGTGAAAGACAACGTCGTTGTACCCGGCGGCCCGTTTCAGGTGGTGAGAAAGAAGCAGGGCGACAAGTGGGTCACCGAGAAGAACAAGATCCCCAACTCAGAGGGCTTGACCATCGGCGAGATCGCAGCCATCCAGATCTTCACCGGCCCGGACTACGGCACCATTAACCCGGCGACGGCGACCAGCAAAGCACGGCTAGACTACAACCGGGCTCGGGACATAGGCGGGGCGTTCGAGATGCAACGCAGCGATGAAGAATATTTGTCTGAGGGCGTTGTCCACGTGGGGATGGCGATGAGCGGTCTCCGCAAGCTGCCTGCGTATCAGGGCCAAATCTATCGGGGGCTGTCTACCACTCAGGACCAGTTTACCGACTGGCAAACAAACGGGTATGTCCAGGTCTCGCTAGGGAGCGCCTCCACCGACCGACCCACGGCGGAGGGCTTCGCCGTCTTCGAAATGAGTAATGAGAGGCCCATCGGGGTGATCTTGGTGCTCAACAATGCAGAGGCTCGGGACATCAGCCACATCTCTACCAAGCCTAACGAATATGAAGTGACGATCCTGGCGGGCACGAAGTTCAACTTTACCTCGACCACACAACTTCCCCCCACCGCTAAGGGACCGATGTGGGAGATAGTGCTCACCAAGGCATAACCCCTCACCTCGCTCCGGGCGCCCCCCGATGGACCCCTCCTCGGGACACCCCCGCCGACCCGACAGCCAGAGCGGGCCTCGGCGGCCAGATCGGGGACACTTGGCGGCGGCGGGATTATGCGATGACGGCCAAGGATTTGCGCGTCGCGGTGTAGCAGTGACGGGGTTTCAGGCTGCTGCAAGGTAGGCGTCGGGGAATTGTTCGTCGTGGAGGGAGAGAGCGGCGGCCATGCTCTGTTGTCCGTGTGGGGTGACCCGGTAGAGGCGCTGGTGGGGGACTTTGGCCACGAGGCCGTGGCCACGCAGTTTGGCCATGAGTCGTGATACTCGAGCGCATCGTCGGCGGGCCTCGGTCAGGTCGGTGGGCGCACGCCGGTAGAGGCGGGCGACCAGGTCGGAGTTGCGGAACCCGACGATGGTGTGCTCGCCGGCCAGGACGGCTTTGAATAGGGCCCGGTCGGCGGGTCGTAGCGGATCGAAGCGGGCGTGTGGGCGCCCGTTCTTGGTGTGGGGCCGGCACAAGGCGTCGAGCGCGGCGACTCCTTTGCCTTTGATCGGGGCAGCTGCGAGGGCGTCGAGGTAGCGCCGGTTCGCTGCCATGCCCACTTGGAAGTATCGCCAGAAGTTGGCGACGCCCTTGTTCATGGGGCACCACCGCCGTTCGCGCCGGCCCTGCTCGTCGGTGATGAGGCGCAGGATCTGGAACTTACGCGGATTGTTGATGGTTGTCTCGATCTGAAGGACCGAGACCTTGTCGTAGACCTTGATCCAGTTCCGGCCGAGGCGGTGCTTGACCCGCCAGGTGTCGTGGCGGTATCTGGTGTCGGTGACCACTTCGGCCTTGAGTGAAGGGTGCAGCTTGCGGCCCAAGAAACACATCACGTCAGCGGAGGACATGTTCAAGCTGGCGTGGCGGATCAGGTCGGGCATTTGAGAGCCGACAGCGAGGAGCGGTCACGAAACATCACGTCGGTGGCGATCTCGGCCTGGTCGATAGCCCAGTAGTAGCCGCGGAAGCCCACCTGCTCGATGGTCGGCAGGAGAGGATTCACCGCGGGCCAGCGCTTCCTAAAGGCGCGGCCAGGCCCGATGGGCGAAGCGTTCGCACAGATCCGACGCCGCTTGCAGGTTGTCGATCCGCAACAAGGCGTTGTCGTGTTTGAGATCCCCGACGCCCGCGGCGTCGAGCTGGCGGGCCAGCCACTCCCGGCCGTTGATCCAAACCTGGATGGAGAACGGCAGCCAGGTCTGCAGCTTCACGTGCATGAACCCGAACTCCGCGTCGATGAAGTAGAAGTACAGCTGCACGCACAGCCGCTTGCCCGCCACCACCTCCAAGTGCTTCGTCTTACGGATCTGGCGCAGCTTGAAGGACACACACGGCTCCAGAATCCGTAACACACAGATCAGGCCGTCGCCGATCCCGTCCCGTTCGGCGATCTGGCGGGCCAGATCCTCCTTGCTCTGGCCGGTATCTCGGGTGGTGTTCTGCTCCAGGTAGACATACGGGCGGCCGGCATCCTCGGCCATCCGCTGGGCGTGCTCGCACACCCTGTCGGTGGCGCGCTGAGCCCACGCGCCGAACCCGATCAGCGGCACCCCCTGCTGCCACAAGAACACCCGCACGCCATCACCGAAGAACAACCGCTGCAGATGGCCGCGAAAGATCAGGCGATCGAACATGGCCAGGCTCCCCACCACGGCGCCACGATGAATATCCTCGAACACGGACATGGTCCCGGTCCTCCCGCGATAGCAGCTCGACTTGGCAGTGAGCACTACAGCGCAACGGAGAGACCGGGGCCAGCCCCTCTTCCTCCCAGCACCGGCGTGAGCGCACAGGCCCGGCCCTGCCGGCCCGACAACCGACGCACCCGCCACTCGGGCAGCGTAAAAGAACCGCAGACTTCGGCCGCCCCCCCAGCCAGCCCACCCAACCCCACACGAGGCTTTGGTTGCGGCCGAAGGCTGCGCTAGGGGCGCATCTTCGGCGCTCGCAGCGGGCGGCGATGACGAGCACAACACCGCCGATAGGGCGCGGGTACCGGGATCGGTTTGGGCCTTCTGAGATGTGCCCCGATGGGTCGTTATGCGCGACCTGAGTCTGTGGATTGCCCCGGGGTTTGTCGGAGGCCTCGTTTTAGCACTAGCGGTTTCACACCGGATTCGCAAACCGAGGCGCGCCAGCAGGAGAGCCGCTGCTCCCCGGCTGGGGATGGACGACCTCATCGACCTCCGGGTCGAGACACTTCGAGCGACTGCTGGAGTCGGACAAGCAACTGCTGCCCCTGCGGTCGATGAACTCCTTGGCCCCAGCCCGAGGCGAAAGAGCGTCCTCCGTAGAGGGAGCTCCGACGTGTTGGCTACTAGGAGTCGGTGCTGGAGATGTTGATCCCCCCAGAAGCCGTGATGGTGATCGAACCGATGCCAGGACCGGTGCAGGCATCAATAGCGGTGCCGGTGACGGTGTACTTGCCCGAGCCGTTGTAGTTGGCCCATTCCCCGGTGCCGTTGCCGAACACGTAGTTGCCCTTCTCGGTGAAGGTGGCGACGCACGTCTTGGGATTGAGATGCTGACTGTCACTGACCGCGGAGTGGAAGACGGTGATCTGACCGCGGTTGCCGAACATAAAGGTGTCCTCGTCGTTGCTGAGCACGATGTCGCGGCCATGGTCGTTGATGACCCCCGAGGCGGTGACCGGCCCACCGGGGATGTTGCTGTTCTGGGTGGAGATGAAGCTCTCGTTTCCGACCTTCGAAGGAGCAGCCGAGGCTATGCCCGGCAGGACCAATCCGGCCGCGGCGATGGTGAGTGGGATGAACAGATGACGCAGACGCATAATTACCCCTTTCGCTTGAATCCCCTTGGATGCGAAGAGGGACCTACATATTTTTGCCCGCCCTCTTCGTCACCGGTCAGGATAGCAGAAATGCTTGCTACGACCGCAACTGAAGCTGGTTGCGAGGATTTGAACTCGTTGATGATCACACCCCTAGCTGATTCCAGAGCTGGCCCAGGTGGCGGTAGTCCTCAGTGGCGTTGATCTCGATGGCACCGCTGGCGATGGCCAGGCGGATGTTGTCATCGCCGGACCGTTCGGCTCTGACAGTCATAGGGGTCTCCGTCCTATTCGGTACAGCGTCGACGGGGCAATCGGGGTTGCCAGTCCAGGGCGAGGTAGCGGTACTTGGCACCGACCCAGTTGTCGTGTTTACGCCAGATGCCAAGGCGTAGCTGGTGACTATCTAGGGCAAGACGACGAAACCGGTCGAAGGGCCGCTTAATTCATGGGAGGCGCAGGACCGATCACGCTCGACCAGAGCGTCGAGTTTGGAGGCGTTGGAGGCGATGAAGGACGAATCGCCTTCCAGTCCGTGGATCACCTCGTCAAGCCTCCAGCGGCGTCGTCCGGCCGCACATAATCGCACCTGGAGTCGCGCCATAGAGACTCACCACCCCGCAGCCGGCCGACCGTATTCGGCACGTTCCGGGCGGCCTGGACCGCTTCGAGGGAGCCCGGTTGGCCGCCGGGCCGGTCCCGTCGATCTGCGTCATCGCGAGGTTCGGCCCGCTCCCTCCGAGAGTGTTCCAGATGCAACAATATGGCTGTGAGATCTTCCTTGGCAGGGGTGGCGGCAGGATGAGTAGCCGCACGGTGTATACCGAATGGCGTCCCCGGCTAGTCACGACTCGTGCTTTGCCTTCATAAGTTTCGTCTTCGTCAACTACTCGACACAGGCACACCCCGCCGGCCGGTACGTTTTGGTCGCCATAGCTGCTCTGATGGCCGGCTTGGCCGTTGCGGCCTTTAGGTCAGCGACCGCTGTCCCCTGCGACGTCCGGGGTTGTCCTCCGATCCCTTTTACGCGTTCGACAAGTTCCGCGTCAATGCCGACCTGGTGACCGCCAACGCCTCCCATGAGCGAAACGTCGTCAGCATGCGACCATAGTTGAAGATACGGCCGTGGGTCACCGCCGGTGTGTTGCCTGAGGGCGTCATGACACCGCTCGAGGAACTCGTGGAACTCGTTGGCGTCTGCATCCGGTCTACCTGTCGCGGGCTCCATAACTTCTCCTTCTGTTGCAGAAATTGGGTCGGTTTGACATCCATTTGTGGTCGTACCCCTCGTGACTCGAGGAGCCCTATAGCGACCAAGGATTCGTCACTCGGCACCATCGCGCCTGGAAGGCCACGGTAGCGACCTTCAACAATCAAGCCGAGCCATGAAAAGATCAGCGAAGAGGGGTAGCAGGGGCACGACGCCGTGAGCTCTCCACGAAGGCGGGGTGTTGACTTCCAGCGAATGGTGCCGACGTCTCCGGGGAAATCGTCGTCGTCGTCATACACACATACAGAATGCCTGATCGGTTGCTCGCGCCACTTCAGATCGGTCGATGGTCAAGCCCACGACTGACATCGCGCCCGATCAAGACCTTCATTGGCCATCGCCTTGGGTCACTCCCAAGTGCGCCGGCGCTTCCGCGTCGCTTTCTACCGCGCCGACATCCCATTCAAAGGCTGCGAGCGTCCCGCCTCGACAACAGCCACGACAGCGAGATCCGCAAACTGTTGCGCCTAGACCTACTCATCCTCGATGACTTCGCGCTGACAGCCATTCGACGGGCTCGACACGGCCGACGTCTATGAGCTTATCGTGGGAAGGCATCGCGTCGCTTGGGCCGTCGTCACCTCGAACCGGGAACCGATCGAATGGCTGGCCCAGTTTGGCCGACCCGTGCCCAGCACAGTCCGCCATCGACCGCCTGCAGTCTGCCACCTACGAGCTCGTCCTAGACCGCGAGTCCTACCGTCGCCGCCAAAAGCCGGGGCTCGACAGGCCAGGCGGTCTCCGCTGATTGATGAGCAGGCGAGATTGCCACTCGTAACTCGGGTGACTATCTCTCACCGACTAACACCAGCTCCACCAAACCTCACCTCGGCAGCAGCCGCCCGCCAGTGCCCGGCGGGATGACATCGCTACGGGCCCGGCGACCAAAAACAGAGAGGACACCAGATGCATGTGCTGGCCGAACGAGCCGCGCTCCGCTACGATGCCACCCGGCTCATTGACGAGCTAGGTGGCACCGTCCACGAAGTCACCGTGTCTCTCGGCTGCATGGGCGTCCAGGTCCGCCCCTTCGACCCTGACGACTCCCCCGCAGCCAGATACCTCCACGCTGTCATCGGAGGAGACAACCGGGTAAAACAGGTCAAGGTCACGGCCCGCTGGCTGGCACTGAAGACCCATAGAAGATGGTCCCCGAGGATCTGGGTGCCACTATCCGATGCCGTCTCACAACTCACCGCAGGTCGCCCGGGATTTGCCCCTGGCTCTGACTATTGGGTGGATACCCCGACATGGGGGTGGTTCTGAGGTCGTAGCCGGCTGTGTATTCGACGGCACACACCGCGGGTCACCTTCTTTCGTCGCCAGGACCGTTCTGGCCGTGACCAGCAGATACGACCGCACCTGTCCTTTCGATGACACCAAGCGCCGGGGGCCTCTAGAGCGCGGTCCTGAAGACCTCCGACGTGAGGTCTTCGGCGTCGGCGTGCTTGCCCACCCGTGCGTACATCAAGCGGTACAGGCGATCCACGTTGTCCGGCGGTTGCGGCTCAAGACCGGGGGTGTCGGATCGGCCAGGTGATCTTTCACTCCGGTGCTGGTGCGCCCGCGAGGATCTCGTAGATCGGGTTGAGCATGCAGGGTCTGCCCGAGCGCGAGCCGACCATTCCTTCGACGGACAAGCGGGCTCCGGGCTGAACTCCCGCTATTTGGCGTCGTCCTAGGAACACGACGGTGAGGGTGTTGCCTGCGGTGTCGATGATCGACAATTCCAGGGTGGGGACTCCCGACCATGGTTGGACCTGGATCGACCGGACTCGGCCTGCCACCTTCGCCTGTCGGCGGGGGGTGATCTGCGCGATTGGGGAGACCCCAGTCAGGGCGCCGAGCTCTGTGGTGCTCGGTTCGGGCTTGCGGGGGTGTCCGAGGCGAAGGCTGCGCGGGGCTGTGGTGCTTCGAACGCGGAACGGGATGATGGTGGCATTGACGTCGTCGAGCTCGCCGACCGCGTCGGCGAGCTGGTCCGCGGTGTGGTCGTGTAGGACTCGATTCCAGATTCGGGGGTAGGCAGAGCGGGGCAAGAGGATGCTGGCTTCGGTCTGGCCGTCGGCCACCGTCCGTGCGGCTGGTTCCAATACCGCTCGGGTGAGGCGACGATCCGGGCAGTCGATGACTTCGAGGGGCAGGTGGGACAAGCCCAGGTGCACCCAGTCGCGCTCGAGTTGTTCGGCGTGGCGGGAGTCGATGAGAAAGTGGATGGCGCGGATCTCGTCGGGGCTGAACGTGCGGCCGTATTGGATGGCTCGGGCGGCGGCCATGTCGAGTTCGTCGATGAACAGCAAGACTGTGTGGTGGCGCAGGATCGGCGCCTCGGCCGCTTGGGGGGCGCCAGTGCGAAGGCCGGCTCGCTCAGTCTGGTATTCGCGGTGGAGGCGCATGAAGACCAGCACCAAGAGGGGGATGAGCACGACGACCACCCAGGCGCCCTCGGTGAACTTGGTGACGATGAAGATGACATCGACGACCAATGAAACCACCCCGGCGGTGGCGGTGATGGCAAGGCGTCGTTGCCACCCGGGCAGTTGTTTGTGGGTGAGTTGGTGTTTGGCCATGCCCAGTCCGGCCATGGTGAAGCTGGTGAAGACCCCGATGGCGTACAGAGCGATGAGCGAGCTCACTTTCGCCTGGGTGGCAATGAGCAGCGCGATGGAGGCGAGGGTGAGCACCACGATGCCGTTGGAGAACACCAGCCGGTGGCCGCGCCGGGTGAGTTGGCGGGGCAAGAAGGAGTCTCGGGCGGCGAAGCTGGCCAAGAACGGGAATCCGGTGAAGCTGGTGTTGGCAGCCAAGATCAAGATGGCCGTGGTGCCCGCTTGCAGCGCGTAGAAGCCGAGATGACCCAGAGGGCTGGCGCCGTAGACGTACTTGGCGACCTGGGAGACCACAGTAGGGGTGCCAGACCTGAACGGGACGGGATAGACCACCGCGGCCAGGATCGACACGCCCACGAACATCGAGCCGAGGATGGTGGTCATCGTGGTCAAGGTGGTACGGGCGTTGCCGGCCTGCGGGTCGCGAAACACGCTGACCCGGTTGGAGATGGCCTCGGTGCCGGTCAGCGCCGAGCCGCCGCTGGCGAAGGCGCGGAGGACCACGAAAAGCGACGCCCCTATGAGCAGCCCGTGCCCGCTCGACCCGATCGGCACCGCGCCAGACTGGTGGATGGGGTGGGCGTGCAAACTGCCGGTCACCGCCCTGGCGATGCCGACGGTGATGAGCAGGGCCATGTTGGCGATGAAGAAATAGGTGGGCCAGGCGAACGAGCGGCCCGACCGTGCTGGCTCCTCTACCGCCTCGCCGACCACCCAGATTGCACGCTCGACAATCTGTCCTCAAGGTTGAAAATCGCCCCGTTCGAGATCGAGGGTCTCATAACAGCTTTGATCGACGCCGGGTTGCTCGAAATCGGCCAGGGACCGGGCCAGTGCGAGTTCTCCCTGACCAAAAACGGCCGACAGGCCACCAACCGGCTGCTGACGATCCGCCAGGCCGCGTTCTCGCAGATGCTAGATGGTAGGGACCCGCACGCCCACCCCCGAGATCGGCGAGATGGTCCGCCAGCTGGCATACCAACTGCACGCCGACGACGCCAAGCTGCTGGCCGACGCGACCACCCCACGGAACTCTGCACCCTAGCGGTCCGCTCGGCGAGGTCGGACGACCTTTGGCACAATAACAGCCTCGGCTGGTCAGAAGACTACGAGATATTGCCGTTCGTCGGGTCTTGGACGAACGACATGGTGGACGTGCGCGCTCTCTATGGAGCAATTCGGTCGGGCAGATTGGCCTGAAGAAGGTGGCACAGGGCGGGATCATAACTGCAGGTTTGTCACCACTGCCCCCGACCTGGACCTGGAAACGGCGAAGGCGGGGTGGTCACCGTGCGGGTGTAACCCCGGAACCTATTTGATGGCAACCAGTTTCTCATCGGAGGTAGTCATGCGACGTTCTAAGCAGATTCTGTTGGCCCTGGGTCTCGGCGGGGTGGTGGCTGCAGGAGGCGTAGGTTTGGCCGAAGCAGGGAGCTCGACGTCAACGGCGGCGACCGCGTCGAAGACGCTCGCCGGCCCGGCCGGCACGGCCACGGTCAATGTCACGACCGCCACCGTTGGGGGCAAGTCCGAGCAGGTCCTGGTCAACGCCCGGGGCCTGCCGCTGTACACCTACGGTGCCGACACGTCCACCCAATCCCACGTCAGCGGCGGTCTGGCCGCCCTGTGGCCCCCCCTTGTTTCCGCCTCGCCCACCGAGGCCGGAGCGCCCGGCAAACTGACCGTGCTCGCCGATGCCAACGGCCAACAGGTGCAGTACAACGGTCATTTCCTTTACACCTTCGTCGATGACACCCCGGGCCAGGTCACCGGCCAAGGCGTACAAGGATTCTTCGTGGCTACTCCGGGTCCGGGGGCGGGGTCGACCAACGCGGCGCCATCCCCGCCGGTTACGCAACCCGGCAACAACACCAACCCGTACGGCTACTAAGGGGCGATTCAACATGCAGCCGGGCCGGCCCGCCGGCGGGGCTTGGGGAAGACTACTTGGGCGGAGCGGTCCCGCCGCTCTGGGACTGCGCACGGCCCGGAGGCCGGCGCCCGCCCAAGTAGTCCCCCGCCAGCCCCGCACAGCACCGGTCGGTCGGTGGGAGGGATCCACTCACGAACTCAACAAGTGAGGCCAATATTTTTTTTGTGGTGCGTGCCTGGCCCGACTGAGGCCATCATCATTTCGGGGTCGAAGCGCAAACCGTGGCGACGGTCCCGCCTCGCGGGTCGTGACCGGCAAGGGTTGTGTGGTCAACCCGTTCACGCAGGTTGCCCAGAAGTTGTCCCCGGCCGTGCGGGAGGCGCAAATCAGCGAGCCGTGCCTGACCAAGCAGGGCGTCCGGTTGTCGGTCGAAGCTGCTGCTGTGTTCAAGGTCGGCGACGATGACCATTCGATCGCCGACGCGGCGCGCCGCTTCGTCGACCAGCAGGACCACACGCGGTCTTTGGTCGGCCAGGTGGTGGCCGGTCACCTCCCTTCGATCGTGGGCACCTTGACCGTGGAGCTGGCCGAACGGTGGCCGTCGCCGAGTCCGAACAGGTGGTCGGCCACCGCTTCCACCCCGTCGAGGTCGTGGACGTCGCCGTCCAAGAGCGGAACCCGGGCCACGGGGGCGGGTGCCACCTGGGCGGTCAGGCCAGCCACGACCTTGTCCTCGCGTTCGGCGACGGCGCGCAGCTCCGCCCAGTTGTTGTCGAGGTCGGTGAAGGCCTGGGCGTTGGCGCGGTTCGGGGTGTGGCCTGACCTTGCGCCTTGGGCGACCGCCAGGGTGGCGGCGGCAGATTGGGCGTCGAAGCGAGGATGGAGGCGGTTGACGATGAGGGCCCGAACCGGAATGTCGGACTGGCCGAGACGCGCCGCGAAGAACTGGCCCTCGTCGATGGCATCCTGGCGGGCGGCGACGACCACCACGAAGGCGGTGGAAGGCTGCGCGAACAGATCGAGCACCCGCCCGGCCCGACTGCGAATCCCGACTTGCATTCCCTCGAAAGCCCGCAAGAAGGCCACCGTGTCGAGGACCGTCTCTGCTCCGACGATCTTGGCGGCCGCTTTCAGCGGCACCACAGCGGCAACCGCGACAGCACGCAGATAGACCCGACTGGGCATGGCCAGCGTCTGGAAGACCGGGTTGTCGAGCAGCCGGGTCAGGTGCCCGGGGGCGTCGAGGAAGTCCACGGCCCGGCGGCTGGGCGGAGTATCGACGACAATGAGGTCGAAGTCGCCCTCCTCCTGCAGCTGGTACAGCTTCTCGACCGCCATGTACTCCTGGGTGCCGGACAACGTCTCGCAGAGATTGCGGTACAGCCGGCTGTCCAGAATGGCCCGGGCTTGGGCCTGGTCGCGGGCGTACCGCGTGACCGCGTCATCGAAGGTGGATCTGGTGTCCAGCATCACAGCCCACAGCTCCCCTGGCCACGGGCCTTCCACCCGGCCCGGGATGTTGGTCAGCGAGTCCACTCCCAAGGCGTCAGCCAGCCGCCGGGCCGGGTCGATAGTGACGACACAGGTCCGCCGGCCTCGGCGGGCGCCCCCGACCGCGATGGCTGCCGCGGTGGTGGTCTTGCCGACTCCTCCCGAGCCGCAGCACACGATGATCCGCCGCTGCTCGATCAGGGCGAGCAGGTCGTTCACGACGGTGCGCCGTGGCCGGCGGCGGCCCGTCCGGGTAGTCGGTTTCCGGTCGCCGGCAATGTCGGACCGGTCCGACTGGCCCGCCCGGACGGTTGGCGAAGGCGGGCCAGTGCGGCCTCGAGGGCGTCGGCGAGCAGATCGATCTCGGCGGGGCCGATCTCGCCCGTGAACAGGTGAGGTAGCCGCAGCTGGGGCAGGGGCAGGGCTTTGGCGAGGCGGGCGGTCTGTTCGGCCTGCACCTCCTCCCGGCGGCGGCGGAACGTGGCCGCGGCTCCCATGGAGTCGGCCTGGCCCGGGCGCAGGGTGACGCCGGCGGCGGCGGCCGCGTCGGCGGGGTCAGCGTCGAGATGGTCGAGTCGGGGGTAGAGAGCGTTCACGATGACCGGGCCGAGGTGGGTGCCGGCCCGGTCTTGGAGGTTGAACGCCGTCTCTAGGGTCTCGTTGACCGGGGTCTCCTCGGCCAAGGTGACCAGGACGACCTGGCAGCGGGCCGGGTCGGACAGCAACTCCACCACCTCGGCGGCCTGAGCGCGGACGGGTCCCGCTCTGCTCGAATCCAATAGTCCTTGGGCGCTGGTGAAAAACGTGGTCAGGTGGCCGTCCGCGGGGCCGTCCACCACGATCAGGTCGGCCGTACCGGACCGCTCCAGCTGGGCGATCTTCCCCAGCACCAGAATGTCCCGGACGCCCGGTACGGCTGTGGCCACCGCATCGAGAATCCCCGACTTCACCAGGCGCCTCGCCACTCGTCGCATGCCGTGGTCGATCAGGTACTCGACGAGGGCGTCGTCGGCGTTGAGGGTCCGAGCCCGGATCTGGGCCGACCGGTAACGCCCATCGCTCGACCCGGCCGCGGCCAGCTCGACCTCGTGGGGGGTCCACATGCGATGACCGAACGCCGCGTTCAGGCCGCTCTTTCCCTCGAGTTCGACCAGCAGCACCGATATGCCGTGGCGAGCCGCCAACCTGGCCACCGCCGCGCTCACGGTGGTCTTGCCGACCCCGCCTTTGCCGCCGACGACGACGACCGAGCTTTCGGCGCACAGCGCAGTGGTGTCCATGTGAACCCATATATCCGGTGGGGTTACATCCCGACCGGTCGTCGCAGCCGAACAGCGCGGTCCCGCGTACGGCGGAAACCTCCGCTGGTGTAACCCTTCTGGCTATCCCTGAGCAGGCCGTACCGAGGAGGATGTCTTGCCCAGACCACCGACCGCGCCCAGCCAGTTTGGTCACTGGGGCAGAGGACTTCAGTTGCGATTGTTCTCCCCGGACCGACCCGCCCCTATGAGCGCGCCCCCCGCGACCGGGCGGCGTAGCCGGCCATGGCCGACACCAACGTACCCACCAGTCGGGCCGGGCGCACCGTTCGTCTGGCCGGCCTGGCCGGGCACACCCTGACCACCAGAGCCCAGACCCGCCTGCACCGTCGGGCCAGCAGCGAGGTAGCCCAGGCCGCGGAGCGGGCCCGTCAGGAGCGGCTAGCCGACCGCTATGCGGCCGTGTTGGGCGACATGAAAGGGGCGGTCATGAAAGTGGGCCAGATCCTCTCATTCGTCGACGTCGACGGCGTGATCCCCGCGTCCTCCCGCCAGCTCTTCCAGTCCACACTGGCCCGCCTCCAAGCTGACGTGCCCTCACTCGCTCCCGACGAGATCGGGGCGGTCATCCACGCCGAGCTGGGGGCAGCGCCCGAAAAGATCTTCGCCTTCTTCTCGCCCCGACCGGTCGCGGCCGCCTCCATCGGCCAGGTTCACCTGGCCCGCTTGGCCGACGGCGCCGAACTGGCTGTCAAAGTGCAGTATCCCGGCGTGGCCGACGCGGTACGAGCCGATCTGGCCAACACCGAACTGCTGGCCTCGGTCATCAAAGCCGGACTGGCCCTGCTCGGCCCCCAGGCGCCCCGGCTCGACCCGAAAATGATGGTGGAAGAAATACGCGACCGGGTCGGCGACGAACTGGACTACCGGATCGAGGCGGCCAACCAGCAGGAATTCCACACCCTCTACGACGGGCACCCGTTCATCCACATCCCGGCCGTGCACCCCGAGTTCTCCACCGGCCGGGTCCTGGCCACCGACTTCGTCCACGCCCAGCCCTGGTCGGAAGCGACCGCGGCCACCGAAAGCCTTCGCTCGCGCTGGGGCGAGACCATCTTCCGTTTCGTGTTTGCCAGCCTGCACCGACACGGACTGTTCAACGCCGACCCCCACCCAGGAAACTACCTCTTCCACGCCGACGGCTCCGTCACCTTCCTCGACTTCGGCTGCGTCAACCGGTTCCCCGCCGAGCGCGTGTCGGTCATGTCCGCCCTGGTCGACGCCGCACTCGCCTGCGACGCGCCGGGCGTGCTACGGGCCTTCATCAACGTAGGGCTGCTCGCCGAGGACAGCGCCGAAGGGCTCGACCCGGACCGGCTGCTCGAGTTCTACCGCGCCGCCCTACGGGACCGCTGGGACACCCAACCATTCACCTACACCCCCGAGTCGGTGGCGCAGATCGTGGCCGCCACCTACCAGCCCTCAAGCCCGTCATACGACATCACCCGACGGCTTCAAATGCCCAAAGACCTTCTCTACCTCAACCGGATCACCATCGGCGCCAGCTCCATACTCGGACACCTCCACGCCACCGCCGACTGGAAAGCCATCGACGCCGAGATCCGCCACCACGCACCACCTGCCACCAACCTGGGGCACCTCGAAGCCGCCTGGCGCGCCCGACACGCCACTACCGCCACCCCTGCACACACCCCCACGACCAGCCTTGGCCAAGCTGCAGGCTTCTAAGCTCTCGAGGCGAAACTCGGTCCCACCCCATCGCACTCGTGTCCACCCTGACACGCAGGCCTGGCGCCGGCCAACCGGCTCGGCCCGTACTTCGCGAAGGTGGCTTGGACCGTCGCGGCTTCGTGGGGCTCGGGAATCAGAGTCTTGGTGGTCGGGTCGAGGACATAGCCGTTTTGCCCTGGTGGAGGTCGTCGCCGTGGGGCCATTCACGGTGAGTCTCAATCGATGGTCTGCGTCTTACTTCAAGTGCGACGCAGCCGACGTGATCGCGTCAAGGTGGGATCAAGGCGATGGGTCACCAATTGCGGCCAGTAGTCCGTCGAAGTCCTCTGAGCACGGACCACACGCCTTCAGGTGCGCGGCGATACCGGGGTAACGCTCCTGCGCGGCAGCATCGGAAGCCACCAGTTCGGCGTAGATGTGAAGGAGTTCCATTGCCTGCTCGCATCCCACGTCCTGGGGGTCGGTCTCCAAGAAGCGGTAAAGTGCGGTATCGCGGTTCATGCCCTCTCCGAGCTCTCGGTGTCCATCATACCTTTAGCGACCAGAGCCGTCCGTAACTTACGTCTTGCATCGAACAACGCCTTATAGATGGCGTTCCGATTGGAACCTAGCTCGAGGACCAGTACGTCAAGAGGGACCGCATTGAGGACGATGGCGACGAAATTTGCCGCTGCCGATCAGTAAGCACCTCGTCCACAGCCCTATGAAGTGATTCTACGAGGTCTCGCCACTCTAAGTCGTGGACCGGATCCAATCCGAACCGGTCGGGGAGTTGGCTCCAATCCTCGGCGTCCATTGCCACGGTCCGCTGGCGCCAGAAATGCCGACCGATCTTGGTCGAAACCGCAAAGATCACGAACTTGTACGCCCAGGTGGTAAAGCGACTTTCGCCCCGGAACTGGCTTATCTTGGCGATGATGGCCACCATGGCGTTCGCCGCAGCCTGATGTGCGACATCGTCGAGTTCAGGGCCCGAGATCTGCAAACGGTGGCTGCGCCGCCGTACCTCGCTGCGTGCGATCCGCACCAGCAGGGTATGCAGCTGGAACCGAGCCGCTTCCCTCGCCGCTTCAGTGCCCTCGAGAGAGCGCACCCAGTCGGCCGAGTCGGGGTCAATCGTTCGCGTCCGGTTACCGCCTTCGGCATCCTCAGGGGCCATGACCGGAAATCTTGGAGGGCCTAGGGACAGCATGCTCCGACTCAACGCCTCGCGTCACAATCCAGGCGAGATCATACCGCCCTTCGCCGAGGGGGGAGGCAAGACCGGTCGAAACTACGCCACAGGATTGGCGAGACGCCAGCCGGACGATCACAAGATGTCGCGTCCTGTCGGCTGTCTGCGATCGGTTGCCGGCAGAGAGATGTAGATGGTTAGGTCTCGCCCCCGTAAATCAGCCGATAGATGACTTCAGCTTCGTCGCTCTCGTAGCCCGAGTAGTGAACTGCCTCATCGTTCGCAACACACCACGCGCCTGACGGATCGGGTCAGCGCACCTATTACCAAGCAAATCAGACGATGAGTGTCAGCCAACAGATCCCGTCTTACCTGCCAAGCTGTTTCCCCGTCCGAGCAGTCTGAGCCGGCCGTCATCTGCTCCACGTCTTCCTAATGGTCGGCACGTTTACGGGATACTCGGCGCTGGCCGTGGCTTGGGGCATGGGACCGGAAGGACGACTGTTGTGCAGCGATGTGAGCGAGGAGTGGACGGGCATCGCACAGGAGTATCCATCGCAACCTCCTCGCTCGTTGTGATCTACTCGTGAACAACTGTGGCCTCCGTCGCCCGGTGGTGCTGAATGTTGCCATGCAACGCCCGGCGAACAAGAACCACGAGTCACGGCTGACCCTGGTCAGGCCGCCAAGATCGCGCTGATTCTCCGGCCCGCCCGCGACCTTCGCCGCTGCCGCGTCAGGTTGCGTTTGTCCCAATCCGGCGAGGTGGATCTGCTGGGCAGGTCAGGATACCTGTGGCACCACGGCCACGCGTTGATCAGCCAGGTGGGCGCGCCGTATTCCTCGTCGAGTCGGCGACGGACCGCTCGTAACCTGACGCGCTATCTCCCATCGACGAGAAACTCCAACGAGGCATCCATCTCGGGGAATGACCGCTCTGCCGACATCCGGTGGTCCGACCTCTCTGGAGGTTCTCGCGACGGAGAAGGGAAAGGACAGAATATGCGTCGGCTGACAGAACGGGCGGCGCTCCGCAAGGACGCCGTCACGCTACTTAGTGAGTTAGGCGAAACAGCCGGTGCAGTCGCCGTGTCCCTCTACGCGATGGGCGTCCGGGTCCGCTCTTCGAGCGCCGACGACTCTTCTGCGGCCAGGTACGTCCACGCCGTGATCGGGGCGGACACCCGGGTGAAGCGAGTCAGGATTACGAAACGGTGGCTCGTCCTGAAGACCCACCGAAGGTGGCGGTCGACGATCTGGTTGCGTCTGCCCGCTGCCGTGAGGGAGTTCACCGTCGAGGTCGACCGAGTCCGACCAAACAGGCGACGGACCTCCCATACGACGGCAACCGAGCCCAAGCGAGACCCGCGGTCCAGTTCTTGGATCGGTAACGACATCCCGATCTGGCCCCGCATCGGCCGCTTTTGAGACTCGGCGCGCGGAAGCGGGGAGGGTTATCTGAGCGTCGGTCGAGGATTGATCCGATACGTCAGGGGTCCCCCATCCTGGTTGTTCGCTGAAAGAGAAACCGGGATGGCAGCCAACAACCGCACCACCTTCATAGAAGGTTTCGCGACGTATATCGATCAATGAGGCGTGTGGGTCGTCCCAACTACCGGCGGGGGCGGCGTGCGGAATGACCGGGGCTACGGCCATCGCTAGGCATGAGGGGCAGGGAGAAGGAGTTCCGGCGGGGTACAGGAGACTCTCAGGAATGTCTCATCGGGCTCATAGCCAGCGCCCGTATGTCGAAGGTGTGCTCGGTTGTCGAGCAGAGGATCAGGAGAGGTCATGAGCGATTTCCACGAGACAAATGCTGGATGGGTGCCGGTGGAGGGCGGCGCGTGGGTACCGGTGACAAACGAAACCCCTAAGGGCGGACCGAGTTGGCCACCGCCGCCGGCGGCGAGCGCAGGATCGGAGCCGGGAGCCGTAGGCGCCGGTGCCGCACCGCCCGGGCCTCAGGCCGGCCGTTGGTGGGAATCCGGCGCGTCAGGTAGGGCACAGCCGCCGCCTGTCCCGCCGTCTCCGCCTCGGCGCCGGCACCGCCTGCCAGCGGTGCTGGCAGCGGCGCTGGTCGGGGTTGCAGGCGGAGCCGGTCTGGGCCTCGGTCACGTGGTGTGGCCGACGAGGGCCACGGCCAACGCCGCCGCCCAGGTCAGCGGCGGCGGGAGCGGCAGCGGCGCCGACCTGAACGCCATTGCGGCGAAGGTGTCTCCAGCCTTGGTCGACATCAATTCCGTCTTCGGTTACCAAAGCACCGAAGGGGCCGGAACCGGCATCGTGCTCACCTCCAACGGCGAGATCCTGACTAACAACCACGTCATCGACGGCGCCACCAAGATCAGCGTTACCGACATTGGCAACGGCAAGACCTACAACGCGGCTGTCGTCGGCTACGACTCCACTCACGACGTCGCGGTCCTCCAACTCCAGGGGGCGTCCGGGCTGAAGGCAGCCACGCTCGGTGACTCCTCCAAGGCGGCGGTCGGCGAGTCGGTGGTCGCCATCGGTAACGCCGGCGGCACCGGCGGGACGCCTAGCGTCGCCACCGGTTCTATCGTCGCTCTCAATCAGTCCATCACCGCCGGGGACAGTCTTGACGGCGGCAGCGAGCAGCTTTCGGGCCTTCTCGAGGTGAACGCGGGCATACAGCCCGGCGACTCGGGGGGTTCCTTGGTCAATACCGCCGGCCGGGTGATCGGTATCGACACCGCCGCCTCGCAGAGTTCCGCCTTCCAGTCCTCTGGAACCGAAGGGTTTGCGATCCCCATTGACCAGGCCCTCGCCCTCGCCGAGCAGATCGAGTCCGGCCAAGGTTCGACGACCGTGCACGTCGGATCCACTGCCTTCCTGGGCGTGCTGTTGTCGGCGTCAGGTGGACAGAACAGCCCCGGCAACTTCTTCGGCAACGGCTCAGGCAGCTTCGGCGGGTCCAGCGCCTCGGGCCCGACCGTCAGTAGCGTCGTCAGCGGCGGCCCCGCAGCCCAGGCCGGCTTGGCTCCCGGTGACGTGATCACCTCGCTGGCCGGTCAAAGTGTCGACTCCAACGCCACGATCAGCACCCTGCTGGTCGGCCACCACCCTGGCGACAAGGTCCAGATCGGGTGGGTTGACCCCTCGGGGCAGTCCCACACCGGTACCGTCGCGCTCGGCGGCGGGCCGCCGGCCTAGGGCAACTCGTAAGTCGTTAAAGGAGAGTTTCTATGTTTGGTTGGCGAATCCCCTCACCGGACGAAGCGATGCTGATCAGCGGCTCTAAGGGCCGCGGTGACGGCGCCGCACCGTTCAAAATTGTGACAGGCCATGGAGCCTTCGTTCTGCCGCCACGTTCCAAGGCGTCCTTTCTCACGTTGTCGATGCAAGAGGCCGAGGTCTTCGAACCCTGTGTGACCCAGCAGGGGATTACCCTGGCGGTGAAGGCTGTGATCGCGTTCAAAGTGGGCAACGATCAAGAGTCGATCACGAACGCGGCCACTCGTTTCCTGGGCGACGAGGACCAGATGACCCGACTGACCGGCCGGATTTTCGCCGGCCATCTCCGCTCCATCGTGGGGTCGATGACCGTCGAGGATCTCATCCGGGAACGACAGAAGCTGGCCGGAGAGGTTCTCGATCAGTCGAAGCCAGAGATGGCAACGCTGGGGCTGGTCGTCGATTCCCTGCAGATCGAGTCGATCGACGATCAGGGTTCGGGCTACATCAAGGCCCTCTCCCAACCTCACGTGGCCGCGGTCAACCGGACTGCGGCCATCGCCCAGTCCGCCGCCGATCAGGCCGCTGCTCAGGCCCGGCAGGAGTCGGACCGCAACCAGGCGGAGTATGCCCGCCAGACCGGTATAGCCCGGGCCCAGTATGACGCTGAAGTCGAGGCGGCCCAGGCGAAGGCGGCTCAGGCCGGTCCGCTGGCCGCCGCCCGGGCGCAACAGGATGTTCTCGGCGAACAGGCGAAGGTGGCCGAACGCAATGCGCAGCTCCGCCAGCAGCAGCTCCTGGCGGAGGTGGTCCGTCCCGCCGAGGCCGAGGCCGAGAGGATCAAGGCGCTCGCCACCGCCGAAGCCTCGGCCACGAGGGTACGCGCCGAGGCTGCGGCGGCCAACGATCGGGTGGCCCTAGACCAGCAACTGATCGCCCTGCTTCCTCAAGTGGTCAAGGGCATGAGCGAGGGGCTGGCGAAAGCGAACATTACTGTCCTCAATGGTGCGGAGGGCTACAACGAAACAGTCTCGGGGCTCGTCGGCCAGTCCATGGCGGTGCTCGACGCGCTGCGCACCGGGATCCACAACGGTGCCGTCCAGCGCAACACGAGCAGGAACGGCGCGGTGTCACCGGACGCGATAGCCCGATAGTCCCACCCCCCAACCGTCGACGGGCGCCGGGTTGCGGAGCGTCGGTCCGGTCGACCATCTCTACCACCACGGTCTGGGCGGTGGTGGCGAGGCGCCTAGCGAGCTCGGGGATACTCGACGTGGTGGCCACCGCCATACCGGGCGTCCGGGACATTCTGGTCCTGGGCCAGATCGGGCATCTGCAACGCCGGCGTAGCCGACCTGATCGTGGTGGACGGCCCCGCCCGTCGCCAAGCACGCCACCTCTTTTCTCACCACCGCGATGGCTCTTGGATGGCCGCTGCACTGTCGAGTGGCGGACGACGGACTGTACGGTCTGGCGTCGTTTCGTCGGGTGGCCGCAGGCTGTCATCAGACAAGCGAAAGCCGACGAACAGCTTCAAAGTCAAGATGGACGCTCGAGGTGTCCAGATTTTCTTGCAAATGATACAGGGAGGCTGTGCCGGGGATTAGTAAGATGTTCGGGGAGGCGGCCAAGGTCCAGGCCAGGGCAACCTGCGCCGTCGTGATATGCAAGCGCGTCGCCTCCCGGCCTACCTGAGGGGCGCCGAGGATCGAATCCGGGCCGGACGCGCCGAACCCCAGCGGCCCGAGCGGCACGAACGCGATGTTCCGCCTTGTGCACTCCTTTAGCACAGGCTGGGACTGGCGACCTTTGAGGTGGAAGGCGTTTTGCACACAGGCCACCTCCGTGAACCGCAAGGCGTGGAGCAAATGTGCGATCGTGATGTTGCTGAGGCCGATCGATTTGATCAAACCGTCGTCACGGGCCGTGATCATGGCGTCGAGTTGGTCCTCGAAGAAGCCGTTCGGTCCGGTGGATCGCATCAGCCGAAGGTTGACTACGGGAAGGACATCGACACCGAGGGTTCGCAGGTTGTCTTCAATGCCGTGGCCCCTTGGCCTAGCCATCCTGGCGGCGCGCGGCCTCCGCGCGCTCGCAGCCGGCAGCCACGTGGTTGTCGAGGGCCTTGGCGTTGATCGGGGTTTTGCGGGTGGCCGATTCGAAGATCTGCTGCAAGGCCAGTGCGAACCCTTTCGGCCTGCACGATGGCGGCCTGCCGTTCCCCTTCCGCGGCCAGGATGGCCGACTGCTTGTGACCCCGTGGCTACGGTGATGGCGGCCGATTTGGTTTCCTCCGCTTCGCTGACTGCCGCCCGTCGGCTCCGCTCGTCGTTGGCGGCCAACACGGACATGACCGGGTCGAACACCTTGGTGGAGATGATGAAATCGATGGCGAGCAAGCCGTTGTCGGCCAGCGTCGTTGGCGAGCCCGTCACCGCTTCCTTCGATCGCGCCGGGGCGAATCAAAGGCGGCTGGGCCCCGATGCCGGTGAACGTGGACGACCCCGGCGATCAAGGCAAGGCTGACCAGGCTCACGATCTCTTTCAAACCTCGCATGACTGCCTCCTGCGAAAACTGGTTGTAGGGAGATAGACCGCCTGGTTACGGGCGGCTGGCGCCCCGGCTGGGCGGAGCGTGACGCCACCACGCTGAAGGCGTAGGGGTCGTCGGCGTGGGTGATGGAGGTCACGTCGTCCTAGATGGCGGTGTGCAGAGGGCGAAGCTGCGGGTGCGGTGAACCGCGGCACTCTGCGCTCCGGGGATTCGTTCAAATCTTGAGCAGCTCGTTGTTCCAGTCCGGCGTGAGGTTATCGGGGAGACCGGGCCGGGCACCCGCATTGACGCAGGGTGCACCGGCCCGGTATGGAGGCGGCCCGGGGGGCGATCCGCCTCCAGATTGGAGTCGCTGAGGCGGGTTCAGGGCTGGGGAAGGATGTCGCCAAAGAGCCCGTCGGCCTCGTGATTGAGGCCGGCTGTGAAGTAGAGGGCGCCGGGCACGACATTGAGTGAACCGGTCGGGAAGCGCAGTCCCCACAGCCCGGGGATCCTGAGCGGACCGTGGCTGCTAGGCAGCTGGCCGAGGAACTGGCCGGTGGATGGTGCGAAGGCGTTGATGTGGCCGTCCCCGAAGTTGCCGACCAGGATGTCGTCGGCGAAGGCCCCGAAGGAAGCGGGGGCCAGCGTCACGCCCCAGGGTGAGTCCAACCGTCCTTCGCTGGCGAACCGCTGAAGCAGGTCTCCGTTGGGGGCAAACACGTCCACGAAGCCATGGCCGGGGCCAGCGTCGTCGTCGAACTTGGCCGCATCCTGCTTGGCGAAGGTGACGAAGAGATCGCCCCCGATGTTGTGGATCCCAAACGGAGCGAAACCGGCCGGCACGGTGGGGTCGGTGAAGGTGTTCACCAGATTGAAGTTGCTGTCGAAGACCTCCACGGTCCCGAAGCGGAAGTTGGTGGCGTAGAGGAAGTTGCCGGTCGGGGTGGATACCAGGGCCAGGCCCTTGTAGACCGCGCCCTTGTCACCCGCCGGGTCGGTGGCGGTGGACCGGTCCACGGCGATGACGGCGTGCGTCGGATCGACGGCGGGGTTCCAGCCTACGATGGTGCCGTCCTCGGTGGCGAACAGGAACCGACTCGGTGCCGACACTCCGTCTTCTGAGATGACAAATCCACTCGACGCCGAGCTGAAGACGGTCCCGTCGGGCGCCCCCACCGCGCCGGCGCCGGCCGACGGCGGAGCCGGTATAGATACCGCCAGTTGTTGACTACCGGGGCCCGGCTGGGGGTTGCCCTGCCCGTCGTAGAGGGTGGCCTCGCCAGTGGCGTTGTCGGAAACCCAGATGGGCAGCCCCGGGCCGGTTGACGTCCCCCAGGAGTTGCGCAGGTTGGGGTCGGTATGGGCGGCCAGGCCGGGTATGTCGGAGACGAGGTTGTTCTGCTGGTAAGACCGACCGGCGATCCCGTTGTCGGCGACCGCGGACGGGGCGACTGCGAAAAGCCCTGTCGATACCGACGCGGCCGCCACGACAGCCAGCGAAGCGAGACGTCTTCTGCGTGCCTTGATCAATGCTTTCTCCTCCACAGTCTTATCCGGGGTGTCGCTCTTTACTCCCCCGGGGGGCTGGATCGGTCAGCCACCTCGCACTAATAGCGCTGCGGGTTACACGCAGAACGGGACTTTTGCCGAACGCCATCCGGCCTCGGCGCGGCCTAGTCGGGTGGCGGGCGGTGCGGCGTGTCGGATCTCGTTGTCGATGCCTTTCCAGTCGGTGCTGGCGTAGCGGCTGCCGAGGACGGAGCTGGCGCCGATGAGGATCCGGTTGAGGAACAGCAGTTCTTTGGGCGTGTGTAGTCGGCGGGTGAGCTGCTGGTCAGCACGCCTCGCTGCTGTCATATCTCGCCGGTCTGTGTCATGTCGCGATGACAAATATCTCGACCCGAGCAATCCGGCGTCGGGATGAGACGATCCGGCGGCGACACCTGCGGCTGGTGTGGTACTCGAGACTACGATCGGGTGTGCTGCGACGGATGCATAGAAGGTCATCGCCCCGGGTCGTCCATCGGACGAGCGAAAGTTGGTGAACAGCTTCAAAGTCGAGGTGGACGTCCGAGACTGCCAGGTTCTCCCGAAAATAACGCGAGGAAGCTTGCCCACCTGTACAACCAAGAGCCCTAAGCCACGATCCGCCTAGGAGAATGTTGCGCTGGCCACGCTGGCACCAGTGGTGGTCACGAGCGTCGCAGTTCGCAGTTGGCTGACAGGGACCGCGACGGTTTGGGCCCAATCGCTGGCCCCGTGGTATACCGGGACCACCCCGGCGGGCACGGTGCCGCCGTCCCCGAGGTGGAGCAGGCAGGTGTACCGACCAGTGAGGTCCGAGCCGTCGAGGTCCATGAACACCCAGGAGGGGCTGCCGCTGTAGGCGTAGGCCCGGCCGAGGGGACGGCCGTCGGCGGCGAGTAGGACGCCGGAGCGAACGGTGCTGGCGCTGGCTGCTGGCTGGGCCACCGGCGCCGGCCCATGACCGCCGGCGAGATGGGAGACGCCGAAGGTACTGGCCACCAGCACGGCTGCGGCCACCGCTTTGCCGACGACACCGAGCCGTCGGCGCATCATCGGCCAGGACCGTGGCGCGCGCCGCCCGGCCCCCGCTTGGCGTTCGCCCCGGCCGCTCACGGGGAGGGGGAGAAGACCGCCCTGGTTGACGTCCGCTGCCAACTGTTGGTGAAGATTCTCAACGAACTGGGGGTCGGGTCCTGCGAACCCAGACCGGGTGGACCGCAACGCGATGGCCACCCGGAGGACCTCGGTGCTGTCGCCGTCGGCGGGGAACTCTTTTGGGGCTCGATCTGCCAGGATGGCCTCCACGAAGGCCTCGACGTGATGATCGGTCATCGCTCGATCTCTTCGGCCACGCCTCGCAGAACTGCATCACGGGGGCAAGCAGAACACCACGTCCCATAACCTCTCGGTGGGGGAAAATCGAGCGTCCTGGTCATCTCGGATAGAAAATAGAGGCGGGGGTTACTGACGGGGCCGACGGTGCACGGAGGATGCCACCGGCGGCCGTGGCGCGCTGTTTCTCGGTCTGGCGGTGGGCAAAGCGGCGAACCGTAACTCCCAGGGCTATTTCCTGGCTGTTGCTGAGCGATAGTCGGCGATGACCGTCGCTCAGCGGCGCCACCGGCGAAGGAGCGCCCAAGCCTTGGGCCGTCCTCCTCCCGCCGTCAGTATCAGACGACGGCTCAGCGGAGGTAGTCGAGGCCGCCATCCGCCATAAGGGTCATGCCGGTGACGTCCCGTCCGGCGTCGCTGGCGAGGTAAAACGGCGGACCGTCCCCGCCCGAACAGGCGGCCCAGTCGAGCGGAAAGCGAAGATCCTTCGTCGTGGGCCAGGTCGACTTCGAGCACAGGGGTACCACCTGGCGGTGGGAGCGACGCTGCTTCGCTATCAGTGAGACGGTAGCGGACGACCGTCGTGGTGATCTCCGCGATCTGATCTCGGTCCACGAAGCGCAACCCGTGTCTCGTCTTCACCGAGATGCCGTCGAAGAGGTCCAGCTCGGGAACCTGAAGAACGTGATGAACCCTGCCGAACTCCGTTCCACTGGAGCTCACCACGGGTGTGTCAACGGCCAAGGCTTCATAGGAAATCGGACGTCCCTCGTCCACAGGTATCCCTCTCCTCGCTAGGCGGGATCGACAACGGACACGCTAACCGGATCGAACTGAGCTGGCCGCACTATGCCTTCGAGTGACGGCTTTATCGTGCTGCCGCTGCTGCCAGGTCGGGCGTGGTGAAGGCCTTTGGGCATCGATTCAGTTTCGGTAGATGCTTGACGCCCTGTGATGCCAGGCCGGAGCCAGTGCCCGCGCCGCCGGCCACGAAGGGAGACCCCGCAAGCGGCGTGAGCGATCCGTTGGCGCGGCGGTCGAATGCGCTGATGGTGTTGGTTCCTACCGTGTTGTCGTCGAGATAGACGTGTCCGACCACCGGATTGTCGCCCTGCCCGAACAGCGGAGAGCTGGTCAGCGGCGTCGTTGCGGTGACATCCGCCGCACTGGCTGAGCCAGCGCTCAGGGTGCCGAGAACACCGACTCCACCCAAAGTGGCGACGCCGAGCGCCAGGCGCGCCGCCCGATGGATATATGTGTTCGCATGGTGAAGCAAACCCCCGTAGTTTTTTTCGAGGGGAACAAGTTGTCCAACCCAAAAGCGTCAGTCGAGCGGTCGGGTCTTACCTCAAGAAGTGACTTTTTTGTCAAAGAGACGCCGAGGCCGCGCCGGTCATCGCCGACTGAATTCAATAAGTCCGCGAAGCTCGAGCCGCTACCCCGACGTGAAGTCCGCGACCACAACGGGCAGGTGGAGGTCTGGCTGCCTCAACCGCGGCGACGGTACCGCCGGGCGTTGGTTAGCCGTCCCGACACTCTGCCCCGAGCGGGCCCGAGCTCCGACGAGGTATGTCAGCCAGCCCACAGAGATGACCATCCAAAAGCTGATCAACCGGTACACGAGCACCGCGGCCAACGCCAGGGGATGGCGAACACCGGCGCCCATGAGACTGACGGCGAGAGCGGCTTCGACCACGCCGAGCCCGCCTGGGATGACCCCGATGCTGCCCGCCGCGGTACCCACCCCGTAGGCGAAGAGCAGACCCCGCCACGGCACCACCGCCCCCACGGCGACAATGCTGGCGGCCAGCACGCCGATGTCGGCCAGCCAGTTCAGCAAGGCCGCCACCACCACCGTGGCCCAGCCGGAGGGCGTCAGCCGCAGTGATCCCAGCCGGGCGGCCAAACTGGCCACCACCGCGTCGGACTCGCCTCCGGGCCGGCCGAGCACAGCCCAGGCGTGGCGAAGCGTCCATCCCACCGGTCGCTGCAGGGCGGTCAGGACGGCCGGGCGTCGAACGGCGGCGGTCGCCACCACCAGGATGGCGACCCCCACGATCCCCGCCGCCGCGCCGGTGGCGGCGACGACGTCGCTGCCGGTCAGGACAGCCCCCACCACCAGCAGAAGCGCGGAGGCCAACGACGAGATCACCCCGGCCACGACCAAGGTCCAGCCGGCCACGGTCGGCTCCACTCCGAGCTGCTTGAAGCGGCGGAAGACAAACACCACGCTCATCTGCGAACCGGCTAAGGGCAGCGAAGACGATAGGGCGTTACCGGCATACACGGTGGCCAGTACCGCACGCAGTCCGACCCTGGCCGTTCCAGCCCTGAGCAGCCGGCACTGCAGATGAGCGAAACTGGCCATCGACGCCCATTCGAGCAGCAGTGCCAGCACCAACCAGGCCCACTTGAGGTGACCGACAACTTGCAACGACGAGGCGATGAGGCTCCGCTCGTCGACAAGGACCACGACCACCGCCACCGCGGCCGTCGCCTGCAGCCCGAACCGGACGCCACGCCTCCACGTCGGAGCAACCTTCAGCGACATCATCGTTGCGGCTGATGCTTCGGTCGTGTCGCCGGCCGGGTGTGGCGACGCGCCGGAGTCTCCCCGGAGGAGGTCGGCTTGGACGAGCGGGGACGCCGCCGACCGTGACGGGATGGGGCGCGCCGCCGCGCCGCGCCCGGCGGGGCGGGCCCTCGCCGGTCAACCACGAAGTTCACCGGCGACCCGACCGGCCACGCCGACATGGTCGTGTCAAGGCCGGTCCGGGCCGCCTGGCGTTCCGCCTGTTCTGCTCGGGCGTTCCACCTGTTCTGCTCGGGCCTCCCCCATGGCGGTGGGCCACGCTGATCGACATGCTCGACCAGCGTCGAGGGCAAACGGCACCCTCCGCTGGCGCGCTGGGGGTGCCCGGTTGGTTCGCTCCGTTTTTGGACATCGGCGCTCCTCCAAACGGTGGTGTTGCCGAGCGACGGTCATCGGCAACCGTCGCTCCGCAACGCCTGATAGATAGAGGGGGGAGTTACGGGTCGCGCCTGGTTTCCAGCGGTGACCGAGACGCTGGGCGGGCGCGGCCGCCACTCACCTGTACCGGTGGGGCCCTCTAGGCCGGCCTGGGACGTAGTGGGAGATGGTCGGTAGTGACATCCCAGGCGCCGGGCGTGCCGCGACCGTAACCCTCGCTCCTATTGCTATCTGAGATGACCGCGACCTCCGATGTTCGCCGCCCGGCCCTCGGGCCATGTGGTGTTCGACCCGACCGGTTCGCTCCGGCCCGCGTCGGGACAGCCCTGGGATGACCGGGCGGATGCGATGAACTCCTCGCGGTGGATGCGAGGTGGCGATGATGTCCCATCACGGGGCGCTCGGGATGAGCTGGAAAGTGCCCGGGTGGTCCCGTTGACACCCGTCGATGACACCGTCTATCCGGACTGGGACTCGGCCTATCTCGACAACGTGGGCCGTCTGTACCGGCTCATGTACGCCAAGGTGGGGAACCGTGCCGACGCCGAGGATCTTACCTCTGAGGTGTTCCGGGCGGCCCTGGGGCCGCTGCGGCTCACCGCGTCCAAGGGCGAAGTCCGCGCCTACCTGCTGGCCACGGCCCGCACGGCGTTGGCGTCGCACTGGCGGCGCCGACTCGGACTGGAAGTGACCCATATCGAGCCCGACATCGACATCAGCTATGTGGCCGCCCCCGACCCCGACAGCGACGCCGGCCCACTGGCCCGCCAGATCCTCGCCACCCTACCCGAACATTACCGGCGCATCCTCGAGCTGCGCTTCTTGCAGGGCTCTTCCATCAAAGAGTCGGCCCGCGCCCTGGAGGTCAGCGTGAGCAACGCCAAGGTCCTCCAATACCGGGCCCTGCGGATGGCTGCTCGAGTGGCAGAGGAGCTGGAACAATGACCGATCACGGTCTCGAGGCCTTCGTGGAGGCCATTCTGGCCGACCGGCCGCCAAAGCACTTCCGTGCCGCCCCCGACGACACCGAGGTCCTGCGCGTGGCGCTCGAGCTGCGGGCCAGCCGATCCGAGTTCGCCGGGCCCGACCCCAACTTCGTCGAGCAACTCCACCGCCAGCTGGCCGCCACCAGCCCCCACGGCGCCCCCATCGTTCCGCTGCTCCTCCACGGGCGGCGTCGGAACGAACGCGAGCGGGTGGCCCCCTGGCCCGACGCGCCGTCGCGTCCGACCCGGACAGTCCGACCACGCTTGGCGGCGCTCGGCAAAGCGGCCGCGGCCGTGGCGCTGGTGGCCAGCACCTTCGCCGCCACCAACCTGATCGGGGCGCACTCGCCGGCGCCGGTGGCCCAGCCAGCACCAAATGCCAACACCGTCCGCTCCGGCGATCTGCTAACCGCCGCCGGGCGCCCCCTGGGCCGGGCCTTCGTCTACGAGGGAAACCCCTCCTGGGTCTTCATGGACGTCCACGGCAGCGGCCTCAGCGGCATGTACACCTGCGAACTCCAGCTCGCGGACGGCACCAGTGTACCCGCCGGGATCGTCATGGTCTACGACGGAACCGGCGACTGGGCCCACATCGTCACCGTCCAAGCCAGCCAACTCCAGCGAGCCACGCTGGTCACCTCCACCGGCGTAACCGTGGCCACCGCAACCTTCTCCTAAAGCAAACCACCACGGCCGCGTAGTTCTGGTGAGACTGACCTCGCGCCGACGTACCGGTTCGGATTGTCGCCGAACTTGCCCGCCTCCCGGTGGCCGAGTTCCAAGTCGCCCAGGATGTTCCTACTCCTGGCAGGCGTCGGACCACCGGGGCGCCGGGTACTGGGTCGACCCGCGTTGCGCGACGAGGCGATCTGGGGGGCCATGGTGTGATCACGGTGGCACTGGCCGTCCCCCCCAACTCGTCAAGCAGTCTGGCCGCGTCCTCGCGGAGCGCAGCCCGTTCCGCCAGCAGACGCATGCCTTCTTCCTTTGTCGGTTCGTGGCGAGAACCTGCAGCAGCGCCATATCGCCCGACACCGGCACGCCCGCGCCACACACGCGTGGACCGCCGGCGCCCGCCCCCTGAGGCCCAGGTAGCTGTAACCCGTTCGGCTATCAAATGGCAGTTCGTTAAGGCCACATATCGTCGCCCTGGCGTGGCTCCGGCAGCCTCCATGCCGGCGGGCTCATCAAGTCCGCGACAGCCATGGGCTCGATCATCAGAAAGGGATCCGGAGACCATGTCCATCTTGCAGCCCATGAGTAACTTCGCAGTGCGGAAGCACCGGTCGAGCGGCCCGCTCTCGGTGAACGCCGACGACACGGTCTTACGTGCCACCGGCGTGCTGTCACTGTTGGCTATCGGGGCCATCCATTTCCTTCAGATCGTCCCCACCACAGAACAAACACCCCTGCTCGGGGTCTCGTTCCTGTTCCTTATCGCAGCCTGCTTGGCCGTCGCCGCCCGCCTGGCCACCCACAGCGATCAGCGCACCTGGATAGTCAGCGCGGTGGTCTGCGCGGCGGCCATCGGCGGGTACGTGTTCACCCGTATCTTCAGCACGCCCCTGGACAACCAGGACGCCGGTAACTGGTCGTGCATGCTGGGCCTGGCTGCCCTGTTCGTCGAGACGACCCTGCTGGCCTCCAGCGCCTACGCCGCACTGACCAAAGGAGCGCTCCAAACCGCAATCACCCAGGCCCGGCCAAACGCCGAGTCCCCCCGCATCGTTCCGGGAAACTCGAGCGCGGCATGAAAGCCCGCGTCAACAACACCAACCCCACCGACGCTGTGGACCAGCGACTTGGGAGAGGCCACGACATGAGCAACTGGCACCAACATCGGTCCAACCCGGCCAAACCCGGCCCGCCCCGCGATCCGACCCCGCCGGGCGCCCCACCCCGCCCCCCGGCGTGGCGGATCTGGCTGATAGTCGCCGGTGTGGTGCTGACGTTCTCTTTGTTCGCCCGCCCCGCCATGAGCCGCGGGACCGCCACAACGAACCAGAACCTCAGTTTCACCAACTTCGTGACCCAGGTCGACGCCAACCAGGTAAAGACGGCCACCGTCGCCCCCAACGGTCACGTGAGCGGCCAACTCGCCAACGGCGACCGCTACACCTCCCAGGTGCCAACCGCCATACCGGACAACCAGTTGGCCGCCCAACTGCAAGCCCACAAGGTGCAAGTGACGGCCACCACCGGCCCTGGCGTATCCGCGCTCGGTGTCCTGGTCAACCTGTTGCCGCTACTGCTCTTCGTCGGGTTCTTCGTCTGGATGGGCCGGCGAGGCCGGGCCCTGGCCGGCGGGATCACGAGCGTGGGCCGCTCGAAGGCGCGCGTCTACGACCTCGACGACCGCCCCTCCACCCGTTTCGATGATGTCGCCGGCTATCAGGGGGCCAAACAAGAAGTCACCGAAGTGGTCGACTTCTTGAAGCATCCCGACAAATACCGTCACGCCGGGGCGGTCGGACCCCGCGGTGTACTCATGGTCGGTCCGCCCGGAACCGGCAAAACGCTGATGGCCCGAGCCGTGGCCGGCGAGGCGGCGGTGCCGTTCCTGGCCCTGACCGGCTCCAGCTTCGTGGAGATGTTCGTCGGGGTCGGCGCAGCCCGAGTGCGAGACCTGTTCGCCGATGCCCGCAAAAAAGCCCCGGCCATCATCTTCATCGACGAGATCGACGCCATCGGCGGCCGCCGCGGTAGCGGACACTTCGGCGGCAACGACGAACGCGAACAGACCCTCAACCAGCTGTTAGCCGAGATGGACGGCTTCGACCCCGCCACCGGCGTCGTGCTCATCGCCGCCACCAACCGGCCCGAAAGCCTTGATCCCGCCTTGCTGCGCCCCGGCCGCTTCGACCGCACCGTGGAGATCCCCCTCCCCAACCAAGCCGAGCGCAAAGCCATCCTGGGCGTGCACACCCCCGACAAGCACCTCGCCGGCGACGTCGATTTTGACATCATCGCCCGCGGCACTCCCGGCTTTGCCGGCGCCGACCTAGCCAACCTGGTCAACGAAGCCGCCATCGTGGCCGTCCGCCACGACCGGGCCACCCTGACCGCGGCCGACTTCGACACCGCCCGTGACCGCATCCTTTTGGGTCGCCGGGACGCCTCCAACGCCCTGCTCCCCGATGAGAAGCACGCCGTCGCCGTCCACGAGTCGGGTCACAGCCTCGTCGCCGCCCTGTCCCCCCACGCCGACCCCGTCGCCAAGGTCACCATCCTGCCCGCCGGCCAAGCCCTCGGCGTCACCGAACAGCTACCCCTCTCCGAACGCCACCTCTACCAAGAGAGCTACCTCTACGACTCCCTTGGCGTCCGTCTCGGCGGCCGGGCCGCCGAAATCCTGGTCCTGGGCGAGTCGTCCACCGGAGCCGCCAACGACCTGGCCGGCGCCACCCAGCTCGCCACGCGCATGGTGCGCGACTGGGGCATGAGTCCCCGTCTGGGACCCATGGGCCTCTCCACCGACGGCCCCAACTACCTCGGCCTGGAAAACACCGCGCCCCGCGCCTACGCGGAAGAGACCCAGCGGGTCATCGACGAAGAAGTCGCCCGCCTGCTTCGCCAAGCCCAGGAGCAAGCCACCGACCTGCTCACCACCAACCGCATCGCCCTCGATCAGCTCATCGACCTCCTCCAAGAAAAAGAAACCATCGACGGCGCCGAAATCCAGCTCATCATCAACAGCCAGCCGACCACCGGCCCCGCCGCGGCGCCAACGGATCCCCAACAAGACATAGCAACGGCGGTCAACGGGTTTGACCTCAAGCTCGCCGGATGAATTGAGATCCAGATGGACGAGATCCACATATCCCGCCGAAGCTCCTACGGGATGCACCGGAGGCCAACGGTTAACAAGTTACTCGTAAGTCGTTAAAGGAGAGTTTTCTATGTTTGGTTGGCGAATCCCCTCACCGGACGAAGCGATGCTGATCAGCGGCTCTAAGGGCCGCGGTGACGGCGCCGCACCGTTCAAAATTGTGACAGGCCATGGAGCCTTCGTTCTGCCGCCACGTTCCAAGGCGTCCTTTCTCACGTTGTCGATGCAAGAGGCCGAGGTCTTCGAACCCTGTGTGACCCAGCAGGGGATTACCCTGGCGGTGAAGGCTGTGATCGCGTTCAAAGTGGGCAACGATCAAGAGTCGATCACGAACGCGGCCACTCGTTTCCTGGGCGACGAGGACCAGATGACCCGACTGACCGGCCGGATTTTCGCCGGCCATCTCCGCTCCATCGTGGGGTCGATGACCGTCGAGGATCTCATCCGGGAACGACAGAAGCTGGCCGGAGAGGTTCTCGATCAGTCGAAGCCAGAGATGGCGACGCTGGGGCTGGTCGTCGATTCCCTGCAGATCGAGTCGATCGACGATCAGGGTTCGGGCTACATCAAGGCCCTCTCCCAACCTCACGTGGCCGCGGTCAACCGGACTGCGGCCATCGCCCAGTCCGCCGCCGATCAGGCCGCTGCTCAGGCCCGGCAGGAGTCGGACCGCAACCAGGCGGAGTATGCCCGCCAGACCGGTATAGCCCGGGCCCAGTATGACGCTGAAGTCGAGGCGGCCCAGGCGAAGGCGGCTCAGGCCGGTCCGCTGGCCGCCGCCCGGGCGCAACAGGATGTTCTCGGCGAACAGGCGAAGGTGGCCGAACGCAATGCGCAGCTCCGCCAGCAGCAGCTCCTGGCGGAGGTGGTCCGTCCCGCCGAGGCCGAGGCCGAGAGGATCAAGGCGCTCGCCACCGCCGAAGCCTCGGCCACGAGGGTACGCGCCGAGGCTGCGGCGGCCAACGATCGGGTGGCCCTAGACCAGCAACTGATCGCCCTGCTTCCTCAAGTGGTCAAGGGCATGAGCGAGGGGCTGGCGAAAGCGAACATTACTGTCCTCAATGGTGCGGAGGGCTACAACGAAACAGTCTCGGGGCTCGTCGGCCAGTCCATGGCGGTGCTCGACGCGCTGCGCACCGGGATCCACAACGGTGCCGTCCAGCGCAACACGAGCAGAAACGGCGCGGTGTCACCGGACGCGATAGCCCGATAGTCCCACCCCCCAACCGTCGACGGGCGCCCTGCCCCTCACTGTCTTCACGGTTACCGCTCACCTCACAATACGAGCACCACCCATGACGAACACCAGATGCCTTCGGAGGCGTGCCTGATGCGGTCGCGCACGAGCGGTGCACTGGCCGGACATAGAGGCGTGCGTTTACGTGCCGGTCTTGTCAACACCTCCGTACACGCTCATGCGGACGTCGCAGAGTGGCTGCGCCCGCACCGAGATATCCAGTGGTTGTGACCAGAACGCCCGGCGCGTGTAACCCCCGGTCCTATTTGGTGACAGACGCGGCAAGGACCCGGCAAGGGACCGTCGGTGCGTTTTCTCACTTTTCCCCGGCAAGGCCGATGCAGCAGTAAGGAGTCGTCGTGTTTCTCTTCAACGACATTGTGGATGTGTTCGCTCTCTATGGAGCCATTCGGGCAGGCAGACTGGCGTGGAGGAGGTGGCACCGAGTCCGCTCATGAGAGCTTTTGTTAGGTCTTCGCCGCGAACGCGACCCCGCCCCCGAGGGCGATCCCTGCCGGAGTCCCCCCAGCTGATCACCGAGCTGGCAGCTTCCCTCTCTCCCCCGAGCCCCTCGTTCTGGCGCCAGCCCGTGGTCGGCCACGAGCACGCTTCGACCACTTCCATCTACACCTGCGTCTCCTCGGACTACCGGACTCGGACTCTCAAGGAGGCGCTGGCCCCCTCGGTCGCGCTTGGTTTGAACACCGGCACCAAGAAGGAGCGGTCGTGAACCAGGATCGCCGCTTCGTGTGGCGGCTCGAGGAGCTGATGCACGCCCACGGGATCCATCATGTCACGGCCTTGCAGCGGGAGCTGGCCGAGCGGGGCATCGACCTGTCTTCGTCGCAGACGCCGCCGGTTGGTGACTCAGACCTCCGACCGGCTCAAGTCAGTCTGGGAGAGCTTGCGGACTTCAGCGGCGCCGAGTACGACGGTGATTTCTCCTTGAGCCTCGAGGAGGCCCAGCGCCGCAAGCAGGAGTATGTGGCCCAGCAGATAGGTATCGGGCTGGGCCGCCGGGTGCTCGAAAGCCGGTCCCTGGCACCATTGGCGTCTTGGCCGGTCCTATCCCCGCTGATCCCAGCTGGTTGACGATACGCCACCGCGTCCCGGGTGTAGCGCCTTGACGACCTGGTCACCGGCCTGATTTCAGGGGCGGGTGTTGACGGTCCCGACCAGGACGCGCTGCTCGGATGAGGCAGGATTGCCGTTTGCGGTCTGCTCAGTCACGGTGAGTGTCGGAAAGTCTTGCGGGTACACACCCGACCACAGCGTGACCGTGGGACCCTGGTTGAAGGTGCCGATGGGCACCAGGATCCCGACCCCGTTCTTGAGCCAGGCCTGGTAGAAACGACCGTTGTCGAGCCGGACCAGGCCGGTGGCGTGCAACACGACCTTCCAGCCGGCGGTCGTTTGGGTCATAGTGGCCGAGCCCGAGGCGTCGGGGGCCAGGCTGGTCCCGGCCAGCGCGACGCTGAACTGCTGGGGCGGCGGGCCCGCGCTGGAAAGCCCGATTGCCAGGCCGACGACCAAGGCGATGGCGGCGGCCAGTCCGCCGGCTGCCATCACCAGACGGCGGCGTGGTCGCCACGGTGCGCCCGCCTCAGCCGGGGGCGGCACCGGCTCGGGGGTCCCCTCCGCCCCGATGGAGGCGACGATGCGGTCTTCCAGATCGGGGGCGGGTTCGGCCCACACCGAGGGATCGGCAAGCAGAGCGCGCAACTCGTCAAGGTCGGCTCGGCGCGCCGGATCGGTCAGCTCGTCACCCTCGCCGGCCAGATAGGCGATCCGGTCGTCGTCGTCGCCGCTCACCCGGTCACCTCCTTCTGACAGATAGGTACGTTGGCGGGGCCTGTTTGGTTCATTCCATACCTTCCCGGAGGTGGCCGAGCCGGGCCGCCAGGTGGCGGTGGGCCCGAAAGGAGCGGGACTTCACGGTCCCGGTCGGCACGCCCAGCCGGTTGGCGATCTCGGCGTGTGTCAGGCCCTCGAAGTGCTGGAGGCGCACCACGTCCCGCTCCTCAGCAGGCAGCTCGTCGACGGCCCGGCGCACTTCCCACACGTCGTAGGCCGCTTCCGCGGACTCCGGGAGGACCACGAGGGCGGGGTTGGTTCCCACGTCGTCCAAGCGCTCATGGACCCGCCGGGCCTCACGCCGGTGGATATCGATGGCGACCCGGCGGGCGATAGTGGCCAGCCACGGGGCCAGCTCCCGAGTCGGTTCGAAGCGCCGCGCTCCCCGCCAAGCCTGGACAAAGGTCTGCTGGGTGGCCTCCTCGGCCAGTCCTTGATCACCGAGGACCTTGTACGCCACGGCATACACCAACCGGCCGTACTCCCGATACACGGCCCGCACGGCGTCGGGATCACCGTCGCGGAAGCGGGAGGCGTCACCCTCGGCCAGCACGCCCCCCCACACTACGCCTGGTCCTCCGACCGTGCCGCACCGCCTCCTCGGCCCAGGTCGTGGCGGTCCGATTCGCAGGACGTACCCGTGAAGGATCACGTCTTCGCCTCGCCTGCGGGCAGTCGGGACGTCGCAACCGAGGAGATTCGCTATCGCCGGCGGCACGAACCGGGCCGTCAGGGTGGGGGTCGGCAGCCGCCGGGGTGCGGGCGTCTGCGGGAAGTGTCCGGCGAGCCCCTCAGATGGCCAGAGGTCGTGGTCGCCGACGAGAACGCGGGGACCGGAGCTTGCCGTGGGCCGCCATGAGGCCGGCGGCGCGGTGCCCGCGCCGCCGGCCCGAGGTTCACGACTCGCTTGGGCCCGAAGCGTATCCCTCGATGCGACGCCGGGGTGGGGGCTGCGATCCGACCACGGCCATCCACGCGGCGAGCACCGCCGCGCCCAGGATTTCGAGCACCATGGATTCAACGACGAACGATGCCGATGAGGATTCGCGGAACCCGAACAGGCCGATGTTGATGCTAATGACCAGCCCCGCCAAGGTGGTCAGCATGTATCCGGCTCCGAGTAGACCTGCGAGCAGGCGGGGCCACACCAGCAGGAGAGCGGCGAGAGCGAAGCCTCCTATGGCGTCGACAAGGAACGACGGACCGACCGTCGGGATGTGCCGGTACCCCTCCGACCACAGGTGCAGGTGGATGGCGCCGACCCAGATGAGCAGGGCGGCGCCCGCCACCCGCAGTACGAGCATGGCGACCGACGGGAAGCTCAGCCACGACGCCGGGCGGGGACGGTTTGCCGTCAGCAGGCGGACAAGAGCGAGCGCCAACCGCGTCATCCGGGCACCAGTTCCGGGGTCAGATGTTGCCGTCGCCATCGCTGGGACCTCCGTTGTTATCGGGATCGTGGTCGCCGCCATCGCCCTGAGGGATGCCGTTGCTGGACGGCGCGGGCGGCGGAGGAGCAACGGTCGTGGGAGTCGGTGCGACCGGTGGCGGCGGCGGTGCCGTCACCGGAGCCGGTGCGGGGGAGGGGGTCGTGGGGGCTGGGGTGGTCACCGACGGGGCGGGGGGTGGGGTCGTGGGGGCTGGGGTGGTCACCGGCGCCGGCGGGCGGGGCGCAGTGGTGGCCGGCGAGGTGACTCCTTGCACCGGGCCGGCAGGTAGGCCGCTGATCGTGGTGGCACGCGAGCTGGAGGTCAGCGCTACTGCCAGGCCAATACCTGCGGCTGCCACCAGGGCGATCAGGGCCAAAATGATTCCAAGTCGTTTGCTCACAAGAGGATCCTTCGATTCGGGGGGTGGGTGCGAGAACCCGTTATGGGCTGGGTACCGGCCCGGGGCTCTTGAGTCGTTCCTACGCTGGCGGGGGCCGGGGGGTTCACGGAAATCGAGATACCTTCGCCACAAATGCGCGACCGAACCGTTGATCAGGTTCGGTCGTACTAATGATCATGACCCGTCGTGTTCTGATTACAACCGTCGCTTGTTGCCTCGTCGTGGCGGCGGCAGCTGTGGGGTTTGCGGTCCGTGGCGGCGGCGCTTCGGCGCTCCCGGTTTCCGCCCCCGAGGGCCCATTCGCCTGGCTGGCGCAGACCTCTTCGCCGCCGGGCTGGACCCGCCTCGATGGTGTCTCTCCGGTGGCGCCGTTGCCCGTGCCGCCAGGATTTCACGCCGTGGCAGGCGACCCCGGCACGCTGAGCGCCGCTCTCTTGGGACCGGATGGCGCTTACCTTGGATACCTCAACGCCACTCCCCTGCAAGGAGGTGAGCGGCTGCAGGGTTGGCCTGGCTTCCGTCTGGAGCACCTGCGCGACGACGACGCCCGCTCGGCCCGCGAGGACGCGGCCGCGCCGCTCGTTCGCACCGGCGCCGCCCTGCGGTCATGTGTCGTCGACGACTACGTGACCAAGGTCGGCGGCCATCATTTCCACGAAGTGGCCTGCCTGGTCATGGAGCACTCGGCCGGCAGTGTCATCGTTGCCGCCACGCCCTCCGGTGATCCGGCGCACGTGTGGGCGGTGTTGGAGCGGGCCGTCGCCGCCTACCCGGCCGCCTAATGGCCAGATCGGATCCGACCCGCCAGGTTCACCGCACCCCAGCTGATTGAGCAATTCAGACCGGCGCGGCCACGCGTGCCCCGACCACCCCCTGAAAGCCAGCTGATATCCAGACGGGACGTCAACCCCTACGGCGTCGCCCTCGTGCCCCGCTCGATCGGCAAGTTGGTACAAGGCGACGTGCTGGTGAGCAACTTCAACAATGCCCCCACCACCCAGAACCCCGGTGGCGAGCAGGGCACCGGCCACACCATCGTCGAGTTGCCGGCAGGAGGTCTGCCGGCGAATACCCCTGCGCCGGTGTTCGCCAATATCAATCTTCCCCCGGCGTGTTGCCGGGTGGGGTAGGACTTACCACCGCGCTGGCGGTGCTTCCTTCGGGATGGGTTGTCGTTGGTAGTCTCCCGACGTCGGACGGCACCAGCGCCACGGCCCAGCGCGGCGCAGTCATCGTCCTCAACCCGTACGGCCAGGTTGTCCGCGTTATTTCCGGTGCGCTAATCAACGGCCCGTGGGACCTGACCGCCGCCCAGGTTGGCCACGATGGCCTGTTCTTCGTCACGAAGCCGATCCCGCTGACCGCGTTCATCCTGGTGCTGGCCTCAAAGAACGGGGTCCGAAAGGGGGCCGGGTTCATCTTCGGATGGCTGGCCTCGCTCGCCGTGGTGATCGCGGTGACGGTGCTGGTGGCCGCCGGAGTCGCCACCATCGTCGAGGCCAAACTCTCCAACTGGCAGAACTACCTCGCCGTATTCCTGTTCGGCCTCATCGCCACCCCCACCTACCTGACCATGGAGATCTACGCCGGCTTCAAACCACGCCAGACCCAAGCCTTTCCGGCCAAAACGAGAACCTGGATCGACACTCACACCGACCAGGTCATCGTCATCGTCTCGGCAGTCCTCGGCTTCTGGCTGATCGGGGGAAGCATCTACCTCATCGTCGCCTGAGCGCGCCCACCAGCACATGGGGATAACAGCTTCGCAGCGAACCCTCCCAACGCCGTCCTGACCTTCGCCGAGCCTGGCGATCGGCTGCCCGAGGATGCCGTCGTGGTGATTCAGGAGCCACACCTGGATGGGGACTTCCTCAGCTATAAAATCAAGCTCCTCGCCGGCACCGTGCCGAGCGCCACCGGACCCTGCGCACTTTTCATCGTCCCATTTGGTCGGCCGCTGTCGCCGGTTTCCGCGGCGGGGATGCAGCGGCGAGAGCGCCGCCGGATGCGCTGACGGACCCATAGAGCGACGGCGAAGCTCTACCTCGAGCGGGATGGGGGTCCTGCTGCGGTCAAGGACCGCGGCAAACCACTGGCCGCGATGCCGTGGCAATGGCCAACGGCGACACCCGCTGAGAATCTGACCAGCTGCTGCACCTCGTGCTCGACTCCCCCAAACTCGGGAAAATGGAAGCGCCCCCATGACACCATGTGACCGTGCCGCCAGCCCTGGCTGTCGGACGAATTTGAATGGGCGGGGTCGGGTGCCGCGACCAGCACGTAATAGACGCCCTGAGATGGGATCGAAGCTTCGGGCGCATTACAGGTGGCTGAACCCCCCGGACTCCTGTTTGGTCATGGAGACGGTGACCGGATGCCTGGCAAAGTGAGCCACCGCGTCGCGGAAGTCGTCGACCAGCAAGGCTGCCATGTCGCGGCTGACGCCGAGCCGGACCAGGATGCGCTGGGCAGCGATGTCAGACGCTGTCCCGGTCAGGGTGTAGGCCGGCACTTGCCAGCCCCGGCCGCGCAGCCGGTCGGCCACGTCGAACAGCGTGTAGCCGGGGTCCTCGCCTTCGCTGATGCGCCAGGTGACAGTCGGGATTCCGGTGTTCGGGTTGCTGTCACATAGCAGTTCGAACGGGCCCAGCTTGACGATCTCGGTGGCGAGGTACTGACCGATGTCATAGGACGCCTGGTGGATACGGCGGTAGCCCTCATGACCCAGCCGGAGGAAGTTGTAGTAACTGGCGATGATCTGGCCCGCCGGCCGGGAGAAGTTGATCTGGAACACCGGCATGTCGCCGCCGAGGTAATTGACGTGGAAGATGAGGTCATCTGGGAGCTCGCTGCGGTCCCGCCAGATGACCCAGCCCACACCCAGTGGAGCCAGCCCGAACTTGTGTCCTGAGGCGCTGATCGACTTGACCCGGGGGAGGCGGAAGTCGAACGCCACCTCGGGCGCGCAGAACGGGGCCAGGAAGCCGCCGCTGGCCGCGTCCACGTGAATGTCGATGTCAAGGCCGGTGTCGGCCTGCAGCTTGTCTAGGGCGTTCGACATGGCTTCCACGGGCTCGTACGAGCCGGTGTAGGTGACGCCGAGGGTCGGCACGACCAAGATCGTGTTCTCGTCCACCCGCTCGAGCATCGAGGCCGGATCCATCATGTAGTGGCCGTGCGACATCGGGACCTCGCGCATTTCGATGTCCCAGTAGCGGGCGAACTTGTGCCACACCACCTGGACCGGGCCGCACACCATGTTCGGGGTGTCGGTTGGCTTGCCCGCGGCCCGCCGTTTGGCCCGCCACCGCCACTTGGCCGCCATCCCCGCTAGCATGCAGGCCTCAGAGGAACCGATGGCCGAGGCGCCCACGGTGTTGGCCGCCTCGGGCGCATTCCACAGGTCGGCCATCATGTGCACGCACCGCCGCTCGATCTCGGCGGACTGCGGGTATTCGTCTCTGTCGATCATGTTCTTGTTGATGGACATCGCCATCAGGCCGAGAACCTCAGGTTCCTCCCACGTCTGGCAGAACGTGGCCAGGTTCTGGCGCGCATTGCCATCGAGAATCAACTCGTCAGCTACCAGCTGGAACGCGTCTCTAGGCAACGTTCCCTCCTGAGGGAACCGGTACTTGGCGACCGCTCTGGTCAGGTCTCGGTCGGCAAACACGCAGTCTTCGAGCTCCTCACGGACGGTCTGGCGGTCGTGTAACGGCATGATCAGCATCCCTTTGATCGAGGGCCACCCAGCTCCGGCGATGACCACGGTCTGCCACCAACCGCCGAACGTTGCCTCGCTGATTGCTTCTGACATTGGCCCAAAGCCACCCATGCCGTCATCACCCGGATGGGGCGATAGATGATCCCAGGGCAGCGCTCAGTCGCGGACGTCTGACCGCAGCCGGGCGATCATCGGTGTGATCCGCTTGTCGACGGGTGACCTCGACGGCCGCTCCAATCGCGGTCGAGTGCCGGCCGCCGGCACAGCGTCGCCGGCGTCCGCTACCCCGGCGCGATCGCTGACACTTGGCTAGCCGATCTTGGGCGCCCGACTCTGGTCGCGTCGAGTTGGTGATATCGCGGTGGTTTGGCTGTTCGAGCTCGGCGTGGGCGTGCTGCTCACCTTCGCCGGATGGCCGATGCGTTGCGGCTGTGGCCGCGTCGTCAGGCAAAGTCACCCGCCACCGGCTCAACCGCGGCGGTGACCGCCAAGCCAACCACGCGCTGTGGATCATCGTGATGGCCCGAATGGCCTGTCACACGCCCACCAAGGCCTACATGGCTCGCCGCCTGGCCGAGGGCAAGTCCAAGCGCGAAGTGATGCGCGTCCTCAAGCGCTGCGTGGCCCGCGACATCTACCGCTACCTGCCGCGGGCCTACCCGGTCACGAAGCGGCGGGCTGACCCCCTATAACCGGCTGCTGCCTAAGGGACCCCGAGGGTTGGCTTACAAACGACTTGTCGCCCGCCGCTTCGAAACACACCACACACACATACACACCAGGTCGAGAGTGATCGCGCCATGGCCTAAAAGGAGCTTGCCCTCACCACGAGTGGCCCCTTCATGTCGTGCCCCACCGCATCACCTCGACACCAAGAACCCCCTTGACAACCCATAGGAGATTCGTTCAGGGCGACCTGTGCTCCGCGTTACTGGGATGGCCGCCGGCGATCTTATGGGCGACGTTCGCAGCCGGAGACCTGAGTCGTTTCTGCGTCCTCCGCGTCCCGAACGATCCTCTCGGTGGCTTACCCAAATGAGGTGTTCCTGCGCCACCGGTTCCCCGACACCGGAGGGATCAGCAAACCGAACACTACGAACTCCTTGCGTCAGCCCGTCGCCCCGGTCTGACGCACGGCTGTAGCCGCAGAAACGTGTATCAGCATGGGGAGCATCATGCTCTGGGGGTAGGAAGGACCAGCTCCAATTTGCTTGAAAGTCAACCGGCTCTGGGTCGAAGAGGGGGCAGGACAAATGAGTTCACAAGCGGCGCGACCGCCTGATCCCCGCGCCAGATGGGGACCAGCCTGCGGAGTGGCCTTCGTGGTGATATTGGTGGTGAGTTTCCTCATCGTAAGCACGCCGAGTACCAATAAATCCCCCGCATATATCTTGGCCTGGTACAACGTCAGCAGTCATAAGAGAGCGCTCGGGATTTCCACCGTGCTGGCTGACATAGCCGTGGTGTTCGGCATCTTCTGGTTCGGCTACCTCCGGGATCGCTGGGGTCGGACCAACCTCGGAGCCCGGCTGGCTCCCGTTCTGCTGGTGGGAGCTACGCTCTTCGCCGGGGGTGGACTGGTGTTCTCCGGGGCCAACTTCGCTCTGCTCGACTCGCCCAAGCACATGACGCCCGACACCGCCCAGACCCTGAACTTCCTACAGTCCGACATCGGTGCCGCCGGCATCGTGGTCGGAGTATCAATCCTCATGTGGGCGGCAGGTTTTATCATCCTCAAGACCAGGGTCCTACCGGTATGGCTGGCCTGGGTCAGCTTCCTCCTGGCCGTGGTGGGCCTGGCCGGACCAATCGGTTTCTTCGCCTTTCTGGCCATGGGCATCTGGATCCTCATGGTGGCCTTCTTCATGTGGCGGTTCGAGCAGAACCTGCCCACGCCGGAAGACGCGCCCGAACGTCCAGCCGCGGATACTTCCCGCGGATGACCCAGGACGTCTAGCCCCCCACGCTTACGACTGAGATACTCTGCCGCCAGCGCTTTTCGCGACGCTGGCGGCTGCGGTCATTCGCGGCTCGGCCAGCGAGACAACCATCCACGCCAAACGGCTGCTTCTGGCTGCAGTGTCCGCAATCGGATTGAGCCGTTCGACGCTCAGTATTTAGCGGTGATGTATCAAAAATCGCTCGGCAGGCTGGCCCAAGTGGAGAGGGCGCCTACTCGCCGCGTGCGGCCGAACGCGGCTGGCGACAGAGGACGAGTTGGTCGATCGGTGACCATTGTTGTCCGGGAGCCGAGCGGACGTGCGGAGGAAAGACTCCATCTCGAGAAGCGGCCGGCATCACCGAAACCCATCCCACACTCCGAGTCTGCCTAACCACCTCCACCAATCCAGGCACCACGCCGCCAGCGCCGCAGCCAAACGGACCGGGTGCACAACACTGCCGGCGCATGCCAGGTCTGGACCAACCACGCCACCGGGGCTGCGCTCGGTCAACGAACCCGCCCAAACAAGCTCCGCACCTCCGCTGAGCCAGGCCCTTGATTAGACCCTCCCACAGCGCCGGGGCCAACAGAGGCGGGGGCCGGTCGGACAGATCGGCAGGTCCGACTACCCGGTCTTCGGTGGCACGGCTATGGACAAGTGAATTGGGTCCGGCTGGGGGGAGCCCGGTAACGGGGTTCTCGCGGAAGGCTCGCAGGTAAGCAGGGATCTGTCCCGCCTTTACCGTGCCGTGATGACAGGCCGGAGTCAGGGGGCGCAAAGTTTCGATCTTATCTAGTGCCGCCACCAGGTGGGCCTGGGACGCGAATAGCCCCAGAGATCGAGTGGAGGACACCATCTCCTCGCTGATGTCGCAGTCAGTCAAAGGCGGACCGGTTCCGGGCTGGAGGAAAAGATCAGAGGAGAACAAAGTCCCGGATACTTCGTCGTAAGCCAGCAAGCTATCCCAGGCGTGGACGTAGGGGGTCACGAGGAAACGAAGTTTGTGCTGACCCAGATCCAGCATTGTCCCCTCATCCACCGGCAACGGTTCCCGGATCGAAAAGTCGGGGATACTGGTGTGAGTCCCGATCGGGCTGCATACCGGGGCAGCGTGTGGCGCAGCCTCAAGGAGCCGGTCCAGCCCGCCGCACTCGTCGCTCTCGAAATGCGGAATGACAACGTGTCGCAACGTCGACGGGTCAATCACGGTGGCCAGTGCCTCAATGACTTCGTCGAACACTCGACGGTATGACGTCTCGATCAGCGTGGGCTGTTCGTCTCTGATTAGTAACAAGCTGAACGTGACCGGCTTGCCGGGTATCTCAACGTTGATCCGCTTGATGTCCGATCCAACCTCAGTGACACTCACCATGCCAACCCCCGATCAACCAGGACCGGACCCCATCATGCGGCAATCGCCGGGTCGGGCCGCCGCGGAGGCATCGCCGGCCGGCGTCATCACCTTTTGGTTGCTCCGCCACGGGTGTTCGGACGCCGAGAGGGGGTTGTCGTGCGATGAGCGAACAATACAACGTCGAGGTCGTCAAAGACCTGTATTCAGCATTCGTGAAGGACGACGTCCCCTCGATTCTCGCCACCCTGGCGGCTGAGGCTCAGATGCATCATTCGGGTTCGCCCGAGACCGTGCCTTGGGGGTCGCGAACCCACACCGGCCCAGATGAATGGAGCGGGTTCTTCGGCGAACTGAACGACACTTTCGAACCTGAGGGATTCGCGCCCGAACAGTACATCGCAGAGGGTGACAGGGTGGTCGCCCTCGGGCACTACCGGTTCCGCGTGCGGGCTACTGGCAAGAGCTTCGGATCGCACTGGGCTATGGCGTGGACCTTCAAGGATGGCAAGCCCATCGAAGTGCGGGTCTTCGAGGACACTGAAGCTCAAGCGAATGCCGAAAGGGGCCTAAAAAGCTGACCAGAGCGGAAACACGCCGGGGGGCGCTCATCTGGTTCGGCTGTCGCGTCAACGGGCGATGCCGAGCTGGCAGCGCCGCGCTCGCCGGCGAGGCGGCCGGAACCCCCCAAGCGCAGGATATCGTCGGGGAGTCGCCGATCTGGGTTACATCGCGTCCTTGGGATCGGGGATACCTTGGGTGGCCTTCTTGGTGTCGGTGTTCGGTGTTCTGTTGGGATCGGAGGGCGCCCTGTCCGTCGATCGGTGCGCCGCGGCACGACGAAGGCGACTTGGCTCGTGGACTCCTAGCGGGCCCAGGGGCTTGCGGCCCCAGTCGCTGATCTGTCCACACGGGGGACTTGGCGCTGTGCGCCGGGGCGGTGCCGCCTCTCCTTGTTGCTGCAGCGAGGAAAGGATGATAGGCATGGCGCGATTGTGCAGTAAGCAGACGTAGGGAGGGAACGTGGCTGGAATCGCCAAGAAGAGCTTCGAGTCACCCGATGAGCGTCGCACTCCAGACAAAACGGAGATGCAGGTCGTTGACCTTGGCTCGGTGAAGGCGGCGCGTATGACGCTGCAGCCGGGCTGGAGCTGGTCGGACTGCATCAAACCGGTCGCCGGTACCGAGAGCTGCCAGACGCATCATGTGGGCACAGTGGCGTCGGGGCAGTTGCGGGTTCGCCACAATGACGGCACGGAGGTCGAGGTCGGCCCCGGCGACGCATATGTGATCGAGCCTGGCCACGAAGCGTGGGTTATCGGCTCGGAGCCCTTCGTGGCCTACGAGTTCGACAGTAAGGCCGCTGAGGCCTACGCCCGGAGCTCGTCAGACTAGACCGGAGGCCCGACGCGGCGCGACCGAACTGCCAATGCGCGTCGGTCGTGAACGCCCGGGTCATGAGCGACTCTGTCACACCGATTGGGCACCCAATGCGCTCGTGTCACCGCGCAGACGGGACTCGAGAGCCTCGTGGAGATATCGCCGTGTCCACTTCCCGGCCCGGTCGATCGCCCATATAACCGGCGTTGTCTGTAGCTCTCACCATGGAGGTGCTGGTCAGGCGGGTTGTTTTGCGTCGAGGACATGTTGCTGACGGGTCTGTAGTGGTCATTGCAGGTGCGTCCTGCCGAGAGCGGCGTGACGGTCGGATCCGAGCTTGCGTGCCAGCTGGTCGCGCAACGCTTGGTTCTCTGTGCTGAGGCGGGTGGCTTGTTCTTGGAGGGTTTCGACGCGCCGCAGAAGCGATGCGGGGCTGGCCTGTTGGGCGGCGGGCACTTGGCGACGTGAGGCTGGGCGGTGGGTGGATCGGAGCCGTTCGATCTGGGCGCGGAGCTGCGGTTGTCGGTAGAGCCAGCTGCGTGACACGAGCGCTGCTTTGGCCACGGCGGAGAAGGAGATCTCTTCGCCGTGGCGGTCGAGACGGCGCAGGGCTTGGTTGGCTCGGTCGGTGGCCGCGGCGTGGCGAGCGTGGGCCGCCTTCACCAGCGGTTCATAGTTTTCAGCCATCGTCGGGCTGTTTGCTTTGGTCGGGCTGAGCGTCGGTGTCGGTATCGAGGGCTTCGAGCGCGGGGATGATGCGTTCGAGGGCGTCTTGGATGCGTCGGTGGTTGTCGGCGAGACGGTGTTGGCCGTGGCGTTCGGCGAGTTCGAGGAGCTGGGCGTTGTGCTTGGCGTGCTGGCGGTGGGTGGGCAGGAACTCGACGGTGGTTTGGAATTGCGGGCAGGTCAGACAGGCGTTGGGGTGGGGGCATTCCTGTTGAGGCGGTCGTCCGCAGTAGCCGTTGGGGAGGCTGGCCTGGACGCGGGCAAGGTTGTGCTTGAGCCACTCGGCGTCAGCCGCGGGCGACTCGGGGTCATAGGCGAGCAGCGCCCGGCGATGTCGACGCGCTGTTGCTGGAAGCGGTCGAAGGCGATCCGGATGGTGGAGTCGTGCAGTCGGGCGTACACATCGGTCATCCCTGGACTGGCATGTGTAAGGATGCGTTGCACGATGTGCTGGGGGACGCCGCTGTTGATCAGCCTTGTCCCGAGCGTGTGACGGAACTGGTGAGAGCTGACGGTGACCGGCAGCCCGGCCTCGTCGCGTAGATCGATGTGGGTCTCCCAGTTGCGCAGCCGCCGGTGCAAGAAGCGGTAGGAGATGGGACGGTCGGCTCCGTCATCGTGATGGGTGTCGGGGAACAGCCACGGGCTGCCTCTCGGCCATCGGGCTGCCACGTAGGTCTGTTGGTCGCCGATGGCTTTGGCGGCACGGTCGGTGAGGGGCACGAGGTATTCGTCGCGAGCTTTGGCGTTCGTGAAACGCAGGCAGGGCGCCCCACGCTGTCGGCCATGACGGGGTTGAACGGGAGCGTGCAGGCGTCAGTGGCGCGCAGGCCGGTGTCGATGAGCACGATCACCAGATGGCGGATGGTGGGATCGAGCTGGTCGAGGGCGTCGGGGTCTTCGATCTGGGCCATGACGAACTCGGACACGAAACGGGGCAGCGACTTCTGGCGCCGGGGCAGGTCGTCTTGGTAGATGGCGGCCTCGTAAGCTGGATCTCGGCCAGCCAACGGTGGCGACGGTTGTCCTCGAGGAAGCCGCGCAAGAAGATCAGACAGTGGGTGCGGCTGGCCGGAGCCAGCCCGGTGGCCACCAGCCAGGAGGAGAAGCGCTCGAGCACGGCCCGAGTGATGATCGAGCCATCAACCGCTCCCGGTTCACTGGCAGCCAGGAACGCCGAGAACCGGCTGAGGCGTGCCTGCGCAAGCGTTAGCCGTGCCCCAGGCGCAGCCGGTAGCCAGCCGCCACTGACACCAGGCCTTGACGGCTTGGCGCAGCCACGGCTGGGACAGGCCGGCGAAGGTGATGCTGGCCCGCCCCCGGGGTGCCTGGATGCCCAGCCGGGAGGCCTGCCAGGTGTCGCGGGCGTACTCGGCGTCGACCTCGGCCGGATCGGGAGGTCGGCCGAGACCACCACGGCCCGGACCGCCAGCGGATGCGGGAACAGGGTGGTCGCTCATGGCTGGTCCGCCGACGAGCCCGGGATCGGTGCGTAGCCGTCATCGTCGAAGTGGTATCTGCCGGCGGGCAATGCGGCGCGCAGGTCGTCGCTGAGCAGGTGTACATAGATCGCACTGGTGGTGGCCGAGGACTGGTGGGTGAGCAGACGTCGGACCACCTCGATGGGCACACCGGCCCGGACCATCTCGGTGGCAGCCGAGTGACGGAACATGTGGGCGGTGAAGCCGATCCCGGTGCGGGCCCGCAGGCGGCGCACGAGTTGGTTGACGGCGTTGTAGGTCAGCGGCTGGCCCCACGGCTCGGCCCACAGATTCACGAACACGTAGTCGGAGTCCAGGGTCCCGTACTCGGCGTGCATGTACTCGCTGTAGAGGCGCAGCAGGGCGGCTGAGACGGGGATGGTCTCGGTGTCGCGGGTCTTGGCTCGGGCGCCGTTGGCGTTGTCGGCCCGGGGCACGATGCAAAGCTGGCGGGACGCCGAGTCGATATCGGCGTGGCGCAGCCCCAAGGCTTGACCGACCCGCACGCCGGTCTCGGCCATCAACGCGAACAGGAAGCGGTCCCGCAGGTGCTCGCACGCAGCCAGGATGGCCACGATCTGCTCGACGGTGAGGGTCTTGGCTGCTCGGCGCGGCACCGCCAGGCGCAGCGGGCGGACCTTGATCGGGTTCGCTTTGGTGGCGTGATATAGAAACGGCGTGTAGGAGCGCCGCCCCGCCCGCCGCCAGGCGACCAGACCTCGGAGAGCGACACCCCCAGGCGGGCCAGGTAGTCATAACAGCCGAACACGGCCGCCAGGATCTGGTTCACGGTGGCGGGCTGGCGGCCCAGCGTCTCGCCGATGACGTCAGGGTCGGGGGCCCGCAGCCAGGCCACGAATCGGGCCACGTCATCGACACTGGCCTCCCTCCAGGCCAGCCCGGCGTCATCGAGGAACTCGAAGAACAGCTTCAGGCCCACCGCGTAATGGCGCACCGTGTTAGGCGAGCGCTCGATCGCGCACAGAAACGACAGGTAAGCCTCGATCGGTGCCACCGGCTCCCCGCTGTCAGCGAGCACCGTCCACGACACCGTCTCGCTGCCGGGCATGACAACCCGCTGCAACCTCACCGACATTCCTCGTGGCGGCAGCTGCCCCGAGACGGCCACTCGCACCAGATGGACCGGAACCACATCGTCTTGGAGTTCTTGCAGAAGCACCATCAAGGCCCGCCCGGCGGTCAGATGAACCAACCGATGCGGCTCGACAAAGACCTCCACGCTGATACGAATCTGGCCATACTCAGCCGCCTCGACCGCCCAACCGGCAGCGGCGGTTCACCGAGCATCTCCGCGCCGGTCTGGCTCGGGCATACAGCACCGAGCCGGGCGGTTCCTCCACGCCGCGAAGTTCGATATCAGCCGGGTGTTTGACCTGACGGCCCGACCGCGGGTGGCAGTAAGGCTGTGGTACTCGCGCACCACCGCCCACCGCCCAGGACTGGCTCGCAACTGTTCAACGATCTCAGCAGTGAGCAAGCGACCGCCGGTCCGGTGGCGGATCTCGCCACACCAACCCGACGGTCTCCGGACGCGAAAGCTCGACCCTGAACAACCCCAGCTGCTCTTCCTCGTCGATCAGACCGGCCCCGAAACTCGCTCAGCTTCCACAGTCATGGCGGCCTCGTCTCGTCGTTCGGATCGATCAAGGCCATCAAACGCCTCTCAGCGCCGTTCGGAAAGACGCGCGATGTTGTTGATCCAGGCGAACTGACCGGGACCAGCCACATTCCACCGGTCACCAACGACACCGCCGGCCAACGACCGAGGCTCTCCTTCCCGCCCGCCGCCCGAGCCAACACCTCCAACGACGCCAGGACTGACACCTCGACCGGTGACACCAGCTCAGCCACACCCAACCCGACGACCACTGCGACCATCACCGCAACCGCATGCGCCACCCGCGAGCGCTCGCGGTGCCGCTGCCACCAGCTGCGAACCGTGGACTGCGCCACCCCCACGGCCCGAGCCACCGAACCAGTGCCCCTTCCGCCGGCCATCTCCTGGACCGCCGGCCCGATCACCTCCACCCCGAAACTGCGTCCCACCAAACAGAACGAAGGCAGCAGCGCATGGCTAACCCGGCAAGACGAACAACGCCCCCGGCGCACCCAGATCCTCCAGCCGATACCGCCATCCACCCGAGCTGACGCCAGTAACCCGACCAGAACCCCATCGGCGCCCCACACGACGGACAGGCCGCCCGTGGCACCTCGACCGTCGTTCCGCAAGCCGCGTAGGCCTCGACGCTGGAGGCCCAAGCCCATACGATGGCCATCGGCGCGAACCGCCTTCGGGCCCCTCCCCAGGAGCGCCAACTTCTCGGGGGAGGGGCCCCATCAACTCCTCAACAACGACAACATCCTCCCCCCCGCCACCAGCGCCCCGCTCACCCGACAGCCCTGGTCCGGCCACAACCCCCAAGCCAACGACATCAACGACACCGCTACAGACATGCTGTCCCCGACGAACCAAAACCGCCTCTACAACGACATCAAGGACAGCCCCACAGGACTACAGATTTCCGGCGGTAGGTGGCAGGTCAGCCCCGCGATAACGGGACACTCATTATGGGATGTGGGAGGCATACAACGGCTTCCCCGCCGGACGTCACCGATGGGCCAGGGAACTCTCGCTACTGGATCGACTGTATGTCAGTGCGGTCAGGGGACTGTCCAGGTCGGCGATCACGTTGACTTCCCGAGGTCAGACGTGTCGACACGCCGATCGTGGACACCCTTCCCCTGCTCGTCAGCGATCCCGTGCGGGGTGTCGCGGCACGTCGTTCGCAGCGCTGGTTGGTGGCCTCGAGCGGGCGTCTGAGACGCCAGCGAAAACGCGCGGACGCTCAAAGGAACTGAAGGCTACGGCGGGTAAAGAGCCAGGTGCTATCGGTTTGGCGGGCGAAGCTGTCGTGATAGCGGCCGACTGCGACGAGGGCCCATGGCCCGTCGGCCACCTTGTCGTAGACGAGAAGGTCGCTGACGGAGTCGGCCTCGTCCTCGTGCAGTTCGATAGCGATATTGGTGTTCACATGACGGCGCTGCAGCTCGGGCCGGGTGGCTAGGTCCTGGGCGAGCATGAACTGCCGAATGGCGGCATGGCCGGTGTGGCCAGCGATCGAGCCATCGGGCGTGTCGGTCGCGAGGCAGTCCTCGAAGCGGCGGTCGTCGAGAGCGAGATTGTTGCGCGCGATCGTCTTAGAGATCAGCTCGTAGTCGGACACAGGAAGCACTCGTAGTCATTTATAAGCTTCATCCGTCGGAGTTTGTGTCTGTGTTGGGTTGCTGATCGATAGGCGATGCTCTAGCGTCGATGAAGAAGACCTTCGAAGTCACCCCGTCCCTGCGGTGGATCTGCTCAGACCTGGCGGCTCCGGGAGCGTTGCTCCGGATCCTGGTAGCGCAGTCTTTCGCACATAACGGGCCACCGGTTCGGCTGGACGGACAGCATGCTGATCCTCTAGGCGGGTTCGGCGTCTCCTTAGCTTGAGGACGGCGCCATGACGCCAATTGTCTCGGACCCGATCGTCGCTCCGCCGCTGGCTGCAGCCCAGACGATTGACGCGGTGAAAGTGTATGGACGGGGCGAGACCACCGTGTGGGGCCTTGACGGCGTGTCGGTGGCGCTCGGCTCCCACCAGTTCACTGCCATCATGGGCCCGTCCGGGTCGGGCAAATCCACGCTGATGCACTGTGTGGCCGGCTTGGACCGCCTCACCAGCGGCCGAGTCCTCATAGGGGACACGGACTTGAGCACCTTGGCCGACAGAGCGCTGACGTTGTTGCGCCGGGACCGGATCGCATTGGGGAAGGCCCGACATGATCGAAGTGGAAAATCTGAGCAAGGTACGGCGACAACCCGGCAGTGGGCGGACTCAGCTTCGTGGTCCAACCCGGGATGGTCACCGGCTTCCTCGGCCCCAACGGGGCTGGACTGAGGTGCCGGCCTCAGCGCGACGGCAGGCCCACCTCAGGCGCCGGGCGCACGCTGTTCGCAACACCGAAGCGTCGACGAGAGGAAGCCAATGATCAAGGCAAGACGTCTCACTAAGCGCCACGGCAAGACCGTGGCAGTCGACCACCCAGTACCTGCCCCAGAGACCACGGAGATTCACCTGGACACGGATCGCTGGTCTGCTGGCGACCATCGTCCTGTTGATGGGACTTATCTACCTGGGAGTCTCGTCCAGCCCGAAAACGGTCTCGGTCCCGCAGGGTGCGCACGCCGGCCAGCTGACCATGCACCCGTGCACCGAGAGCGGCGGCTACCGCGCCGACTGCGGAACGCTCGTCGTGGCCGAGAACCGGGCAGACCCCCGGTCGCGTCTGATCGCGCTGCCGGTGACCCGGATCCTGGCTCGCTCATCCCACCCGCTGGCGCCGATCTTCCGGCTCAACGGCGGCCCGGGCATAACCAACATGACGTTCCCCGATGCGAGCCGCCTGGCCGCCCAGCACGATGTCGTCATGGTCGGCTACCGCGGCGTCGACGGCTCTTCGGTGCTGAACTGTCCCGAGGTGACAGCGGCGTTGAATAAATCCGCCGACTTCCTCGCCAAAGCGTCGCTGAGCGCGTACTCCCAGGCCTTCGCCTCGTGCGCGCAGCGCCTTGAGCGATCCGGCGTAGACCTCGCCGGCTACACGCTGGAGGAGCAGGCCGCCGACATCGAGGCCGCTCGCGTCGCCCTCGGCTACCAGCGCATCGACCTGGTCAGCGAGAGCGAGGGGACCCGTCTCGCGATGATCTACTCGTGGATGTACCCGAACAGTGTCGACCGCTCGGCGATGATCAGCGTCAACCCGCCCGGGAACTTCCTCTACAGCGGTACCGAGACCGATCAGGGGATCGAGGCTTACTCGGCGCAGTGCGCGCAGGATCCTGCCTGCCGGGCCCGCACCGCCAACCTCGCCGCCAGCATGCAGCACACGACGGCACACATGCCGAGCAAGTGGTACTTCCTGCCGATCAAGCCGGGCAACGTGCTGGTCGGGACGTTCCTCGGGCTCACCGACGAGACCTCGGGAGGCGGTGGCGTACTGGCCGGGCCGAACACCCTCGACTCGTGGATCTCCGCCGCGCATGGCAACCCGAGCGGCTTTTGGCTGCTATCGAATATGGCCGGTCTCATCCTCCCCACGTCGTTCGTCTGGGGCGAGTTTGCCAGCATCGGGCTGGCCGACGCCCAGCCCGCCCAGCGCTACTTCAGCTCCGGCACGGACCGGGGCTCGATCATCGGCAATCCCGGCACGGACTTCTTGTGGGGGGCAGGAGGCCTTGCCGACTGGCCGGCCAACCCGGGTGAGAACCAGTACACCAGCGTGCAGAACTCGAACGTCCCGACGCTGCTCATCGGCGGGACGCTCGACTTCCAAACGCCGGCCCAGAACGCCACCAAGGAGCTGCTGCCGCACCTGCCCAACGGGCATCAGGTCATCCTGTCCGGGCTCGGGCACGCGGAAGACTTCTGGTCCTACGAGCCGAGCGCCAGCACGCAGCTGCTGACCACGTTCTTCGCCACCGGCCAGGTCGACACGTCCCTCTACACCCCGAACAAGGTCAGCTTCGCCACATCGTCCAGGCAGACAGCGGTTGCCAAGGACATCCTTGGGGCAGTGCTCGGCGTCGTCGTCCTGGCTGGCCTGTTGCTGCTCTGGGTGGCGCTCCGGGTACGCAAGCACGGTTCCGCAGGGCGCAAGACCAGTGTCGTGGCCCGCACCATCGTCCCGGTCGTGCTCGGGCTCGGCGGCTTCTTCGGAGCAGCCCTAGTCGTCCTGACGCTCTGGCCCGCGCTGTCTCTGACCAGTGAACTGCTCCGGATTCTGGCCCCCAGCGGGCTGATCGGGCTGGGCCTCTACCTGGCCTGGACTCACCGCGACTGGGACCGTGCCACCAAGTCACTCGGTCTGCTGGCCGCAACCGGCGGCGCCTTGCTCGGAGGGTGGCTCGGGTTCACCGCGATGTCCGGGCTGTTCGGGCTCGTCACCACCATTATCGGAGCTGTCGCAGGAGGCAACCTTGCCCTGATCGCCGTTAGCCTCTTCCGTCAACCGTCGGCGGGCGCGGCCATGGCGACGCTTCCGCCCGACAGCGCGACCCCGACCGACAGCGATGACGTGGTGCCCGACCTGGCCCCGTTGGTGTAGCAGACCCTGGAGAAAGAAGGTGCCGTTCCCGCAAGCTGAACGGCCCGCCAAATACCGCCCATACCGGATACCGGCCGCGAGCGAGCGCGGCCGGTATCCGCAACTTGACCGCCCACCGGACTGTTGCAGATTCGGTTTGTGCGGGTCTGTCTTATCTCCTGCAGAGCCACCGAGCGCTTAGTCAGCTTTGTCGCAGGCCACCGCTGACTGGATCGCTGGCGGCGACTGTGCCCCATTGCACGTCGGCTTATCCAAGTGGGACATGAGCCCGTAAGGTGCCGCACCGGGTGTAGCAACTCCAGCAAGCGGCGGACGGCTTTGACGACGACGCGCTTGCCAGCCGTGAGCACACTGCCCCTCGGAGGGGCTGCGTACGGGACCCACGGCTGGCGGTATGGGCGCCGCCGGCCTCGTTCTTAGGGACGGTCGGGCGTTCATCTTCTGGGGCGCTTCCTCAAGCGCTTTCTGCAGCATCGCCCGGTGAGCCACCGTTGGTCCGGCGCCAACGCGCTTGCTCTCGCCGGTCATCCGGCTGCTGTTGGCCTGGGGGGCCGAAGCGAGGAAGCCGGGTTCGGGCTCTCAGCCTGTTGTCGATGCCACACGTGCTAGACCGGCCTGGCATGGTGACGATCCCGTGGTGACAGCGACGCATACCGCTCCGGTGTGGGAGCGGTATGCCTGGGTGGCGGGGATCCTCTACGTTCTTGCAGTGGTGGCGGAGTCCGCGGTCGGGCTCGGGGTCGGGATCAACCAGAACGACTCGGCTGCCAAGATCGCGAGCGAGCTCGCCGACCACAGGACGACGCTGCTGGTGGTGACCTGCCTGTGCGTCGTCTATGCCGCCATGTTTCCGATCTACCTGTGGAAGCTGTACGACCTGTTTCTGCGCACGGACGCCGATGGGTCGCGCGCCCTCGGCTCGTTGCTGCTGGTCGGCGGGGTGCTTTTTGTCGCACTGCACGCGGTCAGCGACGTTGCGATCTACGGCGTGCTGGTCGGGAAGCTCGCCTCGTATGGGGCTCACCACGACCAGGGCGTCTCCTACACGCTGTACCTGATGACATACGCCTTGGATAGCGTCGCGGACATCTTCGGCAGTCTCTTCGCTTTCGCAGCAGGGGTGCTCGTGTTCAGAAGCGGGGTCCTGCCGCGGTGGCTTGCCTGGGTCTCGATCCTCGTCGCCATTCTGCTCTTCGTTCAGGCCTTCGGCCTTGGCGGTGTGGTCGCGTCGTTCGGGCTGGTTCTGGACCTGATCGGCTTCGTATTGTTGCTGTTCTTCGTCCTGGCGAGCTGCGTGATCTTGCTGAGGCGCGAAAGCGCGGTTCGGTATACCGCGGGGTGATCACTGTGTTGAGTGACCCTGACGCCAAGAGGACGCTCGTACCGAATGTTGGGGGTTCGACAATCGTTAGTTTGCCGGCGGTCGTCCGGTCCCTGCCGGTATGGTCTCCCCCTTCTTCAGAGAGGCTGCGGCCATTTCTCGTGTCAGTGAACCATCCGGACCAGGTTGCGGGCGGCAATAGTCGGCCGACGCCCAGAACAACGATGTGCGCGCTGGTCGCCAGCCACGCCGAATCGGCAGGTATGTGCACCTGGCCGGGTATGGGCTGGGCATCGAGCCCGGGTTCCGTCGTGCGATTGGCCGGCTACCCTTCTTCATCCCGGTGACGCGGAGACTGTGGCGTCAGCTTGGGGGGCGTCGATGCGCATGGTGTCTTGGATCGTGAAGGCGAAGTTGGCACCGAACGCGGCGGCAGGACTGAGCGCTCCCCGACGGGATCGCCCGAGGGTCTCCTCTACGGCGCGGATGGCGGCCGCGGGGGTAAATGTGTAGGAGTCTCCGGTCTGTAGCCAGGCTTCGGCTCTCGAGCCATCATGGCTGGTTGCCCCTGCCCACCCGAAGGACCGGTGGGCCGAGGGCACCAAAGCCTCGCCACCAGGGGAATCAGGTGAATCGAGGACCGGAGGGCTGACGGCGTAGGCAACGACGTTAGGAGCCCCGGTGGCGTGGAAGGCTGCTTCGAGATCTCCGGTCGGGACCGGCATCGCTTCGCAGGGTCCGTCGGGGAAACTGATCGTGGTGACGCCGGTGAACAACTCCTGGGGTGCAAGCTGTCCGTCTTGGCGGATCCAGCCTCCGTAGGGGAGGTTTTCTTGCATGGTCGCGGCCGCGCCGGGGCCGGGCTGGGCCGACGCGACACGGGAGGCCACTTCGAGATGTTCGGCTCCGCCGACTGCTTCGCTGACGTAGCGGGCCAGGCAGTTGGTGGCGACGACGCCGAATCCGACGCCGGGGATAATGCTGACGGCGGCTTGCTTGGCCTCCTGGTCGAGATCGTAGAGGGCCCGGAACACTTGGAGTTCGTTGCTAATGTCGAGGTAGTGCACTCCCGCCTTGAGGCAGGCCTCCGCGAGTGGGGCTGCGGTGTGCAGGAATGGGCCGGCGGCGTTGAGCACCAGGTCGACGTCGGCCACTGCCGCCTGCAGTTCCCCTGGATCGTCCAAGCTGAGGACCCGTTGGGGCAGGCCGAGGCGTTGGGCCAGGGCGGTGACGGCTGATGCGCTCCGACCGGCGAGCACGGGGCGGTGACCGCATTCGAGTCCACGTTGCGCTATCAGGGTGCCTGTGTACCCAGTGGCCCCGTAGAGCATCCAGGTCTGTGTCCCATTCACGATAGGTCTCGGCTGTGGCATCTCCAAACTCCTATGTTCGGTGTCGGTGTTGTCGGTTTTGCAACTGGCGTGGGGGCCCATCTTGGGATCGCAGTTCAGGTCTCGCCGGGCTGGCCGGGTCGACATTGCATGAGAGTTCCCGGAATTTCTGAGGCTCCTCGAAATCGGGGTAGGGGCCGAGTTCCCGAACCACATGAGTGGCTGGCGCGGTACCTCCAGGGAGTGGGCGTAGCGCTGGATCGCTGCGCCGGGGGCCACCTGGTGCTGTCTTCCCGCACCGTGACGACCGGCACGTCGAGTTGGGGCAGGCTGAGAACTGACACCGGCCCTGCTGCTTTGCTGACACTCAACCTGTCCATTCTCGCCCTGAAATAAACCATCCGGGGCCAAGGACTCCATCCGTGGAGCAAGCGACCTGGCCGGGCTTGGCTTGAGCTCGACGCTCATTCATGGATACGGGTGTCCCAGCGCGGGTAGTAGGGCTTCACGCCAAAGACCTTCGCTAGTGCCCACAAGGTCGGGAGCGTCAGGTTCTGGACCCAGATGGCCGGGGTGGTGACTCGGCTTTCGTGGCGGAAGTGCCAGAAGGTGGCGCCGAGCTGCAGTGGGTTTTTGGGGGCGCCTCGGGGGGTGGTGTGGCCGTCGGCCACCAGCCCGGCGACCGCCTCGTGGAATTCTTTGGTCAGCAAAGCGGGGCGCAGTTCGACGACGCCTTCGATGTCGACGCTGCCGGTGTTGCCTTCCGAATGGGGTACCCCGGCGGGCACCACGACGGTCTGGCCGGCGCCGGCCAGGTGTTCCTGGCCGTTGAGGGTGAAGCGGGCTTGGCCGGCGGTGATGGTGAAGCGCTCCTCTTGGTGGGGGTGGATGTGCTCGGTGATGACCCCGCCGGGCACGCTGCGCCACTTGAAGCGCACCAGTTGACCGTCGCTGTCCTCGGCGACGGCGATGTATTGGATGTGCTCGCCGGTGGCCGGGTTGAAGAACGGCCGGAACCTTCCGCTCGGGGTGTCGAGGTCGGGGGTGGTCACGGGATTTGGGTGGCGAGCCGGACAGTCTGGGGTGAGCGGCCGGGTCGCAAATTTGCGAGGTCATGGAAACCGGCGGCGGCGGTGCCCAGCAGGAGGACGCCGGCCACCAGCCCGGTCGTGGCGACGAGCGCGGTCCCGGACATCGTGGCCACCAGAATGAACGGTCCAATGGTCAGCGCCCAGCCGACGGGACGATACCGGGGGATATGCACGAGGTGGTCGAGCCACAAAAGCAGCGGTCCGATGGTGATGGCGATGGACGGCAGCACCCAGTCGCGATGGCCCGCGGCGATGACGATGACCGGAAAAACGAACGAGGCGACTAGCTCGATGACCGTCGCTGTGGTGACCGACCGTTCGATGCGTTTCGCTTCCGGGCTGGTAGGCCTGCGGCCGGTCCCGGCGGTGACCCTGATGCCATACACCAAGACCGCGACAACAATCACGACGGCCACGCCGGTCAGCGCGGTCCCCGTGTCGCCGCCGATGCTGAGGGCGCCACGGATGAGCCAGAACGCCGCGAAGGCCAGCTGGATGAAGCCGCCGACGCGGCGGACCCGCTGCGACCAGGCGGCGGCCGCGGTCAGCTCGGCACCGGCGGGCGCCTCGGAGGCGGTCATGTCGTCCTCGTTTGGGTCCGGTACCAGCCGACGGTCTCGGCGATGGCGGTGCCGAGCGGGGTGCCGACGGTCCCGAAGGTGGACTGGAACTTGGTGGTGTCGAGCACGAAAGGCTCCTCGAACTCGTAGGACATCTCGGCCAGCTCCCTCATCAACGGCTTGACCACTCCCAGAGCCCGCACCGCGAGCTTGGGGATATTGCGGACCCCGACGGGATGGCCGACCTCGGCGGCGACCAGATCGAGGACCGCCCGGGTGGTGACGGTCTCAGGTCCGGGCAGGTGCCAGACCTGGGCGACGGCCCGCTCGTCGCTACCAAGGGTGACCAAGCCGGCGGCGATGTCGGGTACGTAGCTGTAGGTGTGAGGGAGGTCGGGGTTGCCGATGAAATCGGCGCGTTTGCCGGCCAGGGCGTTGGCGAACACCCGGGCGCCCAGGGTGGACTCGGTCACGCCCGCGCCGAAGAAGTCCGACGCCCTCCCGATGGCGACACGAGCCCGCCCCGCTTCGGCCGCGGCCAGCAGCTCCGCGGTCATTTCGGCCCGGGTCCGGCCCTTCGAGGTGGTCGCCGCCAGCGGCATGTCCTCGGTCATGGCTTGGCCACCGGTCGGGCCGTAGCCGTAGACGTTCTCAAGCGTCACCAGCAGGGCATCAACACGTTCAGCGGCGGCCAGCACGCCCCGCTGCAACGGCGGGAACAGCTTCGGCCAGTCGGTGTAGGGGGCGTTGAGACACTGGTAGACCACTGATGCGCCCTTGGCCGCGTCGGCCGCCGCCTCGGGGTCGGTGGCGTCCGCCGCTCGCCAGTCGACGCCGTCGGGCAGGGTGCCGGGACGATGGCGCGATACCGTCCGCACCGCGACACCCTGAGCCGTTAACCGGGCGGCGAGGGCGACACCGACCTGTCCGGTCCCGAAGACGACATGCAGCCGGCCCTCACCCATCGCCAAGAATCCCGCGATTCGATGCCTGCTCGTTGCGGCAGAGGCGATCGAGGCCATGAGCGAGGCGGACCCATTCGCGGCCGGGGATCAGGCACGCGCGTGCTGTTCCCATTCTCTGTTCTCCTATCAGGTTGACAGGCCAGCTCTAGATCGGCGGCGTGGCCCTTGCGCCGTGGTTGGGGTCTATGTCCCTTGGCGCAGGCGACCGAGGTCCGGAGTCGGAACCGTCAACGGCGGCCCACACAGACGCGGGCCTGATCTCACCGTACACCTCGCTGGGACCGCCCGCTGACAAGCACGACGCCACCGCCGACCAGGACCGCCCCGAAACAGCCACGGCAACCGCCACCAACGCAGCTGTGCCGGCGAGGGGCCGTCAGGGTACGTCCGATTCCGAGACCCGTCTGCCTATCATCGCTTCGACAAGCTCGACCCAACTGCTGTGGGCGACCAGCGTGCGAGAGAAACAGGTCCTGTTCCGGCGCATCGAGCGGCTAAAGCGATCAACCCGGCCAAGTCGCGGCTTGCGGCAGTTCGTGCACTCGACCTCCGTGCCGGGTGATAACACGCCGTTGCCCGGCGTTTCGGGGCGCGGCGGCCAGGACGTTCGGCGATCACGTTTTGGGGCACGCCGGCTTCGGTCGTCCTCGGCTCGGATGCTGCCGTGACCTCGATCTGGGGCGCCAACGTGTTGGCGGCTTGGTGTGGGGATGGCGAGACAACTGGGTTGTCCGGTCGTGCTGCTTGGTCCGGCGCGGGCACGTGTGTCTGTTTTCCTGGGTTGGGTTGGTGGGTGGTGTTGGCCGCGAGGGTCGTTGCGGGAGTAGTGTGCTGGGCGAGGGCCGGTGTTTCGGGCCCTGGGTACACGTCTGGTCCGGTCCCTGCTGGCATGGTCCCCCTGCTCGAGTCAAGGAGGGAGCCGGTGGGCGATCAGGTTGGTGCTTGGCGCCGGGCTTCACGGCCGGGATCGAGGTCCCCAAATGGCGGGTGAGCGGCTGCGGCGCATTTTGGATGAGCTGTCGGCAGGCGACGACGACGACCGGCCGCCGCCGGCGGCTCGGCTGTGCGAGGTGGGCGCACGTGTCATCGGTATTACCGGCGCCGGGGTCATGCTGATGTCGGGCGAGATACCCCGGGGATCGTTGTGCTCGACCAACGAAGTGAGCAGCCTGATCGAGGAGTTGCAGTACACCCTGGGTGAGGGCCCGTGCGTGGATGCTTACCGCCACGACGAGGTGGTGCTCGAGCCCGAGCTGGCTGATCCTGCCACCCCTCGCTGGTTGGCCTTCACGCCCCCAGCGGTGGAGGCGGGAGCGCGGGCCGTGTTCGGGTTCCCGCTGCGGGTGGGCGCGGTCCGCCTGGGCGCGTTGAACCTGTATCGGGACCGGCCCGGTTCTTTGAGTGACGGCCAGCACGCCGACGCGTTGGTGATGGCTGGCGTCGTCGCCCGCTGGGTGCTCGAGGTCCAAGCCGGGGCGCCCCCGGGCGGGTTGGCTAGGGAACTGGAGGTCGGCACCGACTTCCGCTTTGTGGTGCACAACGCCGCCGGCATGGTGTCCGTCCAGCTGGGGGTGAGCGTCAACGACGCGCTCATCCGTCTGCGGGCGTACGCCTTCAGCACCGACCGCCTCCTTCGCGACGTGGCCCAAGACGTCGTGGACCGCACGCTGCGGTTCTCCTGAACATGCCCGTCACCGCAACGACGGGTCGGGCAGGGCGTAGCATGGTGGGGCGAGATACAGCGTCGCGCCGGGCCCCGGCGACCTCGGCGAGTCGCCCCAAAGGCTTAGGAGGGAGGCGGAGATGACCCGAGAGTCGTCCGTTGTGGAGATGCTCGTCGAGTTGGCCGACACCCTGGTCGATGACTTCGACGTGGTGGAGCTGCTCACCGGGCTGGCAGACCGCTGCGTGAAGTTGCTCGGCGTGTCCGCGGCTGGAGTGATGCTGGCCTCCCCCGACGGTGAGTTGCGGCTGATGGCCTCATCCAACGAGGCCATGCGGATCCTGGAACTGTTCGAACTGCAGGCCGACGAAGGCCCCTGCCTGGACGCCTTCCGTACCGGCCAGCGCATCGAACATGAGAACCTGCGCGCCGGCACGGGCCGCTGGCCCCGCTTCTCGGCGGCCGCTTTGGAGGCCGGCTTCGGCTCGGTGTTCGCGCTACCGCTGCGGTTGCGGCAGGCAACCATCGGCGCTCTGAACCTGTTCGCGGTCGAGGAGGCCCCCATGCACGACGCCGACGTGGTCGTGGCCCAAGCCTTCGCCGACCTGGCCACCATCGGCATCATCCAGCACCGAGCCGCGCTCGAAACCCAGCGCATCAACGAACAGCTCACCGTTGCCCTGGAGAGCCGTGTCGTGATCGAGCAAGCCAAAGGCTTGATCGCAGAACGGGCGAGCGTCGACCTGGCCGAAGCATTCTCCCGGCTACGCCGATACGCCCGCAACCACAACCTGCGTCTCACCGACGTCGCCCAAGCCTCGATCGACGGCACCCTCGACCCGGCCGCATGGGCCCCCACCACACGGGCCGCCCGCCCCTGACGATTCGTCAGAGCCGCGTTCCACAACTTTGGTTTCCGAAGGGCGCCGCGTCAGCCAACCGGGCGGTGACGGTCGAAAGGGTGCAACAGGCTGCCGATCGAGAGCCTCAGAGACGACACTGAGAAGGAACATGACGGAGTCCAACAAGATGCTCGTAGCTCTCGACGGGCGGGGGCGGGAGATCCTCCGGCTGCGCTTCGGCCTGGACCGGGACCAACCCCGCACCGTCGACGAGGTCGGGAGGGTTTTCAGCCTGACCCGGGAGCGGATCCGCCAGATCGAGGCTTGGGCCCTGTCCAAGCTGGGCCACCCTTCGCTCGACCACGGCGCCCACGGGTTGCCCAACGGCTCACGCCAGCACAGGGCTAAAGATCGTCTCCCCGCCGGAATTGCCCGTACCAACAGTGGCATTTCGTGCACCTAAACACTTCGCTCATCCTGAGCCGGGGGTGCGAGCACATGAGGTTGCAAAGGGTGACCGCCGCCCTGGGCCCAACACGGGCGCCCGGGAGAGAAGAGAGATCACTGAGGTGCCCGTCCCGGCCGAGCCGCCACGGCGGGACCGCCTGCTGGAAAATGCAACCTGAGCTGATGGTGAACTGCGCCCAGGGCAAGTCGATCTAGTCGAGCAGCCCAAGCGCACGGGCCCGGCTGGCTGCTTCAGCCCGGCTATGAACCCCCAGCTTTTTGTAGATCCGCTGTGCTCGTTCCTTCGCCGCCGATCGAGAGATCCCGAGATTGTCGGCGATGACCGAGAACGTCAACGGTGTCGGCAGGTAGCGCAGGACCCGCGCCTCGCCCACGGTGATCGACGCTGCTTTGACGGTGGCGGCAGCTTCTGTCAGGGCGTCGGCGGCTGCCTGGTCGGCTTCGGTGACTGCCGCGTCGTCGGCTGCGAGGGCTTCGGCCGCCGCCTCGTCGGCTTCGGCCACCATGAGGCCGGCCGCGGCCAAGGCTTCCACGGCCTCGTGGGCGGCGGCCTCTTCCACCAAGCCCGCGGTGATCAGCGCTCGGACGGCCTCCGCGGCGGCGGCCGCCCGGATCGCTGCGGAGGCTGCCACCGCCTCGGCCGCTTCGGTGGCGGCCGCCATGGCCCGCAGGGTGGCGTCGGTCTCGGCGGCGTGAGCGGCGGCGATCACCCGCGCCGCCTCCTCCATGGCCGCCACCTCGGCCCCGATGACCAACCCCGTCTCGGCCGTCAGGAAGCCCTCACTGATGAACCTGCCCCCCGTCCCGGCGATGGCGTCGAAAAGCGGCTGGGCCCAGCGGTGCTCCAGCAGCAGGAACGCCAGCGCCGTGTCCGGCAGCAGTGATTCTGTCAGCGCCCAGGCGTCCGTCCGGTCGAACCCCCAGGAACCGTCGCCCACGATCGGCCTGGCGGGACCGGCAGCATCAACAGGGAGAATGCTCGCCAACAGTTCCCCGAAGTCCTCGTCGTCGCCGACCGACAACCGCTGGATCGTCCCATCCGGGTTTTTCGCCACCACGAGCAGGTCGAGCAGGCGCAACATGCCCCGGCCCTGAAGTCGATCGACTTCAGCCAGGACTCGCCCCCGGAACTCGGCGCCGGGACCAAAGCTGACTGCGATCACCTGCAACGGTCCGGTCATGGTCGCCCCTCCCCGTGGTCGTTGGGACGAACTGTAGCGGGCGGGCGAGCCGGAATCCTCAGACCAATTCGGATCCCAGAAGTTGATGGCGACCGCACCGGCTCTGGGATCAGGCGGCTCGGCCAAGACCGTAGCGAACCGGTACGCCCGCACTGGAGCCGCTGGCTGCGAAGAGCCGACCGAGCGCATCCCCACGGCGGGATATCCGCCAAGGCCGCCGGCGCCGGTCTCCCCGCCCCCCAATGCCGGCGACCTCCGCGCGTTCCACCCGGTTGGCGAGGCGGACGTCAGCCGGGGTCAGATCGTCGCTGCCAGCAGGAACGGCGTCATAGTCGTGGGTAGGTCCCCTCGGTCTCGATAAGTCGCAACGCTTCACCCAGCCGGTCCCCAATGATGACGCTCCGCGACCGCTCGTCATCGCGAAGGCTGGGACCCACCCGTCCCACGGCGGGCCACGCACGGCGGTGTCAGACTGCACGGTGGCGCATTCGGCCGTGGGCATCTTCAGTCGGCCGGCCAGAAGCATCGGGAACGCGGTGGCACGGCTGGTCATGAGCCCGGGTGTCGGCGGACACACTGGCCTGGCGACGGCTTCGATGCGCCACACCTCGTTATGCGGAGGCGAAGCCTGCCAGGTCGAACCAGATCCGAGAATCTACGATCTGGCCCTCGGCGACAATGTAGACGCCGACGCCTTGGAGCCGGAAGGACCGACCGGTAGGTAACAGCTCTTTGCTCCGGCCGATCAGAAGAGGGCCCTTGTGAGAGCCGGTGAATGTGAACTGGGCGCAGAGGCGGTCGTTCTCACCGAAGAGGTCATCAAGCCGCCAGCGCAGGTTGGGCACGGCCACCGTCCACGCCTCAAGTCGTTTGCGAACCGATCGCGGTCCCTTCACCGGCCGCGGCGTGGCGGGGTCGCGCCATGCCACCTCGGGTGCGTAAAAGCTCTGGAACCTGTCATAGTCGCGAGCGTTAACCGCCTCGTATCGCGCCTGGATCAAGGCGCGGTTGGCTTTCTTCATTGCCGTCATTGTCTCGGCCTGGCTGGCCGGGATGGTGGATACTCAGCATGCCAGGACCGCCCCCTCCACCGGGCCAAGGGCACCGGCGGGTCGACCCGGCTGGTCAGCAGCAGGCGCACGCCGGGCGGTAGGCGCTCCACCATGGACGTCAGTCCCTCGGCGATGGCCGGGTTCCGCAGCACATGCACGTCGTCGAGGACTAGGGCCAACGGGTGCTCGATGGCCGACAGCTCGACCAGCAGTCGATCCAGAAAGGACTCGGGCGCTCGGCCCGACTTGCCCGCTAGCCCTATGGCACCTTCGAACCCGCCCGGCGCCGCTCGCTCCAAGACCACCGCCAGGGTCAACCAGAAACGCTCCGGCTGATCGTCAGCAGCATCCAGGCTCACCCACTGCCGGGCCGGCACCTCGAGCGCCTCGAACCATTGCGCCACCGCCACCGTCTTCCCCGACGCCGGGCCCGCATTCACCAGCGCCACACGCCAGTCGCCGCCTGCCAGCATTCCGGCCAGCCGCGGACGCGCCACGCAGCCGGCCGGCACGACCGGCACCCCGAACTTCGACCGGGCGATCGGCAGCCGGTCCTGGCCGGCAGCGGCCCATCCGTCCGAAGTTGCCATGAGCGCGTCCGTCATCAAGACCCCGTGAGGCGCCGCCTCCACCAGCGCCGATGCCACAACCTCATGCAGGGGTCCATCCCCCGCCCCAATATCGTTGGGATCGCCAACAGCACCGTCCGCCATCACCCACCGCCACGCCCTCGGCCAGGACTGTCCCCCCGCCCAATGGGTACTGCATTGTTGCCGTTGCCCCATGGGTTCCTCGTCCTCGCTTGAACACCCGCTCCCCGGTATGGGAAGCCGTGGCGCCAAGGAGATTCGTCAGGGTCCGGGACAAAGACCCGACGACACGGGAATGCGAACAACAGTATGCACCCAACCCCTCACTCCACAACCGCGCCGTACCCCCCTATTCACCCTTCGGCCCGGTCGGTCACGGCCCGCCAGACAGCCCTATCGCTGGCCCGGAGCCTCTCCTGGCTCCGGGAAGGGGGCTTAGTACCCCAAGTGGGTGTAGACAACTCACCCGGCTTCGCGCTTGAGTCCGACTATGACCGCGCCGGGCCGCACGACGAAAGAACAGTACGTGATCACCGTTCGAGGCGTCGCCGGCCCGACTGTCCGGGCCGCGTTCGCCGACCTTCAGCTGACCACGCTGGGCGACCAGACGGTCCTGCGAGAAGTCTTCCCGGACCAGGCCGCCCTACACGGCGTCCTCCAACGCCTACAGAACCTCGGGATCGAAGTCCTAGAGGTGCGACGCGAGTACGAGCATGAGCCACGGCCATGATCCACGACATTTCCCACGTCCCGATGCTCACCCAGCGGTGCCGGGCCGGGTCAGCGGACGCCGTGGAAGGTGACGAGAGGTCTAAAGCCGTGGAGCCGATGTGTGCCCGTTCGACCTGGTCCGCACGCTACGCCGCCGATACCGGCACAGCCTGACCCACCCTTCGGCCGTCGTGCTTGAACCGCCATGCACCGCTCCTACGTGTCAGCTCATGCCCCGAGTACCCAGATACGACCGGTCGCACAGACTGCTTCCGGGCACGAGGTCACAGGTTGAGCACGGCGAATGATCAGGTGAAGGCGACATTCACAGCGTCGAATGGCCTCGCAGAAGACGCGGCCGAAACCCGCGGCCCGGACAAGGCGGGGTCTTCGCGGCCAAGCCGTGGGGGCGTGTTGAGACAAGTCCAGGCGCTCATCCGAACGATCCGCGACGGCGACGACGCCATGGTGCAAACCATTGTCGTCCAGCTGAGCCATCGTCGGCGCATCCTGGCGCCCCTGGCCCTCGCGGTGGGTGCCTTGGCCATGCTCTTCCATGGCCTGCGCCTGCTTCTGTTCAACTGGCGGCTCACCTTGGTCCAGGTGCTCCCGGCCATGTGGATCTGGGCCGCCATGCTGGACCTGAAGCTCCACGTGCTGCACGGCGCCTCCTTCCACGTGCTGCGCGGCCCCGTCTTGGTTCCCATCACGCTTGGCGTGGTCTGTATCACCGCGGCCACCTTTTTCCTGAACGCCGTGTTCGCGTTCGCCATCGCCGACCCCGGCCCCCCGAAGATCCGGCCGGCCTTCACCAAAGCCCGGTCCCACATTGGGGTAGTGCTCGGCTGGGGCACAGCGGTGGGGTTGCTGCTGGGATTCTCCACCATCGTCGTGGTGCGCTGGGGGTCGTGGTGGTTCGCATTATCACTGAGCATCGTGCTCGGAATCATGATGGTCTCCTACGTGGCCGTGCCGTCGCGGCTCATCGGCATCAAGACCACCCGTTCCAGACGGGACAAGTTCACCGCCGCCGCCGTGGGCGGGGCCCTGGGGGCGGTGGTGACCGCGCCGCCCTACCTGGTCGGTCGCGTCGGCATCTTGATGCTGGGATCCCACACCCTGTTCATCCTGGGCATCATCCTGCTTTGCGTGGGAGGGACCCTGGAGGCCGGCGCGGAGGGCGCTGTCAAGGCCGTCAAGGTCAGCGCCAAATTGGCTGTCGATGATCGCTCCGAGGATCGCGAGGCGCCGGAAGGAGCGTCCGGTGCCTCGAGGGAACGGCAGCCTCAACCGGGTGATGCCATTAGACACACCAACGATGCCGTTTACTCCTCGAGGCCACCGCGGGGCGTATCAAGTTGATCACACACCATCCCACGGTGACAGATTTGAACCCGGTACAGGTGTACGCCACGTCCACGCTCTCGATGTGGATGCCGGTATTTCACTGCGGTGTGAGCAGTGTCGGTCAGATCGGCAAGAGACCGATCTCGGCGCACTTGCCTGGCCTCACATCGGGATACGGCGTTGTCTGTCCGAACTGCAGGGCGGTGGGGGCAGTCCCGCGGCCCCCCCCGCACCGCCTAACAGTGGTGTGCCGCGAAGCCAGCTAGTAACTCAACACCCGCCGTCAGGCTCACGCCGAACGTGTTCGTGGGCGAGAACGACAAAACCAGTTTTCCGACGAAGGTTGACAGACGCCCCTGATCAGAAGCCCAGAGGATCCCGATGTCCCCGGCGTCAACTGCACCTCCGCCGACTGGTCAGCGTGTTGGCGGTCCAGTCGTTGGCCCGGACAGCCCTGGGCGACCGCCTCTCGCAGCCGGCCCACGCGAGACGCTACAGCCGTAGGGCGCTCCCCGGTGGCCGGCCAAGCCGGCCGAGACCGCGGTCTCATTACACAATGGCTCTATTTTCTGTGCGGCGGCGCGCCCTTGTTGGGTGTCAGAGAATATCGGGCCAGACCGGCGGCACATTGGGGGTTCGTGGTCGTCCGGCGATGGGGCCGCTCAGGATTTGCCTGATTCGTAGGTCTCGGTAAAGAGGTCGCCTTGAGCTGCGCCCGAGCCCGCTTTGCCCCCGCCGGGACCTCGCAGGATGAAGGCGATGACCACAGCGAGGGCGGCCCCGGCGATGGGTCCAGCGACGTAGACCCAGTAGCCAGTGAAGGTGGTGCCGACCAGGTCGGGTCCGAAGGTGCGGGCGGGGTTCATCGAGGCGCCGGAGATGGGGCTGCCCCACAGGCCGGCGAGAGCGATGTAGCCGCCGACGCCGAAGGCGCCGATGATGCCGATGTTCTGGGCGCCTGAGGCAGTACCGAGGATGACGCCGACCAGGCCCAAGGTCAAGATGAATTCCATCCAGAAGGCGGCCGAGTTGGAGTAGCCGTGAGCGGGGTAGTTGGACCCATATTTGGCTGACACGTTGATCACAGCCCGCAGGAACAGGGCGGCCAGGGTCGCCCCGGCCAGCTGGGCCACGATGTAGCCGGGAACGCGACGCCACTGGAAATCCCGGCGCAAAGCGAAGGCGATGCTCACAGCCGGGTTGAGGTGGGCTCCAGAAATCTTGCCCATGAACAAGATGATGGCCATGACCATCAAGGCCGGGGCGACCACGGCGGCGGTACGGCTGATCACCCCCGGGAAGGCCTGGCCCATCATGCCTCCACCGGCGGCGACCAAGACTAGGAAGAACGTGCCGAGCACTTCGGAGAACAGGCGCCGCCATTCCTGGCGGGGGTCGTTGAAGTCGGTTATGCGGCTAATTACTTCCTGCTCGTAGCGGGCCAGAGGCCCCAGTGGGCTCGGAGGAGGTGGTTCTTGTAGCGCAGTCATTGCGGAGACACCTTTTTGGAATCGGAAGTAGTGGCAACGAAAGTTGTTGTAACGGGATCCCTATGTGACGAGCAATAGGGAGGGGGCTACGCCCGGCACTTGTCGTGGAAGTTTTGCCACGCTGAGCGCCCGATACCTGACGACCGCCAGGGGCAGCAGGCGGCGACGAAGATGGCGCCCGGGGGCGCTACCACCGCCAGCCGCGAGTGGGACCGCACCTACTAAGATCCGTTGCCTTTGCCGCAACCGTTGGCAGCACCGGGGCATACCGATTTGAGGGCCCCCGGGTGCGACATGGCTCAATCCAGAATCTTCTTCTTCTCGGCGGCGAACTCTTCGTCGGTGAGGATCCCCTGCTCGTGGAGTTGGCCGAGCTTCTCGAGCTGGGCGTATGGATCTTCAGGCGGGGCCGGCGCCTCTGCCGGCGCCTCGGGTGCGGCCTCCGACGCGGCTTGCTGCTGTTTGTTGGCCTGGTGGCTACTGACCGCGCCGGCCGTGCCGGCCACTACTGCGGTACCGACCGCCAAGCGGGCCACGGGTCGTCGTCGCAACATAATGATCTCCTTACTTTCGTTACTCTCGGTTCGGGTTCATTACTCGGCCAAGGCTTCGACGGCGCTCACCAGCACGTGGGGGATGCGTGCTCCCTCGAGCAGCACACCGCCCGCGTCACGGACGGCGTCAACGAACGGGACGGCCCAGAGGTCCTCCCAGATCAACAGGGCGGCCGACGAGTTCGGCTCCAGGAACGAGGCCGCGTGGTCGATGTCCTCAGCACTGATGACGCCACCAATGTCGGCGTCGAGCGCACTGAACGCCTCGACCTCAGACTCGGTCAGCTGGTCGAACTCAACTGCAACAACTGAGCCCTCCCGGTCCTTGGCGATGACCACCAGGTCGAGGACCCGCACCGTCGAGCTTTCGATCAGGTCGGCCAGCGCGGCAGCGATCGTGCCCCGAAAGTTGTTCTCAGGGAAACCGACGATGATGTACTCGACAGGCCCGATGGGCATGATGGCCCCTTTCTGGGTTCGTGCTACCCGGCCAGGGTGACACCGACTGGCCCCTGATGCGCCACCCTGGCGGGGTGATTGAACAGTCACCCCTCGGTACCGGCACACCCACCCGCACGACACGGACTCTCTCCGTGAATGCACTCATTTCAATAGTGCGCAGAAAGAGTTTGACTGATGGACGTAACGTGAAGGTACGTCGACGTCTGACCAGTCAAGCGATTGGAACACGACGGTGGAACTTGGTCGCATCGGCCGGCGCGCTACGATCCTGATCTGCCAGGCCGGGGCCGTCTGTCTACCAACCTGGGACTTGCAGTTGATCAGGGCGACCGATTAGTCGAGCGAGAGGCAGCGGACGGAGCGCTCGGCGAGCCTCGACAGTCCCGATCCTTCATGCTCTCGGGGGGAGGTCGGCGCTGCTGGTGAAAGATCGGGCAGTAACGGATGCCGACACCGGCGGGATCGTGCCGGCCGAAGACCGGTCGCCAACGGACGGGGGCGTCTCGGATCGGTGAAGGTCGAGCAACACCAGCCCGAGCGTCTCGATCCGTCCGATCAGTCCGTAAAGGGCAGCCGAATCGGGCAGAATGGTCCGGAGGTGGGTCTGGCCGTGGGAGACCTCCAGCTCGACGTCGTCGAACTCGGCTTGCAGCACGTCGCTCATGGCGCCATGGATCGTCAGCTCGTACACCAGCAGACCACTCATGGGATCCCGCATCGATTCCACTTTGCTCCCGCGGGTCGCAGTCGGCATCACCCCGAGCGGGGTGATTGACCGGGGCGTCTCCGTCCGGCGCCGGCCGGGACCGCCCTGCTGGCCGGGTGGCGCCAGGACCGCGGACGGCGGGTCCCAGAAGCAAACGCGATTTAGGGGCGTCGCTCTTCGCCGACCGACCGGCGCGCGATTATCGAAGGCGTCTCACCACCCAGGTCGGACCGTATAGACCTGGAGGCCCGATAGCACCGAAGGATCGCTCACCCGACCGGAGGATCGCGAAGGGAGCCAGGAGTGAGATGGTCGATCGAGTGCGCCGTCTGCTCCCAGTTGCGACCTCGCCAGCACCGTCTAGGCGTGCGTTCCACGTAAGCGCGTGGGGTGAGCTGAAGCATCGGACGTGTGCCGCGAACCTTTCCGCGGTCAGATCGTTCAAGACTACGAACATGGCCCACCAACCCGGCGAGTAATCCGCCGACCGCGATCCCGCCCATTCAGGTCATTGGCCGGCCCAACGGCCAACGGTCGTCTTGGCGACGATGCCCCGATCCGGGCTGATGCTTGCAGCGAGCAGGCGCAGCACGGTTGGCGGCCGAAAGGCTGCCCACGTCCCAAAGGCATGAAGACCTCCCGGTCCTCAGCGGCCGGGTGTAACGCCCCGACGGATGGCAGACAGCACGCCGACGTGTTGGTCGCGGACCGGGTTGAGCCTGGCAGCGGGATCCGACACCAATTGCTGAGGCTGCGCCTCGGCTGGGAGGCCCAAGCACGTTTGGGGACCCTAAGCGACTCGCAGCCTCGGCTGCATCAGCGCCCCGATCAGCCAGAACAGGGGCAAGAAGAAACCCAGGATGAACATCACCCAATGACCTTTCCTGATCGTTAGCAAACCGAGAGTGACGAGCAACACAAGGTAGATGGCAGCAAACAACCAGGCCATATGTTCGACTTCCTTCGCTGGAGAGGCGCTCCCGGCTACGATACGGTGACCGCCGACAAGCCGAATCACCCCGTCCGGGGTAACCGCGGGATCACCCGATGAGAGAAATCCCGTTCGGCCTCACCGAAGGCGCCTTCCGAACCAGGTCAACGCCCATCGCACACCGACGGGGCACGCGCCAGGACGTCCTTGAGGAGCCTTTGGCGCCGCCTCCTTCGTCCAGGTCTGGCCGAAATACACGATGCCATTTCGGCCATATCCATGATCCGAAACCCGCGGCGTATAGGGGACGGCTGGCCTGGCCAGATCGGAGTTGATACGTACGATCCGGCGATCCGTGGCGTGGAGGAAGGTTGTACGGAGGACAGATGTCGACGGCTTTCCGTAGACTTCGCACGTTGGGTGTAGCGTTGAGAAGTTCGATCTACGACTGGCTCGTCTAAACCTCGCGACCGCTCGTCAGCATCTAGTCACGCGGGGCACGGAGGACAGCCAAAATGGAGGTGTCATCGACGGTTGGGGCGCCCCTAGGGCGCGGGCCCGACGACAGGTCTGACCACCGGCCATTTGTGGCGACCAGCAAGGTGACGATCCCGCAGCCGGTGGGGGTACGGGTGATCCGTCCCGGTCTGGTGGAACGGATCGAGCGCGCCCCGCAACGCCTGGGCATGGTAGTCGCGCCGGCCGGCTGTGGCAAGACGGCCGTGCTGGCCGAATGGGCCATGACCACTGATGCCGGCGTGGCCTGGCTGTCGTGCGACCCCTCAGACAGTGAGCCGTCGCAGTTCTGGTTGGATGTTGCGGCGGCCGTCGGTTTCCGATGGCCGGGGGCCGGCGACGACGCCGCCCTGGTGCTTCAGGGCGAGCTCGGCGCCGGGAGCGAGATGGTGGCGTCACTGTCCAGCGACCTGGCCGATGTCGGATGGGCCGGCGGTGATCGTCGTCGATGACGTGCAGTTCGCCAGGTCGGCGCAACCTGCGCTGTTCTCCTTCGCCCAGGCCCTGCCGTCCCGAGGCCCGGCTGGTCCTGGGCAGCCGGCTCGACCCGGCGTTCTCGGTGGCCAAACTCCGCCTGGACGGGGCATTGTTCGAGCTGCGGGCGGCCGACCTGGCGTTCTCGCCGACGAGGCCGCGGCGTTGTTCGCTCTGGTCGGGCTTGAACCATCGGCGGCGAGCGATCTGGATCGTCTCCACGCCCTCAATGAGGGCTGGCCTGCCGGTCTGGGCTGGCCGCGCTTGCCTTGCGGGGCAACGCCGATCCTCGCCGAGGTGATCGACGCGTTGGCGTCGACGACCAGAGCGGTGAATGACTATCTGCTCAACGAGGTGCTCGAGCGGTTGCCGGCGAACTGGTCGAGTTCATGACCACCATCTCCGTGCTCGAGGAGTTCGACGCGTCGTTGTGCCAGGCGGTGACCGGGGAGCCCGACGCCGGCCGGCTGTTGGAGGAGCTGGTGTCGGCCGAACTGTTCGTGGTGGCCGTCGGCGACGCCGGGGCAGCGTTACCGTTTTCACCACCTCTTCGGGGCGTTCCTGCGGGCCCGGCTGCCGTCGTTCGGCGCAGGACCAGCTCCGCGAGGCGCAGCAACGGGCCATCGAGGCTCTCGAGGAGCGGGGCGAGCGACTGGCCGCCCTGCGACTGGCCATGGCCAGCGGTGACACCCGTCGAGCCGCGAGCGTCGTCACCGCCACCATCTCCGTCGTCGCTCGACCTGTCGGACAGTCAGGTGTCGATCCTGGCGGTTCGGGCCTGGCTGCGCGAGTACGGTCTCGACGCCGGCCGACCAGCACCCCGAACAGCTGGTGCAGCTGGTGCTGGGCTCGCCCAACTCGGCAGGCCCGAGGTGGAGGGATGGCTCGACCGGGTCGAAGAGGCCCACCCGGATCCCGACCCCTTCCTGAGCCGCGTTCTTGCATGGCACCTGGGCCGAGTACCACCTGGCCCGAGGTGACCACGAGGAGGCCCTGCCCCACAACCAGCTGGCCTCCGAGGCGGACCGGCCGCGGCGAATCGCCCATCCGCTGTTCGCGCTCCTGCCGGTCCAGCGAGGGCGCGGCTATCTGATGTCCGGAGATGTGGACGGGGTGAGCTGGCGTGCTCGAGTCGGTTTCGAGGCCGGCCGGTGTTCCGATCGTCGACGACGTCCGCCTGCCCGCTCTGCGGGCTTGGGTGGCGTTGCAGAGAGGCGAGCTCCGATTAGCCCGGCGCATCGCTGACGAGGTCGTGGAGGCCGCCAGGGAGCTCGGCGCCCCATCCCACGGCATCGGGACCATCCTGGCCACCGTCGTTGAGCGCCGCCATCGATCTCGAGGTCGGGAATGTCGCGTCGGCCGAACTCGGATCTGCGGGTTGCCGACACGGCCGCGCAGCTCAACGGCAAGACCGGATTGCACAGCCTGATCTCCTTGTCGTTTGCCAGGCTCGCCACCGCCAGGGGCCACGAGGCGGCCGCCGCGTCCTACCTGACCGAAGCCCGGTTCGCCTTCCCGGCGCCGTCACCGACCGTCCGGGCCGCGATTCGCGGTCGAAGAGCTCCGCCAAGCCATCGCCTTCGCGCCGCAGCGAGGAACGAAGTTGCTTTCGGAACTTCCCGATCGCGTCGAAGCCAAGCTCCTGCGAGCCCGCCTCGCCGTCAGCCAAGGACAGCCGACGGTGGCCGGCGAAATCCTCGACAACCTCGGCGGGGTCGAGACGACCCGTGAACGCGTCGAGCGGGATGTGCTGCGTGCGCTGGTGGCCTTCGACCATGACGTTCCCGCCGCCCACGCCTATCTGCGGGACGCTCTGATGCTGGCCCGCCCCGAAGGGTTCTATGCGAACCGTGCTCGAACAAGGATCGGCGGTGGCCAGGCTCCTCGAGTCCTTCCCGCCCGATGGGCGCCTGAGCCCCGTACGTGGGCGATCTCCTCGCCATGGCCGACGCCGCCCTCGCCCCCCTGCGGCAGGCCACCATCAACGGCTTCGTCGAGCAGCTCAGCCCCCGAGAGATCACCGTGTTGCGCTACCTGCCCAGCCGGCTCACCAACCACGAGATCGCCGCCGAGCTGTTCGTCTCCATGAACACCCTCAAGAGCCACGAGAAGAGCATCTACCGCAAGCTGGCGCGCGAACTCACGCCGCCAAGCCGTCGACATCGCCCGGTCCAGCAACGCTGATCTAGGAACCCACGAACCGTGCGGCGGGATCACCCGCCCTGAGCACAGGAATCCCGAGGTGGGGGGACACGTTTCACCCTGGGGTAGGTGATGACGCCACGCCGACCTGGCGTCATGGTGACTGGTATGAGTGACCAGCAGGTCGACAAGGCCGCACCCCTTATGGGCCAGCAAGGAGTCCGCCGCGGTCGAATGGTTACCCGCGGAGGGCATGGCGGCAGGTGAAACGGCCCGGACAAAAGCGCCCCGGGCCCCTCACGGCCTGCTCGAGCCGTCCTCGAGGCGGGCGACGTCGTGGCTGCTCCAACGGGTGCCCGACCGCCATCGGCGGACGGCGGTCCCGGCGGTCGCGTTCTGCGCCCGGGCGGCCGACGACGAACCGCAACAGGCGGCGGGCGACGGGCGCGTCCTCGCCCAGGTCGGGCGATGAAAGACCCCGTGGCCGAGGGTGACGGTGGGGCGCCGGCAGTTCCTGGGATCGAGCCCCGGATCCTGCTCGTGTATTACACGTACAGCCAGCAGGCCCGGCGGGTGGCGGCGGCGATGGCCAACACCTTTCGGGCCGACGGTTGCAAGGTGAGCGAGGGGCCCATCGAGTTCACCGACCCGCGTTACGCAGAGCGATTTGCCCGCTTCCCGCTCCGACATCCTTACATCGACGTGGTGCGAATGCTCCCGGCGCAGCTGCGTCGAGTGACAGGCCAGATTCGGATCCCCATCGCCGCCAAGGCTGGAGACTATGACCTGGTCGTGGTGGGCTCGCCGACGTGGTGGCTGACGACGTGCATGCCTATCCGGTCCTACCTGGACGCCGAAGAAGCACACGCCGTGCTCGATGGGGCGCAATTCGCCGCATACGTCGTCTGCCGCAGGTATTGGAGCCGCAACCTCAAAACGGTGCGGCGCCTGGGGACTAAGAGCGGCGGCTCCTACCTCGACGGTACCCACTTCGCAGCCCAGGGCGGTCAGATCAAATCGCTGCTGTCACTCATCAGCTACCTGGGCAACGGCGAGAATCGGCCTCGCTACCTGGGAGTGAAGATCCCGCCGGCCAACCTCCAGCCCGACTACGAGTCGGAAGCCTCGGCGTTCGCCCACGCCCTCGCCACCTCTCTGGCGGGATCGTCGACCCCGTGATCGCCCCGCCCCAGCAAGCAACCGTTCCCCTTCTAACTCCTCTTGGAGGATCCCAGTGACCCGAGACCCAAAGCCGGCCCGCAGCGTCCTTCCTATTCCCGAGCGGGCCCACGTCGGGCTGACCACCTTTGACGCCAAGGACCCGGACGCGTCCTTCCCGCCCATTGAGGCACTGCGCCCCCCCGAGGGTGCGCCCAACGTGCTGGTCGTGCTGCTTGACGACTGCGGATTCGGGGCGACCAGCGCGTTCGGGGGCCCGTGCGCCACCCCCCACACGACGCGTCTGGCCGGCAACGGGTTGAAATTCAACCGGTTCCACACCACCGCCCTGTGCTCGCCGTCAAGAGCGGCGTTGCTGACCGGTCGTAACCATCATGCCGTGGGTATGGGCGGTATCACCGAGATCGCCACCGCTGCCCCCGGTTACAGCTCGGTGCGCCCCCAGAACGCCGCCCCGCTGGCGGAGACGCTGCGACTGAACGGGTACAGCACGGCCCAGTTCGGGAAATGCCACGAGGTGCCGGTGTGGCAGTCCAGCCCCATGGGACCGTTCGATCATTGGCCCACGGGCAGCGGGTTCGAGAAGTTCTACGGCTTCGTGGGGGGCGAGACCAACCAGTGGTTCCCGGCCCTGTATGAAGGGGTGGCGCCGGTCGAGCCTGCCAAGTCGCCGGAAGAGGGGTACCACCTGACCGAGGACATCACCGACCGGGCGATCACCTGGGTGCAACAGCAGAAGTCGCTGATGCCCGACAAGCCGTTCTTTCTGTACTTCGCACCCGGGGCGACGCACGCCCCCCACCATGTCCCCAAGGACTGGATAGAAAAGTACAAGGGCCGCTTCGACGCCGGCTGGGATGCCATCCGGGCGGAGACCTTCGCCCGCCAGAAGGAGCTGGGCGTGGTCCCCGCCGACGCCGACCTGTCGGCCCGGCCGGGCGAGATCCAGGCCTGGGACGACGTGGCCGCAGAGCTCAAGCCGATCCTGGCCCGCCAGATGGAGGTCTATGCCGCCTACTTGGAGCACACCGATCACCATGTGGGCCGCCTCTTCGACGCCCTGGGCCAGCTGGGCGTCCTGGACGACACCCTGATCTTCTACATCGTGGGCGACAACGGGGCGAGCGCCGAGGGCACCCCCAACGGGACCTTCAACGAGCTCATCTCCCTCAACGGGGCCGCCGCCTTCGAGACCGCCGAGGCCATGGCCGCCCACATCGACGAGTTCGGCAGCCCTACCGCCTACAACCACTTCGCGGTGGGATGGGCCCATGCCATGAACACCCCCTACCAGTGGACCAAGCAGGTGGCCTCCCATTTCGGCGGCACCCGCACCGGCACCATCGTGCACTGGCCCAACGGTTTCACCGCTCGGGGCGAGATCCGCAGCCAGTTCCACCACCTCATCGACGTGGCCCCCACCGTGCTGGAGGTGGCCGGCCTGCCCGAGCCGGCCTTCGTCAACGGCATCCAGCAGACCCCCCTGCACGGGGTGAGCATGCGCTACGCCTTCGACGACCCCACCGCCCCCGAACGCCACGAACTCCAATACTTCGAGGTGGCCTGCAACCGGGGCGTGTACCACAAGGGCTGGACCGCGGTCACCCGCCACAGCACCCCCTGGGAGTTCGGGGCGGCCCTGCCCGCCCTCGACGACGACGTCTGGGAGCTCTATGACACCAACACCGACTGGTGCCAGGCCCACGACCTGGCCGCCGAGCATCCGGCCCGGCTGGCCGAGCTGCAGCGGCTGTTTCTGATCGAGGCCGTCAAATACAACGTCCTCCCGCTCGACGATCGCCGCATCGAACGCCTCAACTCCGACCTGGCCGGCCGACCGGTCCTGGTCAAAGGCCAAACCCAGATGCTCTACGGCGGCATGCACCGCCTGAGCGAGAACTCGGTGCTCAACCTCAAGAACAAGTCGCATGCGGTCACCGCCGAGATCGAGGTCCCCGACGGCGGCGCCAACGGCGTGCTGGTCGCCCAAGGGGGCGCCTTCGCGGGCTGGAGCCTGTACCTGCACCAAGGCAAGCCCAAGTACTGCCACAACCTGGCCGCCCTGATGCGCTTCTACGTGGAGGGCGACACGGCCGTACCCGCCGGCACCCATCAGGTGCGCATGGAGTTCGCCTACGACGGGGGCGGACTGGCCAAAGGCGGCACCGCCTCGCTGTACCTGGACGGCAAACCCATCGGCGAGGGTCGTATCGGGGCCACCGTGCCCATGATCTACTCGGCCGATGAAACCTGCAATGTCGGTCGCGACACCGGCACCCCGGTCAGCGAGGACTACACCTGCCCGACCAGCCAGTTCACCGGCAAGGTGTACTGGGTGCAACTCGACGCCGGCGACGACAACCACGACCACTTCATCTCACCCGACGAACTCATGCGCGTCGCCACCACCATCCAGTAGGCCGATTACCTTGGTCTGCTCGCCTATTCCGCCAGCCACACAAGAGTGTGGCGCAAACGGGAACTCCTGACCGTGAACCGCCGACAGCTGACCCGATGCGAGGAGGCTCGTCAGCGCCCGTTCGGACGGGATTGTCAAGCAACCAGGAGCCGGCCGAGCTGGCTGCCCGATGCCGACGGCCGCTGACCACGACAAGGCGCAAATGCCCGATGCGCCATCCACCCCGGCGGAGGAAGCTCTGCCGGAGCAGCGCCCCACGCGTCAGCTGAGCAGCGCGCGCGGTCTGAAAGCCAAGGTCGCGCGTTGGAAGGAACGCGTCGACACGCTGCGACGGTGGGTCGAAACAACCTTCGTGTGGCGGATCTGGGAGCGGCTGCTCGAGAACGAGTTCGTCGACCGGAGCGTGGCGCTAGGCGCCAAAGGGTTCGTGTCGTTCTTCCCGCTGATCATCGTGGTGGGTGCGTTCGTGCCCATCAAGGTCCGACAATCGATCGTCTCAACCCTCATCAACCGGTTCGGGCTGAGCGGCAGCAGCGTCACCGTGGTGAAGCAGGCATTTGCCTCCTCGTCGGACATCCGCCGCGCCACCGGCGTGCTGGGTCTGGTGCTGTTGGTCTTCTACGCCACCTCGTTCACGACCGCCCTGCAACGGGTGTTCCTCAAAGCGTGGAGACGCCCGGCCAAGAGCCAAGGGGTCGATCGACTCCGGGGGCCGGCCTGGTTGGGCGGCATCATCGCCTTGGCCGCCCTGCTCGGCGGACTGCGACATTTCCTCAGCGGAGGCTTCGGCACGGCCGCCTTCTTCGTCATCAGCGCGGCGGCCCAGGTCGCCTTCTGGTGGGCAACCGCCTGGCTCCTGCTCCGAGGCCAGGTGCGGTGGCGGCCCCTGCTGTGTTCGGCGGTCCTGACCGGCCTGGGAATTACCCTCTACGCCGCCTCAGCCGCCTTGTGGATGCCCCACACGGTGGCCAGCGACCAGCAACAGTTCGGCTTCTTCGGCGTGGCCCTGGCCCTCGTCAGCTGGTTCACCGGCGCCGGGGCTGTCGTCTTGATCGGCGCGTCCGCGGGGGCAGCCCTAGTAGACGAAAAAGGGCGACTCGGCCGCCTGGCCCGCGGAGGCGACCACTCGGTACTGCAAGCGGGAGCCGCTCCGCCCCTTCCACCCCCAACTCATCACCTGACTCTCGTGAACGCCCTGGGCGTCCACAGCCGCGACCATGAGGATGCAGGCAGCGGTCCGCCTTAGGGCCGACCTGGGCCGGTAACGGCAGGCTCGCTTCCTGCCATTCGGGCAATGCCATGTCGGCCTCGTGAACGAAAGAGCGGCTGTCGAACCCGGCTGAAAGGGCGACAGCAGAGCAGCAATCTTACGGCGATCGATGGCGAGGGAGCGCCCGATGGCGGACCGAGGTGAAACGAAAATATGAGAAGGAGACAGAAGCGATGGCCACAACAATGATCGCCCACCCAAGTGTGGATGAGCGCCGCATGAAAGGCAGGACCGCACGCCAAAAGTCTCCGCTGGAGAGCCACAACGGATGGGTTCCGGCCCCCGATCGGCCCGACCCGGTCGGGCTGCTCGAGGCGCAGAACCTGACCCGAGAACCCGATCTGGTCCCGGTCCGCCATGGCCGGATGATGGTGTCGCCGTTCACCTTCTACCGGGGCGCCGCCAAGATCATGGCCACCGACCTGAAAGACACTCCCACCGCGGGCCTCGAAGTCCAGCTGTGCGGCGACGCCCATCTATCGAACTTCGGGGTGTTCGCGTCCCCCGAGCGGGCCCTGCTGTTCGATCTGAACGACTTCGACGAGACCCTGCCGGGACCGTTCGAGTACGACGTCATACGCATGGCCGCAAGCTTCACCATCGCGGCGCGCAACAACGGCTTCACCAAGGCCGACACCCGGACCGCCTCCCTGGCCTCGGTGCGGGCCTACCGGGAAGCCATGGCCGAGTTCGCCGCGATGGGCCACATGGAGATCTGGTACGCCCACCTGTCGGAGCAAGACGTCATGAACGCCATCCGCTCGCTGGCCACCGGAGCCACTACCAAGAAGGAAGCCGAGCAAGTCAAAAAGGGAGAGAAGGCCGCTCGCAAGACGGCGGAGAAGGCCCACAGCCGGGACAGCCTGCAGGCGCTGGAGAAGCTCGGCGAGCTGGTCGACGGCCGCTACCGGATCGTAAGCCAGCCACCCGTAATCGTCCCAGCCCGCGACATCGAGGCCATGTATGGCTACTCGGCCGACCAGCTCCAGGACGCCATCCACCAGCAGTTCCGGGCCTACCGCATGACCCTGCAAGAGGACCGCCGCCACCTGTTGGAACGCTTCGAGATCATCGACATGGCCCGCAAGGTGGTGGGTGTGGGCAGCGTCGGCACCCGGGCCTTCATCGTCCTGCTGCAAGGCCGCGACGCCAAAGACCCTCTATTCCTGCAGGTCAAAGAGGCCACCGCCTCAGTACTCGAGGACCACCTGCCCAAGAGCCGATTCAAGCAACCCGGCGAGCGGGTCGTCCAGGGCCAGCGGATGATGCAGGCGGCCAGCGACATCTACCTGGGCTGGACCAAAGGAGTCGAGGACAACCGCTGGCTGTACTGGCGCCAGCTGCGCGACATGAAAGGCTCGGCCGTGGTCGAGACCCTCACCCCCGTCGGGCTGACCTTCTACGCCGGCATCTGCGGCTGGACGTTGGCCCGAGCCCACGCCCGGTCAGGCGATGCCATCGCCCTGGCCGACTACCTCGGCAAGAGCGACAAATTCGACCGATCGATCACCGACTTCTCCGAACGCTACGCCGAGCAGAACGAGCGGGACTACGAGGCGTTCGGGCAGGCCATCCGGTCTGGGCGGCTCCAAGCCGTCGAAGGGATCTGACATGGGTGGTCCGACCGGCCCCGAACCACGACGGTCTGGTGCTGACAGGGTGAAGCCCGTGGGCGCCGTCCTGGACCTAGGGCTATCTGCCCGAGTCGGATCAACACGCTCAGCTTCGGCCGTAACCAGCGAGACGGAAACCGATTAGCGGTGCTGGTGCTGAACCTGCTGCTCATCGGGTTGGTGATCAGTCTCGAGCCGATCCCGCTGACCGCGTTCATCCTGGTACTCGCCTCGAAGAACGGGGTCCGAAAGGGGGCCGGGTTCATCTTCGGATGGCTGGCGTCCCTCGCTGTCGTGATCGCCGTGACCGTGTTGGTGACGGGCAACAACCCGCCCAAACCCAATAGCGCCCCCTCGCTGGCCGCCCTGGCCGGCAAGATCGCTGATCGGCGCCGTCCTGGTCGTTATCGCCGCGCGCCGCTGGCGGAAGCTGGGCCAGCCGAGACCTCCGAAAAAAACCCCCAAGTGGCAGACCGGCATCGACAACATGTCGCCCTGGTTCGCCATGGCCCTCGGACCCCTCACCCAGCCGTGGGGACTGGTGGCCGCCGGCGTCGCCACTATCGTCGGGGCCAAACTCTCCAACTGGCAGGACTATCTCGCCGTATTCCTGTTCTGCCTCATCGCTACCGCCAGCTACCTGACCATGGAGATCTACGCCGGCTTCAAACCACGCCAGGCCCAAGCCTTCCTGGCCACAACGAGAACCTGGATCGACACCCACACCGACCAGGTCATCATCATCGTCTCGGCCGTCCTCGGCTTCTGGCTGATCGGAGGAAGCATCTACCTCCTCGTCACCTGATCGCACAGGCCAGCACATCTACGAATTCCACGGGCGCTAGGTTCGCACCGGTCGCCCCCGACAGGGCAGCCTCTCTTTGCTGGCTTCCAGCGCGTTATCAGCCGCCACCTTTGGCGGGCATCGTGCAGACCACGCGCCTTACCCGATCACCCCGCCAATCATCCCGAGAGAGTGATTCGCCGTCACTCGACCTCGTCCACGCTGACACTGACGTCAGCGCCACATACAAAGGAGTGACCATGAGCGAAGTCACCGAAAAGCAACTTGAGGACATGGAGGCCTTGTTCGTGCAAACCGCAGCGAGCATGACGAGCGAGAGCGCCCGCATGACGCTACATGGCCTGTCTCCATCGACACTGTACTTCTCCGATCGTCCACAACGCGAAGTCGGGCACATGTCTTCACGCCAGTTCGTGGACGTCTGGGGGGACGGCGATAACAGCTTCGCGGTAAACCCTCCAAACGCCGTCCTCTCCTTTGCCGAGCCTGGTGATCGCCAACCAGAGGAGGCCGTTGTGGTGATCCAGGAGCCGCAACTGGATGGGGACGTGCTCAGCTACAGCATCAAACTTCTCGATGGCGCCATCCCTAGCGCCGCCGGGCCATGCGCGCTGTTCATCGACCCGTTTGGCCGTCCGCTGTCGCCAGTTTCCGCGGCGGGAATGCACCGGCGAGAGCGACGCCGAATGCGCTGAGAGGGCCGACAGAGCCAGCACAGATTCGGACTTGGCGCTGCACATCTGCTGCGGGGAGATCAGCGCTTAGCTGGGTGCCCCCGGCAGGACTCGAACCTGCGACGCACGGTTTAGGAAACCGACGCTCTATCCTCTGAGCTACGAGGGCTTAGTGACAAGAGGCCTTATGACGACGGACTTTGCTCGGCGTGGCTCCGTTCGTTCGGGCCTCATCCTAGCGTTCGCCGAGAACGCCTCCAAGTCAGCGAACTCACCGTCAAGCGACCGTCGCAGTGACCTGCCTGGCCAACCACTGGAGCACATCACCGCCCGACTGGCGGACGACGGCAGAGTCGACTGCGGCCTGATAGCCGTGGGACGCCCCGGGATAGACGTGCAGCTCGCAGGGCACCCCGGACTGGTTGAGCCGCAAGGCGTAGTCAATGTCCTCATCCCGGAATCCGTCGACGGTCCCTACCGAAACGAACGCGGTAGGTAGTCCAGACAGGTCGGGGCAGCGGGCCGGGGCGGCCGTGTAGGGGACCTCCTCGCTTCCGTACAGATCCCCCAGGTAGCAGCGCCAACCGAACGTGTTCGCCTCTTTCGACCAAACCGCCAGGCCGTCGAGTTGACTCGAAGGTGTGCCCTGGCGGTCGTCGAGCATCGGGCAGTCGAGAAGTTGAAACGCGACCGGCACCTCGCCTCGATCGCGCGCTAACAGCGCCAGGGCGGCAGCCAGACCGCCGCCGGCACTGACCCCAGCTATACCAATCCGGTCGGCGTCGACGCCAAGCTTCTCGGCATTCTCGTACACCCACTTCAATCCGCGGTAGCAGTCTTCCAGTGGGCCGGGGTACGGCGTTTCTGGAGCCAGCCGATATTCGACCGAGGCGCCGACCACGTGGAGCGCGGGGCACCAGTTGTCGAACCGCTGATCGTCCATGGCGTAGCTGCCGAGGACGTACCCCCCACCGTGGATGCTGTACACGCAGGGCAGCGGGCCGCTGGCACCGGACTCCTTGTGAAGGCGAACCGGCACCTTCGGATCGCCCGGCACGAGGTGGTCTGTCCGCACCACGGCGTCCGATAGCGGGACGGGAGGAAACGCCTGGCGGTACGTGGCAAGCGTTTCGAGGCTGATCTCAGCCAGGTCGATGGCCGCGACGGCAGCGGCGATCTCGGGGTCCAGGTCCTGAAGTGTCACGGGCCAAGACTATGTCGCCGAAGCGCGGTCGGGCGCATTGCTCATGGGTCGGCCCTCCCGCCAGGTTGAAAGCCGTTACGAGATGTACGCCGACCGCCTCCTACAATACGGAAGTCCGGGATGCTCCGACGCTCAAGTGAGAAGGTAATCACCGGGATTGAGATCGTGGGTGAGCTGCCAGTACTGGTCGATGGGCCAGGGTGAGAGCGTGTACACGTTGCCGGCCGGGTTCCTGTAGTGGCTATGCCGGATCGAGCCGTGCGCCCACACGAGCTGGCTGATCTCGCGGTCGGTGCCACTCGGCGTACGTGTCATGGATGTCGGGGCGCACTTCGATGGTTCGTGCGCCCGAGGCGAGCACGAGGCGAATCGCTTCCAGGGCATGGCTCACCTGGAACTCTGAATGGAAAAACAGGCTGGAGCTGTGGGCCAGGTTCGTTCCCGGCCCATAGACGCAGAAGAGATTGGGGAAGTTCGGCGCGTACACGCCAAGGTAGGCGGTCGGTTCGTCGCCCCATTGTTGGCGCAGCGAGATCCCATGGCGACCGGTGACGGTCATCGATGCGAGGAACTCGTTGTGGCGGAAGCCGGTGGCGTAGCAGATGACGTCGGCCGGGCGCTTGACGCCGTCGACGGTAACGACGCCGTCGGGAACGATCCGCTCGATGGTGGTGCGGACAAGTTCGACGCTGGGGTTTCGCAGGCATCTGAGCCAGAATCCGTCATCCACCAAGATCCTCTTGCCGAATGGCGGGATAGTCCGGGATCGATCGCTCGATCAGATCCTGTTGCCCATCGAGCTGCGAGCGGATCCACGCCTCCAGCTGTTTGCGACTGCCGGCATTCGTCTCGCTGATCGCCAACCCAGCGTCACCACTGAAGTCGGGGTCGATCCTGAAAGGTGACGTACCGGCGGCGATCGCCGGGTAGGTCATGAGAAAGCGAAACCAGCGAGCATAGAAGGGAAGGTGCCTGAGCGCCCAGCGATCGCCCGGCGCAAGCTTCTTGCGATACACCGGATTGGGCACCATCCACTGGGGGGTGCGCTGGTAGATTGTCAGTCGCTCGACATCGTCGGCGATCGACGGAGCGATCTGGAACCCGCTGGCACCGGCGCCGATAAGGGCAAAGCGGGTGTTCGTGACATCGAGATCCACCGGCCACCGGGACGAGTGGAACGAGGGACCGGCGAAGGTCCCCATGCCGGGGATCTCAGGGATGTGGGGCAGATTCAGCGAGCCGACGGCGCTCACGACGAATGGTGCTTCCACGACGTGGGACGACCCGTCCTGGTTGCGTACCTCGATCCGCCACTGGGCGTTCGCCTCGTCCCAAGAGATAGCGGAGACCGCGGTGTTGAACCGACAATGCGATCCCAGACCGTACTTGTCGACGACGGCCCCAAAGTAATCACGGAGCTCGGGCTGCCGGCAGTAGTACTCGCTCCAGTGATCGGACGGCTCAAACGAGAAGCAGTACTGGTGGCTCCCGACGTCAACCCGGGCGCCGGGATAGCGGTTCTCCCACCAGGTTCCCCCCGGTCCGTCGTTTTTGTCGATGATGGTGAATGGCAACCCTGCCTGGGAGAGCCGGATCCCGGCCAGGATTCCCGACATGCCGCAACCGATCACGACGACATGCGACGCCGCCCGGGCGTCTACGGACAACTCGTCGCCCCAGGTGATGGCGCGGCTATCGGCCCCCTCGAACTGCATGTCCTCGAACATCATCGACGCCAGCCGGCCCTCGATTGGCCTGCACGCCAAAAACGACATCGCCTCCAAGAGGACCGTGCGAGACAAGGTTCTCGCGTGGCACCCCTTGTCGCGGTAGGCCGCAATCACCGGCAATGCCCGGCGCCGGATGTCGGCTTGTTGCTCGGCGTTAAGTCCACACTGGTAATCCATATGCGACGCCACCGAGCGAAGCGGTAGCTGTCGAACCCAGACCGGGTCACCAGTCATATGGACGAGGGAGCACAGGAGTGCGGGAACGCTCACGTCTGCAAGCGCCCGGGCGATAGTGGCGTCGTCATCGGTGAACGGCTCGCCTGCATGCGGGTTACGCATCGACCATCCCTTCTTCGTTCTTCTGTGACTCGCTATTTCCTCCCGCCGCCCGCTCGCGACTGGATGACCGTCGAGCCGCGGTGAGTTCAGGCTTTGAAGTCCTGGCTGGACCACCGGATTCGCGGCGCCCGCCGGTCACGGAGCTGGTCGGCCCGGGCCGCCATGCCGGCCAGCACCATCTCGGGCTGGGTCACAACGTAAAACTCGCCGGCAGCTGCCTGCTCAAAGATGGTCTGGGCCGCATCCAGGGGACTGATACCACGCTCTCGGACGGCCATCATGGCCTCGCGGTGACGTTCGGCTGCGTCGAGGTCACCACTGTCGACGGAGCGGGCCGATTGGAAGATGTTGGATGTGACGATCCCGGGCAACACCGCCGCCACCCGAACGTTCGCCTCAACTGCCTGCAACTCCAGATAGAGGCATTCGGTGATTGAGAGAACGGCGTGTTTGCTCATGATGTACGGCGCCTGCAAGGGCGCGGCTCCGACCCCGCCCACCGACGACAGGTTGACCACGTAGGAAGGCGGCCCGTCCTTGCTCGCAAGCATCCGCGGCACGAAGGACCGTATCCCATGGAAGACGCCGTTGATGTTGATCTCCACCAGACGGTTCCAGTTCTCGACCGGCGTGTCCCAGAGGTATCCGAACTGCTCCACGCCGGCGTTGTTCACGAGCAGACGGACCGGTCCGACCTCGTCGTAGGTCAACGCGGCCAGGCCCTCCACCGAGTCGGCGTCGCGCACGTCCGTCGCCACCGGACGGGTCTGGCATCCGGCCGCGTCGAGCTCACGGCTGAGCTTCTCGATCGCCGCGGCGTCGATGTCCGCCAGCACCACGGTCATGCCCAGTTGCGTCGCCGCGTAGCGAGCGAGCCCTTCGCCGATTCCTGCTCCCGCCCCGGTGATTACGGCGACGCCGCGGCCGAAAGCCCGTCGCGCCTCTTGGGTTGACAAGTCGCTCCTCCTTTTCCCAACTCCCGAACCGGCTCCAACGGACGCGCCAGCCTGGACGGCATCATCGTGACATCTCCGCCGACCAGTCGACGGTCCCACTGCTGTCGACAGACCGGTGGGTCAAGTGAAGGTGCATCATCGGTTCGGTCCCGTTGTCCAAGGGAAAAACCTGACGGACCGTGCGAACCTCGGCGCGGCTAGCCGTTCGTCAACGGCTGCACTTGCCCCGTTTTCGGATTGATGTTCTGGTAGCAGCTAAACGGCACGGCCGGCACCAGCTTGCCGTTGTCGACCTTTTCGGCCATACCACACGGGGTGTCCTGGGTGTGGTCAAGCGGCCAGGGGGCGGCCCCGACAAACCCTGGGATACCGGGATAGGTCCAGTTCCCATTCACCTTCTGGTTGAACGTAGCTGGTGTCAAATCCACGCCCGTCTGCTTGAGCATAGACACCATGAGATCGGCACTGGCATAGCCGAGCAGCAGTCCGTAACTCAGCGTGGCATTGGCGTGCCCGATAGCGGCCAGATCCGACTTGACCTGAGTGACCCACGCCCCGCCAGACTCGGGAAGGGCGATCCCGTCCGAGGACATCAACGATCCCTGGAAAGCGGACGCCAGCTGCGGCGAAGCGAGTTCCTCTGGGGCGTAGGCGATAAAGCCATCGAATCCCTTCCAGCCCAGGCTGCGCAGCTGCTGCATGAACGACGCCTGTTCCGCCGGGAGCTCGAAGCCGCCGAACAGCACGTCGGGGCCGTTCTTGCCGCATGCACTCATGACGGCCGACGCGTAAGGGGAAAAGTCGGTCACCGGGGTGGAGGGAAGGTTCGCCTCGGAATAGCAAATGTTGAACCCGGTGGCCTTGGCGGCTGCGTTGTCGATGACCAGCCCGGCGTGCTGGCTGTCCGTGAAAGGCAAAGCATAGCTATGGCCGGTTCCGCCTTTTTGCGAGCCATCAGCCGTGGGAAGATGGCCGCTGATGTACGATGCGATCAAGCCGGCCGTCGTCGTGTCGGCTACCGCCGGGTTCTCCTCGCATCCGTTCATGCCAAATCCATACGGGGTGAAGCACCAGCTCGGCGAGATTGCCCATCCGACAAAGGGAACCTGGCTCGAGGTAAGGAACGTGGAGTCGAGGTTAGCGAGACTGACCACCGGAGATACCGCGAATACGTGCTTGTTGAGGACCAGGTTCCGCATATTGTCGAGCAGCGTGGTCGGACTATCGGCATCGTCAAGCAACCCGACATACTTGATTTGCCGCCCGTATATTCCCCCCTCGCGGTTTGCCCGGGCGTAGCGGGCTTCGGCGCCCAGGCTGCTTCCAGCATAGGGAGAAGGGCCACCGGCGAGGGTTTCCGTGCCGTCTCCTCCGATGATGATCTGCGAAGACGTGACACCCCTCACCGCACCCGAGGACGAGGACCCTGCATTTGTGCCGGCCGATGTGCCAGCCGCGCCGGCTGGGCTGGTCGAGGCAGACGACGCCGATGTCGGGGACTTACTAGAAGATCCGCACCCCGCGACCACGAGCACGGCGGCCGAGACACCAGCTGCGAGACACACCCGGGCGCGTCTCCTCGTCCACCGAGACCTTGACATCGTGACCCCCCTATTCTCCAATCGAATCAAACGACCACATGCGCGGTGGCTCGGGAGAAGAGCAAATATAGCTGATCGGAACTACCGAAGGCTGCATCGGATCCCCTGCCATCCTGCCACGCCCGGGCGCACCCGTCAAGTGACGAAGAGAGGTGATCACTTTCAGAATGATCACTTTCACTAAGTTGTCCAGGGCGACCAACATGAGTACATTCAGGCTGACGTCGCGCCACTTCGCCTTGCGCCGAAAGGGATTCGGAGGTTGAGCTCCCGGCTCGACATCAATCAAGTCTCGGCTCTCGAGTTTGTCACTACCTACGCATAACAGGGAGGTCTGGTGGACATGCAGACGAATGAAGCGTCAACCACAACTCGAGCTCGGGCGCTTGGACACCTCGCTCTCTACTACCAGCCGGGTATGGAGCGAGAGGCCCGTATGCTCCTTGCTGACTGTGGTTGTGTCTTGGTCGACAACGGGCCCCGGCCTGGTTCAGATGGTTTCTGTAGTGCTCTTCTGGACGAGCCGACAGCCAATCACCACGACAACCTGGTGTACCTGGCTCCCATGCGTGAGGCGCAGTGGGCTCTCGAAATGGAACTCCGCCGCATCTGTACCAACTCAGATAGCGGCCGCCGTTACCTGGACTCCCTGTCGGAACTCGGGCCTGAGGCGGCTTCCCATGTTGGTTTTAAGTACTCCGCCCTGGAGGATCTCGAGGCAGCCCTCGACGCTATTTCCTGTCACTCAAGGCCAGGGGCTCTACTCCATGGCTACGTTGAGGTAACAAAGTTTCGTCCTCGGCCGGGGCTCGATCCCGAGGTGGACGCCAGGATGGCGGCCTCGCCCGCGTTCTCGGGAACGGAGCCACCTTCGTTCGCGAATCATCTCGTCCAATGCTTCGTGCGGACGAGTCTCTTTGGGGTGCTCACCTCGGCATCGACCATTGAGTTGGACTTCGCATTTCCGCCGTTCTTCGAACGGGTGCCCACCTACTGACGCGGCTGCCTGCCCGAGCCTCCGCCTACCGGGATGGCCGTGCGGGTAACCGGCGTGCAGCCGGTCGACCATCCGAGCGTCACTCCCCGTGACCCCCTCCCCCTCGTGATCGGCGGGCGAGGCCACGCTCCGTGGCGGTGACACATCAGGGCGGGGTAGGTGTACAGGGAAACTGGGCGGCGGAACGGACCGCCCCCGGGTAGCTCCCATGACGAGGACGGCCCCGCCGCTAGCCTCCGCCACCATGGCGAACGATCGCGCCGACGCGCCGCCCATCCTCGATCTTGACACCGACCTCTCCCAGCACCTGGACGAACTCGAACTCGACGAGACCGACGACGACGACGAGCCGGTACTGCGCTGGAAGGACGGGCGGCTGGTCGACACCTGGCGGGAGGGCTATCCCTACCCGGAGCGGCTGCCGCGGCCCGAATACGAGGTGCTCAAGCGGCTGCTCCAGATCGAGCTGCTGAAGCTGCAGAACTGGGTCAAAGACACCGGCCAGCGGCTCGTCATCCTCTTCGAAGGCCGGGACGCCGCCGGCAAGGGCGGGACCATCAAGCGGTTTCACCGAGCACCTCAATCCCCGCGGGGCCCAGGTGGTGGCCCTGGAGAAGCCGAGCGAGCGCGAGCGCGGCGAGTGGTACTTCCAGCGCTACATCGCCCACCTGCCCAGCTGCCGGCGAGATCGTCTTCTTCGACCGGTCCTGGTACAACCGGGCCGGAGTGGAGCGGGTCATGGGCTATTGCACCGACGCGCAGTACCATCTCTTCGTCCGGCAGGCTCCCGAGTTCGAGCGGCATGCTGACCGATGATGGCATCGGCCTGGTCAAGCTGTGGTTCTCGGTGTCGCGCGCCGAGCAACGCACCCGCTTCCTGATCCGCCGGATCGACCCGGTCCGCCAATGGAAGCTCTCGCCGACCGACCTGGCCTCGCTCGACCGCTGGGACGACTACACCGTGGCCAAAGAAGCCATGTTCGAGCAGACCGACACCGCCGTTCGCGCCGTGGACGGTCGTGAAGAGCAACGACAAGAAGCGGGCCCGGATCAACGCCATGCGTTACGTCCTCAGCCAGTTCGACTATCCCGACGCAAGGACGAGCGTCGTCGGCACGCCGGATCCGCTGATCGTCGGCCCGGCGGCTGAGGTGTACGAGCACGGCGAGACGCCCGGAACGGACCGTCGCGGCAACAACACCGTGTCCTTTAGCCGTTAGCGTGACAATCGATGCGCCGGCCCCTCCCCCAGTGTCGAGCCGCCGTCGGAGAGCCCGTCGTATAAGGCCCGCGCTAGCGGTTCTGCTCATCGTGATGGTGGTGATCGTGGCTGTGGCTGGTACGTGGGGTGCCCTGAACGCCCTGTCATCCCGGCCGGTCGCCACACCGGGATGCGCGGTCATCGGAGCCGCCAACCAGCAGTACACGTTCAATCCCGAGCAGACACAGAACGCCGCGATCATCGCGGCTGCCGCGGTAAAGGAACAGCAACCGGACCATGCCGTGACCGTGGCCCTGGCGGCCGCTTTACAGGAATCAGGACTCGAGAACCTCCCGTATGGAGACCGGGACTCCGTGGGACTCTTTCAGCAGCGCCCGTCGCAGGGCTGGGGTACGCAGTCGGAACTGCTCGATCCGACATTTGCGGCCTCGGCGTTCTACAGCCGCCTGGCCCAGGTCGTGGGCTGGCAAACCATGCCAGTAACCGAAGCAGCCCAGTCGGTCCAGCTGAGCGCAACACCGAGTGCCTACGCGGCCTGGGAAGACCAGGCGCGTGCCCTGGCCGTGGCGCTGACCGGTGAGATTGGCGCCGGCATCTCTTGTCACCTCCACGGCTTCGCAGGGCCTCCGCCGGCGTCCTCGGCACTTGGTGAGGCGCTGGCTACCCAGCGAGGCGCCGACCTGCTCGGGACTCCGGTCAGCGAGAAGACGGGATGGCAAATAGCCTCCTGGGCTGTCGCACACGCGTACAACTACCATCTCCGCAGCGTCTCTTTTGGCGGGCAGACCTGGCGCTCGAGTTCAGGAAAGTGGGCGCCGGAGGGGACGGCGGATCCTCACGTGGTGACGGTGTCGGGCCCCTAGTTGCCGCTGGATCCGTTGCGGCGTTGAACGGACCTGGCCCGGGGCGTGCCGGGGTCAGTAGCCGCAGTGGCCGCCCTCTCTTTAGGGTCGCCTAACACCAGGTGCGTCGGCCCCGTCGAGGTCGGCGGTAGGGTCGAAGGACGGACGACCGCACGGAGTTGGCATGAACCCTCCCGGCCCCAGGGGCGGTTGGAGACGCTGGAGCAGAACCCGCCGCCGACGGTTCTCGCTGGCCCTGTTGGCGGCGACCGCGGCGATCATCGCGCTCACCTGGGCGGTCATTGATCGTGCCGATTCCGGGCCACAGGGCGTGCGCTCCGACGCCACGACGACCGTGGCGGCTCCCGCGCCGCCAACCACGGCCGGCGCGCCGCCGCGTCGGCCTCCGCGCCGGCTCCGATCTGAATCTTCCCCTTGCGGGCATGCCACCGGTTGACAATCCGGCGAACATCTATGCCGACGCCGGGGTCAACATGTTGAGCTCGGCCGTCCAGGGCGTCCCGTACCGGATCTACGTTCCGAACAGCGGCGGGTCGACGGTGACCGTGATCGACCCGGCCACTTACCGTGTCCTCGCTACCTATCAGACGGGGCTGAATCCGCAACACGTCGTACCGGGTTACGACCTCCGGACCCTGTACGTCACCAACGACCTGGCCAACAGCCTGACGCCGATCGATCCCCGGACCGGCTACCCGGCCGGGCCGAACATCCCCGTCGACGACCCCTACAACATGTACTTCACGCCCAACGGACGCGACGCCGTGGTGGTTGCCGAGGCCCGCCAGGACCTGGACTTCCGCGACCCCCATACCTTCGCCCTCCTACACCGGGTCACCGTGAATTGCGCAGGGGTGGACCACATCGACTTCGCCGCCAACGGCGCCTATCTCATTGCCACTTGCGAGTTCGCCGGCCGGCTGGTCCGCGTCGATCTGCACACCCTGAAGGTGGACGGCTACCTGGACCTACCGGGATCGAGCCCGCAGGACATCAAGCTTGATCCCACCGGACACACCTTTTACGTGGCCGACAAAAACCACGCCGGGGTGTGGCTGATCGACGCGGCCTCGTTCCGCCCGACGGGCTTCATTCCCACCGGTCCCGACGCCCACGGGCTCTATCCCAGCCGCGACGCCCGCTACCTCTACGTGACCAACCGGGGCAACGGCTCCATCACCGTCATCGATTTCGCCACCGCCAAGATCGCCCGCACCTGGTGGATCCCGGGGGGCGGCAGTCCGGACATGGGCGGCGTCTCGCCAGACGGGCGGGTGCTGTGGGTGTCGGGCCGCTACAACGGCGTCGTGTACGCCATCTCTACCGTGGACGGCCGGCTGCTGGCCGAGATCCCGGTAGGACCCCAGCCCCACGGCCTATGCGTGTGGCCGCAACCCGGCCGTTATTCGCTCGGTCACACCGGAATTACCCGATGAACGGCCTCACTCCCGGGCGGACTATTCGTTCCAGCCCCCTGTGGACCCGGTGGATGCTGGCCGCGCTACTGCTCGTCGGGGTCACGTCCCGGGCTGCCCCGGCGACCGCACCACGAATGGTGGTGGCCCGGGCGGGCACCATCACCGTGTCCGCCACCTTCCTGCACACCGGGCCGTCGCGTACCCTGACCAGCGATCTGCACGTCACCACTGCCAGCGTCGCATCCGATCAGCTGGATGCCGCCCTGGCCGGCGGAAATACCCCCGTGGCCATCTATCACCGCCAAGTCAGTGTCGGAGAGATTCCCGATCTGGCCAGTTGCGACGGCGACCTGCCGTCGCCCGGCGTGATCGCCGGCTGGTTGCACTACGGACCCCTCCTCGTACCCGGCCGCTCCGCTGCCCCGGTACCACCTGCAGACGCCACCCTGACCATCCCCGCGGGTGGCCCGTTCCCGGGCAAGTCGCTCGGTGTAACCCTCTATTTTGCCAACGCCGGACCACTCACCGTGGAGCTGCCCCTACCGAGGGCCTGACCCACCTTCCTCGGGGGAGCGCAAGCGTGGCCGCCCGCGGGGCTCACACCCAGGGGTGAGCGCTCACCGTCCCGGCAGATGGATGGGCCGGCCCGCCAGCCAGGCGATCGGGCTCAGCGCCTCCTGGGGCGTCCACGTGCTCGCATCAGGGTGGGCCAGATCGGCGCGGCCCTGATCGCTCAAAAACGGCCGCAAGGCGGGCGGCACCGAGGACCCGGTGGCGTTCGGGAGCCCACCACGACAAAGCGCTCGCGGCTGGCGGGATCCAGATAGATCAGGGCGTCTTCGTGGCTGACGTCGTAGCTCAAGGGCCGGCCGGTGAGCCAGTCGACGCCCGCCGGCGTTCCCTCCTGCACCTTCTGGTACCAGACTCGGAAATAACGCCAGATGGAGTTGACCGTACCGGTATTACCCGTGAGGAGCAACCAGTTCGGTGGTGCCGCCACCAGCGCCCGGTAGGCGGCGAGCCGGGAGGGCGTGTCCCGGGTGGGGTCCACGGTCAGTTCCACGAAGCGCACCTGGCTCGCCAACCCGGCTGTGGTAACCGCACGATCCATATCCAACAGATTCCCCGTCGTGAGCGGACACGTCTCCTGGCACAGGGTGAGAAAATCGGCGAGTACCACGATCTGGCCGTGCAATGCCGCCAGACTCATCGTGCGACCTGCGTCATCGGTCAGATGGAGGTTGCCGATCCCGGCTGGCAGCGGATTGTTCACGATGGTCCCGAGATACGCGGACGGCGGTCCGGGCGCCGCGGCGGGGCCGCTGCAGGCCCCCGACAACAGTCCGACGGCGATGCTTACACTCGCCACGGCGATACATCGGACCACGTCGCCAATTCTATTTTCCCTCTTGACCATGAGCGGCGCCGCGCCGGCCTCAGCTGTGGGCGTCAGTTCGCTCATCGGGCCGTTCGCCCGGCCTGCGGGCTCGGCCGTATGGAGACGACGGTGTCGAGTGGCTGCGCCGGGCCCGTCACCTCGCCTCCCACCAGATATCCGACCCCATCGACGACCACAGAACCGCTGTCGGAGACCGGTCCCGGCAGCTGCCCCGCTGGTGTCATGGTTGCGTCGGCTGGGTCCAGGCGCCAGATCGCCGCGCTTGGCACGGTCCCGGACCGTCCACCGAACACAAAGACCTCACCGTCCAGCGTCAGGGCGGTGGCATGACCGACCGGGTAGGGGAGTCGACCCGTGACGCTGGCCTGCCCGGTGGAGAGGTCGATACGCTGCACGGCGTCGGTCTCCGCCGTGCCCCCTTCGGTGGTGCTCGTTACGCCTCCAATCACCCACAGGGAGGTGCCGACGGTTCGCCACCGCCGCGTAGCGGACGGGGACGGTCAAGCGGGCGACGGGGCGGAACGACACGCCGTCCGTCGTGGCGAGCACGTCAGGTGTCATTGCGGACCCGTCAAACCCGCCGACCAGGTAGGACGTGCGGTTCAGGGTGACAGCCGACAGATCCGAGCGAGCCTCTGGCAGCTTTGCCACCTCAGTAGCCAAGCCGGAGGTCCAACTCTGGACGGCTGACACCGTGCTGAATGAACCGCCCCCGAAGACCAAAAAACGCCCGCCGATCACGGCCCCGGCGCTGTCGTGCACCGCCACAGCCAGGTGGCCGGTGATCTGTGAGCTCCCGCCGGCGACGTCAACCTGGACGATACGCGAGGTGGAGACATCGCCGGTGGCCAGTCCACCGAGCACCACGAACCCGCCGTGGACCGGAAGCACGACCGGGCGCGACACCGGGGCCGGTAGTTTCCACACCTCACGTGACGCCACGACGCCGGCGGCGGTCGGCCGGGGGCTGGCAGACGGCGGCGGGCTCACGGTGCGCCCCGGTATCGTGACGTTCGGCGCGGCCTCGGAACCGCCACTCGAACACGCGGCAGCGAGCGCGGTGAGAGCCGTCAACAACATGGCCCATTTCGCCCGGATCACGAGCTCTCCGGTGGGCGGCCTGATCCGCGTCGCACACCCTCTAGGCTGCGTGGCGAACTATCCATCTGCCCGGCAGTGGAGGCGCGACCATGACCAAACTCGATTATCTCACCGGCGTTGAACTGGATACCGTCGCCGAGCTCGCCGCCCAACTGCGGGTCGACTCGATCCGCGCCTCGACCAGCGCCGGATCCGGGCACCCGACGTCGAGCATGTCGGCGGCCGATCTGCTCGCCGCACTCGTGAGCCGTCACCTTCGCTACGACTGGGACGACCCGCACTCCGTAGTCAACGATCACCTCATTTTCTCCAAGGGTCACGCCTCGCCCCTGTTGTATTCGATCTTCACGGCCGTCGGGGTGGTGACCGAGGACGAACTGATGACGGGCTACCGTCGCTTCGGCCAGCGCCTCGAGGGACACCCGACACCGCTATTGCCGTGGGTGGACGTGGCGACCGGGTCGCTGGGCCAGGGCCTTCCGGACGGAGTCGGTATCGGCCTGGCCGGCAAGTACCTGCAAAAAATACCTTTCCGGGTTTGGGTCCTCTGTGGGGACAGCGAAATGGCCGAAGGCTCGATCTGGGAGGCGTTCGACAAGGCGTCGTACTACCACCTGTCCAACCTGGTTGCCATCGTCGATGTCAATCGCCTCGGCCAGCGCGGCGAGACCGACCTGGGCTGGAACGTGGATGCCTACGCGCGGCGGGCCGAGGGGTTCGGATGGCGCCCTCTGGTGATCGATGGCCACGACCTGGCCGCTATCGATGAAGCGCTGGATGCTGCTGAGCATCCGACCGACGAAATGCCGACGGCGATTATTGCCAAGACCATCAAGGGCCGCGGCTTTTCGGAGGTCGAGAATAAAAACGGTTGGCACGGCCGGCCGTTCCCTCCTGACATGGCTGAGCGGGCCATCGGCGAACTCGGCGGAATCCGTCACCTCCGGGTGCGGGGCCCTCTGCCCCAGCCTCACCCAGTGGCGAGCGATGCCAACGACGGGAGCGACCACCCCGTGCCTCGGTTCGATCTGGGGCAGAAGGTGGCGACGCGTAAAGCCTACGGGGACGGGCTGGTGGCGCTCGGGGCACGCGACTCCAAGGTCGTGGTTCTCGATGCTGAAGTCAGCAATTCCACGTTCGCGGATGAGTTCACTCACAACTATCCCGAACGGTACTTCGAGATGTACATATCCGAGCAGCAGATGATCGCCGCCGCCACCGGGCTCAACGCTCGCGGCTTCAAGACGTTCGCCTCGACCTTCGCGGCCTTTATGACCCGCGCCTACGACTTCATCCGGATGGGCGCCATCTCGCTCGTCGACCTGCGCCTCGTCGGCTCCCACGCGGGTGTCGAGATCGGCGCCGACGGACCATCACAGATGGGACTGGAAGACCTCGCCATGATGCGGGCCGTCCACGGTTCTACCGTGCTTTATCCCAGCGACGCCACCAGCACCGTCGCCCTGGTCGAGGAGATGGCTGCCACGCCCGGTATCAGCTATCTCCGCACCACCCGGGGTGCGTACCCGACCCTGTACGAGAGCGGTGAGAGCTTTCCCATCGGTGGCTCGAAAGTGCTCCGTTCCAGCTCTGACGACCAGGTCACGCTCGTCGGCGCCGGCGTTACCTTGCACGCCTGCCTGGAAGCCGCCGATCTCCTCGCCGGTGACGGCATCCGCGCCCGGGTAATCGACCTCTATTCGGTCAAGCCGGTCGACACCGCCACGCTCTCTGCCGCCGTGGCCGCGACACGAGGACGCCTGGTCGTCGTCGAAGATCACCATCCGGAAGGGGGCCTCGGCTCAGCTGTAGCTGAGAGCCTGCTCGCCGGCGGTGTTCTCGATCTCCGCCTCACGCAACTGGCCGTTCGGGATCTGCCGGGCTCGGGCACGGGCGAAGAGCTGATGGCGGCGGCCGGAATCGACGCCCAGCACATCGCCCGAGCCGCTCGCGAACTCGTGCATACGGCTTGACCGGGTGCCGACGCGGCGCACGCAGATCAGGGCGTAGCCGGCACCACTAGACAAGACCTGAGAACCTGGTGCTCAGACCCGGAAAGCCCTAAACGCGGCTGCCGGCCGCCCGACGCTCACCGCGGCGTGGCGGTGACCGCTTCGAAATCTGCTCGGGCCCGGGCACCTCCAGGCGATGTTCCCTTCGCGACGAGTAGGAGCAGAAAACCGCCCAGGATCGGGTATCGGACCCAGCGCGGCGCCACCTGACGCTTCCTGGTCGTGAGCGCCAGCGTCGTGAAAGCGAGCGTCACCAACCAGCCCTCCGTCGAGACCGGGCCGAGCCCCCACCCGATCCGCCGGGGGCCAAACCATGCCTTACGTCCGATCAGGGGAGTCGTTCGCACACCCCATTATCGCGCCGAGCCTCTCGGCGCCCGCTGGTTCTCCCGTCGAAAGCGGGTAGAGGAGCGGCCCACACCGGCGGGCCCGGGCGGATCTGCCAGGCACAAGCATCGAGGACGAGGGCGCGCCCCTTCAGCTGACGGTATCACCCAACCGGCGCAGGAAACCCGGCGGGATCACGACGTCGTCCGCAGTCAGCTCATGCACCGAGCCCTTGCCGAGACCGAGCAGCGTGGCCGCCATCCCGTCTCGCAAGATGTCGAGGACGTTCTCCACACCTGCCTGCCCGTTGGCGGCCAGGCCCCACAAATAGGCTCGCCCGATCATGACGGCCCGGGCGCCCAGTGCCAGAGCCTTCACCACGTCGCTGCCCCGGCGGATGCCACCGTCAAGGGCCACCTCGATCTGGCTGCCGATCGCATTGGCGACGCCCGGGAGCGCCCGGATGGTCGCCGGGGTGCCATCGACATTGTTGCCGCCATGGTTGGAAACGGATATGGCGCTGACCCCGGCGTCGACGGCGCGCTTGGCGTCGTCGACCCGCACCACACCTTTGAGCATGAAGGGCCCGCCCCACTCGTCCGCCAGCCACCGCACGTCGTCCCAGCTCGGAGGGGGAGTCCGCATCCATTCCCCGTAGGCACCGAAGAACGTAGGAGCCGGGTCGCCCGGCTCGGCCATGTTGGGTACACCGAGGCCGGGTGGCTTCCCCGTCTTCGCCCAGCTGAGCAGCCACCTGGGGCGGGCCAGGCCCTCGGGGGCCAGACGGAGCAGCTCTCTCGCGTCGAGTTGTTCGGGGATATGCGGGCTACCCCAGTCGCGGGCGTGAGAAAACGACCAGTCGAGGGTGGCGATCAGCCCCACGGCGCCAGCCGCCCGGGCCCGTTCCATGCGTTGCGCCATACCCTGGCGGGAGCCAACCCAGTACATCTGGAAGAAGGTCTGCGGGTTGGCTGCGACCACTTCTTCGATCGGTTTGCTGGCGAAGGAGCTGAGCCCCATAGCGGTGCCGCGGGAAGCCGCGGCCCGGGCGACGGCGACCTCACCATCGGGATGGACCGCCTGCACGCCGGTCGGAGAAATGACAACCGGCAGGGCGATGGCCTGACCGAGGAGCGTGGTGGCCAGCTCCTGCTTCTCGCAGAGGCCCGCGGCGTGGGGCGCGAAGCCCAATTCGCCGAAGGCGGCCACGTTGTCCTCCACCGTTACGCCCTTCTCGGAGCCGGCCAGCAGGGCGCGGTATACCGAGTCTGGTAGGCGCTTCTTGGCTCGCTTCTGGGCCTCAGCGACGGTCTCGAACCATCCCGTACCTGCTGCCATGACCACCTCCTCTGCCGGGGCCGACGTCCAGCCTGCCATCATGGCATTCTCGGCGCCCTTGCCTTCAGGGGCGCGCGCAACGCGGGGCGTTAGCCAGGCTTCACCAGAGCCAGTTGGGCTGACATCCTCGGGTCCAGGAGGCCTGCCTGGCGTCCTCGAGGGTGGCCGCAGGGCCGGACTGCGAGAGTGCATGCCAGTTCGGCTTAGGGTGCCAGGCATGGCTGCCAGTCCGGCCGAGGCGATTCGCCGCACCCATGCCTGGTTCGACCGAGTCAGCGGCTGGTCCCCGCCTGATCCCGGGAGCCTGGCGGAATGGATGGCCGACGGGTTGTGCCGTTGTCCTGATGAGTGCGTGGTGGCACCCGCAGAGCCCTGCTCGCACGGGTTGGCCTCCTGGTGGCTGGTGCTGCGTTCCCTGGACCGGCTCAGCGGGCCAGGCGACCCGATGCGTCCCGAGTTGTTGGTCCCGGCAACCGGGCGTCTCGACCCCCGCCGAGGCGACTACGTCGCGCTGATCGATGCCCACCATGCCGCAGTGATAGCGGGCGAGCCCGGGTACGCCGATCCGGAATCGGGCCTCTTCGTGCAGACGGCGCGCAGCTTGTGGGAGCGAGGCATGTGCTGCGAACAGGGTTGCCGCCACTGCCCGTACGCGCCTCGGTAAGGACCCGTACCATTTCTGGCATCGACTCGGCCCCTGTGATGCTGCGCCGTTTGGCTCCTCTCCTGGCCGGGTTGCTGCCCGTTGCAGTGCCGGCGGCCTGGGTGCTGGTTCGTCAGGACCTGCCGAGCACTGATGTGGCGCTGCTGCTCGTACTGTCCGTAGCCGTGGCGGCCCGGCTTGGTGGTCGCGGGGGCTTTGATCGCGGCGGTACTGAGCGCCACCGCCTTCGGTTTTTTTGATAGCCGGCCCTACGGCCAGCTGTTCATGACACAGGGCCGCGACGTGGTCACCGCCCTGCTGCTGGTGGGTGTGGGTGTGGTGGTGGGCGAGCTGACGGTGCGCTTGTCCCGGCTATCGGCTGATAGCGGCCCGCCGAGGGGCGGACTTCGCGGTGATGAGCGGGGCGGCTCAGCTCATGGGCTTCGGCGAGGAGTCGACCCTCATCGCCGGAGCTTTGGCGGGCGAGCTGATGGGCCGGCTGAACCTGGCGGACTGCCAGTTCGAACTGGGGCTGCTCCCGGGCGACCAACCCTACGTGGCCTTGGACGGCAGCCTAGTGAACGTTGACGGTCGGCGCCCCACCGGGCGCTTGGCTGCCGTCGACCTGCGTCTCGTGCGTTGAGGCCTAGCCGGACAGACCCGACTCGCTCTCCGGCACGCTCAGAAGCTCGTAGGCGGGGTTGAGCATCGCCAGCCGGCCGCGGCGCTCGCCGATCACTCCGTCGACTGCCAGCTGGGTACCGTTACGGATCCCGGCGACCTCCCGTCGGCCCAGGAACACCACCAGCAGCTCGGCGCCGCTGGCGTCGGCCAATGTGCACTCCAGAGCCGGCACCCCCGACCAGGGCTGGATGCGCACGGAATGGATGCGGCCGGCGACCCTGGCGTGCTGACGGTGCTGGAGGTCGGCGATCGGCGTGGTCCCGGCGACGTGCGCGGACGTGGCCGGGCCCGGCGTTGCCTGCATACCAGCTTCCTGCATGCTTTGTGACAGACGGGTCGGGTTGGTGAGGGCCCGTTTGCTTTCGGCGAGATCCGCCACGTTGAACGGCACCAGCGTGGCGTTGACATGCGGAACCCGACCCAATACTCGGACTAGCCGATCGGCATTCTTGCCGTGCAGCAAGGCGCCCCAGCTGCGCCGATACGTGCGGGTAGGAATCAGGACGCTGACCTCGGTCTGGCCGTCACTGGATGCCTTGGCCGCCATTTCCAGTGCCGCCCGGCCGAGCCGGCGGTCGGCGACGTCGATCACCTCGAGCGGCAGACTCGACAACCCGAGGTCGCGCCAGCGGCGCATCACCGCCTCGGCCCGGCGATTGTCGGTGTTGAAGTGCACCGCGTACAGTTCGTCCGGCGTCAGGCTGCGGGCGTACTGGACGGCGCGGGCTGTGGCCAAGTCGATGCGGTCGATCAACACGATGGCGGTGTGCCGGCGCAGCACCGGGGCTTCGCAAGCCTGGAGGGCCACACCCTCGTCGAGTACGGCGTCCTCTTCTCGGTATTGGGCGTTGGTCCGCATCAGGCCGTAGATCAACACGGGCATTACCACCACGACGACCCACGCCCCCTGTGTGAACTCCGTGATGGAGAAGATGAGCACGACGAGGAAGCACACCACGGCGGCGGTTGTGTTGATGAGGACGCTGCGACGCCAACCCTGGCCCCGGTGCGTCAGGTGGTGCTTCACCATGCCGGCGCCAGCCATGGTGAAGCCGGTGAAGACACCAATGGCGTACATGGGGATGAGGGACGCCACTCTGGCGCGAGTGGCCACCAACAGGAGCATGGACGCCACGGCCAGGACGATGATCCCGTTGGAGAACACCAGTCGGTGGCCCCGTACGGTCAACGGTCGGGGCAGGAAGGAGTCCTCGGCGACAAAGCTGACCAAGAACGGGAAGCCCGTGAAGCTGGTGTTCGCGGCCAGAATAAGGATGAGGGCGGTGGCGGCTTGCAGGCAGCCGTACAGGATCGACCCTCCCGGGCCTGAGCCGTAGACCAGTCGGCCCAGTTCCGACACGACCGTGGGCGTTCCGGACTCGAACGGCCGGGCCTGGGCCAGGGCGGCCAGCACCGACACGCCGAGGAACATCGTCCCCAGGATCGTGCTCATGATTACCAGGGTGGCGCGGGCATTGTCGGCCTGCGGTTGGCGGAACACGCTGACACCATTCGAGATGGCTTCGGTTCCTGTCATCGCCGACCCGCCATTGGCGAACGCCCGCGCCACGTAAAACAACGACACGCCGAGCAGCAGCCCACCCCCCTCATGTCCGAGCGGGATCTGCCCCGGGGCGCTCGTCACGTGCCCCAGCGTCCCGGCCGCGGCTTGCACCAGGCCGGCGACGATCAGCACCGCCATATTGGCAATAAAGAAGTAGGTCGGAATGGCGAACACACGGCCGGCTTCGCGGAAGCCGCGCAGGTTGCCATACGCGATGAGTATCACGAAAGCCAGCGACATCGGGACTACCACGCCGCGCAGACCAGGCACCGCCGAGGTGATGGCGTCCGAACCGGCCGCCACCGACACGGCGACGGTGATGGTGTAGCTGATGAGCAGGGCCGCTCCCGCGATCTGGGCCACGTTGGGTCCGAAATTGTCGCGGCTGACCACGTACGATCCGCCTGCCTTGGGATAGGCCTTCACGACCTCGCGGTAGCAGATCGTCACCACGGCCAGGACCCCGAGGATCACCAGCGTTATCGGCGCGACCAGACTGAACGCGGCCAGCCCGCCGATGGGAACGAGGATGCGCAGGATCTCTTCGGTGGCGTAGGCCGAGGACGACATGACGTCCGACGACAGAACGGCCAGCGCAGTCGGTTTGCCGAGCCGCTGCTGAGTGAGTTGATCGCTGATCAGTGGGGGGCCCAGCAACCGGCGCTTCAGCCGGTACGCCCGCGACTCGGGTAACCGGATGGAGATCCCGGGGCTGGCAGGCCGATTCCAGCCGGGCAAGGGGTCCGCCCGGGTCGGCGGGGCTGGTTCGCTCGCGACGCTTGGCGGCTCGTGGATGGCCAACCCTCCCTACCGGACAGACCTCAGTACCCTACCCACGGCTAGTTGTGGTCAGTGGGGGGCAAGAACTCGTACTCGGGGTTGATCATCACCAGGTGACCGCGACGTTCCGTCACGGTGCCGTCCACGACGATGCGACTGCCCGGTGCCAGACCGGCGATCTGCCGACGACCCAGGAAGGCGACCACCAGCTTGCCCTGATCGTCAGTGAGCTGCACCTGCAGGGTTGGGACGTTGCCCCAGGGCTGCACGGTGAGGGACTTGACGCGCCCGGCGACCCGGGCGCGCTGGCGGGGCTTGAGGCTGCTAATGGGTATCGCACCGCGCACAGTCGACAGCACCATCTCGTCGATCTCCGACTCCCGCTTGTCACCCTCGGACGGGGGAACCTGGGACTCGCCCTGCTCATGACGGCGGCGATCCCGCAGTTCGGCCTCCACGTCGAAGGGGACAATGGTGGCGTTCACATGCTCGATGCGGCTGACCGCGGCGGCGATGCGTTCGCCCTCGGAGTTGTGCAGCAGCCGATCCCACGCGTACCGGTAGGCGCGGCGGGGGAGGAGGACCGTCACTTCGGTCTCGCCGTCGGCGGCTGCCTCGTCGGCCATCTCGAGGGCAGCCCGGACCAGCCGACGGTCCGGGCACTCGACGATTTCCAGCGGCAATCGCGACATCCCGAGCCGTACCCAGCGGTCTTCCAGCGCCTGGGCCCGCACGTTGTCGATGGCGAAGTGCACGGCGCGCAGGTCGTCAACACTCATGGATTTGGCGTACTGGATGGCCCGGGCCGTGGCCAGGTCGAGCCGGTCGATCAAGACCAGGGCCACCTGCCGTTTGAGCGGGCTGGCCTCAGCGGCGGCCGCCGCCGCCGTCTCGCCCAAGACGGCGGCCTCCTCCCGGTAGCGCTGGTTGAGCCGGATCAGCACGAACACCAGGACCGGGAAGAGGATCAGCACGACCCAGGCGCCCTCGAAGAACTTCGTTACGCCGAAGATGACCACCACGGTGAAAGACACCACCGCCGCGCTGCCGTTGATGACCGCCTTTACTTTCCAACCCGGCTCTCTGAGGCGCAGGTGGTGCTTGGTCATGCCCGCGCCGGCCATGGTGAAGCCGGTGAACACGCCGATGGCATAAACGGCAACCAACTCGCTCACCTTGGCTCGCGTCACCAGCAGGAGGGCGATGGACACCATGGCGAGGACGATGATGCCGTTGGAGAACACCAGGCGGTGGCCCCGCTTGGTGAGCTTGTACGGCAGGAAGCGGTCCTCCGCGACGAAGCTAGCGAGGAAGGGAAAACCGTTGAAGCTGGTGTTTCCGCCGGTGTACAGGATGAGCAAGGTGACGAGCTGCACGACCCAGAACATGACATGGCCGAAGCCGCCGCTGCCGAAGACCAGCTTCGCTTCCTGGGAGAGCACCGTCGGTGATCCAGTCTTGAACGGAATGGCATGGGTGAGGTGCGCCAGGATCGACACGCCGAGCACCAGGCACCCGAGGACGATGCTCATGACCACCAAGCACCCGCCGGGCGTTGGGACCCTCAGGGGGCCGGAACGATCCCACCCCGTTCGAGATGGCTTCCAGGCCGGTCAGCGACGACCCGCCGTTGGCGAACGCCTTGAGCATGATGAAGACCGTGGCCCCCATAAGGAATCCGCTCCCGGTGTGGGTCCCCAAGGGCAGGGCACCGGGGGCGTGTACGTTCGCCTTCGGCAGGCCGGTGATTGCAGCCCGGACGAGGCCGACCACGATGAGCAGCGCGGTCGTGACGATGAAAAGGTAGGTGGGCAGGGCGAAGAGGTTGCCGGCTTCCCGGATGCCCCGGAGGTTCCCGTAGAGCAGCAGGATCACCACCGCCACGGTGATGTGGCAGCTGGTAGTGGACCAGGGAAGGCACGGCTGAGGTCAGGGCATTGGTGCCAGCGGACGTTTGCACGGCCACCGTGACCGTGTAATCGATGAGCAACGCCACCGCTGCGATCTGGGCGACTCGGACTCCGAAGTTGTCCCGGGCCACCACGTACGAGCCGCCGGCCTTGGTGTAAACCATGACCACTTCGCGATAGGACAGCGTGACCAAGATGAGGACGCCGAGGATGGCGTACGTGATCGGCAGGACGAGGCTGAACGCGGCCAGTCCGACGTAGGGGACGAGGATCGACGAGCATCTCTTCGGTGCCGTACGCGGTCGACGAGATGCAATCGGGGGAGAGGACCCCGAGGGCGATAGGCTTTCTCAGGCGTTCCTGCGATAGTTGCTCTGTGACCAGTGGCGGTCCGAGCAGGGTTCGCTTGAGCCGGTAACCCAGCGTCTCAGGGATCTCGGGACGGGCCCGCTGGCGCCGGGCGACCACTGTCACGCCCCGATGTCTAGCCGGTCGGCGGCGGTCCGGTTCGAACCACTCCTAGGATCTGCGGCCATGTGCGCTCGCCGGGTAGTGGTCACAGGGGTCGGCGCGGTGAGCCCGCTGGGGCTGACGGTGGCATCGACCTGGGACGGGCTGGTCTCCGGGCGGTCGGGTGTAGGTGCCATCACGCTGTTCGCCGCGGACGACTTCCCGGTCCGGATCGCCGCCGAGGTACCGGGTTCGACGCCCGAAAGCGTCTTCGGCAAGCGCCGGGCCCGACATCTCGATCGGGTGAGCCAGCTGGCCCTGGTCGCCGCCGCCGAGGCCCTTGACGCGTCGAAGCTCAACGTCGGCGCCGAACCAGACCGCGTCGGTGTCGTGATTCGGCACCGGTGTCGGCGGCATCCAGTCCTTCGAGGAGGGCGCGGGAGTGCTGACCGCAGCGGGGACCGGAGTGGGTGGGCCCCTACACCCTGCCGATGATGATCCCCAACATGGCTGCGGGCGAGGTGGCCATGGAATGGGGTATCCGCGGCTACAGCTCCTGCACCGCTACGGCCTGCGCGGCCTCGGCCCACGCCATCGGGGAGGGCCTGGACCTGATCCGGGCGGCCGGGTGGACGCCATGGTGTGCGGGGGGTCGCGAAGCGCCGATCACCCGGGTCGGCGATCGCCGGCTTCGCCGCCATGAAGGCCCTGTCCACCCGCAACGACGACCCGGGCGCGGCGTCCCGGCCGTTCGACGCCGGCCGCGACGGGTTCGTCATGGGTGAAGGGGCGGCGGTGCTGGTGCTGGAGGAGCGGGAGGCCGCCCTCCGCCGCGGCGCGCCCGATCCTGGCCGAGCTGGCTGGCTATGGCGCCACGTCCGACGCCTACCACATGACCCAGCCGCACCCGCGAGGGCGACGGGGCCGTGCGGGCCATGCGGCTCGGCCTGCGCCGACGCCGACCTGCCGGCCCGGCCGTGGACTACGTGAACGCCCACGGCACTTCGACGCCGCCCAACGATCGGGTCGAGACGTTGGCGTTGAAGCGCTGTTTTCGGAGAAAGGGTCCCCGCCGTGTCCTCGACCAAGTCCATGACCGGGCACACCCTCGGTGCGGCGGGCGCCTTGGAGGCGGTCATCTGCGTGCAGGCGCTCAACCACCAGACCCTGCCGCCGACCATCAACCAGGACGAACCCGATCCGGACTGCGACCTCGACTACGTCCCCAACCGGGCCCGCCCTGCCTCCGTCGACGTGGCCATGACCAACAGCTTCGCCTTCGGCGGCCACAACGCCACCCTCATCTTCCGCCGTCCTTAACGGGCCTTTCCCGTGGCGCTCGTCAGGGCGTGACGATCACGAAGAGCATGGGGCCTGACAGGCGATTTGCGCCGACGCGGGCGGTGCCGTGGCCTTTGCCTGCCGTGGAGCCGAGCTGGTCGAGTTCGACGGACAGTTCCAGGGTGTCGCCGGGCCACCTGACGGCGAAAGCGGGCCTTGTCGATCCCCCCGAACAGCGGCAGCTTGCCGCGATAGCGCTCGTCGCTGAAGCAGGGCGATGCCCCCGAGCTGGGCCAGGGCCTCGACCATGAGAACGCCCGGCAGGGTGGGCCGGCCCGGGAAGTGGCCGGAGAAGAAGGCCTCCTCGCCGGTCAGGTGCCACCGCCCGCGGCGGATCGGGCCGGCACGATCTCGGTGACCTCGTCGACGAAGAGGAACGGGTGGCGGTGGGGCAGGACGTCCGGCTGGTCGCGGCGGCGGCCGGTCGTTGGCACGCCATCAGTGCCCCATACCCAACCCGCCGTCGACCGGGATCACCGCCCCGGTGACGTAGCCGGCCGCCGTCCGAAGCCAGCCAGGTCACGGCGGCGGCCACTTCCTGCGGGGTGGCCATCCGCCCGAGTGGGACTGGCTTGACGATCTCCGCTTGGCGGGATTCGGGCAGGGCGGCGGTCATGTCGGTTGTCCACGAAGCCAGGGGTGACGACGTTGACGGTGACGCCCCGGCCGCGCGATTTCCCGGGCCAGCGAGCGGGCAAGCCCGATCAGTCCGGCCTTGGACGCCGCGTAGTTGGTCTGACCCGGCGACCCGGTCAGGGCGACCACCGACGAGATGAAGATGATCCGGCCCCGGCGAGCCCGGATCATCTTCGAGGTGGCCCGCCTGGCGACCCGGTAGGCGCCGGTGAGGTTGGCGTCGATGACCCGCGTCCAGGCGTCCTCTTTCATCGACAGCAGCAGCTGGTCGGCGTTGAGCCCGGCGTTGGACACCAGGATCTCGACCGGGCCCAGCTCGGCTCTCGACCTCGGTGAAAGCGGCGTCGACCTCGTCGGCGGAGGTGACGTCACAGCGCACCGACGAGAAACTCGTCGACCGGCTCGGCCCGGTAGGTGATGGCCACCCGGTCGCCCGCATCGGCGAATGACTCGGGCGATGGCGAGCCCGATGCCGCGATTGCCCCCGGTCACGAGCACCACCCGGCCAGAGTGGCGTGGGCCCGGCTGGCGTCTTCGCCGGCCATCTTTCAGACCCCCATGGCGTGGTAGCCGCCGTCGACGTGGAGCACCTCGCCGGTGGTCGCCGGGAACCAGTCGGAGAGCAGGGCCACGCAGGCCCGGGCGACCGGTTCTGGATCCGTGCACGCTCCAACCGAGCGGAGCCCGGTCGTCCCAGACTTCCTCGAAGCGAGAGAAGCCGGGGATCGACTTGGCCGCCATGGTCTTGACCGGCCCGGCCGCCACGAGGTTGACCCGGATCCGGTCGGCGCCGAGGTCCCGGGCCAGGTAGCGGGCCGTGGACTCGAGCGCGGCCTTGGCGACGCCCATCCAGTCGTAGCCCGGCCAGGCCACGGTGGCGTCGAAGTCGAGGCCCACGAGCGAGCCGCCGCCTGCTGCCTGCATCAGGGGCCGAAAGCCGGCGGCCAGCACCTTCAGCGAGTAGGCGGACACCTCCAGGGCCACCTTGACGTCCTCCCACCCGGCGTCGAGGAAACCGCCGCCGAGACAGGACGGCGGGGCGAAGCCGATGGAATGCAGCACCCCGTCGAGGGCGCCCCACCGCGGCTGTAGGTCCTCGGCGACGGCGTCCACTGCTCGGGGACGGTGACGTCGAGTTCCAGCACGTCGGGGGGCGAAGGCAGGTGGCGGGCGACCCGACGGGTGAGGGACAGGCCCCGCCCGGCGCCGGTCAGCACGACCTCGGCCTCTTCGCGCTGGGCCAGCTGGGCCACGGCGTACGCCAGCGAATCGTCGGTGAGCACCCCGGTGACCACGATGCGCTTTCCAGCCAGCAGTCCGGACATGCCAGCCACCATAGGCGGGGCAGGCCCAGACGGTAGTTTGAGGCGATGGACCGAGGAGAGGCGTTCAACACCTTTCGGGACTGCGTGGCCGAGGTGCTCGACATCGAGCCCGACGGACGTGCGGGCCGACGCCCGCTGGCGGGAGGACCTCGACGCCGACAGCCTGGCCGTGGTGGAGATCACCCTGGCCCTCAACGACGCCTTCTCGATCAAGATCCCCGATGTGGACCCGGAGCAGCTGACCACGGTGGGCCAGGCCTTCGACCTGGTTGCCGAACTGGTCGGCGTGTAGCCGAGGCGGCTAGGCGCCGGGGCGGGCCGAAGAAGCGGCGCTGGGCGGCGACGATGGTGGACTCGGCCGCGGGCCGATCCTGCCAACCGCCGGTCTGGGTAGCTTTGCCGGGCTCCAGGTCCTTGTAGATGTCGAAGAAGTGGGCGATCTCGCGGAGCTCGTGTTCGGGCACGTGGCCCAACTCGGTCAAGTGATTCGAGCGGGGGTCGCTGGCGGGTACGCACAGGATCTTGGCGTCCACGCCCTCCTCGTCCTGCATGAGGAACACCCCGATCGGGCGGGCGTGGATGTGGCAACCGGGGAAGGTGGGTTCTTCCAGGCGGACCAGGGCGTCGATCGGGTCCCCGTCCTCACCCAGCGTCTCGGGCACGTACCCGTAGTCCTCGGGGTATCGGGTGGACGTGAACAGCATGCGGTCGAGCCAGATAGTCCCCGACTCGTCAGCTTCGTATTTGTTTCGGGTGCCTTTGGGGATCTCGACGACAACTTCGATCTGCATGGTGGCGTCCTACCACTCCGCCCGGCTGCCTGCCGAGCCCTGAGCGATCATGCCTGGAATACAGTCAGATATACGTCAGGGCGCGTGACAGTAGCACCACGCACGGTGGAAATTGCGTACTCGATACGGATGCCTCACCTGGGCCCGTCCCGTACCGTCACCACTGTGAGCACTCGTACCCCGGTTTTCATTTACGCCGCGGACCCCCTGTCGGCGGCGGGCGCAAAGGCCCAGCTCATGGCCGAACCGACCATCGAGCTCGTCGGACCTGTCGATCTCGACCGAGCCCGCGTGGCTTTGGTCGTAGCCGATGCGGCGGACGAGGGGGTCGCCAAGGTGGCGCGGGCCATTCAGCGCGACGGCGTCCCGCACGTGGTCTTGGTAGCTGCCCATTTCGACGAGGCGGGCGTCGTGATGGCGGTGGCCGCGGGGGTGACGGGCTTTCTGCGTCGCACCGATGCCACCTCGGCCCGCCTGGTGCAGGTCATTCGGGACGCCGATCGGGCCGGTTGCCAGCTACCGGAGGGGCTGTTGCGCCGGGCGGCGAGCGTTCAGGTGCACGATTTGCCGAGCCGGCCGGATGTCCTCGAACTGGGGGAACCGCTTTCGGAGCGCACTGCGGTGGCGACCGTGGCGGAGGCCCGGCTTTCGGGCCGAGAGGTCGAGGTGCTGCGACTCGTCGCGGATGGCTATGACACCGCGGATGTGGCCGAGCAGCTCGCCTACTCGGAGAGCACCATCAAGGGGGTGCTCGCCAAGCTCATGACGAGGCTTGAGGCCCGTAACCGCTGTCACGCCATCGCCATCGTGCTGCGCGAGGGTCTCATCTAGCTGGAGTGATCGGCTCGTAATACCGAGCCGCCCGCCTCCGACCGCGCGGGCGCCCGCCGGCGGCCGGACCGGTACCGGGGCAGCCGGCTTGTGGTCACGGGTCGGCGCGACACTGAGAGCGGTTCACGCGGCACCTCAGCCGAGGTGGAGTAGAGATCCGACGGTTGAGGAGGGTAGGTGGCAAAGGACGCCATCGAGGCGGCACTTAGTTGCCCCGGTGTACCAGACCCTGTTGACGCCCCGATCGCCACCGAATGGGTGCCGCTTGGCTGTCCGGTGTGCGGCCAGGGCCTGGTGCGTGCGGGCCGCTGCCTCAACTGGTGGTGCCGTCGGAGCGACCGGGCGTTTTCGGTGGCGTTTGCGGTTGGTGTCCATGACGGCGCCCTCCGCCATGCCGTGCTCCGTTACAAGTACTGGCATGAGCTGTGGTGGGCCGACGTCTTCGCCCGGCTCGTCGCCACCCACCTTTCGGTGCACACCACCTGGTTTGAGGAGTTCGACTTCGTGGTCCCCACGCCGTCATACCAAGGTCCACGACGCCCGGCGACGCTGGGACCCGGTCGGCGAGATTGCCGTACGGCTCCGCCCGCTCGTGGAGCCGCTGTGGGACGTGGCCTTCGGCGTGGTGTCGAAGCAGCACGAGACGCCGCCGATGCAGGGACGCCCGCGAGCCGAGCGCCGGGCTGTGGCGGCGGGTCCGCTGCGCCGCTCGCTTTGCGTAACGGATCCGCAACGAGTCGCCGGCGCCCGGATCCTCGTCCTGGACGACGTCCTGACTGAAGGGAGCACGCTGCGTGAGGTGGCACGAGCCTTGCGCGGGTCGGGAGCGCGAGAGGTGGCCGGCCTGGCGTTGGCCCGGCCGGCGTGGCGAGATCGGCCCCCGGCCGCGCACACCGGGCCGTAAGGTCATCCGATGAGCGATGACCTGGTGAGAGTCACGGTCTCGAACGTGCGTCTCGCCGTCGCTACCGGGCCCGGCGTGGAAGCCGGCATGGTCACCCTCCGCGAGGAGTCTGCCACCGCACCGCAGCCTGTCGATCGTGATCGGCCAGCCGGAGGCGCGCGGCCATTCTCATGGCCTGGACCGGAAACGCGGCCAACCGGCCATCGACATGGGACCTGCTGGTGTCCGCCGTGGCCGCCCTGGAAGGACGAATCGTCCGGGCCGTTATCACCGCCGTCGAAGAACAGCGCCATTTCTTCGCCAACATCGATATCGAGCGGGAGGGTGAACGGCGGGTCCTGTCGGCCCGACCCTCGGACGCCATCGCGGTCGTACTGCGGTCCTTCGGCGCGGAGCTGTACGTGGCCGATGGCGTCATGGTGGCGGTCGGCGTGCTGCCCGAATCGGACCACTCCAACTGACCCTGACGGGGGCTGGGTCTGGGTCCGGGTCTGGGTCTAGGGGATTCCGCCTGGTTTGAGTGGATGAGTAGGGCGCCGGCGGCCCCGCCCCCGGCTCGTGGGTGGGATGGGACGGGTGGCGCTGGGCAGAGTGGGCGTTGAAACGTCCACGCTTCGCGGCGCCGCGTCCGGTTGCCGCGAAGCGTGGAGCAAATGTGGCCGGAAACGGGGAGGTTGGCGTCCGCACTTCGCGGGCAAGCCGTCGCTGGGGCGAGGCGTGGACGGGTGCGAAAGGCGGGTGGGTGCGAAAGGCGGGTGGGTGCGGGTGCGGGTGCGAGCCTGGTGTCCCGGTTAGCGGACTGGTGCGAGGCGGGTGCGGGTGCGAGGCGGGTGCGGGTGCGAGCCTGGTGTCCCGGTTAGCGGACCGGTGCGAGGCAGGCGCTGCTGCGAGGCGGGTGCGGGTGCGAGGCGGGTGCGGGTGCGGGGCTGGCGCTGGTACGAGGCGGGCGGTTAACGGGCCAGTTCGACCTTCACGTCGATCGTGCTGGCGTCGTCGGAAGGACACCAGCGCAGCTCGCTAATGGCGCCCGCCTCCCGGATGTCGTCCGCCGCCGCCTGCAGACTGGCCAGTCGATCCGCGCTGGCGGTGACTTCGACCAGGGCCACCGAAGCCCGCAGCGACACGCCGGCTGCGGTCTTCTCCTTGCGAACGGCGCCAAGCACCTCACTGGCGGCATCCCAAAGCTCGGGTTCGCCGTCGGAAGCGCCCAACTCCCACGAGGCGGGCCAATGGGCCAGGTGGATCGACCGGGTTGGGTGCCACCAGGACCACACTTCCTCGGTCACGTAGGGGAGGAACGGCGCGAACAGCCTGAGCAGCATCGACAGGGTGTGCAGCAAAGTGGCTCGGGCTGCCCCGGCCCGTTCCTCGCCGAACGTGCCGTAAGCCCGGTTCTTGACCAATTCGACATAGTCGTCGCAGAAAGCCCAGAAGAACGTCTCGGTTCGTTCGAGGGCGCGGGCGTAATCGTACTGGTCGAACGCGGTCGTGGCCTCATCGACCAGTTGGGCAAGGCTGGCGAGAACGGCGGCGTCGAGCGGCTCCGGCTGGACCCCGCCGACGCTGATGGTTGGGGCTGAACCGGCCGAACCCGCCGAATCGGCCGAACCCCCCCGCTGCCGAACCCGCCGCCAGGGTCGACGCCTCCGCCGTTCCGGCGAGCGGGCCCGGCACCGGTCCGATGGCGGGGACCTGCTCCGGGTTGCCGGCGACGCGGAGCACGAACCGGGAGGCGTTGAGGATCTTGATGGCCAGCTTGCGTCCGATTCGCATCTGGCCCTCGTCGAAGGCGGTATCGGTCCCCGGCCGGGCGCTGGCCGCCCAGTAGCGCACCGCATCGGACCCGTACTGGTCGAGCAACGCCATAGGGGTGACGACGTTGCCCTTCGACTTCGACATCTTCTTGCGGTCCGGATCGAGAATCCAACCCGAGATGGCGGCGTTGCTCCAGGGCAGGCGGTCGAACTCCAGATGCGACCGCACGATGGTGGCGAAGAGCCACGTCCTGATGATGTCGTGCGCTTGGGGCCGCAGGTCCATCGGCCAGATCCGGGCGAAGAGGTCGGGATCGTCCTCCCACCGGCCCGCGATCTGCGGTGTCAACGACGACGTCGCCCAGGTGTCCATCACGTCCGGGTCGGCCATGAACCCGTCGGGCTGCCCCCGCTGAGGCTCCGTGAAACCGGGCGGCACATCCGTCGAGGGATCGACCGGGAGATCGGGCTCGGCCGGTACCAGCGGATGCTCGAAGTCGGGCTGGCCCTCCGAGTCGAGCCGGTACCACACCGGGAAGGGCACCCCGAAAAACCGCTGACGGCTGATCAGCCAGTCCGAGTTGAGCCCCTCCACCCAGCTGACGTAGCGGGCCAACATATAGGGCGGGTGCCACTGCAGCTGCCGGCCTCGCTCGAGCAGTGCGGCCCGGTGGGGCAGGGTGGCAAAAAACCATTGCCGGCTGGTGACGATTTCCAGCGGCCGGTCGCCCTTCTCGTAGAACTTGACGGAGTGCTGGATGGGCTGGGGTTCCCCTTGCAGTTCCCCGCTCGCCCGCAAGAGCTCCACCATCCGGGTCTGGGCGTAACGGGTCGGGCGCCCGCCCAGCTCCTTCTCGTACAGCGCCGCCGGCTCCGGGTCGAGGGCTGCCGGCGCCGAGGGAGCAACCGGCCGTCGCGCCCGACGATGGCGCGCACCGGGAGGCCCAGTTCCCGCCACCACACCACGTCGGTGACATCGCCGAAGGTGCACACCATGGCCGCCCCGGTGCCCTTGTCGGGTTGGGCCAGGTGATGGGCGACCACGGGCACGGCCACGTCGAACAGCGGGGTGCGCACCGTCGAACCCACCAGATCGGCATAGCGGGGATCGTCGGGGTGCGTTACCACCGCCACGCACGCCGGCAGCAGCTCCGGCCGGGTGGTCTCGATCAGCACGTCAGCCCCCGCAGACCCGTGGAAAACGAGCCGATGAGAAGCCCCGGGCCGTTCCCGATCCTCTAGCTCCGCCTGGGCGACCGCGGTCTGAAAGTCGACGTCCCAGAGCGTGGGCGCCTCGGCCGTGTAGGCCTCACCCCTGGCCAGATTGTGCAGGAAGCCCCGTTGCGAGATGCGGCGAGCCTCGGGCGAGATCGTGGTGTAGTACTGGGTCCAGTCAACCGACAGGCCCAGCCGTCGCCACACCGCCTCGAACACCTTCTCGTCCTCAGCGACCAGCTCCTCGCACAGCTCCACGAAGTTGGGTCGTGACACCCGCACCGGGTCCTGTCCTCGCCCGAGGCCACCCCGCGCCGGCGGCTCGAACGCCGGGCGGTAGGGCAACGACGGGTCGCAGCGCACCCCGAAGTAGTTCTGCACCCGGCGCTCAGTGGCCAGGCCATTGTCGTCCCACCCCATCGGATAGAAGACCCGGTAGCCCCGCATGCGCTTGTAGCGGGCCATGGTGTCGGTGTGGGTGAACGAGAACACATGCCCGATGTGCAGCGACCCGCTCACCGTCAAAGGAGGCGTGTCGATGGAGTAGACATCGTCCCGGCGAGCGCGGCGGTCGAAGCGGTAGACGCCATCGGCCTCCCATTGGGAACCCCACTTCTCCTCCAGGCCCTCGAGCGACGGTTTATCGGGAACTGCATTTGGCATGATCCCGCTACGGTACTGGCGTGCTGCGCCTGTACGACACCGCCATGGAGGTCGAGGCACCCCTGGACCTGCGCGACCCCGGCCACGTGTCCATCTACGTGTGCGGGCCCACCGTGTACGACGAGCCTCACCTCGGCCACGGCCGCTTCAACGTGGCTTGGGACGTGCTGCGCCGGTACCTGACGTGGTCGGGTCTCGACGTGCGCTACGTCTCGAACGTCACCGACATCGACGACAAGATCATCGCCCGAGCGTCGCTTGAAGAACGCTCCACCGATGAGGTGGCCGCCGACTACGAGCAAGTGTGGTGGGACACCATGGAACGGCTGGGGGTCGAGCGGCCCGATGACATTCCGCACGCCACCGCCTATGTCGAGCACATGAAGGATCTCATCGCCGACCTGATCGCTCGGGGTCACGCCTACGTAGGCGGCGACGGGGTGTACTTCGCGTCCGAGAGCATTGCCGGCTACGGCCTCCTGGCCCGCCAGCCGCTCGACAGCCTGCGGGTGGGGGCCCGGGTCGAGGTGGACGCGGAGTCGGGCAAGCGCTCGCCCATCGATTTCGCCCTCTGGAAGAACGCCAAACAAGGTGAGCCCAGCTGGGAATCACCCTGGGGCCGGGGCCGCCCGGGCTGGCACACGGAGTGCGTGGTCATGGCCCTCGACCTCCTGGGGCCGGGCTTCGACCTCCACGGCGGCGGGCTGGACCTGGCCTTCCCCCACCACGAAAACGAACGGGCCCAAGCGGTCGCCGAGGGCAAGCCGTTCGCCCGGCGCTGGGCTCACTCGGGCATGGTCGTCACGGAAGGGGGTGAAAAGATGAGCAAGTCGCTAGGCAACACCCTCTCTTTGCTCGGCCTGCTCGACGCCTACGACCCCCGAGCCTTCCGGCTGCAGGTCCTGCAATCCCACTACCGCTCGCCGCTGAGGGTGACCGAGGCCACCCTGGCTGCGTCCGCAGCCACCGTGGAGGGACTCGACGCCTTTGCCCGCGAGTTCAAATGGGCCCGCGACTTGCCGCCGGACCCGGAGGCGCTCGAGCGCTTCCGGCAGGCGATGGACAACGACCTGCAGACACCTGCGGCCGTGGCCATCGCCTTCGAGCTCATGCACGCCGCTCGTACCGACAAGAGCCAGCGGTCCGGAGCACTGGCGGCCGCGGTCTTTACTATCTTCGAGGACGCCCTCGGTCTCGTGTTACACAGCGAGGTGGCGGAATTGCCCCCGGAGGCCCTCGCCAAAGCCCGGGCCCGTGACGAGGCCCGGGCCGCCCGCGACTGGGGTACCGCCGACGCCCTGCGCGCCGAGCTGCAGGCCGAGGGCTGGATTGTCGAGGACGGGCCGGACGGAACCACAATTCGACGGTGAGCGACTTCGAGAGGGACACCTCGGTACGCAGGGAGGGCGACGCTTGGACCGCAGACCTTCAGCCCCGCTGGAACGTCGGTAACAATCCGAACGGCGGCTACCTGCTCGCCATTGCTGTGCGCGCCATGGGCGAAGAGGCGGGCCGGCCCGACCCGCTCACGGTCACGGCCCACTATCTGTCCCCGCCCGCCGAGGGCCTCGTCAGCGTGCGTACCCAGCTTGTCAAGCCGGGGCGCACCTTCGCCACCGTAATGGCGGAAGTGGTGCAGACCGACCGAGAACGGGTCCGCGTGCTGGGCTCCTTCGGCGACCTGTCGGAGCGGCACGGGCCGACCCGCATCAGCGCCCGCCCACCCGACATTCCGCCACCCGACCAGTGCGTGAGTCTCGCTCATCTGACCCGCCAAGCCGGACGCCCCATCCCCGAGGTCATGAACCGCTTCGACCTCCGCTTGCCTCCGGACAGCCCGTGGGGAAGGGCCGGAGAGGGGGATCCGTTCGAGATCACCGGGTGGATCCGCTTTCGGGACGGCACCGAGCCGAGTTCCCTCTCTGCGGTGGCCTTTGCCGACGCCTTTCCGCCCACGTTGCTGGGATCGATCGCGGCCGGCTGGGTACCGACCCTTGAACTCACCGTGCACGTCCGGGCCCGGCCCGCGTCCGGCTGGCTGCTCGGCACGTTCCGGACCCGCGTCCTGGTAGACGGACTGATGGAGGAGGATGGCGAGTTGTGGGACAGCACCGGGCAACCGGTCGCTCTGTCCCGGCAGCTGGCAATGGTGCTCGATCGTTGAGAAGCCGGACGCCGCTTCCGCCGGGGTTCGCGACCATCTGGACGGCCGTGGCCATCGACCTGATCGGGTTCGGGATCGTCCTGCCGATCCTGCCGCTCTACGCCAAGCGCTTTCACACCACCTCGTTCGAGGCGACGCTGCTCGTTGCGGTCTTCTCGGCAGCCAGTCTGGTGTGTTCCCCGCTCTGGGGGCGGGTATCGGACCGGTTCGGACGCAAGCCGGTGCTGCTGGTCTCATTGGCTGGGACGGCCATCGGGAGTCTGATAACCGGTTTGGCCGGCGGTCTGGCGCTGCTGCTCGTCGGCCGCATCGTCGATGGGGCGTCGGGGGCCAGCGTCTCGGTGGCCCAGGCGGCCGCCGCCGACCTGGCCGGGCCGGCGGACCGGGCCCGCTTGTTCGGCCTGCTCGGTGCGGCGTTCGGGGTGGGGTTCGTCGCCGGGCCGGCCCTGGGTTCGCTGGCCGCCCTCGGCGGACCCCGGCTGCCTTTTTTCCTGGCCGCCGGCCTGGCAGCCCTCAACACCTTGGTGGCGGCCCGCCGCCTGCCGGAAACACACGGCGTCCCGGCCGCGGCCGCGGCGATCCGGCCTGGAAGCGGTGCGGGCCGTGGCGCCCATGCTCGTGGTGACGTTTCTGGCCCTGAGCGCCTTCAGCGGCTTCGAGGCCACCTTCGCGCTGTTCGGGTCGCGACATCTGGGTCTCGGGATCGCCTCGACCGCGGCGGTATTCACGGTGGTGGGTGCCGTGATCGTGGCCGTGCAGGGCGGGCTGGTATACCGGGTGGTCCGGGTCTTCGGGGAGACCGCCACGCTGATGGTGGGGTTGTTGGCCAACGCGTGCGGCCTGGCGCTGCTGGCCACGGCCCGGTCTTGGGCGGTGGCCGTGCCGGCGCTGGCCGCCCTGACCGTCGGTCAGGGGCTGGTGCAGACGACGATGGTGGCCATCGTGGCCGGTCGGGCCGAACCGGGCCGGCGGGGCAGCGTCCTGGGGGTCCAGCAGTCGGCAGGCGGCCTGGGCCGCGTGATCGGACCCGCCGTCGGCGGGGCCCTCCTCGGCGTAACCGCATCCGGGCTGCCCTACGTGGTCGGGGCTGTCGTCAGCTTGTTGGCGGCTGCCACGGTGGTGGCAGTGGCGGTACGACATCGGTCACGCGCGCCCACCCCGCAGGCGCCCGGCAGGTTACCATAGAGTAACTACAGGACGTCCTTGGGAAGGATGCCGACATGCCCGAGTTCTCCAACGCCCTCAACGAGGACCAGCTCCAGGTCCAGAAATGGGTGCACGGCTTCGCCGAGGACGTGGTACGCCCTGCCGCTCACGAGTGGGACGAGCGGGAGGAAACCCCCTGGCCGATCATCGAGGAAGCGGCCCGCATCGGGCTGTACTCGCTGGAGTTCGTGGCCAACCTGTTCGCCGATCCAACCGGCATTTCCGTCCCGATGGTGATGGAGGAGATGACGTGGGGCGACGCCGGGATCGGCCTGGCCATCTTCGGCACCACGCTGGGCGTGGCCGGTATTTTTGGCAACGGCACGCCCGAGCAGATCGGTGAGTGGCTGCCTCAGTGTTTCGGCACGCCCGAGAAGGTGGCGCTGGCGGCCTTCTGCGTGTCAGAGCCCGATGCCGGATCGGACGTCAGTGGTATGCGCACCCGGGCCGTGTACGACGCGGCCAAGGACGAGTGGGTCCTCAACGGCCTCAAGACGTGGATCACCAACGGTGGCATCGCCGACGTGCACGTGGTGGTGGCGTCGGTGGCTCCCGAGCTGAAGGCACGCGGACAGGCCAGCTTCATCGTGCCCCCCGGGACGAAGGGCCTCAGCATGGGACGGAAGTTCCAGAAGATGGGGATTCGGGCGTCGCATACGGCAGAGGTGGTGCTCGACGACGTCCGCATCCCCGGCCGGTTGCTGCTCGGCGGTAAGGAGAAGCTGGACGCCCGCCTGGCGCGTGCTAGCCAGGGGAAGACGGGGGAGCGCTCACAAGCGGCCTTGTCGACCTTCGAGACCACCCGGCCAGCCGTGGCCGCCCAGGCGGTGGGCGTCGCCCGGGCCGCCCACGAGTACGCCCTGGCCTACGCCAAGGAGCGCCGGCAGTTCGGCCGGGCCATCATCGAGAATCAGGCCATCGCGTTCAAGTTGGCCGAGATGCGTATGCACACCGACGCGGCCCGCCTGTTGGTGTGGAATGCCTCCTGGCGCGGTGCCAGTGGGCAGGGCTTCCAGGCCGCCGAGGGCTCGCAGTCGAAGTTGTTCGCCGGAGAGACGGCGGTTCGCGTGACCGACGACGCCATCCAGATTCTCGGTGGCGCCGGGTACATCCGCGACCATCCCGTGGAGCGGTGGCACCGAGACGCCAAGATCTTCACCATCTTCGAAGGCACGAGCGAGATCCAGCATTTGGTAATCGCCCGGGCCATTTCGGGCTTGCACCTCACCTGACGCCGGATGGCCCGGATGGCAGCCCGGCCCGGATGGCAGCCCGGCCCGGATGGCAGCCCGGCCCGGATGGCAGCCCGGCCCGGATGCCCCGGCAGCCCGGCCCCGATGGCAGCCCGGCCCCGATGGCAGCCCGGCCCGCCCCTATTTTGGTACCTAAACCACCATATAGCTGGTGTAGATACCAAAATCTGATCCCAGCCAGCGGCCGATGGCGGTGGCCCGGCCGGTTCCGACCAGGCGCCGGCAGCCATTACAGGGAGCGGCGCTCTGTCCTTTCCCCTCGGCCGATGACGATGTCGGAGACCAGGCTGGGGGGGAAGAGCCCGTGCTCGATGACGCCGGGCGTGGTGGCCAGCCGGTCGGCCAGTGAGGCGGGGCCGCCGATGGGGCCGTGCCAGTCCGCGATGAGTCCACCCTCGGGCGACCGGGCCGTCGCCGGTCGGAGGCGGGCGGATCCGAGCAGCCGGAGGGTGGCGTCCTCGCCGAAGGCCAGGATCTCGAGCGGTACGGGCGGATGGAGGCGCTCGACGAGCTTGTCGGACGACACGATGACGACGAACCGGTCAGCCGACGCGGCCACGACCTTTTCCCGGGTGTGCGCCCCCCCGCCACCCTTGATGAGCCACCCGTCGGCGCTGACCTGGTCCGCCCCGTCGATGGCGATGTCGAGGTGATCGATGCCCTCGAAGGGCCGCACATCCAACCCGAGCTGCCGGGCGACGACCTCGGTTGCGGGTGAGGTGGCCACGCAGGTGACCTCCAACCCGCGAGCCGCCAGGGCCGGCAGTAGGTAGGCAACTGTGGTGCCGGTGCCGAGCCCGACCCGCATCCCCGGCTCGACCAGTTGGGCGGCCGCGGCCGCGGCCAGGCGCTTCTCCCGGCTCTGCTGCTCGTGCTGCTCGGCGTCGGCCATGGCCGCCCGATCATGGCAGAGGCAGGGCGTCGAGGACGCCCCCAGCGGGCCAGCGGCCGGTCAGACCAGCCGGGTTACCGGCACCGAGTCCAACCGGCCGGTTTCCTGCAGCTCGCGGACGGCCGGCACGGGATCGGGATCGGCGAACAAACCGGGGTCCGCGTAGTCGGTGTCACGCCCGGTCGCGTCCGTCACCCACCAGGAGGCCTCCAGGGCGATGCCGCAGGGGTCCGTGAAATAGATCGAGCGGATGAAGCCGTGGTCCACCACGTCGGTCACCTCAGACCCTGCTTCTTTGAGCCGGCCGCGCAGGCTGAGCAGAGCCTGCTCGTCGGGCAAATTGAAGGAAACGTGGTCGAACTGCACCGCCCTTGGATCCGGCACGCCGGCCGGTTTGGCGAACGGGGTGATTTCCGCCCCCCGGTACTCGAAAAAGGCCACCGTGTTGCCGGCGCCCAGCTCGAAGAAGTAATGCCGGAAGTGCTGGTTGCCCAGATGAGCCACCAGGCGAGCGCCGAGGACACCGTGGTAGAAGCGCACCGTGGCGTCCATATCCGGCGTGATAAGGGCCAGGTGATTGATACCGCGCCAGTGCGGCGTATCGGTTGCCGGGGCCGCGTGGCTGTTCTGCCATGGCATCACGCTACGACCGCGGCGGGGTGTTCGGATGGTGAATCGGAGGTGGTTCGATCCCCTCCCGGCGCATGCCATCCTCCATGCGGGCGATAACGGTCTCGAGGACGTTGACGCGGGCATAGCGCTTGTCCTCGGCTGGAATCACATCCCACGGTCCGAGCTCGTGATCGGTGAACGTGAGCATGTCGCGCACTGCAGCTTCGTACTCCGGGCGCTGACGCCGATTACGCCAGTCCTCCGCGCCCAGCTTCCAGCGCTTGAGCGGGTCCGCTTCCCGACGTTCGAAGCGGCGTAGCTGCTCCTCGTGGGAGATGTGCAACCACAGCTTGACGAGCACCATCCCTTCCAGGGCCAGGGATCGCTCGAAACCACTGATTTCTTCGTAGGCCCGCCGCCATTGTTCCTCCGTGGCGAAGCCCTCAACCCGTTCCACCAGCACCCGCCCGTACCAGGACCGATCGAACACCGCCATGCCACCCCAGCCCGGTAGGGCGGGATAGAAGCGCCACAGGAAATGGTGCCGCTTCTCGTCTGGCGTCGGTGCGCCAAAGCTGGCAACCCGCACGTGCCGCGGGTCCAGGGGGGTCAACAGGCGCTTGATGGCACCGCCTTTCCCAGAGGCGTCCCAGCCCTCGAACAAGACGCACACCGGCGGCCCCAGCCGCCCATCGGTGACCTGCCCTCCGTTGATCAACCGCAGCTGCAACAAACGGCGCTGCCCGGCGACCAGACGCCTCTCTTCCTCGGCCTTGGAGATGGTCAGGCTGAGGTCGGTATGGTCGAGTTCGATCACCTCTCCATTGAAGCGTTCCCCACGCGGGGCTCGTAGGCTGGCGGGACGCCCGTTCTCCAGGAGGTCCGATGACGATCGCAGTCGGCGACAAGATCCCCGATATCACCGTCCAGGTGCCGGGTCCGAATGGTCCTCAGCCCACCCAGACGGGCGACCTGCTCGGTCACGGGAAGGTCGTGCTGTTCGGCTTGCCCGGCGCCTTCACGCCCACCTGCAACGACTACCACCTGCCTGGGTTCGTACTCCGGTCGGAAGACCTGCAGGCCAAGGGTGTCGACACCATCGCCTGCGTCTCGGTCAACGACGCCTTCGTCATGAAAGCGTGGGGCGAAGCCAACGAGGTAGGGGAAAAGGTGACCCTTATCGCCGATGGCTCCGCGACCTTCACCAAGGCGTTGGGGCTGGACGTCGACCTCACGGGCGGCGGGCTCGGTATCCGCTCCCGGCGCTACGCCGCCATCCTGCAGGACGGCGTGCTCACCGACCTGGCCGTGGAGGACTCGCTCGGCCTGGAGCGCAGCAGCGCCGACGCCGTTCTGGCCAAGTTGTAGTTCGCGTTCTACTCCCGGGCGGTCAGCAGGTAGGTCGATGACGCCTTGGCCACCAGCCGGCCGGCGCCGTCGACGATCTCGGCCTCCACGAAGCTCACCCTCTGGCCTCCGCCGATGACGCGGGCGGTACAGCGGAGACGGGCGCCGACGGGCGCAGAGCGCAGAAAGCTGATCTTCAGCTCAGTGTTGGCCGGAGAGGCGCGGCGACCCTCCAAGTAGGTCACGGTGGCGGCGGCCATCGCGGAGTCCACGAAGGCGGCCAGGAAGCCGCCCTGGATCACCCCGGCCGGATTGGCCAAGTGCTCCTCCGCCGCCAGCTGCCAGATCGTGACGCCGGGCTGCGACTTGTCGACACAGGTCATTCCCAGGGTGAGGTCGCAGTTAGGAGGGATGCGGGGCTTTGGAGTCGTCACGACTGCGCGCCGCCTGGAAGACCGCGCAAACCCGCCCACACCAGGTCGGCGAGCCGGGACGCCAGGATCTTGGCCTCGGCCGGGTCCAGGCCAGGCGGCCCGGCCTCTTCGGGCTGGTTCACCCAGAAGCGGGCGGCCACCTCACCGAGTCCGACGATGGCGTGCCCGAGCAGCTCCTGGTAGCCGGGGTCGATGTCGGCCTCGATGAACGCCGAGACGGTGGCGGCGACGCTTCCTTCCACGGCGCGCACCGCGTCGGCGAACTCGTCGCTCACGCGGGCGCCGCTGCCGAAGAGCAGCTGGAAGGCGCTGGTGCGCTCGCAGACAAACCGAAAGTAGGCCCGAAATCCGGCCAGGACCCGCTGGTAAGGACCGTCTTCGGCGGCCACCGCCTCGCGGACGGTGTCCACGAGTTCCTGACCAACTGTTTCCAGCAGCTCCAGGTACAGCGTGCGCTTGGAGCCGAAGTGCTGGTAAAGCACGGGCTTGGTGACACCCGCGGCATCGGCGATCTCTTCCATGGACGTGCCGTGGAAGCCCTCGACGGCAAAGCGCTCCAGGGCCACCTCCAGCAGCTGGTTGCGGCGCCGGGCGGCGGGGAGGCGCTGACGCAGCTCGTTCACGGTCGGGGCACGCGGGGGTCGTGCTTCATCGGTCCTCGTTTCGCGTTGGGGAGCTTCCACCCGGCCGCGACGAACAGCTCGCCGAGCTGCCCAGGAAGGTTCGCCAGTTCGAGGTGCTGTCTCGCCACGGACAGATTGTGATCGAGAAGGCCCGGGTCGGGATGATCCAACCAGGCGGCCAGCGGCGCCGGATCGGCGGCGTCGAACCAGGCGAACCCCAGCGCCCGCAGCTCCCGCCCGACCGGGTAACGACCAACTGCCACCGGCCGCCGAAAAACAGCGGCCTCGACCGGCGGGTTCCCGAAGCCCTCCCAACGCGACGGAAACACCACCACGTCGCAGGCCGCGTAGGCATGCTCGACCCCGAGCAGACCGTCCATGGGCGGGACCGGACCACGGTGCACCCTGACGCCTGCCTGCCGCAGAACCCGGTCCAGCTCCTCGTGGTACTGCTCCTCGGCTAGGCCGAGCAGCCAGTAGTCGGCGTCGAGCGCCTCCGCCAGCGCCAGGCCGGCCGGAACGTCCTTGCGAGGAATCGCCCGGGTCGGTTGTAGCACCAGGCGTTGGTGGTCCTCGACGCCCAGGCTGCGGCGGGTGGCAGCTCGGTCTCCCGCTGGGACGAAGGTGTTGAAGGCGTTGCGGATAACCGTGGCCTCGATCCCGCGGGCAGCCAGCTCGTCTCGCGACCGTTCGCTGATGGTCACGTGGAGCCAGGCGGGGTCGTCTGGCGGGCTGGGCGCAGCCGCGAACCGGTCCCGCTGCCAGGGCAGGTCGTGGTGGCGCATGATGGCCGGGCGACCCCGCAGGGCGGCGGCCACGGCCGCGCCCGCGTCCGGATTGAGCGGCAGCGAGCACAGGTTCTCGACCAGCACCACCTCGGCGTCCCACAACGCCTCCTCCACGGCGGCCCGGTCAACGGCGGGGCCCGACTCGCCCGTCAGCCAGCTACCCGCCTGGAGCCCGGGGACCAGGACGTCGACGTCGCCGGCGCCCGCGACGGTTCGCACGTCGAACCCCAGCTCGCGAAGCGCCCACTGCCACTTGGCCGCCTCGATGGACACCCCGTCAGCTCCGCCCAGCCGATACGACACGATGGCAGCCACCGGTGCCGGAGCCGGGCCCACGTCAGCGCAGCTCCGGCGCGGGCCGACGCCGTGGCCGCATGAGCGACACCATGGCCGTGGCCACGCCGAGCGACAGGACGATGTCGCCGGCGGACACCGTCTCACCGAGCGGCGTCACGGGAACGACGTCCGCCAGGCCGGTCAGGCGATCCCCGGGTCGTTCGCCGTGGTGGCGCCAACCGTCGGACGCTCCGGCTGCAAGTCCCCGCACCGGCATGCCCCGATCGATGGCGATGACGGTCAGATTGGCCGCCAGGCCCACTGCGACCAGCACCATCCCGGTGACCGCCGCGTTGCGCAGGGCGAAGCAGATCATCAGCACGTAGCCGGCGATCATGATGCCGGCCCCAGCCCCACCGCCGACCCAGCGGGTGGCCAGCTCACAGGCGGCGCCGGTGCAGAGCAGCCCGAAGCCGTGGAGGCGTCCCGTCGCCAGCCGGCGGACGCTCCCACCGAGCAGCAGGCCGGCGAGCAGCCCGGCCAACAGGGCAACGACCACGAGGGGCATCGTTCGCCGACGCTACTGGCCCCTCGCCGCCATGCCGCGGATCAGGCCCCGGTGCCATCATGGAGCGACACATGGACGGCAACCACCTCATCCTGCACTCGCCTGTCGGCTTCGTGGTGGCGTTCGGCGGAGGCATCCTGTCGTTCCTGTCTCCGTGCGTGCTACCGCTCGTGCCGTCGTACCTGTGCATGATGTCAGGCGTCAGCAGCGCCGAGTTGGCGGTTACCACCCGGCCCAACCAGCGCCGGCTGCTGCGCTCCACTCTGTTGTTCGTGGCGGGCTTCACCGCGGTCTTCGCCGGTCTGGAGGCCACCGCCTCCGGATTGGGGCAGACGCTGCAGGCCCACCAGCGCCTCCTCAACCAGATCGCGGGGGTGTTGATCATCGCCGCCGGGCTGGTCTTCGCCGGCTTGCTCCAGCCGGCTTGGCTCATGCGAGAACGGCGCTGGCACGTGGCCCCGTCTCGTTTGGGTGAGTGGGCTGCCCCGGTGATGGGTATGGCCTTCGCCTTCGGGTGGACGCCCTGCATCGGGCCAATCCTGGCGGCCGTGCTCAGCCTCGCCAGCGACACCCACACCCTGGGCCGGGGGGAGGCCATGCTGATCGCCTATTCGCTCGGCCTGGGCGTGCCCTTCGTGGTGTTCGGGGTGGCGTTCGGACGGCTCACCGGAGTGCTGGCCTTCGCCCGGGCCCACCTCCGCGCCATCAACCTGGTATCTGGTCTGCTGCTCGCCGGCCTGGGCGTACTGCTGCTCACGGACAATCTGCACGTGCTGTCGACCTGGTTTTCCGACGTACTGAGCGCCTTGGGGTTGGGCCGCCTGTCGACGGTTTGAGGACGTCCGAGGCGGTGGCACAAACGGTTCCTGCCTAGAGCGGCGGGCCGTTCGCTTTGCACACGTCGCAGATCTTGGTGGCGTCATGCGGTCCGGAGAACCCGGACCTCTCTTACACGGGCTGGTGCGCGGTGACCCGGATGGCAATCGGAGGCTCAGTGTCGCTACCGTTGCGGTGGCCGTCATGGACCCTGTGATCTGTTTTCGCTCCGCTGTCGCTTTGGTTGGGCGCTTCCCCGTCCTGGCAGGCGTCGACTTCGACGTCGACAGAGGCGAGATCGTCCTGCTCCAGGGTGCCAACGGCGCGGGCAAGACCAGCCTGTTGCGAGCGTGCGCCGGCCTGCTCCGGGTCGCCACCGGACAGGCGATGGTCCTCGGGGCCGATCTGGTGGCGGACCCGCGGGCGGTGCGCCGCCGGGTCGGTTTGCTTGGGCACGCCACGGCCCTGTATGACGATCTGAGTGCGGCGGAGAACGTACGGTTCGCGGTGCGGGCCGCTGGTCGGTCAGGGAGCGAGGCAGGCGCAGCTTTGGAGCGGCTGGGCCTGACCGGACGCTTGGCGTCCACCCCGGTCGGGGCACTGTCCGCCGGACAGCGGCGCCGCACGGCGCTGGCCACCCTGCTCGGGCGCGACCCGGAGCTGTGGCTGCTGGACGAGCCCCACGCCGGACTCGATGCCGAACACCGGGATCTGCTCGACGGCGTCGTCCGCGACGCGGCAGGCCGCGGTGCGACGGTAGTGATCGCCTCCCATGAGCAGGAGCGCTCCCTTTCTCTGGCCGGGCGAACCGTGACGTTGGCGGGAGGCGTCGTGGCCAGTCCGGGTCCCTCTTTTTCCCTGAAAGCCCCTGATTTTGCCCTGAAAGCATCTGGCCATGTGGCGTGACGCCGTCCTCATCAGCGGCAAGGATCTGCGGGTGGAGATGCGCAGCCGGGTGACCACCATGCAGGTGGCGCCTTACGCGGTCCTGGTGCTCCTCTTGTTCGGGTTCGCCTTCGACCAGAACCACACCATCCTGACCGAGGCCGCGCCGGGCCTGTTCTGGATCGCGGTGCTGCTGTGCACATTGCTAGCGGTGCAGCGCAGCTTTGCCATCGAGGCGGCGGATGGGGCTCGGGACGGGCTGCGCCTGGCGGGCCTCGATCCCGCCGGCATCTTCCTCGGCAAGGTGGCGGCCATCGTGATCGAGCTGGTGGTCGTGGAAGTCGTGCTCGGCGCCGGCGTCGTGGTGTTGTTCGGAACGGATTTGCACGACCCCGGGCTCCTGGTGGCGACGGCCGCCGCGGCGACGCTCGGCTTGGCTGCGGCGGGCACGCTGTACGGCATCATCGCCGCCGGGCTGCGGACGCGCGAGACGCTGCTGCCGCTGCTGATCCTGCCGGTAGTGGCCCCGGTGCTGCTCGGGGCCAGCCAGGCCTGGATGGCCGCCCTGGGCTTGACGACCGCCAGCGGCTGGAAGTGGCTGGCCCTCCTCGTCAGCTTCGCGGCGCTGTATCTGACGCTCGGAGTCCTGTCGTTCGGATCTCTGCTGGAGGAGACGTGACCGCCCGGCGGGGAACCGGCGATCGGGTGACCCGGGTCCTCGGAGGGGCCGCCCTGATCGCGGTGGCCGCCACGGCGTGGGTCGGCCTGATCGTCTCGCCTCCCGACCAAACCCAGGGCCAGCTGGTGCGCCTGATCTATGTGCACCCGGCTGCTGCTACCACGTGCTATGTCGGTTTCGGGTTGTGTGCGCTGGCCAGCGCCGCCTATCTCTGGCCCCGCACCCGGAGCCGGCGGTGGGACCACTTGGCCGCCTCCTCGGCCGAGGTCGGCGTGGTGTTCTGCGTCATCACCCTGGTCACCGGCTCGATCTGGGGCCGGGGGTCGTGGGGCGTGTGGTGGACGTGGGACGCCCGCCTCACCCTGACCGCGCTGCTCTTGGCGGTGTTCGTGGGCTATCTGGGTCTGCGCCGCACCGGGGGTGATCCGAACGCCCGGGCCCGGCGCTGCGCGGTCGTCGCCATTCTGTGTGCCCTGCTGGTGCCGGTGGATCACGAAGCCACCACCTGGTGGCAGACGCTGCACCAGGGCAACACCTTGCTGCGGGCGAACCCGCTGATTCATGGGTGGCAGCTGGTTGGCATGCTGCTGTCGTTCGTGGCCTTCGGGCTGCTCTTCGCCTGGTTGTTGGTCCACCGGTACCGGGTCGAAGTGCTCGAGGACCGCTTCGAGGTGGAGGGGTTCGCGGCGGCGTTGGCCGCTCGGCGCGCCGAGGGCGGCGAGGGCGAGCTGCGCCAGACCGCGGCGGCCGCCATGGAAGCGCCAGGCGAGCGATGAACGAGTACGTCGCCGGCGGGTGGGCTGCCACCACCATCATCGTGGTGCTGTACGCCTGGCGCACCCTGCGCCGGGGGCGGGTGCTGAGCCGCACGCTCGATGACCGAGAGAAGACATGGCGCTGACGACTCCCAACGCGCCTCCCGGGGCGGGAACTGTCCCGGTCGGTCCCTCGCCGCCCCGTCGCCGCCCCTTGCTCGGGACCCGTCGGCGGCAGGTGGTCGCAGGTCTGGTCATCGCCGGAGCGTTGGCGTTTCTACTGCTCGAAGGCCTCAACAACGCCACCGTCTACTTCAAGACCGCCGACCAGGCGGTGACCGATCGGGCTGCGCTCGGCAGCCGGCAGTTCCGCATCGAAGGGACGGTGGAGCCGGATGTCCGGCAGGTCGCCGCGGATCACGCGTTTCTCGATCGTGGCGAATGGGGTGCAGGTGCAGGTGGTCAATAGCAGCCAGCCGCCCCAGTTGTTCAAGCCTGGCATACCCGTGGTGCTCGAAGGCCACTGGCAGGGCTCGGTGTATGAGAGCGACCAGATCATGGTCAAGCACACCGCCAGTTATGTCGAGGCCCACCCGGACCGGCTGAAGTCGCAGTTGCCGGCAGGGTCGAGCGGGTCGGCGGGGTCGAGCGGGTCGGCGGGCAGTGGCAGGTCGGTGGGGTCCGCACAGTCGGTCCCGGCCGGGACCGCACGGTGAACGCCGCCATTGGCGAGGGCGCCGTTCTCCTGGCCCTGGCCGGCGCGTTAGCCGGATGCGTCACCCTGGTCGTCGGGCTCGTCCGGGGCCAGTCCAACCTCTTGCGGGCCGGGCGCACGTACACCTGGGTGATTCTCCTCGGTGCGGTGGTCGCCACCTTGGCCCTGCAACATGCCCTTATCACCCGCGACTTCACTCTGCAGTACGTCGCCAACAACGACAGCCGGGCCACCCCTCTTCTATTCCGCATCACTGCCATGTGGTCAAACCTCAGCGGTTCCATCCTGCTGTGGGGACTGGTCCTGGCCGGCTACCTGGCCGCCATGGCCATTCACTTCCGCCGGCGATCCACCGATCCCCTCGTCGGTTGGGCGACCGCCATCGCCTACGCGGTGACCGCCTTCTTCTTCGGGCTGATGATGACGGTGAGCAATCCGTTCAACACCGTGCACGGCGTCGTCCCGACGGACGGGCCCGGGCCCGATCCCCTTCTACAAAACCACATCCTGGTTGCGTTCCATCCCCCGCTTCTCTACCTCGGCCTGGTGGGTTTCACGGTTCCTTTCGCCTTCGCCTGCGCCAGCCTCATCACCGGCCGCCTCGGCGAAGGCTGGTTGATCGAAACTCGTCGGTGGACGCTGTTCGCCTGGGCCTTCCTCACGGTGGGCGTGATCCTCGGGGCCTGGTGGAGCTACCAGGTGCTCGGCTGGGGGGGCTACTGGGCCTGGGACCCCGTCGAGAACGCCGCCTTCATCCCGTGGCTGACAGCGACTGCGTTCCTGCATTCGGTGATGGTCCAGGAACGGCGGGGCATGCTCCGGGTCTGGAACCTGTCGCTCGTCATGGCGACCTTCAGCCTGACGATCCTGGCCACGTTTCTGACTCGGTCCGGGGTGCTGGAATCGGTTCACTCGTTCAACAACACGGGGATTGGCACCGCCCTCTTGAGTTTCTTCGGCGTCGTGGCGGCGGGGGGCATCGGGCTGCTGGCGTGGCGCGGCGATCAGTTGCGCTCGCCGGGGGCTATCGATTCCCCCATCTCGCGCGAGGGCGCCTTCTTGGCGAACAACGTCCTCTTCGGCGCCTTCGCCCTGGTAGTGCTGCTCGGCACCGTTTTCCCGCTGGTCGCCCAAGCCTTCAACGGAGAGCAGATCACCGTCGGCGCCCCCTACTTCGACCGCATGACCATGCCGATCGTGGTCTGCCTGCTCTTCCTGATGGCCGTGGCCCCTGTCTTGCCGTGGCGCAAGGCGTCGTCCGAGCTCTTGCGCCGCCGTCTCCTGTGGCCGGCCGTGGCGGCGGTCGCCGTACTGGTGGTCTGCGTGGCGGCCGGCGTACGGGGACTCAACCCTCTGCTGGCCTTCGGGCTGGGTGCCTTCGCCGGGGCCTCGGCGTTGCGCCAGCTGGTGCTGGCGACCCGGCGGCAAGGCTGGCGCGGCCTGGTCGGGCGGGCCAACGGGGGCATGATTGTGCATATCGGCGTGGTCCTGATCGCGGTGGCGTTCGCGGCGAGCCATTCCTTCGCCGAGCAGACCCAGCTCACGCTCAAGCCCGGACAGTCGGCCAGCTTCGACGGCCACCGTTTCACTTTTCTCGGCATCGCCAACGTGACGAAACCTACGCACTCCGCCATCGAGGCCCGGGTGCGTGTTGACGGCGGCTCCGTGTACGCCCCTGCGGTCAGCGATTATCCGTATGCGAGCGAAGAGATCGGCACCCCCTCCGTCCACAGTAGTCCGACCGAAGACATCTACCTGACCCTGGCGTCCACCCCGACCACTGCCGGTGCGCCCGTGGTGATCGGGGTGATCATCGAGCCACTGGTGATGTGGATCTGGATCGGGGGCGGCGTGATTCTCGCCGGTACCATCCTGGCGGCCTGGCCCGGACGCCGCCGCCGGCCGACCGATCCCGTCAGCGCCCTGGTTGGCTCCGCCGCCGGCAATGCAGCTGAGGGTGGGGCCGGGGAGGCGGACGAGCCTGTCGCCGAGTCGGCGGACGTCACGGCTGGCACACCGTCGTGAGCGCGCCGCCCCCACAGAGCGGGCGCCGGCGCCGGACCCGACTGGTGCTGTGGATCTCACTCGGTACCGCGGCGGCCGTCGCCGCCCTGGTGGCCGTCCTGGCGACCTCCGGACCGGCAGGACAGGCGAGCGCGGGCAGCCCCCTGGTAGGGCGAACGGCCCCCCCCATCGAGGGCCAGTCCCTGTCGGGGACCAAGACGGTCCGGCTGTCCACCCTCGCCGGCAAATGGGTTCTCGTGAATTTCGCCGCCAGCTGGTGCGTGCCCTGCCGGCAAGAGATGCCGCAACTGCTGAGTTTCGCCAGCACGCACGCCCGGACCGGTGACGCCACCATCCTGACGGTGGAGTACGACGATGGAGATGTCCGCAATCTGGCCGCCTGGTTGAGCGCCGAGCATGCTGGTTGGCCCGCGGTCGACGACGGCCAGGCCGTCGTCGACTACGGCGTCTCAGGCATCCCCGAGTCGTATCTCGTCGACCCGGCGGGGACGGTCGTCGCCAAGTACGTCGGCGGCGTGGTCGCCTCCCAGTTGAACGCCTTCATCGCCAAATCGTCCGCGTCGACCGGGTCATGAGAGCATCCTGGCGTTGGCTGCCGTGGATCGGACTGGTCCTCGTGGCGGTAGCCGTGCTGACGGTCGGGACCCACCGCAGCAGCCACCCGTCGCTCCAGGAGAAGACGATGCACATCGCCACCCTGGTTCGCTGTCCGGTGTGCGCGGGCGAGTCTGCTGCCGTGTCACAAGCGCCGGCCTCGGTGCAGATCCGCGACCAGATCCAACAGGAGCTATCCGCGGGCCAATCGCAGGCCCAGATCCTGTCCGGGCTGGTTGGCGCGTACGGGCCCGGTATCCTGGAAAAGCCCGAAGCCCGGGGCGTCAATCTGCTTCTCTGGTTCCTCCCCGTGGTGGCTGTGGTGGCCGCTATCGCGGGCCTGGGTTTGGCGTTCACCCGTTGGCGTCCCCGCCGCCAGACCGAGGTGACCCCGGCCGACCGGGTGCTGGTGGACCAGGCACTGCGCGGTGCCACCCGGCCGGACGGGGATAAGAACGCCGGAGCGACCGCCGCGGACGGGGCCGGTGATCCCTTTGGCGAGGCCGGGGGGACCGGCGACGGCGGGGCGGCCGGCGAGGGTGCGGTTAGGGTCGACGGCGGGGCTGCCGGCGACGGTGGGGCTATTCGCAACGGTGGCATTGCCGGCGACGGCGGGGTCACCGGCGACGGCGGGGCTCCCCGCAACGGTGGGGTCATAGGCGACGGCGGGGCCATCCGCAACGGTGGCGCTACTCGCCACAGTGGGGAGTTCGAGGGCGGGGGTGGTGCGTCGGAGGCCGGTGCTCGGCAGGGCGGGGACGGGGCGGGGAGCGTCGGTGGCTAAGACACGGGCCTCCAGCGGCCGGGAGGGATCTGTCGTCGAGGCCCTGGAAGCCGAGCGCGACTTCTGCCTGCGCTCTCTGCAGGATCTCGAGGCCGAGCACGCCGCGGGTGACCTGGAGGACACCGACTTCGAGGCGCTGCGCGACTCCTACGTGGCTCGGGCTGCCGCGGCCCTCCGACAGCTCGACGGCGACGAGTCAAGCGGGGCCGCAGGGCCGCCGGGCCCGGATGGACCAGCCGTGGCCGTCTCCGGCGAAGCGGACGAGGCCGGCGGCGATGAGCCGGGGGAGTCGACGGATCCCGCTAGCGCGATCGGTAAACGCGGATGGAGAGGCGCCATCCCCAGACCGTGGCGCAAGCGGGTGCTCGTGGCGGCGGGCGTGATCGTGGTGGCGGCGGGAGCGGCCTGGGCCGTCGCCGCCTCGTCAGGTACCCGCCTGCCCGGAGAAGAGGTCACCGGCCAGGCCGTCGGATCGGTTGCCATCGCCCAGTCGCTGCAGGCCGCCCAGCAGGCGGCCGATCGCGGCGATGAGCTGACGGCAGTCAAGGACTACCAGAAGGTGCTCAACAGCCAACCGAACCAGCCCGAGGCATTGACCGGGGAGGGTTGGCTCCTGGCCCAGACTCAGCAGCCTGCCTTGCTCCAGCAGGGTTTGAAGATGCTTACTGCGGCCGAGCAGGCCCTTCCCACCTACGCTCCCGCCCACGTCTACCGGGGCATCACCCTCTTGAGCGAGGACGACTATGGCGGGGCGATCCCGGAGTTGCAGTGGTACCTCGCCCACAGCCCCGATCCCCAGCTGGCCCCCCGGGTGCGCACCGCCTTGCAGCAGGCTCAGGCCGAGGCGCAGGCGGCCGCGACCAAGGGCGCGAGTAACGGGTAGTCGGGGCTCTTGAGCCCGCAGCCCAGGTCCAGCGCTCGAGTCAACGATCGGTGCCGCGGTTCTTGCTGAGATTTTCGTTTCTCGGGGCCAGAAGTGCTGTCCACCACGTTTTCGGCACCGAGAACCTCGAAGAGCACCGAGAAGTCGTGAAAACATGGCGGTGGATTTGGCGGATTCGGTGGATCTGGACGGATCCGAAGGTCGGGGTGCACCCGAACGCAGAGCCGGTAGCCCCGGCGCCAGGGGAGGCCGCCGGAACCCAGAGCCGGTAGCCCCGGCGCCAGGGGAGGCTGCCGGAACCCCGTGGCCCCCACCCAGGGATGCCGCCGGAACCCCGTGGCCCCCACCCAGGGATGCCGCCGGAACCCCGTGGCCCCCACCCAGGGATGCCGCCGGAACCCCGTAGCCCCGATGCCACGAGAGGCCCCGGAACCGAACCGGGTGCCGGCTACCCTGCCGCTAGCGCCCGCAGCCGTTCGATCACCTGAGGCAAAACGGCGGCAGCCAGCTCGATGTCAGCGTCGGTGGTCGACCACCCCACCGACAGCCGGAGGCTCCGCTCGGCGTCGACCCCCATGGCTGCCAGCACTGGCGACGGCTCCAGCAATTCCGACGAGCAGGCGCTGCCCGAGTGTGCGGCCACACCTGCCTGATCCAGACCGATAAGCACGGCTTCCGCCTCCACACCACTGATGCCGAGGCAGACGAGCGACGGAAGCCGGGCCCCGGCGTCCGCCGGGCCGAGCAGTTCCACCCCTGCGATCGTTTGCGAGACGGCCCGCAGACGCTCGGTCTGGGCCGCCGCGACCGCCGCCTCTTCATCCAAACGCTCCAGGTCCAGCGCGGCCGCCCCGAACCCCACCGCCCCGGCCACGTCCTCCATACCGGCCCGGCGGGCCCGTTCCTGGGCCCCGCCGAGCAGGAGCGGCGGGATCCGGAGCCCCCTGCGCACCAGCAGGGCGCCCATCCCCCGGGGGCCGCCCAGCTTGTGGGCGGACACGGACATGAGGTCGGCACCGAGGTCATCGAAGTGAACGGGCAGATGACCTGCGGCCGCTGCCGCGTCGACGTGCACCATCGCCCCCCGCGCCCGGCACATCGCAACGATCTCGGCGACAGGTTGAATGGTGCCGACTTCGTGGTTGGCCCACTGGCAGTGAACCAACGCTAGGCCCGGCTGGCGCAGGGCTACCTCCACCGACTCCAATTCGATACGGCCCGTCCGGTCGACCTCTAGTGGCGTAAGCCAGCCTGAGTCTGCTTCCCCCGCGTGGCCGGCCGACCTTCGCGCCTCCCGTTCGGACGCCTCCCGCACCGCGCTGTGCTCGACTGCTGCCAGGGCGACGCCGGCCGGGCCCGCCCCCGTGGTGAAAGCGGTCTGCTGCCCACCGCCGGCGCCCACTCGACCGCCCTCACCGGTCCAACCCCGCTCCCGGGCCAGGCCGAGCGCCCCGTAGACGGCAGCGTTGATCGCCTCAGTGGCCCCGGAAGTAAAGATCACCTGCCGGGGCCGGGTCCCCAACAACGACGCCACGTGTTGGCGCCCCTCTTCCAGCGCCACTCTCGCCATACGCCCCTCGGTATGCACCCGGCCCGGGTCGGCGGCACTGATCCACGGCAGCATCGCCTCGACGGCGGCTGGCCGCACCGGGGACGTCGAGGCGTGATCGAGGTAGGCCCGGCCGGGCCATCGTTCGCCGGGCCGAGTCAGTCCGGTAGTCATCTCGCTGCCCGTGCCCGAGTGCCTGTGCCTGTGCTCGCCTCAGACGAGGCTGATGCAGGCGTCGTCGCCCAGGGCCCGAGACGACTCCGTGGGTGTCACCGTCTCGCCGTAGAGACCGGACAGCATGCCTCGCACCATTCCCCGGTCTACCGCACAGATCACGGGATGCTGCTTGGCCGTATCGAAGAACGGACAGGCGTCTTTGATCAGCGCCAACGACCCACCTCGGGCCTCGGCGTGGGCCTCGAAGCCGTGGGCGGTCAGGGCGTCGGCAATAGCGTGCAACGCCACCCGGAACGATCGGTGCCCCTCACCGGCAGACATCTGGACGGCCAGCCGACGCCCGTACTGCTCGCCGACCGCCTCGGCCATTTGCTCGGCCTGCCCCGGGGGGATCAGCGCCAGGGCCTGGCCGAGCAGCATCACCAGCAGGTCGTCGCCCCGGCGGGGCGCTTCCACCCCGGCGTCCTGGGCCGACTTGACATACCGTTTCGAGGGTCGGCCTGCGCCGCCGCCCGCGGCCCGGCTGACATGCACCTCGAGGTAACCACCCGCGGTCAGCTTGTCCAGATGGTGGCGGGCGACGTTGGAATGCAACGCAAATCGCTCCGCCACTTCCGATGCGGTAGCTCCTTCCACCTGTTCGCGCACGAACAGGTAGATCTGGCGCCGGGTGGGGTCTCCGAACGCCGAGGTCACGGCGGCCACGGCCGCCGAGAACTGCACGTCAGTGAGGGGCCCACGGACCGGCAGGACCATCGTGGCCTCGTCGGCGCTGTCGTCGACGACGGTCTCGTCGAACAGTGCCGGCAGCCCCGGCTCCGGCGAGCCGTCCAGGTCCCCGACCAGGCCGGGCCCCGGGGCTTGGCCAGCTGAGCCGCCGGCGCCGTCGCCCCCTCTGTCGGCCGTCTCGCGTGGTCCACCGGCCGGCAGCGCACCGCGGGCGGGCCCCGATCCATCTCCGGGGCGCGCCCCGATCCGCCCGGTTCCCTCCGCCAGCCCCCTCCGGCGGTCGGCTGTAGACGCCACGGCGGGTATTCTACCTACGCACGTAGTGCAAATCGCTGCCCAGCCCGGGAGGGAGTCGCCACCCCGGCCGGACCGAGAGCCACAAGGGCGAAGGAGAACGGATGGCGCTGAGCGAGCACCAGGTGATCGAGGCCTTACGCCCGGTGTCCGACCCCGAACTGCACGTCAGCATCGTGGAACTGGATATGGTGCGCGGCGTCGACATCCGTCGGGGTCGCGTCACGGTGACGGTTGCGCTGACCGTGCCGGGTTGTCCGCTGCGCGAGGAGATCACGCAGCGGGTAACTTCGGCGGTCGCACCCTTGCCAGGAGTGCGGGACGTCCAAGTCGAACTGACCGTGATGAGCCCGCAAGAGCTCGAAGCGCTGCGAGGCCGGTTGCTTGCTCGCCACGGGGGCCACGGTCAGGACCCGGCGGCGTGGGGCCACAACGGCGGAACGACCCAGCGGGCGGCTGCGCCCCTCGGACACGAGGCGGGACGGCCGAACCCGTTCGGCCCGGAGAGTCGCACCCGGGTCATCGGCATCAGCTCGGGCAAGGGAGGAGTTGGCAAGTCAACCGTCACAACCAACCTGGCCGTGGTGCTGGCACGAGGTGGACACGATGTCGCCGTTCTCGATGCCGACGTGTACGGCTTTTCCATCCCCGGAATGCTCGGCATCGACACCGAGCCGACGGTGCGGGACCAGAAGATGATCCCGCCTGAGGCATACGGGGTCCGTTGCATGTCGATGGGCTTCTTCGTCGACGACGACCAGCCCGTCATCTGGCGGGGACCCATGCTGCACAAAGCCCTGGAGCAATTCCTGGTGGACGTAGATTGGGGTGACCCGGAGTTCCTGCTGATCGACATGCCTCCGGGGACGGGAGATGTGGCCCTGTCGATGGCGCAATACCTGCCCACGTCAGAGGTGTACGTGGTGACCACCCCTCAGGCCGCGGCTCGCCGGGTCGCCCAGCGCAGCGCCTACATGGCGAAGAAGGTCAACCTTCCCCTCCGCGGGGTCATCGAGAACATGAGCTGGCTCACCGCCGACGACGGCAGCCGTCATCGGCTGTTCGGCGAGGGGGGCGGATCGGAGCTGGCGGCCCAGCTGGGCATTCCCCTGCTGGGCCAAATCCCCCTGGCCCCGGCGCTGCGCTGCGGAGGAGACGAGGGCCGCCCCCTGGCTGCCACCGAACCGGATTGCGAAGCGACGGAGGCTTTTGCGACCATCGCCGCCACCTTGGTGAGGCGCGGTCCGGCCCGGATTTTCCGGCCGGAGCTTACGATTCGCTGAACTCGGTGCCCCCCTGGCGCCGATAGCCCGCCGTTCGGACCTAGAACATAGAGGCGGTGGCCGACATCGATGACCGATCCCAGGGGTCTGCTTCTCGCCAGACGCACCGGCCCGGCACGCCCATCGGCCGACGCGTAATGCTGGGCATGCTCGGTCTCGGGGCGCTCGGCGTAGTGGCGGGTAAGCAGGTGCAGGACGGCCTCGACGCCGCCTTGCGCCCGCTCCAACGAGTCGACCCGACCGGTCTCACCGGTCTTCTCCCGGGCGACTACTTCCGCATCTACACCGTGACGGATGGTTACCCGGGCGAGAGCGGCGCCGCCTATCGACTGACCGTCGACGGCCGGGTCGACCACCCGATGGTTCTTACTCTCGCCGACCTGCAAGCCCTGCCGGCCACCCACCTGGTCCGGGACTTTCAGTGCGTAACGGGATGGCGAGTACCGAAGGTGCACTGGCAGGGCGTGGCGCTATCCGTCTTGCTCGATCGGGCCGGTGTGCAGCCGTCGGGGACCGCGCTGCGCTTCGAGTCTTTTGACGGCCTCTACACCGAAAGCCTGACGCTGGCCGAGGCGTACCGGCCGGACGTCATCGCCGCCTATTCCATGCTCGGCGGTCCCGTCTCTCGGGACCACGGTGGGCCGGTGCGCTTGTACGTGGCGCCGATGTACGGCTACAAGTCACTCAAGTGGTTATCCCGGATCGAGGTCGTCAACAAGGTCGAGCCGGGCTACTGGGAAACGGTCGGCAACTACGACGTGGAAGGGTGGGTGGGCCGCAGCAATGGCCGCAACGACCCAGCCACGTAACCATGGGGCCCGCCGGGACGGTCTGCTCATGCGCTTCGACTGGGTGGAGCGGGCCGTGCACTGGATCAACGCCGGCCTGTTTTTGATCCTGGTGGTGACGGGTGCGGCCCTCTACCTCGAACCCGTGGGCGCTTTGATTGGGCGGCGAGCGCTCGTTGAGGACATTCACGTGTACACGGGCCTAGCGCTACCGATCCCTGTTCTCCTGGCCCTGTCTGGCTCATGGGGCAGAGCACTCCGAGCCGATCTGCGCAGGTTTAACCGCTGGACGAAAGACGACCGCGACTGGCTGCTAGCCCTGCCCCAGCCTCGAACCGAGCGGCGCAGACGCTTCCGGGAGGTTCGCGTCGGGAAGTTCAATGCCGGGCAAAAGCTCAACGCCGCCTTCATCTCCGGGGCGGCCCTGGTGATGCTCGGAACCGGGCTCATCATGCGCTGGTATCACCCCTGGCCGTTAAACTGGCGGACGGGCGCCACCTTCGTACATGACTGGTTGGCACTCGCCGTGGGCCTGGTCGTGCTCGGTCACATCGGCATGGCATTGCGAGACCGCGACGCCCTGCGCGCCATGGTGGTGGGCACGATCAGCCGGTCCTGGGCCAAGCGGCATGCCCCCGCTTGGCTCGACGGCTCAGACGGCGTCCCGCCCGAATCGTCCTAGGTTCCATAGTCATCTGTTTCGGGGCGCGCCCTGAGGGCACCGTCTACCTCCACCAGGGCGTCGGTAATGGCTGCCAGGGCCTCGTCGACCTCGGCCTCGCTGACGGACAATGGGGGGGCAATGCGCAAGACGTTGCCGTACACCCCGCCCTTTCCGAGTAGAACACCGCGCCCTCGGCACCCCTCCAGCGCGGCGGCGGCCCCGGCCGAGCTGGGGGTGCGGCCGCCGGGTTCCACGACTTCGACGCCCACCATTAATCCGCGCCCCCGGACTTCCCCGACGACGCTCAGCTTGTCGGCAAGCGGCGCCAGATGGTGCATGAGCTGTGCGCCGCGCGCCCGGGCGTTGCTTTGCAGGTCGTGCGACAGGAGGTACTCGAGGTTCGCCAAGGCGCCGGCTGTGGCGAGTGGGTTGCCGCCAAACGTCGAAATAGAACTGGCCTGTACCGCGTCGATGAGATCGGCCCGTCCGGCGACCCCGCCGATGGCGAGCCCATTTCCCAAACCCTTGGCAAACGTCAGTAGGTCGGGGGTGACGCCGTGCGCTTGGTACCCCCAGAAGTGGTCACCGGTCCGGCCCCACCCAGTTTGCACCTCATCAGAGATGAAAAGGATCCCGTGCTCTGCCAGCGTTGGCTGCATGGCCCCAAAGAGCCCGTCGGGAGGAACGACGAAACCGCCGACGCCCTGAATTGGCTCGGCGATGAGACAAGCCACGTCTCCCGCCGTTGCGGTCCTTATTACGTCTTGCAGATCGGCGACGCAGGCGGCGATGAACTCATCATCGGGCAAGTGCCCGAACGGACTGCGATACCGGTACCCGCCCTGCACGTAGCTCACGTTGACGGGCGTCAGGCTCGACGCGGACCAGCTGCGCAGACCTGTGACGGCCATGCTGGCGAACGACCTACCGTGATAGCTGTAGCGCAGGGCCAGGATCTGGTTCGAGCGGCGCGCCGTGCAGCACAGCTGGAGGGCCGTGTCGTTGGCCTCGCTCCCGGAGTTGACAAAGAATACCTTGGCGTCCGGTATCCCCGACAGGGCTGAGATGCGCTCCGCCAACTCGATCATGGGACGTACCAGATACAACGTCGAGCTGTGCAGCAGTCGCCCCGCCTGGGTGCGGATAGCGTCGACCACTTCGGGCAAAGCGTGGCCAGTCATGGTGGTGAGGATGCCGCCGAAGAAATCGAGGTAGGTGCGCCCTTCGCCGTCCGTGACCCGGCAGCCCTGGCCGGAGACCAGTTCGATGGGCTGCTCGTAGAACAGCGTGAGCCAGTCCGGTAGCACCCGGCGGTGGCGCGCCAGCAGGTCGGCGTGGACCGATTGACCGGCTTGCTTGATGGAGCCCATGGTGCTTCAGTGCGCGAAGGCCCGTTCCCCGCTGGCGGCGCCGCGGAGTAGGGGACCCTGGAGGGATTCGAGGTCGGCCGTGCGCTGACGCAGATCATCGAGCAGGTGGTCCGCCATGTCGTAGTTCATGCCGGCGCGGATCACGATGCGCAACACCGCCAGATCCTCACGATTCTCCGGATAGGTGTAAGCCGGCACCAGCCAGCCCCTTTCACGTAAGCGGTCGGAGACGTCGAACACCGTGTAATTGCCGACTTCCGGCTTCAGGGAAAATGAAAACACGGGAAGTTGGCGACCGTCGCTAACCAAGTCGTACGGGCCGATGTCGGCGATGGCGGCGGCCAGATACTGGGCGATGTCCGATGACCGCTGCTGAAAGCGTCGGTAACCTTCGAAACCGAGGTGCGTGAACATGTAGTACTGGGCGATCACCTCGCTCCCAGGGCGGGAGAAATTGAGGGAGAAAGTGGGCATGTGGCCGCCGAGGTAGTTGACGTCGAAGATCAGCTCCTCGGGCAGGGCCTCGGGGTTACGCCAGATGGCCCAGCCGACTCCCGGATAGACGAGCCCATATTTGTGACCCGAAGCGTTGATTGACTGGACTCGGGGTATCCGGAAGTCCCATTCCAGTTCGGGTTGAATAAAGGGCGCCACGAACCCACCCGACGCCGCGTCGACGTGCATGGGAATGTCGAGTCCCGTGTCGCGTTCGAGGCGGTCAAGCGCGGCGGCGATCTCCTTCACCGGCTCGTAGCTGCCGTCGAAGGTCGATCCGAGGACGGCCGCGACGCCGATGGTGTCCTCGTCGCAATACTTGACCGCCTCCTCGCCGGTCAGATGCAACCGGTCACCTTCAAGGGGCACCAGCCGAGGCTCGACGTCCCAGTAGCGACAGAACTTCTCCCAGCACACCTGCACGTTGGCACCCGTCACGAGGTTGGGTCTATCGGTGGCCTGGCCGGCCGCCCGCCGGCGAGCCCGCCACTGCCATTTGAGGGCCAGGGCGCCGAGCATTACGGCTTCGCTCGATCCGGTAGTCGAGCACCCAGTGGCAGTGTCAGACGTACAGTTCCACAGATTGGAGATGATGCGGACACAGCGCGATTCCATGTCTGCAGTCTCCGGGTACTCATCCTTGTCGATCATGTTTTTGTCCGCCGTCTCCGCCATGAGGGCCGCGGCTCGGTGCGGCATGAACGTTGTCACGAAGGTGGCGAGATTGAGGCGGGCACTGCCGTCCAGTTGCAAGGCACTGGTGATTTGGTTGTAAGCCTCTTCAGGTTCCATTCCCTCGACAGGCAAAACGTCGGTCGGTAGGTGTGGCCGCCCCTCGTGGGCCGGCCTGGCCGTGCGCCGGGCCCGGTCGGCGGCGCTTGTCTGATGAACCACGCCCATAGCGCGTTCCCTTCTATTCGGTCTTCGGTCACAGATCCGGCGGCGATCCTATTGACCGTCCGGGCGCGCTGTGGGCGTCGCAGCCTTGACCGCCATGTGCTACGGCCAGGTCCAGGCCACGCGGGAGTCGCTCCGGCTGCCAGTCCAGCACGGCCGTGGCCTGGGCACAGGCGAACCGGTCGGTCATGCCGTCGACGTAGGCCAGGGCCGCGCCCAGCGGGTCGTGGTCGCAACGGGCCGGCGGTGGGAGGTGGTCCGGCTGGGCGACATAGTGCTCCACGAGAGCCCGCAACATGGAGATCACGGACGCGGCCTGCGCCAATGATTCGGGGCGCAGATAGATGCGCTCATAGTTGAATCGGCGCAGAGCGGCCAGGGCGTCGCCCATCGGAGGCGAGAGCCCGATCAAGCCCGCGGCGGTGGTTGTCGCCACCACGTCGGAGATCCAGGCTCGCAGCTGGCTGGAACGGGTGACGCCACAGAGCGTTGCTACGTCCGGGGGGACGTCACCGGGATTGACGACGCCGGCCCGGATGGCGTCCTCTAGGTCGTGGGCGCAGTAGGCGATACGGTCCGCCAGCCCCACCACCTGTCCCTCCGGTGTGGCCGGCGAGGGCCGGGACCACGAGTGGTTGCGGATGCCGTCGAGCGTCTCGGCGCACAGATTGAGAGGTGCCGCGGTCACGTCCGCCCCCCAAACGGCGTGGTCGAAGTCCGGCACGAACTGCGCCGAGGGCGTCCTCGGACGCGTGCCCGCCCGGCCCATGGCCGCAGTCGTGGCCGAGGGCGATGGCCTCGGTGAGCGCCACGTTGAGCCGGCAGGCGCGCGCAATGGCGGTGGCTACTTGGGCTACCTCCAGGGCGTGGGTCAGCCGGGTGCGTTGATGGTCGGCGGGGAAGATGAAGACCTGCGTCTTGCCGGCAAGGCGCCGAAAGGCCGTCGAATGCAGGATGCGGTCCCGGTCGCGCTCGAAGCAGGTCCGCCACGGGTCGGGCGCTTCCGACCGGATCGCGCTGTCCGCCGCCCGCAGCTCGGGTCGCGCCCGGGGCCAGAGCGGCGGCTTCTGCATCCTCTCGGGTCACACGATCGAGCGACCGGTGTGGGTCCGACCGAATGCCGGCGCTGCCTGCGTGGGCCTGGTGGATCGTGGCGTTGACCGCCTGGCCGCTCATCGTCGACGCCCACCGCGCTCGGCGCATCGGGCTGGCCAAAGCCTCATCGTGCATGGCTTCCAAGCTACTGAGCCGGTGTGACGGTCACGTCGCGGCGCTCGGTCCCGTTGGAAGGGGCGCAACCGGGGAGCGAGGGACGAGCTTCCCGTGGTCACCTCGGATCCCCGTGCGGCAGCATCCGTCGCCTCCTTTTCCGCCTGGAAGCTGGCATTCGCCGCGCTCGACCATGACCGTGGAGCCGCCTACCATGGCTTCGGCCCGAATTGCCGAAGGAGAACGCACTCGTGGACGTCCGCATCGGTGTCACCCACACCCCCAAGGAGATCGAGGTCGAGCTGGCCGACGGGACCGAAGCCGACGCCCTCGTACAGCCAGATCGAACAGGCGCTGAGCGGTCGAGAGCGTGCTGTGGCTCACCGACCGGCGGGGCCGGCGGGTCGGCGTCCCTGCCGCCCCGGTCGCCTACATCGAGCTCAACACCGGCAGCGAGGATCGCCGGGTCGGCTTCGGCTGCGGCTGTCCGGTAGTCGACGGGCCGCTTGGTCGACCTGCTCGAACGCAAACTGATCTTCGTCACCGGTAAGGGTGGCGTCGGCAAGACCACCATCGCCGCCGCCCTGGCCTGGCTGGCGGCCGGCCGCGGCAAGCGCACGCTGGTCTGCGAGATCGACGCCAAGGGCAACCTGGCCGACTTCTTCGAGACGGCCCCGATCCGGTTCGACGAACGGGAGATCGCGCCCCGGCCTGTGGGCGATGTCGATGGACACCGAGGCGTCGCTCAAGCAGTACCTGTCGCTGCAGCTCAAGCTGCCGCTCGTGGCGCGCATCGGTCCGCTGGCCAAGATGTTCGACTTCGTGGCGTCTGCTGCGCCCGGCGTCAAGGAGATTGTCACCGTCGGCAAGCTGTGCTGGGAGGTCAAGGAGCGGCACTACGACCTCATCGTCGTCGACGCCTCGGCGAGCGGGCACATCGTCAGCCAGCTGGCTGCCCCGCAGGCCATCAACCAGCTGGTTCAGGTGGGCCTGGTTCGCCAGCAGACCGGCTGGATGCTCGACATCCTCGACGATCCGGCCACCACGGGCCTGGTCGTGGTGGCGACGCCCGCCGAGATGCCGGTGAGCGAGACGCTGGAGCTCACCACCGGCTCCGCGCCGCAGACCAGGTGGATCTGGCGGCCGTCGTGGTCAATCGGGTCCTGCCCGAGCTGTTCGGACGAGGTGAGGAGGAGGTGTTCGAACGCCTGGCAGCCGCCCGAGGCGGAAGCCCGCCTGGAGCCGCCGCTGGGCGGGCAGCGCGGCGCCGCTCATGGAAGCGGCCCGCCTCACGGTCACCATGCGGCGCTCGCGAACCGAGCACCTGGAGACGCTGCGCGCCGCCATCGACCCCGACGTTCCCCTGCTGTACATGCCGTACCTGTTCTTTCGCAGCCACGGGCTGCGCGCCACCCACCAACTGGCCGACGCCCTCTCGGCGGAGATGGGCTAGTGATGGCCGACCCAGGCCGAGCGGCGCCACGCCGTCGAGCGGGCCGCCGGAGACCATCGAGGCGCTTGTTCGCCGCCAAGGAGATCGTCATCGCCTGCGGTTCCGGCGGGGTCGGCAAGACGACCACGGCGGCGGCCGCGGCGGCCATGGCCGCCATCCGGCTCGGGGGCAAGGTGCTGGTCGTCACCGTCGACCCGGCCCGCCGGCTGGCCAACGCCCTCGGGCTCGAGGGCTTCGGCAACGTCGAAAGAGGGTCCCGCCGGACGCTTTCAAGTCCTCCGGCGTCCGCCCTCGCGGTGAACTGTGGGCGGCCATGCTCGACACCAAGCAGAGCTGGGACGACCTGGTGCGTCGCCACGCCCCGGACTCGGGCGACGGCCAGCCGCATCCTGAGCAACCCGCTCTACCAGAACATCTCCGGCAAGTTCATCCAGAGCCACGATTACATCGCCATGGAGCGACTCTACGAGATCCACTCGGAAGGCGACTTCGACCTGATCGTCGTCGACACGCCACCGACCCGCAACGCCATCGACTTCATCGAGGCCCCAGCAGCGCATGGCCGAGTTCTTTTCCTCTCGGCTGCTGCGGCTGCTGATCGCGCCCTACCGCAGCCGCATGGTGAACCTGGCCTCGCGGCCCTTCTACCAGGTCGCGGACCGAGTCCTCGGGTCGCAGTTCCTCGAGGACATCGCCGAGTTCTTCATCCTGTTCCAGACCATGTACCCCGGATTCGTCGAGCGAGCCCGGGCCGTGGAACGGCTCCTCCGTGACCGGCGCACGACCTTCGTCGTCGTGAGCACCCTGGAGGCTGCCCCCGTACGGGAAGCCGAGTTCTTCATCCAGGTGCTGACCGCCAAGAAGTTCCACCTGGGTGCGCTGGTCCTCAATCGGGTCCTGCCCGACTACCTCCTCGACGAGGCCGCCGAGGCCCGGGCCGCCCGACTGTGCGATGACGCCGCGGAGTTGGCCCGCTTCGACGGGCTGGCCGGGCGAGCCTGGAGACCGACGAGGCGCAGCTGGCCCGGGTGCTGGCCGAGGTCGGGGAGAACTTCCGAAACTTCGCGGTCGTCGCCCGCCGCGAGGCCGCCCAGCGCCACGAGCTGGAGGTCCGGGCCGACGTGGTGGCCACGGCTCCGGAGTTCGACGCCGACATCCACGACCTGCCGGGTCTGCTCCGCCTGGGCGAGCGGATCTGGACGTAGGACGCGAGCCCTGAGCCGCCGATGGCCACGCTTGCCGAGCTCGGTCAGCTGAGCACACCAGATCTGGACGGGCCGGTCGTCGCCCATCTGCAGCGCCTGGTGGCCGGCTGGGGAGTGCTGTCGGACCTGTGCTTCGCCGACCTGCTCCTGTTTGTGCCCGTCGAAGGGCACGCGAGCGCTTCGTGGTCCTGGGCCAGGTCCGACCCACCACCAGCCAGACGCTCCACCTCGAGGACCTGGTCGGGCGGGTCGTCACGGCCCAGGACCGCCCCCTGCTGGCCCGGGCCTGGCAGCTCGGGCAGCGTCGTCGAGGGCGAGGTCGCCATCCCGAGCCGCGAGCGAGCACGCCCGCCTGGTGTGCATTCCGGTGCGCTGGCAGGGGCAGCTGGTGGCCCTCATGACCAGGGAGTCGGCCCTGTCGGTTGGCCGCCGGCCCGGACAGCTCGAGCGGGTCTACGTCGAGGTCTTCGATCGCCTGGCCCGGATGATCTCCCAAGGGGAGTTCCCGTTTCCCGGTGGACGAGGTGGTGACCGGCGAGACGCCCACGGGTCGGCGACGGGGTGATGGTGCTCGACGCCAGCGCCCGGGTGGACTACGCCTCTCCGAACGCCGTCAACGCCCTCCACCGCATGGGCGTCTACTCGGGGATCGAGGGCGTGCGTCTCGACGAGGCCGGCCTCGAGCAGTCGGCCGTCTCGCTCGCCTACCAGACCCGGCTGCCCTCGACCGAGGAGATCGGCGACGGCAGCGACACGGCGGTGGTCTTGCGATGCGTTCCGCTGATCGACAACGAGCGCCATGACCGGTGCCCTGGTCCTCATGCGCGACGTCAGCGACCTGCGCCGGCGGGATCGGCTGCTCCTGTCGAAGGATGCCGCCATCCGGGAGGTGCACCACCGGGTCAAGAACAACCTGCAGACCATCTCGTCCCTCCTGCGGCTGCAGTCCCGGCGCATGCCGACCGGTCAGCCCCGCCACGCCCTCGAGGAGGCAGAACGCCGGGTGCGCAGCATCGCGGTGGTGCACGAGATCCTGTCGCGGGACACCGCCGACGAGGTCGACTTCAACGACATCCTGCCTTCGCTGCGTCCGCATGGCGGAGGACCTGGGCCGGGACGACCGGCCGGTGCGCGTATCAGCTACCGCGGCGAGGCGGGGGAGCTGCAGGCGTCGGTCGCCACTCCGCTGGCGGTGGTGATCACCGAGCTGCTGCAGAACGCCGCGGAGCACGCCTGGCCCGAGGGTGTCGAGGGACGGTCGCCGGCGGTGATGGGGCCTTGCAGGTCGACGTGGAGCCTGCTCGACTCGAACTGACGACCGACGACGTTCGGGTCACAGTGCGCGACAACGGGGTCGGGTTGCCGCCGGGTTTCTCCATCGACAACACCTCCAGCTTGGGGTTGTCGATCGTCCGGGGCCTGGTCGGCACGCAGATGGGTGGACAGCATCACCATGCGCAACGAAGGCGGGGCCGTGGTGGAGGTGGTGATTCCGGTCGACCACCCCGCCGAGGATTTGGCAGCCCTCTGACGGCCACCGTCACTGGGTCGCCGATATCTGGTGGCGCACGGCGCTCCGGGTTCGCGCCCACGGGGGGCAAAGGCGATGTAGGGCGGCCTCCGCGCCACTTCGTCACAGTCCCGCCGCGTGAATGGCGAGCCGACGTGACTTCGTGGCGGAATAGCGCCGCCACTTATGTCACAGAGGGTTCACCCCGTCCCGGACCGGTTGTGACGTTTTGTCTTCCCGCTGGGTTTCCCACTGGGCGGCGAGAGGCGGCGATGTCGTGGGCCCCTCCTTCACAGATGCCGAGGTCGGTAGGCCCGGGGCCCGGGGCCCGCCTGGGGCCGAACCGAAGGACCCGGACCGAATCGCCGCACCAAACCTACCTGGAGCCGAACCGCCGCACCCGAACCCGCCTGGAGCCGAACCGCCGCACCCGAACCCGCCCGCACCCGAACCCGCACGAACCGCTGGGCCCGAACCGCCTCTGACGCCGTACTGCGGTGCCGACCCTGGGTCAGCAGGCGTGACGATGCCGGGCCAGCCAGGCCTTGCGGAGCTTGCGGCGCTCCTCCTCGGAGGTCCCTCCCCAGATGCCCGATTCCTGGTTGGTCACCAGGGCGAACTCGAGACACGACTGCTGGGCTTCGCACTGCGTGCAGACCGTCTTGGCCGCATCGATCTGCTCGACTGCCGGACCGGTGCTGCCGATCGGGAAGAAGAGATCTGGGTCGGTATCCCGGCACGCCGCCTGGTCCCGCCAGTCGTCGACGTCCCACTCGATATTGCGGCTCCAGGTGAGGGCCACGCGACGCCACCTCTTTCCAGGGGGAGATTGTGAAAGCGTTCACGTACGGATGTAACGCCAGATAGTGCGTTCACCGCAGCGTTTCCACAGCGTAAAGCGCGGGACGGGCAAACGCAAGGCTTCGGGACCCCAAAAATGAAGGGAAATCCCAGGTCAGCGGTCGCCGGGATGACCAAGCCGGAGGTGGTCCGGCTCCCATCGGAACTCCAGATGGTCGGTATCGCCGAGGTAGTCGCCGTCGACCTGGTACGGAACCGGGGAGTAGGGCCGTACCGTCGCCCGCACCACATCGCGGACGACGGTCACCTTCCCAGGCGGCCGAAGCTTCCGCCGCCCCGCAATGCCGCCGCCACCAGGCCCAGGAGGTTGACCGCGCTGATCGACCGGAACACCGCCACGCTGAGCGGCGTGTCGAGACCGGTGCCCGGGGCCACGTTGAAGGGCCGCTCCCGAGGAAGGTGTAGGGGTTGGTCTTCAGACAGATGGCGAAGTAGCCGTCCTCGACGCTCACCGTGTCACCGTCGCGCTGGTGCAGTTCGACGGCGAAGTGGGGGTGCCGGCGGTCGTAGTGGCGGGCCCAGGTGTCGACGGCGGCGTAGGCGAAAAAGGCGTGCCCCATGTAGCGCTTGATGGCGGCGCGCCGTTCTCACCTGGGCCACCACCGCAGCGTCGAAGCCGACGCCGACATGGAACAGGAAATGCCGGCCATTGACGTTGCCGACACTGATCGGGCGGATCCCGCCGGGTCCCGTTGCCCAGGGCCGCCAGCAGCTCACCCGTGGCCTCGATGGGGTCGTTGGTCATCCCGATGGTGCGGGCGAACACGTTCGTCGATCCACCCGGCAGGACCCCGAGGGCGCAGGCGTGCCGGCCAGTCCGTTGGCGGCCTCGTTGAGGGTGCCGTCGCCGCCCAGGACAACGACCGCCTCGGTTCCCGGTCGCCGCCGCGCCCTGGGCCAGGCGGGTGGCGTGCCCGCGCCGGCTGGTCTCGGCCACGGTCACCTCGTGGTCCGCGGCGAGCGACTTCTGGATCACCACCCGGGCCCGGGCGGTGACCGACGAGGCCGAGGCGTTGACGATCGAGCAGCAGCCGCAAGCTCAGCTGTCCGGGCTGGGCTGCGTTCGGCTGTTTGGCGAAGGAACGCAGCTGGGCCACGCTGCGGGTCAGCAGGCGGGAGACCTGCATCTGGGAGATGCCGAGGCGGCGGGCGATCTCGGATTGGGTCAAGCCCTCGAAGAACCGCAGCTGGACCACCTGGCGTTGGCGGCGCGGCAGCTGGTCGAGCAGGGGGTCGAGGGTGGCGCGCTCTTCGGCCCGAGCCAGCTCGGTGTCCTCCTGGCCCAGCCGCTCGCCGAGGGTCTCAGCCGGATCAGCGTCGGACCGCGGCGCGTCCAGCGAGGCGAACCGGTAGGCCTGGCCGGCCTCGAGCGCCTCGAGCACGTCTTCCTCGGAGGCCTGGACCTCGGCGGCCAGTTCGGCGATGTTCGGTGATCGGCCCAGCTCCTGGCCCAGGCGTGTCGACGACCTGGCTCAGCGTCAGGTACAGCTCCTGCATGCGCCGGGGGGCGCGTACAGCCCAGCCCCGGTCCCGCAGGTGACGCTTCAGCTCGCCCACGATGGTGGTCGTGGCGTAGGTCGAGAACTCGATGCCCAGTCCCGGGTCGAAGCGGTCCACCGCCTTGAGCAGACCCGAGCGACGCCACCTGGATCAGGTCGTCGAGCGGTTGGCCCCGGTTGGCGAAACGACGGGCCAGATAGGCGGCCAGGCCCATGTGGGCGGCGACCAGCTGGTCGCGCAGGACGACATCGCCCGTCCGGGCGTACTCGGCGAACATTTCTCGCAGCGTGTCTCGTTCAGCCACCGGAGCTCGCCGGGGTGTCCTGGTGCCGTTTGACCAAGCGGAATCTGCGGACCGTCGGGGCCCGCCTCGAGCGGTGCTCGTCGACGAGGGCGCTCAGGATCACTTCGGAAAGCTCGGTGAGCCCGACGGGCGCGATGTCGTCGACGAAGTGTCCCTGGCCTTCGACCACCAGACCATCGTCGCCCAAGAGGTACCGCAGCTCGACCGTGCCTGCGCGGCCGGTCGGCCCGGTGAGACCAAAACACAGCTCGTCGATGGCGAGGCGAAGGTCTTCGACCTCGTCGTAGCTGAAGCCCAGACCGGCCCGCCAGACCGGCCGCCGTGACGCGGGCCAGACGAAGAACTCCGGCATGGCCGGGACGACGAGTCGGACTTCGTCGGTCTGAGCCACGACTCGCGGACGGTAGCAGCCTCTTCCCCGGGGCGGAGAGGAACACCCTGAAGTCCGGCCCCGCCGGTTTTGGGTACCGCCGTGGTGCCGAGCCGCGGACTTGTGGAGCCGGTTGGCGCCCAGGAAGGGTGTCGACAACAATGAGGGCATGAACGTCGTCGTCTGCGTCAAGCAGATCCCGGATCCAGCTGCGCCCGCCGAAGCTCGATCCGAGCACCAAGACCCTCGTCCGGGAGGGCAAGCTGATCATGGACGAGTCGGACTCCTTCGGCGTCGAGATGGGGCTGCAGCTGGCCGAGCAGGCCGGCGGCGGCGACGTAACCCTGGTGTCGATGGCACCCAACAATGAGACGGGCGGCCTGCGCACCGCTCTGGCGATGGGTGCCGCCAAGGCCATCCTGGTCAGCGACCCGGCCCTGGCCGGATCGGACGCCCTGGGCACGGCCAAGGTGTTGGCCGCAGCCATCAAGCGGGCAGAGCCGGATCTGATCATCGCCGCGACCGAGTCAACCGATGGGTATACCGGCACGCTGCCGGTCCAGGTGGCCGAGCTGCTGGGTCTGCCATCGGTCACGTTCTCCAAAAAAGTGACCATTTCGGACGGCAAGGTCCACGTCGAGCGTCAGACCGAGGCGGGCTACGACGAGGTGGAGGTGCCGCTGCCGGCCCTCATCACGGTGACGGCGGGCGTGGTCGAGCCCCGCTACCCGTCTTTCAAGGGCATCATGGCCGCCAAGAGGCAAGCCGGTCGATCAGTTCACCATCGCCGACCTGGGCGTCGAGGCCGGCGCGGTGGGGTCGGCCGGCGCTCGGCAGGAGATCATCTCGGTGCAGCCGGCTGAAGCGCGCAAGGCGGGAGAGATCGTGGTCGACGAAGGGGACGGACACGAGCGGATCGTGGCCTTCCTCGAGCAGCTCAAGGTCATCTTAGGCCGACCGAGGACGGACGTACGAGAGGCGCACGAACTGATGGCATTGGACAAGATCTGGGTCGTCGTCGACCAGCAGCGATGACAGGTCGCACCGGTCGGACTGGAGCTACTCACCAAGGCGCGGCAAGCTGGCCGGGACAGTGGAAGGCGTCACCTGGGGCGATGCCGACGCGTCTGGCCGGAGACGTCGGCGCCCATGGCGCGTCGGTACTGCACACGGTTGGCGATCTCGGCGGCGCCCTCCCCGGCCCGGCCGTGGCCGCGGCTGCTGGCCGCCCAGATAGCGGCGGGAAACGGCCCTGATGCCATTTTGGTGGGTCAGACCTACGACGGGCGGGACATCGCCGGCCCGCTTGTCGGTGCGGATCGACCGACCCGTACTGACCAACATCGTCGGACTGCAGGCCAGTGATGGGGCGCTGATCACGGAGCACGCCATTTTCGGTGGGACCGAGATCCTCAACGCCCGCTTCACTGGCTCGGCGCCGGGGATTTACGTGGTCCGGGCCAAGTCCTTCGCGGCGGAACCCTCTGGCGGCGGCCCGGCGGCCGTTGACACGTGGGACGTCCCCGAGCTGGGCGCCGAGGGCGCCGCCCGGGTGCTCTCCTCTCACGCTGAGGAGAGCGAGGGTCCCAAGCTCGACGAGGCGGCAGTGGTGGTTTCTGGTGGTCGCGGGCTTGGCGAAGCCGAGGCGTACAAGATGATCGAGGAGTTGGCCAAGCTTCTTGGTGGGGCCGCCGGCGCGTCGCGAGCCATTGTGGACGCCGGCTGGGTGCCCTACTCCCATCAGGTCGGCCAGACCGGCAAAACCGTCAAGCCGACCGATCTACATCGCGGCCGGCATCTCCGGGGCGACCCAGCACATGGTGGGGATGAAGAGCGCCAAGAACATCATCGCTATCAACAAGGATCAAGAAGCGCCGATCTTCTCCATCGCCGACCTCGGTATCGTCGGCGACGTGCACAAGGTACTGCCCAAGCTGATCGAAGCCCTCCAGCAGCGCAAGTAAGGCTGTCGCAGAACGGCCCAGAAGCGGGAGGCCGGCCGTTCGCTTGCGGCCCAGATCGGCTATCCCGAGGCTTAGATCCGTTGCGAACGGCCGCCTCCCTCTCTGCGGGTTTGGCGACAGCCTTGGTAAGGGGATCAGACCAGCGGCCACGGGTACGGACGGCCGTGGCGGGGTTCCGGCAGGCGGCCGACGCCTAGCAGCCGCTCGATACGCGCTTCGAGCGCCCGCCGCTCGTCGCGATGCAAGCAGGCTGCTGAGGGCGGGCGGTAGCCCGCGCTCGGCGAGGCGCGCCAGGTCCCGGCGGTCAGATTTGGCCAGGGTCTCGCCCGCGAAGTCCCAGATGACGGTGCGCAGCTTGGGTTCGGCGTGGAAGCACAGGCCGTGATCGATGCCCCAGAGGTGGCCGTCCGCGTCGAGGAGGCAGTGGCCGCCTTTTCGGTCGGCGTTGTTGGCAATGACGTCGAACGTGGCCATCTGCTTCAGGGCGGCTCGGTGGGCCTCGATTTCCAGCAAAGTGAAGTAATGCTGCTCGAAATCGGCGTCCACGAAGCGCTGCAGCGACCCGGCGTCGAGGGGGCCGTCGGCTCGCGACACCGTCTCCGGTACGAAATGCCAGCCCAGGGCTTCGGCCAGTTCGTAGGCGGCCACTTCCCGGCGGTAAAGGCCGTCCGGGAAGTCCCAAAGGGGCCGTTCGGCCCGACGCGGCTTGTAGACCGCCACAGTTGACTGGTCGTCATCGGTGACGGTCACCAGGTACGTGCCATTGCTGCTCCAGGGCATGCGGCCCTGAATCTCGATCCGCCCCGAAGCGAGCAGGTCCAGCACCCCGTCGCCTACGGGGCGGGCGGACTGTGGCCGTTGGTCCGAGGGCACGAGTGACCGTCAGGGTCGATCGGATGGCCGCAGAGGGCGCACGTGGGCCGGCCCGCGTTCACCAGGTCCCAGCTCCGGCGGGCGATGGCGGCCGCCTGCGTCCGGGTCAGGCTGAGACGGCCCACGCCGCGCTCGCTGTCCTCGCCCGGGCCTTCCGCGGCCCGGAACTCTTCGCCGCCGATCTCCTCGGCCTCGATGGTGTTCTCGGTGTCCGCCTCCTCGCCGATCTCTTCGGCGAGCATCACAATGCGGTCCGCGGCGCTGTCGTAGGCAAGTTGCAGGCCTCCAACCGCCCACTCGGCGAGAACCGGCTCGGTGAGGGCCAGCGCATTGTCGTCGGGCAGGGGGTCGGGTACGGGAAGGTCGGACAGGATCTCGCCGAGGAATTGGGCGATGGCGGCGACCTGCTGCTTTTCGAGCTTGAGGGTAACCACCTGGTCGTCCTGGCGGGCCTGGAGGTAAAAGGTGCGGTGTCCGGGGGCGCCAACCGTGCCGACGGTCGCCCATTCGACGTCGGGGAGTTCGAACGACCGGCTCATCGGGATGGCCTCACGAGGGCACCAGATCCGACAACGACCCGGTCGAGTTGACTGCCAGCACCGCCGGGCCGACCGGGCCGTAGCTGATGGCGGTCACCGAGCAGGGGGAGATCACGATGCGCTGGAACAGGTCGAGGTGGGTGCCCAAGGCATCGGCGACGAGCGCCTTGATGGGGTCAGCGTGGGAGACGGCAACGATCGTCTCGCCGACGTGACGGCCCCGCAGACGAGCCACGGCCTCGATCAGGCGCGCCTGCATGCCGGCGAACGATTCGCCTCCGGGAAAGCGAAACCCGCTCGGATAGCGTTGCACGGTCGCCCACTCCGGCAGCTTCATGAGTTTCTTCAGTTCGGCTCCCGTCCAGTCCCCGAAGTCGCATTCGGTGAGACCGCGATCCACCCGGACGCGCACGCCGAGGACACGGGCGAGAGGTGCGGCGGTTTCGCGAGTCCGCTCGAGGGGTGACGCGTACACCGCTGAGATCGGCGGACGGCTTCCGTTGGAGGACGCCCAGGCCGCCAGACGTTCACTGAGCCGGGCCGCCTGTTCGCGACCGGCGTCGGCCAGGTGCAGGCCCGGGGCTCGCCCGGGCAGGACGTGCCCGGTGGTGGGCGTGGTGCCGTGCCGGACGAGCAGCACGAGGGTCGCCGCTGGTCTCTTGCGTGTGGATGACCGGGCCGGTGCCGGCTGCGGAGGGGTCGCCATGACGCCCGTCAACCTAGTGTCTCAGACATGAAAAGCGGTCAGGTGGGCGAGGGTCGCGCCGCCCTGCGGCGACTTGAGGCCGAGATCATTTCCTGCCGGGCCTGCCCGCGACTGGTCGCCTGGCGTGAGGAAGTTGGCGCAACCCGGCGGGCGGCCTTCCGTGACGAGGACTACTGGGCCCGGCCGATACCGGGCTTCGGTGACCCCGACGCCACCATCGCAGTCGTAGGCCTGGCGCCCGCGGCTCACGGCGGCAACCGGACCGGCCGAGTCTTCACGGGCGACCGTTCCGGTGACTGGCTGTTCGGTTCGCTCTATCGCGCTGGCTTGGCCAACCAGGCCAAGTCGGTGCGGGCCGACGACGGCCTGCGCCTCACCGGGGTCTGGGTGACTGCGTCGGTCCGTTGCGCGCCTCCTGCCAACCGGCCGACCCCGGCCGAACGAGATCGGTGTTTTCCGTTCCTGGTACGCGAGCTGGCGCTGCTGGGTTCGGTGCGGGTCCTGGTGGCGCTGGGAGGTTTTGGCTACGACGTGGTCGCCCGGCTCCTGGGCCTGAAGGCCCGACCCCATTTCGGCCACGGCGTCGAGGCGACCGCTACTGACGGCCGCACCGTGGTCTGTTCGTACCATCCCAGCCAGCAGAACACCTTTACTGGCAAGCTGACCGAGCCCATGCTGGATGCTGTGTTTTTGCGAGCGATCGCGCTGTCGACGGCGCGGGACTGAGCTGACGGTGATCTGTTCCGCGCTTCGATCGCTGACGCAAAAACGGATGTTGGAGAGAGAGGCGGGCCCCGCGCCGGAGAATTTGAGATCTGGTCATGGAGGTCAACCGGCGCGCCAACGGCCGGGGTCTCTTTGGCGCGGACTCCGGCGCCGGCCTCCCGGGTCAGTCTTTACCACGCGCTGATGCCGGAGTTACCCGAGGTGGAGGGGTATCGGGCTCTCGCCGAGCGCAGCGCCCTCGGGCGTTTGATCACCGTTATTGACGCCCCCGACGCCTGGTACCTAAAGCGAGGATTGGTTGCCGGGGCGGCCCAGGCCGCACTGGAGGGCCGGGAGTTCATGGCCGCCCGGCGGCGGGGCAAACTTCTGCTCCTGGATGCCGGCGTGGCGGGCGAGGAGCCGGACGTGGTGTTGGGTCTGCATTTCGGGATGAGCGGCCGTCTGATCGTCGACGGGCGGGCCAGCGAGGACCGGCTGCTCTACGGCCCGGCGGGTGAGGACGTGCGTTATGACCGCTTCACGGTGCGTTTCGAAGACGGCGGCTGGTTGGCCATGCGAGACGTCCGGCGCCTGGGCGCCGTAGAACTGGACCCTGATGAGAACCGGCTCGGTCCTGACGCCCTCACCGTGACCGCGTCCGATCTGCGCCGGGCATTGGCGGACAGCACCGTGGCACTCAAAGCCCGGCTTATGGACCAGTCCCGCCTGGCGGGAGTGGGGAACTTGATTGCCGATGAGGTGCTTTGGCGGGCCGGTCTCGCTCCGGGGCGGCCCTCGAACTCGCTCACCGCCAACGAGTTACGTCGCCTTCACCACCATCTGAGCGCCGGACTCAGCGAGATGATCCGGCGGGGCGGATCCCACATGGGCGATCTGCAACGCGAACGGCGGGCTGGGGGTCTGTGTCCCCGCGATCACGCCGAGCTCAGCCGAGCAATCGTGGGAGGGCGGACGACGTGGTGGTGTCCCCGGCATCAACATTGACCGCCTCGGCGCGCAACAGCAACAGCGCCAGCACGCCGGCGACGGCGGCACAGGCGGCCGCCCCGGCGAAGATGGTGTGCAGCTCCGTCAGCAGCGCGGTGGTGCTGGCGTTGTCATAGGCGGGGCACGACGCCGGGTGGGTCGGGCACAGCATAAAGGGCGACCCGATTCGGGCCTGGGCACCGTAAAAGCGGTGCAGCGCGATCGCCGTCAAGGCGGACAGACCGGCCAGCATCCCGACCGTGCGGGCCACCACCGCCAGGGCGCTGGCTAGAGCGTGCGAGCTGGGTTTTACGGCGCCCAGGATGGCGACGTTGACCGGGGCGATGGCCAGCCCGAAGCCGAGTCCTCCTACCGCCAGCTCCACGTCACTCCACCGCGGCCCGCCGCCGAGGGCGCCACCCGACCACGACGCCATGAGCAGGAGGGCACCGGTTGCCAGGGCCATTCCGGTCGCCGCCACGAGTGGGGCCCGTTTACGACTCCGGCACAACAGTCCCCCAATGACGGCGCCGACTGGAACGGCTACAAGGAAGCGGAGCAGGACGAGCGCGGCCGCTACTTCTGAGTTGGGGTCGGCGGTGGCCCGGGCGAACAGCGGGACGTCGACCAGCGCCGCCATGAGGGAGGCGCCGACGGCCAGATTGACGGCCAGCGCCCCCCAGGCCGGTCTGGCTGCGAAGGCGCCCGGTTCGATGAGCGGCACGGCCGCCTCGCGCTGACGCCACCAGAACAATGCCAGGAGCACCGCCACGGCCGGCGCCAGCCACGGAGCGCTCGAGGCCACGACCTGGCGGCTGGGGTTGGCCGTCGAGAACAGCACCACGATGCAGCCGAGGATGGCGGCGATGATGAGGGCGCCCGGAAGGTCCGCTTGGCCGAACACCGTGCGGATCCGGCTGAATTGGGCGCGTGCGCCGCCCCGACGGGGACCGAGCCAGGCCCAACCCGCCCAGCCGACGAGAATGCCGGCCGCCACCAGGACGATCGGTGTGGTGAAGGCGGCCCACTGACCGGTTTCGAGCGGCGACCAGGCTCGCCCCCAGGTGGGGCTGGTCGCCACGCTGGCCGGGGCGTCCAGGCCCACCAGCAACCCGACCACGCCGGCGGTGACGATGACCAGCCCGAACAGCGTTCCTATCCGGCGGGTGGTCATCTCGCCGGTTCGCGGTTGGTTGCGATCGGCGCGGCGGGTTAGCCAGAAGGCGGCGGCGACGACGAGCGTGATTGGCAAGTTGATCCAGAAGATGGCCCGCCAGGAGGCCAGGGCCACGATGCCGGCGCCGTACAGCGGCCCGACCACGCTGCCCAGTTCCTGCAGGGCGCCGATCACGCCCAGGGGTAGACCTCGGGCGTCGGGGGGCCATCGGGCGGCCACCATCGCCAGGGCGACGGGCACCAGGCCCCCGCCGCCGAGACCCTGCAGGGCCCGGCCGGCGACCACGACCGGCAGCGAGTGGGCGGTGGCCGTCACTACCGAGCCGAAAGCGAAGACCGCCAGGCAGCCCCCGAAGACCGGGTCGGTCCCCGCCAGGTCCGCCAGGCGGCCGATCAGCGGCAGAACCGCCGTATAGCCGAGGAGAAACCCGCTGATGATGGGGGTGGCCCGCTGGAGCCGGTCGACTCCAACGCCAACCCCGTTCATGATGGCCGGCAGGGCGACGACGACGACGTAAGTATCGGCGGCCGTGAGCAGCACGGCCAGGCCCACCAGCCCGAGCCGCCACCGGTCGCCAGGGTCGACCGCCTCACCGCTGGGCCGCGACACTAGGGCTGTGCCACTACGTCGGGGGGAGGGTGATGATCACCGGCTCGTTGTAGTTAGTGAGGGTCACGGCGTACGTGCTGTCGCTGCTGCTCGTGAACGGCCCCGTCAAAGCCAGTTGGCGTACCTGGTAGCTGCTCGCGTTGATGGCCGTGACCATCGTGACCGGCTGGGATGCGTTGGCGTCGGGCAACACCGGGATGGCGGACCCCGGGACGGTGGAAGTGACCTCGTAGAGCAGTTCTCCTTTGACCCGTTCTTGGCCGGTCACCTTGGCGTTCGTCCCGGCCGTGAGCAGATTGCTCAAGCCGTGATCGGGATTCAACAGCTGCGCCGGGTCGGTCAATCCGAACGAGGACGGGTTGGTGCGGGTGTACTTGTTCTGGAAGGGGAGCTGCGCGGCGAAGACCCCGCCTTTGGATACCACCTTGACGTTGGCGGCTAGCCCATGGATGGAGACGGTGAAGGTACCCTGCAACTGATCGGGGCGGGCGAGGTCTCCTTCTCCGCCGGTGATCGTGGTGGAGCCGCCGCTGATGCCCTGGGTCGTCAAGAGGAAGTGGACGGACTGGGCGGCGTCGATGGTCGCTTTCGCTTGCTGCAGCAGCGTTTCGGCGTTCGCCTTCGGGGCTGCGGTATGGCCTCCACAGCCGGCGATGACCAGGCTGACGGTCGCCGCGACCGCCACCGCCGCCCACTTTGTTCGCATGCCCCGCAGCTCCATCGCACCTCCTGGGCCTGACCCCGCTTGCAGGATATGGCCGTGCTGGTCACCGGACGGGTCGCTTGGCCCAGTCCAGCTGACAGAGTCCGCCTGACGGGCACGGGGCCCACCTTCGATGTTGAATCGCACCGTGACCCCGAGTAGGAGTGAGCCACCCGGATTTGATCGCTCCGCCCTGCGAGAAGGTGACCGTCCGGGCCCCGGCTCGCTCACGTGGCGGTGTGTCTCGGATGGACGGGGTGTGCTGCTGGCGCCCGCCGCCTTGATCCTCCAGGTCGCTCACCCCGTGGTGGGCGCCGGCGTGGCCGACCACTCGACGTTCCGCTCGGAGCCGTGGACCCGGCTGGCCCGCACTGTTCGATCGGTCAACCGGCTCGTCTTCGGGTCCGCGGTGGTTGCCTCCGCCGAGGCCAGACGGCTCCGCCAGGTGCACGCCCGCATCCGTGGGATCGACGGCGCCGGAAACCCGTATGACGCCTTGCAGCCGGACGCCTACGCCTGGGTCCATCTGACGCTCGTACATTTCTTCGTCGAGGTACAACGGGTCCTGGGGCGGCCCCTGCGGGCCGACGAGCGTGAGCAGCTCTATGGCGAATGGCGACGCGTCGGGCGCCTGCTGGGAGTCCAAGAACAGAACCTGCCGTCCGACTGGCAGGCCTTCCGGCGCTACTTCGATGACACGGTCGAGCGCACCCTGGAGAACAACCGGGCGGTGCAGGACGTACTCGTGGCGGTGGCCCATCCGCAAAGCCCCTCTGTCCTTTTTCCTCCGGGCCTGTGGCGGGCGGTGGGAGATCGCGCCGGAAGCTTGGCCTTGAACTTCACGGTGGGCACTCTCCCTCCACTGCTGCGGGCCCGCATCGGACTCCCGTGGACGGCGCAGGACGTCGCCCGGGTGGATCGCTACGCCGCCCGGTTGCGCGCGCTGTTCTCGACGGTGCCGCAGCCGCTGCTCACCCAGCCCGCGGCCTGGCCGTACCTGATCCGGGCCCGGATGCCATCGTTCGGTTAATCCGGATTGCGCCCCGCCGTTATTCCGTTACGGCGCGGCGGCAGGCGCTGACCTGCGCCAGCGCTTCGGCATGGAGCTCTGGGGTGGCGGCTGCCACCACAAAGCCGCCCCGGAGGGGGACGTCCCCGTCCGGTCCGGACACCGTCCCGCCGGCGGCTTCCACGATGGGTATCAGCGGCACGATGTCGTACGGCTGCAGACCAGCTTCCACAACGAGGTCTAGCTGGCCCAGGGCCAGCAGGCAATAGGAGTAGCAATCACCCCCGAAGCGCTGGAGCCGAACCTGGTTGGCCAGAGCGTCAAAGGCGGCCCGTTCCCACGGGGCCACGAACATGCCCGGATGGGTGGAATACATGGTGGCCGCAGCCAGCTCCGTCGTCGGACGAGTCCGGAGAGGCTGCCGGAGTCCGGCGCGGTCGAGCCAGGCCCTGCCGGCGATCGCCGCGAAGGTCTCGTCAAGGTACGGCTGGCGGCACCACCCGGCGACCGCGTTGCCGTCCACGATCAAGCCGAGCAACACGCCCCAAAGTGGCATGCCGCTCACGTAGGCCTTGGTCCCGTCGATGGGGTCGATCGTCCAGGTCGTCCGGCCGGCCGGACCGCTGGTGCCGCCCTCCTCGCCGATGATTTGGGCATCGGGAAAAAGGGCAGCCAGGTTGCGGCGCAGGAAGCGCTCGATCTCCCGGTCAGCGTTGGTCACGGGGTCGTAGCCGGCCGATCCGCCTTTGTCCTCCGCCACCACCGACGAGCGGAACTGCTGCAAGGATATTTCTCCAGCCTTGTAGAGCAGCGGTCCGATGAGGGCATCCAGCCCGTCGAGCTCGACCGGCGGCGGCCCGCCCGCCTCGTGCGTCACGGCGTGGTGCCGTCGGCGGCATCCAGGGCCGCGAGCTGCCGCTTGAGGATCTTGCCCGAGGGGTTGCGGGGGAGCTGCTCTATGAACACGACATCGCGAGGCACCTTGTAGCGGGCCAGGTTGGCACGGACATGGGCCCGCACCCTCGCCGGGTCCAGGGCATGGCCGGGCCGAACGACAACGAACACTCGGAGCCGCTGCCCGAACTCTTGGTCCGGTACGCCGATGGCCGCAGCCTCGAGCACGGCCTCGTGGGCCGCCAGCAGCTCCTCGATCTCGCGCGGGAAGACATTTTCGCCCCCCGAGACGATCATCTCGTCATCGCGGCCGTCTACCCACAGCCGGCCCTTATGGTCGAAATGCCCGACGTCGCCGGTCGACATGAGACCGTCAACGACTTCTTTGCTCCCGCCGTCGGTGTAGCCGGCGAACTCCATGCCGCTGCCGACGAAGATCCGTCCGGTCGCGCCGTCCGGGACTCGGCCACCCCGCTCGTCCAGGATCCGGACGGTGGTCCCCAGGGGCGGACGGCCGGCACAGCCGGGTGCCGCGCGCAGGTCGGCGGGCTGGGCGACCGTGGCCCACGCCACTTCCGTCGAACCGTACAGGTTGTAAACCACATCGCCGAAGAGGTCCCGCGCTTTGATGGCCACGGCCGCCTCCAGCTGGGCGCCGCTGCTGGCAATGATCCGTAGCCGCGTCAGGTCGAACGTGGCGATCCGGTCGGGCCCCAGAGACAGGATCCGGTTGAGGAGGACCGGGACTACGGCCAGGGCCGTGCAACGCTGCTGCTCCAGGGCGACCAGGGTGGCCTCGGGGTCGAAGCGGCGCCGGACCACCATCGTCGAGCCCAGCCCGATGGCGAGCACGGACATCCCGAGACCCCAGGCGTGATAAAGCGGCGGGCTGATGTACGTCGATTCTCTGGCGCGGAACGGAATGCGTGACAGGACGGCGGCCCCAGCCGTTAACGACCGCGGCTCGGGCCGGGACGCTCCCTTGGGGAGACCGGTGGTGCCGCTGGTGAGGATCACGACCGACCCGTGCGCCTTTGACTTAGGAACAGGAGCGGTGTCGCCAATGGCGATGAGCGACTCCAGGACGGGCCCGTCTGTGGCGCCTCCCGTCCGGTCGTCGCTCCAGGCGATAAAACGCCCTTTGGGCGTGGCCACGCCGGCCACCACCTCGGCGAACTCGTCGTCGTAGATGATGGCGCCCACGCCCTCACGGGCGCACACCTCTTCGGCCTGAGGGGCGGCGAAGTCGGTATTCAGATAAAGGACCCGAGCACCGGTCTTGAGCACGCCGTAGGTGGCGTCAAACACGCCGCGATGGTTGCGGCACATGATGCCTACCCCGACGGAGGGTCCAATGCCGCCGGCTCGGAGGGCGTGCGCCACGGCGTTGGAGCGCCGGTCCATCTCGGCATAGCTGAGGCTGCCGAGTTCGTCGACCAGCCCCGTGCGATCGCCATTTCGGATGGCGGCGACGGTGAGCAGGGCCCCGACCGGACCGTAGCGATCGAAGGCCTGGTAGATAGCCAGCAGGCGATGCGGGCGCTCGGGCCCGATCGTCCCCGTGTTGACAATGGTCGTCAGGGCCTGGGCCTCGAGGCGCAGTCGCCCCAGGAATCTGGTCAGCTTGACGACGCCGGACAGCGTCAGCCATGGGCCCCGCCGTCCCAGGAGGCTTGGGGCGGGTACTCAGCGCCAGGCGAATACGGGCTGCTCATATCCGGCGACCCGCTCAGCAATGCCCTCGATCCCGGCCCGGCGGAACTGCAACAGAACCGCTCCGGTCGGAGCATGAATGATGTCGCTCCCCACGAGAACCTGGACGACGGGACGATCTGACTCCGGGATGGAGACGAAGCGGGGAGAGTCCGGCCGGCACAGCTGGCGGAATGAGATCCGGTGCACCGAACGGACCTCCCGGGGGTCTGGCGTGAGCTGCGGTTCGGCGCCGCCCCACAAGACGACGGGGGTGATGACGTAGCCGGACCGCGTCGGGTAATCGTCGAGGACGCCAACGACGGCACCGGCGTCCAGGTCGAGCCCGAGTTCTTCTGCCAGCTCGCGACGGGCGGCTCCGAGGGCCGATTCGCCGGGCTCGAGCCGGCCGCCCGGGAGGGCCCATTGACCCGCATGCGCCGCCAGTCTCACGGCGCGGCGGGTGAGCAGTACTGCGGCGTCGTCGACGCCGGGCGGGGCGGGGTGATCGTCGGTCCCGTAGGCCTGGGCTCCGTCGACGACGACGACGGCGACGGCCGCGTGGCGGCGACCGTTGAGCGGACAGGTAATCCGCTTCAGACTGGCCAGGTTCGCTTCGAGACGGGTGCGGAGGCCGGCATCGAAAGCGAACGACGACCGGGACGGCGACGCCGGCTGAGACTGCGCGGGACGGTCGCATGTGCAGGCCATCGCATGAGGTTACGCTCCCATAGCCGGTAGGAGGCTCCGTAAAGCCAGCTACTTCGTCAAGGAGGCCAATTGATGATCCACCCCCTTGAGACAATCGGCGACATCCGCAATCCGGCCCGAGAGCTGCGCGAACAGATCCCGGATGTACTCGCCGCCTACGCCGCCATGCAGCGCGCGGTCATCGTCGATGGCGCGTTACCGGCTCGGGTCAAAGAGCTCATCGCGCTCGGCAATCGCGGTCACACGGGAGTGCGACGGCTGCATCGCAGCTCACGCCCTGGGCGCGGCGCGCAAGGACGCAACCGAGGAAGAGGTCGCCGAGGCGTTGGGGGTTGCCGTCATGATGAACGGTGGTCCCGGCACGGTGTGGGCGCCGCGCGCGTTCGCCGCCTTCCGAGAGGTGATGGCTCAGGAGCCGGCCGGGTAGGGGCCGGCTGGGCTCAGGGTCAGGGTCCGGTGTACGCGGCCGTGACCCTGTCGGAGAGCGCCGGCCAGGCCTGAACGGCCCACGGCCCAAAGGGTCGGTCGCTGAGAGAACCGACTACGAGCTCCGTTTCGGGGTCGATCCAGAGGAAGGATCCCGACTGGCCAAAGTGGCCGAACGTCCGGGGTGAGTTGCGTGTACCCGTCCAGTGGGGGTGCTTGTCGTCCCGGATCTCGACACCGAGTCCCCAGTCATTGGGGTTCTGCCGACCGAAGCCGGGCAGCACTCCTGCCAACCCCGGGAAGGCGACGGTCGTCGCCTGCACCACGGTGTTGGCGCTGACGAGGGTGGGCGCCAGCAACTCCTGGCCCAGTCGCATGAGATCGACGAGTGGTCCGGACGCCGCTGTTGCCGGCGAACCAGTGAGCCGGGTGGCGCCCAGGCCGAGCGGTTCGATGACGCCGGCCTCCAGATAGGCGCCGAAGGACATGCCGGCTCGGTCCGCCACGTGGTCGGCGGCCACCTCGATGCCCCGGTTGGAGTAAATGCGCCGGACGCCGGGCGAGGCCAGGATGGCGTCGCTGTCTGGAGCGAGGCCGGCGGCATGGGCCAGCAGATGGGCCAGGGTGGCGCCGGGCGGCCCGGCGGCGTCGTTCCAGGCCGTGGTGCCCTCCTCGACGGCGATCCAGACTGCCAGTGCGGTGAGGATTTTGGTGACCGACGCCCAGGCAAACGTTCGCTCCGACGGGCCCGCCGTTTCGGCAAGTCCGGACCCGCCCACCGCGACGCCGGCCGCCGCCACGGCGGGCCAGCCGGCCACGGCGTCGAGGGGGCTCGTCACTCCCCGATGTCCGCGTTGGGACAGCCCAGGGCACTGTTGAGCGCGCCGAGGTTGGCTTCCATGAGCCGGATGTAGTCGGCTTGTCGGGGCCAGCCGCCTGGAGGTGGTCCCATCAAGGGATCGAGCGTTCGCAGCTTGAGATGGGCGGCCGCCGCCACGGCGTCGATCGCGCCCGTCGCCACGAAGGGCTCACGAAACGCCGTGGTGGCGTCGGTAGCGCGAACCGCTGCGGCCGCGGCGTGCAACGCCACGCCGCTTTGGGCGGCCGCGGAGATGACTTGATCGTGGAGCCCGTACGTGCGGGCCATGCCGACGAAGGCGCCGTCGGCGGTCACGATAGTGCGTCGCGGACACACCGAGAGGGTGCTTTCGTAGTCGATGCCCGTGGACGCCACCTCAGCCGAGAACGCTTGCGCGCCGTTGCGGTACACGTTCGAGGCGGCCGGGTTGGCGGTCTCCAGGGCGGCGGCAATGGCCGAGACGGCGCGCCCCATTAGCGAGGGGTCCAGCCAGACGTAGGGGTTCGCGCTGGACAGGGCCGCCCCCAGGTTGAGGACGTGGGGGGCGCCCGCGCCGGCCGCGTCCAGCGACGGCTGAAATCCTTTGCCGGCCAGGATGACCACGGCCGCCGTGCGCACTTGGGTGATCTGGGCTGCACTCAACTGGTAGGTGCGCGGATCCGAGCCGGCCGGCACCACGTCGTGGACCGACACCGTGGGCCCACCGATCTGTTCCGCCGCTTGAGCGATCGGGTACAGCCCGGTCACCACGGCGATGGCCGGCGTCCGCACCGTCGTGCCGGCACTGGCTTGACAGCCGGTCAACGCCAGGAGCCCGACAGCGACCGCCGTCGTCAAGCGGATGCCGCGGCGGGCGCCGACGCGGTTCGTCAACGGCTCTGCCGGGATGCCACGCCGTGGTCGCTGAGCGTGCCCACCTGTAGACCAGCCCGGTTCCACATTTCGCCAAGCAAGGGCAACGCGGCCAGCGTCGAGCGCCAGCTGCCGGGTGTGGAGGTGATATCAGAATCGTGCAGGAGCACGGTGGCGCCGGGGTAGTGGGTGCGCTCGACGTTGGCGGCGACGCTGCGCCCGGTGGCGCGCGGCTGCCAATCGAGACCCCAGGTGGTCCACAAAACCAGCTGCAGATCGGCCCGTCGCGCCGCCGTCAGCGTGCCGGACGACACTCCGCCGTAGGGCGGGCGGAACCAGCGTACGGGGCCCTCTCCGATCGCCGCGATGGTGTTTCTGGCCTGCAGGACGTCGGCGACCGTAGCGCCGATCGGACGGCGCAGCTGGCTGCGGTGCGTGTCGCCGTGGACACCGAGCTCATGGCCCCGGCTGACCAGTTCCCGGGTCAGGCCGGGGGACCGACGCACCTGGCTGCCCAGGCAGAAGAAGGTGGCGCGCCAACCGAGCCTGTCGAGGGCGTCGAGCAGCGGCGGGGTCGACACCGGATCGGGTCCGTCGTCGAAGGTGAGCGCCACGTGACCCGGGTCGCCCACGCCGGAGAGCCGCGGCCACAGCCGACAGCGCATGCCACGCCAGGCCACCACGCCGGGCAGCAGGTGCAAGACCACCCCGCCCCCGAGGACGGCCCCGGAGGCGGCGAGCAGCGGTGCGGAGGGCGCCGTTCGGGGTGCGCTCATGCCAGGTCGCTGAGCGGCACGGCCACCAGCCCGGCCCCGGCCACCCCGACACCCACCCGGTCGAGGACGGCGTTCAGCTGTGCAGGTGTGGCGTCGAGCCCGTTGATCAGATAGATGCGCCGGGCGCGCAGACGCAATGGCGACGGGGTCGTGGCCGCCCGCCGGGCGTCGATGACGTGGTCTGGCATCACCAGGGAGCTGTGGGCGTTGCTGCAGTCGATGAGGTCCCAGGCGTTGACCCGGCGTCCGGGCACCAGCAAGGTTACGGGCGCCCCGGTGAGTTGGGCCAGGTACCTCCCGGCCCGGGCGTCTTGCTCCGCTCGGGCCCACAAGCTGGGGTCGCGGTCGCGGTCCGCGGCGGCGCTCCAATCACCTTGTCCGCCGCTCGCCACGCTGACCCCCAGGGCGGCGATCGTCCGCACGGCCTGCGGTTGCGCCCGCGCCGTCATCCGGTCCACGACCGCGGAGAGGTCCAGGCGTTGAAGGTCCAACTGTACGGGTCGGCTGGCCAGCTCCTCGGCGTTGAGGCGGACTCCGACGAACGCCACGTTTGTGGCGCCAGCCGGAGGGTGCGCGACCCCCGCTCCGGCGGCCGCCGCCGCCACCTCCACTCCGCTCGTGAGGCCAACCCAACCCAGCGCGGCCACGGCGGCCAGCGCCGCCGCCGCCCGACCGACGTAGGCCGTAGGCCGGCGGCGTAGCCGGACTGGCGCCACCGAAGCCGCTGCCTCCAGGGTCAGCAGGTCGGCGTCTTGGCGGAAGATGGCCTGGCCGGCCGCGACCTGCGCCGCTCGTTCGGGACCGGGAGTTGAAAGGATCCGGAGCGCGGTCAAAAGCCCGTCCGGGCTGGTGGCCAACCGGCTCACGCCCGCCGCATCCATGCGGGCGGTGTTCTCCCGACCGTGTCCGGCGATGGGCTGGAAGCTCACGACCGGCAGTCCGGCGCGCATGGCCTCGAAGGAGGTCAAGCCGCCGGCGTTTTCAACCAGCGCATCGCAGCCGGACATCAAAGCCGGCATGTCCTCGGTCCAGCCGAGCACGACCGACCTGCCCGCGCTCGCTTCGGCCAGCGCCGCCACAGCCAGACTCAGTCGCTCGTCCCGGCCACACACCACCACCGGGGTAAATCGACTGTCACGAGCGATGGCCTGCCAGGTGGACTCCAGTCCGCCGACGCCCCACGAGCCGGCCACCACCAGAACGGCGCGGTCCGACGGATCAAGCCCGAGAGCGGCGCGCGCCTTGTTGCCGGTTCGGGAGGGCCGCGGGGCCGAAGGCATCCGACACGGCCGGCCCGCACGCCACCGCGGCCTTACCCGCGCGCCGAGCCACCATCCGGGCCGGCTCGTCATGGACGGACAGATTCAAGTCGATGCCAGGATGCACCCACAGCGGGTGCACGCCGAAGTCGGTGATGAAGTTCACGGTCGGGACGGCCAGCCGCCGGGTTTTGCGGAGCCTGCCGAGGCAGAGCGTTGCGAGCGGGTAAGTCGAGACCACGACCGCGGCTTCGAATTGGCGGATCCAGCGCAGCACCTTGCGCCGGGTCAGTGCCGTCACCAGCCAGGTGACGACCGGGCACAACCAGGGCAGGCGGGACCATAGGCGGTAGGTGGCCTCATACGCGAACGGCAGGTGTTGGAGCTCGAACTGATACCCCCGCCGCAGCGCCCGGCCGATGCGGAACGGACCGCTGTCGAGGAAGTCGCGCACCTCGGCCTGGTGGCCCGCACGGGTCAGGCGCGCCGCCAGCTGGCGGGCCGCTCCATCGTGCCCGGCGCCCATACTGGCGGAAATCACCAGCACCCGGGTGGGCTCGCCGGGCCGGACGGGGGAACGTCGTCCCCGGCGTTTGGGCACGGCGGGGCAGCTTAGTGCCGGGCCGCTCGCCCCTACCCGACAGCACCAAGTGGGTTCCTGTGGCTGCCTGGCTGCTCAGAACCGCCCGGCCTGGCGGCTCAGCATCCCCCGGCGCTGGCGGCTCAGCATCCCCCGGCGCTGGCGGTTCAGCATCCCCCGGCGCTGGCGGCTCAGCATCCCCCGGGCCTGCCGACTCACGTCCGCGTCGCGCTGCCCGAGGCGGCGCCCCGCCGTGACAAGGCGTCCACGATGACGGCCAGGATCAGCACGCCGCCGGTGACGATGAACTGCCACTGCACCTCCAGGCCGAGCAGGCCCATGCCGTTGTAGATGGCGCCGATCACCAATCCGCCCAGGACGCCGTGGGCGACCTTGCCCCGGCCGCCGAAGAGCGAGGTGCCTCCGATGACGGCTCCCGCCACGGCGTACAGGACGAGCTGCCCGCCGTTGACATTGTTGGACATGCCGCCCAGGTAGGCCGCGTACAACAGGCCGGCGATCCCGGCCGTCAGACCGGCCAGGACAAAGGCCCAGGTGCGGATGGCCGACACGTTGATGCCCGCCCGGCGCGCCGCCTCGGCGTTGCCGCCGATGGCGTACACGTAGCGCCCGTAGCGCATGCGCTGCAACAGCACCGTCCAGATGCCCAGGACGCCGAAGACGATCGGGATTACCCAGGGCACACCTCTCAAGGTGCCGATGGAAGCCCGGTTGACATTGCAGATGGCCACAACAGCGATACCGACGGCGGCCAGGAGGACGATCTTGATGTAGGTCAGGGCGACCGGCGGGGCGACCAATCCGCTGCGCCGTCTGCGGGAGTCACGCAACCAGAAGCTGAGACCGAGGAGCGCCACCACCACGGCCATGACGATCCACCCGGCCAGAGGGCTCAACCGGCCCCACATGAGGTTATAGATGGTGCGCAGATTGGAGGACTTGCCGTTGAGGCTCGGGTACCCGGAGAAGGGTCCGAGGGCCAGGATCCAGAGGAGCACGCCGTTGAGGATCAGCAATCCGCCGAGAGTGACAATGAAGGAGGGCAGGCGCAGGCGGGTGATCAACGTGCCCCAGACGCCGCCGATAAAGGCGCAGATGAGCAGGGCCGCGGCGATGGCGGCCCACCAGGGCCAGTCCGTGGTAGTGGGCTGCACAAGCTGCACCGCAATAGTCCCACCGACCGCCAGCAGGTAGCCGAGGGACAGGTCGATCTCGCCGAGCAGCAACACGAAGATCTCGGCCATGGAAAGGACCATGAACACCGCGCTCTGCTGGAAAAGGTTGACGATGTTGCCGGCCGTAAGGAACACGCCGTTGGGGCTTGTCACCTGGAAGACGATCACGATCACGATCAGGCCGACGAACACGGGGAGCACCCCGCTCTCGCCGCCGCGGATGCGCCGGATCTGGGCGTGCACGTACTCGCCCATGGTGCTGGCGACCACCTCCGCGGGGAGGTACGCGGCCGCCGTCTCGGGGGCGGCGGTCACATCAACTTGACTGTCCGCGCCTTCAATCTCTTCGGTCGACGGTCGGCCTCCGGCGGCCGGATCGGGATCAACCTTGGCCATCGCCGGCACCTCCTCTGCCGCTCTGCAGCCCGGACCCGCTCAGGCCCAGGGCCCCCGTGGTCATGTATTCCACGACGCTCTGCCGGTCAAACTCGCTCGTTGGGCCCTGCACGGCCAGCCGGCCCAGGTACACCACGGCGATGCGATCGGAAACAGCAAACACGTCGTTGAGGTTGTGGGAGACCACCATGACCCCCAGGCCGCGATCCCTCAGCCGGGTAATCAGATCGAGGACCTGGGCAGTCTGGGTCACCCCCAGGGCCGCGGTGGGCTCGTCCATGATGACGAGTTTCGAGTTCCACATGACCGCCTTGGCGACCGCCACCGATTGGCGCTGGCCTCCTGAGAGCGAACCGACTGGCTGTCGGATGGAACGCACTGTCGTGACCCGGAGGCTGGCCAGGGTCTCGGCGGCCGCCCGCTCCATGTCGTCCTCGTCCAGGAACCGGTGCCGGGTGCGCTCGCGCCCGAGGAACATGTTCTGCACGATGTCGAGGTTGTCGCAGAGGGCCAGATCCTGGTAGACGGTCTCGATGCCGAGGGCGGAGGCGTCGTGGGCATTGTGGATCCGGACGGGACGGCCTTCCCAGGAGAACTGCCCCCGATCCGGTTGATAGATGCCCGATAGGCACTTGATGAGAACTGACTTGCCGGCGCCGTTGTCGCCGCACAACGCCGTCACCTGCCCGGCCGGGAGGTCCAGGTCCACGTTGGTCAGGGCCTGGACGGGCCCGAAGCTCTTGTAGAGACCTCGCACCTGGAGCAGTTCCTTGTCCGTGTCTGGGACGGGTACTTGCACCTCAGTGTCGGCCATCTCGACCCTCCCTCTTTGCCCTCACAGTACGCCAGGGATTGGTGGAGAGACAGGACCGCCGCCGCAGTGCGGCGGCGGTCCTGTCGCTCATGTCCGGATGGCGCCGATCACGGGGTGATGCCGGCTGCGGAACACACGCTGTTGCCAACCGCCGAGCACAGCGGACCGGCCTGGATGAACTTGTCCGCGATGACGGTACTGTTCATGTTGGTCGTCGTAACCCAGGTCGGGGTCAACAGCGACGCCGGCTGGGCCGTACCCTGCGTGTTCTTCGGCGGCGTGGTTGTCCCGTTGATCAGGGCCGAGGGGCTTTGCCCGGCCCGGATGATGGTGGCCAGCGCCACTGCGTCCTGGGCCTCCTTGTAGATGGGCTTGTAGACGGATCCGCACTGGTAGTTGGTGAGGATGTTCTCCATGCCCTGCAGGGTGGCGTCCTGGCCGGTGGTGGGGATCTTCTTGGGTCCGACGCCCTTGTTCTTCAGGTCGGTGATCACCGCGTTGGCCAGGCCGTCATTGGCTTCGACGGTGGCGTTGATGTTGGGGTGGGCGGTGAACTGCTGCTGGAAGATGGTGCCGCCAGTGGCGTTCACCCAACCCGGGGTGATCTGCTCGCCGACGAGGTTCCAGCCCTGGGCGTTCGTGGTCCCGGCGGGCAGCGGAGTCGACGCCTTGCCCCAAATCTCCGAGTTGTATCCGTCGGCAAAGGAGACGGCGTTGGCGTCGATGTCCTCGCCCCCGCTGAGCTCGAAGACCTGGGGCTTCGAGACACCCCAGGCGCTCACGCAGGCGTTGAAACCGGTGCCGATGTCCTTGCCGACCTGCAGGTTGTCGAAGCTGACGTAGTAGGTGTTCGTCCCGGTGAAGATGGCCCGGTCGTAGGCAATGACCTTGACGCCGTGTTGGGCCGCCAGCGACACGATCTCGTTGCCGGCGGTGTTGCTGAGCGGGTCAATGAGCAGCACGCTGGCACCTTCGGAGATGTCAGCCTGGGCGTCGGCCACCTGGGTGGACTCGGACCCCTGGGCGTTGTTGACCTTGTACTGGCTCGACGTGTAGCCGGCGAGCTGGAACGCTTTGCTCAGATACGGTGCGTCGAAGTCGACATATCGCGTCGACGAGGTGGTGTCGGGCAGGATCACGCCGACCAGGCCCTTGCCGGCCGCAGTCAGGCCCCGGAACTGGGGCATGGTCGAGAAGTTGTTGTTGAACGAGGCGGTGCTGAGCCCGGCAGGGACGGTGGCGGACGGCGCGGCGGTCGACGACGGGGCAGTCGACCCCGGAGAGGATGGAGCTGTCGTGGCGGTTGTCGTCCCGGACGTGCTCTTCGAGCTGCTGCTGCAGGCGGCCGTTAGCCCCGCCAGACCCAACACGGCGACGCCGAGGACCAACCGTCGCGGTCGACGGTGATTACCAACTGGTTCCATACATAACCTTTCTGTCCGCAGCCGTCATTGGCTGCACCCCCTTGACGCCGGCCCCCTGTGGCATGCCGACCATCTTCGGGAATCTACCCCCCCTGAGGCCAGAATCCCAAGCGGTATTCAGCAAACTCACAGGTAGCGGACTCGGTGTGCCGTCGGGGTCTGACCTGGCGAAAGGCGATCTATGTCGAGCTATGTCGAGTCCGGGGTAGGGCGTCTGCGGACGTCCCTGGGCCGTGTGTCGGGCTGCAGCCCGGCGAATCGGGGGTGCCGCAGGCGCCCGTCGTGGGTCCACTCGGTGAAGTCGACGGCCACGACGACCTCAGGTCGCGCCCAATGCACGCCCTTCATTCTGGGCACGTCCGCAAACGGTGGTTGGTTCGTGGCCAGTCCGTTGAGAACGGCGCGAAGTTCGGCCAGCTCCTCGTCGTCCAATCCGGTCCCGACTTTCCCTCCGTAATGCAACTGACCCTTGTCGTCGTAGTAGCCGACGAGCAAGGCGCCTAGTCCTATCCGGCTGCCGGCCGGGTCGGACCAGCCGCCAACCACGGCCTCCTGGCGGATAGAACATTTGAGCTTGCGCCAGTCGGGCGATCGACCAGGGCGGTACGGGCCATCCCGGCGCTTGGCGATGACGCCTTCCCACCCGGCGCGGCAAGCCTTTTCCAAGAGCGTCTGAGGGTCGCCCTCGACTGCATCGGTGGCTCGGACGACCTCGCCGACGCCCTCGAGCGCCTGGGCCAGGAGGCGGCGCCGGTCAGACAGGGGGAGCAACGTGGTGTCGTGGCCCAGCAGATGAAGCAGATCGAAGGTATGAAACTCGGGATGGGAGGCGGGTCCGCCTCCTTGGAGCAAGGCGAAGCTGGTCCGGTCTCCCTCAAAGGCGACCAGCTCGCCATCGATGGTGAAGTTGTCGACAGGGAGGGCCGCCAAGGCGGCCACGATCATCGGGAAACGGGGCGTAAAGAGGAGACGGTTGCGAGACCACAGTTCGACCTGGCTGCCGTTGCTCACGGCGAGGCAACGTAGCCCGTCTAGCTTCCGTTCAAAGAGCCAGCCGGGCCGTTCGACGAGGCGCCGTTCCTCGGGCATGCGGAGGGGTTGAGCCAGCATGGGTGCCTGCCAAGTGGCCGGGGTGCCAGTTGGGTTATCACGCATGGGTGGTCTCGTTGCCTCATTCAGAACCCGGGGAACAGGCGCCGTATCTCGTCCAGATCGACCCGCCGGGTCTCGATCGGCGGGGTGTGCTCGGGGTCGAGACGCCCGTATACCAGGCGGACCAAAGCGGCGGCAGGGAGCACGATCTCGGCCTCACCAGCCCCGCTCTTTTGGCTTGACGGGTCGGCGGTAAGGGTTATTTCGTCGCCGGTTTCGAGGGTAAATCTCCGCTCCGGCTCGGTCGTAACCACTGACACGCGTCGTGGCGTGCCATCGGCCTTGCCCGTCCCGGCGGCCAGTTGACCAATCGTGTCGACCAGTAGCGCCACGGCGTCGGGCGCGACCTCCGTTCGTGGGTCGAGGACAACCGCCACATCCCATGTGTGGACCGCATGCTCGCCCAGCCGCATCCGAGCCAAACCGGCCGCGTCGAGGTCCATGCCGAAGACATGCAGACGCAGCCGCCGACGCTGCTCGGGATGCAACGACTCAAACCTGACGAGGGTGGCCTCGTCGGTCTCCAGGCCGTCTGCAACCTGGGCCTCGGGACTGCGGCCGTTCCAGGCGTCCCAGATCGGCGGGAACGCATCGCGATCGGGCGGATCCTCGCCTTGCAAGGCCGCATCAAGGAACCGCCCGAAGATCTCGGCTTGCGACCCCAGGTGCGAGACGACCTGGGCGATAGACCACCCGTCGTCGTACGACGCGGCCTGGATCTGATCCGCGCTCAAGGGGTCGACCACGGCCCGTAGCCTCTCGTGCGAGCGCCGCCACGCCTCGATCCAGGGTCCGGCGTCCACCTGGCTCGAAGTCGTGACGCCATCGGGCGTGTGGCTCATCGCTACTCCTTGTTGGTGTGGGTCTCGCCGGTGCGAGCCGTGGGAAATCCGGTTCACGGCGCACCCTACCGGTCGCCAGCGACCTGGCCTGCGTTGCTCTCGACCCCGGCGCTGGGGAAGATTCACCGGGCCCGTGCTCACCAACACGACGGTGTCGATCGAGCGGCGCGAGGACGAGACCTTTTCAGAGCCTCCGTCCGGGTGCGAACTCTTAAGCGTTCGGGCAAAGCGTTCGGCCACCAATGCCTTCTATCCTGGCCCACCCGGGCGAGGTGCGTGCCGACGCCCCTGCGGATCGGACAATCTATTGGTATGGCAGGGGGCGGCCACCCGCGAGAACTCCGCTCGAGGTCATCGGGCCGATTCGCGTCGCGACTGTGGCTCAAGATCGCCCTTACGGCACTGATCCCGCTGGTGCTGGTGGCGGTAAGCGCCTATCCAGTGGCCCCGGCGGGAGCCACGGCGACCAGTGCGAGCAGCGGCGGGCGGGACCAGCACCAGCACCACCTCCACCTCCACCACGTCCACCACCGTCGCTCAGGCCACGACCACCACGACGACCGGTAGCACCACGACGGGGTCCAGCACGACGACCACCACGACGGTTCCGAGTACGACCACCACCGTCCCGGGCCCGACCACCACGTCGCCTGCATCCAACGTGGCGGCGATTCGAGCCGAGCAGGCGGCCCTGGTGAGCCAGGCCCACCAAGTGGCGATCGATGTGGCGGACCTGGAGGTGACCACGGCCCAGACAACCGTCGCCATTGATCAGTTGACGCTCCACGGCGACCGGGCGGACGCCTCGGCCACCGCCGGCGCGGCCGACGCGGCTCAGAATCAGCTGGCGTCAGACCTGGCCGACTTTGCGGACGCCACCGCCGTGAACCAGGCCGCCCAAGGCCGTCTGGCGTTGGACCGGGACCAGCTCCGCGGCTTGGCCCTCGGCGTCTACACCGGGGCTCTCACGGGCCCAGAACCGCCGGCGCTCGAGAGCCTGGCCACCCAGCAAGAGGCTGATGTGGCGCGAGGCGAGGCCGAGATCGTCGCTGAGGTAGTGGTGAAAAACCTTCACGCCGACGTCACGGCCGGCGCTTCCGCGGGGCGGTTGTATCACCGGGCCCAGGCCGCCGTGGCAAACGACCGGCGTCAGCTCGGCCTCGCCCGTCGGGCCGCCGCTACCGCCGCAGCCCGGGTCCCGCCGGACGTGGCTGCCGTGGTTGCCGCCCAGCGTCAGCTGGCCACGGCCCAGCGCCAACTCCAGCAGGCGCACGCTCAACTGACCGCTGCGCTGACCGCGGTTCTGGGGCCGGCCGCTGCAGACGGGAGCCTCCCGGCCTCGTCCGCCACGTTGACGAACGGATTGAGCGTTTTGGGGACGTCGGCTCTCAACGCCGCCGAGCTGGCGGCCTGGTACAACGCCCAGGGCTACGCCGATCTCACCGCGGCCCCTATCGCCCAGCTGGCCGGATGGTACATCCAGGCGGGCGCAGCCGAAGGCCTCCGGGGGGACATCGCCTTCGCCCAGGCCGTGCTGGAAACGGGCGGCTTCAGCTCGCCCGACGCCGTCGACCTCAACAACTACGCCGGCATCGGGCATTGCGACAGCTGCGCCGCGGGCTGGCCGTTCCCGTCGCCGCACGCCGGGGTGATCGGCCACCTGCAGCTCTTGCGCATCTTCGCCACCACCGCACCAGCTCCTCGCGGCGCGCCGCCGCCCGTTCTGCCCGTTCTCACGCCGGCCAAGCAGGGCCGGGCCGGTTGCTGCCCCACCTGGGAGTCACTGGCCGGCGTATGGGCCTCTGACCCGCTCTACGCCCTCAGCATCCTGACGCTCTATCAGAGCATGCTGTCGTTTGCCGCCAGCCTGCCCTCGACGGCGGATGCCGCAGGCGGCGGGAGTTCCACCGCGACGTCGGCCGGACAGGCGCCGACGTCAGCGGGACCCGCATCCACGGCGGCGGCTCCGGTGTCTCCCCCGGGGACGTGACGAGTCCCCTGACCACCGCGGCTCCGCCGACCGCACCGAGTTGACGACCCTGGGCGGGGCCCCCGGCCGCGCCCCAGCCCACGCGTCAGGCCACGCCTCTCCAGCGTCCTTTGCTGGATTTTGTTACCTTCTACAGGTTATAGCGGTAAAAGATACCAAAATCGGGTAGCCTGGAAGGGCCCGGTGCGCGGATCGCCGATCGCGATCGGCTCACCGGTCCGGGACCGGGCGCGGGACTGGGCCCGGGACGTGGCTGCAGCCGCGGGAAATGTCTGGGTCGGGCTCCGGCCCCGTCGGTGGCCACGCACCACCTGCCGCCCGCTGGTGAGCGCCACCCGGCTTCGCTCGTCACCCTGCGGACCAGCCGCCCACGCCCCCGGAAACGCGGCCTCACCAGGGGTTTCGTATCGAAAGGCCCAGCCTCACCAGGCGCTTCACCGCCCGACCGGCACCCGACGCCCTCGGCACCCTGAAGACTTGAGTCCTTGGGGAACAAGTTTGCTTCTAACGCCGTTATCCTGGGTCCACTTACAGCATTACACCTACCGATTCGAGGCTTGCTATGTCGCCGATCGCCACCTCAGCCCTTCCACTGCTACCGCTCGATGCCGGGCGTAGTCCTGCCTGGCATGACCATCACGCTCGCCCTGGAGACCCCCGAGGCTCGGGCGGCCGCGGAGGCCGCCGCCGGCGCCGGCAACCGTCTGGTCCTGGTGCCCCGCCTGGGCCGGACCAACGGTCCGGACGCCAGCAGCGGCCGCTATGCCCGGGTGGGCACGGTGGCCCAGGTGGAGCGGTCGGGGGCCCTGCCCGGCGGCACGCCGGCCATCGTGGTGCAGGGCCAGGAGCGGGCCACCATCGGTGCGGCCACCGCCGCGGCCGGCCCGCCCTGTGGGTCAACGTCGAAGTCGTCGAGGAGCCGTCCGCGCCGGACCGGCCGCGCGTGGAGACAGCCCGCGAGCTGCGGGCCGTCTTCGAGGCCATCGCCGAGCACCGGGGCATCCGGCCGCTCGGCGACGTCTTGCGGGGCGTCACCGACCCTGGCCGGCTGGCCGACACGGCCGGCTACTGGCCGGAGCTGTCGGTGGAGCGCAAGGTGGAGCTGCTCGAGACGCTCGACCCCGACCGCCGGGTCGAGCTGGTCCTGACGTGGGGCCGCGAAGCGCTGGCCGAGCTGGAGCTCAAGGATCGGATCCGTTCCGACGTGGCCGAGGGCATGGAGCGCACGCAGCGCGAGTACCTGCTGCGCCAGCAGCTGGCCGCCATCCGGAAGGAGCTCGGTGAGCACGGGCGACGGCGAGGACGGCGACGACTACCGGACCCGCCTGGAGGCGTCTCGAGGTCAGCGAGGCAACCCGGACGGCCATCGCACGCGAGATCGACAAGCTCGAGCGCACCAGCGAGCAGAGCCCCGAGCACGGCTGGATTCGCACCTGGCTGGACACCGTCTTCGAGCTGCCCTGGGGCGTTCGTTCCGAAGACCGCCTCGATATCGCCGAGGCCCGGGCGGTGCTCGATGCCGACCACACCGGCCTCGACGACGTCAAGGACCGCATCATCGAGCACCTGGCCGTCAGCAAGCTGCGCCTCGAGACGAGAGCTCGACGACGTGCCGCGAAGTCAGCGGCCGGGCGGCGTAGCGGCGGCATGATCCTGACGCTCGTCGGGCCGCCGGGAGTGGGCAAGACGTCGCTTGGCGAGTCGGTGGCCCGGGCCATGGGTCGCTCGTTCGTCCGGGTGGCCCTTGGTGGCGTGCGCGACGAGGCGGAGATCCGGGGTCACCGGCGCACGTACGTCGGCGCCTTGCCTGGCCGCATCGTGCGGGCGATCAAGGACGCCGGGACGCATGAATCCGGTCGTCCTGCTCGACGAGGTCGACAAGCTCGGCAGCGATTGGCGGGGTGACCCGTCTTCCGCGCTGCTCGAAGTGCTCGACCCCGCCCAGAACCACACCTTCCGCGACCACTACCTCGATCTGGACCTCGACCTGTCGGACGTCCTGTTCCTCGCCACCGCCAACATGGCCGAGCAGATCCCCGGCCCGCTGTTCGACCGCATGGAGGTGGTGCGCCTCGACGGCTACACCGAGGACGAGAAGGTCGCCATCGCCCGTGACCATCTTTTGCCTCGCCAGTGGGCCCGAGCCGGCCTGCTCGACGGCGAGGTGGTGGTGACCGACGCCGCCCTGCGAGCCGTGCTGCCGGGTTACACCCGCGAAGCCGGCGTGCGTAGTCTGGAGCGTGAGCTGGCCCGACTGCTGCGCAAGGCGGCGGCCAAGGTGGCGGCCAGCGAGCGCTGCTGCACCGGTGACCATCGACGAGACGGACGTGGCCCAGCTGGCTGGGCCGGCCGCGCCACTACGCCGAAGTGGCCGAACGGACTTCGGTCCCCGGTGTGGCGACGGGTTTGGCCGTGACCGGCGTCGGCGGCGACGTCCTCTTCGTGGAGGCCAGCGCCGCGCCGGGCGAACCCGGCCTGACGATCACCGGTCAACTCGGTGAGGTGATGCAGGAGTCGGCGCAGATCGCCCTGTTCGTATGTGCAGGGCCCACGCCGACGCTCTGGGCTGCCGCCGCGACGCGTTCGATCGCCGGCGCATCCACGTCCACGTCCCCGCTGGCGCCATTCCCAAGGACGGTCCGTCTGCCGGTGTGACCATGACCACCGCGCTTGTGAGCTGCTGACCGGTCGGCCCGTTCGACCCGAGGTCGGCATGACTGGCGAGATCACCCTGCAGGGCAAGGTGCTTCCGATCGGTGGCGTGAAGCAGAAAGTGTTGGCCGCACACCGCGCCGGACTTGACCGAAGTGGTGCTCCCGGCGCGCAACGGGCCGACCTCGAAGACGTCCCGGAAGCGGTCCGAGAGCCAGATGACCTTCCATCTTGGCGGCTGAGATCGGCGAAGTTCTCGAACACGCCCTGAAGCCAGAAGTCCTTGTGTAGCAAGGGAATTCTCCGGCTGATCTGGCTCGAAAGCCCTTGTCGTGCAAGGGAAATGCTTGACCTGCAGCCCCAAAACCTCTTGTATATCAGGGAACTTCCCCAACAGCGCCAGGAGGTGGCGGTGAACAGGACAGAGCTCGTCGAAGCAGTCGCAAGCAAGACTGGCCTCGACAAGAAGCAGGCCGAGGCAGCCGTAGCTGCCGTCACGGAATCGGTCGTGACCGAAACCAAAGCCGGCAACAAGGTGACGATCTTCGGTTTCGGGACATTCTCACCCAGCGCCCGAGCGGCCCGGATGGGTCGCAATCCCCAGACCGGGGCGCCGGTGAAGATCGCCGCGTCGAAGGGCGTGCGCTTCGCGCCGGCTTCCGCGTTCAAGGAGGCCCTCAACAGCCGAGGCAAGGCTGCCGCGGCCAAGAAGGCTGCGCCGGCCAAGAAGACGACGGCTGCCAAGAAAGCCGCGGCCGGCAAGAAGCCACCGGCCAAGAAGGCTGCTCCCGCCAAGAAGGCCGCCAAGGCCACCAAGAAGCGCTGAGGAGAAGACGACATGAGTCCAGTCAAGAAGACCGCAGCCGCGGCCAAGAAGACACCGGCCAAGAAGTCTGCGCCGGCCAAGAAGGCTCCGGCCGCCAAGAAGACGACCACCAAGAGGGCCGCGCCGGCGAAACGGACGACGACGAAGCGAACCACCGCGGCCAAGAGCACGGCACCCGCGAAGCGGGCCACTGCGGTCCGCAAGACGACCGCCAAGAAGACCACGGCCGCCAAGAAGACCACGGCCGTCAAGAAGACCGCTGCCAAGCGGACCACCGCAGCCAAGAAGGCGGTGACCAAGAAGACCGCCGCGGCCAAGAAGGCCGTCACCAAGCGAGCCCCATCGACGCGGAAGCGGACGGCCAAGGCCGCCGTCCCGGCGCCTCGGGCAACCACGCGCCGGATCGCGGTGCGGGCAGGCAAGGCGGCACCGGCTCCGAAGGCTGCGACTACGCGAAAGACCGCCGCGACCCGGAAGGCCTCCGGGACGCCTCAGGGCTAGCCGCGGCGGGCCGCGTCCTTCCGACCGATGCGTCGGCGGGCGCGCCTGCCAACGGTCGACGCGAATGATCCTGCAGGGCCGGTGAACGTTTGCTGCCGCCGCCAGACTTGCTGACGCCGCCCGCGGAGGCGTTAGGGGGCTTCTGTCATCCGTTGACCGCAAACAGATCCTCGGGCACGTCTACATCCCAGGCCAGCGCCGACGACGCGACCACGCGGACGGGTTGACGGATGCGGTTCGCTTCGTCCAGGTGGCGAGCGAACGACCCTGGCCCATAGGAGAAAGCAAACCCGGCATCAGTGGGAACGGCGATGACGTTGGTGCCGTTTCTTCGACGGTCGGGCACGATGGTCACGCCGGGGAACTGGCCGACCCAGCGCAGGTCTGTCGCCAGGGGAAGATCGCTGGCGGCGACGATGACCAACCTGGCACCGGCTGACCCAAGCCGGGTCACGCCCTCCTGCACCGCACCGTTCAGGCCCCGGCCTGGTTCCCAAATAACCAGTGCGCCGAGCTGGCGGGCCCAGCCTGCCACTTCGGCATCGTCGCACACCACCGCAACCGGTAGACCAGCCGCGGAAACGACGACGCGCGTCGCCATTTTCCGGGCCAGCGCGGCGCGTTCCGATCCCGACAGGGCGGGCGCCAGGCGCACCTTGGCCTGGCCGAATGCCTTCACCGGGATGAGAACGGCCTCGTGGCCGAGCCATGGACCCGGTGCCAGAGGGTGAAAAGGCTCGGGCATAGCGTCATCCTACGAACGGTCGGCCCTTCGTCGCATCGAAATCCGCGTCGCAATAGTGTGATCGCGGTGCGAGTGGCATTCGGGACAGACGAGCACACCGCCCTCACGGCTGCTCTGGCCGAGCACCTGAGCGAAGCGGGGCATGCCGTCGTTGTCCTCGCCGATCCGGCCCCCTGGCCGGACGTGGGCCGGGTTGTCGGCGAGGCCGTCGCAGCGGGGCGGGCTGATCGTGGCGTCGTGTGCTGTTGGACCGGAACAGGAGTCTCGATCGCGGCCAATAAGGTTCGGGGCGTGCGGGCTGCCCTGTGCGTTGATGCTGAGACGGCGCGCGGTGCTCGCCGTTGGAACGACGCCAACGTCGTCGCCCTGAGCCTCCGGCTGACGAGCGAGCCCGTCGCGGCAGAGATCGTGGATGCCTTCCTTGGCACCGATCCAGATCCTGGCGAGGCCGACAGTATCGCTCAGGTCAACTGATGCGCCGCCTCTATCCGACGTCGGCCACGGTGGGGGAAACCGTCGACCTGGAGTCGGAGTATCTGATTGCCGCGCCTCTTCACGTGCGCGCCAACTTCGTCGTATCGGTGGACGGCATGGTGGAACTCGACGGCCGCAGCGGCTCGTTGGGAGGCGAGGCGGACCGGGCCGCCTTTCTGGCGATGCGGGCTGTGTCGGATGCCATCCTCGTCGGCGCCGGCACGGTGCGTCAGGAAAACTATGGACCGGTGCGGCTCGACTCCGATGTGCAGGCACGCCGCCAAGCGCGCCAGCAGGCGCGGCTGCCTCGCCTGGCGATCGTGAGCAACCAGGCGGACCTGGACCCTGACGGGCGCGTCTTTGGAAGCGAGACGCCACCGCTGCTGCTGACCACGGCGGCCGCCGCCGAACGCCGGACCGACCTGGCGCGCCGAGCGGAAGTTGTGCTGTGCGGAGACCAGTGGGTGGACATCACCGTGGCGGTCGAAGAGCTGCGGGCCCGCCAGCTCGGACGAATCCTCTGTGAGGGTGGGCCGACGCTGCTCCGTTCCCTGTTGATCGCCGACCTGCTCGACGAACTGTGCTGCACCACGGCGCCGCGCTTGGCCGGAACCGGGCACCGTAGCCTCCTGGGGGATCAACCCATCGTCGATGCGATCACCTTGCGCCTTAGCGCCGTGCTCGAGGGCGACGGCATGTTGCTCGCCCGGTATCAGCTCCGGGCGCAATTATGAGTCCCCCCCCGAAGCTGACAATCGAACGGTCGCTGTGGGAGCACGGTTACCAGGCCGTCGTGGGAGTTGACGAGGTGGGCCGCGGCTCGTGGGCCGGGCCGATCATGGTGGGCGCAGCCATGCTGCCACCGGATCGGCGGGTTTACCGAGTACGCGATTCCAAAATGCTCCGGGAGGACGAGCGCGAGCGGCTTTTCGACCGGCTGGCGGCCTGGTGCGCGGCCTGGGCGGTAGGGGCGGCGTCCCAGGAAGAATGCGACGAAATCGGCATGGCCGACGCCCAGCGGTTGGCTGCCCGACGGGCCATCGAGCGGCTGGGCGTCACCCCGGATCAGGTTCTCGTCGATGGCAACTGGGATTTCGTAGGCCTGGGATGCACCCAGCGCATCGTCAAGGGGGACGCCACCTGCCTGTCCATCGCCACGGCTTCGATTCTGGCCAAAGTAACCCGCGACCGCTACATGCGCGGTGAGGCCACTCACTATCCGGGCTACGAGTTCGACAGCAACAAGGGCTACCCGTGTCCCCGCCACAAGATGGCGTTGCACGCGTACGGGCCATCGGCGATCCACCGCCGGACCTGGATCTTCATGGAGCACCTGGTGTGGGGAGTGGCGGGATCCCGGGCCGCGCCTCGGCCCTGGCTGCCTCCTGGCGATACCGAGGAGGCCGCCACCCTTTTTTCCTGACCGGCTAACTGCGCCAGCGTTGACTAGTCGCCCGGTGTGCCGGTCCAGACGGCCAGACGACCGTCGACGACGCCGGCCACCACCGGAGTAGGCCCGAACCAGGCGACGTCCTGAAATTCGGGCGGTCCGGCGCCCAACCAGGGCGAGCCCGGCGTGTCCAGCCGGTCCCAGCCGGCACCTGCATTAGCCGAACGCCACAGACCCGATGTCCCGAGGCCGGTTGCCTGCGTGCTAACCAGCGAGGCCGCGCCACCCGTCGGGGCGGTCGTGGCCAGCTCCGACGTTCCGGTCCGCGCCAGGTCGGTGGCCGGGAACGGAAAGCCCGCCGCGGAACGGGCTGGTCGTGTCCCGCTGTCCACGCCGTGGTGTCTTCGGCGGACCAGTAGGCGGGGGCGGGGCTGGAACCTGCGGTGCTTATCGACCCGAAGGCGTCCAGCCGAGTCGAGCCGGGCACCGTGGTCGGGTCGGCGAGGCAGCCCATCATGTACGTGGAGGTGCCGGGCGCCGCACGCGGGCCGATGGCGACGACGCTCCACTGGCGGCCGTCTCGAGAGAGCCACGCCCGGGCTGCGGTACCGCTCGTTCCCCGAACCCAGCCCACGACGGCGATCACGGCGCCGTTGACACACACGCCGCTCGCTTGATCGGATCCGGCCAGGGGCCGCGGGTCGAGTTGCCCGCTGAGGCTCCACGACCGGCCATCGGCGCTCATCCATGCGGAGGCCCGGCGGCGGGTGCCGACCTGGGACCACCCCACCGCCACGTAGCCGCCCGGGACGGCGCCGAGACCCTCAACGCGGCTGGCGGCGAAGCTGCTCCCGGTGGCAATCGGCGTCCAGGTGATGCCGTCAACGGAGCTGAGAAACTCCACCGACGAACTGCTGGGCCCGAGCGCCTGGGTGGGGCGGGTGACGTCCACCGCCAGCAGCATTCCGGTCGCAGACGACGTCAAGCCGGCCGGCCGGGCGACGCCCTGCACCGACCCGAACACGGCGGGAGTGCTCGATGGCTCCAGCCAACCGGTGGCCTGCCGGACCAGAACGTGCGGTTGCGCCGGGTCCGCGTCTGCAACGATGACGGTGGAGCCCCCCACGCCGACGAGGGAAGCGTGCCAGCCGGTGGCGTCGGCCGCCGCGGCCGGGAGGCTCAGTTCGGTCCAATGCAAGCCGTCGACGGAAGTCCACAACCGCTGCGCCGTCGGGCCCCCGCCTACCGCGGTCAGGACGGCGGAATGCTCGCCGGTCGCGACGGCAAAGAGGCCGCGCACCCTTCCCGGCCGCGGCTTCGGCCTGGGGGCGGGCAGCCAAGCCGAAATTGGTCGAGGGCTGGCTCCAGCTGACGCCGTTCGGGGAGATCCAGGACGCCGGCTCCCAACCGATCGCCGTCCGGGTGCCGCCCACCGCGACCAGGCCCGTGCCGAAAGCGGCCAGAGCGGTGATCATGTGATCGTCCGGGCCGGCAAAGGCAGGGTGCGCGGACTGCACCGCATACCAGTTGAGGCCGTCGCTCGAAGACCACACGGCGGCGGCGATCGACGATCCGCTGCGCTCCCAGCCCGCTGCGTAGACGTTGCCTTCCAGGCCAGCCAGAAGGGTCTGAATATGGGGATCGTCGGCGCTGTCGATGACTCGCTCGGCGGCAGTCAACTCGGTCCAGCGTTGACCGTTGCTCGAATACCAGAGGCCGACGTGGCCACCGGCGCTTCCTGCCGCGAACAGTCCCAGCGCCCCGCCGGAAACGGACGACATGGCGGAGCCGGCCGGTGATAGTCCGCCGATCGGCACCTGCACGAAGGGCGCGCCCGGCGCGGACGTCATCCACACCGCTGCCCGGCTGTCCGCGCCGCGGCCTACCGAGCCAACCACGACGGTGCCCTGACGCCAGCTGGTGGCCGCGCCGGCTTGGCTGTCTACCTGTGGACCGGTCAGGGCACTGGCCCGCCAGGACGCGCCGGTCGGCGACGACCACACCGTGGCCGTACTGCTGCCGTCCGCGCCGAGTCGGGTCCCCGCCACCATCCACGGGCTCCCTCCTGCCGGCGCCACGATGGCGGCCAGGGAACTCGACGCCCCGCCGCCGATCGCCAGGGCCGGGCTGGCCGCCCGAGTCCAGTCGTAGGGGCCCGGAACTGACTGGGCCGTCCCGACTGGTGCCGCGGTGGAGCTCGTCGGAGAGGACGTGGAGGAACCGGCCGTGGAGGAACTGGCCGTGGACGGCGTCGCCTGGTGACGGCTGCTGCTCCCGCAGCTCACCAGGCCGAGCGCGGCCGCCAGCATCGTCGCGACAGCCGCGCCGCAAGTCGACTTCGGGCGGTCACGGCGGGCCGCTCAGGCGCCCGCCCGAATACCGCCTTGACAGGGTGAAGGAGGCTGTCACGGTAAACCCGGCCGCTCACCGTCGGCACACTCGGTGAACGGCATCCGTCGTCTCCTTGTCGCTCGCGAGGGTCTATTTTTTCGCAGGCGCTAACGGTTGCTCAAATGGAACCCGTCGTCATCACCCCGCCGTTTCCACACCTGCCACCACCGTTTGCGAGCGCGTTCGGCTTCAACCTCGGCGACGATGTCGGGACCCGCGGCAGTGACGATGGCATCGGCCTCGTCGAGAACGGAGGCCACCGCGCCTGACGGCTCGTCCGGCTCTTCTTCGACGGGTGGGCGAGCGAGCGAACCGACCACGAAGGTGGCGTCGATGATGTCGCGCTGGTACCGCGGGCAATCGTCGGGGCACCGCCAGGGTGCCTCTGGCGCCAGGTTGAGCACACAGAAGCGGGCGACCTCCCCGGTGTCGTAAGTTCGGCTCTGGAAATGACGGCAGTCCTCACGCATCGGCACGAGCCCATGGTGGCAGGTTCCGGCGGGTTCGCGGGGGCGTCGAAGGGTGATGCAGCCACGTCCCCGGTGATGTCGCTACACTTCCGGCCGGTGACGGCAACCACCTCGCCGACGCTCGGCAGCCAGCTCCGGCTCGCAGTGCTGCGCCTGTCGCGTCGTTTGCGCCAGCAGGCCGCCGGTGACATCACGGCGTCCCAGCTTTCCGCCCTGTCTGTCTTGGCCAAAACTGGAGAGCTGTCGCTCGGCGAATTGGCCGCCATCGAGCGCATCGCCCCTCCGTCGATGACCCGCATCGCGGCCCGCCTGGAGGAGTCGGGCTTGCTGGAGCGCAGAGTCGACGCGGTCGGACCGCCGGGTGGCCCGAGTGGCGGCTTCGCCGGCCGGGGAAGCGCTGCTCGCCGAGACCCGGACTCGCCGGGACGCCTTCCTGGCGGCTCGCCTCCAGGACATGAGCGGCGAGGAGCGGGCCATCCTGGCCAAAGCCGTTCCCCTGCTCGAGCGCCTGGCTTCTGACGGTAACTGACGGATCAGAGCCACAAGGGGCGGGCCGCCAGGCAGCTCGCCTGCCGGGTGGAATCGGTCACTCGTCGGGGGCGGACGGAACTCCATCCTGAGCCAGCTTGATGAAGACGTCCAGGCTTTCGGGGTTGGCGACCGAAGCCAGCGTGAGGGCCTCGGCTGGCCGCAACCCCGCTCAGGATCCGCTTGACCGGTACCTCCAGCTTCTTGCCCGACAGGGTGCGGGGTATGGCGGGCACGGTGACGATGTGGTCCGGCACGTGGCGGGGGACAGCTCGCGCCGCAAGGCCGCCCGCAGCCGGTCGGCTAGGCCAACGGCGCCGTCGGCCGCGTTCAGTCGGCCACCACGAACAGCCACAGCTGGCCCGGGCCGCCGCCCGGATCCTCCACGTGCACAACAAGGCTGTCGGTCACCTCGTCGAAGCCTTCCACGACGGCGTAGAACTCGGCGGTGCCGATGCGCACCCCGCCCCGGTTGAGGGTTCCGTCGGACCGTCCGGTGATGATGCACGGTGCCCCGGTCGGTCAAGGTGGCCCGGTCCCCGTGGGCCCACACGCCCGGGAACCGCTCGAAGTAGGCCGCCCGGTAACGGCTGCCGTCATCGTCGTTCCAGAATCCCACCGGCATGGACGGCAGGGGGGCCGTCAGCACCAGCTCGCCCTCCTGGCCGATCAACGCCTGGCCGTCATCGTCGAACACCTCGACGGCGGCACCCATGCACCGGCACGAGATCTCGCCGGCCCAGACCGGGTGCAAGGGGCTGGCACCCACGAAGCCGGTGCAGACGTCGGTGCCACCGCTAAAAGACGCCAGCATGACGTCACCCGACACCTCTTCGTAGACCCAGTGGGCCGCGGCGGCCGGCAACGGCGAACCGGTCGCGCCCAGCGTCCGTAACGCCGTCAGACCGTGGTCGGTGCCCGGGTGGCCGCCTGCCTTCTGTGCGGCCACGAGATACGCCGCACCGACCCCCCCGCAGGTGGTGCCGGTCGAGGCCATCAACGCCCACAGCGCATCGGGGGCGGGCCACGTCGGATCCCCGTCAAAGCAAACGACCGTGGCCCCGACCAACAGCCCCGACACGCAGAAGTTCCACATCATCCAGCCCGTGGTCGTAAACCAGAAGAAGCGATCGCCCGGGCCGATGTCGAAGTGCCAGGCCAAGGCTTTGAGCGTGCTCGAGCAGGATGCCCCCGTGCCGGTGCACGATGGCCTTGGGTTTGCCTGTGGTGCCCGACGAATACAGGACATACAGAGGGTGGTCGAACGGAACCGCCTCGAACTCGAGCGGGCCGCTCTCCTCTGTGAAGCGGTCCCAGGGCGTCCAGCCCGCCGGGGCTCGACGCTCCGGGTGGAGGTATCCGATCCAGACCGCTTGCCTGACGGTGGGAAGGGAGGCGCGGATCGACTCGTTCTCGTCCGTTCGGTCGATGAGGCGCGCCCCGTAGCGGTAGCCGTCGACGGCCAGGAGCACCACGGGTTCGACCTGCGCCAGGCGGTCCAGCACACCGGTGACGCCGGTTTCCGGTGCGCAGGAGGTCCACACGGCTCCCAGGCTGGCGGTGGCGAGCATGGCGGCCGCTGCCTCCGGGATGTTGGGGAGGTAGCCAGCGACCCGGTCACCTGGGCGCACCCCGGCAGCCAGGAGCCCATGGCGCAACCGGCTGACCAGGGCGGACAGCTCTCCCCAGGTCAGGTTCAGGTCTGCTCGGGTCTGGGAGCGACCCAGCAGCGCCAGGGATTCCGGGCCCGATGCGGGCGCTCGCAAAGCGTGTTCGGCGTAGTTGAGACGGCCGCCACCGAACCAGCGGGCTCCGTCGACGGAACCCTCGGCGCGAATCAGGTCGAACTCGGGTGGTGCGTGCCAGAGGACGTCGAACTCGTCTGCCACCGACCGCCAGAAGATCCCGGCGCTGCCGCTGGCGACCGACCATTTCCAGGCGGCGTCGTAGTCCGCGAAGCCGTGCCGAAGCAGATACCGTCCCAGTCGGGAACCCATCCGGCGGGCCTCGTCGGGTTGCCACAATGGAATCGGATCCGATGGAGCCGGGTGGCCGGGCGCGCTGCTCATGCCGACCATTGGACCAGCTCCCTGCGGACCCGATACCACCTATCGTTGCCCCAGATAGTTATCTGTGACAAATGTCTCTTGCCCTGATAGTGTCTCGTGTCCCATAATGGAGGTGCTCGGGGCGGATCCCCCCCTCGCCCCTTGAGCTTCACGAAGGACCGGCTCTCCCCCCGCCGGTCCTTCGTCGCGTCCGGGCCGCGGTCACCGGCTCAGTATCCTCCCGGGGCATGGCCACACCCCTCGCTGCCTTCTCGATACGGCTCCGGGTCCGCCTTCGCAACCAGCCGGGGGAGCTCGGTCAGTTGGCGACCGCCATCGGGGCGGCGGGAGGCAGCCTGGTCGGCATCGAGATCATCGACACCGACGGTGCCACGGTGACCCGGGACGTGGTCGTGTACTGCAGCTCCGAGGGGCACATGGGCGAGGTCGTGGCGGCGGCGGGTACTGTCGCCCGTGTCACGGTGCTGAAGGTCGAAGATCGCACCTTCGCGCTGCACGAGCGCGGGAAGCTCACGATCGACAGCAAGCACCCGCTGCGGGACCGGGACGATCTGGCCATGGTCTACACCCCGGGAGTGGCCCGGGTCTGCTTGGCCATCGCAGAGGATCAGCAAAACGTGCACCGCTTCACCATGAAGGCGAACACCGTGGCCGTCGTCACCGACGGCACCGCCGTCCTCGGTCTCGGTGACATCGGCCCCGATGCCGCCCTCCCCGTCATGGAAGGCAAGGCGGTGCTTTTCAAGCGGTTCGCGGGCGTCGACGCCGTCCCGGTGTGCTTGCGGGTGTCGTCTGCGGACGAGCTGGTGGAAACCGTGCAGCGCATGGAGCCGATGTTCGGTGGCATCAACCTCGAAGACATCGCGGCCCCACACTGTTTCGAGGTAGAGCGCCGGCTCATCGAGACCCTGTCGATACCGGTCTTTCACGACGACCAGCACGGGACGGCTGTGGTCGTCCTGGCCGCGCTGCAAAATGCCTGCAAGGTGGTGGAAAAAGCGCTGCCCGACCTGCGGGTCGTGCTCTCCGGCGCGGGCGCGGCCGGCGTGGCCATCACCAGGATCCTCATGAATGCCGGCGTGCGGGACATCGTGGCCGTCGACCGAAAGGGCGCCATACACAAAGGGCGCGAAGCGCTCGATCCGTCTAAGCGATGGCTGGCGGACGTTGCCAACCCAGAGGGACGGACCGGGTCGCTGCCGGACCTGTTGCAGGGGGCCGATGTGTTCATCGGGGTGAGCGCTCCCGGTCTGCTCAACCGGGCGGATCTTGAGCGTATGGCGGATCGCAGCGTTGTTTTTGCCCTCGCCAATCCGGTTCCCGAAGTGCTTCCCGAAGAGGCGGAGGGCGTGGTGGCCGTAATGGCGACAGGCCGCAGCGATTACCCGAATCAGATCAACAACGTCCTGTGCTTCCCCGGGATGTTCCGGGGCGCCCTCGATGCCGGCGCGACCCGGATCACCGAGAACATGAAGCTGGCCGCCGCCGCCGCCATCGCCGCCGCCGTTCCAGTTGACCGCCTGCGAGCCGACGAAATCGTTCCCAGCGTCTTCGCCCCCGGGGTTGCCGACCGGGTGGCGGTCTCGGTAGCGACCGCGGCGCGGGCTGACGGCGTGATCCGCAACTCCTGATCAGCGGTCGCAGCCATTCGGCCCGGCCGCCCTAGGCGGCGCCAAGCGTGGACGTCCTGGTGCACCCTGCCGCGATCTGCGGTCCGCGGCTGGCGGCAGAGCCGTCGAGGGCGGCGCCGTGTGGACCTCCGAGCGGGGGTTACGTCGGCGTCGACCCCTCCCGTTGCAGACCTACGCCCGACACCCGGACGTAACCCTCGGGAACGCACGCGATCATGGCCGTCCGGAGCTGTTCCCCGCTGGCGGCGACGGCTGCAGTGTCCAGTTGGGGCAGCAGGGCCGCGAAGCCCGCGGCCGTCAGGAGCTCCTCGACGTGGTTTTCGACCTGGTCCACGAGCCATTCCAGCGGGTCACCGAGCCGGGTCCGGTCGAACGCGATTTGATCCCCCTCAGCGGGGGCGTGGTAATGGGGCGAGTCGACGAAATCGTCGAACCGAACCAACTCTCTCTGATGGCCGTCCACCGGTCCCGACAGGCGAAAGGTCGCTCCCGCCGGCACGTTGAACGACACCGAAAAGTGCAGGCCCCCGGCGTCCCACTCCCTGGGCGGCGAGCCCGACACGGGGCTCTCAGGCTTCACATCAGTCATGGCAGACCTCTTCACTACCGCAACGTTCGTCAACATCGCTTCTTAGTCGAAAAATCGGACTTCGCAAGCTCGCTTGGCGGGCACCGACCACAATGTGGCATGCCGCCCCGCCGCAAACCCCGGTGGTACATCCGTCGCGGTCTCGACAGTCGGCGGCGGCTCTACATCGGCCTGGTTGGCTTGCTGGTGGTTCTCGTGGCCGGGACCATCGGCTACATGGCGTTCGGCCTGAGCGTCCTCGACGCCGTGTATCAGACGGTGATAACGGTCACCACGGTCGGGTTCGGGCCCCCACGGCCTTTCGGAACGGGTGAGAAGGTCTTCACCATCATTTTGATTCTCGTCGGTGTGTCGACGGCCGCCTACACCTTCGGGGTCGGGATCGACAGCTTTGTGGAGGGTTACCTCGGTGGCACGCTCAGGAGGCGCAGGATGCAACGCGAGATAGATGCCATGCAGGGCCACATGATCCTGTGCGGATGGGGTCGGGTGGGCCAGGCCATTGCCCGGCACTTGACCGCGGCTTTGAACACGGTGGTCGTGGACGCCTCGCCAGAGCGCATCGCCACCGTGACTTCCCCCTACGTACAGGGCGATGCCACAGATGACGCCGTGCTGCGAGAGGCCGGTATTGGGGCGCGCCCGGGTGCTGGTGACGGCGCTCAATACCGACGCGGACAACCTCTACGTCACCCTGACGGCCCGATCGATGTGCCCGGAGCTCTTTATCGTGTCCCGGGCGGCCTCGGAGTCCGCGGTCCCCAAGCTGCTCTATGCGGGCGCCGACCGGGTCGTGAATCCCCAGGACCTGGGCGGGGCAAGGATGGCTGCCTTCGCCGTTCAGCCGCATGTGGCCGAGTTCCTGGACGTAGTGATGCACGACGGCAGCCTGGAGTTCCGCCTCGAACAGATCGAGGTGCCGGTGAACTCGCCCCTAGCGGGCGAGACGCTGCGCAGCGCCCGGGTGCACGACCGGACCGGGACTCTGGTGCTGGCCATGCGCCACCCGGGCAAAGACTTCCGGACCAACCCGCCGCCGACGGCTGAGATTGTCGGCGGCGAGGTGCTCATCGTGATCGGCGACGCCGAACAGGTGAGCGCCCTGCGGGCGCTGGCGCTGGGCCCGGATGGCCGCGTCTGAGGCAACCAGTGGGAGGGGAACACACGTTCGATTTCGTCGCACTCGGTCGCTACAGTGCGGGGTATGAAGGATGCTGCTGCCGTACCACCGGCTGATGCGCTGCTCCTCGCCCGGGCTCGCAGCCGACCGGTTGCGAGCGCCGATACCCGTCTGGTGCAGGTACCCGGGGCGGTAGGAGGGTGTTTTCCCGAAGGGGCACTGCGGCGGGGGAGCACGCTGACGATCAGTGCCGCGGGGGGCGGTGTTTCCCTGGCTCTGGCCCTGGCCGCCGCCATCACCGCGGGGGACGCGTGGGTGGCGGCGGTAGGCCTGCCGTCTCTGGGGCTGCTGGCCGCCGCCGAGCTGGGTGTCAAGCTGGAGCGGTTCGCCCTGGTGCCCACACCAGGTGACCGGTGGCCGGCCGTGGCTGCCGCCCTTCTGGACGGGATGGACTTGCTGCTGCTCGGGTCACCAGGCCGGGTGCGGCCCGGTCGATGCCCGCCGCCTGGTCGCTCGGGCCCGGGAGCAGGGCGCGGTGCTGGTCCTGCTCGAGCCGCCTGGACGCCGGTCCTGGCCGGAGGGGCCCGACCTTCGCTTGTCGGTCGTCTCCGTCCACTGGGAGGGCCTGGGGTGTGGCCACGGCTACCTTCGGTCCCGTCGGCTGGACGTGGTGACGACCGGGCGCCGGGCCGCTGCCAGGGAGCACCGCCACGTTTTGTGGCTGCCCGGTCCGGTAGGCCCGGGAGGCGAAACCGGACCCGGTCCCCTTGTCACGTCCCGGAGCTCCGCCTGCTCTGTCGCCGCGGCTGGTGGGTTGAGCCATGCGCATGCTGGTGGCGAGGTATGCGGATTGGCCGGTGGTCGCCGCGGGCCAGTCCTCTTCGGCTCCGGCCGCGGTGGTTCGAGCCAACCGGGTGGTGGCCGCCACCACCGCCGCCCGCGCTGCGACGGCGTCCGGCCCGGCTTGCGCCGGCGGGAAGCCCAGGGCCGCTGCCCGGAACTGGAGATCATCCCTTCCGACATCGGCCGCGATGTCCGGGCGTGGGAGCCGGCAGTGGTAGCCCTGGAAACGTTGACGCCGGGGGTGGAGATCCTGGCCCCGGGTGCAGTCGCCCTGGCGACCCGGGGTCCCTCGCGCTACTTCGGCGGAGACGAAGCCCTGGCCCACCGGGTCGCCGAAGCGGTCGACCAGGCGGTGGGGCAAACCGGTTGCCAGGTGGGGGTCGCCGACGGCCGTTTCAGCGCCGAGTTGGCGGCCCGGGCCGCCACGGGAAGACCGGTGCTCGTGGTTCCCCCGGGTGGGGCGCCAACCTGGTTGGCCCCCCAGCCCGTCACCGCCTTGGGGTGGGAGTTCGAGGATCTGGCCGACCTTTTGGTGCGGTTGGGTCTCCGCACCTTGGGCGATCTGGCGGCGCTACCGGCGCGGGCGGTGCTGGGTCGGTTTGGCGCCGAAGGCGTCGAAGCCCATCGATTGGCGCGTGGCCTGGACGCCCGGGCGCTGGCCGCTCGTACCCCGCCACCAGACCTGGCGGTCACCGCCGAGCTGGACCCTCCTGCCGAGCGGGTAGACACCGCGGCCTTTGTGGCCAAGGCCTTGGCGGACGAGCTTCACGGGCGGTTGGCTGTCCACGGGTTGGCCTGCACCTTGGTGGCCATCGAGGCCGAGACCGAGCATGGCGAACTACTGGTGCGCCGCTGGCGCCAGGAAGGGGCGCTCACAGCTGGAGCGCTTTCAGAGCGGGCCCGCTGGCAGCTCGATGGCTGGTTGACCAGCGGGGATGCCCGGGGTCGCCCCACCGGGGGGTTAACACTGCTGCGGCTGACCCCCGAGGAAGTGCGCCCCGACGATGGCCGGCAGCTGGGCTTTTGGGGCCGCGCGACCGCGGTGGAGGCCCGGGCTGGCCGGGCCCTGGCCCGGGTACAAGGGCTGCTGGGGCCTGAGGCGGTCGCCACCGCCAGACTGGTTGGGGGCCGGGACCCGGCCGACCAGGTCCGCTTGATGACTTGGGGAGACCAGGCGGAGCCGGCGGCTGAGAACCCCACCCGCCGGCTAGCAGGCGGGCGGGTCGAGATCCCACCATGGCCGGGCCGGCTGGCGGGACCGGCCCCTGCTGTCGTCCACCATCCACCGTGGCCGGCGGATGTCCAGGATGAGGGCGGCCTTACCGTCGGTGTGACCGGTCGGGGGATGATCAGTGCCCCGCCGGCCGGGGTGGCCATCGCCGGGGCCCGGCCCCGCCGGGTGGCCGGCTGGGCCGGGCCCTGGCCGCTCGAGGAGCGGTGGTGGGAGGCGGGAGGACGCCGGAAGGCCTGGCTCCAGGTGCTTCTCGACGACGGGGCCGCCTACCTCCTGGCCCGCCAGACGGGTCGGTGGTGGGTCGAGGCCTCCTACCAGTGACGCACGACAACTAACCCATGCAAACTCCAGGCTCTTTCTGCAGGCGTCCGCAGAAACCGAACCCGGGTTCTAGCTTTAACTTCTTCGTACGCGCCTGGACGGGGATCATTCGCAGGGACTGCCTTCAACTCGGACGCTCAGGCACCTCCACTTTGGGCTAATTACTGGGAAATCCGCTTTTTCAGATTGTCGCGCCCGGCTTGATTTCGGGATCAATATTGCATATCGTCCCGACGGTCTCGGGTCAACGACGTGCGGCGCCGGCGTAGAAGGGGAGCCCAGAACATGCGCAGGTCTATGAGTAACGTTGTACGACGGCGCAGCGGGGCGGCCGGACTCATGTGCGTGTTGTTGACAGCCGGCTTCGCCGGCGTCGCACCGGTGGCGGGCGCCGCCGCGTCCACTGCCCGGTCCGCTCCCGCCGTGACGGCCCAAGCGCCCAAAGCGAAGCCCCACCTCAACTGGGCCCAGGTGAGCAAGCCCCACGGAATCGTGTACCGGAATGGCTTCCGCCCCCAGTCGGCGGCGCGCCCGGCAGCCAAGGCCAGCTCCTCGACCAACCCGGCATCCAAGGCCGGCTCCTCGACTAACCCGGCATGTGCGGGGTGCGATCCGCCGCTGCTCTTCGGTGGTGGTTTCTCGGTTATGGGAGGCATGACTACCGGCGCCACGCCGGGAGAGGCCACCATCACCCCGATCTTTTGGGCTGGGCCGGGTTTTAGTTTTTCACCCAACTACGCGAACATCATCGACAAGTACATCCAGGACGTGGCGGCCGACAGTGGGAAGTCGACCAACGCCTTTTCCGTCGCCACCCAGTACTACCAGGACCTGCTCCAGGGCGGAGGTGCTCAGTTCATCCAGTACGACTTCCATGCTGGCGCTCCTATCAATGTGAACGCCCCCTACCCGGCTCCGAGCGAGACGACGGGGTGTGTACCGGACTCTTTCAATTTGGGAGATACGGCGTGTGTGACGGACGCCGCCCTCCAGTCAGAGGTGCAATCGATCCTGACGGCACACAGCCTCCCGGCCGACAATGCCCACCTGTACATGGTCTTTTTTCCCGAAGGCGTGCAAACCTGTGTTGGGCCGGGCGACGACACCAATACCGCCTGTTCCGGCACGGTCTACTGCGGCTACCACTCGGTGTTCAACTTTGAGAACAATGGCAGTCCCGCGATCTACGCCAACATGCCGTACCCCGGGTCGACGACCACGCCCGACCTCCTCGACGGGTGCACCGATCCGTGGAACGGACCCCAAGACCCTAACGGCAACACCTTCGCCGATGCCGAGATCAGCGTCACCAGCCACGAGGCCAACGAGTCGATCACGGACTGGACCGGTGGATCCTGGATCGACGCCACCGGCAATGAAGAAGCCGACAATTGTGCCGACGTGTATGGCAACCCGGGCGGCTCCACCGGTGCCGCCAGTGACGGGTTCGCTGACGGAAGCCTGTACAACCAGTCGATCAACGGCGACCACTATTACACCCAGGACGAGTTCAGCAATGCTGACTATGCGAGTGGCCGCGGCGATGTCAACTCGCCCACCGATCCGCTGGGTCGTACCGGCTCTGACACCACCGTAAATGGCTGCGAACAGCAGATCGGGCAACCCGGCATCGGCTGGCTCACTACCGATTCCGTCATCCCCGGCACCAGCACCAGTGACACCGTGGCCGGCTTGAACCTGGGCACCACCACCGGCACCGCCGCCCTCACGCCACGCCCGGCAGGATCGCCCATTCCCCTGACCGTCACCTCCTGGTCGCCGACCGATGTCACTGTTTCCATCCCGCCCACGTTGGCGCTTGGCACCTACAACCTCTCGCTCACCACGTCAGCAAGCACCACGACAGACTCCTTGACCTTCACGGTGGCCGAGCCCTATACGCCCATCACACCGGTGCGTCGCTTCGACACCCGGGCCGGCACGGGCGGCGCACCTCAAATACCGATACCAGGCGGACAGACCTTATTTATCAAAATGGCCGGAGCGTATGGCATTCCCGCCTCCGCAACGGCCGTGGCCCTCAACGTGACAGCGGTGAATGCCACCAGCCCCACCTACGTCACCGTCTGGCCGGACAGCTCCAGCCGACCCACAGCCAGCAACCTCAACCCGAGCAATCGCAACCCGGTGCCCAACTTTGACATCGTGTCCACGGGCAGCGACGGCTTCGTCGACTTCTTCAACCAGAGCGGTTCGGTAGATCTCCTTGCCGACATTGCCGGCTACTTCCTGATCAGCCCGACCTACACCCCGATAACCCCTATACGCCTCTTTGACACCCGTGGGCCCAAAAAGCCCGTCGGCCCCAACAGTAGTATCGCTGTCCAGGTCCGGGGCGTGGACACCGTTCCCGGAAACGCGATCGCGGTCGCTCTCAATGTCACGGCGGTCAACGCCACCGCCCCCACCTACGTCACGGTCTGGCCCGACGGGACGACCCGGCCCCTCGCCAGCAACCTTAACCCGGCCAACGGCAACCCCGTGCCTAACTTCGACATTGCCTCGCTCGGCCCGACCACCTCGGACGGCAAGCTCGACTTCTACAACGCGAACAGGCTCGGTCAACCTGCTCGCTGACATTGCCGGCTATTACACGGCGACCCCGACGTACACCCCGCTAACGCCGGTACGCCTCTTCGACACCCGGCCCGATCCCGTGCGAGCCGGGCAAACCCTCGCCGTGCGGGTCGCCGGGGTGGATGGCGTCCCCAGCAACGCTACGGCTGTTGCCATAAACGTAACCGCTGTCAACGCCACATCCCCTACCTACGTGACGGTATGGCCCGGGGGCGTCACAAGGCCGGGCACGAGCACTCTCAACGTAAGCAATGGGAATGCCGTCCCCAACTTCGATGTGGTGTCGATTGGTGCCGACGGGACGGTCGACTTCTACAATGCGAGTGGTTCCGTCAACGTGCTGGCCGACATCGCTGGCTACTACAGCTGAGCGGCGGGAGGTCGCCGGCGTCTGCGACAACTGGCGGCTTCCCAAGAGGCGCCTATCCGGGCGCATGGTTTGACAAGGCCAGGCCAGCCGGGCGACGTGTCCACCATCCCTGCCACCGGTCGGCGATCAGGGTCGCCAGCACCGTGGTGGCGGCCCCCGCCGTGATGTCCAGCAGGAAGTGGTTACCGGTCGCCATCACCGCAACCGCGGTGATCAGCGGATACGTCCACGCCAGCCAAACAGCGCGGCGGCCTCGGAACACGCGCCACACGGCCAACGCCGACCACACCGCCCAGGCCATGTGCAGCGACGGCATGGCAGCCAGCTGGTTGGCGGCTGTCGCAAGTGTCCCGGAGTGCCACGACCCGAAGGCGTGCGTGGCGGCCACCACGTCTACGTAGCGGGTCGGATCGAGCAGGCGGGGCGGGGCGGTGGGATACCGCCAGAACACCACCAAGCCGATGACGTTGATGAGCACCAGGCTGGTGCGCAGCGGGCGGTACTCCGCGGGGTGGCGCCACCACAACCAGCCCACCACGCCGAGGGTCACCACGAAGTGGGCGTTGTCGTAGTAGTTGGACACCCACAGGGCCAGGGTGTGGTGGCCGGCGAGCCAGTGGTTGAGGGTCGCTTCCGGATCCAGATGCAGGATGCGTTCGATGTGCAGGAGGCTGTGGGCGTGGGCGTAGGCGGCCTGGCGGCGCAGCGGGGCCAGATTGGCTACGGCGTCGTACACCCAGCACAGCCACACGATGACGAGCAGCTCCGGCCACCAGCGGGGTCGGGTCACGGGCGGCCGGGTCGTCGCGGCCCGAACGGCCGGGATTTCGGCGCGGGTGGCCGGGGCGGTCATGAAGAGCCGAGCCTAGGAGAAGCAGGCGGCGTCGCAGGCTCGACAGCAACCCGGCCTGGGCGACCGCGACGTCCCTCGCGTTGCCCGGCGCGACGCCCCTGGCGTCGCGCCGCTTGCAGCCGTCAGGTCGAACTCGATCTGCTGAACAGAGATCCGGCATCCGGGGGCAGAGGACGAAAGCACGGCGCCGAATGTGACAAGATCGGCAGGAGCCGTGGATCTCAACCGGTTTATCGCTGAAGTGGTGCGCCCGGCCGTGCACCCCGACCGGCGCCCCTTCGAGGTGGCCGCCCATCACGTGCACGGCGAGCCCATCCCAGCGGCCCAGGCCTTACGGGCCGGGTACGCGCCCTTCGAGGTGGGCGAACCTTGGGGGGCCCGGTGGGATACCACCTGGTTCCGGTTGCGGGCGACCATTCCGGCGGCGTGGAGTGGCGCCGAAGTGGCCGCCCTGGTGCACCTCGGCGGCCAGCGGACGGTCGGTTTCTCGGCGGAAGGTTTGATCTGGACCGCGGCCGGCCAGCCGGTCCAGGGACTGCATCACCATCAGCGTCAGTACGTGCTGACCCGGCGGGCCCAGGGGGGTAAACCGGTCGAGTTGTACGTCGAGGCCGCCGCCAACCCCGTGCCCCGATGGCACACGTCTGAGGGGTCGGATTTCGGGGTGGACTACGGGGGTCGGCCGCTCTACCGCCTCGAACAAGCCGAGCTGGCGGTCGTCAACCGTCAGGTGGCGGCTCTGCTGTCTGATTTGGAAGTGGTGTTGGAGCTTGCCGAAGGACTGAACAGTTCGCGGGCCGAGGAGGCGCTGGAGGCCGCCGTGAAGCGCATCGATGCGGCGGACGTCGCCGGTTCCGTCGCGGGCGCAAGAGAGGTGCTGGCGCCCGTTCTGGCTGTTCCCTCCGAGTGGCCGCACGTGGTGACCGCAGTCGGGCATGCCCACATCGACACCGCCTGGCTGTGGCCGATACGGGAGACCAAGCGCAAGTGCGCCCGCACCTTCGCCAACCAGCTGCGTCTCCTCGAGGCGTACGACGAGCACCGGTTCGTTTGCAGCCAGGCCGTGCAATACCAGTGGATCAAGGAGGATTACCCGCAGCTCTACGAACAGATCGCGGCCCGTGTAGCCGACGGGCGCTGGGAACCTGTGGGCGGCATGTGGGTCGAACCCGATACCAACATGCCATCGGGAGAGTCGCTGGTACGGCAGGTCGTCTACGGCAAACGTTTCTTCGCCGACGAGTTCGGGGTGGCGACGCCACGAGCTGTGGATTCCCGACGTGTTCGGGTACTCGGCCGCCTTGCCGCAGGTCGCCGTCCAGGCCGGCGTCACCGGCCTGGTCACTCAGAAGCTGAGCTGGAACGACACCAACGTCTTCCCCCATTCGACGTTCTGGTGGGAGGGTCACGACGGCAGCCGGGTGCTGGCGCATTTCCCGCCGGCGAACACCTACAACGGCGACTTCTCGGTGGCGGAGCTGCGCGACAGCCAGCGACACTTCAAAGAGCACGGCCGCAGCGAGCGCAGCCTCTACCCGTTTGGGTACGGCGACGGTGGCGGCGGACCGACTGCTCGACATGCTCGAGTGCGCCCGGCGTCTGGCAGACCTGACGGGCTGCCGCGGGTGGAGATCGGGATCGGTGGCGTCGTTCCTGGACCGGGTCCGCCAGGAGCCGGATCTGGCCACGTGGGTCGGCGAGCTGTATCTCGAGACGCACCGCGGCACCCTGACCACCCACGCCGACGTGAAGCTGGCGAACCGCCGTGCCGAGGAGGCGCTGCGGGCGGCGGAAATGTGGTCCGTGGCGGCCGGCATCAACCGGCAGGCCGACCTCGAAAGAGCCTGGAAGCGACTGCTGGTGCAGCAGTTCCACGACATCCTGCCGGGCTCGAGCATCCGCTGGGTGTACGAAGACGCGCCCGAGAGCAGGCGGCGGTGCTGCGGTCGGGCCGAGGAGGTGAGCTGCGAGTCGCAGGCCGCCGTGCTGGCTGGAGCCGGTGAGGCCTGGTGGCCTTCAACGCCGCGTCGTGGGATCGCCACGAGGTGGCCGAGTTGCCTGACGGGCGGCTGGAAATGGTCAGGGCGCCGGCGTGCGGGTGGGCGACTGTAGGGGTCGATGGGGCAGACAGCGGGCACGAGTGGCCCAGCCAACCGCGGTGCGCGGGGGTGGACTGCGGGAACGGGTTGCCCCCAGTGCAGGTTGGCGAGGGCTGGATGGCGAATCGGCTGCCGGGTATACGCTGGGACCAAGATGGGTTGCTCACGCTCGGTCTGGGACGTGCCGCTCGATCGGGAGGTCATGGCGGATGGCGAGCGGGGAAACTTGTTCCAGCTACACGAGGATCACCCCCAGGCTTTCGACGCCTGGAACGTTGACCGCGCCTACCTCGACCTCGTGGAGGATCTGATCGCGGTCGAGTCCATCGACGTCGTCGAGCGGGATCCCCTGCGCGCCGGCGTACGCCTGGTGCGACGCTTTGGCAAGTCGACGATCATCCAGACGATGCGCCTGGCGGCCGGGGCCCGGCGCATCGATTTCCACACTGAAGTGGACTGGCACGAGCGGCATCGTTTCTTGAAAGTCGCTTTCCCAGTCGCCGTGCGGTCGGCGCGGGCCACCTACGAGATCCAGCACGGGCACATCGAACGCCCTACGGTCGTCAATACCAGTTGGGACGAGGCCCGCTTCGAAGTGTGCGCCCACCGCTGGGCCGATCTCAGCGAGGCCGGCTATGGCGTGGCCCTCCTCAACGACTGCAAGTACGGCTACGACATCCGCGGGCACGTGATGCGTCTGTCGCTGCTGCGTGCGCCGGTTTATCCCGATCCCGAGGCCGACCAGGGACGGCATCGGTTCGCCTACGCGCTGCTGCCGCATCCGGGTCCGTTTCAGGATTCGGTGATCGCCCAAGCGGAGTTCTTCAACCTACCGCTGTCGTTCGTTCCGGGCTCCCGGGCCGGCCGGGTTGTCACCGTCGATCGGGCACGGCGTGAATGTCGAGGCCGTGAAATGGGCGGACCGCGCCGACCGGCATTGTCGTCCGTCTCTGCGAGGTGTGGGGTGGGCGCCGTCCCGTGCGGGTCACGCTGCACGCCCCGTTTCGCTCGGTGATGCGAGTGGACCTCTTGGAGCGCGACTGGAGGCGGTACCAGTTGACGCCGGTGCCGCCGTGGTTTCCGTACGGCCTTTCGAGTTGTTCAGCCTGCGGTTCAGCTGAGCCGTCCCTGTGTCAGGTCAGGGCTGAAATCCGGCTGCCTCTTCGACGGCCGCCGCCGGTGGCCACCAGCAGCTCTTCACTCCAGGCCGGGCCGGGGCCAGCTGAGGAGAGGCTAGCCGGAATCGGCAGTTGTGGAGCGGTCCCGACAACCGGAAGAGACAGGGCAGGCACGCCCGCCAGGTTGAACGGGGCCACATGCCGCAGCTGCGTGAGCCGGTCCGCATCTTCAAGGAGAGGTGGTGCGGCGGCCAGCGTCGGAAGGGCGATGAGCTCGACCTGCCGGAACACCGCGGCCAACTCCGCCTGCCAGTGAACGGCCTCCTGGCGCGCCGCCTCCAACTCCAATGCGCTGATGGAGGCAGAGGTTTTCAGGCGTTGACTCACGTCGGCAGACAGTTCGTCGGCGTGGCGGCGCCACAGCTCGGCGTGGACCTGCCACGCTTCGGCCCCCAAGACGGTCATGGCCGCCGTGGTGGCCGCTTTCCAGGTGGGAAAGTGCACCTCGACCACCTCCAGCTCGGTGGCTCGCAAGGCATGATCGAGGGCGTCGTCGATGGCCGCGTCGGCCGGGAGCCGGACCCGCCCGACCCGCCGAGCCGGTTCGGCTGGGCCGGCCGAAAGCCAGGCTCGAGGAGCGCCATACCCCGGCGGATACCCGCCACGCTGGCCGCCATGGGGCCGATGGTGTCGAGCGACGGCGCCAGCGGGAGAACTCCGTGCCGGGACACCCGGTCCCAGGTCGTTTTCAGACCGACGACACCGCAGCACGCCGCCGGAATGCGAATGGACCCGCCCGTGTCACTCCCGAAGGCGACCTCGGACTCACCGCTTCCGACGGCGACCGCCGAGCCACTCGACGATCCGCCCGGCACACGGGTGGCGTCGAGCGGATTGACGGGCGTCCCGAACCAGGGGTTGATGCCGGTCACCCCGAAGGCCAGCTCGTGCAGGTTGGTTTTTCCGGTGATGTTGACCTCGCCGGCCGCCTCGGCGCGGCGCGTGCCGGCCAGGCAGGCGGCGTCGACGGTGGCCGGCCTGGCGATGGCGGCTATGACGCGGACCCGTTGGTAGTGGGCACACCGGCCAGGTCGATGAGGTCCTTGACCGCAACCTTCAGTCCTGCCCCTGCAGAGGTGTCGAAGCGTGTGATGAAAGTCGCCATCGTCGGGCAGCCTGGCACAGCACCGCGCCCGCCTGGCGTGTTTTCGTTTTCGTCCGACCGTCTGTGTATCGGTACGCGAGAGCGGGCCCGGTGATTTTGGTATCTAAACCAGCTATATCCTGCCAAAGATACCAAAATAGCGGTGGAATCCGGGCGGCAGCCTTCCGGTCGCGACCTGGAACGACCGAACACATGTTCGATATGCTGGTCCGGGTGGGTTACAACAACCCCCCGGTGCCATGGCGGGACCTCGAGGCGGCGCTGTCCGGCCGCGCCGCGCCCGATTCCCTTCTCAGGGGGACGGCGGGGACAGCCCGGCCTGGTCGTACAAGCGGGCGACCTATCGGCCCCCGCCTGACCTGACCGGGGCCGGAGCCGGCTCGGGAGGGCCCGGTGCCGTACGCCGAGCTGCACTGTCACTCGAACTTCAGCTTCCTCGACGGGGCTTCCCATCCGGAGGAGCTGGTCGAAGAAGCCACCCGCCTGGGCCTGGAGGCCCTGGCCATCACCGACCACGATGGCATGTACGGGGTGGTCCGTTTCGCCGAGGCGGCCCGAGCGGTGGGGATGCCGACGATATTCGGCGCCGAGCTGTCCCTCGGGCTGACCCGCCCCCAAAACGGGGTAGCCGATCCGGAGGGAACCCACCTCCTGATCCTGGCCCGGGACCCCACCGGCTATAGCCGGCTGTGCCGAGCCTTGTCGGTGGCGCATTTGCGGGCGAGGGAAAAAGGGCGGCCGTCGGTGGACCTCGAGACCCTCGCCGCCATCGGGGCGGGGGCGATTCCCGACCTGGCCGCCTTGGGGGAGGGGGCGGCCAGCGGACTGCCCCATCCGAATGGGGCCCTTCCTGGCGGAGTTACCGATCACTGGGTGGTACTGACCGGTTGCCGTAAAGGGATCGTCCCCGCCGCCCTGGTTGCCGAGGGGCCGGCCCGGGCCGCCGCCGAGTTGCGCCGCCTGCAGGCGCTGTTCGGCCGTACCAATGTGGTGGTCGAGCTGTGGGACCACGGCAACCCGCTCGACTCGGCCCGCAACGACGCCCTCGTCACTGTCGCCGACCGCTGCGCCGCCGAACTTGTGGCCACCAACAACGTCCACTACCACCATCCCGCTCGCCGTCCCCTGGCCACGGCGCTGGCCGCCGTGCGGGCCCGGCGCAGCCTGGACGAGATCGACGGGTGGCTGCCCGCTGCGGCCACCGCCCACCTGCGAGGCGGGCGAGAACAAGCCCGGCGCTTTGCTCGGTACCCCGGAGTGGTGGAACGGGCCGCCGAACTGGGCCGGGCCTGCGCCTTCGACCTGGCGCTGGTGGCCCCGAACCTGCCGCCGTGGCCCACCCCGCCCGGGCACACCGAGATGAGCTGGCTGCGGCACCTGACCCTGGCCGGCGCTCGTCGCCGCTACGGCACCCGCCAGGCGCGCCCGGCATCCGCGGGCCTGGGGCCAGATCGACTACGAGCTGGACATGATCGAACAGCTGGGGTTCGCCGGCTACTTCCTGATCGTCTGGGACATCGTCGAGTTCTGCCGGATCCACGACATCTACTGCCAGGGGCGGGGGTCGGCGGCGAACTCGGCGGTGTGTTACGCCCTCGGGATCACCAACGCCGACGCGGTCGAGCTGGGTCTGTTGTTCGAGCGGTTCCTGTCCCCCGAACGTGACGGTCCGCCGGACATCGACGTGGACATCGAAAGCGGCCGGCGGGAGGAGGTCATCCAGTACGTGTACCGCCGCTACGGGCGGGGGTGCGCGGCGCAGGTAGCCAACGTGATCACCTATCGGCCCAAGTCCGCGGTGCGGGACATGGGCAAAGCGTTGGGCGCGGCTACCGGCCAGCTCGACGCCTGGTCCAAGCAGGTTGACGGCTGGGGGCCGCTCTCGGCTACCGCCGCCCTAGCCGACCACGACATTCCTAATGGGGTGATGGCGCTGGCCGACGAGGTCCAGCATTTTCCCCGACATCTCGGCATCCACTCGGGGGGCATGGTGCTGTGCGACCGGCCGGTGGCGGAGGTGTGCCCGGTGGAGTGGGCGCGCATGGCGGACCGCAGCGTCCTGCAGTGGGACAAGGACGACTGCGCGGCGGCGGGGCTGGTCAAGTTCGACATGCTCGGCCTGGGCATGCTGACCGTGCTGCACGCCGCCGTCGACCACGTGCGGGCGTTCCATGGCGTCGACGTGGACCTGGCCCGGTTGGAGCAGGAGCCGGCCGTGTACGAGATGCTGTCCCGGGCCGACTCGGTCGGGGTGTTCCAGGTGGAGAGCCGGGCCCAGATGGCCACCTTGCCCCGCCTCAAGCCGCGCCACTTCTACGACCTGGTGGTGGAGGTGGCGTTGATCCGGCCCGGACCGATTCAGGGTGGATCGGTGCATCCGTTCATCCGTCGGCGCAACGGGGATGAGGAGGTGACCTATCTGCACCCGCTGCTGGAGCGCAGTTTGGCCAAGACGCTGGGGGTGCCGCTGTTCCAGGAGCAGCTGATGCAGATGGCCATCGACGTGGCTGGCTTCACGCCGGCGGAATCGGACCGGCTGCGCCAGGCCATGGGCTCCAAGCGCAGCGTGGAGAAGATGGAGCAGCTGCGGGTCCGGCTGTACGCGGGGATGGCGGAGCGGGGATCACCGGGGGGGTGGCGGATGAGATCTACGAGAAGCTGGTGGCCTTCGCCAATTTCGGGTTCCCGGAGAGCCATTCGGTGAGCTTCGCCTATCTGGTGTACTCCTCGGCCTGGTTGAAATATCACTATCCGGCGGCGTTCTGCGCCGGGCTGCTGGATGGGCAGCCCATGGGGTTCTGGTCGCCCCAGACGATCGTGGCCGATGCCCGCCGGCACGGGGTGGTGGTGCGCCGGCCGGACATCAACCTGAGCGCCGCCAAGTCCACGCTGGAAGTCTGCTCGTCCAGCGCGGGGGGAGCGGCCGTGCGCCTGGGCGTTTCGTACGTGCGGGGGGTCGGCGAGGCCGTGGCCGAGCGCATGGCGGCGGGGCGGCCCTATGGCGATATGGAGGACCTGGTGCGCCGGACCGGGGTGACGACCGCCCAGGCCGAGGCCCTGGCGACGGCGGGGGCGTTCTCATGCCTGGAGCTGTCCCGGCGCGCCGCCTTGTGGAGCGCGGGGGCAGTGGCCGCGGCGGGAACGGGTTCTCCCGACCCCCTTGAGGATGGGGCGTCGCGACCGCGGGTCCGGTCCCGAGCCCAGGCCCGGCTGTCCGGCCTGGTGACCGGCGCCGACGCCCCGCCCCTGCCGAGCATGGATGCGGTGGAGGCCAATCAGGCTGACCTGTGGGCCACCGGGTTGTCACCGGATAGCTACCCGACCGAGTTCGTGCGGGCGGATCTGGCGGCCATGGGGGTGGTGACCGCGGCGGGACTGATGGAGGTGCCGGCAGGAGAGCGCATCACCGTCGCCGGGATCGTCACCCACCGGCAGCGGCCGGCGACGGCGCAGGGTGTGACGTTTATGAACCTCGAAGACGAAACCGGGCTGATCAACGTGATCTGCTCGGAAGGGGCCTGGAAGCGTTACCGGCGGGTGGCCCGCGCCGCCCCGGCGCTGATCATCGATGGGCGTCTGGAACGGGTGGAGACCGTTATCAACGTGGTCGCGGAACGCATCCGGTCCTTGCCGCTGCGCCCTGGCGCCGGGTTGCGATCTCGGGATTTCCGCTAGCCAGTTCGTCCCCTTGGCGCCCTCGCTCCTGGGCGGGGCGGCCGGCAGCGCCTTGGCGCCCACGCTCCGCGACAGTCGTTGCCCTGATGTCACAGCAGGTGCCTCGGCCGCCAGGGCGGTTGTGACGAAGTGGCGAAGGGGTCGTGCTTGCGCCCGGGCCGGGTCCGCCCGGGCAGGTCCGCCCGGCCGAGCGGCGCGGGCCAGGCTCCCCCCGGGCGGGGTGGATCTGGTCGTACCGGCCCGCAGTCCGGACCGGGCCCCAGGGGCGCCCCGTGAGCCGCACCCCGAATACCCGTCGTGGGTGGCAGGCTGGTGTGGTGCCGGACGAGCCCCGCGCCACTGGGCCTCTACGGCCGATCGAACTCGCAACTGCCGCGGTCCTGGCGGGAGTGAGCGTGGCCCTCGTGGTAATTGGGTGGTTCTTGCCCCACCTCGGGCCCGTGGCCGCCTTGGCCGTGGTGCCCCTCGGCGTGGTCGCCCATCGTCACCGCTTCCGGGCTCTGCTGGCCGCGACCTTCTCGGCGGCCCTGGTCAGCTTCCTGGTGGCAGGTACTGGCACCGTCACCAACGTGGTGGAGTGTGCCATCGTCGGTGGCCTGGTCGGCACGGCGCGGCGGCGGGGCTGGTCCTTCAAGATCGTTCTGGCCTTTACCGCGGTGATCGCCCCGATCCTGGCGGCTATCAGCGTCGCCTTTCTGCTGTTGTTCAGCTCGCTGCGAAAGTTGACACTGGAACAGATCACCAACACGTGGAAGGGCGTCGCCAAGATCCTCATCCACCTGCCGGTCGTTGGACCTGGTCTCACCAGCTGGCTGAACCAGGTGATCACCGATGCCGTTCGCGACTGGTGGATCACCATCGGAGTGATCGTGGTACTGGGCACCCTGTGGTTCACGGCGTTGGCCTGGGTGCTCCTCGGCGCCGTGCTCGACCGCCTGAAGTGGATCCGCGCCGTCGACCGGCTCGACTTCCTGCCGAGCGAAGAACGGCCCGGCCCGGTCCCGGCCCTGCTGGAGAACGTCCATTTTTCGTATCCGGGTGTCCAGGGCGACGCCCTGGCCGGGGTGACCCTCGAGATACCCGAGGACGAGCTGGTTGCCCTGGTAGGTGACAACGGTTCCGGCAAGTCCACGCTGGCGCGCATCCTGGCCGGCTTGCCGCCGACCGCCGGCCAGGTGGTCCGGCCGGGCAGCGCCGGGTTAGGGCAAGCGGGTGGTACGGCCATGGTGATGCAACATCCCGAGACGCAGATCCTCGGGGTGCGGGTCGCCGACGACGTGGTGTGGGGATTGCACGACGCCGCGGACGTCGATGTGGCCGGGCTCCTCGAAGCGGTGGGGCTGTGCGGCATGGAGGACCGGGAGACCTCGACCCTTTCCGGCGGCGAGCTGCAGCGCCTGGCGGTGGCCGCCGCCCTCGCCCGCCGACCCCGCCTGCTGATCTCCGACGAGTCCACCGCCATGGTGGACGCCGCAGGTCGCCAGGCCCTCACCTCTCTGCTGGCAGACCTTCCTGGCCAGCGGGGCATGTCGGTGGTGCACATCACCCATCGGCGGGAAGAGATCAGCGCCGCCACCCGCTGTTTTCGCCTTTCGCACGGCCGGCTGATCGCTGAGGGCGGGCGGTTCGCCGCCGGTAGCTCGAACGGAAGCGACCCAACCGGCGTCCATCCCACCGGTCCCGGCGGCCTCCTCGACACGGCCGTCACCAATGGGAGCCGCCCCTTCGACGCAGTCAGCCCTAACGGGGACGGTCCCAGGGCGGAAGCCAACGGCCAGGCGCCTTCGCCGCGGCCGGCTGGCACTCTTTCTCGACAACGACTCGAGCTCCGCGGCATCAGCCATACCTACGGCGCCGGGACACCGTGGGCCCAGGAGGCTCTGGCCGGCGTCGATCTGGTCATCGAGCCGCAGGAGGGCGTCCTGATCGTCGGCGGGAACGGTTCGGGCAAGTCGACGTTGGCCTGGATCATGGCGGGCGTGCTGCGCCCCAGCCGAGGCGTGGCCCTCCTCGACGGCCAGCCCGTATGGACCCGGGTGGGGTCGGTCAGTCTGGCCTTCCAGCACGCCCGTTTACAACTGCAGCGAGCCACGGTGGCGCAGGATGTCCGGGCGGCGGGCGCTCCCGACGACAAGGCCGCGGCCGTTGCGCTGGCGGCCGTTGGCCTGGACGTCACCGACCTTGGGGAGCGGCGCATCGACGAGCTGAGCGGCGGCCAGCAGCGGCGGGTGGCCCTGGCCGGGCTCCTGGCCCGTCGTCCGGCCGTGCTGGTACTCGACGAACCGCTCGCCGGGCTCGACGAACCCAGCCAGGAGGCGCTCATCGGCGTGCTATCCGACCTGCGCCGCCGCCAGGGGCTGACCGTCGTGGTGATCTCCCACGACCTCGACGGCATGGACCGGGTATGTGATCGGGTGGTGCGGCTGGACCGGGGCCGGATCGTGGCTGACGAGGTTCGCGGCGGGGGCCACATGCTGACCATCCCCCGACGGCAGTCGACCGCCCCGGAGCGAGAGCACCGGCCCGCCCGCATCACGCTCCTCCGGGAAATCAAGATCGACACCCCGGTACACCGCCTCTGGGCAGGCACCAAGCTTCTGGCGGTCGGCGCGGTCAGCATCACGCTCTCCTACTTCCCGTCTTGGGCGTCCATCGGCCTGGTCGCTTTGCTGCTGGCGGCCACGGCGGCCCTGGCCCGCATTCCCCGGGGCGCCTGGCCGCGGCCCCCCGCCTGGTTTTGGATCGCCCTACTGGTGAGTGGCGGCCTGGCCTCGCTGGCGGGGCGATCCCCGCACTTGACCGTCGCCGGGGTCGTGCTCGGATTCGGCGGACTGGACGCCTACCTCAGGTTCGTGGCGGTCGGCGTCAGCTTGCTGGTAGCGGCCGCCCTGGTGGGCTGGACAACGCCGTTGGGCGAGATCGCTCCCGCCGTGTCCAAGCTGCTGGCCCCGTTGCGTCTGGTGCGGGCGCCGGTCGACGAAGCTGCCGTCGCCGTGGCGCTGTCCGTCCGCAGCTTGCCGCTGCTGGTAGATGAACTGCGGACCCTGGTGGCGGCCCGTCGGCTGCGCCCGGCGCCACCCCGCCGGCCGGGTCGAGGCACGCTGCAACACTGGCTCGACGAGCTCGTAGACCTGCTAGTCGCCGCCCTGGCCGTTTCCATGCGCAGGGCGGGGGAGTTAGCCGAGGCCATCACGGCGCGGGGCGGCACCGGGCTGGTGGCGGCGCGCACCATGCGCCCCCGGCGCGCCGACGCCGTGGCGATGGTGGTGGTGGCGGCGTGCTGCGCGGGGGCCGCCACTGTGTCGGGCTACCTCAGTTAGCCAGAGCCGGCGCCGGCGTCGGAACCGGCCGCCACCAGATCATCCGGTCCGTGAGCGGCGTTGCCGTGCAGGCTCAAGGGGTTGTTGCTATCACGCCGGGGCGCCCCGCCAGGGCGTTGCCGAGGTTGGCGACGCTGACCAGCACCAGCGCCAACAAGTCACGTCCTGAGAGGTGCTGGCCGAGCACCGCCAAACCCGCCGCGGCAGCAACGGCCGGATCCATGCTCAACAGCACTCCGAAGGCGCGGGGCGTCACCTGGCGCAGTGCCACCAGTTCGAGGCTGTACGGCACCACCGAGGAGAGGACGGCGACGGCGCTGCCGAGCAGGAGGACATCCACGTGAAAGAGGCCAGCCCCTCCGGCTGCCAGGCCCACGGGCAGGACCGCCAGGGCGCCGCTCACCATGGCGATGCCCAAACCGGTGCGGGCGTCGAAGCGAAGTCCCGTCTGTTTGCTGAGCAGGATGTAGCCGACCCAGCCCGCCCCGGCCAGAAAGGCGAAGGCGATGCCGACGGGGTCCAGATGCCCTGCCCCTCCGGAGGTGAACAGCACCACCCCTGTCCCGGCCAACAGCGCCCACGCCAGGTCCAGCCAACGCCGGGAGCCGCACAGAGCCAGGGCCAGCGGCCCCGAGAATTCGATGGTCACGGCCACACCGAGCGGGATACGGGCGATGGCCTCGTAGAAGCAGAGGTTCATGCCCGCCAGCACCATTCCGAAGGCCACGGCTACGCCGAGGTCCCGCCGCCGGACGGCGCCGAGTCGGGGTCGGGCCACGATGGCCAGTATCAGGGCGGCGATTCCGAGCCGGAGCGTCACCGCTCCGGCCGGTCCCACCCGGTGGAACAGCCGGGTCGCCAGGGCGGCGCCGAACTGTACGGAGAAGGCCCCCATGCCGACCAGGGCCGCGGCCGGCGGAGTTCGAAAGTCTGGGCGTCGAGCCCGGGTCACCGGGTGATGCTACGACCTGCGCCCCATGACGGCGCCGGCGGCCGAAAGGCCGGGACTGCCCACCAAGGCGGCAGCAGGACCCGTTCCGGGGGCCGGGCTCCGGAAAGCACCAGCGCCGTACCTGGCGGCTGCTGGCTGACGGCCTCGACTGGCAGGCGGCGCTGGCGCTGCGTCGACCACGTCACACTGGCTGCGCCCCAACGCCAGGCGTTCGTGCTGGTGCTGCGGGCGGGCACGTCTACCTCGCCGCCCAGCCGTGACACCAGGTCCAAAGTCCCGAGGTCGCCGATGCCGGGCAGCACCAGCTTCGACCCGAACAAGGAAAGGAATCCCTCGGCGGCGCGTCCCCACCGCTGCCGGGCCTGCGACAGGTCCTGGAGACACGCCAGGGTCAGCAGTCCCTGGCTGCCGCCCTCGCTCACCGTCGCGGGCAGGTCGGGCAACGGGGCGATGTTCGCCAGCTCGTCGAGGACGAGGGTCAGGGGCAGCGGGCGCGGTGTCTGGGTTGCGACCGCCGCCGCCCGGGCGTAGGCGCCGGCCCGAACCTGCTCCAGAAAAGCCACCACAATCGGGGCAACCAACTGCTGGTAGCGGGCTGGAGCGCAGATATAGACGGTGTCCAGCGTCGAGACGAGCCGGCGGGGATCGAGGTTGGGCGCCGCGCTGCTGTCGAGCACGGCGTCGGCGCGGTAGGCGGCCAGAACACCGGCAGCGCTCGACCAGATTCCAGATAGTTCGCGTGGATCGGTCGCGTCCAGGCCGGTCAGCACGTCGACAGCGGTTTCGACGCCGTGGGCAACCAGCACCGCTCGAGGTGGCCCGAGGTCTTGTCGCAACACCCATCGCAACACGGTCTCCATTCCGCTCCGGTTGAGGTGGGCGGCGTGGAGGAGCGGGGCTAGCAGCGCTTCGGCCCGCTCGATCCAGTGCAGCGACTCACCTGGGTGCCCTCCCGGACGTGCCGCGCCGGTCATGGCTCGGGCCAGCACCAGCGACTCGTCCCAGGTCGCCGCGGAGGCGACCGGCGACCAGCGCACCCGGTTCACTCCGGCGGGGGTCGGCACGGTGCCGCTGGGGTCGAACAGCCAGCACGTCCCGCGCTCCACCCGGTAACCCAGGGTGGCCGCCAACACGTCTGGCTTGGTCGACGTGACGACCACTGCCCCGGGCGCGGCCAGCACGTTGGGGATCGCCACCGCCGTCGTCTTTCCGCTGCGAGGTGGACCGAGTACCAGCGCGGCCTGTTCGGCGTCCGCCAGAGCCAGCCCGCCGGCCGCGGCGCCGAGGTAGAGCCGACCGCCGACGGCGCCCAGATGGCGGCGAAGCCGGTCGAGTTCGGATTCCGGAGGGGGCACGCGACTTCTCCTGGGCGCCCGGTGGGACCGCGGGGGCGGGGAAGCCGGACGCGAGCGTAGCGGCGGCGCGGTATAACTATCGTCGTGGCCGAACTACTCAGCGACGACGCCATTTCCGCAGGGCTTCAGGGTCTGGACTGGTCCCGGGACGGCAACACCATCGTCAAAACGTCGGTGCACAAGGACTTTGCCGGCGCGCTGGCCTGGGTCAACCGGGTCGGTGAGGTGGCCGAGTCCCGCAACCACCATCCGGACGTCGCCATTTCCTGGAACAAGGTGACTCTCACGCTGTCCACGCACTCCGCGGGCGGTCTCACCCAAGCTGACCTGGACCTCGCCACGGAAATCGACGGCCTCGACAAGGGGCAGCCCGTCGGCTCCTGACCGTCGCGGATCGCCACACCCCGGCTGCCGCAGACCGGTGAACGTCCCGCCCGCCGTATTCTTTACCAATGTCGTCGTTATGCCTTCTGACTGTCCATGCCCATCCTGATGATGAAGCGTCCAAGGGCGCCGGGACAGTCGCTCGCTACCACGCCGAGGGCGTCCACACCGTCCTTGTCACCTGCACCGGAGGCGAAGAAGGCGACATCCTCAACCCGGAGATGGACCAACCCGGGGTTCTGGAACGTCTACCCGAAATCCGCCGAGCCGAGCTGGATCGAGCTGCCCAGATAATCGGCTACGACGAAGTCGTCTGGCTGGGCTACCGCGACTCCGGTATGCCTGGCAAACCCGCCAACGCGGATCCACGCAGCTTCGCGGCGGCGCCTCTAGCCGAGGCGGTGGGTCGCCTGGTCGCGGTCGTGCGCGGCACCCGCCCTCAGGTCATCGTCACCTACCCACCTGAGCAGAAGACCTATCCCCATCCCGACCACCTCCGGGTCAACGAGATATCCGAGTTGGCGTTCGACGCCGCTGCTGACCCGGACCGCTACCCTGACGCCGGCGAGCCCTGGCAACCGCTGCGGCTCTGCTACGTGCGCTGGTCGAAGAAGCGCATTCGGGCCATGCACCAGAAGTATCTGGAACTGGGCATGGAGTCGCCGTTCGACAGCGGCCGCATCGCTCGCGCCCTTGAATCGGACCAGGACACGGGCACCGGCGACAAACCCTCCCGCCCGGAAGTGATCGTGGACGTACGGGGCTACAACGCCGTGATGCGGAGGGCTTTGCTGGCGCACGCCACCCAGGTCGACCCGAACTCCCGTCACTGGTTCGGCTTACCCGCCGGGGTCGCCGAGGAGGTGTACCCCTATGACGAGTACGAAGTCGCCCGCGATCTGTCCGGGACCGATCCCTCCGGCGACGACCTGTTTGCCGGTCTGATCGCCGTGCCGGCCGTCTGAGGGGAGCCGAAGTCGTGGCCGAGTGGCTGAGCGAGGTGTGGTTGAAAGAGGTCGCCGCCCAGGCGGGAGCCCGGCCTCAGGTGTCAGGAGCGAACGGCACCGTTTCCGTGGCGATCACCGGCGCCCCTGGAGGTGAGGTGTCGTATCACTGGAGCTACCGCGACGGCCTGCCTGGTGACGGTGGGGTCGGGTCGGTTCCCGACGCCAGCCTGCTTCTTACCATCGCCTACTCCGACGCCCAGGCGGTCGCCTCCGGCGAGGTGGAGCCGAGCGTCGCCTTCATGCGGGGCCGCCTCAAAGCCAGCGGTGACGGCGGCCTGCTCCTGGGTGTCCTCCGCTCGACTGCCACCGACAACTACCGTGATTTTCGGCAACGAGTGGTGGGCGATGGGGTGCTCACCACCGTCGCGTCTCGAACGCAGACCGACGCGCCGCCCGGCACCGCGCCTGGCCGACAAGCTCGTCGATCAACTCCGGGTAGGAAACCCCGGACGCCTCCCACAGCCGGGGGTACATCGAGATCGGGGTGAAACCGGGGATGGTGTTGACCTCGTTGACCAGCAGGCCGCGGCCACCCTCCTCGAAGAAAAAGTCGACCCGGGCCATGCAGTCCACGCGAAGCGCTCGACAGGCGGCCACGGCCAGCCGGGCCATTTCCTCGGCCATGCCATCGGGCAGCCGGGCCGGAACTTCGAGGCCCGCCGCCCCGTCCACGTACTTGTCGTCGAAGTCGTAGAACTCATGGCTGGGGATCACCTCGCCGGGTACGGAAGCCCGCAGGTCCGGCCAACCCAGCACCCCGATCTCGAGCTCCCGCCCCCGCACCGCCTCCTCGATGATGACGAACTCGTCGTAGCGCCGGACCACTTCGAGTGCGGCGTTGAGTTCGCCCGGATGGTCGACCCGCGAGACACCTATAGAGGAACCCATGTTCGCCGGTTTCACGAAGACGGGCCACCCGAGGGTGGCCTCGATCTCTCGACCGAGATCGTCGCCGATGTCGCCTTCGCGTTCGCGACAGAAATCGGGCATGGGGTAGTCCGGCCGCCGCCAGCAGCGACTTGGCCAGGCCCTTGTCCATCGCCACTGCGGACCCCGCTACCCCGGCTCCGCAGTACGCCACGCCGGCGATCTCCAGCAAACCCTGGATAGTCCCGTCCTCGCCCATGGGCCCGTGCAGCAGCGGGAGAACGACCAGCGGATCGCGGCCCGGCTCGGTCACGGTTTCCACGGGCTCCAGGCTGAGGGCGTCGTCACCGTCCGGACTGGGGAGCGCTTCCGCGGTTAGGCCGCCCTGGAGGGCGCTGGAAGTGTTCACCCATCGGCCGTCGGTGGTGATACCGACGAGCGTGAGGTCGTACCGGTCGGCGGTTACGGCGCGCGCCACGTGCAGGGCGGACACGCAGGACACTTCGTGTTCTGCCGAACGCCCGCCGTAGAGCACCAGAAGACGGATACGGGAGCGGCTGTCGCCCGTCACGACCAATGCCCGCCGATCGGTGTCGCGACCCGGGGTCCGGGCCGTCTACCGATCTGTGAATGCATCCGAGTTGCGCCTCGTTGGCGCCCGGACGATGTGGAGGGCATGTCTCGGACGCTACCTCCACGAGGACGTGGGATCGGGTGTCCTGGCGGTATCGGGCCGCCCGACTCGCAGCGCGCCGGCCGGGCGGCGCGCCGTCTGTCGGGCCAGATCGTCGGCCCTGCAGCCGGGCTGCGAGCGGTCTGTCTGGCAAGATCGTCGGCCGTGCAGTGGTCCCCGGCGGAAGTTGCTGTCGCCACAGGTGGCACCATCGATCCTCCCTCTCGGGGTGGGGTGTCCCCCGGTGCGGTGCTCGGTTGGGAGGGCGGAGTCCTGACCGGCGTGGGCATCGATTCCCGGGTGCTCGCACCGGGAGCCCTGTTCGTGGCCATACGGGCGGAGCGGGACGGTCATCAATGGATCGAGGCGGCCATCAGGGCAGGTGCGGGCGGGGTCCTGGCGGAGGAAGCATGGCTCCGGTCCTGGCGTTCGGGTGGAATGAGCGTGCCGCTGGTCGTGGTGGCCGACACCGGACGAGCTCTTCTCGATCTGGGCCGGGCCGCCCGGGATCGCCTGACGGCCACCGTGGTCGGTATCACCGGCTCCGTGGGCAAGACTTCGACCAAGGATCTGGCCGCAGCGGCGCTGCGAACCGGCCTGGTGACCGCCGCCAGCGAGCGGTCCTTCAACAACGAGTTGGGGGTTCCGCTCACCCTCGCCAACGCGCCTGGGGACAGCGCCGCCGCGGTGATCGAGATGGGAGCGCGCGGGATTGGGCACATCACCGAACTCTGCCGCGTCGCCCAGCCCGACATTGGCGTCGTGACCGCCGTGGCCGCCGCCCACACCGAAGCCTTCGGGGACCTTGACGCGGTGGCCGCGGCCAAGGGGGAACTGGTAGAGGCCCTGCCCGCCACCGGGACAGCCATTCTCAACGGTGACGACCTTCGGGTCCGGGCCATGTCCGCCCGGACGTCCGCCCGGACCTTGACCTACTCAGTAGGAGGCGCCGGACTGGCGGCCGCCGATCTGGTCGCGGAACGAGTTGACCTTGACGAGGAGTTACGCCCTCGGTTCGTGGCTCGCTCACCGTGGGGCTCCGTCACCATTCGACTGCACGCCCACGGTGCCCACCAGGTCGGCAACGCCCTGGCGGCGCTCGCCGTGGCCGCCACGGCCGGTGTGCCCCTCGAGCCGGCGGCAGGCGCGCTGGCGGCGACGTCCATCTCACCCTGGCGCATGGAGCTCCGCCGCACGCCCACCGGCGCCGTGGTTCTCAACGACGCCTACAACGCCAACCCCGCTTCTATGCAAGCGGCCTTGGAGGCCCTGGCGGCGCTGCCCGCCCAGCGCCGGGTGGCGGTCCTCGGGCCCATGGCCGAGCTCGGCGCTCAGAGCCAGGCCGAGCACCGGGCCGTGTCCGTTCTCGCCGACCGGCTCGGCGTCGAGCTCCTGGCCGTCGCCACGGACGCGTACGGTGCGCCGTTTGTGGCGGACATCGACGAAGCGGTGGCGACGCTCGGTGCTCTCGGGCCGGGGGAGGCCGTTTTGGTCAAAGCCAGCCGGGTGGCCGGATTGGAGCGGCTGGCGTCCCGGCTGGTGGCGGGGGAGGGGTAGGGGCGGCTCTGGCGCGTCGCAAACCGGCCCGCCGGGCGTCTCGGCGGGGCCGAACGCCGCAGGGAGAGCCGAAAGAGGGGAGAGCGGCCTCCCTCAGCGCCGGCGCTGGAGGTCGCGGAGGGCCCGGTAGCCGATCAGCTGGACCCCGCTTCGCCGGGCCAGGACCCGCAGCGAGTCGGCGGTCATCGCCACATCGTGGTCGGCAACCCGGGCGGGCCAGTCGGGCGCAACGGCACGTAGTTCGGCCGTGTCCATGGCGGGTCGGAGCACCACCTCGGTGACGCCGGGACGCAGGTCGGTAAGGAGCTGATCGAGGGCACTTCGGGTGCTCTTGGCGTGCCGGACCCGGATCAGGTAATCGGGGGAAACAACCCCTTCGGACGCGGCCAGGGCCCGAAATGGAAACCCCCACTGGGGCTCGGCGGACGCGGCCGGCAGGCGCAGGGGCAGGCCAAAGTCGACCGCCAGTTCCAAGGCCACGTCGAAGAACTCGGGCCGGAAGTCCAGGGCGGCCAGGTGCGCGCTCAGGTGGCTGACATCGAACCCCCAGTAGATGGCCCGCTCGACCTGGGCCCGGCACTCCCGGCGGACCTCGTCCGTGTCGGCGTGGTCCCACAAGTCGTCGAGCGTTCGGGGGAAGCCGCCGTCGCCGTCGAGGAGAGACGGGCAATAGGTGATGGGCCCCCAACGGAGCAAGTCGTACTCGGCGTTGAGGGTGAGGTGCACGCCGATGTCCTCACCCCGATAGCGAGCGGCAGCCTCTCGCGCCCAGGGCCCCGGCACGACCAGCCCGCCGACCTTCCCCATGCCTTCGCGCAGCGCGCTGTAGACCCCGGAATTGCTGGCGTGCGTCACGCCGAGCTCGTCGCAGCTCACGATGAGCAGCGCCGTCCCTGGCGGGTGGCCCAGGGCTTCGACGAGTGACGTCAACTCACCGCTCGATCAGGGTGCCGGTGCCGAGTCCCCCGCCGCAACACATGCTCACCAATGCCCGCCGGCCGCCGCGCCGTTCCAGCTCGTGGAGGGCCTTGGTGAGCAGTATGACGCCGGTGCCGCCGAGCGGGTGGCCGAGGGCGATGGCCCCGCCGTTGGGGTTGACACTGGCCGGATCCGGTTTGAGCTCGCGCTCCCAGGCCAGAACCACGGACGCGAACGCCTCGTTGATCTCGAAGAGATCCACGTCGGCGACGCCGATTGCCGCCCGATCCAGCAGCAGGTTGGTTGCGTCGATGGGGCCGGTGAGCATCAGGACCGGATCGACACCCACGAGGCACTGGTGGGTGAGGCGCGCCCGAGGCGTGAGCCCGAGCTGAGCGGCCCGTCCGGGCGTCGTAAACAGCAGCCGCGGCGGCCCCGTCGGATATCTGTGAGGAGGTGCCGGCCGTATGGACCCCATCCGGTCGGGCCACCGGCTTCAGGGCGGCGAGGGCCTCGAGGGTGGTCTGCGCGCAGCCCTTCGTCCCGACCGACCAGCCGCGTCTCGCCGGTCGGATTCCTGTTCTCGTCAACCACGGGCGCTTCCACGGGCGTGATCTGACCGTCGAAGCGGCCTTCGCTCCCAGGCCTGGGCCGCCAGCTGCTGTGAGCGCAGCCCGAAGGCGTCGGTGTCGGCGCGGGTGATGCTCCATCGTTCGGCGATGCGTTCAGCCCCTTCGAACTGCGACGTGAATTCGTAGCGCGCGAAGTACGACTTTGGTAGGGGAACTCCGAGACCGAGTTTTTTGGAGGAGTTCGATCCGATCGGAACCCGGCTCATAGATTCCACCCCGGCCGCGACCGCGACGTCGACGACACCCGAGGCGACGAGGCTGGCCGCCAGGTTGGCGGCTTGCTGGCTCGATCCGCACTGGGTGTCCACCGTTGTGGCGGCCGTCGTCAGGGGCAGGCCGGCTGCCAGCCAGGCCGTGCGGGCGATGTTGAAGGACTGCTCGCCGACTTCGGAAACACAACCCGATACGAGCTGGTCCACCACGGCGGGGTCAATACCCGTGCGCGCCACCAGGGCCGTCAGCGCCCGGCCCAGCAGCTCAGCAGGGTGCACACCAGATAGGCCCCCATGGCGCCGGCCCACCGGAGTGCGGACGGCATCGATGATCACTACATCAGGCATGGACCCGATGCTACCGGGGGTCTTGCGGACGGTTGCTCGAACGGGGCGCCGGGTGTCGTCCTGCCGTTTAGCGAGTGGTGGGCGCCAGATCCTTGGTGGCCTGGCGCAGGTCGATCCCGAACGGCATCAAGGCCAGCGCCGGTGTGGTCACCCCGTTGTCAATGTAGCGCTGGATGTTCGCCCGAACGCGTGCCGGGGAGCCGTGCAATACCAGGTCATCGACGACTTCATTCGGAATAGCGGCCAACGCGGCCTTGCGGTCGCCCGCCTTCCACGCCGCCCACATCTCTTGGAGCAGAGGACCCGGCCCAACCACTCGTGAAACGCCGCGTAGACCGGCACATTGAGGTAGGCGGCGACCGCCCGGCGGGCGGCCGCACGGACCGCCTCGGTGTCCTCCGACGGGCACACGAAGATGCGGGCCACGATCTCTTTGCCCGGACCCACCTCCGGGACCACCTTCGCCACGTCTGACGCGCTCAGCCAGTTGATGATGGTGCCGTCTCCTTCAGCGCCGGCCAGTCGGAGCATGCCCGGACGGAGGGCGGCTACGAGGATCGGAGGTACCACAGCCGGCGGACGGCCGAGCCGGAAGCCTCGCACCGAGAACGTGTCGTAGGTGCTGTCGATCCTCTCGCCGGTGAGGGCCTGCCGCAGGAAACGCACCACGTCGCGCGTCCGCTTGTAGGGGTTGTGGAAAGGAATGTCGTTCCATCGCTCGACGATCACGTTGGACGAGGTTCCGACACCGAGAGTGAAGCGGTGCGGAGCGGCCTCGGCCAAGGCGGCCACGGTCTGGGCCAACAAGGCCGGTCCGCGGGTGAAGGCGGGGACGATGGCGGTCCCGAGTCGTAGCGACGGCGCCCAGGCGGCCGCCAAGGCCAGCGGGGTAAAGGCGTCGGTGCCATCCGATTCCGACGACCAGGCGTCGGTGTAGCCGTGTTCGACCAACTGCTCGTACCACTCCCGGTGGTCGGCCAGGGGAACGCCATCGAATGGGACCGTCATGCCGTAACCCATGCTCGGATGCTAGGCGGCCGATCGCTTGGTCACTTCTGCCAGCACCCGGCGGGCTTCGGCGACGCCACGCCTCCCCGCTTCCCGGGTGCGCTCGTCCAGCCGCCAGTCGTCGGCGGGCGGGTCGAGGAGCAGCTCCAGCTGTCGTGTCATGGAACCGATCATCCCAGGGGGGTGAGACGACATCACTGGGGTGGCTCGCCGGATCCCCCACGGGTCGGGGCCCGCCCCGCTGGCGCGATCATTGGGGCCCTTGCTCGGCCTGGGGCACGAACAACTGTTGGAGTTCTGTCACCTCGCCCGGTTCGGGCCGAGCCTGATGCCGGATCAAACCAGGCCCATTGGTCTTACGCCACGTGGAAACCGGTCTCGCCCGCGGGGGCCTCCTCGATCACCTGCACGTCGGAAACGACCGCCCGGCGGGGGCCGGACCGGCACCACTCCACCATTTCAAATACCGCCGCAGGCGTGCCTTCGAACACGGCCTCGACGCGCCCATCCGCCAGGTTGCGGACCCAGCCGGCTACGCCCCGCTCTGTGGCCCGGCATCGGCAGGTCTGGCGGAACCACACCTGTTGTACCCGGCCACGCACCCAAACATGGCGGCGGGTGGTTTGCTCGGCTCCCATCCGGCGGACGGTAGCGCCTGGACTACAGGAAGCGAAGCTGCTCGCTGCCGCGCCGCCCGGTTGCTGAGCGGCTCCCAGCCCCGGCCGCCGCGGGGACCGGTCCGCCTGACCGCCAGGCGATCGGCAGTCAGGCTCCGGGCCAGTCCCCGGCTGTCCGTAATCCGGACGCTGCCGTCACGCTCCCGGCGCACCACCACGCCGGTTTGCCACCCTCTGCTGCCGAGATGACGCCATCGCACGGTCTCACCGGCCCGCAGCCCCAGGACCGCCAAGGCGGCATCGGCTGCGGCCGCGAAAACTGGAGGTGCGGTGACCTCGACGAGTTGGTGCCGCCAGGTCACGGCTCCGGCGCCGCCGACGCCCGCGGCTGGAATACCGCCCGCCGAGGCGTGCTCGCCCGTCTCGACGCGGTTGAACCGGGGGAGGTGGGTGCCGGTGTGAACCTGGCCGGGCCCGGGGGCGCGCTTGCCGGTCCGGGCCCCGCCGCCGGGGTCGAGGGCCCTGGCGCAGTCGACCGGCCAGGGGCTGTCGCCGGGGTCGGGTCCCGTGAGTCGATCAACGCGGGATCGACGTGTACTTGAACTCGTTGAGCTCCGGCCATTCGGCGATGAGGTCGAGGATGCGGTTGATGGTGGTGATCGCCCGGACGGAGTCGTCGCCGGGCCGGTCGAGGAGGCGGATGAACACGGCCCGATCAGCCTGAATGAAGGTTGGCACGCCGAACACCGACAACCGGCTGGCGGCATCGGTGTGCTCTGCCTGGAGTACGGCGAGGGGCCAGCCGGCATCGATCTCGCTCAATACTGCGCCGGCATCGACACCATTGACGTCGAGGACCTTGCTGACCACATCGCGGTCCCGCAGATCCAGGCCCTGGTCGTGGCGGGCCGCAAACAACGCCCGGTGGACGACAGGGAACCGTTCCGGCAGCCGGTCTCGCACCACGATGCCGGCCAGGTTGACCAGCAGGCCCGGGTACCGGTCAGGCTCGTCCCAGACTGGCGTCTGCCCTTCTTCGACGTGGGCCTGGTCAAGGGAGAACGCCAAGTAGGTCACCTCCCAGTCCGCGCCAGCCGCCAGGCCGGTCAACAGGTGCTCGTGGCCGTTGCGGGCGAACGGGCAGCGGTAATCCCACGTCACGGAAAACGGTGTACTCATGCCTTAGCTCAACTCCTGCGACACCTGCTCGATTCCGGCGGCTCCCGAGACTCGACCGGCACGGCCCGGCGGGTCATTTCCCCGAGGGTGGCTCCGATAACGGCGCCACCGATCACGTCCGAAGCGTGATGGATCTTGACGTGGATCCGGCTGGCGGCCACGACCACCGCGACGCCGTAATACAAGGGCCACCACGGATCCCCATCTCGTAAGAGGGCGGCGCCGAAGAAGGCGGCGGAGGCGTGGCCGCTCGGAAAGCTGCTGGTGAGCGGTTGGCGGAGATGGAGGGGACGGGGACCCTCATGGACAGGGCGGGTGCGGCGGAAGAGCCACTTGACCGGCCCGTTGACGAGGGCGGATTCGACGCCAAGGCCGCCCGCAACCCGCAGGAGTGGCCGCTGCCAGTGGCACGGGCGCCTGACGCCTTGTAGCACAGCCAGTGCCAGCCAGACGATGCCGTGGTCCCCGACCGCGCTGGCCGTGTACATCAAGCGGTCGATCGCCGGCCGCCCCCGCAGGTGCGCCTCGAACCAGTTGTCGACTTCCATGTCGAAGCGGTCGAGACTCGACGGAATGGGCACGATCGGAGGCCACCAGCGGGTCGGGCTCCGTTGGGGGTCGGTCACCCGCCAGCGGCTCCCATGACGGCCGGCGCCAGGGGTGAGTCTGCCACTGGCAGGGGTGGGACCCGGCTCAGGTCGCCGCCCACAGCCGGACAGTATTCGTGGAAGGCACAGTGGTTGCAGAGCCAACCGGGTTTGGGTCGAAAGTCCTCCCGGGCGCAGGCCTGCTCAACGGCGCTCCATACCGCCACGATCTGCTGGTGCAGACCACGAATCGACTGGTCCGAAGGCGTCGTGGAGATAGCCATCGGCTCCCGCAGATGCAGCAGCTGGACCCGGGCCGGCCGCTGCCCGAATACCTGCTCGCAGAGGAACGCGTAGAAGTGCACGCCGCCCAGGCGCCCCTGCTCGCGCTGTACGGAGGGCGCCCGCCCGGTCTTGTAGTCGGTCACGACGAGGGTGCCATCGGGGTCCAGGTCGAGCCGATCGATGATGCCGGACAGCCGTAGGGTGCCGACGTCGACCGCCAGCCGCAACTCGGTGCCAAGCACCTGGACGCCGCGGGGATCCTCGAGATCGAAGTAGTTGCGGACAAGCCGCTCGGCATCGGCGCACGAATTCGGCTCGCTCGCTGTCGTCGAGGCCGAGGCCGGCGAACTCGGAGGTGGCCAGCACCTCGGGGATGGCCCGATCGAGCTTGGCGAGGGCGGCTGTGGGCGTCCGTCCCGCGCCGTTCTTCCTCCCACATCAGCAATTCCAGGGCGCGATGTACGACGGTGCCCTTGGCGGCGTGGGGCGACGGCGGCTCGGGCAGACGGTTGATGGCCGATAGCCGGAACGCCAAGGCGCAGTCCTTGAAGGACGCCACCTTGGACGGCGACAGGGAGGCGGGCAACGGCAGCACTGGAACAGACACTAACGAGGGGATGTGACACCGGTGGGGGACGCCGCGTCGGGCGCCAGAGCCGGTAGGGACGCCAGAGTCGCCGCCGCCATGCGGCCCACCCGGAGGGGGTCCTCGAGAGGTCCAAAGTGGCTGAGCCCGGCCAGTCGTCGGGCATCGCCGCGCCGGACCTCCCGGGCCACGTCCTCAATGGACCGGCTCACTGAATCGCGGATGTCGACTCCGCCAAGAATCGTGACCGGTGCGCGAACGTCGGAGAGGCGATCCCAGGTGTGGCTTCTGGCTGCGCCCTCGTACACCGATGCCTCGTCCTCCCGGTTGCACGCCAGGGAAACTCCGCCCGCCGGGTCGTCCACGAAGCCATAGGTGACGTAGGCGTCCAAGGCGGCGGGGTCGAATCGGTTCATTGGGGGCTTGCTGGCGAAGTTACGGCGCGCCTCCCTGCGAGATGCAAACGACTGCCGCCGTTTACGGACCACGTCGCTCATGGAGATGTCGCGGCCGGGGCGCTCGGTTGGCGCCGCGGGCGGGATTACGACCGGCTCGTACAGGCAGAGACCCGTGAAGGTTCCGGGCTGGCGTTGCTCGGCGAGCAGGAGAACGGCGCCCCCGAGGGAATGTCCGATGCCGAGCCAGCCCTTCGCCCCCATCGAGTCGAGCACGGCGAAAAGGTCGTCGACGAAAAACCTCCAGTCGTCGTAGCGGCCATCCGCGGACTTCCCCGACGAACCATGACCGCGCTGGTCGATCGACCAGACGCTGAACCGATCGGTCAGGGCGGGCGCCACCGGGAGCCAGCAGCGCCCGTGAAACCCGGTGGCGTGCAAGAGGATGACCGGGGGCCCGTCACCCCCGAGAAAGTAGGTGGCGATATCCACCCCGCCCGCGCCCCGAATGTGCCGGTCAGGTTGGGGAAGCGTCATTCCAGCGACGGTAGACGATCGGGAAAAAGCGTCGCTCGTCGCCAGGGTAGGGCCGCTCGGGGGCGGTACCGTCGGGCGGTGGACCAGACCCAGGACGTGCTCGCCGCCAACCGGCGCTACTACGAGGCGTTCGAGGCCAAGGACCTGGATGCCATGTCCGACCTGTGGGAGCGGTCCGATCGGGCCCTCTGCACCCACCCCGGATGGGCCACCCTGGAGGGTTGGGGCCCGGTCGCCGGGTCCTTCTTCGCCCTGTTCCAGGGCGGCCAGCAGATCCAGTTCGTGCTGACGAGGGAACGCGTCATCTGCGTGGGTGACACCGCCTGGGTCAGCTTGGACGAGAACCTGCTCGGAGATCAGGGGGGAGTGACGGTGGCCACGATCAACATCTTCGTGCGGGACCCGGGCCCCCAGGGCTGGCGCATGCTGTGCCACCACGGATCCGTCGTGCAGACCGGGCTACCCCCCTGAGCGCGGCCGCATGCTGTGCCACACCACGGATTCGTCGTACAGACCGGGCTGCCCCCTGAGCGCGGCGCAAGATCCCGTCGTGCACCAACGAGGCCCCGGCGGGCGACAGCGCCGCTTGTCGGCACCTTGTGGCGTCCTTTTCTGCGTCTAGCTGGGTCGTTGCGGGCGCTAATCCCTCAGCAAGCCGGCGAGCTGGGTGGCGTTGTCGACCGCATCCGAACCCCAGCAGTTGTCCATGAGCACGTGCACCTCGGGCGCCGACGCCATCAGCCCCGTCAGGCGCGGCACCCATTCGGCCAGTTCCTCGTCCGCGTACCGGTACGGTGCGCTCCACGGTTCGCCCTCCACTTGGCGGCGCCCGATGAACCGCACCACGGCCAGATCGGCAGTGGCGGCTGCCACCGCCGGAGTGGCGCGCTGGCCCACCGCCGGGCCGTCGACACAGACCAGCGCCAGGTCCCGGCTCTCCAGCCACTCGAGGGTCCCTTCGCACGCGTCGCCCTCGAACCACTTGGGGCTGCGCAGCTCGACCGCCAGGCGGTAATCCGGCAGACGTGTCGAGATCGACGCCAGTTCCGCCCACGCTTCGGGCCGGGGCGTGAACCAACCGGGATACTGCAGGATCACCGCCCCCAGTTTCCCGGCCCGATGGAGCGGGCGCAGGGCGTGTTCGAAGCGAACCCAACACTGGTCGAGAGCCGCCGGTGTCAGGTGAGCGGGATACAGGCGGCGCAGGTCCCGGGCCCGCTCCCGAACCTGGTCCTGCAAGTCGGGCCAGAGCGAGTCCGGCAAAGTCGGAGCGCCGGTGAACAGCGACCAGGCCCGGACATCGAACGTGAACCCGGGCGGGGTGCGTTCCACCCATTGGGCGGCGACCTCGGGGGTGGGGGGAAAGCGATAGGTGGTGGCCACTTCGGCCAGAGGGAACCTCGCCGCGTAATAGGCGAGACGGGCGCGCGCCGTCATCGAACGGCGCGGATAGAACGAGCCGCTGCTCACCAAGCTCCGGTCCGCCCAGGACGTGGTGCCAAACAGCATCCGCCGCTCGTCGGCCTCGATTACTGCGAGCGCTGGTGGCCGAGCGGGAGAGGGCGGGCAGTGCGGAACACGGCGGCGATGAGTAATCATCGGAACGATGAGCCGTCCCGACCTGGTGATCTGACATTTTGGCCGAGCGTAGGCGCCCCCGAGCCGGTCGCGGGCCCGACCCCGCGGCGTGGGGCGTTGCACCCGGCTTTGAAGACGTCGATCGCCGTTGGCGGGACGCGCCGCCGGCCACGGTCGAGGCCATCCTGGCCGCCATCGGTGCCACGGCGGGGGCGCCCGGACCATCCCCCGTTCTGACCATACGGCTGGACCGACCGGCCGCGACCGTGCCGCCCGCTCAGCTCACCCTCGAAGACGGCACCACCCTGCCTGTCGAGGGGGTCCTGCCCACTGACCTGCCTCCCGGCTACCACCGGCTGGCCTTGGAGACCGGCGCCTCCATGGGCCTGATCGCCAGCCCGGGGCGCTGCCGCTTGCCGACAGAGCCGGGGTGGGGCTTTGCCGCCCAGCTCTATGCCGCCCGGTCTCGACGGAGCTGGGGCTTCGGCGACCTGAGCGATCTGCAGCGCCTGAGCCGGTACTCGGACGCGCTCGGCGCCGGGTTCGTGCTGGTCAACCCGCTGCACGCGACCAGCCCCACCCTGCCTCAGCAAGCCAGTCCCTACTTCCCCGGCAGCCGCTGCTTCTTGAACCCGCTCTATCTGGCGGTAGAACACGTTCCCGGCGCCAGCCAGGCTCCCGATATCGACCGGCTAGCTGCGGCCGGGCGGGCGCTCAACCATGATCGCTTGATCGACCGCGATCGGGTGTGGACGCTCAAGAGTGAGGCCCTCGAGGCCCTCTATCGCGACTTCCGGGGGGACGAGCGCTTCGATGCCCACCTGACCGAGCGGGGTGAAGTGTTGACGCGGTTCGCGACCTTTTGTGCCCTGGCGGAGCGTCACGGTGGGGCCTGGTCGTCCTGGCCTTCCCCTCTGCGAGAGCCGAGATCCGCGGCGGTGCAGGGGTTCGTGTCATCGCCCATCGGACGGGCGCGGGTGCGTTATCACGCCTGGCTCCAGTGGCTGCTGGACCAGCAACTCGCCGCCGCAGCCGGGACCCTGCCGGTCGTGTCCGACCTGGCCGTCGGTGTCGATCCGAGTGGTGCCGACGCCTGGATGTGGCCGGACGTCTTCGTCATCGGGATGCGAGTGGGGGCGCCTCCCGACCAGTTCAACACCCGTGGCCAAGACTGGGCCCTGCCGCCCTTCAACCCGTGGCGATTACGCGAGCGCGTGCTACGAGCCGTGGATCGAATCCATTCGCGGCGTGCTGCGCCACGGGCGCGGCCTTCGCATCGATCACGTCATGGGGCTCTTCCGCCTGTACTGGATTCCGGCTGGCATGAACCCCGCTCAGGGCGCCTACGTGCGGTATCCCTATGACGACCTACTCAACATCGTGGCGTTGGAGGCGGATCGGGCCGGCGCCTTCGTGATCGGGGAGGACCTGGGGACGGTCGAACCGGGGGTGCGCCAGGAGTTGGCCGGGCGGGCCGTCATGTCGTACCGGGTGTGGTGGTTCGAACACGATGACCCGGCCAAATGGCCGACGAAAGCGATGGGCGCAGTCACGACCCACGACCTGCCCACCGTTGCGGGCGTCTTGACCGGTTCGGACCTGGCCGAGCAGCGCCGTCTCAACCTGGAGCCCAACGAGGAGGCAGCCAGCGAGTTGCACGCCAAGCTCATCACCCGGACGGAGGCCGATCCGGGCACGCCCGTCGAAGCGGTGATCACGCGGGTGTACGCCGACCTGGCGAAGGCTCCGTGCCTCTTGCTGACTGCGAGCCTGGACGACGCCCTGGAGCTCAACGACCGGCCCAACATGCCAGCCACCATCGACGAGCGGCCGAACTGGCGACTGGCCCTGCCCGCACCCCTCGACGAGTTCGAGCAGCTGGAACTGCCCAAAGCCATCGCCGCCAGCCTCAACGCAGCGTGGCTCCACTCGCGCCGCGGCAGGCAAGCCGTAGGATCCGCGGCGGTGGATCTCCCCGTGCAACCCCCGGTGTCGCCCATGCTGGCGAAGCTGGCCCGGGAACTGCCGGTGGGCGACTTCCGGTACGAACCGAAGTGGGACGGCTTCCGGTGCATCGTGTTCCGAGATGGCGACGAGGTCGAGCTCGGCAGTCGCAACGAGCGACCGCTCACCCGCTACTTCCCTGATGTCGTAGAGGCCGTGAGGGCGCAACTGCCGGGTCGTTGTGTGGTCGATGGCGAGGTGGTCATTGCCGGCGACCACGGCCTCGACTTCGACGCCCTCTCCCAACGTATCCACCCGGCGGCGTCGCGGGTGAAGATGCTGGCCCGCGAGACCCCGGCGTCGTTCGTGGCGTTCGATCTCCTGGCGATCGACGATCGGGACCTGCGCGACACTCCGTTTTTTCAACGACGAGCCGAGCTGCAAGCCGTCATGGCGGAAACGGACGCTCCCATTCATCTCACGCCGCTTACCAGTGACCCCGACGTTGCCCGGGAGTGGTTCAAGCGCTTCGAGGGCGCCGGGCTCGACGGGGTGGTCGCCAAGCCGTCGTCACTCGCCTACATGCCCGGGCAGCGGGCCATGTGGAAGGTGAAGCACGAACGCACGGGCGATTTTGTCGTCGCCGGGTTCCGCTGGTATCAGGCGAACCCCGAAGTGGTCGGGTCGTTGATGCTCGGATTGTACGACGGCGAACAGTTGCAGCACGTCGGTGTCATCGGCGCCTTTCCGGCCGCGCAGCGCCGCCAGCTCGTCGAAGAGCTACGCCCCCACCTCAACCCCATCGACCACCCCTGGGCGGGCTGGGCCGAACTCGCCACCGAGACGGTCAACGACGGGCGTCGGCTGCCCGGGGCGGTGAGCCGATGGAACGCGGGCAAGGACCTGAGCTTCGTGCTGCTCCGGCCGGACCTGGTGGTGGAAGCCGCCTACGAGCACTTGCAGGGCCAGCGCCTGCGCCACACGGCCCGGTTCCGGCGGTGGCGGCCCGACCGGGACCCGCGCACCTGCACGTACGAGCAGATGGACGTGGCTGTTCCGTCCTTGCTTTCCGAGGTGTTCCGCGCCGGTGAGTAGCCGACTGCCCGGGAGTTCACGGCTGTGACGGCGGGGACCAGCAGCGGCCGGCGCCAGAGCGCGGTGTTGGTGCCCGTGCCCGAGGCCGACGCGGTGGTGGGAAAATGGCGCCAGCAGTATGACCCGGTGGCCACGGCCGGGGTGCCGGCGCACATCACCCTGGTTGTCCCGTGGCTGCCGCCGGACGAGATTACCGACGCCGACCTGGCCGAGCTGGACGACAGCCTGGAGGATGTCAAAGCCTTCGATTTCGCCCTCGACCACGTGGATTGGTTCGGTCGGCGGGTGCTCTGGATCGCGCCGGATCCGGCCGCCCCGTTCCTGACACTGACAAACCGGTTGGCGGACCGCTTCGGGACGCCGCCTTGGGAGGACGAGTTCGACGACGTCGTCCCGCATCTGACCGTCGCCCATGCGAGCGACGGCGTGGAACTGGCGCCCGTCGCCGCGGATCTCACCGGCCGGTTGCCCGTGGCCTGCCGGGCCGGGCAGGTCTGGGTGATGGTTGGCGACGGCAGCCGCTGGTCGTTGCGGCACCGAACCGAGCTGCAGGTCTGAGGAGCGGGCGACCTCGCTGCCCTCGGTGCCGGCGCCCGGTTTCGGTGGTCGCCGCCTTCGGGCGCGGAGGTCAGCCCTGCTGGATCGTCCGCAGAACGACTCGCAGTTCGTCGGGTAAGCCGGCGGGAACCTGGTAGCCGGTTTCATCCCGGATCTGGTCGAAGTGGTCCCGCACGTCCTCGACCGTGAGCTTCCTGTTGTAGTACCCCTCGGTCATCCCGATGAAGAAGCGGGCCACCCGGCCGCCTCCGACTGAGTAAATCTCGCCCGTCACCGGCACGTCCTCGTGTACCAGCCAGGCGACCACCGGCGACACGAACTCGGGCTCGAGTAGGGCGACCGCCTCACCCAGGAGATCTTCCGTCATGCGGGTGCGAGCCAGGGGAGCGATGGCGTTGACCTTGATGTTGTACTTGGCTCCTTCAGCGGCGAGGACTCTGGTCAGGCCGACGAGACCCATTTTGGCTGCGCCGTAATTGGTTTGGCCGAAGTTTCCGAGGATGCCCGCGTTCGAGGAGGTATTGACCACCCGTCCGTAGCCCTGCTCTCGCATCCTCACCCAAGCGGGGCGGGTCACGTAAAAGGCGCCTTTCAGATGGACATCGAGGACCGGGTCCAGGAGCTCGGGGGTCATGTTTTGGAACGTCTTGTCCCGCAGGATGCCGGCGTTGTTGACCACGATGTCGACGCGGCCGAAGGCGTCGATTGCCGTCTGGACGATGGCTTCACCGCCGTCGGGGGTAGACACGCTGTGGTTGTCCGAAACCGCCTCGCCACCCTGGGTGCGTATCTCCTCGACGACCGCATCCGCGGGAGCTTTGTCCGAACCCTCACCGGAAACGGATCCGCCGACATCATTGACAACAACCTGAGCGCCGCGTGACGCAAGGAGGAGGGCGTGCTGCTTTCCCAAGCCCCCGCCCGCGCCCGTGACGATTGCAACTTTGCCGTCGAATCCCAGATCTGCCATTTGGGTGAGGCTAGCTCTAGCTTTAGGGCTTCAGCCAGGCGGGTCGGTTCGGAATAGCGGCAGGTTCCGGAGGTGCTGAAGGCGCACGCGCCGTTCGCGGCGTGGGTGGCGTGACCGACGACTTCCCGGTGCCCCTTCTGTCCTCTTCGCCATGAGGCAGGCACCCCGTAGCAGTGGCATTCGCCTCTTTGGCGCTAACCAACTTTAGGCCGCGAATGCCCCTGGGCCGCGAAACAGGTCCCCGCGCCAGCGGTGGGGCGTGACGAACACCGCCCTCGGATAGTCCTCGAACATCCAGCGGGCGAACTGCCGGCGAAACCGCGCCCCGCTATCGGCGATACGCAGCGCCCCATTGGCGCCCCGGGAATGCTCGAGGACGCGAGACAAATTCCGGGCAAGGCGGTCGTCGAGCGCCAGGCCCCACCGGATGCGCCGCTCGTAGCCGGCCGCCGCGGCTCCCGGCCGATGCGGTCCGGCCACCTGGATGGCACGAGACGCCAGCTGGCCTGTCTCCAATGCCTGGGCGATGCCCTCGCCGGTCATGGGATCGGCAGCTCGGGCCGCGTCACCCGCGAAAAGCACGCGCCCGCCCAGTGCACTGAGCGCCGTTCGGCCGATCCGGGCCGGGATGGGCCAGGATTTCCACCTGTCGACTGGCGTGGCGCCTGCCCCGAGGATCTCGGCGATGTGGGGCCGGGCCAACACGTCGACCCGCTGACCCCGGAGCTCCCTCATAGCGTGCCCTCGGTGCCTCAGCACGCCGTAGCCGACGTTGACCGTCCCGTCTGGGAGCGGAAACGACCAGGCGTAGCCCGGCGCCATGTCCGGTTCGAACCACACCCAGAGCTTGCGGGTATCGGGCCCGGCGCCGCGGTAGTACTGGCGGCCTGCCTGCCAGTCGCCGAGGTAACCCGGTTCGCCGAGATTCAGGGCTCTGCGGACCGCTGACCACATACCGTCCGCGGCGATCACATAGCGGGCCCGGATGGGCGGCCTGCCTTCGAGGCCAACCTGCACGCCCCGGTGTTCTGCCAGGGAGGTCACGTGGGTGACCGGATGGCCCTCGATCAAATGGGCCCCCGCGGCGGCGGCGACTCTGACGAGGGCGCCGTCGAGGTCCGACCGGCGAGCTGAGGCGGCGAACTGGGCGGGCGATCCCGCCGTGACCGGCAGGGGAAGGTGAACCTGCCGCCCGTCGGGCACCACCACGACCGCCTCCTCGACTGGCTCCCAGCTCGAGACCATAGACGGCCTGAGACCGAGCTCCTCGAGCAGCCGGAGTGCTGCGGTCGTGAGGCCGTCGCCGCAACACTTGTCCCGGGGAAAGGTGGCCTTGTCGAGCAGAAGGACCTGGCGGCCCAGCCGGGCCAGCGTGATTGCCGCTGCGGTCCCGGCGGGACCGGCGCCCACGACGGCCACGTCCGCGTCGAGGAGGCCGGAGGCGGGAGGCGGCATGTGTTCATGCTGACATCAGGGCGGCGAGGCGGCCAGGCGCGATGACGGTGATCGGCGCGGCGGGGCCGTTTCCGGTTCGGTACCGAGCAACCGACACCGCCGGGCCGGGCTCCGCTGGATTGTCACGCACGAGCGGCGAGCTGCTGAAGCAGGCTGGCCACCTCGGCGGGGTGGCTCAGGTGGGCGCCGTGGCCGGCGTCGGCGATCTCTACCAACTCGCCGGCGGGTAGAGCCGCGGCCAGCTCCTCGGCGGCGCGGCGCTGATGTCGTGAGGACGTTCCACCCCGGCCCACCAGAACCGGCACCCTTATGGCGGACGGGTCGAAGGCCGCGGCCACGGTGAGGCTGGTTATCTCGGCTTGCAATGTGGGGCCCTCGCGGCGGCGCTGGTCACGGGTGGCGGGCGGCAGGCGCTCCCAGATCCTGTCGCCGACGATGCGGCGCATAAACCACTCGGCCCGCTCGTCCGCCTCGAGTTCCGCTTCGCCGGAATGCGCCGCGGTCGACTGCACCCACCAGGGCAGCCACGGTTGCGGTGGTTCCCACACGAAAGCGGCCGGGATCAGGTCGGGGTCGTTGGCCGCCGTGGCCAGGACCACGTCTCCGCCAAAGCTGTGCCCGAAGGCGACGGCGGGCTGGCCGGCCAGGACCTCGATGAGATCATCGACCTGATCGTCGAAGGTGCTCGGCGGCCCCGCCACCGCCGACCCGGCGTAACCCCGGCGGTCGTAGGCGATGATGGTCCAATCCCGCAGGCGAGCCATCAACCGGGTGAAGCTGGTGGCCCGGTCCATGGAGCCGTGCACGAGGACAAGGCGGCGCCCCGCGCCGGGTCCGGGTTCGGTCGGGTGTCGCCGCAGGATGCGGAGCTTTGGCGCTTGGCCCATTACGGCGCGCGACCATACCGGCTCCCGCCGTCGAGCAGCTTTCGTAGATTTTCGCTACATCTCAGTGCAAACTCTTTGGGACATTTGGCGTCTCTGGCGCGGGGACGACAAAGTGTGTCGCCTGCGCACCTGTAAAAGCGGGTGGCCCCCCTAACGGCAGGCGCCGAGTGTGGGTCCGGGCTTCGGGGGGCGACTGGCGACGGGCGGGTGGCCGCCGGCGACTGTCGGAGCCGGCCCCTGCCGACTGGGACGGCGACTGGCGACGGGCGACTGGCGACTGGCGATGGGCGGGTGGCTGTCGGCAGTCACCGTGATCGAGCGACGCGACGCCACGGTTCGCGGCCCGAGGCAGGGCGGCCGCGAACCGTGGACCAGATCTGACACCGCCGGGCGGCGCAGCGTCCACCCCTCGCGCTGGACCCGGACGTGGGCGGGAAGCGTGGACACCTGGATGCAGACCACCCCGCCCGCCGCCCCTTGCCGTCCTTGGGAACGGCCGCCACGCAAACTTGCCGGCCCCGGCCTACCCCCGCACCAGCGGCTTGTATCGGATCCGGTGCGGCTGGTCCGCATCGACTCCGAGCCGCTTGTGGCGATCCGCCTCGTAGTCAGTGAAGTTTCCCTCCCACCACCGCACCTGGGAGTCACCCTCGAAGGCGAGCACGTGGGTCGCCACTCGGTCGAGAAACCAGCGGTCGTGGCTGATTACCACCGCGCAACCAGGGAAGGCGAGCAGGGCGTCTTCGAGTGCCCGAAGCGTGTCAACGTCGAGGTCATTGGTGGGCTCGTCAAGCAACAACACGTTGCCGCCGGAGCGGAGCACCTTCGCCAGATGCACCCGGTTGCGCTCGCCCCCGGAGAGCTGGCCGACCATCTTCTGTTGGTCGCTGCCTTTGAAGCCAAAGCTCGCCAGGTAGGCCCGCCCGTGGATCTCGCGGCCGCCGACGAGGAGCCGGTCCTGGCCCCCGGCTGCCTCCTCGAAGACCGTTTTGTCGGCGGCCAGGTCGTCACGGGATTGGTCGACGTAGGCAAGGTGCACGGAGTCGCCGAGGCGGAGGGCGCCCTGATCCGGCGCCTCGGAGCCCACGATCATGCGCAACAGGGTGGTTTTCCCCGCCCCATTGGGGCCGATCACGCCGACTATGCCGCCGGGTGGCAGCAGAAAGGACAGGTCCTCGATGAGCAGCATCGCTGCGTATCCCTTCGAGACTGCGGCGGCCTCCACGACCACGTCCCCCAGCCTGGGCCCCGGAGGGATGGTGATCTCGAGGCGTTCCTGGGCCCGCTCGTCGCCGCGGGCGGCCGCTTCGGCCTCGGCGACCAGGTCGTTGTAAGCGGTGATCCGGGCTTTTCCCTTGCTCTGACGTGCCCGGGGCGACATGTGAACCCACTCGAGCTCGCGTTCCAGTGTTCGTTGCCGGGCCCGATCGGCCTTCTCCTCCGCGGCCAGGCGGGCCCGCTTCTGCTCCAGCCACGACGAGTAGTTGCCTTCCCAAGGGATGCCGAAGCCACGGTCGAGCTCGAGGATCCATTGGGCCACGTTGTCGAGGAAATAACGATCGTGAGTGACGGCGACAACCGTCCCCGGATACTCCTGCAGGGTGCGTTCGAGCCAGGCCACCGACTCGGCGTCGAGGTGGTTCGTCGGCTCATCGAGGAGCAGCAGGTCGGGGCTTGACAACAGCAGACGGCACAGGGCGACCCGCCGGCGTTCGCCGCCCGAAAGCGTGACCACACTGGCGTCGCCGGGAGGGAGCCGGAGGGCGTCCATGGCGATTTCGAGCTTGCGGTCGAGATCCCACGCACCGGCAGTGTCGATGCGATCCTGCAGCTGAGCCTGCTCAGCCAGCAGCTTGTCGAAGTCGGCGTCGGCGTCGCCCATCGCTGCGCAGACTTCGTCGAAGCGCACCAAGAGGTTCTTGGTCTCCGCCACCCCTTCGGTGACGTTTCCAATCACGTCTTTGTCCGGATCCAGCTGTGGTTCCTGGGGCAGGAACCCCACGCTGAATCCGGGGGTCAAGCGGGCTTGGCCGGTGAAGCCGTCGTCCAGCCCGGCCATGATGCGAAGGAGCGAGGACTTGCCGGACCCGTTGGCTCCGATCACGCCGATCTTGGCGCCCGGAAAGAAGGACAGGTTGATGCCTCGAAGTACCTCGCGATCAGGCGGATAGAAGCGCCGGAGATCGCGCATGGTGAAGATGTACTGGGGCGGCATTCCTCCAGTCTGCCTGGCCTGCGCCCGGCCGCGGCAACGGGCCGGCTTCGATCGAATGGAGGCCCGCGCCGCGTACTCTGAATAAGGTCATGGATCACGAGAATCGGAGTGCGACCACTTTCGGCGCCAACGCCTGGTTGGTCGACGACATGTACGAGCAGTACCGGCAGGACCCGGAGTCGGTGAGCGAGAGTTGGCGCGAGTTCTTTCAGGACTACCGCCCGGGCGGGGCGAACCTGGCCCGCCCGTCGTCGCCCGAGGTGCCCCTCGAACTCCCTGAGCCGGGGCCGGAGGACGGCGACACGGCGGACAGCGTAACCGGCCCGTCCGGACCTGCGGCCCTCACCGGGAGCGACGGCATCCGGCCGGGCCCGGTGCCCGGCGGCGGAGAGGCGACGTCCCGGGCCGACGCTCCGAACCGCCCTCCGGCCCCGCCCGCAGCCCCCGCGAGCATCCCGGGCGGGGCGACCGCGGCCGGTCCTGGCGACTCGGCGGGCTCGATTCCGAACACGGCGCACCAGGCGGCCGAGGGCGACGCCGTCGGCGAATCAGACAGGGCCACGCCCTTGCGCGGCGCAGCCGGCCGCATCGTGGCCAACATGACCGCCAGCCTGGGCGTTCCCACCGCTACCAGCTTCCGGGTGGTGCCCGCCCGTCTGCTCGAGGTCAACCGCCGCATCCTCAACAACCAGCTCAGCCGGACCGGCAGCGCCGGCAAGGTCAGTTTCACCCACCTCATCGGCTACGCGGTGGTGGAGGCACTGCGTGCGACCCCCGTCATGAACTCCAGCTTCGTGGCGCCCGACGCCGCAGATCCTCGGGCGGTGCCGTCGGTCATCCACCACGAGCACGTCGGCCTCGGGATCGCCGTCGACAACGAAAAGCCCGACGGCAGTCGCACCCTCCTTGTGCCCGTCATCAAAGGAGCCGACGAGCTTGATTTCCGGGCGTTCTGGTCTGCCTACGAGGACCTCATCCGCAAGGTCCGGACCAACCGGATCGCCGCCGACGACCTGAGCGGGGCCACGGTGACCCTCACCAATCCCGGCACGCTCGGCACGGTACAGTCCGTCCCCCGCCTGATGCCCGGCCAGGGCGTGATCGTCGGTGTGGGCGCCATCGACTACCCGGCCGAGTGGCAAGCCGCCGACCCCCGGGTGTTGGCCGAGCTCGGCGTCTCCAAGGTCGTGACCATCACCTCGACCTACGACCACCGGATCATCCAGGGGGCCGAGTCGGAGCTGTTCCTGCAGCGCATCCACCAGCTGCTGATCGGGGCGGACTCTTTCTACGAGCGGGTGTTCAAGGCCATGGGCGTGCCCTACGAGCCCGTCCGCTACCACCGCGACATCAACGACATCGCCGAGGGCTCCGATCGTGTACGCCCGCAAGCAGATCGAGGTGGACAGCCTCATCAACATGTACCGGGTGCGGGGCCACCTGATCGCCCACCTGGACCCGCTCGACTGGACCGAGCCCCACATGCACGCCGAGCTCGATCCGGCCACGCACGGGCTGAGCGTGTGGGACCTCGAGCGCGAGTTCCTCACCAACGGTCTCGGCCGGCTCGGAGCGTATGCGGCTCGGCGACATCCTCGGCGTGCTCCGGGATGCCTACTGCCGCACCGTCGGCGTCGAGTACATGCACATCCAGGAGCCGTCCAGAAGCGCTGGATCCAGGAGCACGTCGAGGGCGTGTCGACCCAGCTGACGCCGGACGAGCACCGCTGGATCCTCGACCGGCTGAACGCCGCCGAGGCGCTCGAGCAGTTCCTCAACACCAAGTACATCGGCCAGAAGCGGTTCGGGCTCGAAGGCGGCGAGTCGGCCATCCCGCTGCTCGACGCCATCCTCGACGACGCCGCCGTCGCCGGCCAGCAGCAGGCGGTCCTCGGGCATGGCGCACCGGGGCCGTCTCAACGTGCTGATCAACATCGTGGGCAAGAGCTACGGCGAGCTGTTCGAGGAGTTCGAGGGCAACATCGACCCGGGGACCGTGCAGGGCTCCGGCGACGTCAAGTACCACAAGGGTTTCCGGGGGAAGTTCACGGGGCGGTCGGGCCGCACCATCGACGTGGTGCTGTCGTCCAACCCGTCCCACCTGGAGGCGGTCGACCCGGTGGTCGAGGGCATGGCCCGCGCCCATGCAGGACCAGCTGGAAAAAGAGCGCGGGCGTCAGCGGCCATCCGGTCCTGCCGCTGCTCATCCACGGTGACGCGGCGTTCGCCGGTCAGGGCGTGGTGGCCGAGACGCTCAACATGTCGGCGCTGCCCGGCTACGAGACGGGCGGGACCGTCCACCTGGTGATCAACAACCAGCTCGGCTTCACCACCAACCCGGAGTCGGCCCGCTCGTCGGTCTACGCCACCGACGTGGCCAAGATGGTCCAGGCGCCCATCTTCCACGTCAACGGTGACGACCCCGAGGCGTGCGTCCGGGTCGGGCGCCTGGCCTTCGCGTTCCGCCAGGCGTTCCACAAGGACGTCGTCATCGACATGGTCTGCTACCGCCGTTACGGCCACAACGAGCAGGACGATCCGAGCCTGACCCAGCCGCTGCTCTACCAGCTCATCAAGGAGCACCGCAGCGTCCGCAAGCTCTACACCGAGACGCCTGGTGCGCCGCGGCGACATCACCATGGACGAGGCCGAGGAGGTGCTGCAGGACTTCTCCCAGCCGCTTGCAGGCCGCCCTGGACGAGACCCGGGCCTCGGCCCCGCCCGCCCCGACGGTGCTGCCCCCGCCGCCGCCGCCGGCGCCAGTGCTGCCCCCGATCGAGACCGGCGTGGCGCCGGCGCGTGCTGCAGCAGGTCGTCGACGCCCTCGGCACCTTTCCCGACGGCTTCACCGTGCACCCCAAGCTGGTCCGGGTGTTCGACAACCGGGCCAAGCTGTGGGCGGGCGGCGAGGCGGACTGGGCGCTCGGCGAGGCTCTGGCCTACGGCACCCTGCTGCTCGAGGGCCGCGACGTGCGCCTGGCCGGTCAGGACACCCGGCGGGGCACGTTCGGCCACCGCAACGCGGCGGTGGTCGACTACCTGACCGGGGCCGAGTACATCCCGCTGGCGGCGCTCGGGCCGGGGCGGTTCTCCATCTACGACTCGCTGCTGTCCGAGTACGCCGCCCTCGGGTTCGAGTACGGCTACTCGCTGGTCGCCCGGGACGGCCTGGTGGCCTGGGAGGCCCAGTTCGGCGACTTCGTCAACGGCGCCCAGATCGTCATCGACCAGTTCCTCGCCGCCGCCGAGATCAAGTGGGGCCAGACGTCCGGTCTGACGCTGCTGCTGCCCCACGGCTACGAGGGCCAGGGCGCCGAGCACTCCTCGGCGCGCATGGAGCGCTTCCTGGACCTGTGCGCCGAGGACAACATGCAGGTGGCGGACGTGACCACCGCGGCCCAGCTCTTCCATCTGCTGCGCCGGCAGGTGCTGCGCACCACCCGCAAGCCGCTCGTCCTGTTCACGCCCAAGCGGTACCTGCGGGGTCGGGAGGCGTACAGCCCGGCCTCCGAGTTCGCCGAGCGGGCATTTCCGGGAGGTGCTCGACGATGCCGCTGTCGGCTGACCGGCGATGCCGTGCGGCGGGTGGTGCTGGCCACCGGCAAGGTGGCTCTGGACGCCCTGGCGGCCCGAGACCAAGGCGGGCCGCGGCGACGTCGGCGGTCGTCCGGGTGGAGCAGCTGTATCCCTGGCCCGCCGACCAGATCGCCGCCGCCGTGGCCGGCTACGAGCGGGCCGAGGAGGTGGTCTGGCTGCAGGAGGAGCCGGAGAACATGGGCGCCTGGACCTTCGTCCGGGACCGGCTCGAGGATCTGCTCGGGTCCGACTACCGCTTGGACCGGGTGAGCCGGGTGGCCTCGGGTTCGCCGGCGACCGGCAGCCACGCCATGCACGAGCTGGAGCAGGCCGACCTGCTGGCCCGGGCCTTGGGTTGAGCCCTCGATCGCTGCGGGAACCCCACGACGCCTTCGAGTTCGACGAGAGCCACGTCCGGGTCGGCCACGTTGATGGTGGGCGCGCTCATCGGCTCGTAGGTCGGCAGAAGCCGGCAACGGCTCCCGCCTGCATTCCGCCCGCCTCCTTGCTGGCAGCTGAGGTCCGTGGCTCGTTATCGGGTTCCGTCAGTGGGACCTCTCGGGCTGCTTGACTCTAGGCGTCATGCCATTCGCCAAGTCATCGTCGACGGCTCCAACCTGGCCACTGAGGGCCGTTCGCTGCCGAGCCTGGCTCAGCTCGACCAGGCCGTTCGGGAGTTCCTCGCCGAGAACCCCGACGGACGAGGTGACAGTCGTCGTGGACGCATCGTTCGGTCACCGCATCGACCCCTCCGAGCTGCCGATGTTCGAGGAGGCTGAGGAGGCAGGCGAGGTCGTGTCGCCGCCCGCGGGCGCCATCGGCCGCGGCGACGCCTTTTTGCTTGCGCATCGCCGAGAAGACCGGCGCGACGGTGCTCTCGAACGATTCGTTTCAGGAGTTCCACGGTGAGCACCCGTGGCTGTTCGACAAGGGGCGGCTGATCGGCGGGAAGCCGGTCCCGGGGTCGGCTGGATTTTCATGCCCCGAACTCCCGTGCGGGGCCAGAAGAGCCGCGAGGTCGTCAAGGAGGCCAAGCGCAAGAAGCGCGTCGAGGAATCGGCCGCGTGGCGGCTGCCGCCCGACCGGGTTGGACCTGGCCGCATCGCGGGCGAAGGGCCGGGCGAAGAAGGTCGACCGGGCTATCGCCCGGGCCACCGAGGAGGCCGTGGAGCCCAAGGCGAACGGCCAGCGGCGCCGGCGGCGGGGCTCACCAGCCTCCGGCTGACCCGGTGAACGAGCCGTTGGCGTTCATCACCTTCATCGCCGCCCACCCGCTCGGGAGCGAGGTGGCGGGTACCGTGACCGAGTTCTCCTCCCACGGAGCCTTCGTGGACGCGGACGGGGCGCGTTGCTACCTGCCGCTCTCGGCCATGGGCGACCCGCCGCCGCGGCGGGCCCGGGAGGTGGTGAGCAAGGGCGAGGAGCTCACCTTCGTCGTCCAGGCGCTGGACCCGCAGCGTCGTGGCGTGGAGCTGGCCTTGCCCGGATTCGCCCACATCGCCGGCGGGCCCACCGAGGAGACCGTCGAGGCGGAGATCCACGAGAAGGCGGCGCCACCCAAGCGCCCGAGAGAGAAGGCCTCGGCTGCCGGGGGACGGGTCGGTGACACGGCTCCGGACCGACTCGCCGCCGCGCTCTCGGCCGACGAGCCGGCGCGGCGGCCGGTCGAGGCCTCGGCCAAGAAGCCGGCTCGAGCCAAGAAGGGCGCCGCCACGCCAGAACTGGCGGCAATCGCCGGGACCGCTGAACCAGATGCTGCGGCCAAGAAGGCACCGGCTGCGAAAAAGTCGACGGCGAAGGCGAGCCCGGGCCAAGACTGGGGTGGCCTCGAAGGCGGCGGCTCGAGGCGGTCCCGGCGGTGAGGCCGGGGTGGCCTCGAAGGCGGCGGCTCGGGCGGTCCCGGGTGAGGCCGGGGTGGCCTCGAAGGCGGCGGCTCGGGCGGCCAAAGTCGACGGCGGCCGAGCGAAGGAAGCCTCCGCCTCCGCCAACTCCACCGCGTCCGGCCAGCCGAGGAAGGTCACCGGGCTGGCCCGGAAGACCGCAGGCCAGGCACCCGGCACCAGACGGCTCAGCCGAGAAGAGCACTCGCAAGCAGACCGAGCCGGCAAAACGCGGCGGGGCCAGGAAGGCGGCCCAACCGGCTGCAGGGGTCGAGAAGGCGGGTCTGGTTCGAAAGGTTGGCGCCGCCGGGTCGGCGGAGGACACCGAAAGACCCTCGGAGAACCGCCCGATCCGGACGAAGCGGACGTCACCCCGCGCCGAAGAAGCCCAAAAGACCGCCGCGGCCGGGCAGGGGGCGGGCGCCAGTCGGGCCAGTCCGTCCAAACGAGCGCCTACTCGGGCCAAGAAGGTGGCGGCCGCCCGAACTAGCCCGACCGAGGCCCGCGGCCTTCCGTAGCATGACAGGTGCATGCGGATCGCCACCTGGAACGTCAACTCGCTCAAAGTCCGGCTTCCCCGCGTCGAGGAGTGGCTCGGCTACGCCCATCCCGACGTGCTCTGCCTGCAGGAGACCAAGCTGGCGGACGCCACCTTTCCGCATCTGGCTTTCCCGGCGCTGGGCTACGAGAGCGTGCACCACGGCGACGGGCGCTGGAACGGGGTCGCCATCCTGTCGGGTGGGATCGAAGACGTGGTCTGTGGCTTCGCCGGACCGCTCGATCCCGACTCCGACACTCGCATCATCACGGCCCGGTGCGGCGGGCACGTCGGTCAGCAGTGTCTACGTGCCGAACGGTCGGAGCCTCGACTCCGAGCACTACCAGTACAAGCTGGCGTGGATGGACAAGGCTGAGCCAGCACCTCGAGGTCGGTGGCCAAACCCGATGAGCAGGTCGCCGTGTGCGGCGACTTCAACATCGCCCCCGACGATCGGGACGTCTGGGATCCGGAGGCGTTCGTAGGCTCGACGCACGTCAGCCAACCGGAGCGTGACGCCCTCGACAGCCCTCGAGCGGTGGGGCCTGGTGGACGCCTTCCGGGCCCGGTATCCGGAGGATCGGCTGTTCAGCTATTGGGACTACCGGGCCGGCGACTTCCACGAGCACCGGGGCATGCGCATCGACTTGGTGCTGCTGTCGCGTGCCGTTGGCGGATCAGCGTGACCTGGGCGCTCGTCGACCGCAACGCCCGGAAGGGCAAGCTGCCGTCGGACCACGCCCCGGTGCTGGTCGACCTGGACGTCCCGGCCTGAGGACGCGTGCGCCTCTACCCCGGCAGAGGTTTAGCAAGGTGGCGCGTGGGTTGTCCGGCGCTGCGATCGAAGGGCGAAACGATGACGCGGCTAGTCGTCACGGAGGCCGACCAGCGTCACGAAACGCGAGCCGGCGAACGCTAGGCCCCGACCAGGGACGGATGCGGCAGCCCGAGGGAGGTCACTGCCGGTATTTCGTCCACCCCGAGATCCCAGGGCAAGGGCAGGGCCGCCGAACCCGAACCCACTAGTGGGCGAGGCCGGCGGGGGAAGGACGCTCCCGAGCTGCCTCCCCGGCCCCGGTAGACGATCAGTCCGGTAACCGGGTCCGGGACGGCGTCGAGGGCGGCCCGGACCACGGGGAGGTTGGTGAACGACTCCCATGCCGTCTCATCGTCGAAGGACACCTCGAACACGACGCCCCAGGTGTGGCGGTGCCACGACCAATCGCTGGCGCCGTGGGTAAGCGCTGTCTCCATCAGCGAGTCGCGGTACGCCTCGGCCCAACGAAGGCCGGAGTGGCTCCGTCGAAGACTTCGATCGAGTACCAGGCGCTCACGGCTAAAAAGGATAGTCCGACTGCTCGCCGGGCGGGACCCGGCCTGGAGAAATTCTGGCGCCGTCAGACAGGCCGGCGGCCGGCGGCCGGCGTGTCCCCCATTTCGACACCGACGCGCCCGGCGCCGGCTTCGGCCACAGCCTGGCGCCCGCACCCCCTCCGGCAGAGCCCAGGCTTTAGCCCGCAACTGCCCGCTCGGACACCAGGGAGAGGAGGGTCGGGCCATACCGGTCGGCCTTGACCGGCCCCAGTCCGGGCACGCGCAGCAACTCTTCCGCGGTATGGGGCTCGCGCGCGAAGCCAGGGCCGCGATCGTGGCGTCGTGCAGCACCACGTACGCCGGAATGCCTGCCGGCCCGCGCGGCCTCGGACCGCCAGGCTCGCAGGTCGGCCGACCAGGTCGGGGTCCGGCGTCGGGCCGCGGTCCGGCCGGTCGGCCTGGTCAGGCGCCCCACGTGGCCGTCCGCCGTAGCTGCCGGCGTTGATCGCGCAACCGGGCTCTCCACCCGTCGGAGCTCGGCCCCGACCCCGGACCGGACCCCGACCCTGCCGCGGGGGCGGCGACGGCGCCGAGCAGCTCGAGCCAGGGCGAGGGTCCCGGGGCACGGGCCGGGTTCCGAAGGTGCGCTGTCGGGCCCAGGAGCAGTGCAGTTCGACGGCCGCCCTGGTGAGCGCCACGTAGAGCAGGCGGCGCTCCTCCGCCTCGGCGGCGTCGGAGCGGGCTCGCCCGATCGGGACCAGTCCGTGCTCGAGACCGGCCACCCACACGGCCTGCCATTCGAGTCCCTTGGCTCGGTGGAAGCTGCACAGCGTCACGGCGTCGGCCGGGCCGGGTTGCGCTGGGATCGTCGGAGAGCGCGGCCGGCAGCCAGGCGAGCCACTGGCCGGCGAGCCCGTCGGGCTCTTGGCGGTGAAACGCGCGGGCCAGGTCGTGAAGGTGACGTAGCACCGCGGCCCGCTCGTCGTCGTGCGGCGGGGCCGCTCTCGTCGGCGAGAGCCGTCGTGGGCGGCCAGGTCGGCGACGACCATCTGCATGGGCAGCCTCAGGGCGTGCGCGCGGAGTCGTCGAGAATCGCGCCGGGCGATCGGACCGTGCCAGCAGGGCCCGCTGGCCCGGCGCCCAAAAGGGAATCCCCGCTGCGGTCAAGCGCCTCGTTGGATCGGGAAGCAGCTGGGCGTTGGTGCGGGTCAGCACGGCCATCGAGCCCACCGCCGGCCCGCGTGGGCGCGCGCGGAGCCCGGCGGCGATGCCGTGGGCCTCGGCGATCTCGGAGGGAAGGCGCGCACGATCGGGTCGGCGGCCCGTCCTCGCCGGCCGAGCGCAGGTGGGCCCCGGCCGCTGCCGAGCACCGCCGCGGCCGCGGCCACGATCTGGGGCGTGCAGCGGTGGTTGTCGTCCAGGCGCAGGACCTCGGTCGGACGGCCAGCGCGGCGGCGACCTGGGCCAGCAGGTCGGGATCGGCTCCGTTCCAGCCGTAAACGGCCTGGTTGCGGGTCGCCGACGACGCAGAGGTCGGTCGAGGTGCCCAGCCAGGCCAGCAGCAGGCGGTGCTGCAGCGGGTTGAGGTCCTGGAACTCGTCGACGAAGACGTGGCGCCAGCGCCAGCGCTGGGCGGCGGCGAAGGCGGGGTCGGTCTCGATGGCGTCGGCGCAGCGAGCCAGCAGATCGTCGAAGTCGACAGTCCCCGGCGCACCTTCTCGTCCTCGTAGCGGGCGTACAGGCCGGCGACGGCGCCCGCCGGACACCGACGGGGGTAGAGGGCGGCCGGCGGCTCCGGACGGCCGCTTCGAAGTCGTCCGGGTCGACCAGGCGGGCCTTGGCCCACTCGATGTGGCCGGCCAGGTCGGCCACCGGGACCTGGGCCAGCGACCGGCCGGCTGGCGGCCAGGGGGCCCAGCAGCCGGGACTTGCGCTCGAGCGAGCGTCGGCGGGCGCTGGCCGCGGTCCGCCCACCAGCGCTGCAGCTGCGCCGACGCCACGGCATGGAAGGTCCCCGCGCGACCTGCTCCCGCAGGCCGAGCTGCCGAAGCCGGTCCTGCAGCTCGCCGGCCGCCTTGCGGGTGAAGGTCAGGGCCAGGGTGTGGCGGGGATCGGCGTCGCCGGTGCTGAGCCCGGTAGGCGATGCGGCGGGTCAGGACCCGGGTCTTGCCGGCGCCGGCCGCAGCCAGGATGCACAGCGGGGCGGACGGCGAGGTGACCGCGGCGCGTCTGCGACGGGGTAAGGCCCGCCAGCAACTCCTCGGCGCTCCGTCGTCCGCTCTGCACCCGAGCGACGATACGGACCGGGTGTGACGGCCTGGTGGATCCTGGCCGGGCCGCGATGCCGTCCCGAGCCGACGGTCGAGGGCCCGGTTGCGCGCCTGGCGGATGATCCCCCCGAACCATCCAGCCGGCGCTGCAACCGGGTGCCTTTCGAGGCCAGGAGTGTGCCCGCTGCCACACCCCCGCGTCAAGCCATGCCCGCCGCATTGCGCCGCCGCCGAATGCGCCGGAGCCGTCGCCTACCGTTGGCGCCGATGCCGTTCCCGGCCCGGCTGCTCACACGAGGGTGAGGAGGTGGTCGTCGACGTCCGGCCCCACTGGTGGTACCTCGGCCGGACCCGGTCGTGGTGCTCGTGGCTGGTGATCGCCGGCGCGATCGCCGCGGCCGTCGAATCGGCTGCCCTCCTGGGTGGACTGGCTGGCACTCGTCGCCCTGGTGCTGGCCGCGCGTCTGGTTGATCGTGCGCTACATCCGCTGGGTCTCGACCAGCCTGGTGGTGACCACCTGCCGACTCATCAGGCGCACGCGGGGTGCTGTCGACCGCAACGACCGGGAGATCCCTCTGCGGCGCTTGACCGACATCAGCTACCACCAGAGCCTCTTCGAACGGGTCATCGGCGCCGGCGACGTGCTGCTGGAGTCGGCCGGACGCGAAGGCCAGGAGGTGTTCCCCGACCTGCCCCGACCGGCCCGAATCCAGCAGGCGATCGCCGTCCAGCTGGACCGGCCTGCGCCGAGCGACGGACCGGCGGCCCGGCACCGGCGGGTAGCAATGGCTGGTCGATACCCGGCCCAGATCGAACAACTCGACGCTCTGCGCCGGCGGGGCCTCATCACCGATGCCGAGTTCCAGGCCAAGAAGACGCAACTGCTGGACCGGCTGTGACTACAAGTAACAATCGACCGCACGTGCCGAGTGGTCAGCCTGGTCCCCTCGATAACCGAGACCTTGCTGGCTGGGGATGTCGCGCCGGTGGCGGTGACCCGCTTCTGCGAGGCCCCCGGAGTGCCCACCGTCGGTGGGACCAAGAACCCCGACCTGGCGGCCATCGCGGCCATGTCGCCCGACCTGGTGGTGATGGACAAGGAGGAGAACCGGTCCGGCGACGCCGAGCGCCCTCCAGGACATGGGACTGCGGTCGTACACGTGACTCACGTACGCGGACCTCGACGACGTGGAGCCCACGCTGGTCCAGCTCGCCGTCGGCCGTGGGATGGGCGGCACCCGACACGCCGGGCCGCGAGCGTCCCAGGGCGATGCGCGGCCCGACGGCGGAGATCCGGCTCCGCGCCTGGGTGCCCATCTGGCGGCGACCCTGGATGTCGATCAGTGGGCACACCTACGGGTCGACCCTTCTCGGGGCAGCCGGCATCGCCAACGTGTACGACGCCGCGCCGGATCCCTATCCGAGCATGACCTTGCCGGAGGTTGCCGTGCTCCGGCCGGACGTGGTCCTGGCTCCGTCCGAACCGTACCCGTTCAACGAGCGCCACCGCGAGGAGCTCGACGCAAGTGGCGCCGGTCGTCTTCGTCGACGGCCAGGATCTCTTCTGGTGGGGAAGCCGCACGCCAGGCGCTCTGGCCAGGCTGCGGCAGTTGGCGGCCGACCCTGCCGGCCCGGTAAAGGTACGCGGCCAGAAACGTTCCGGGAGGAGGTGCTCGTTTGTCCGGACCGCTGAGGGGCGTGAAGATCATCGAACTGGCCGGGATCGGTCCGGCGCCGTTCGCCGGCATGATGTTGGCGGACATGGGCGCCGAGGTCCTGCGGGTCGACCGGGCCCAGGCTGTCGGAGACCGGCGCCCGGCCGCCAGTCACCGACGTACTGGGCCGGGGCCGACGCTCGGTTGGAGTGGACCTCAAGCACCCGGAGGGCCGCGAGACGGTCCTGCGCCTGGTCGAGCAGGCCGACGCCCTGATCGAGGGGTTCCGGCCCGGTGTGACCGAACGGCTCGGGGTGGGCCCCGATGCCTGTTTGGCCCGCAATCCGCGGCTGGTGTACGGCCGGATGACCGGGTGGGGCCAGGAGGGCCCTTACGCGTCGATGGCGGGCCACGACATCAACTACATGGCGCTGAGCGGCACCCTGGCCATGATCGGGCGAGCCGGCGAGAAGCCGGTGCCGCCGCTCAACCTCGTCGGCGATTTCGGCGGCGGCGGCATGGTGCTGGCGTACGGAGTGGTGTGCGGCCTCTTCGAGGCCAGCCAGATCGGGCCGCGGCCAGGTCATCGACGCGGCCATGGTCGACGGGGCCGCCCTGCTGGCCAGCATGATCCACGGTCTTCGGGCCGCCGGCGTTTGGGGGGAGCGTGGCACCAACCTCCTCGACACCGGCGCCTGGTACTACGAGGTCTACGAAACGGCCGACGGCGGCTACATGCTCGTTCGGGTCCATCGAGCCGCAGTTTTTCCGGGAGATGATCCGGATCACCGGGCTGGCCGACGACGACGGCCGGGCCCGGTGCCGACCAGAACGACCGGACGTCCTGGCCGGCCATGAAGGAGCGCATGGCGGCCTTGATCAAGACCCGGACCCGGGCGGAGTGGTGCGAGCTGCTCGAGGGCAGCGACGCCTGCTTTGCACCCGTCTTGGGTCCGGACGAGGCCATCGCGCCATCCGCACAACCGGCAACGGGGCACTTTCACCGAGGTGGCCGGGGTCGTCCAGCCGGCGCCGGCGCCCCGCTTCAGCCGCACCGCGGCGGAGATCGTGGGGCCGCCGTCCCGAGCCCGGCCAGCACACCGATGAGGCGCTGGCCGACTGGGGTTTCGCGGCCGAGGAGGTCGGCCAAGCTGCGCGCGGGCCGGCGCCGTGCGCTGAGCGTCGATGGCCGCTATTACTCGAGGTTGACGACCGGGCAGGTAAGCGTACGGGTGATCCCCTCGATCATCTGCAGTCGGCTGACGATCATCCGGCCCAGCTCGTCAACGGAATCTGCCTCGGCCCGCACGATCACGTCGTAGGGGCCGGTGACGTCGTCGGCAGCGATCACGCCGGGGATGTCCCGGACGTGGCCGGCCACGTAGGCGGCCTTGCCGACCTCGGTCTGGATCAAGACGTAGGCGCTGACGGCCACCGCTGGTCTCCTCTCGACGCCGGGACGCTGGCCCGCATGGTAGCGCCGGGCCTCAGCCGAGGCGCTTCTCCAAGCGGGCCAGCTCGTCGAGCAGCTCGGCGGGCACCCGGTCGCCGAGGCCGTCGAAGTGGGCCGCGATCGACTGCAGCTCCTGCGCGCCACTCCTCGGCGTCGACCCTGAGCAGCTCGGCCATCGCCTCCGGGGCGACGTCCAGGCCCTCCGCGGGGATGGCGCCGGCGGCGGGCAGGATAGCCGATGGGCGTCTCCACCGCCTCGCCGCGCCCGGCGCACCGCTCGAAGACCCACTCCAGCACCCGGCTGTTCTCGCCGTAGCCGGGCCACAGGAACTTGCCGTCGGCGTCCTTGCGGAACCAGTTGACGTAGAAGAGGCGGGGCAGCTTGGCCGGGTCGGCTTCGCGGCCGATCTCCAGCCAGTGGCGCGAAGTAGTCGGCCATGTTGTAGCCGCAGAAGGGCAGCATGGCGAACGGGTCGCGCCGCAGCTTGCCGACCGCGCCGGCCGCGGCCGCAGTGGTCTCGGAGGCCATGATCGAGCCGAGGAACACGCCGTGCTGCCAGTCGAAGGCCTCGGTGATCAGCGGCACGACCGGTGGACCGGCGCCCGCCGAAGAGGATGGCCGAGATCGGCACGCCGGCCGGATCCTCCCATTCGGGGGCGATGGCGGGGTCCTGGGCGGCCGGCGCGGTGAAGCGGGCGTTCGGATGGGCGGCCGGGCGTGTCCGAGGCCGGGGTCCAGTCCTGCGCCCTTCCAGTCGGTCAGGTGGGCCGGCTTCTCGTCGGTCATGCCCTCCCACCACACGTCGCCGTCGTCGGTGCAGGGCCGTGTTGGTGAAGATGCAGTTGCCGGACAGGGTCAGCATGGCGTTGAGGTTGGTCTTGTTGTTGGTGCCCGGCGCCACGCCGAAGAAGCCGTACTCGGGGTTGATGGCCCACAGCCGGCCGTCGCGCGCCGAACTTCATCCAGCAGATGTCGTCGCCGATGGTCTCGACCTTCCAGCCCGGCAGGGTCGGGATCAGCATGGCCAGGTTCGTCTTGCCGCAGGCGGACGGGAAGGCGCCGGTGACGTAGCGGACCTCGCCCGTCGGGCGAGGTCAGCTTGAGGATCAGCATGTGCTCGGCGAGCCAGCCGTCGTCGCGGGCCATGACCGAGGCGATGCGCAGGGCGAAGCACTTCTTGCCGAGGAGGGCGTTGCCGCCGTAGCCCGACCCGTACGACCAGATCTCGCGGGTCTCGGGGAAGTGCACGATGTACTTGTTGTCGGCGTTGCAGGGCCACGGGACGTCGGCCTGGCCCGGCTCGAGCGGGGCGCCGACGGAGTGGACGCACGGGCACGAACTCGCCGTCGTCGCCGAGCACCTCGAGGGCGCCCCTGCCCATGCGGGTCATGATCCGCATGCTCACGGCCACGTAGGCCGAGTCGGTCAGCTCGACGCCGATGTGGGCGATCGGGGATCCGAGCGGGCCCATCGAGAACGGCACCACGTACATGGTGCGGCCCCGCATGCAGCCGCGGAAGAGGTCGCGTGAGCACCTGTCTTCATCTCGGCCGGGTCCCGCCAGTTGTTGGTGGCGCCGGCGTCCTCCTGCGTCGCTCGGAGCAGATGAAGGTGCGGTCCTCGACCCGGGCCACGTCGCCGGGGTCCGACCTGGCCCAGTAGCTGTTCGGGCCGCTTGGCGTCCGAAAGTCGCTGGAAGGTCCCGCTCTCGACCAGCGCGGCGCAGAGCGCGTCGTACTCGTCGGCGCTGCCGTCGCACCACACGACCTGATCGGGCTCGGTGAGGGCCGCCCATTCGTCGACCCATTGCTCGCAGGCGCGGTGTGCCTGGTGAGGGGCTTGGTGGAGGTCACGGCTGGACGGTTCTCCTTTTCCTGCGGCATCTCTGCCTACGATCCCCCTGTGGACGACGATAACGGATCGCCTTTTACAAGCGAGTTGCGTGACGGGCGAGTTCGCGGCCATCGCCGCCATCCGCGCTGCCCTGCCCGACGCCACCTGATCCGGCCAGGTCTGGATCGGCGACGACGCCGCCGTCCTGCGGCTTGCCCGCCGGCGACGTCAGCTGCTGCTCGCCGCGGACACGGTGGTCGCCGGCGTGCACGCCGACCTGGCGCTGACCGGCCTGGACGACCTGGGCTGGAAGGCCTGATGGCCGCGCGTCAGCGACATGGCCGCCATGGGCGGCGAGCCCGGCTACGCCCTGGTCACCGTGGCCGGGCCCCCCGGCACCGACCTGGCCCTGCTGTACGCGGGTCTGGCGCGGCCGCCGCGGCGTTCGGCTGCCCGATCGTCGGCGGTGACCTGACCAACGCCGCCGACCTGGTCGTGACGGTGGCCGTGACCGGAACCTGTGACGGCGACCCGGTGCTGCGCAGCGGGGCCGGCCCGGGCGACGTCATCTGGGTCACCGGCCCGCTCGGGGCGGCGGCGGCCGGGCTGCGGCTGCTACCGGGCGCGCGGCCGGCGCGGCCCGGGAGGGCGATCGAGGCGCTGCTGCGGGCCCACGCCCGCCCGACCGCCGCGCTCCGGCGGGGCGGGCGGCCGAGGGCCGGGGCCCGCGCCATGATCGACGTCTCCGACGGCCTGGCCGCCGACCTCGGCCACCTCGCCGAAGCCCGGGGTCGGCATGCGGCTCGATCGAGTGCCGGTGGCGCCGGGGCGACCCGCGACGAGGCGCTCGGAGGCGGAGAGGACTACGCCCTGGCGTTCTGCGCCCCGAGCGGAGCCGCGGTCGCCGGCGCCTTCGCGGGCCTGCGCGCGCCGATCCGCATCGGCACCTGCACCGGCGACGCCGGCCGAGGCGTCATCGTGCAGGGGCAGCCCGTCGACGTCGCGCACCGGCGATGGGAGCATCGTGGTGACGCCGGCCGGCCCGTCGGTGGCCCTGACCATCGCCGGCTCGGACTCGGGCGGCGGGGCCGGCATCCAGGCCGACCTGAAGACCTTCGAGGCGTTCGGGGTCTGGGGCACGAGCGCCCTCACCGGCAGTGACGGCCCAGAACACGCTCGGCGTCCATGACGTGCTCGTCCTGCCCGCCCGCGCTGGTCGGGCCCAGATCGACGCCGTGGTCAGCGACTGCGGGGTGGCGGCCGCCAAGACCGGGATGCTGGGCTCGGCGGCCGTGATCGAAGCGGTCGCCGCGGCCGTCGCCGAGCACGGGCTGGGCCCGCTGGTCGTCGATCCGGTGCTGGTCACCAGCCACGGCGAGCTGCTCCTCGAGCGCGACGCGGTCGGCGTCGCTCCGCGACCTGCTCCTGCCGCTGGCGGACCTGGTCACCCCGAACATGCCGGAGGCGGAAGCGCTCCTGTCCCGCCCGGTGCCCACGCCGGAGGCCATGGTCGAGGCGGCAGCCGAACTGGCGGCGCTCGGGCCCGGGCGCCGTGCTGCTCAAGGGCGGTCACCTGGGCGGCGACCGGTCGCCGGACCTGCTGTGGTACGACGGCGCCACCGAGTGGCTGGACGCCCCCCGGTTACCGGGCCGCAACACCCACGGCACCGGGTGCACGCTGTCCGCCGCTATCTGCGCCCAGCTGGCCACAGGGAAGCGCTGGCCCGAGGCCTGCCGGAGGGCCAAGGAGTTCGTCGCCGGAGCGATCACGGCCGGGCCCGACGTGGCCACGGCGTTGGGCCGGTCGACCCCGGGTGGTGGCGGCCGCGCTGAGCGGCTTGGCGGGGCTCAAGTTCGGGAGGTGCCCGGCCGAAATATCGGACATGTCCGCAACCCGCTCCTCCGCCCCTGGCGCCGGCGAGCTCCTGGGTGCTCGCGACGTTTACCGGCGGTTTCTGGCTGCCAGTGACGCCATCGCCGCCGCCACGCTGCGATCGCTGAGCCCAGGGTGGGCGGGGTCGGGCTCGGCGGCAGAAGAGCTGGCCCCCAGGTGGGCGCCAGACGCCGTTCCCGTAATTCTCGATCGGGTCGGCGCGGCATTGCTGGCCGGTGACGTCACCGTTCTTCTCGATCATCTGAGCGTGGAGCTGTCGGAGCTGCGGCGCACCGGAATTCCCGAGGTTCACTTGATTGGCGTCCTCGACTCCGTCACCGCCGCCCTCCCGGCTGACCTGACGCCGGCGCTCCACGTTGTCGCCGAGGGTCGGGCTCACCTCCTCCGTGCTGGTGCCCGCCCGATCCGGGCGGTCAGCCCCCCCGGCCTCAGCCCCCCCGGCCCCGGCGCGTCCTGTCGCGGCAGCGGACCGCCCGGGCAGTGTTCACCGACCTGCTGCTCCTCGGGGCCCTGGCTTGCCAGGCGCCGGTTGCGCTGTTGTCGGTGCCCCAGCCGGACGGGAGCTGGAGCACGCTCTCAGCACGGCTTGGACACCAAGGAGGGCACAACGATGGCCAGTGTTCCACATCGTGGCCGCCGATCCGGACCGGTCGAGATCGCCGGACTTGATCGGTCGCCTGCCGCGCAGCCCCCTGGTGCTGCCCCCCCACTCGATGCGGTGGGCGTACGGAGTCGCCCTGCGTGACTGGACGCCGGGACGCTGATCGGCGTGGTCGTGCTCCTGGACCGCTGGCTGAGGCAGATCACCAAGCGGGAGCAGCGCGCGATGCGCTCGCTGGCCCGCCAGCTCGGCGCCCACCTCGCTGAGTGGATCCGGCCCGCCGACGCCGACCCCGTCCGATCAATTGGGACGACGGGTCGCGCCGCCCACCCCTCGGGTTCGGGTGCCCCCATGGCGTCGGGCGTCAGCGCGGCTTTCCTGGTGACGTCCGCGGCGCCACCGCAAAGGGGGCCTCGGTTACGACCCGGCACAATCTGCTCCGAAGCCAGGAGGTCGCCGAGATCTTCGACGTGACCGAGCGGACGGTCATCAACTGGGCCGCCGCCGGCAAGCTTCCCAGCCTGCGCACGATCGGCGGCCACCTGCGCTTCCGGCGCGAGGACGTGCTGCGGCTGCTGGCGCCGGCCGACTGATCCTCTTTGACAGACGCCGGTGCCGCCGAGCGCGGCGCGAGGCGCCGGTACCTAGCGGACGGCTTTGGTGACCTTGCCGGCCCGGATGCAGGACGTGCACACGTGCACTCGCCGCGGTCGCGCCGTCGACGATCGCCCGGACCCGCTGGATGTTGGGATTCCAACGGCGCTTGGTGCGCCGGTGGGAGTGGCTGATGCTCATGCCGAACGACGGCTGCTTGCCGCACACCTCACAAACCGCTGCCATCGGCAACCACACCTCGTCATCCAGGGCCGCCGAGGTCTTTCCCGGCAGGCCGTTACCGGGCCGACTCAGGTTAGCATCCCCGCTATGCAGACGCTGGAGCGCCTGACTGCCGGCGACCTGGTGGCCGTGGTGACGGCGTACCGGGACGCGCTGCGCGCCCACCAGGATTCATCAACCGGCTCAACGTCTACCCGGTGCCCGACGGCGACACCGGGACCAACATGGCGCTCACCCTCGAGTCGGTCGTGCGAGGAGCTCGCCGACCGGGCGATCAGGCGTACCGACATGGCCAGCGTCGCCAAGGCCATCAGCTACGGGTCGCTCATGGGGGCGCGGGGCAACTCCGGGGTGATCCTGTCGCAGATCCTGCGCGGACTGGCCGACGTCGGTCCGGCCCACCGATGGGATCGATGCCGCGGTGCTGGTCGACGGGCTGGCCCGGGCGGCCGACGGCGCCTACCAGGCCGTGCAGAATCCGGTGGAAGGAACGATCCTGACCGTCGCCCGGGGCGGCGGCCGACGCGGCGGCCGCCGGCCCGGCCGACGGCCGGGCTGGTCGCGGTGCTCGAAGCGGCCCGGCACGGCGCCGGCGACGCGCTGGCCCGCACCCCCGACCTGCTGCCGGTGCTCAAGTCGGCCGGGGTGGTCGAGCCGGTGGAGCCGGGCTGGTGCTGCTGCTCGACGCCTTCCTTCACGTGGCCGACGGCCGGCCCTTGCCCGTGCCCCGAGGCGCCCGAGCCGGCGGCTGGCGTCGAGGCCGGTTTGGCAGCCCACCGGGCCGGGCCGGGCCAGCGGGCTGATCCTGCCGGACTGCGCTACGAGGTCATGTACCTGCTCGAGGCGCCGGACGAGCCGATCCCGCCGTTTCGGGAGGTATGGGCCGGGATCGGTGACTCGATCGTCGTCGTCGGCGGCGACGGCCTGTGGAACTGCCACATCCACACCGACGACATCGGGGCGCGCCATCGAGGCGGCGCTCGAGGCGGGACGGCCCCGCCAGATCCGGGTCACCGACCTCTGGAGCAGGTCGAGGAGGAGCGCTGGGTGCGCGACGCGGCGGGCCCGACAGCCGGGCGCCGAGCCGCGAGCGAGCCGCCCGTCCGCTGCGCGGTCGTGGCCGTTTGCACCGGGGAGGGCATCCGCCGCATCTTCCGGTCCCTCGGGCGTTCACCACGTGGTCAGCGGCGGCCAGTCGATGAACCCGTCGACCGCCGACCTGCTGGCCGCCATCGACGCCGCCCCGGGCGAGCAGGTTGTGCATCCTCCCCAACAACAAGAACATCGTCCCGGTCGCCGAGCAGGCCGCAGCTCAGTCGGCGAAGCCCGTCCGGGTGATTCCCACCCGCGGCATCCAGGAGGGGTTCGCGGCCCTTCTCGAGTACGACCCCGAGGGTGACGCCGACGCCAACGTGGCCCTCATGTCGGAAAGCGCCTCGCGGGTGCGTGGCGGGGAGGTCACCCGGGCCGTGCGCGCCGAGCGTGTGCGACGCCGGGCCCATCGCCGAAGGCGACTACCTCGGGCTGTCCCGGCGGGGCATCGAGGTGGTGGCCGCCGGGCTGGCGGAGGCGGCCACCGCGCTGCTCGAGCGGCTGCTCGAATGCCGCCACCACGAGATCGTGACCATCATCGCCGGCGAGGGGGCCGCCGCCGCCGACACCCGGCGGATCACGGAGTGGATCGCCGAACGGCACCCGGGGCTCGCCGCCGAGGTCCACCAAGGGGGCCAGCCGCTGTACCCGTACCTGTTCTCGATCGAGTGAAGCTCCGACTCCGACCACGTCGCTCCCCGAACTGGCCGAGATCGGAGTGGACCGGCTCAACGGGGTGGGCTCAGGCGCCGCGAGGCGCTCTGCGGCGTGGGCGTTGATTCCGTGCTCGACCTGGTCACCTACTACCCACGGCGCTATATCGACCGGACCAATCAGGCGGACATTGCCGACCTGGTGGAGGGGCAGGAGGCCATGGTGCTGGGCACGGTCCGCGACGCAGCTCGTCCCGGCGGACCCGGCAAGGACGCAGCCTGGTGGAGGTGGTCCTGTTCGACGGGTCGAGCTACTTGACGGTCACCTTCTTCAATCAGCCGTGGCGGCACAAGCAGCTCAGCGAAGGCACCCAGGCGGTGGTGTTCGGGAAGATGGAGCGGTTCCGCGGCCGGACCGCGGATGACGAACCCGGTCGTGGACCTGGTCGGCGACCGCACCGGGCGGATCGTCCCCGTCTACCCCCAGTCGGAGAAAGCCGGGCATCAGCAGCTGGGAGATCGCTGATTGGGTGGCAGAGGCCCTGCGGCGGGCCCGAACATTCGTGGATCCGCTTCCGCAGCGGTGGCGTCGCCGCCTCGATCTGCCGGCCCGCGACTGGGCGCTGCACCAGATCCATGCGCCCGAGTCCATGGCTGACAGCCAGATCGCCCGCCGGCGGCTGGCCTTCGACGAGTTGCTGCGCCTCCAGATGATTCTGGTGATGCGTAAGCGGGCCGTCGAACGGGACGCCGTCGGCATCCGCCACCAGGTCGACGGGGAGCTGGTTCGCCGCTTCCGCAAGGGCCTTCCTTTTTCCCTGACGGCAGCCCAGGAGCGCGCCATCGCCGAAATCGACGCCGATATGGCCGGCCCCCATCCCATGCACCGGCTCCTCCAGGGCGACGTGGGTTCCGGCAAAACCGTGGTCGCCGTGGCGGCCCTGCTTACAGCCGTGCAGGGGGGCCACCAGGGCGCCCTCATGGCTCCCACCGAGGTCCTGGCCGAGCAGCACCACGCCGGCGTGAGCGCGCTGCTCGCGGGGCTTCGCCCTACCGAGCGAGCAGACGATTCTGCCGGACCGGCCACTTCGGGTAGCTCTCCTCACCAATCGCACCCCGGCCCGGCAACGGGCCCGGCTGCACGCTGGCCTGGCCGACGGCACCGTTGACCTGCTCATCGGGACGCATGCGCTGCTGACAGAGGCGGTGTCTTTCCGGTCTCTGGGCGCCGTGGTCATCGACGAGCAGCATCGCTTCGGCGTCGAACAGCGGGCCACGCTTCGGGAAAAAGGTCCCGGCCAGGTCGTGCCCGACGTCCTGGTGATGACCGCAACCCCCATCCCGCGCACGGCCGCCATGACCGTCTACGGCGACCTGGACACCACGGTCCTCGACGAACTACCGCCCGGACGCACACCCATTACCACCCAGTGGGCGCGAGGCCAGCTCGAGGAGGCCGAGGCCTGGAACCGGGTGCGCAGCGAGGTGGCGGCGGGCCGCCAGGCGTACGTCGTATGCCCGCTGGTCGAGGAGTCGGAACGTGTCCAGGCCCGCTCGGCAGCCGAGGAGCGGGATCGGCTGGCCGCGGGTGAGCTCGCTGGCCTCCGCCTCGGGCTCCTGCACGGCCAGCTGCCCGCCCAGCGACAAAGAGGCGGTCATGGACGATTTTCGGGCCGTCCGCCTCGATGTGCTGGTGGCTACCACCGTCATCGAGGTCGGGGTCGACGTCCCCAACGCCACCGTTATGGTCATCGAGGACGCCCAACGGTTCGGGATCGCCCAGCTGCACCAGCTGCGAGGCCGGGTCGGCCGGGGCGACCAGCCGGCCTGGTGCTACCTGATCGGCGGCGTCGGGCCGGAGGCCCAGGAGCGGCTGACGGCTCTGGAGGGCAGCACGGACGGCTTCGAGCTCGCCGAGGTGGACCTGGAGCTGCGTGGCGAAGGCACCATCCTCGGCACGCGCCAGAAGGGCGCCTCCGATCTCAAACTGGCGTCGCTGCGGCGCGACAAAGCCCTGGTGGCCACCGCCCGCGAGGTGGCCTTCGACCTGGTGGACTCCGACCCCACGCTGTCGGAATTGAAGGACCTGGCTGACGAGATCCGGCTGCTGGTCGACGAAGACGACCGCGAGTTCCTTTTCAAGGGGTGACATCGGGTAGCAACAGATCCCAGCGGTCGTTGCAGTCCTCGCAGCGGTAGGTCATCACGTCGCCGGCCTGGGGCGGGTCGTCGTCCGGCCAGGTGGTGAGCAAGTGAGCCCTGCCCCCGCAGTCCACGCACGTGATGATGGATTCCGGTGTCACCCCGGTACCTTCTGCGTTGTGCGTGTCGTGGCTGGGACTGCCCGGGGGCGACCGCTGCGCGCTCCGCCCGGCGGGACGACGCGGCCGACGAGTGACCGGGTGCGGGAGGCGATGTTTTCCATGCTTACCAGCATGGACGCCATCGAGGGGGCTCGGGTCCTGGACCTGTACGCGGGTAGCGGCGCGCTAGGGATCGAGGCGCTCTCGCGAGGCGCCGAGTCGGTGGTCTTCGTGGACGACAACCCGACCGCGGTGGCGGCGGTACGGGCCAACCTGGAAGTGCTGGGGGAGGTGGCGGCCCGGGCGTCGGTCGTACAGGCGGACGCCCTGCAGTACGCGGCGGGCACTTCCGGGGTCGACCTGGCCCTGGTTGACCCGCCCTACAGTTTTGCCGCATGGGGTGCCCTGCTGCGGGCTCTGGTGGGCCGGGCTGAGCTGCTGGTGGCGGAGACCGGGCGCGACTGGGAGCCGGGCCCGGAATGGGAGACTGTGAAGGTGAAGCGCTACGGCGGTACCGTAGTTACAGTCGTGCAACCGATGCGATTGAGGTCGCCACTGCGTCAAGAAGGTGAAGCTTGAAGACCGCCTTGTACCCGGGATCCTTCGACCCCTTTCACAACGGGCACCTGGAGATCGTCGAAATCGCGTCGAAGCTCTTCGATCACGTGGTGGTCGCCCCGATGCGCAACACGCAGAAGGGCGAGCCGCTGTTCACTCTGGAAGAGCGCTGCCAGATGATCGTCGACTCTGTGGCGCACCTGCCGAACGTCACGCTGGCGTCGTTTTCGAGCCTGGTGGTCGACCTGGCCCGACAGATCGGCGCGGACGTGATCGTCAAAGGCTTGCGCGTGGCGTCGGATGCCGAGTCCGAGTTGCAGCAGGCCCAGATGAACCGGCGGGTGACCGGAATTGAGACACTCTTCATTCCCTGCTCGTCGGACTATTCGTTCATCGCCTCCAAGTACGTGCGGGACTTCGCCCGCTTCGGCGGGGCCGATCGCATCGGGTCGACGGTGCCCGAACCGGTGCTGGTGAAGCTCAAGGAGAAGTTCGCGTGAAGGCGGTGGCCAGCGGATGAGCCTGTTGGAGGGAAGTTCGGCGGCGCCGGAGACCGCGACCCTGCTCCGTCGCGTCATCGAGATCATCGAGGGCACCCGGGCGCTCCCTCTGTCCTCGTCCGTGAAGTTGGACAACAAGGAGGAGGTCCTCGAGCTGCTTGACGAGGCGTGCAACCGCCTACCCGAGGAGACCAAGCAAGCCCGGTGGCTCTTGAAGGAGCGCGAAGAGTTCCTGGCCAAAATGCAGCGGGAGGGGGAGGACATCCTCCTGGCTGCCCGCCTGCAGGCCGAGCGCATGGTGCAGCGGACGGAGATCGTACGCGAGGCTCAGGTAACGGCCCGGCGCACCGTTGACGAAGGGCGCCAGGAAGCCCGCCGGCTCCGCCTCGAGGCCGAGGACTACTGCGACCAGAAGCTCGCCGCCTTCGAGGTGGTGCTCGACCGCACTATCAAGACGGTCGCGGCCGGGCGCGAGAAGCTGTCCGCCGTCACCCCGCTGCCTGGGCTTGACGGCCGCCCGGTTGCGGGCATCGCCGGCGCGCCCGTTGATGACACCCTTAGCGGGGAGGACGCATTCTTCGATCAGGATCGGTCGTAGATGGGGGCCGGAAGAAGCTCGTTCTTCCGGCCCTCCCGCCTGGTGCGACAGGAGTACGGGAGAGTGTGGTGAGCGCAAACCCCTGGCTGGTTCCGGTGACCGCGCTGCGTCGCCAACCGGGCACGCGGCGTGCGGAGCGCCGGGCCGGTCGCATCGGCGAACTGTCGGTAGCGAGCAGTGTGGTACCCGCCGACGCCGAAGCCGTCGCCGTCGCGGTGCTGGACTCCATACTCGGTGGCATCGAGGTCGCCGCGGACATCCGCGCCCCCTGGCAGGGGGAGTGTCGGAGGTGCCTGCGGCCGTTGACGGGCGAGCTGCACTGCGAGGTGCGGGAGCTGTACCGGCCCCGGGAGGAGGAGGGCGGAAAGGGTGGTGCCACTAGGCACGTTGCTCGGGCCGGGCACGGCGATCATGGGCTCCCCGACGCCGACCTCGACGAGGATACCTACCCGCTGGAAGGCGACCAGCTCGACCTGCGCCCCTTGGTGCGCGACGCCTTGCTATTGGAGTTGCCGCTGGCGCCCCTATGTCACGAGGATTGCCGGGGGCTGTGCCCCCAATGCGGAGCCGACCTCAACGCCGGCCCCTGCGACTGCACGGTCTCCCGCGACGCCCGGTGGGAGGTGCTCGACGCCCTGCGGGGTGGCGCCGAGGAGGACGGTCGGGCGAACTGATCTGGCCGGCGAAGCGATCTGGCCGCCGAAGTGCTCTGGCCGGCCAGGTGATCTGGTCACACTGTGCTCCCCTGGTCCAGGGGCCAGTCGAGTAAGGTAAACCGGCCTCATAGGGCTCGCACGACGCCAGCGCCTGTCAGCAGGCCCTCTACAACCGCCGCAGCCAACTGCGGACAGCCGAAACAAGAAGCCCAGCAAGCACAGGAAGCCTCAGACATGGCCGTCCCCAAGAAGAAAACCTCCAAGGCCAAGAGCCGCAGCCGGCGGGCGAGTGCCTGGGTGCTCCACGCCCCGGCTCGCAGCATCTGCCCGCAGTGCCACAACGCCAAGCTGCCGCACGTCGTCTGCCCCACGTGCGGGTGGTACAAGGGCCGCCAGGCCCTGGACGTTGGCTGACCAACAGCCGGACCAGCACCTTGACGGCACCGTCGGGCCGGCAACCACCCGCGTTCGCGCTCCGGTGGCCGTGGATGCCATGGGGGGTGATCGGGCGCCCGCAGAGATCGTGGCGGGGGCCGTAGCGGCGGCACAGGCCGGGCTTCCGGTCGTGCTGGTGGGCGACCCCGACCGCATCGGCGACACGGGTGGTCTGACGGTGATTCCGGCCCGCGAAGTCGTCGAGATGCAGGAGGACCCGGCCCGGGCGGTGCGGACCAAAAAGGACTCGTCGCTGGTGCGGGCGGCCGAGGCGGTTCGGGACGGGCGGGCTGCCGCCATGGTGAGCGCCGGCAACACCGGGGCGACGATGGCCAGCGCCCTGCTGCGGATGGGACGCCTCCGCGGGGTGGGCCGTCCGGCTATCGCCACCGCCATCCCTGTACCGGGGACTACCCCGACGGTGTTGTTGGACGCCGGCGCCAACGCCGAGTGCAGCGCGGCCTGGCTCGTGCAGTTCGCCCAGATGGGTTCGGCCTTTGCCAGACAGCGGTTCGAGATCCCGGACCCACGCGTCGGTCTGCTCTCGATCGGGGAGGAGCCCGGAAAGGGCAGTCCCCTGGTCAAGGAGACGTTCGCGCTACTGGAAGCAGGCGAGGCGGGCCCCGCCGTGCGGTTCATCGGCAACGTCGAAGGGCGCGACATCATGTCCGACGCCGTCGACGTGGTGGTCACCGACGGCTTTACGGGAAACGTCGTCCTGAAGACCCTAGAAGGATCCATGAAATTCGCCTTCAAGGCGGTCCTCGGGGCCCTTCCCGCCGGTGGGGCGGACCCGGCCGAGACCGCTCTACTCGAGGCGTTGATGCCGCTTGCCACCGAGCTCGATCCCGAAACGTACGGCGGCGCCATGTTGCTCGGCATCGATGGGGTGTGCATCATCAGCCATGGCTCCTCCTCGGCCCGGGCCGTGGTGAATGCCGTCCGCGTCGCTCATCACGCCGTGGGTGCCGGGCTCGTCGATCAGTTGCGCGCCGCGATCGCCGTACCTTCGGGCGCCCAGCAGGCACCCTGAGTACGGAATCGGCGGGCTCGACGGTGCGGTTACTCACGGAGGGTGGCCGCTAGCGCCGTCTGAGTGGGCACCCCAGAGCAGGGGCGGCGAACGGCGATAGCATTCCAGTCAGACCCGAGGAGATCGCCTTGCCCGCCGAGACCCACGTCGAACGCAGTCCGCTGAACCGTCAGGAAGTCTTCGAGCTGATTCGAGGATGCCTGGCCGACATACTGGAAGTCAGCCCCGATGCCATCGCCGAAGGCGCCTCCTTCGGCGATGACCTGGGTGCCGACTCACTCGCCCTCATCGAGCTGGTCGAGGCGCTGGAGGAGGAGCTGTCGGAGCGCACCGTGGGCTTTCGGATCGACGACGAGGATCTTGAGGATCTGAAGACCGTCCGGGACGCGGTCGACTACGTGATGGCCAAGCTCAACGCCGGCTGATCCCCTGACTCTGACGCGCCCAAGGATGTCGACGCAGTCCAACGGACCTGAATCCGAGATATCGCCCCCTCGACGGGACCTAGCCAGCCGGCTGGGTTGGTCGGTCGCCGATGGCGATCTGTTGATGCGGTCTCTGGCTCACCGGTCGTGGTGCGCCGAGAACCCCGGGATCGGATCGAACGAGCGCCTCGAGTTTCTCGGCGACGCCGTCCTCGGCCTGGTTGTCACGGACCACCTTTACCGCACCTATCCCGATATGCCCGAGGGGGAGCTGGCCAAGGTGCGAGCCTCGGTCGTCAACTCCGCCGCGCTCGCCGAACTGGCCGCCGAGCTGGACATCGGCGATGCGCTGTTGCTCGGGAAGGGGGAGGACCAATCGGGCGGGCGCCAGAAGCCCTCCATCCTGGCTGATGCCATGGAGGCCCTCATCGGGGCGGTCTATCTGGATCGAGGGTGGTCGGTTTCGGAGAGCATGGTCATGCGTCTGCTCGGGGAGCGCATCGGATCCGCGGCGGCCGGCCCGGGCGGCCAGGACTACAAAACGCGCCTGCAGGAGCTGTGCGCCCGAGCCTTCGATCAGTTGCCTGTCTACATCGTCACTGACGAGGGTCCCGACCACGCCAAACTGTTCCATGCCGTCGTGCACGTACGGGGGCGGTCTGAGGGCGAGGGGCGGGGTCGATCCAAGAAACAGGCTGAACAGGCTGCCGCCCGGGCCGCCTGGGAGACGCTGCTCGACGACGTTGATCCCGACCCTTCGGGCGGACCCGGCCAGGGATAGTCACATGCCGGAGCTGCCTGAAGTCGAAACCATCCGGCGGGACATCGACAAGGAGTTCGTCAACAAGCGAATCAGGAAGGTCGAGGTAACCAACGCCCGATCCATTCGCCGGCATACGACCGCTGAGGAGTTCATCGCCAGGACCGCGGGGCGCAAGTTGGTCGGCACCCGACGCCGGGGGAAGTACCTCCTTCTCAAGCTCGACAGTGGCGACGTCGTCGTAGTCCATTTGGGTATGAGTGGTCAGCTCCTACGCGCCAATCCCAAGGAGACGCTCGGCAAGCACACCCACGTGGTGATGTCGTTCACAGGTGCTCCGCAACTGCGTTTTGTTGACCCGCGGACGTTTGGTGAGCTCTTCGTAACCGCGCCAGAGCAGCTGGAGGAGGAAGTCCCCGAACTGGCTCATCTGGGCTTTGATCCGATCGACGAGCAGATGGCATGGACGACATTTGGTGGTCGGTTAGCGGCCCGGAAGGCCAAGCTGAAGCCGCTCCTGATGGATCAGCGCTTCATGGCCGGTATCGGGAACATGTACGCCGACGAGATCCTCTTCGCGGCCGGGTTGCGGCACGATCGGAGCTCCGACACCTTGACGCCGCAAGAGATCCGCCGCCTGTACCGAGGCGTGGTGGAGACCTTGCAGGACGCCATCAAGCACCGCGGTTCGTCACTGGCCGACGAGCAGTACCGAGATCTGTTCGGGTACATCGGCGAGTTCCAGCGCCTACACAACGTCTACGACCGCGAAGGCGAGGCCTGTCCGCGCTGTCGCAGCACCATCGTGCGGATCAAAGCCAATGGACGGAGCAGCTTTTTCTGCCCCCACTGCCAGATTTGAGGGCGGCGCGGACGGCGTCGACGGCTCCGTCGACCGGTCCGGTGGTGCCGCCGTGGCCCCACGCGCCGTCGCCGCAGGCATCACCGAGTCGCGGGTTTCGCCCCGCTAGGTTGACTTGCGCGTGTTCCTGAAGTCGCTGACCCTCAAGGGTTTTAAGTCGTTCGCCGACCCCACCACTCTGGAGTTCGAGCCCGGGGTCACGGTCGTGGTCGGCCCGAACGGCAGCGGGAAATCCAACGTGGTGGACGCGGTGGCCTGGGTCCTTGGGGCCCAGGGACCGAGCACGGTGCGCTCAGCCAAGATGGAGGACGTCATTTTCGCCGGCACACCGAATCGGCCCGCACTGGGCCGGGCCGAGGTGTCGCTGACCATCGACAACAGCTCCGGTCTGTTGCCAATCGACTTCACGGAAGTAACCATCACGCGCACCCTGTTTCGGACCGGTGAATCGGAGTACGCCATCAACCGGGTGCCGTGCCGCCTGCTCGACATCCAGGAACTGCTGTCCGACACCGGCGTCGGACGCCAACAGCATGTCATCGTGTCGCAAGGCAACCTGGACGCTGTTCTCAACGCCCGCCCGGAAGAGCGGCGGCTGGTGATCGAGGAGGCGGCCGGGGTCCTGAAGTTCCGCCGGCGCAAGGAGCGTTCGGAGCGGCGGCTGCAGTCCACGGAGGCCAGTCTGGTCCGCCTCCAGGATCTCCTGCGCGAGGTGCGTCGGCAGCTGCGCCCACTCGAGAAGCAGGCCGAGGCGGCTCGCCGGCACGGCGACCTGCAAGACGAGCTGGCCGGGGTACGTCGCTACCTGTTGGGCCGTGACCTCGCCGCCATTGAGGGCCGCCTGGCCGCCGCCCGGCACCAGCACGGGGAATTGGGGAGGGCCGCAGAAGAGCTGCGTCATGCCCTCACCGGTCTCGACACCGACCTCCTGACGGCCGAGTCCGCCGCCGAAGCGGCCCGGGCCGCGGAGGAGCCGCTCGACCTGGCGGACGCCGTCTCTCGGGCCGAGGGCAGCAAAGCGAGAGCGGGTGGCGTGGTGGCGTTGCTCGAAGAGCGGCGTCGTTCACTCGGCCGGGCCCTCGGCTCCACCGTGGATCAGGATGTCATCGCGGCACTGGAGGGGGAGGCCGCCATCCTGATCGAAGGCCTTGTCGCGGCCGACGAGGAGGCGGCTCAGCTTCTGCCCGCCGCCGATGAGTTAGCCGCGGCGGAGGAGCAGCTCGCACGTGAGACCGAGGAAGTAGACCAAGAGTGGCACCGCCAGGCGCCCAGCCGAAACGATGCCGCCGCCGAGGTCCGGGGCGAGCTGTCCGGTCTGCGCGCTTCGCGCGAGCGATCGGCTGGCGAGACCCGGCGACTGGACGACCGCTGCGACGCCACGGAGCGGCGCCTGGGCCGCCTCCGCAGCGAACGCGGCCGTCTCGAGCAGATCCTGCTCGACACGCAGCGAGCGGCGCCCGGTTTGGCCCGGGCCGAACAGTACGCCAGGCGGGTGTTGGCCGGCGCCGAGAGCCAGCTGGAAGCCACCCGGACCGACCAGCGGCAGGCCGAAGCGGACCAGCACCGCTGGGCGGCTCGCCGGGACGCCCTCAGTCAGGCGCTGGATCAGGCCCGCGCCCGGGCCGGGGCGGCGCGACTGGCCGGGCTCAGTGGCGTAATGGGAACGCTGCTGGAACTGGTGGAGATCGACGACGGATTCGAAGCGGCGTTCGAAGCGGCGGCAGGACCAACGCTGGCAGCCGTGGTAGTCGATGGTGTCGCCGTGGCCCGCAGCGGGCTCGCCCATTTCCAGCGGGATGGGGTGACTGGCGCGGTGGTGGCGGTCCCCGAAGTGGGTATGGCGCCAATGGACTTGCTGTGGCCGCCGTCGGCGACGCGATCAGCCTACGGGCGACCGGCGGACGTGCCGGCGTACCCAGAAGGGGACCCGGTCACCCCGAATCAGTCCCTCGGCTCGGGGCCGGCGGAGTGGCCGCTCGACTCGCGGCCGGCCGATTCGACCCGGGGCGCCGACCCGGTGGCGTTGCGTGGCGCCGTGCGCGCCCGGCTGCCGGGTGTCGGCCATTTGCTCGACCGGCTCCTGGCGGGCGCGGTTGTCGTGGAGGGCGGCTGGCAAGAGGCGGTGGACCTGGCTGTGGCCCGGCCAGATCTGGTGGTGGTGACTCGATCAGGCGACCGGTGCGCCGGCGGCTTGTGGCAGATCGGGGCGGGCAGCGGGGGGGTGACCGGCCCCGCGCTGGAGGAGGCCTGCCGGCAGGCCGACGTGGCCGCCATGAGAGCGGCGACCGCCGAAGCGTCTCAGCAGGACGCCCGGAGCGCCGTGAGCGACGCCGGGGCCGGCACGAGTACGTCGTCCGGATGGTCCAGACGAACGCCTCGCGCCACCAGGGCGCGACCGACGGGCGCGGCCGCCTCGACGCCGAACTGGCGGACGCTACCGGCGAGCAGGCGGTCGGAGCCGCCCAGCAACAAGAGTTGGCCGCCCGCCTCGATCGCGAACGGGCCCGGCTGGCCGAGTTGGAGGCCCTGCTCCCGGCGCTGGAAGCAGAGGCCGAGGCGGAGGCGGCGCGAGCCGCGGCCGAACGAGCCGCCCGCTCCCGGCTGGCCGAGCGCACCGACGCGCTAGCCGCCCTGCGCCGAGATATCGAAGTCCGGGCTGCCGCCCTCGACGAGCGGCGCACGATCACGCGCCGCCGCCTCGACGAGGTGGAGGGGCGGCTCCGGCGTAACGTGGCAGAGCGCGATGAAGCGGCCTCCCGGCGGCACCAGCTGGAGCTGGCAGTGTCGGTGACCGACGGCCTGGTGAGACTGGCTGTCGAGCGCCACCGCGAGCTCGATGAAATCCTCAACCGGCTGCGTGCCGCCCGACGGGCCCAGGCCGAGGCGAGCCAGGCCCGGGCTGAACGCCTCGAACAGCTGCGCCGCCAGCGCGGCACCGCCGAACGACAGCTTGGCGAAGTGCGCGAGCGTGTCAATCGCGCCGAGCTCGACGAGACCGAAGGCCGGGTCCGGCTGGAGGCTGTCGTCGAAGCGATCCGGCGGGATCTCGACTGCGAACCCGAAGCGGTGCGGGGCGCTGAAGGCCCGCCGCTCCCGCCCGGGACCAGCGCCTCGAGCCGGCGGTCGGAGCTCGAGCGCGAGTTGCGCCTCATGGGCCCCATCAATCCGCTGGCCCTGGAGGAGCACGCCGCCCTTTTGGAGCGCCATCGCTTTCTGGACGAGCAGCTCCAGGACGTGCGCAACGCCCGGCGGGAACTGGCGAAAGTCATCCGAGCCATCGACGCCGAAATCGTTGAGGTGTTCGGGGCCGCCTACGCCGACGTGGCCGACAACTTCGAGAGTCTTTTCGCCACTCTCTTCCCTGGCGGGGTGGGTCGCCTCCGCCTCACCGACCCCGACCACCTTCTCGATACCGGGATCGAGGTGGAGGCCCGCCCGTCGGGAAAAAACGTCCGCCGGCTGTCTCTGCTTTCGGGCGGCGAACGGAGCCTGACCGCCATGGCCTTCCTCTTCGCGGTGTTCCGGAGCCGGCCGTCGCCGTTCTACCTCATGGACGAAGTGGAGGCCGCCCTCGACGACGTCAACCTGCACCGCTTCCTCGACCTCGTGCACGAGTTCCGATCCGAAGCCCAGCTGCTGGTGGTCAGCCACCAAAAGCGAACCATGGAAGCCGCCGACTGCCTCTACGGCGTAACCATGGCTCCGGGAGGCTCGTCCCGGGTCATCAGCGAACGCGTTTCGGTCGGCACGCCTCACTGACTCGTTTGATCGGGAGGCGCCCGATCCGAAGTCGAAGGCCGTCACGAAAGCTCGCCATGATTCGGATCGCGCCAGGCGGGTTGGCGTACCAACCCCGCTCGGGCCGGCCTTTCTCGGACGCAGCCGTCGTTGCCCGGCCAACCTGAGTGGTCCTGACCTCAGAAGCACTTAGGCTCGGCGGGCGATGCTCGAGCTGATCGTCGTCCTGATCGTCGTGGCGGTAGTCGTGCTGGTGACGGCGGGGTACCTCGTCACCGGCCGCCGACGGGCGCTGCGACCGCCGCCGCACCCGAGTGCGCCGCCCGCCCCGCCACCGTCGGATGTCCTCGCCCCGCCAATTGACCAACCACCCCCCGCCGCGGTGGTGATCGAGGAGCCGCAGGCCCCCACTACCGATGTCGTGGTCGTGGAGGAGCCCGAGGGCCCCGCGCCCGGAGCCGTGATCCTGGAAGAGCCGGAGGCGCCGCTTGCGCCGGAAGTAGTGCCTGCTCCGCCCCGGATGCGGGATCGTCTGGGTCGCACCCGATCGCTGTTCGCTGGCTACCTGAGCTCGGTCCGGTCCCGGCCGCGGATCGACGACGGCACCTGGGACGAACTGGAGGAGGCGCTGATACTCGCCGATGTGGGCGCCGAGCTGACAACGCAGATCCTCGACGACCTGCGCCGGCGAGTGAAGCAGGAAGGCATCAACTCCTCCGAGGAGCTGGTGGCGGCCCTCAAGTCGGAGTTAACCAACACCTTGGACGGGGACCGGGAGCTCCACTTCGCTCCGGATGTCACGAACGTTTGGCTCTTTGTCGGTGTCAACGGCGTGGGCAAGACCACGACCATCGGAAAGATCGGCCTGCGCCAAGCCCGTCAAGGCCATCGGGTGGTGATGGCCGCGGGCGACACCTTCCGGGCGGCCGCTGCCGATCAACTCGAACTGTGGGCCGGTCGGGTTGGCGCGTCGATCATCCGGGGGAACGAAGGCAGCGATCCCGGGGCGGTCGTCTTCGACGCGGTCCAACACGCCGCGGCCCGCCGTGCCGACCTCGTGCTGGCGGACACTGCCGGCCGCTTGCACACCAAGACCAATCTCATGGAAGAGTTGAAAAAGGTGCGGCGGGTGGCTGAACGGCCCCCTGGCCACGTCAGCGAGGTGCTGCTCGTGATCGACGCCACCACCGGCCAAAACGGCCTCATTCAGGCTCAGCAGTTTGCGGCGGCCACAGGCGTGACCGGGGTGGTGCTGACCAAACTGGACGGCACCGCCAAGGGCGGAATCGCCCTCGCCATCCGGGCCCAGCTGGGCATCCCGATCAAGCTGGTGGGCCTCGGCGAGGCTCCTGAGGATCTCGTGGACTTCGATGCCGAGGAGTTCGTCGACGCCCTGCTTGCCGCTCCCTAGCGCAACAACGAGTGTCTCGATGCGGCGCGCCGGAAATGGCCACCCCCGCCGCCCCCATGACCACCAGATACGTGATGTTCACCAGCACGGCCGGGCCGATCTGACCCAGTGTCAGCGCCCGCATCAGACTGACTCCCTGGTAGAGCGGGGTGCACTCCACGACCAGCTGGAGCCACCTCGGGTAGGTGGACAGCGGGTAGAAGGTGGTGGAGAAGAGGAAGAGCGGCAGCAGCACCAGCTGGACCAGGTCGAAGTCCGTCCAGCTGCGCATGTAGGTCGTCGCCGCCATGCCAACGGCCGAGAAGGCGAAGCCCACCAGCACCGCCGCCGGCAGGGCCAGGATCGACCAGTACGAGTCGAGATCGCCGAGCCCGGCCATCATCACGACGAACACGGCTGCGTAAGCGGCACCCCGCATCAGGGCGTAGGCGATCTCGCCTCGGGCTACGTCGACAGCCCGCAGGGGCGTGGCCAGAACGGCATCAAAGGTTTTGGCGTACTTCAGCTTGAAATAGACGTTGAAGGTGCTTTCGTAGACCGGCCCATTCATGGCCGAGGCCGCCAGGAGGGCGGGGGCCACGTAGGTGGCGTACGGAATCGTCGTGCCGTGGGGCCCGGGGATGCCACCCACCAGCTTCCCAATACCGATGCCGATCGAAAGCAGGTAGAACACCGGCTCCGCCATCCCGGAGAGGAAAATCCACCACGTCCTCCGGGCGACCAGCAGGTCCCGCTCGATCAGACGCCGGCCCCGCCCGAGGCCGAACAGCCCGGGGGGCAGAACCCGCGCGGGAGGATCCCGGACGTCATGTGCGCAGCCGACGCCGGAATGAGCGGGAGGCGAGGATAACCCCGCCCCCCGTCAAAGCCACCAGGTACAGCACGTTGATGGCGGCGATGCCGGCGTCCACCCGCCCCAACGTCAGACTCCGACACAGGTTGACTCCGTGCCACAGCGGTGTGATATAGGCCACCACCCGCAGGCCTGCCGGTAGCTGGCTGATGGGAAAAAACACGCCGGAGAAGAGGAACAACGGGATCACGCCCAGACGAAACACGAGCGGAAAGGCCTCCTCGTTTTCCTGACTGGCCGCGAAAGCGGCCAGCGGTGTGGCGAACGCCATGCCCGTCAACACGCCCACCGGAAAGACGAAGATCGCGAGCGGGGAGAGAATCGCCCCGAAGGCGGCCATGACGACCAGATAGGCGGCCACTGCCGTGGCCACCCGGGTGGCGATCCACAGCAGGTGACCGGCCAGCACGTCGCCGACCCGCAACGGCGTGGCCAGCATCCCGAAGTAGGTGCGCACCCATTTGATGGCGCCCATGACGGGAAACATCGACTCGCTCGCCGCCGTCGTCGCTCCTGTGGTAGCCGCCAGGGCCGGGGCGACGAACTGGAGGTAGCTCAGGCCCCCCAGGCTCTGGCCATGGCCGCCCTTGTTGATGAACGATCCCAAACCGACACCCATGGCCGCCAGATAGAGCACCGGGTTGACAAAGGTCGTCATGATCGACGCCCGCCAGGTTCGCCGGTAGGCACGCCCGAAGTACCCGTACACGCGAAGCCAAGGGGGTGTCGCCACGGCCGGGCGCGTCCCTCAGTCGACCAGATGACGGCCGGTGAGCCGGAGGAACACGTCCTCGAGGGTGGACCGCCGCACGAGGACACTGAGCGGTTCCAGGCCGCGCCTGCGCACCGCGGCCATGGTGGCGTCGCCGTGCTCGCTATACAACAGGAGCCGGTCCGGAAGCACCTCGATGCGCTCGGGGATGTCGACCAGCTTGCCGGCCATCCGTTGGCTTTCGCCCGGGGCGAACCGCAGCTCAACCACCTCCCGGGTGGAGTAGCGCTCGATCAGCGTCAGTGGCGACCCTTCGGCGGCGATGCGGCCCCCCTCCATCACGACCAGCCGGTCACAGAGCTGCTCGGCTTCGTCCATGTAGTGGGTGGTGAGGACGAGGGTCACACCCTGGGCCTTGAGCCGGTACAGGCGATCCCAGAGGGCGTGACGAGCTTGCGGGTCGAGGCCTGTGGTGGGCTCATCGAGGAGCAGAAGGTCGGGTTCGTTGATGAGGGCGCGAGCAATCGTCAACCTCCGCTTCATGCCGCCGGAGAGCGGATCCACCCGGTCGTCGGCCCGCTCAGACAGCTGGGCGAACTCCAGGAGCCGCTCGATGCGGGGGCGCAGCTCCCGTCGGGGCAAGTCGAAATACCGGCCGTAGACGTACAGGTTCTCGCGAACCGTCAGTTCGAGGTCGAGGTTGTCCTCCTGGGGGACGACGCCGAGCCGGGCCCGGATGGCGGGGCCGTTGCGGTCGGGGTCGAGGCCCAGGACGCGCAGTTCGCCGCTGGTGCGGGGCGACACGGCTGCGATCATGCGCATGGTGGAGCTCTTGCCGGCGCCGTTCGGGCCGAGGAACCCGAAGGCCTCGCCCACCTGCACGGAGAAGTCGATGGCGTCGACGGCGCGCAGTGCTCCGAACGCCTTCGTCAGGCCGCGCGCCGAGATGAGCGGTTCGCCACGCATCGCTTGTTTCTACCGGATGGGGCAGCTGTAACACCCACGAATACGACGCGAAGCTCGTGGCAGGGGGCTCGTCGTCTACGCTGGTCACCCGCATGTTCGAGAGCCTGACCGACCGCTTCGACGCCGTCTTCGGCCGCTTGCGCGGCCGCGGCCGTCTGAGCGCCGCGGATGTCGACGAGGCCCTCAGGGAGATCCGCCTCGCCCTGCTGCAGGCGGACGTCAATCTGCGGGTCGTCCGGGACTTCGTGTCTCGGGTCCGTGATCAGCTCGTCGGCATCGATCTCTCGCAGAGCCTCACCCCCGGCCAGCAAGTCGTCAAGGTGGTGCACGACGAGCTGCGCAACATCCTGGGGGGTGAGACTCTCCGGCTCACCTACGCCTCCCGGCCGCCGACCATCATCCTGCTCGCCGGTCTCCAGGGGTCCGGTAAGACAACGGCGGCCGCCAAGCTGGCCCTGTGGTACAAGCGGCGGGAGGGCCGCAACCCCCTGCTCGTGGGCGCCGACCTGCAACGCCCCGCCGCGGTAGAGCAGCTGCGGGTGCTCGGCCAGCAAGCGGGGGTGCCGGTCTACAGCGAAGCGTCGGACCCGGTGACGGTGGCCAAGAAGGGCCTCGACGAAGCGATCCGGCTGGGCCGGGACGTCCTGATCGTGGACACCGCCGGCCGGTTGTCGATCGATGCGGAGTTGATGGACGAGGTGCGGCGCATCTCGACGACGATCGAGCCGCACTACACCTTCCTGGTCATCGACGCCATGACTGGCCAGGACGCCGTCGCCACGGCGGAAGCGTTCCACCAGACGCTGACGCTGGACGGCGTGATCCTCACCAAGATCGACGGCGACGCCCGCGGCGGCGCCGCCCTGTCCGTCAAGGAGGTAGTCGGTCGCCCCATCGTGTTCACGTCCACGGGCGAGAAGCTGCCGGATTTCGAGCAGTTCCACCCCGATCGCATGGCGGACCGCATCCTCGGCATGGGTGACATGCTGACGCTCATCGAGAAAGCCGAGGCCCACGTCGACGAGGCGCAGGCGGAAGAGACGCTGTCTCGACTCCAGCAGGGGCGCTTCACGCTGGAGGACTTCCTCGAGCAGATGCAGCAAGTCAAAAAGATGGGGCCGTTGTCGGGGCTGGTGGGCATGCTGCCGGGGCTCCCCAAGGAAGTCCGCAATGCCGAGATCGATGACAGCCTGATGGGTCCCATCGAGGCGATCATCCACTCCATGACCCCCGAGGAACGCCAGAATCCCTCGATCATCAACGGCTCCCGGCGGCTACGCATCGCCAGGGGTAGTGGGACGTCGACCAGCGAGGTCAATTCCTTGCTGGACCGCTTCAAACAAATGCAGACCTACATGCGGCAGATGGCCGGCATGCCGGGTCTGGGGGGCAGGATGGCCCGTCGGGCTACGTCGGGGGGTAAGAGACCGAGCAAAAAGAAGAAGCGGGGCCGCTAGGCCCCCGAGCGAGAGAGCAACCAACTGATGGCCGTAAAACTCCGCCTGATGCGGATGGGAAAGAAAAAGCAGCCGTTCTACCGAGTCGTGGCGGCGGACAGCCGGTCGCCCCGGGATGGCCGGTTCATCGAGATTCTGGGCACCTACGAGCCCCGAGCCGAGCCCAGCCGGGTACTGATCGACAACTCCAAAGCCGTGCGCTGGCTCCGGGACGGCGCTCAGCCGACCGAGACCGTCGCCCGGTTGCTGGCTCAATCGGGGGCCATGGAGGAGTTCAGGTCCGGGCGAGCTCCGGCGACGCCATGAGCGCGACCGGCGACGGGGAGACGGCAGCGGCCAACCTCGAGGAGGAGTGGGACGACCACGGCCAGATTGACGGAGGCCGGGCCAAGGCCGTGCTCCTGTTGCTGGCTCGCAACCTGGTCGACGACCCCGACGCCATCGTGGTCGACACCAGCGAGACCCGCCACGGCATCAAGCTGTCGCTACGCGTCGCCCCGGATGACATGGGCAAGGTGATCGGCAGACGAGGCCGAGTAGCCCAATCGATTCGCAGCGTGGTGCGGGCGGCCGGAGCCAAAGACGGCGTCGACGTCCTTGTCGACATCGTCGACTGACTCTCCGTTTCTGGAGATCGGCCGGGTTGTCCGTCCCCACGGGCTCCGGGGTCAGGTGGTGGTGGAGCTCTGGACCAACCGCCTGGAGCGGGTGGGGCCGGGCGCCCGCCTGCAAGGGCCGCACGGCGAACTCGAGGTGGTCGCGCGCCAGCCGGCAGACCCCGGTGGGGGGCCAGGCCCGGTGGGTGGTGTCGTTCCGCGGCGTCGAAACCCGGGAGGCCGCCGAGGTGCTGCGCGGCGCCTTGCTGACCGCTCCGCCGCTGGCCGACGCCCAGGCGTGGTGGGTACACGATCTCATCGGAGCCCAGGTTGTGGACACCGGGGGTGTCCGGATCGGCGTGGTGGCCGCCGTCGAGGCCAACCCGGCCAGCGACCTGCTGGTCCTCGACGACGGTCGGTTGATCCCGCTCCGCTTTGTCGTGGCCCGCCAGGCCGGGGTGTTGACAGCCGACTTGCCGCCTGGCTTGCTCGACCTGTGATGCGCGTCGAGGTGTTTACCCTGTTTCCCGACCTGGTCGGGCCGTGGACGCAGGCCAGCCTGATCGGAAAGGCGGCGCGCCGCGGGGTTCTCGATCTTCGGGTCCACGACCTGCGGGCCGGCGCCGCCGATCCCCACCGCTCTGTTGACGACAGCCCGTTTGGCGGCGGGCCCGGAATGGTTCTCGCGCCTGAGCCCGTCTTTGCCGCAGTAGAGGCCGTCGATCCCGTCCGTCCCCTGTATCTGCTGGGCCCGGGCGGGCGGCGCTTCGACCAACTCTGGGCGGCGGAGTTGGCCGCCGGCCCGGGCTTCTCCTTGCTCTGCGGGCGCTATGAAGGGGTCGACCAGCGCGTTGCTGATCACCTGGTCGACGGCGAGCTCTCGCTCGGCGACTTCGTGCTCGCGGGGGGTGAGGCGGCCGCACTCGCCGTGATCGAGGCCGTCGCCCGGCTCGTCCCGGGTGTCATGGGCAACGAGTTCTCCGGCCATGAAGAAAGTTTCGGCGAGGGGCTCCTCGAATATCCGCACTACACCCGGCCCCAGGATTTCCGGGGCTGGCAAGTGCCGGAGGTGCTTCGGTCGGGCGATCACGCTCTCGTCGCTCGCTGGCGGCGCGCTCAGGCCCTGGCCCGCACCCGGGCCCGCCGGCCGGATCTCATCGCCGCCCGGGGCGGACTGGCCGATGACGAGGTCGCCCTGCTGGCCGAGTTCGGCCTCGACGCACTAACCTGAGCGGTCCTCTCCGTTTTGCGTCACCTCCCCCGCTACGTCACGTCACCTGCATTTCATGCCGATCAGGAGCCCAGCGCCATGAACCCGACAGACCTGGTAGACCGCGACAGCCTGCGCGACGACGTGCCCGATTTTGCCCCGGGTGACACGCTCAAAGTGCACGTGCGAGTGGTGGAGGGCAACCGCGAGCGGGTCCAGATATTCCAGGGCGCCGTCATCCGCCGGCAGAATTCCGGGGTGCGGGAAACCTTTACCGTGCGCAAGCTGAGCTTCGGTGTCGGGGTGGAGCGCACCTTTCCTGTGCATTCGCCCGTGATCGCCAAGATCGAGGTCGTCACCCGGGGTGACGTCCGGCGGGCCAAGCTGTACTACTTGCGGGACCGGACGGGAAAGGCCGCCAAAATTAAAGAAAAGCGTCAGCCTTCAACCCGCTAGGACCCGGTTGCAGTGCGGGTCTGCCAAGTTCACGCGGACGGCTGCCACGTGGCGCGACCTAGCATGGAGGGGATGAGCGCGTCGCGGAGCAGCAGACCCTCCAACTGGTTGTGGCCATGAGCGCCGAGGACCTCGAGCGGTACGAAACCGAGATCGAGCTGCAGCTGTACCAGGAGTACCGAGCGGTGCTCGCCATGTTCAAGTACGTGGTCGAGACCGAACGCCGCTTCTATCTCGCCAACGAAGTCCACATGGAGGCCAAGGGGGACGGCAGCCGGACCTACTTCGAGATCGCGTTGCGAGACGCCTGGGTCTGGGACATGTATCGACCGGCCCGCTTCGTGTCGTCCGTGCGGGTCGTTACCTTCAAGGACGTCAACGTCGAGGAGCTTCCCGAGAAGGAGCTGTAGGAATTCCCGGCTCGGCGGGGGCACATCGCCGAGCCCTCGGGACCTCCGGGGAAGATCGGGCGGCGGCGTGGTACCTCGAGCGTGGCTACGAAGTACTCGATCGCAACTGGCGCTGCCGTCAAGGCGAACTGGACGTGATCGCCCGTCTGGGCCGGACGGTCGTGTTCTGCGAGGTGAAGACCCGGTCGGGACCGGAGTTCGGTCAACCCGCAGAGGCGGTCAGCCCGGCCAAGCAGGCCCGCATCCACCGGCTGGCGGCCCGCTGGTTGTCGGAGCACCGCCCCGGCCTGGGGCTGCGTCCGGTGGAGCTGCGCTTTGACGTGGTGGCCATCGTCCACGACCGGATCGACGTGCTGGAGGCGGCGTTCTGAGCGGCCGGGCCGGGGATGAGCTCAGTCCGGCCAGCGCAGTCGTCCATCTGGGGCGGCCGGCCGTCAGCCCGGGAGGGCCACTTAACCCACCGGTGGTGATGAGTTCGACATTCCACCAGGGCGGCGAGCTGGCGTACGGACGCGACGGTAATCCCACCTGGTCAGCCCTGGAGGCGGCGCTGGGCGCTCTCGAGGGCGGGTCGGCGCTGATCTTCGCGTCGGGCATGGCGGCGGTGGCGGCGGTTCTCGAATCGCTGCCCGTCCCTGGCCGGGTGGTCGTAGCCGGTGACGCGTACAACGGTGTTCGGCGTCTGCTCGGTGATGTGGCCGGCCGGGGCCGCATCATGTTTCGCACCGTCGACGTGGCGAACACCGAGGCGACGTTGGCGGCCTGCACCCAGGTGGCCGACGCCGTCGACGTGGTCGGGGGTCGGAGGTGGTCGGGACTCGTTCGGTGGGCGGGGGCTGCTCTGGTTGGAGTCGCCAACCAACCCGTTGCTCGCTGTCGCCGACCTGGAGGCGCTCTGCGCCGGGGCGTATGCGCTGGGCATGGACGTGGCCGTCGACAACACGTTCGCGACTCCCTTGCTGCAACGGCCGCTCGACCTGGGCGGCGACGTGGTGATCCACAGCGCTACCAAACTGCTGTCCGGGCACTCGGACGTCGTCCTCGGGACGGCCGTTACGAACCGGAGCCACGTCCACGCGGCGTTGAACAACCGTCGCTCGCTCCACGGTGCCGTCGCGGGGCCGTGGGAGGCGTGGCTAGTGCTCCGCGGCATGAGAACGCTGGCTATTCGCCTGGACCGGGCCCAGGCGAGCGCCGCCGAGCTGGCCCGCAGATTGAGTGGACACCCGGCCGTAGACGTCGTGCGCTATCCGGGTTTGCCCGGCCACCGGGGTCACCACCTGGCTGCCCGCCAGATGCGCGGGTTCGGCACGATGGTTGCGTTCGACGTCGCCGGTGGCGCCGCCGCCGCCGAAGCTGTCACCGGCGCCGTTCGGCTGGCTACCGCAGGCACCAGCCTTGGAGGGGTCGAGACCCTCATCGAGCGGCGGGGGCGTTGGAGTGGCGAGCAAGCGCTGCCTCCGGGGTTGCTGCGCTTGTCCGTGGGAATCGAGGACGTGGAGGACCTCTGGCGTGACCTTGACGCTGCCCTCCGAGTGGTATCGGGATAGTCGTTCCGGCGGGCCCACCTGGGCCACCACCCGCGTCCTCGCCGGCGGCGGCCGCCGGCCGGTCATCCGTCGTTGTAACCGCCCCGTGGCTGCCGGCCGGTCATCCGTCGTTGTAACCGCCCGGCGCCCGCCGGCCGGTCATCGTCCACCGCGGCCTCCTGGCCACCATCCACCGCGGTCTGCCAGTGTCGGCGTCGGGTGGCCACGGTGCACCGTGGTCTGCCGATGTCGGCGTCGGCTGAGCCCAATTCCGTCCAGGCATCGCGGTCTGTGGTGCCGACACGTCGATGTGTGGACCCCCAACGGCCATTTTGCGCACGATTTGCTCCACACTTCGCATCTCGCTCGAAACGGAGGCACGAGCGTGGACGCTTAGGATCCCCGAACGGTCCCGGGCCGGGCCGGGCCGCCTCGCCGTTCGGCCCGACAGCGCCTGCTCGCTCGAGACGGTCAGCCCCCGAGCCGAAGGATCGCTATGCCACGTCGGGCGCCGACGCCGTCGTCCGAGCGCACCAGTCGAGCTCGCACTTCAGCGACCTGGTCGCCGCCTGCGACGATGCTCCCAGCAGGGCCGATGCCAATGCCGACGGCGGTCCGGATGCTGCCGCGGCACCACAACCAGGTGACCGACGCCGGGCTGTATCTCTTGCTGGCAGCCGGGGCAGACGTAGGTCTTGCGGGCCTGAAACGGATGCACGAGCCGGACCTCGAGCTCCTCGCCGGGATCAGCGTCGTTGTTGTCGCGTCGGCCCGAACGAGCTCCCATGAATTTGTACTCTCGCCGCTCCACAGACGCGGCGGGACCGCCGACTCACGGAAGATGTCACACGGCCGCGGTAGGTTGCCGCCGAACGCTTGGTGGTCGGCGGACGGCCCTTTCCTTGACCCCTCATAACGTCAGTCAGGAGCCGTTAATGCTGGCCAGCGTGCCGTCCGCCACTCTGATCGGTGTTCAGGGCCGGTCGATCGCCGTGGAAGCGCATGTCTCGGCGGGGATCCCCGCTTTCAACGTGGTCGGTCTTCCCGACGCGTCATGTCGTGAGGCGCGCGATCGGGTGCGGGCGGCCATTCTCTCGAGTGGATTGCACTGGCCGCAGCGGCGGATGACGGTCAATCTGGCACCGACAGGCGTACGCAAAAGCGGGGCGGGACTCGATCTTCCCATCGCTATCGCGCTGCTTGCCGCCGACGGGCAGCTGCCCCCTGAGCTCATAGCCGGGATGTCGTTTCTCGGTGAGTTGGGGTTGGACGGCAGTATCCGGCGCGTCCCGGGGGTATTACCGCTGGTGGATGCCGTGCCCGACGGGCTGGTGGTGGTGCCGGCGTCCTGCGAAGCGGAGGCTGCGCTGGTTCGACAATCGTCAGTGCGGTCCGTTCCCAGTCTCCGTAGCTTGATCGCGGTTCTTCGGGGCGAGGAAGGCTGGCCGGCGCTCGGTTACCAGGCTGCACCCGAGGAGGAACCGGCCGGACCTGACCTCGTCGACGTGCGAGGCCAGACCCTTGGGCGCCTGGCTTTGGAGGTGGCTGCCGCGGGGGGCCACCACCTGCTCTTGGTCGGACCGCCAGGGGCTGGTAAGACGATGCTTGCTCAACGGCTCCCAGGCCTCCTCCCGCCGTTGGAGTTGAAGCAGGCGCTGGAAGTCACCCGCATTCACTCCGCTGCAGGCATCCCGTTGCCTGCCGGTGTGCTGGTGCGACGGCCCCCGATGCGGGCACCTCATCACAGCGCCTCGCTGGTGTCGTTGATCGGTGGGGGTAGCCCGCTCATGCGCCCGGGGGAGCTCAGCTGCGCCCATCACGGCGTTCTGTTTCTAGATGAGCTGGGCGAATTCCCATCCGACGTGCTCGACACTCTTCGTCAGCCGTTAGAGGAGGGGCGGGTACTGGTGTGTCGGGCGCGGGCGAGTGTCGTTTTCCCGGGCCGGGTTCTGCTCGTGGCGGCCATGAACCCGTGTCCATGCGGCGGCGAGGGCGGTCCCGGCGCGTGTCGGTGTCGCGAGGCCGTCAGGGCCCGGTACGCGTCGCGAGTATCGGGACCGCTACTGGATCGCTTCGATCTGCGTGTCACTGTGGACCGGCCCGATGTCGGAGAGCTTCTGGCCGGCGATAGCACCCGGCACCGCTCGGTGGAACCAACAGCCGTCGTAGCGCAGCGGGTTGTTGCTGCTCGCCGCTCCGCGGTCGCGCGAGGTGTGGCGTGCAACGCCGCCTTGCCCGCATCGCAGCTGGACGTGGCCGCGCCGCTGGAGCGTGACGCCCGACGCTTGCTGGAAGCCCGGCTGCGACAAGGTCGCCTGTCAGCCCGCGGCTTGCATCGGGTGCGCCGGGTGGCGCGTACGCTCGCCGACCTTGGTGGCCGGGAAGGGCCGATCGGCCTCGATGACATTCACGCCGCCTTGGTGCTGCGCGCCGAGGTGTTTCCTCCGAGCGAAGAGTCGTTGTGAGCGTGGGCGAGCCAACATTGGCCGGCAACAACGGGGCAGCGAACACGGACCAGGCGGTCAACAGCGGCGGGGCCGCGAAGACGGGTGAGGCTGGGAGCACCAACGAGGGGGGCGCTGAGCAGTCTGGCGTTGCCGGCCCAGGTGGCCACGGACCTGCCGCGATGGGGGTCGGGCTTCGGCCCGCCGACCCGGGAGACCTCACCGAATCGCAATCGTCTGGCTCAGCGGCCTTTGCCGCCGCGCTGGCTTGCCTGCCGGGCGCGGGCCCAGCCACCCTGGTCGCGCTTTTGCAGGACTGGACCCCGGAGGAGGCCTGGCGCCGTATTCGAGCGGGCCGGCTGGTCAGACCCGGCCCGGACCGGCGCGCTGCAGGGCAATTAGGGCTCGGGCTCGATCGGTCGGCCTCACCCCAGGGAAAGGGGTCGGCACCGGAATCTGCGATGGACTACCGGGCCACCCGCGACCTGGACAGGGACCACTTGTGGCAGGACGCCGCTCGACGACTGGACCCGTCGGGCTGGTGGGCGGAGTACGAAGCCCGGGGAATCGGCGTCACCTGGGTCGGCGATTCGAGCTACCCAGCAGCACTCGTAGATGATCCGCAGCCAGCCGGCGTTCTGTTCTGGACAGGATCGCTTTGGCTCCTCGAACGGCCGTGTGTTGCCATCGTGGGGACGAGGCGGGCCACTCCGGACGGGCGCTCGATCGCCTTCGAAATGGGGCGGGATCTGGCCGCGGTCGGCATCTGCGTGGTGTCGGGCCTCGCCCTCGGTATCGATGGTGCTGCGCACACGGGTGCGTTGAGCGGCCTAAGCGATAACGGCCCCGGGCCAGGCGACGGGACATCCGGCGGTGTCGGGTTCTCGACGCCCCCCGCGGGAATCGCCGCCAGCGGGGTCGACGTTCCCTATCCCCGCTGCCACAGATGGCTCTGGGACCGAGTCGCCCGAAGCGGCGTGATGCTGAGCGAGACGCCGCCTGGCCGCCCCGCCCAGGCCTGGCGGTTTCCGGCCCGCAACCGCATCATCGCCGCCTTGTCGCGCATGGTCGTGGTGGTGGAGTCCCACGAGGCGGGCGGCAGTCTGATCACGGCAGAGGCGGCGATCCTTCGCGGCATCGACGTGCGGGCCGTGCCAGGCCCGGTCCGTAGCTCGGCGAGCGCAGGCACCAACCAGCTTCTTCATGACGGACCCGCACCGGTGCGGAATGCCCAGGACGTCCTCGACGGACTCGGGATCTTCCTGCTCGCGGCCCCCGACGACCGGACTCCCCAGGAATGGCGGCCCCCCGGAGACGGGCTTGACGTCCGATCCGCAGACCCGGGCGATCCTCGATGCCATGCTCTGGCGCCCCTCCTCCTTCAACCAGCTCGTTGAGCGCAGCCGGATGCCCGTTGCTGTGGTAGCTCGGTCGTTGGACATCCTGGAAGCCGCTGGGTGGATCGAACGGCACGGCGACTGGTGGGTGCGACGAGCGTGAAACAGCCGGGCGCCCTGACCTAGCGCGGCTACGCCCCACGCAAGGCGGTTGTCCCTCCGGCCGTGGGGACTGCGGGCGCTGCTTCGGCCACTGGGCGTAAGGACTAGCCTCCCGGGTGGTGCTGCTCATCATGCCGAGTCCTTCCGCCTCCAGCGGACTTGTCGACGAGCCCTCGAGATAGCGATCAATCGCCATGAAACGCGACGAGCCCGCCGATCAGACCTCGGACGTCGATGCCTGTGGTCCGAGTACAAGCGGACTGGGGATCGCGACCTGCGCGACCAGCTGATCGTGCGCTATTCGCCGCTGGTCAAGTTCGTGGCCGGGCGTGTTTCGGCCGGTCTGCCCCACAGCATCGAGCAGGCCGACCTGGTCAGCTACGGCATGTTCGGCCTGATCGACGCCATCGAGAAGTTCGATACCGAGCCGCAGCATCAAGTTCGAGACCTACGCGATCACCCGGATCAAGGGCGCCATCATCGACGAGTTGCGCTCGATCGACTGGGTGCCGCGCTCGGTGCGGGCCAAGGCCCGATCCGTCGAGCAGGCCTACGCGCGCGCTGGAGGCTCACTGGGGCGGGCGCCGACCGACGCCGAGGTGGCCGCCGAGCTGCAGATCTCCGAAGCCGAGCTGCAGCAGATCTTCGGCCAGATCTCCTATGTCGGCATCGTCGCCCTGGACGAGGTGATCTCCGGCGGGCGGGCGAGCGAGGGCGAAGCGTGCCACCCTGGGGGACACGCTCGCCGACCAGGCGACAGGGCCCATGGCGGCCTTCGAGGTCGAGGAGATGAAGCAGATCCTGGCCGGCGCCATCAACCGGCTCGGCGAACGGGAGAAGATCGTCCTCACCCTCTACTACTACGAGAGCCTGACCCTGGCCCAGATCGGCGAGGTGCTCGGTGTCACCGAGAGCCGGGTGTGCCAGATCCACACCAAGGCGATCATGCAGCTCCGGGGCCGTCTCCTGCTCGCCGAACGCTGACGGGAGGGCAGTGACCCCGCACGGTCGGACCGGACTCCGGCCCCACCCGTCTAGCGGCGTACTTACCCGGCTGCGCTACCATGAGTGGCTGTCCCGAACAGGCGGGACCACGTCCACCACCCCCGGTGCACCCACGGTCGCTGCGGTCGATCCGCAGTGCGCGCATCGGGCTCTCGACCAACCGATGGGAAGGAGTCTACAACATGGCTGTCGTCACCATGAGGCAGTTGCTCGAGGCCGGAGTCCACTTCGGTCACCAGACCCGGCGCTGGAACCCGAAGATGAAGCGGTTCATCTTCGGCGAGCGCAACGGCATCTACATCATCGATCTCAACCAGACGCTCGAGCGGATCGACGTCGCCTACTCGTTCGTCCGGGACCTCGTCGCCGACAACGGCACCATCCTCTTCGTCGGGACCAAGAAGCAGACGCAGGATCCCGATCGCTCGCTACGCCGCCCAGTGCGGCATGCCGTACATCAACGAGCGCTGGCTCGGCGGCATGCTGACCAACTTCAACACCATCGCCGGCCGGGTCAAGAAGATGCAGGAATACGAGCGGATGCGCGCCGCCGGCGACTTCGACGCCATGCCGAAGAAGGAAGCCCTCATCCTCAGCCGCGAGCTCGACAAGCTGCAGCGCAACCTGGGCGGCATCCGCAACATGACCCGGCTGCCCGACGCGGTGTTCATCATCGACACCAAGAAGGAGCACATCGCGGTCACCGAGGCCAACAAGCTCGGACTTCCCGATCGTCGCCGTCGTCGACACCAACTGCGACCCCGACCTGATCACCTACGTCATCCCGGGCAACGACGACGCCATCCGGGCCGGCACCCTGATGTGCCGGGTCATCGCCGACGCCGTCGAAGAGGGCGGTTCATCGCGTCCCGCCGGGCCGCTCGCACCGGCGCACGGTCGCCGGCTGGCCCGCCGGTCATCGATCCGGAGGAGGAGGCTCGCCGGGCCGAGCAGCAGCGGGACGCCCGCCGCCAGGCCGCGCTCGCCCAAGCCGAGCGTGAGGCCCGTCTGGCTGCCACGCGTCGCAGCTCCGGCCGAGCCGCCGGAGTCGCCGGGCGGCAGCCAGTGGCGAATCAGGAGCGCAGTCCGAGTCGCCCGGTGCAGCGCGGCCTAGGAGTAGCGCGGCGGGCGCAACTGAGCCTCGGTCGAGCGCAGCCGGACAGAACATCACGAGGGCGCCTCGGCGGAGGTCCGCTTCCGGTCGAAGCGGCCCCCGACGACTCGGCTGCCCAAACCGACAACCACAGAGGAGTAGAGCAGGGTCATGGCAGAGTTTTCCGCCAAGGATGTAAAGGCACTTCGGGACGCCACCGGGGCCGGGATGATGGACGCCAAGAAGGCGCTCGACCGAGACCGACGGTGACTACGAAGCCGCCGCCGTCCTGGCTGCGCGAGCGCGGCCTGGGCAAGGCGGCCGAGCGGGCAGGCCGCGACAACGATGAGGGTGCGGTGGCGGTCTCGCTTGTGGGCGACAACGCGGCCCTGGTCGAGCTCAAGTCGGAGAGCGACTTCGTGGCCAAGTCTCCGCAGTTCGTCGACGCGACCCGGCGGCTGGCCCGCGCCGTGGCCACCGATGGCGAAGGCGCCGTCGCCGACCTGAAGGACGTGGTCGACGACTTGCGGCTGTCTCTCAAGGAGAACATCGAAGTCGGAAAAGTGGTCGCGCTTCACCGCCGAGCCGGGACACGTGATCGACACCTACCTCCACATTCAAAATGGCAGGGGCGTCAACGGGGTCATCGTCGAGCTGGCCGGCGCCACCCCCGAACTGGCGCACGACATTGCCGTTCATATCGCGTTCGGCAAGCCGGGGTATCTCCGCCGTGACGACGTTCCTGCGGACGAGGTGGCAGCCGAACGGGCCGCGCTCGAGGCCCAAACTCGCAACGAAGGCAAGCCCGAGCAGGCGCTTTCCAAGATCGTCGAAGGCAAGCTCGGTGGCTGGTACAAGCGGGTACCCGGGGGGGTTCTTTTGGAACAGCCGTACGCCCGGGACGACAAGCAGACAGTCGCCCAGGTCCTCGACGGCGCCCAGATCACCCGCTTCGCCCAGGCCACCGTCGGTCGGAGCCTGATCCCGTCGTAGCCATCGTCCCCCCGGCCGGGAGCCCGGATGGTGTCCCGGCCCCAAGGCCATGCTGGCGGCCGCCGGGCTGGCAGCGCCGTCGCCGTCGCACCGTCGGGCACCGCCCCACCGTCGCCTGGTGCCGGCGTTCGCGGCACCCCATTGCACCCGGTCGGGCGTGTCCGCCGCCGAAGGCACCACCTCGCACTAGGCTGGTGGCCTCGTGTATCGACCGCCCCCGTGGAAGCGGGTCGTGCTGAAGCTCTCGGGCGAGGCGTTTGCCAGCGACGCCGCGGACGAAACCATCGATGGTGCCGTGGTTGAGCGGATCGCGAAAGAGATCGCGGAGGTGCGCAGCGAACTCGGCACCGAGATCGCCGTCGTGGTGGGGGGAGGCAACATCTGGCGGGGTGCGACGGGCTCGGCCACGGGGATGGATCGGGCCAGCGCCGATTACATGGGGATGCTGGCGACCGTGATCAACGCCCTGGCCCTTCAGGACGCCCTCGAGCGGCAGGGGCAACCGACCCGGGTACAAACGGCGATCGGCATGTCGCAGATCGCCGAGCCGTACATCCGGCTGCGGGCCATCCGCCACCTGCAGAAAGGCCGGGTGGTGGTGTTCGCGGCGGGCACGGGGAACCCGTTCTTTACGACCGACACCGCCGGGGCCCTGCGCGCCGTCGAAATCGAGGCGGATGTCCTCCTCAAAGGCACGCACGGGGGGACCGACGGTGTCTATGACGCCGACCCTCGCCTGCACGTTGACGCCAATCTGATCCAGACGATCACCTTCGATGAGGTCATCGCCCGAGGGCTGCGGGCCATGGACCTGACCGCCATCACGCTCTGTAAAGAGAACGACCTGCCGATCCATGTCTTCTCGATCATGGAGCCGGGGAACCTTCGTCGCGCCCTGCAGGGGGAGCAGATCGGTACGCTAATCCGCTGATGGAGGAGGAGAGCTACGTCGACGCCGTCCTGGACGACTGCCGGGAGAAGATGGCCAAGGCCCTCGATCACACGCGGGGCGAGCTCGCCACCATCCGGACCGGACGGGCCGCGCCGGCCCTGGTGGAGAAGCTGAGGGTGGAGTACTACGGGGCCGAGGTCCCACTGCAGCAGCTGGCCGGGATCCAGGTCCCCGAAGCGAGGCTCATGGTGATCACTCCCTACGACAAATCGTCTCTCAAGGCGATCGAGCGGGCCATCCAGAACTCCGACCTCGGCATCAACCCCAACAACGACGGGACCGTCATCCGTCTCTCCTTCCCCCAGCTCACAGAGGAACGGCGGAAGGCCATGGTCAAGGTGGCCCATGCCAAGGCGGAGGACGGCCGGGTGGCCATCCGCAATTTGCGCCGGGCCGCCCGCAAAGACCTGGAGGCCTTCGAAAAGGACGGCGAGATTTCGAGCGACGAACTAGACCGGGCCGAGAAGGACTTGGAGCGAATCACCCACGACTTGGTGGCTGATGTCGACCGGGTCCTCCAGCACAAAGAGGAAGAACTGCTGGCCGTATGAGCCGCGCCTGGCGGCCCGGTACCAGGCGCGATTCGGAGGAAGCGAGGAGGGATGCCGTGAGCGAGCGCAAGCATCGGAGCGACCGATCACCACAGCGCCGTCCGGCTGAGGGAGTTCGCATCATTCCAGCCGACGAGGCACAGGCGGCTCTGGATGCCGGCGAAGCTACCGGGCGACGATCCGAGGACGAGTTGCGCTTCGGGGACGTCCCGCCAGCTCCACAGGGGCCCCGGTCGCCGCACCGATTTCCTCTTCCCGATTCGGTCGATCCCGCCGGTGCGGTTTCGCTGCCGCCCCTCGCTTCGTCGGGGCGCAGCGATCAGGACCCGTCCGACACCGAGGTCGGCGGCCCGGACGATTCTCAGCCGGCGTTGTGGGGCGGACAGCCGGCCGCCCCACGCACGGACGAGCCGCCGGGCGGGGAGTCGGGCCTCGGCGACAGGACGGCGGAGCTGGGCATACCTGCGGCGGTCATGGCGACGGAGGCGGAGGACCCGGCCCGGCCGGAGTCCAGCCCCCTCCCAGATCCGGTTTCGGCCGAGCCCAGGACGCTGGCCATATCTGCTGAGCCCGAAACGAATGTCGCGTCGGTCTCGCCGACGGGATCCACGTCGGCCGACCGCGCCCGGCCTGTGGCGTCCGGTCAACAAACCTTCGCATCCACGAACGACCAGGCCGAAGACGAACCCGCATTTGCAGCTAGTCCGAGCTACCGACCGGATTCGGGGTCGACGAGCCGCCCCTGGGTGGCCAGCCCCTCAGATACCGGGTTGTCACGAGAGTGGACGTCGTCGGGCCCCGGCTCGGCCGCGTCATCCGAGTGGGGTGGCGGCGGACCCTCGAGCGGCGGGTCGGGCGAGTGGGGTGGGGGCGGACCCTCGAGCGGCGGGTCAGGAGAATGGGCCGCCTCCCCCGGGCCGCGCTCACCGTCGTCCGAGTGGGCCGCTCCCGTCGGTTCAGCCCCGTCGTCGGGTCCGCCGTCAGGCGGCGGCCGCGAGCACGCCCCCGGGGCGTGGGCCGCCGGGACGGTGGCGGGTGAGGGGGTGTCGCCGGCCGCGGGGACGTGGGCCAGCGGATCGTCCGGCGCCACGGGATCGGGATCTGACTGGCGGTCAGGCCAATCCGACCCGCAAACGAGTTCGGCGCCACCCGGAGGGCCAACCCAAGCCAGTTCCCAACCCCCTGGGCGGCCCGATACGCCGGCCAGTGAGGACCCCCCGACCGCTTCGAGGTCAGCGGGCGACCCCGATCCTGGCCGCGACCACGCACCGGGCGCCTCTCGGCCTGTGGAGCCGTCACCGCTAGCGCCCCCCGAAGAAGGGATCACCGTGACCGGAGGAGGAACAGAGTTGCCGCACTGGACTGACCCACCGACGGGGGAGGTGCCGCGCATCCTTGCTGAAGATCCGAACGAGACCGAGCCGAGCGAAGACGATCTGGCCGCCTGGAATGCTCTGGGTTCGCAAAGCATGCGCTGGCGTGACGAGAGCGACGACTGGTCGGATGCTCACGAGATCGGCGAGCTGGGGGGCGACGAAGCCCCCGTTGGCGCCCTCGACCAGACCCGGTCCGAGCACTCGGACCTGTATTCGTTCGACGAGGATTTTGAACGGGTCGAAGCGGAGCGCACGAGCGTCGGCGCCGCCGCAGTCATCGCGGATTTCGACGACGACGACCTCGCCCCTGAAACAGAGGCCGCCGAGAACCGGGCCCGCCAGGCGGCCCAGACCCGCCCCCGCGGTCGTACCGGCGCCCATGGTCCCTCGAGCCGCCCGCCCGGCCGGGTGGGGCCGCCGGTCGGGTCCGGCGGCAGCGGCCGCGACGACCTGGCCACCCGGGTAGCGGTGGGCGCCGGACTCATCATCCTGTTGCTGATTGCCTATGCGATCGGGTCGAAAGCCCTGGTTGTACTGGCCGCCGCGGTCGTCGTAGCGGCCGCCGCGGAGGCGTACGGCATGCTGCAGCGCTCGGGCTTCCGGCCCGCCACCCTGCTCGGCCTGGTCGCCACAGTCGGGTTGGTGTTCGGGGCCTACTGGAAAGGCATCGACGCCCTGCCCTTGGCCGCGGTGCTGGTCTTTGCCGGGTCGATGATGTGGTACCTCTTGCGTATCGTCGAAGCCCGGCCACTCGCCAACGTGGCGGTGACCACCATGGCCTTCGTGTGGGTCGGGATCCTGGGCTCGTACTCGGCGGTCATGCTGCGAGCGTCCCACGGCAAAGGCCTGCTCCTGGGCGCCGTGGTCGTCGCCATCGCCGCGGACATCGGCGCCTTTGCGGTCGGCCGCACCATCGGCTCCCGGCCTATGGCGCCGAGCATCAGTCCCGGCAAGACGATCGAGGGCTTTATCGGCGGGCTCGTCGCCGCCTTGATCGTGGGCGCCATCGTCGGCAAAGAGCTCACCCCGTGGGGTGGCACCCGGCATGGTCTGGTGCTCGGATTGATCGTTGGGCTGGCCGCCCCGGCGGGCGACCTGTTCGAGTCGATGATCAAGCGCGACCTGGGCGTCAAGGACTCCGGGATGGCCCTGCCCGGCCACGGCGGTCTTCTCGACCGTTTCGACTCGATTCTCCTGGCCCTTCCCGCCGCCTACTACCTGGCCACGATTCAGCACATCGTCAAGTAGCCGCCGTGAAGACCGTGAGCCTGGTGGGCTCCACCGGCTCGATCGGAACCCAGGCCATTGAGGTGATCGGCGCCGAGCCCGGCGCCTACCGGGTGGCGGCCATCGGGGCCGCCACCTCAGTCGACCGCCTGGCGGACCAGGCGAACCGGCTGCATCCCGAACGAGTGGCCCTCGCTGACGCCACCCGGGCGCGTCAACTCCAGGCCCTCTTACCTCCGGGCGTGGAGCTCCTGGCCGGCCCGGATGCCCTGGCCGAGATCGCCACCGGCGTCGACGTCGTCGTCAACGGCGTGGTCGGGTTCGCCGGCCTGCCGGTGACCCTGGCAGCGCTGGAGGCGGGATGTCGGCTGGCGCTCGCCAACAAGGAATCCCTGATCGCCGGGGGCCCGGTCGTCCAAGTGGCGCGGCTGACGCCAGGAGCTGAGATCGTGCCGGTCGACTCGGAGCACTGCGCCATCCACCAGTGTTTGCGGGCGGTTCTTACGGAGAAAGAGATGGCCGCCTTGCCGTACCCGCCCACTATGCCGGTTCGGCGCATCGTGCTGACCGCCAGCGGCGGCCCTTTCCGCGGCCGTCATCAGCGGTCCCTGGCTGAGGTGACCGTGGAGGACGCCCTGGCTCACCCCACCTGGAAGATGGGACCGAAAATCACCATCGATTCCTCGACGCTGATGAACAAGGGGCTGGAGGTCATCGAGGCCCACGAGCTGTTCGGGCTCGACTACGACGCCGTCGACGTGGTGGTACACCCGCAGTCGATCGTCCACTCCATGATCGAGACGAGCGACGGCGCCACCCTGGCCCAGCTCTCGCAGCCGGACATGCGGCTCCCGATCGGCTACGCGCTGGCCTATCCGGACCGTCTGGCAACCGCGTTCGGGATCATCGACTGGGCGCGCCTCGGCACGCTGGAGTTTGAGGCACCGGATCGGGCCTCGTTTCCCTGCCTCGATCTGGCCTACCGGGCCGGCCGTGCCGGCGGTATCGCCCCGGCCTGGCTCAACGGCGCCAACGAGGTTGCCGTCGCGGCCTTCCTGGCCGGCGACATTCGCTGGGTGGATATCCCGGACGTCATTTCGGCGGCCCTTGACGAGTGTGACGCCAGGGTTCCCGATACCGTGAACGACGTGTTGGATGCTGACCGGGCCGGCCGCGACCTGGCCCGAGCCGAGGTAGGCCGGCGACCGACCGCCCGGCGGTGACCGACACTCGCCCCGGGTGGCGAGAAAGCCTCGAATCAGATCCACTCGGCCTGGCGGGCCACCGACAGTGGGATGAGACACCCGAGGCCCCGGCCCCGAACCAGCGCTGGGCGCTGCTCCGACTGGCACTCATCGTCGCCGGACTCGTCGCCCTCGGTTTTGCGGCCGGAGCCGGCGAAACGGTCCTGCTGGTCCTGGCCCTGATCGGCTGCATCGTCGCCCACGAGTTCGGCCACTACATCACCGCCAAAGCGGCGGGGATCAAGGTGACCGAGTTCTTCGTCGGCTTCGGTCCACGCCTGTGGTCGGTGCGCCGCGGCGAGACCGAGTACGGGGTGAAGGGGATTCCCCTGGGCGGCTATTGCCGCATTCTGGGCATGAACAACCTCGAAGAGGTGGACCCCGCCGACGAATCCCGTACCTACCGGCAGGCGCCGCTGGGGCGCCGGCTGTCGGTCGCCCTGGCTGGCTCGACGATGCACTTTCTCATCGCCATCGTCATTCTCTTTGCCATGTTCTTCTTGACCGGTGACAACGGCAACTACCTCAACTCGCCCACGTCGCTCCCGGCTTCCAACCCCATCGTGGAAGTGGACGGACTGCAGGTCGGCAACACGGTCGTCGCCAGCCCGGCGCAGGACGCTGGATTCCGGATCGGAGACCGCATCGTCGCCATCGACGGCCACCACTTCTCGACCTGGGCACAGATCAGCGCCTACATCCAGTCGCACTACGGCCGGCGGTTGGACGTCACGGTCTCCCGCGCCGGCAAGCTGGTGCACCTCTTCCCCGTTCCCGTGAACAAAAACGACGTCCAGATCAGCGGGGCGGGAGCCCAGGCTTTGCCCAAACCACCCCCGGGGACGCCGCCGCTCGGATTCCTGGGGGTGGCACCCAGCGCGGTCATTCACTCCAGCCTGGGGGAATCGATTAGCCGGACCGGAGGGGCGTGGGTGCATGTCAACGCCCTGACGCTCGACGCCTTCGGGCGTCTGTTCACCCTGCACGGCGTGAGCTCTTACTTCCACATGCTGTCCAACCAGCACGCCGCCGACAACCCGGGCAACGGTGTGCGCTTCGAGTCGCCAGTGGGGATTGTCCGTCTACTTCACCAGGCGGGCCAGAGCGGGGCGGCCACCGTCTTGTGGCTGATTGCCGTGCTCAACCTGTCACTCGGCATTTTCAACCTGCTGCCGTTCTTTCCGCTCGACGGCGGCCACGTGGTGGTGGCGCTCTACGAGGGGGTGCGCAGCCGGCCGCGCCGGCGCTACCACGCTGACGTGGCAAAATTGTTGCCGCTGTTCTACCTGGGCCTGGGCCTGGTGGTCTTCCTCGGGGCCAGTGCCCTCTTCCTGGACCTCCGCGACCTGGCAACCTAGGCGCCGGTAGGCTCCAGGGTGATGGCTCAATCTCGTTTTCCGCGGCGGCCAACCCGGCAGGTAATGGTGGGATCGGTGCCGGTCGGGGGCGGAGCACCGATCAGCGTGCAGTCGATGACGATCACCAAAACGGCCGACGTGGACGGCACCCTGGCCCAGATCTACGCCTTGCGGGCTGCCGGCGCCGACATCGTCCGGTGTACCTGCAACGAGCGGGAAGCCGCCGAGGGCTTGGCCCGCATCGTTCCCCGCAGCCCGGTTCCCATCGTTGCCGACATCCACTTCCACGTGGAGATGGCGCTGGGTGCAATCGAGGCCGGCGTCGACTGTCTGCGGCTCAACCCGGGCAACCTCCGCAAGCCCGAAGAAATCAAGCTGGTGGCCCGGGAATGCAAGGATCGCGGCATCCCCGTCCGCATCGGCGTCAACGCCGGATCGCTCGACCCCCGGCTCTACAAGAAGTACGGCGGGGCCACCCCCGAAGCGCTGGTGGAGTCGGCCCAGACCGAACTGGGTCTCTTTGCCGAGGAGGGCTTCGACAACGTCAAGATCTCGGTGAAGGCATCCAGCGTGCCGCTGATGATCGAGTCCTACCGCCAGCTCTCGGAGGTCACCGACCACCCGTTGCATCTGGGCGTGACCGAAGCCGGCCCCCCGCCTGCGGGGACCATCAAGGGCACGGCCGGTATGGCCACCCTCCTCGCGGAAGGTATCGGCGACACCATCCGCTACTCGTTGACCGCAGATCCGGTCGAGGAAGCCAAAGCGGGTCGGGTACTGCTGGAATCGCTCGGCCTCCGCGAGCGCACCAACGTCGACCTGGTGGCCTGCCCGGCCTGCGGGCGGGCGGAAATCGACGTCTACAAGGTGGCCCAGGAGGCCCAGGCCGCCCTGGAGGGCAAGGAGATCCCCCTGCAGGTGGCGGTGATGGGTTGCGTGGTGAACGGCCCGGGTGAGGCCCGTTCGGCCGACCTCGGTATCGCGGCCGGCCGGCATCGGGGCCACCTCTTCATCCGGGGCCAGATCATCCGGGTGGTACCCGAAGACGAGATGGTGGCCGCCCTGGTGGACGAAGCTGAGAAGCTGGTCAAGGAGGGAGTGGCGGCCCGTCTCGCCGCGGCCGATTCGGGCGCGGCGGCGGCAGCCGAGGCTGACCGCTTGGCGCTCCTCGACGCCAAAGGCGCCGACGCCAACCAGAGCGAAGCGCGCGTCGAGTTGATCGACCGTCGCCTGGGCGAAATGAGGTCCTGAGCCTGCTCGCCACGACGTAACAATCACTCCCGCCCGCCAGCGACCGGCTGTTACTACGCGTGCACTATGTCGCCACGCCGTCACAACCGGCGGGCCGGGCGCCAGAGCGATTGTGAGGATGTGGCGTGAACGGCGTTTGGCGTTCCGCGGGCCGGGGATCGCCCGGATAATTCTTGTGCCGATCGGGTGGCCGGCGGTCAGACTGGGGTCATGGCTGTCGAAGTGCGCCGCCTGCGGCCCGGCGAGGAGACCAGGTTCATCTCGTCCGTGCGGGTGCCTTTTCTCGAGCCCGGTACGGATGACCCCGAGGACCAGGCGCGGGACCAGCGCCACCTCCGCGAGCTGGAGGTGGAGCGGGCCTGGATCGCTGAGGATCACGGCCGTTTCGTGGCCAATGCGGCCGTGGCCAGCCTGGACCTGACCCTGCCCGCCCCACCGGGGGCCCAGACGCCGGTGATTCCGTTCGCCGGCGTGACCGCGGTGGGCGTACACCCGACGCATCGTCGGCGGGGACTGCTGCGCCGGTTGATGGCGGGCACGCTGGCTGACGCCCGGGCCCGGGGCGACGCCTTCGCCGGGCTGATCGCGTCGGAGTCGCTCATCTACGGTCGCTTCGGGTTTGGTCACGCGACCAGCGCCACCGAAGTCCGTATCGACAGCCGCGACGGGGCCATGTTGGTGCCGCCGCCCCCCCTCGACATCCGGCTGGTGGACGCGGACGAGGCCGGCAAGATCCTCCCCGACCTGTTCGAACGGCAGCGGCGGCTGCGGGCCGGGGAACCCAGCCGCAACACCATCCAGTGGGAGGAACGTCTCTTGGATCCGCCCGTACGCCGCCAGGGAGCCAACGCCCTTTTTCATGCCGTGTGCGACGAAGGCTACGTGAGCTACCGGGTGCACGATGAAGACATCCTGCGAGGCGACCGCTGCCGCCTTCTCATCGAGGAGCTGCGCGGTTTCACTCCGGCGGTGGAAGCCGGGTTGTGGCAGTTCGTGTTCGACATCGACCTGATCGGAGAGGTCCGGGCCCGTCGGCGTCCCCTCGACGACTCCCTCCGTTGGCGCCTGGTGGACTCCCGCCAGTTCCGGATCACGGATGTGATCGACTGGCTGCACGTGCGGATTCTGGACGTGCCGGCGGCCTTGCAAGCACGAGGCTACCGCCGGGCCGGCCGACTGGTCCTCGACGTACTGCCGCCGACCGATGACCTGGATGGCCAGGCCGACGAAGCACCCGGCCGCTGGGTTCTCGACGCCGGGCCCGACGGAGCTTCGTGCCGGCCGGCCCGGCTCGGCGAGGAACCTGACGTGCGCCTGCGCGTCACCGACCTGGGCACCCTCTATCTGGGCGGCTTTCCTGCCTCGGTGCTGGCCGCGGCCGGGCGTGTCGAGGAGTTGCGGCCCGGGAGCCTCGACCAGGCCGACGGACTGCTCAGCACCTCGCCGGCTCCGCTCACGGGCACGGCCTTCTGACCGGGCCGGTCTTTTCCCATACCTTCAATAGTCATGGCCACACCGCTGACCCCCCGCGCCACCGACTTCCCTCGCTGGTACCAGGACGTCATCACCCAAGCCGAGCTGGCCGACAACGGGCCAGTCCGCGGCACCATGGTCATCCGCCCGTGGGGTTACGCCATCTGGGAGCGGATGCAAGCGGAGATGGACGACCGCATCAAGGCGGCTGGGGCCGAGAACGCCTACTTCCCCCTCTTTATCCCCGAGTCCTATCTGCAGCGGGAAGCCGAGCACGTCGAAGGCTTCAGCCCTGAGCTCGCCGTCGTGACCCACGGCGGCGGCCGCCAGCTCGAAGAGCCGATCGTAGTCCGGCCCACCAGCGAGACGGTCATCAACAGCTTCTTCGCCAAGTGGGTGCACAGCTACCGGGATCTGCCCTTGCTGATCAACCAGTGGGCCAACGTGGTGCGCTGGGAGCTGCGCCCCCGGCTTTTTCTGCGCACCAGCGAGTTCCTCTGGCAGGAAGGCCATACCGCCCACGCCACCCGCGAGGAGGCCCGGGCCTACGCCCTGCGCATCTTGCGGGAGGTGTACTTCGACACCATGGTGGGGGTGCTGGGCGTGCCGGTCCTGACTGGTCATAAGACGGCCCGAGAACGCTTCGCCGGCGCCATCCGCACCTGGACGCTCGAAGCCATGATGGGCGACGGCAAGGCCCTGCAGATGGGTACCAGCCACGAGCTGGGCCAGAATTTCGCCAGGGCCTTCGGCATCCAGTTCTCATCCGATACCGGAGCGCAGGAGTACGTGTGGCAGACCTCGTGGGGGGCGTCGACCCGCCTGGTCGGGGCGTTGATCATGGCCCACGGCGACGACGCCGGTCTGCGCCTGCCGTCCCGGTTGGCTCCGGTCCAGGTGGTGGTGCTGCTGGTTCGGGACGAGGCGGGTGCGGCGGCGGCGGCCCAGGCACTAGGGGACGACCTGCGCCGGGCTGGCGTGCGAGTACGTCTGGACGACCGGGTGGGGACGTCGTTTGGGCGGCGCTCCGTGGACTGGGAGCTCAAAGGCGTTCCCGTGCGGGTCGAGGTCGGTCCCCGGGAGCTCGCCGCCGGCCAGGTCACGCTGGTGCGCCGCGACATCCAGGAGAAGCAGACCGTGCCGCTCGGCGGCGTGGTAGCGGAGGTCGGGTCTGCGCTGGCGGCGGTTCAGGAGACCCTTTACCAGGAGGCGGCGGCGCGCCAGGCGCGGCCACCTGGCAGGTGGAGACCATCCAGGAGGCGGCCGAGGCGGCCCGCGACGGCTTCGCCGTGCTGCCTTGGGATCGCGTGGGCGAGGCAGGCGAGGAGGAGCTGGCGGGGCAGGGGTACAGCGTTCGCTGTCTGCAAACCCGGGAAGGTTCGCTCGCCGAAGGCGAGGAGGAGTCGGGGCTGGTGGCGGTGGTGGCCCGGGCGTACTGAGTCGAGCGCCGGCGGGGCACGCCGGCGGTGCACTACCAGGGCCGACGCCAGGCCGGGGTCGGGGCCAGCGGCTACGCCCGGAGACTGGGCCCAGAGACCAGGCCTATAGGCCCAGGCGGCCATAGGTTGAGGGCTATAATTAGGGGGACCGCCCGGGCCGGGCGGTTGCTGGCGTGGGCCGTACCTGCGTGGGCAGGGTGCCCACGCTTTTGTTTGCGAACCTTGAGTCCGAAGGAGGTGGAATGGCATCGACCGAGAGCATCCGCGAGCTGGCCGAGCCGATCCTGGCCTCCGCCGGTCTCGAGTTGTGGGACGTGGAAATCATCGGCGACGTGGTTCGCATCATGGTCGAGCGCCCGGGCGGCGTGGACCTCGATGCCCTGTCCGCCGCCAGCGCCGTCTTATCGCCGCTTCTCGACGCCCATCCTGAGGCCACCCCGGACAGCCGCTACCAGCTGGAGGTGTCGAGCCCCGGCGTCGAGCGCACCTTACGCACGCCCGAGCAGTACCGGCGGTACGTCGGACTCCGAGATCACGGTCAAGACATCGGTACCGGTCGACGGTGCCCGACGCCACCGCGGCCGCCTGACTCGAGGTGAGCCCGGATGGAATCGACCTGGAGCCCGCCGAGTCGCCGGGGGCCGGCATCCACCTTCGCTACGAACAGATCGAACGGGCCCGCACCGTCCTGGTGTGGGGCCCGACCGCAGGGCGGCCCGGCGGCCGTCATCGAGGGCCGAGCCGTTCCAGTCACCGGTCGCGCCGCCGCAGCCCTCAATCCCAAGGACACCCCAATCATGAAAGACAGCTTCGCCTTCCTCGACGCCCTTCAGCAGATCGCCAAGGACAAGGGCATCAGCGTCGACACGCTGCTCGACGCTCTGGCCAACGCGCTGGTGGCCGCCTACAAGCGCCTGCCGAACGCCGCCGAGGAGGCGGTCGTCACCATCGACCCCGACAACGGGGACATCCGGGTCTACGGCCAGGAGCTCGACGAGGACGGCAACGTCGTGCGGGAGTGGGACGACACTCCCAAGGACTTCGGCCGGATCGCGGCCCAGACGGCCAAGCAGGTGATGACTCAGCGCATCCGCGAAGCCGAGCGGGACCTCAAGTACGAGGAGTACGCCGGCCGTGAGGGCGACATCGTCACCGGGATCATCCAGCAGAGCGACAACCGCTACACCCTGCTCGACCTCGGCAAGGTGGAGGCGTTGCTGCCCCAGGCCGAGCAGGTCCCGTACGAGCGCTACGAGCACGGGGCCCGGCTCAAGGCCTACATCGTCGAGGTGCGCAAGACCACCAAGGGTCCCCAGATCGTGGTCAGCCGGACCCACCCGGGCCTCATCAAGCGGCTGTTCGAGCTGGAGGTCCCCGAGATCTCCAGCGGCGTGGTCGAGATCAAGGCGGCGGCCCGGGAGCCGGGGCACCGGACCAAGATCGCGGTGTGGTCCAACGACACCAACGTGGACCCGGTCGGCGCTTGCGTCGGCGCCCGAGGAGCTCGGGTGCGCATGGTGACCAACGAGTTGCGGGGCGAGAAGGTCGACATCGTTCCCTTCTCCGACGAGCCGCGGGAGTTCGTCATGCGGGCCCTGCAGCCGGCCAAGGTCAAGGAGGTTCATCTCGACGACCTCACCGGCACCGCCACCGTGGTCGTTCACGACTTCCAGCTGTCGCTGGCCATCGGCAAGGAGGGCCAGAACGCCCGCCTGGCCGCCCGCCTGACCGGGCTGGCGGATCGACATCAAGAGCGAGACCCAGATCGCGGAGGAGGAGGCCTACGCCAATCAGGAATGGGCCGAGGGCGAGTGGGTCGAGAACGAGGCCGGCGAGATGGTCTGGCAGCCGGCCGAGGGCGGCGAGGCCGTGTCGGCCGAGCAGTGGTCGTTGGGCGACACGTCGGACGAATCCGAAGACGCTGTGCCTGTACCACCGGGGGATGGCGGTGAGCGTGTGACGCCCACCGGAGAGCCCGGGGTGACGGCGACGGTCAAGAGCGGCGCAGGGGGCGAGACCCTGGCCGCCGGATCGGGAGAGTCGCATCGCGGACGGGAGGGCGAGGGGTAGCCCGCGACCGTCAGCACGAACGTCAACGACCGGCCCCGCCGGGCCTGGGCGGGGCGCGAAACGACGACGCCGGTCGCGATCAGGCTTCTGCGGGGAGCGAAGCCATCCGCGGATCCCGGTCCTACCAGGACCTGCGTCGGGTGCCGCACCCGCGCCGCAGCCGGTACCCTGGTACGAGTGGCCCGGTGTGCCGACGGGTCGCTGGTCGTCGATCGGAACGCTCCCGGGCGCGGTGCCTGGCTTTGCCGGGACCCGCGACCGGGGGGATCAGCGTCCAGTGCCTGGAGGCGGCTGCCCGCCGGGATGCCTTTCGCAGGGCCTTCAAAGCGGCGGTCTCGGCCGAAGCATCGAGGGCGCTGCGAGAGACGACACCGGGAACGTGCGAACATGGATACCGGCTCGGCCACAGGCGGCCGGCATGAGAAGGGACTGACGCAGCAACTTGCCGAAGAAGATCCGGGTCTACGAGCTAGGACGAGAGCTCGGCCTCACCAACAAAGAAGCGCTCGACCTGTGCCTCCAGCTCGGGATCGGCGTCAAGAGCCACTCCTCGAGCATCGAGGAGCAGCAGGCCGACCGCGTCCGCCGCAAGGCGGATCAGGAGGGCTTGCGCCGCCCGGTCGAAACCCAGGCCGCACCCGTCGAGCCGCCGGAAGTGCGCCCCCGCACCGTGCCGCCAGTCGCGGCCGTCGACCGCGGCTGTCGCCGGTCGGCCAGCTCGGCGACAGGCGGCGGCCTCGTCGATACCGAGACTGCGGCCGGGTCCGGGCGGTGCCAGTCGGACGTCCGGCCGAGTCCGCCTCCCGCGACGCGGCGCTCCACCGCACCGGCGCGGCCGCCCCCGCGCCGAGGCTCCCGCCGGCGACTGGTCGCCGCCTGGCAGCTGGCCCGCCGGCGCCGCGCCGCCGCCGCCTCGCAGCTCCTGCCCCGGCGCCCGCCGCCTCCGGCGGCCCGGCGCCCCGGCCGCCCCGGAGCGGATCGGTCGCCGGGCGGCCCGCCGGCTCCTGCGGTCCAGCCGCCCCGGCGGCCTCGTTGCCCCGACCGGCCGGCCGGCCGCCCCGGTCCGGCCCCGCCCGTCGGCTCCCGCCCCAGCGGGAGGACCTCCGACCGCGCGCCATCCGCCGCGGCCGCCGGCGCCGGTCCGCGTCCCGCCGTCGCCCGGCCGGACCGCCGGGCGGCGGCCGGCCCGCTCCTCGCAACCACCTACCGTCGGCCCACCCTGCGGCCAGCCCGGCCCCGCCGGGCTCGCCCGGCCCGCGGCTGCGGCCGCCGCCGCAGCTACGGCGGCGTCGCGGGCCGGCCGCCACCGCCCCCGGCGTGCGGCGCCGCCGAGGCCGGCCACGCGCCGCCCAGCGCCGGCACCCCGGGCGCCGGGCCAGCGCCGGACCGGCCCGGCCGGTGGCCCACGATCCGACTGGCGCCCGGCCACGGCCCGATAGCCCGCGTCCCGATGCGGCCCCCGCGTCCCGGCCGGGTCCTGGCCGGCCCGATGCTCTCCTCCTCGGGCAAGCCCATCCCGCCGCCGCCCGGTCTGCGCCGCCCGCCTCTGTCTGCGTCGGGCAAGCCGATCCCGCCGCCGCCCGGCCGGGGCCCGGCGGCCCGTCCCGCGCCGGGCGGCGGCCGCCCGTCTGGCCCGTCCTCGGGCCGCCCGTGCCGGCCCCGGCAGCCGGCGGCTTCCGCGGTGGTCCGCGACCCGCCCCGCGCCGGTGGCGGCCCGGGCGGTTACCGCGGCGGCGGTGGCGGCCCGGCGGTGGCTTCCGGGCCGGTGGCGGCGCCGCGGCGGCGGTGCGGTGGCGCGCCCGGGCGCCGGCGGCGCCCGCAGCGGCCCGCCGTTCGGCAACCGCGGCCGTCCTGGTGGGCGCCGCCCGGCCCGGCGCCGTCGCCGCAACATCGAGGAGCTCGAAGCTCAGGAGATCACCCACTACACCCCGTCGAACGCGCCCGTTCCCGACGGCGAGATCATCGTCGAGCGGGGCTCGACCGCCCAGGAGCTGGGTCCCAAGCTCAACCGGTCCGGCGCCGACGTGGTGCGCTTCCTCTTCCAGCAGGGCGAGATGGTCACGACCACCCAGTCGCTGTCGGACGACATGATCGAGCTGTTCGCCGCCGAGCTGCACGCCAACGTCCGCCTCGTCGACCCCGGCGAGGAGAAGGAAGCCGAGCTCCAGGCCAAGTACTTCGACGACGAGGAGGAGGACGAGGCGCTGCTGCGGCCCCGCCCGCCGGTCGTGACCGTCATGGGCCACGTCGACCACGGCAAGACCCTGCTGCTGGACCGCATCCGCGCAGACCAACGTGGTGGCCGGCGAGGCCGGGCGGCATCACCCAGCACATCGGCGCCTACCAGGTCGACTACCACGGCCAGCTGATCACCTTCATCGACACGCCCGGCCACGAGGCGTTCACCGCCATGCGGGCCCGGGGCGCCGAGGTCACCGACATCGTCATCCTGGTCGTGGCCGCCGACGACGGCGTCATGCCCCAGACCGTCGAGGCCCTCAACCACGCCAAGGCGGCCGACGTGCCGATCATCGTGGCCATCAACAAGATCGACCGCGACAACGCCGATCCCAACCGGGTCATGCAGCAGCTGTCCGACCAGGGCCTGGTCCCCGAGGCCTGGGGCGGCGACACCATCATGGTGGAGATCTCCGCCCTGCAGAACTTCGGCATCGACGACCTGCTCGAGCAGGTGCTGCTGGTCGCCGAGGTCGAGGAGCTGGTGGCCAACCCGGAGGGCCGGGCCCGGGGCATCGTGCTCGAGGCCAACCTGGATCCCGGCAAGGGCCCGGTGGCCACGGTCATCGTGCAGTCCGGCACGCTGCGGGTGGCGGACTCGGTCGTGGCCGGCGCGGCGTGGGGCCGGGTCAAGGCCCTGCTCGACGACAGCGGCGACAACGTCAAGGAGGCCTCGCCGTCCACGCCGGTGCAGGTGCTCGGCTTCGACAGCGTGCCGTCCGCCGGCGACGAGTTCCGGGTCACCGACAAGGCCAGGACGGCCCGCGACATCGCCGAGCAGCGGGAGCAGCGCTTCCGCGCCGCCGACCAGCGCCGGACCTCGTCGGCCACCGGCACCGGGCGCCAAGCTCGAGGACATCTTCGAGCAGATCCAGCGGGGCGAGACCGCCACGCTCAACCTGGTGCTCAAGGCCGACACCCAGGGCTCGCTCGAGGCGGTGACCGAGAGCCTCCGCAAGCTGGAGCGCGACGAGGTCAAGCTGTCGTTCATCCACCGGGCCGTCGGTGGCATCACCGAGAACGACGTGACCTTCGCGGCCGCCTCCAACGCCACCATCATCGGCTTCAACGTCCGGCCCGATCGGGGTGCCCGCGAGCTGGCCGAGGTCCACGACGTGGAGATCCGCACCTACGAGATCATCTACAAGCTCATCGAGGACATCGAGAGCGCCATGGTCGGGCATGCTCGCGCCGGAGTTCGAGGAGGTCATCACCGGCGAGGCCGAGGTCCGGGAGATCTTCCGGGTGCCCCGGGTCGGTGCCATCGCCGGGTGCTACGTCCGCCACGGGGTCATCACCCGCGGCTCCAAGGTCCGCTTCCTCCGCGACGGCGTCATCATCTGGAAGGGCGCCATCACCTCGCTCAAGCGGTTCAAGGACGACGTCCGCGAGGTCCACGAAGGGCTTCGAGTGCGGCATCGGCCTCTCCAACAACCAGGATCTCCGCCAAGGCGACGTCATCGAGACCTTCGAAGAGCGGGAGATCCCCCGGGCCTAGCGGTCCGTCGTGGTGATGCACGTCGCGGCGCTCACCGTGGAGCTGCACCTCCCTGCGGTGCACTCCCTCAAGGAGAAGCGGGCGGTGCTGCGACCGATCCTCGAGGGCGCCCGGCGCCGCTTCGCCGTGGCGGCCGCCGAGGTGGACCACCAGGACCTCTGGCAGCGGGCGACGGTGGGCATGGCGGCCGTCTCGGGGTCAGCCCGCCACGCCCGGGAGGTGCTCGACGCGGTGGAGCGGTTCGTGTGGTCGTTTCCCGAGGTCGAGGTCACCGCCAGCCGGCGCGACTGGCTGCAGCGACGGGGACAGCTGAATGGCCGGGCACCGGCACGGTCGGGCCGGTCCAGCCGGCGGCGCCGGCGGTGGCGGCACGGCCCGCCGCTACCCCCGGTCGGCCCGGGTCAACGAGATCCTGCGCGAGGTGCTGGCCGACGCGCTGGAGCGGCTGGCCGACACCGACGAGCGCCTGGGCCTGCTGACGATCACGGCCGTGGACTGCGACCCGGACCTGCGCCACGCCCTGGTCCTGTTTTCCTCCCTGGACGCGGACGAGGAAGCCGCCCTCGGCCGAGGCCCGGGTGCGCCTCCAGGCCGCCATCTCCCCAGGTGCGGCTCAAGCGCACCCCGCAGCTGCGCTTCGCCGCCGACCCGGCCGTGGCCGCCGGCAACCGCATCGAGGACATCCTGCGCCAGCCTGCCGTCCCGAGCGCCGGAAGCGCAGGCGCCCGGCGAGCGACGCGCGTCCCGACGAGCCGTGATCGACGGCCTGGCGGTCGTCGACAAGCCCGCCGGGATGACCAGCCACGACGTGGTGGCCCGGTGCCGTCGCCTGTTCGGCCAGAAGCGGGTCGGCCACGCCGGCACGCTCGACCCCGACGCCACCGGGGTCCTGCTGGTCGGGCTTGGGCCGGGCCACCCGGCTGCTGCAGTTCCATGAGCGGGTTGCCCAAGTCGCTACGCCGCCGAGGTCGTGCTCGGTGTGGCCACCACGACCCTGGACGCCGGCGGGCGAGGTCACGGGCCGCTGGGATCAGCGCCACGTGACCCTGGAGGACGCCCGGCGGGCGGCGGCCGCAGCTGACCGGCACCATCTCGCAGGTGCCGCCGATGGTCTCGGCCGTCAAGGTGGGGGGCCGGCGGCTTGCACGAGCTGGCCCGGCAGGGCGATCGAGGTCGAGCGGGCCGCCCGGCAGGTGACCGTGACCCGCTTCGACGTCGAGCTGCCGCCTGGCCGGCGACGGGTCAGCCCCGGCCAGGGACGGAGCCGGTGGCCGGTGCTGGCGTGCGGGTCGACTGCTCGTCGGGGACCTACGTCCGGGTGCTGGCCGCCGATCTGGGCGCCGCCCTCGGCGGGGCGCCCACCTGCGCCGGCTGCGGCGCACGGCGGTGGGACCGTGGACCGAGGCGATGCGCGACCCCGCTCGAGATGCTCGTCGGTGGCCGACGTGATCCCGCCCGCGGCGTCGCTGCCCTGGCTGGACTCGGTCGTCGGTCGCCGGCGAGCCGGGCCCGGGAGGTGGCCAACGGCGGGTCCTGGACCGCGAGCGCTCGGCGCCTGGAGGGTGACGGACCGTGGCGGCTGATCGGCCCGATGGCGAATTGCTCGCGGTCTACGAGCGCACGGCTGACCGGTGAAGCCCGCCGTGGCTCATGCCGACGCATCGCGCCACCGAGCCGCGCGCGGTCGGTCGAACCGGCCGGTCGGGTCGACGGTCCGCGAACCCGGCCCGTAACCTGCAGGGGATGCAGGTCCTCCACCACCCTGGTGACTGCGCAACCGAGCGCGCCCTGCGCGGTGACGATCGGCGCCTACGACGGCGTGCACATCGGCCACCGGCTGGTGATCGACCGGGTCCGGCGGGTGGCCGCCGAACAGGACCTGGCGTCGGCGGTGGTCACCTTCGACCAGCATCCCGCCGCCGTCGTGCGCCCGGAGTCGGCCCCCCGTCTCCTACCGACCTGGAGCAGAAGCTGGAGCTTCTGGGGGAGACGGGGGTCGACTACGTCCTGGTGGTCCGCTTCGACCAGGCCCGCTCGGAGGAGTCGGCCGAGGACTTCGTCCGGGAGGTCCTGGTCGGTTGCCTCGACACCCGGGCCGTGGTCGTCGGCCACGACTTCCACTTCGGCTACAAGCGGACGGGGCAACGTGGCCATGCTGCAGGACATGGGCGCCGAGTTCGGCTTCGACGTCACCGGGCTCCGGCTCTTTCCCGGCGGTCCCGGGCGGCCAGCCGGTGTCCTCCACCCGCATCCGGGAGCTGCTCGTCGGCCGGCGCCGTCGACGAGGCGGCAGCCCTGCTGGGGCGGCCCCACCAGGTGCGGGGCGTCGTGACCCGCGGGCGACCAGCGGGGCGGGCAGCTGGGCTTCCCGACCGCCAACGTGGCGCGTGCCCGACGATGATCGCCCTGCCCGCCGACGGCGTCTACGCCGGGTGGTATCTGCGTCCCGACGGGGTGCGCCGGCCCGCCGCCCTCTCGCTCGGCCGCCGGCCCACCTTCTACGACGACGCCGACCTGTCGCTGCTGGAGGCCTACGTGCTCGACTTCGACGGCGACCTCTACGGCGAGGCGGCCCGGGTCGAGTTCGTCGCCCACCTGCGAGGCCAGGCCCGCTTCGAGTCGGTCGACGACCTCATCGACCAGATGGACCGGGACGTGGCGGCCACCCGGCAGGTGCTCGGCATCCCCGATCCGGTCTGATCGGACTGGCTGGAGTCTGCGGGGCTTCCTGCCGGCGTAGTCGTGGTACCGATGCCCTTCCCGAGGCGGGCACGTCTCAGGCGTCGTCGGCGTTTCCTCGGAAACGCCGATCCCGCTTACGGGCGCCCCGCCGGCGCTTGGCCTCGAGACGCCGGCGCTGGGATGCCGCCGTCGGACGGGTCCGCTTTCGGGGCGGAGCCACTTCCAGGGCCCGGGCCAGCCGGGCGGCCAGGCGGTCCGGGCCGGCGCCCGGTTGCGGGCCTGCGAGCGCTCGTCGCTGGCCGCCACGGTCACCACCGGCCCGAGCCGCTCGACGATGCGTGCCCGGGCCCAGTCCGGCAGGCTCGGCGAGGCGGCGGCGTCGAAGCGGACCTCGGCCCGGGTGTTCGAGGTGTTGACGTGCTGGCCGCCCGGGCCGCTGGACGTCGAGAACCGCCAGGTCAGCTCGGAGCGGGACCTGGACACCGGGCGCATGAGCGATGCCGGCACCGGCCCCGACGCCGACTCAGGCTGGCTGCGGCCCTCCGCAGGCGTCTCGCAGGCGGGGCCGGCAGCACCGGGGACCCTCGCCGAGCGGTCCGGTCGCGGCTCGGCCGGGCTCAGTCATCCGGACCCTGGCTGCTAGAATGGCAGATGCTTACCGGTTCGCCCGGTCGCGCCCGGACGGGTGCCGCTCGCGAGGACCCCGTCCATCTGCCATAGATGTGCCTCATTCCCGTCTGCTGTACACCGAGGTGCCTCGATCCCCAGGTTAAGGAAACGCCGTATTCATGCCAGATAAAGCCGCCACGATCGCGACGTACCGTACCCACGAGACCGACACGGGCTCGCCTGAGGTGCAAGTCGCCATCCTCAGCGAGCGTATCGCCCATCTGACCGAACACCTCAAGGTCCACAAGGGTGATCATCACACCCGGCGTGGGCTGATGAAACTGATCGGACGAAGACGCCGGCTGCTCGACTACGTGCGCGACAACGACGTCGAGCGCTACCGCGAGCTGATCGCCCGACTGGGCCTGCGCCGGTAAGATCCACCCGAAGAGCGGCCCCGTCCGGGCCGCTCACTCGCGTCGAGCTCCGGCCCGCCGCGAGCGATACCTGTAATCATCCAACAACTGATCGCACCCGAGCGGCGACCGCAGGCCAGCTGCCAGTCGGGGATCCCCGGTGCCCAGGGCACCATCACCAGCGTCGGGGCTCGCCGACTGGGAACTGGCCCCCCGCCGCTCCAATCCCGGGAGTACCGGGCATCGAAAGGAGCGTGCCGCATGGCCGCCAGTACCACCGACACCAATACCCTCGACACCACTGCCAAACCTGCTCTGGCAACCAGGGTGTCAGCTCCCGTAAGCGGAACGTCGTTGACCCTCTCGTTGGAGACGGGCCTCCTGGCCCAGCAATCGCAGGGCGCAGTGGTGGCACAGATCGGCGAAACGGTGGTGCTCGCCACCGCCAACGGCGCCTCCACCGTGCGGGAGGGCATTGACTTCTTCCCCCTCACCGTCGACGTCGAAGAGCGCATGTACGCGGCGGGCAAGATCCCCGGGTCGTTCTTTCGCCGGGAGGGACGGCCGTCCGATACCGCCATTCTCACCGCCAGGCTCATCGACCGCCCGCTCCGGCCAAGCTTCGCCGCCGGCTACCGCAACGAGACCCAGGTCGTCGTCACCGTCCTCGGCGCCGACCAGGAGAACCCCCACGACGTGCTGGCGATCAACGCCGCCAGCGCCGCCCTCATGCTGTCCGGGATTCCCTTCGAAGGTCCGATTGGGGCGGTGCGCATCGCCTTCGACGGAGAGGGCCAGTGGCGCCCCCATCCCAGCTACCAGGAGGGCGACGCGTCGGCCTTCGAGCTCATCGTGGCGGGACGGCAGCTCGACGACGGCGACGTCGCCATCATGATGGTCGAGGCCGGCGGAACCGAGGCGGCATGGGGGCTCTACCAGTCCGGCGCGCCGAAGGTGACCGAGCAGGTCATCGCCGAGGGTCTCGAGCAGTCGAAAACCTGGATCCGCGAGAGCATCGAACTCCAGCGCAACCTCGTCGCCCTGGCCGGGACCCGTCCCCCCTGGCCTACGTCCCGCAGGTCGACTACCAGTCCGACGTGGCGGCGCGGGTCGCCGAGGTCGGTACCGATCGCGTCGAGCGGCTCACCACCATTACGGGCAAGGCGGAGCGGGAAGCGGCGCTCGAAGAGGCCACCGAAGCGATCGTGGCCGAGCTCGCCGGCGAATTCGAAGGCCGCGAGAGAGAAATCCGGGCCGCCGTCCGCTCCCTGATCAAACAGCTGGTCCGGGAGCGCATTGCCAACAGCGGCGTGCGCATCGACGGCCGCGGACCGGCCGACATCCGGCCGCTATCGGCTGCCGTTGGGCTTATCTCGACGGCGCACGGATCTGGCCTCTTTCAGCGGGGCGAGACGCAGGTGCTCAACATCACCACCCTCGGCATGCCGCGCATGGATCAGATGCTCGACACCATCGGCATCGACGAGAAGAAGCGCTTCATGCACCACTACAACATGCCGCCGTTCGCCAACGGTGAAACCGGACGAGTCGGGAGTCCCAAACGCCGCGAGATCGGCCACGGGCTTCTCGCCGAGCGGGCCCTGATACCCGTCGTGCCGGCAGTGGAAGAGTTCCCCTACGCGCTTCGCCTGGTTTCGGAGGTCCTCTCGTCCAACGGGTCGACCTCGATGGCGTCGGTCTGCGCGTCGACGCTGTCGTTGATGGATGCGGGCGTGCCGATCAAGGCCTCCGTCGGCGGTATCGCCATGGGCCTGGTCAAGGTCGACGACCGCTACATCACGCTCACCGACATCCTGGGGGCGGAGGACGCCTTCGGCGATATGGACTTCAAAGTGGCCGGAACCGCGGACTTCGTCACGGCGCTGCAACTCGATACCAAGATCGACGGGCTGCCCGCTGACGTGCTTGCCTCCGCCCTCCAGCAGGCCCACGAGGCCCGGGTACGAGTGCTGGCTGTCATGGCTGCCGCCATCTCCGAGCCACGGGCGGAGGTGCGCGACACCGCGCCGAAGATCGTCAGTCTGGAGATCCCCATCGACAAGATCGGTGAGGTGATCGGGCCGAAAGGAAAGGTCATCAACGCCCTCCAACAGGAGACCGGCACGGACATCGCCGTCGAAGACGACGGGCTGATTGGCACGGTCACCATAGGAGCCAAGGACGGCGGCGCCGTCGCCGAGGCCCGCCGGCGTATCGAGATGATCCTCGACCCGCCCAAGGCCGAAGTCGGCGTCGTCTACCGGGGCAAGGTGGTCAACATCACCAAGTTCGGCGCCTTCGTCAACATCCTCCCCGGCCGTGACGGCCTGGTCCACATCTCCAAGTTGGGCCGGGGCCGCCGCATCGACAGAGTCGAGGACGTGCTGGACCTCGGCGACGAGGTCGAAGTACGCGTGGATGACATCGATCCCCAGGGGAAGGTGTCGTTGTCGCTCGTGGACGAGCAGGACCCCAATGGTTTCGCCCCGTCCGCGGCGGCGGACGAGGCCACAGGCGATAATGCCGCAGTGTCCTTCGAGGACAGCTGGGAGGCCGAAGCGCAGGCGACGTTCGGCGATCTCGGTCCGGCCCAGACCACGGCCGGCCCGTCCCGAGGCGGCGACAGCACGGATCGCGGCCCTAGGCGTAATCCTCGCCGCCGACGCTCGTGAACGCGACGGCCCGGTGGCGTCCCGAGCGCCGGAGCCTCCCCCAGCCGTGACGGTGCGCGTGACCACCCTGGACGAGGGTCTCACCGTCGTAACCGAACGCATGCCCGACGTGCGCTCGGTCAGCATCGGCTTCTGGGTGGGCACCGGGTCGGTCGACGAGGCTCCCCACCAGTCCGGAGCTTCGCACTTCCTCGAGCATCTCCTCTTCAAGGGAACGGCCACCCGCAGCGCTCGTGACATCGCCGAGACCATCGACGCCGTCGGCGGCGACATGAATGCCTTCACGACCAAGGAGTACACGACCTTTTACGTGAGGCTCCTTGCCGATGATCAAGCGCTCGGGCTCGACATCCTCTCCGACATCATCTGGTCGCCCGCCTTCCATCCTCATGAGGTCGAATCGGAACGCCAGGTCATCCTGGAGGAGATCCTGATGCACGAGGACGAGCCGGCCGACCTGGTCCACGATGTGCTGGCCGGCGCCCTGTATCCCGAGCACCCGCTGGGCCGGGAAGTGCTCGGCGAGCAGGAGACGGTCACCGCCATGTCCGGGGAGGACGTCGCCAAGTTCCACGCGGCGCACTACAGCCCCGCCAACATGGTGGTCGCCGCCGCCGGCCTGGTCGACCACGATCGAGTGGTGGAAGGGATCGCCGCCCGGCTCGTCGGTCGCACCGGAGGGGGACCCGAATCGCGACAGGCGCCGTCATCGCCTGCGCTGCGGCGCGCCATGGTGTCCCGGCCCACGGAACAGACCCACCTGGCCGTGGCCACCGCCGCTCCGAACCGCGACGACGAGGACCGCCACGCCATGTCGCTGGTCGAGCACGTGCTGGGCGGGGGCATGTCCAGCCGGCTGTTCCAGTCCATCCGGGAGGAGCGGGGCCTGGCCTACTCCGTGTACGCCTATCGCCTGGCGTTCCAGGGCGCCGGCGCCCTGGCTGTCTACGCCGGCACGGCTCCCGGCCACACTTCAGAAGTACTCGATCTGATTCACGCCGAGCTGGGCCGCTTGGCCGCAGACGGACTCACCGCCGCCGAGCTCGACAAGGCCCGGGGTCACATCCGCGGGTCGATGGCGCTCGGACTGGAGGACACGGGCGCCCGCATGAGCCGAATCGGTCACAGCCAGCTGGTCCACGGGAGGGTGCTCAGCCTGGAAGAGGTCGAGGGACGCCTGGCGGCTCTAAGTCTGGATCACGTCAACCAGGTGGCGGCCCGGTGGCTGTCCGAGCCATACACGGTGGCCTGCGTCGGACCATTCGATCCGGGGGCCTGAGGACCTAAGGTCGAACCCGTGCGAGTCGGGGTGATCGGTGCGGCCGGGAGAATGGGCTCGACCGTCTGCGCGGCCGTGGCGGATGCGGTCGACCTGGACCTGGTGGCGGCGGTCGACCCGCAGGGTGTCGGGCAGCCCACCGGTGCGGGCCTGACGATCGCAGCCGACCTCGACACCTTGAGGGTTGCGGGCGCCGAGATAGTCGTCGACTTCACGGTGGCGGCGGCGGCGGCCGCCACCGCTCTGTGGTGCGCCGAACGCGGCATTCACGTGGTGATCGGCACGACGGGTCTCACCGAGGCGGCCCTCAACGACCTGGCGAACGCCTTCCCGGCCGGGGGCGTCGTCGGCTGTGTGGTGGCGCCCAACTTTGCCATCGGCGCCGTGCTCATGATGCGGTTCGCCGAATTGGCCGCACCCTGGTTCGACAGCGCGGAAATCATCGAGTTGCACCACGACGCCAAGGTGGACGCGCCTTCGGGCACCGCCTTGTCCACGGCCACCCGCATGGCCGCGGCCTCCGATCAATGGGCCGCCGACCCGACCCGGATCGAGACCGTCCAGGGAGCCCGGGGCGGCGTGGGTCCAGGCGGCATCCATATCCACTCAGTGCGCCTGCGCGGCCTCGTCGCCCATCAGGAGGTGCTCCTCGGCGGCGCCGGCCAGAGCCTGACCATCCGGCACGACTCGTACGACCGACAATCGTTCATGCCGGGCGTGTTGGCGGCGGTACGGCAGGTTCCGTATCGACCGGGTCTGACGGTCGGTCTGGACGTGTTACTCGGTATCTGACGCCTGGGTGGGCCCGACCCCTGACGGCATTCTCGGCTCGGACCCCAGGTGACCGATAGGCTCTGATCATGGCAACGATCGGACGCTTCGGTGCCGTGGGTTGCGCCATGGTCACTCCCTTCGACAAGGCGGGCGGCCTCGACCTCGACGGCGCCGTGTCCCTGGCTCGCTGGCTCACCCAGCACGGCAACGACTTTCTCGTTGTCGCCGGCACCACCGGTGAGAGCCCGGTCCTCTCCGATGACGAGAAGGTCGCTCTCTGGGAGGCCGTTGCCGCCGCGGTGCCGGTTCCTGTCGTCGCCGGCACCAGCACCGCAGACACCGCCCACTCCGTTCAGCTCACCCGAGCTGCCGTCGCCTCCGGCGCGGCAGGTATTCTGGCGGTCACCCCGTACTACAGCCGGCCTTCACAGGCAGGCATCGAGGCCCATGTACGGGCGGTCGCCGAGGCTGCCGGGGCCGCACCAGTGCTGCTCTACGACATTCCCGTCCGCACCGGGCGGAAGGTGGCCGCGGAGGTCATCGTCAGGCTCGCCGCCGGGGGCGTCATCGCGGGTGTCAAGGACGCCACCGGCAACCCGGCCGGCACCGCCGCGCTCCTCGCCGCGGCACCGAACGGCTTCGAGGTCTACAGCGGCAACGATGGGGACACGCTGCCGTTGCTGGCCGTCGGAGCCGTGGGCACCATCTCGGTGGAGAGCCATTGGGCGGGCGAAGAGGTCGCCGAGATGATCGCGGCCTTCAGCAAGGGCGACGTGGAGCACGCTCGGCAGGTCAACGCCAGGCTGGTACCGTCGCACCGCTTCCAGTCGACCGACGAGGCGCCCAACCCCATTCCGGCGAAAGCCGTATTGAGGACTTTGAGGCTGCCCGCCGGCGAGTGTCGGCTGCCGCTCGGTCCGGCTCCGGAAGGGATCGAGGACGCTGCCCGGGAGGTCGTTTCTCATCTCCGGGGCTGAGCAGCCGGTCCGAATCGTCTTTCTGGGCGGACTGGGAGAGATCGGCCGCAACTGCGCCTGCGTCGAGGTCGCTGGGCGCATCCTGATTCTTGATTGCGGTTTGATGTTTCCCGACGTCGAGATGCCGGGCGTCGATCTGGTTTTGCCCGATTTCACGTATTTACGCGATAACGCCGACCGGGTCGAAGGCTGCATCATCACCCACGGCCACGAGGATCATTGCGGTGGCCTCAGTTTTCTGTTGCGGGAGCTGAGCTTTCCGATTTTCGGATCCGAGCTCAGCCTCGGGCTGGCCCGCAACCGCATCGAAGAGGCGGGTCTGGTCGGGCGCGCCGAGTTCATCCCCGTCCGCGATGGTGAACGACGCCACATCGGGCCGTTCGACGTGGAATTCATACCCGTCACCCACTCCGTGCCGCACGGCTTCGCCACGGCGTTCCACACCCCGCGAGGGGTCATCCTGCATTCCGGCGACTTCAAGATCGATTTGACCCCGGTCGATGGACGGGCAACCGATCTGGCGCGTATCGGGGCGCTCGCCGACGGGGTAGGCATCGAGCTGCTCCTCTCCGACTCGACCAACGCCGAGGAGGAGGGCTACACGGACAGCGAGCGGCGGGTGGGGGCCGTCCTGGCCCGGCTGTTCGCCGCCAATCCGGATAAACGCATCATCGTGGCCTGCTTCGCCAGCCACATCCACCGGATCCAGCAGATCGCCGATGCGGCCGTGGCCAACGGGCGGATTGCGGCGACGTTGGGGCGTTCCATGGCCAAGAACGTGGCGTTGGCCCGATCGATGGGCCTGCTGCACATCCCTGACGGCCATCTCATCGACATCGAGCAGATCGGCGACCACGACCCCCGGAGCATCTGTGTGATCTCGACGGGTTCGCAGGGGGAGCCCATGTCGGCGCTGGCCCTGATGGCCGCGGCCGACAACAAGTGGATCTCGGTCGGCGACGGTGACCTGGTCATCCTGTCCTCCCACGCCATTCCGGGCAACGAAACGAACGTGGGCAAAGTGATCGATGGACTGTGCCGTCTGGGGGCGGATGTCATTCATTCGGGTCTGGCGCCCGTTCATGCCAGCGGCCACGCCAAACGGGAGGAGCTGAAGACGCTGCTGGCCTTGGCCCGACCCAGGTGCTTCATTCCCGTGCACGGCGAGTTCCGCCATCTCACCCACCACGCCCGCCTGGCGCAGGAGATGGGCGTCGACGCAGCCCGGGTGCTTCTCGCCGAGGACGGCGACGTGGTCGAGCTGACGGCGAACGGCGTGGACTTCGTAGGGGAAGTGCCAGCCGGGTATCTCTACGTCGACGGCATCGTGGGCGACGTGGGCACCGGGGTGCTCCGGGACCGTCGCGTGCTGGCGGAAGAGGGCGTGGTGGTCGTCGTCGTCACGGTCGATGCCAAAACGGGCGAGGTGCTTACCGGGCCTGAGATCATCACCCGAGGCTGGGTGTATGCCCCGGAAGCCGAGGAGCTGTTGGGCGAAGCCCGTCAGGCCGTCCTCGAAGCCCTGGAGGAGGCATCCGACACCGGTGCGGTCGACTACGAGACGTTGAAAAGACGAGCCCGTTCGGCCCTCGGCCGATTCGTGTCGGAGCGAACCAGGCGGCGGCCCATGATCGTCCCGGTGGTCATGGAGGTCTAAGGGCGGTCCAACCGGAGCACAGCCAGGGGTTGCTGTGACTTCTGTGACTGCTGTTACTGTCGTATGCCATTGTGGCTACTGTGACGCGACGGGTCCGCCAGCGCAGGCGGATGCCCTGGTTGACCGGTCGGCGGCGCCAGCGGCGGCGTCCGCCAGCTACCCGCACCAGGTCCGGGTCTTCGGGTCCCCCTCGCCCGGGTCCTCTGCGCCGTCTGCTGGGGCGCCAGTCAGAGGATGTCTGGGGACTTGTCGTCCTGGTCCTGGCCGTGCTTTGTGCCCTGGGCATCTATAGCGATCTGGCCGGGCCCGCGGGCCGGGCCCTGAACCACGGCGCCGCTGACGCCCTGGGTTGGGCCCGGGTCCTGGTTCCCCCGGTAGTCGCCTACCTGGGATGGGTCCTGATCCGGGGCCGGGACCGGCCTCGGCTCGGCCGCTGGCACGGCGACGGCGACCCACGCGGGGCGGCGGCCCCGGCGCGGGTGGCGTTCGGCGGGGCGGTGCTGCTGGTGGGAGCAGCCGGCCTCGTGGACGAACTGGAAGGACCCCGGCACTGGGACGGCGACGTAACTCGGCTGCGGGGCGCGGGTGGACTGGCGGGTGCGGGTGTCGGCGTGCCCCTGCGGGCCGGCCTGGGCGTGTGGGGGGCGGGTTTCGTGCTGGTGGTCTTGATCGCGCTGGCGTTGTTGATCTTGACGGTCACGCCAGTCCGGGACGCCGCCCGCTGGCTGAGCGCAGCGACAGCCGTGGCGGCTCGCGCCGTGATCGCGGCTGGCCGGCGGGCGGCGACGCGGTCCGGCGGTGGGGAGCGCCAAGCGGCGTCGGCGCGCCATCCATCGGCGACCGATCGCAACCTCGTCTATGACCAGGAGACGACGGAGCCCGAGAGCGAACCCCAAGCGGCGCCGGGGGCGGCCGACGAGGGTGCTCGCGGTGCGGAGAGCCCGACTGCCCGGCCGCCTGTTCCCATACAGGTGCCGGCCCCCGTGACTCCCGCCGATCCCGAACAGCTGATGATCGGACTGGGCCCGGCCGGCGAGCCGGGCACATGGCGGCTCCCACCCTTGGCGCTGCTCAAGCGGTCGAAAGCCGCGGAGATCGATCGCCGCCAGGTCGAGACCCTGGGCCACACGCTCGAGGACGCCCTGGCCGCCCACGGTGTCGAGACCCGATTGGTCGGCATGACGGTCGGACCGACGGTCACCCGCTACGAGCTGGAACTGGGCCCGGGTGTCAAAGTGGCCAAGGTCACCAACCTGCAGCGGGACATCGCCTACGCCATGGCCGCCGCCGACGTGCGCATACTGGCCCCGATCCCGGGCCGATCGGCGATCGGCGTGGAGGTACCCAACAAGCAACGGCAGCTGGTTGCCGCCGGCGACATCCTCACTTCCGCTGAGGCCCACGCTGCCACCCACCCCCTCGAGGTGGCCCTGGGCCGAGACATCGCCGGGCGCCCCATCCTCGAAAACCTGGCCCAGATGCCCCACATCCTCATCGCCGGCGCGACGGGCGCCGGCAAGTCCTCGTGCATCAACACGCTGGTGACGTCGGTACTGCTACGCGCCACGCCGGACCAGGTACGCCTCATCCTCGTCGATCCGAAGCGGGTCGAGCTCGGCCAGTACAACGGGCTACCCCATCTGCTCACCGGGGTCGTCACCAACCCCAAGAAAGCGGCGAACGCCCTGTCCTGGGCTGTCCACGAAATGGAGCGTCGGTACGACCTGCTTGCCGAGGTTGGAGTACGGGACATCACCGGCTACAACGCCGCCTACGACCGGGGCGACCTCAACGAAGCGGCCACGCCCGGCGCCGAGCCCCGGCAGTACGAACGGCTCCCGTTCATCCTCGTCGTGGTCGACGAGCTCAACGACCTCATGATGGTGGCGGCCCGTGACGTCGAGGACTCCATCTGCCGCATCGCCCAGATGGCCCGGGCTGTCGGCATCCATCTGGTGATCGCGACCCAGCGCCCGTCGGTGGACGTGATCACCGGCGTGATCAAGGCCAACATCCCGTCCCGGCTGGCCTTCGCGGTCTCCTCGCTCGCGGACAGCCGCGTGATCCTCGATCAGCCCGGCGCCGAACGCTTGATCGGACAGGGCGACATGCTGCTGCTCACCGCCTCGTCGAGCGTGGCCCGGCGCATCCAGGGCGCGTGGGTCGGCGAGGACGAGGTCCGCAAGGTGGTGGCTCACTGGCGCCGGCAGTCCGAACCCAACTATGTGCCGGGCGTAGAGGGGCGGGGCGACGAGGGAGATGCCAGGGGGGCCGCGGCCAGCGACGATGACTACGACGAACTGCTCGAGCAGGCCAAAGAGCTCGTGGTCCGGTCCCAGCTGGGCTCGACCTCCATGTTGCAGCGCAAGCTACGAGTCGGTTTCGCCCGGGCCGGGCGGCTCATGGACCTGCTCGAACGACGAGGTGTGGTCGGTCCGTCGGAGGGCTCCAAGGCCCGCACCGTGCTCACGACCGTGGAGGAACTCGACGGGGCCCCTGTCACATCGGAGTAGGCACATCGGAGTAGGCACATCGGAGCAGGTGCCGGAACATCGGAGTAGGTGCCGGTCGGAGCCGACCCTAGATGCCTGACCTGGAGCCGGCGCGCCCGCTACGGTCTGGCTCCCATGAGAGCCCGGGCCCCGGCTTCCGCCGCCAATCTCGGACCGGGCTTCGACGCGCTGGCTGTGGCGGTGACCTGCTACGTCCAGGTCACGGTCGAGCCGGCCCGTCGGCTGGAAGTGCACAGCCGTGGCGAGGGTGCCGATCTCCCAGCCGACGCCTCCCACCTGGCGGTGCGGGTGGCCGCCGAGATCGCCGGCCACGACCGGCTCCGGGTGGAGATCGAATCCGACATCCCGGTCGGTCGGGGCCTGGGCTCCTCGGCGGCACTGGCGGTTGCCGCGGCGGCGGCGGCGGGAGCGGCCGACCCCTTCCGGTACGGGGTGGCCGTCGACGGACACCCGGAGAATGCGGCCGCCTCCGCGTTCGGCGGGCTCGTCGTGGCAGCCGAACTCGAGGGCCGGCCCGTGTGCCGGTCTCTGACCCTCGACCCGGGCCTGCGCTTCGTGTTGGTCATCCCGGACCGGCCCCTGGCAACCGAGGCGGCCCGGGCCGCCCTACCTCTCCAGGTCTCTCACGCCGATGCCGCCTTCAACCTGGGCCGTATGGGGCTGCTCATCGCCGGCCTGGCACACCCGGACGCCCTCCTGCCGGAGGCCGGCGACGATCGCCTGCACCAGGCCGCTCGGTCCGCTCTGTTCCCCGAGGCGCCGGGGATCCTCGCCGGCCTGCGCGCTGCCGGCGCCCTCACGTCGTGCTGGTCGGGAGCCGGTCCCAGCCTGCTGGCGATCTGCACGGCGGCCTCGTCAGAAGGGGTGGCGGAGGCGGCGATGTCGCTGCTGGGATCCAATGGCGTGGCGGGCGCGGTTCGGATTTTGGACGCCGATCTCGAGGGGGTCACGGTTTCGCGGCCCGCCGCTAAGTAGCGTGGGCGAGTCCATCCGAAAACCCGAGGAGGAACGGGCATGGCCACCTACGAGGGCTACTGCGTCAAGTGCAAAGAGAAGCGCCAGTTCGAGGGCCAGGAAGTGACGCTGGCCAACGGGCGTCCCGCCGCGCAGGGAACCTGCCCGGTGTGCGGCACCAAGATGAACCGGATGCTGGGAAGCAAGAAGTAACGGGCCGGCCGGGCCCTTGGGCCGGGTTCGGACCCGGCGTCTGGGTAGGCTCCTCCGGATGCGGTACTGGCTTGAGACGCTCGGGTGCCCTAAGAATCAGGTGGACTCGGACAAACTCGCCGGAACCCTGCAAGCCGAGGGTTACACAGAGGCTTGGGCCCCAGAAGCCGCCGACGTGCTGGTCGTCAACACCTGCGCCTTCGTCGAGGCCGCCCGCCAGGAATCGATCGAGGTCGTTCTGGCCCTGGCTGAGGCGCGCCGTTCCGACGCCCGGCTGGTAGTGACCGGCTGCCTGGCGGAGCGCTATGGCGAGGAATTGGCCGGGGTGCTCCCTGAAGTCGACCTGGTGGCGGGCTTCGGCGTGCCGGTAACGCTCACCGCCAAGCCCGGCGCAAACGGGGTCCAACCGGTCCCTTCCTTCGACTTGCTGAACCTGCCTCGCCCCCCCGCCGGGCCCCGTGGGCCTACGTGAAGGTGGCAGAAGGCTGCGACCGCAAGTGCGGCTTCTGCGCCATCCCGTCCTTTCGGGGCCGGCAGCGTTCCCGCGCCCCGGCCGAGATTCTGGCCGAGGTCGACTCGCTGGAAGTGCAAGAAGTCGTGCTCGTCGCCCAGGACCTGGCCTCCTACGGTCGGGACATCGGGCTACGCCAAGCGATCGAGCCGCTGGTGCAGGCCGTAGCGGAGCGCGTGGACCGCACCCGGCTCCTGTACTTGTATCCTTCCGAGCTCACCGACGGTCTCATCGACGTCATGGGTGCGACCGGCTGCCCGTACTTCGATCTGTCCTTGCAGCACGTGTCTCGCCCGCACCTGCGCCGCATGCGCCGGTGGGGCGACGGTGACCGCTTCTTGGAACGTATCCAGCGCATCCGCGCTGCCTATCCCGAAGCCGCGCTACGGTCCTCGTTCATCGTCGGCTATCCGGGCGAGACCGAGGCAGATCACGACCTGCTACTGGCATTCCTGGAGGCCGCGGATCTGGACTGGGTAGGACTCTTTCCGTTTTCCCGTGAAGAAGGCACGTACGCGGCCGGCCAGACCGATCAGGTCGCACCCGAACTCGTCGCTGAGCGCCTCGGCGAATGCGCCGAATTGCAAGACGCCATCACCGACCGCAAGCGGCGAGATCTCGTCGGCCAGCGGCTGCGCGTCCTGGTCGATGAACCCGGCCGGGCCCGGAGCCACCGGGAGGCGCCGGAGATCGACGGAATCATCCGGGTGCCCGGCGCTCCGGCGGGCCACTGGGTCGACGTGGTCGTCACGGGGGCGGCAGGACCCGATCTCGACGCCGAACTGATAGGGGAGGGGGCGGCCTAGGTGGCGACCAAGGTGGCCGGAAAGTTCGAGCCGTCGGCGCTCGCCACCCCAGCCAACGCCATCACGGCGGTGCGGCTGCTGGCCACCCTGCCCGTCCTCGTTCTCATCGTGCACGTCGGCATCTCGTGGGTTGCGGCGCTGGTCTGGATGGCCGCAGCCAGCACGGACTTCCTGGACGGTTGGGTGGCGCGCCGGCAAGGCGCCACCACGTCGGGTGCCTTCCTGGACCCGCTAGCCGACAAGGTGCTCGTGCTGGGAGCCCTGGCCGCACTGGCCGCCACCGGCCTGGCCTCCTGGATCCCGGTCTTGTTGTTGGCGGGGCGGGAGGTGGCCGTCAGCGCCTACCGGTCCGTGGTGGCTCGCAACGGCATATCGGTGCCCGCCCGCCCCATGGCCAAACTGAAGACCGCCACCCAGGACTTGGCGGTCTTTTTCATCCTCCTGCCACCGACCGGCCTTCATCATCCCGGCATCGGCCAGACGCTCCTGTGGGTCTCCGTGGGGCTGGCCATCGTCAGCGCCGGGCAATACCTGGTCGACAGTCGACGTCCCCGGCTGGCTGCGCCCGCCACCCTCGACGAGCTGCCGCCGGCCTAGCATCCATGCGCTGCGAAGTACTCGCCATCGGCACTGAACTGCTCCTCGGGCAGATCGTTGACACCAATTCGGCTTGGATCGGGGAACAGCTGGCCGTCGCCGGCATCGACTCCCATCTCCAGGTCAAGGTGGGCGACAACCAGGGCCGCATCGTGACCGCCATCCGCCAGGCTCTCGCTCGCAGCGAGGCGTTGATCTGTTGCGGCGGGCTCGGGCCCACGCAGGACGACATCACACGCGACGCCATCGCCGAGGTCCTCGGGGAACCGCTCGAACCAGACGAGGCGGTGGCAGCACGCATCGAGGAGCTCTTTGCGGCCCGAGGCCGGGCCATGTCCGTCAACAACCTCCGCCAGGCCGAAGTGCCCCGAGGCGCCACCGTAATCCCGCAGGTGCGCGGCACGGCGCCCGGCCTCATCTGCCGCCTGGGCGACCGCACCATCTACGCCGTTCCGGGCGTACCGCACGAGATGCGCGAGATGGTCGAACGGGCCGTCATCCCGGACCTGATCGCTCAGGCGGGCACGCCCACGACCATCCTCAGCCGCACGCTGCGAACGTGGGGGTTGGGCGAGTCGACCCTCGCCGAGCGCTTGTCGGGCCGGCTGGCCGCCCTTGACGCGGCCGCGGCGGCTGCCCCTGCGGCCGGTGTCGACCCCGGCACGGGCGCCGGCGGGCCCACCATTGCGTTTCTGGCCAGCGGAATCGAGGGCATCAAGGTACGGGTGACCGCGAAGGCGCCGACCCGAGCGGAGGCCACGGCCCTGCTCGACACCGAGGAGAAGGCCATCCGCGAACTGCTCGGACCCGTGGTGTTCGGCGTGGACGACGAAGGCATGGAAGCCGCTGTCGGCAAGCTGCTGGTCGGCGCGGGATGGACACTCGGGGTGGCGGAATCGTTGACTGGCGGCCTGGTGGGCAGCCGCATCAGCGAGGTTCCGGGCGCTTCCGACTGGTTCCGGGGTTCGATCGTCGCCTATGCCGGCGACGTGAAGCGGAAGCTGCTCGGCGTCGGCGACGGACCCGTGGTCAGCGAATCCGCTGCAGAGGAGATGGCCCTCGGGACGGCCGCCACGCTGGGAGCCGACGTAGGCCTGGCGCTCACCGGGGTGGCTGGGCCCACCGAGCAGGACGGTCAGCCCGTGGGCACGGTGTGGGCCGGCCTGGCCATTGCAGGCCGAGCGCAGGCCCGGCTGTTCCGCCTCGGGGGCGAACGGCAGCAGATCCGCCAGATCGCCACCATCTCTGCCCTCGACCTGCTGCGCCGAGAACTGCTCGACGGTCCCGCGGTCGAGTGAGACGTCGGTGGCCCGGCTGTTCGTCGCCGTGTGGCGCCGCCGTCGCTGGTAACCCGGCTGCGCAACGTGGACCGGCCCGTCCGGCCCGGACTGCGCTGGACGACCGAGGACCAGTGGCACGTCACCGTCCGCTTCCTGGGCACTGTCGATCCGGATACGGAAGGCCTCTTGCGGGCCCTGCTCGAGTCGGTGGCCGCAGAGCTTGAACCCGCGGAAGTCCGGGCGGGTCCCACGGCCCGGGTGCTCGGCCAGGCGGTGTGGGTGCTACCCGTTGAAGGGTTGGCTGCCCTGGCGGCCCGTCTGGCCGCGGTGACGAGAGAGGTAGGTGAGCCGCCGCCCGAGCGTCCCTTCCGGGGGCATATCACCCTGGCCCGGGCGCGCCGACCAGCGGCGTTGGCCGGGTTGGCGGGGTCGGCGAGGTCGGCGGGGTCGGCGGGGTCGGCGGGGTCGGCGGGGTCGGCGGGGTCGGCGGGGTCGGCGGGGTCGGCGGGGTCGGCGGGGTCGGCGGGGTCGGCGGGCGACTCAATCGACCTTCGCTGGCGTGTCACCGACATCACGCTGGTGCAAAGCGATTTGCGGCCCGACGGGGCTCGCTACAGCGTGGTCGGGCGGTGGCCGTTGGGGGGCGACCAGCCCTCGGGCGCCGGCGGTTAGATCTCGGCGCGGTTCCAGTGATTTTGGTATGTTTACCAGCCTATAGCTGTAAGAAGATACCAAAATCGGGGTGACGGACCCGCGGGCGTTGTCTCGAGTGGGCCCGGACGGGGACCGGGGGGTCCGCCCGCCTCTTGCCCTGCTCGGCTACAGCGGGCGGTAGCTTGCGGTATGCCCGGCTCTCTTCTCGGTAATCGCGTGCTTCGTGTCGAAGATCCCGACCTGCTTACCGGGGCGGGCACGTACGTCGGCAACCTTCGCATCGAGGGCATGGCCCGGGTAGCATTCGTGCGTTCGCCGGTCGCGCATGCCCACCTGACCAGTATTGACACCACAGCAGCCCGGACCGCGCCGGGGGTTCTCGCGGTGTACACCGCCGGGGACCTCGGTCTGGCGCCATTCCACGGCTTCATGGTGTTGAACGAGGCATGCGCCCGACCTCCGCTCGCAGTTGGCAAGGTCCGCTTCGTCGGCGAAGCGGTAGCCATGGTCATTGCTACGACCGAAGTGGCCGCAGTCGACGCCGCCGATCTGGTCGAAGTCGAATACGACCCTCTCGACGCCGTGGTCGATTCCGAGGAAGCCTTGGCCGACGACGCCCCCCTGCAATTCGAGGACATCGGCACGAATATGGTGGCGGGCACGGCCGGTGACTCGTCGGTCGACCCGCTCGCCGGAGCACACACGGTCGTGCGCGCCACCCTCCAGAATCAGCGCATTGCAGTCGTGCCGATGGAAGGCAACGCCATCGCCGTCATCCCAGGCGATGACGGAAACGGCCACGACATCACCGTGTACGTGTCGACGCAGATGCCACATGCCTTTGCCCGTTCGGCCGCCAGAACCTTGCATTTCGACGGCCATGCCCTACGTGTGATCGCCCCCCACGTCGGCGGAGCGTTCGGCGGTAAAGCTGGCATCGGTTACGAGCATGCCGCGGTTATGGCCGCGGCCCGGTTGCTCGACAGGCCGCTCGTGTGGGTGGAGACCCGATCTGAGAACCTCATGGCGATGCCTCACGGACGGGGCCAGGTGCAATGGCTGGAGCTGGGGCTCGACATCGAGGGCCGGATCACCGGCATGCATTGCCGGGTGCTGAGCGACGCCGGGGCGTACGCCGGATTCGGCGGCGCTCTGGCTATCGGTCCCACGCGCATGATGGCGCAGGGGGTGTACCGCATTCCCCATATCCGCTACGACGTCGCAGTGGCGGTGACCAACACCACACCGATGGGGGCGTTCCGCGGCGCGGGGCGGCCCGAGGCCGCCGAGTTCCTGGAGCGAATCATGGATCTGGCCGCCACCCAACTCGGTATTGACCCGGTGGAACTCCGGCGGCGCAACCTGCTGCCGGCATTCACCAATCCGCTCGAGACGGTGATGGGGACCGAGTACGACACCGGTGACTATCAGAAGGTCCTCGAGGAGGTCCTGCGCCTCGCCGACTACGACGGCCTGCGGGCCCAACAGGCCGCTCGCCGGTCGTCGGGCGCCCGCCGCCAACTGGGTATCGGGGTGGCCGTCTACGTCGAGATCACCGCCGGCGGGGGCAGTCGCGAGTACGGATCGGTGGAAGTGCACCGGGACGGCACCGCCACCATCCGAGTGGGGACCTCGGCGCACGGCCAGGGCCATGCCACGGCGTTCGCCATGATCGTCTCGGACCGGCTCGGGATTCCCGTGGAGTCCGTCCGCTTCGTGCAATCCGACACCGCTGCCGTGCCGAGAGGGGGCGGAACGGGTGGATCGCGCTCGCTGCAGATAGGCGGGAGCGCCGTCGTCACCGCCACCGAGCAGGTTCTCGCCCGCGCCAAGGAGCTCGCCGCGGCGCACCTGGAGGCGAGCGTCGACGACATCGTGGTGCAGGACGACGGTCGGGTCGGCGTCGCCGGCGTTCCGTCCCAGGCGCTGTCCTGGGCCGAGGTAGCCGCACTGGCGGACGAGGAGGACTGGGCCGGAGCGGAGGACCTCGTCGCAGGCCAGGAGCTGGCTGAGGAACGGCCCGGGCCGGCTGGCGGCGGGGCCGGCCGCGCTGACGACGGTAATGGCCTCGGTCCCCTGGCCGCCGCCGTCGACTTCACCCAGGAAGGCGCCACTTTCCCCTTCGGCGCCCACGTGTCGGTGGTGGAGGTCGACACCGAAACCGGCGAGGTAGAGCCGATCCGTCACGTCGCCGTGGACGATTGCGGGCGTATCGTCAACCCCCTACTGGTCGCCGGACAGCAGCACGGAGGCATAGCCCAGGGCATGTCACAGGCTCTCTGGGAGCAGGTGGTGTTCGATCCGGACGGCAATCCGCTGACCGCCAACCTGGCGGACTACGCCATGCCGAGCGCAGCGGAGTTTCCGTTTTTCGAAACGGCCAACACCGAGACTCCGACGCCCCGTAATCCTCTCGGAGCCAAGGGCATCGGTGAGTCAGGGACGATCGGCTCGACGCCCTCGGTCCACAACGCTGTCGTGGACGCCGTATCGCATCTCGGGGTTCGGCACATCGACATGCCCTGCACGCCCGAACGGGTGTGGCGAGCCATCGTCGCCGCTCGGACCGGCGAAGTGGCCGGCGGTCGACCGTTGTGGCGGGATCCTCCGGCCGCCTTCGACCGCTTGCCGGCACCGGGGGCCGAGGAGCCGGAGGCGGCCGCCGCCGACATATGACCCGGGCGGGGGGCGGCTGACTCAGCCTGCACCCGCGGTCGCGCCTCCTCGTTGGTTTGTGACGACGCGTTCGTCCCTGTCGGCGGATGGGTCTCTGTCGGCGCGTGGGTCTCTGTCGGCGCGTGGGTCTCTGTCGGCGGCGTGGGTCTCTGTCGGCGCGTGGGTCTCTGTCGGCGCGTGGGTCTCTGTCGGCGCCTGGGTCTCTGTTGCTGTGTGCTCGTCTCTGCGGCGACGCCCTCGCTCTCGTCACGGCGCCGCCCGCCGGACCCGGCCCCCGAGGCTCGCCGGTCGTGGTTCGCCGGTCGTGGTTCGCCGGTCGTGGTTCGCCGGTCGTGGTTCGCTCGCCCCCCGTTGGTGGCGCAGCCGGTCCCGTCCGTCCTGCCACTCCCGTTGGGTCGTGCCCCAGCGCCCCGGACGCCCGGGCGAACCGGCCCAGTGCGCTGACCCGTCCACACTTCGCGCTGGCGAAGGTTGGGACCGCGATGTGTGGACGTTTGAAAGCCGAGCTGGGCGACCGGCGCTCCACACTTCGCGTTCTGACCGGACGCGCCGACGAAGTGTGGAACGTTTCCGAGTTCGTCGACCCGTCTGGGTGCTCACCGACGCGCCCGTTGCCCGGCCCGACCCACCCGACCCACCCGACGGGACCGAGCCGGCGCCTTCGGGCGCCCGGGCTTGCCCCCGTGAGCTTTACGGCTCCAGATCGATCCGGATTGTGCGCGGATTGCTGGCGCCGGCCCGGAAGATAACGCCATCCGCCCGGCCGATCCACTTGTTGGCGCGATCGAGTTGCCTGCGCCTAGCCATGCCGTCATCGCCGGGTAGAAGCGTGGCCGATCCGAGATGCCAACGACGCCTTACCTTCAGCCGGACGCGAGGGTTGGCGAGCAGGTTCTTGACGAAGTCCGAGTCGTCACCACGTTGGGCAACGACCCAGTAGGTTCTCCGGTCCAAGTGACCCCCGACGGGCGTTTGCCGGCGCAGGCCGCTGCGGCGACCGGTCGTCTCGAGCAGTGCGAACGCCGGGGGGGCGAGCCCGGCCCGTAGGGTCACGCGCATGACCGGGTTGATGGCGTACTTCTCGAGGTTGCGCTGAACCCGCCGGGCCCGACGGGCGACCCTGGTCATGCGTGTAGTTTGGCTGATGGGGCGTCGTGGCTGGGGCATCCACCCCCGAACATGTGTTTGGGTCTACACTCCGGGATACCGAATCACATAAGTGTCACTTCGCCGGAAGTCACAACCCGGCCGCCATGACCGTCACACCCCCTTCGTAGGGTGAGCCAGGTACCAATCAGTAGCGAGAGGAAGGTACTCCGGTGGAGCGAGACAAGGCCCTCGATATGGCCATAGGGCAGATCGAGAAGCAGTTCGGCAAAGGCGCCGTCATGCGGATGGGTGAGAACCTCCATATGCAGATCGAGGCCATCCCGACCGGTGCTCTTTCTCTCGACATCGCTCTTGGCATCGGGGGGTTGCCCCGAGGTCGGATCGTGGAGATCTTCGGTCCTGAGTCCTCGGGGAAGTCAACCCTTGCCATGCATGTGGTGGCCGAGGCACAGCGCAACGGTGGCATCTGCGCTTACGTCGATGCCGAGCACGCCATGGACCCGGTGTATGCCCGGGCCATCGGAGTCAACGTAGACGACCTGCTGATCTCCCAGCCGGACACGGGGGAGCAGGCCCTCGAGATCGCCGACATGCTGATACGTTCCGGTGCCCTCGATGTCATCGTCATCGACTCCGTCGCCGCCCTGACTCCCCGGGCGGAGATCGAAGGGGACATGGGTGACAGCCATGTCGGATTGCAAGCCCGCCTCATGTCGCAGGCCCTGCGGAAGCTGACGGCCACCCTCAACAAGTCCAGCACCATTGCGGTCTTCATCAACCAATTGAGGGAGAAGATCGGAGTTTTGTACGGGTCACCCGAGACCACCCCGGGTGGCCGGGCCCTCAAGTTCTATTCGTCGATACGCCTCGATATCCGCCGAATCGAGTCCATCAAAAGCGGGGCGGAAGTCGTTGGCAATCGCACCCGGGTGAAGGTGGTAAAGAACAAGTGCAGTCCGCCTTTCCGCCAGGCCGAGTTTGACATCATGTACGGCAAGGGCATCAGCCGGGAGGGCTCGCTGCTCGACGTGGCCGTGGATCTCGGCATCATCAAGAAGTCCGGCGCCTGGTACACCTACGAGGGTGAGCAGCTCGGCCAGGGCCGGGAGAACGCCAAAGCCTTCATCTCCGAGAACCTTGAGGTCATGATCGAGATCTCCGAGAAGGTCCGTCAAAATGTCGGCTTGGGCGACGGCGTCGATGTCCCACTCGGCGCCGATCCCAGCGACGACGATCCCATCAGCCTTGACGACTGAGTCCCTCAAGACTCACCATTTGGCCTCCTCCCGGGTCCGGCAACACTCTTCGGGAGGAGGCGCAGCGGGCCAAGCCACTCGTCCCGTTCAACGCAGCAGCGTTGCGCCCGGCGCCGCCACGCCGCCCGCTCGCCCCTAAACTGGGCGATCGTGCCGTCTGCCGCACCTCGCCGCTACTTCGTCCGCACCTTCGGCTGCCAGATGAACGAGCACGACTCCGAACGCCTGGTCGGGATACTGGAAAAAGACGGAATGGTGGCCGCGGACGGCTCGACGACGCCGACGTGGTCGTGCTCAACACCTGCTGTATCCGGGAGAACGCCGACAACAAGCTGTACGGCCATCTCGGCCACCTCAAGGTCCTCAAGGGCCGCCGCCCGCAGTTGCAGATCGCCGTAGGGGGCTGTCTGGCTCAAAAGGACCGGCCAGTTGATCCAGGCCCGGGCCCCTTGGGTGGACGCAGTTTGGGGAACCCACAACATCGCGCACGCCGGAGATCTGCTCGCTTCCTCGGCGGCGTCAGGTCGGCCGGTCCTCGAGATCCTCGATGCTGCCACTGACGGCGACGAGGCCTTCCCGTCCGCACTGCCGGTGCACCGGGACCAGGCCTGGGCCGCCTGGGTCACCATCCAGATCGGCTGCGACAACAACTGCGCGTTCTGCATCGTTCCCGCCGTGCGGGGACCCGAGATCAGCCGGCCCTTCCGGCAGATCGTGGCCGAGGTGGCGGGCCTCGCCGCGGCCGGCACCGTCGAGGTGTACCCTGCTCGGCCAGAACGTCAATTCCTACGGACGGGATGTCACCACTCGACTACGCACTGCCCCGGACTGGCGCCAGCACGTTGACACAACTGGGACAGCATGGGCCGCAGGCCGACCGACCCCGAGCCCGGCCGTTGTTCGCCGACCTGCTGCAGGCCGTGGCGCGGGTCGCGGGCATCCGGCGTGTGCGTTACACCAGCCCGCACCCCAAGGACCTGCGCCCCGAGACGATGGAGGTCATGGCCCGGGAACCGGCCGTGTGCCCCCAGCTGCATCTTCCCCTGCAAGCCGGAAGCGACCGGATTCTTTCGCTCATGCATCGTGGCTACACCGCCGGGCGCTACCTGGAACGGCTCGCCATGGCCCGGGACCGGGTCGAGGACCTGGCGGTCACGACCGACATCATCGTCGGCTTCCCAGGTGAGACGGAGGCGGACTTCGAGCGGACCCTCAGGTGTGTGCAGAGGCGGCTTACGACAGCGCCTACACCTTCATCTACTCGCCCCGTCCCGGAACCGAGGCCGCGGCGCGTACCGACCGAGATGATCTCCGCAGAGGTGGCGGCGGACCGCTTCGAGCGATTGCGCACGGTAGTGGAACGCAGCGCCCTGGCCAGACACCGGGCGCGCCTCGGCCGCATCGAGGAGGTCCTGGTCGAGGGCCCGTCGAAGCGCGATCCGAGTGTGGTCAGCGGCCGGACCGCTCAAGGCAAGTTGGTGCACGTTCCAGCCGCCGCCGGGAAAGCTTCCAGCTGGAACGTGGGCTGACGTGCGTATCACCAGGGCCGCTCCCCATTTCCTGGGCGGCGAGTTGGTGGCTGTCACGGCCCGCCCCACGTCACCGCACCCGCATCCCGGTGGTCGCCGGCTGAACCCGGCCCTGTTCACGCCCGGTCGCCATCTGGCGTTGGTCGGGTGCACGGCTTCGGGCAAGTCGGCCCTCGCTCTGGAGCTGGCCCGCCGCCTCGGGAACGTGGAGCTGGTGTCCGTGGACTCCATGCAGGTCTACAGGGGCATGGACGTCGGTACGGCCAAGCCGACGCCGGCGGAACGGGCCGAGGTTCCCCACCACCTGCTCGATCTCGCCGACCCGGCCGACGACTGGAGCGTTACCCGTTGGGCGGCCGCGGCCCGACAGTCGCTCGCCGGTATCGAGGCGTCGTGGTCACCGAGCGTTGCTGGTGGGCGGAACCGGGCTGTACTTCCGGGCTCTCGTGGACGGGCTGTCTCCGCCTGGCCAGTACCCGATGGTGCGGGCCGATCTCGAGCCCGGGAGCCGGACACGGGCGCCCTGTACCGGCAGCCTCACGGCTCTGGATCCGCTGGCCGCCGACCGGATGGAGCCGTCCAACCGTCGACGGGTGCTGCGAGCCCTGGAGGTGACGCTCGGCTGCGGCCGCCCTTTCTCCAGTTTTGGGCCCGGGATGGCACACTTCCCGGCGACATCGTGGCGGCTGGCCGGCATCTGGTTACCCCGGACGGTCATTGCGGGCCGGATCCGGGCCCGGCTGGCGGCCATGGTCGACGCCGGCCTGGTCGCCGAGGTGGCTCGGTTGCGGGCCCGGCCAGGCGGCATGTCGCCCACCGCCCGGCAGGCGCTGGGCTACCGGGAGGTGCTGGCCCACCTCGAGGCCGGCGTGCCGCTGGGCGAGGCGATGGCCGAGGCCGAGCGGCGCACCCGGGCCTTCGCCCGCCGCCAGCGGATGTGGTGGCGCCGAGACCCTCGGGTGCGGCTGGTTCGGGTCGGTCGATAACCCATTCGCCGTCATGCCCATGTTGCTGGGACAATGGAAGGAGCCATGACTGCAGTCCCCCCCGACGGCCAGCTCTGCTGTCGAAGCTGCACGGCCTCGGCAACGACTTCCTGGTCTTGCTCAACGACGACCCGCTCCGCTCGCGCCCCGCTTGACGCCGAGCTGGCCCGACGCCTGTGCGACCGCCACCAGGGCATCGGCGCCGACGGTTGCATTCTGGGCACCCGGCTGCCCGCCGCGACCGGTCCGGCGAGGCCGCTCGCTCGGCTTCCAGCTGTGGAACGCCGACGGCAGCGAGGCGGAGATGAGCGGCAACGGGATCCGCTGCCTCGCCCACGCCGCCCTCGACGCCGGCTGGGTACCTGAGGACGTGGCCTTCGGGGTCATGACGCCCGCCGGGCGCCGCCAGGTGACGGTGCGGCGCGTCGCCGAGGACCGGCACGACGTGGGCCAGGTCGAGATGGGGGAGGCCAAGGTGCGCGGCGAGGCGGATCGCTGCAACGTCGGCCACGGGCAGCTGCTCGTCGACGTCGGCAACCCCACCTGGTGGTGCTCGGTCCCGACCCGGCGACCGTCGACGTGGCCACCTTGGGCCCGGCGCTGGAGGCGATCAGACCCGGCCGGCCTCAACGTCGAGTTCGTGACGCTCGGCCCCGGCCCGGACGCCGTGACCATGCGGGTGTGGGAGCGTGGGGTCGGCGAGACCCAGGCCTGCGGCACTGGTGCGTGCGCGGCGGCCGCCGCCCTCCACCACTGGGGACGGGTGGGCCGGGCCGTGACCGTCCACCAGCCTGGCGGGGCGGCCGCCGTCGAGCTGCATCCGGACGGCACGGTCACTCTGGCCGGACCGAGCGTGCACATCGCCACCTGTTGGACGCGCCGATGAGCCTGATCGAACGCACCTTCCGGGAGAAGATCGTCCTGGTCGGCGTCACCGTTCCGCCCGAGCGCGAAGAAGAGACCGAGCGGCATCTCGACGAGCTGGCCTTGCTGGTGGACACCGCCGGCGCCGACGAGGCCGCCCGAGTGCTGCAGCGGCGCGACCGACCCGATCCGGCAACCTACGTCGGCCGGGGCAAGGCCGAGGAGCTGCGGGAGCTGTCCGTGGCGGTCGACGCCGACACCGTGGTCTTCGACGACGAGCTGACGCCCGCCCAGTCGCGCAACCTGGAGAAGCTCCTGGGCCGCACCGCCATCGACCGCACCGCGGTGATCCTCGACATCTTCGCCCAGAACGCCTCCACCCAGGAAGGGCAAGGCCCAGGTCGAGCTGGCCCAGCTGCGCTACCGCCTACCCCGGCTGCGGGGTCGGGGCCTGGCCCTCTCCCAGCAGGCCGGCGGCATCGGCACCCGGGGCCCGGGCGAGACCCAGCTCGAGGTCGACCGCCGGCGCCTGGTGCGGCGCATGAGCCGACTCGAGACGCGATCTGCGCCGCCTGACCGAGCAGCGCCGCCTGCAGCGCAAGTCCCGCCGGCGCAGCCGCCTGGCCACCGTGTCGCTGGTCGGCTACACCAACGCCGGGCAAATCCACCCTCCTCAACCAGCTGACCGACGCCGGGCGTGCTGGTCGAGGACCGGCTGTTCGCCACCCTCGATCCCCGGACCCGGCGGCTGGCCCTGCCGGGCGGCGAGACGGTGCTGCTGTCGGACACGGTCGGGTTCGTGCGCAAGCTGCCCCACCAGCTGGTCGAGGCGTTCCGCTCGACCCTGGAGGTGGTCACCGAGTCCGACCTGCTGGTCCACGTGGTCGACAGCGTCAGCCCCGATCCCGAAGGCCAGATCGAGGCGGTGCGCACCGTGCTTGAGCGAGATCGGCGCCGGCTCGGTGCCCGAACTGCTGGCCTTCAACAAGGGCGACGTCAGCACCGAGGCCAGCCGGCTGGCCGAGCCGCCACCCGGGCTCGGTGACCATCTCGGCCCTCACCGGCGAAGGCATCGACGGGCTGCTGACTGCCATCGGCGACCGCCTGCGGGCCTCGGCCCAGGTGCTCGAGCTGGTCGTGCCCTACGAGCGGGGCGACGTGCTGGCCGCGGTCCACCGCGAGGGCGAGGTGCTGGTGGAGACCCATCGACGACGCGCGCGGCCCGGCTGCGGGTGCGAGTGGACGAGGCCGGCGCCGCCCGGTTCGCCGAGTTCGTGCGCCGGAGCCGGCGTGACGTCCGCCGGCTTCGTCGTGCCCCGAGTACCCCTACGACCGGCTGGACGCGGCCAAGGACGTCGCGGCCGAGGCCTGGCCGGGCGGGGTCGTGGACCTGTCCGTCGGCACCCCGACCGATCCGCCGCCGCCGGCCGCAGTACTGCGCTGCCCGGCTGGCGGCCGACGACGCCGGGGCGGTGCGGGGCTACCCGCCGTCGATCGGCTCCCTCGAGCTGCGCCAGGCCATCCAGCAATGGGAAAAGGACACGCTCGGGCGTCGAGGTGCCCCTCGACGCCCTGGCCGTCTGCGTCGGCACCAAGGAGTTCGTCGCCGGCGTGCCCCAGTGGTGCCAGCTCCGCAACCCCGAGCGCGACACCGTGCTGTACCCGGCCGTGTCGTACCCGACCTACGAGATGGGCGCCCTCCTGGCCGGGCTGCGGGCCGTGCCGGTGCCCGTCGACGGCGCGTGGCGGCTCGACCTGCGCCGTGGTCACCGGCTGACGCCGAGCGGGCCCTGCTGCTGTGGGTCAACACGCCCGGCAACCCGGCCGGCGGGCTCGACGACCTGGCCGAGGTGGCCGCGTTGGGGCCGGACCGAGGCGTCCCGGTGTTCAGCGACGAGTGCTACGCCGAGTTCACCTGGGATGGCCGCCCCGGACGATCCTGGGCCGCGGAGGCGGCGCCGCCGGCCTCGACGGGGTGGTGGCGGTGCACTCGCTGTCGAAGCGGTCCAACCTGGCCGGCATGCGGGTCGGGCTGGTACAGCGGGGACCCCGACCTGGTCGGCTACCTCCGGGAGGTGCGCAAGCACGCCGGCTTCATGGTGCCCGGTCCGGTCCAGCAGGCCGCGGCCGCCGCGCTGGGCGACGCCGGCCACGTCGATCGAGCAGCGGGAGCGGTACTGGGAGCGCCTGGTACGGGCTCGGGAGATCCTGGCGAGCCTCGGGGTGGAGTGCGAGCTGCCGGCGCGGCGGGTTCTACCTGTGGGCGCCCGGCCCCCGGCGGTGACGGCTGGGCGTGGACCCAGTGGCTGGCGGAACACGGAGGGGTTCTGGTGTCGCCGGGGTCCTTTTACGGTCGGCCGGCGAGGGGTACGTGCGCCTGGCCATGGTCGCCCCTGTCGAACGCCTGGACCTGGTGGCCGAACGCCTCGGTGTCTCCGACTCGGTTGCCCCGGGGATTCAGGGCTCCCAGAAGACTTCGACCTCGTGGCCGTCAAGGTCACGGCAGCGGAACGTCACGTAGTCATCCAAATCCTGTAGCTCGCCCGGGCAGACGCCACGCTCCGTCATCGCTTCATGCATGGCCCGTACGGCGGCAGCGTCATCGAGATTGAACCCGAAGTGGTAACCGGGAGGCAGGGACGTAATTGCTTCGGCGGGGAAGAGGGCCAGCAGGAAATGTTCGTCGTTAGTGAGGAAGACAGCTTCGGCTTCGCAGAACTTCTCCCGAAACCCGAACCACTCCTCGTAAAACGCTCGAGCCCGACCCGGGTCAGCCACCTGCAGATTGAGGTGGTTGAGGTCCACGCCCAATTGTTGCACAGGGACCGACCGTCCGGCTCGGGTAGCGTCGACTCCCATGGCTGATCTCGAGTCGCAGATCCGTGAACTCTGGGACCGCGCTGACGGCGTGGACCCGTCCGACACCGAAGCGGCCGAAGTGGTGCGGTCGGCAGTGACATTGCTCGACCGAGGCGAGGCCCGGGTGGCCGAGTTGGGCCCCGACGGTGAGCCGGTTGTACACGAGTGGTGCAAACAGGCAGTGCTCTTGTTGTTCCGGGTTTCGGCCTTGACCGTGAGCGAAGCCGGGCCCTTCGAGTACCTCGACCGCTTGCCCCTCAAGCGGGACTTCGCCGCCGCCGGCGTCCGGGTGGTTCCGGGGGCGTCGGCCCGCTGGGGAAGCTTCCTCGAACCGGGCGTCATCTTGATGCCGAGCTACGTCAATATCGGCGCCCGGGTGGGGGCGGGCACCATGGTCGACACCTGGGCAACGGTCGGTAGTTGCGCCCAGATCGGTCGCAACACGCATCTGTCCGGCGGGGTGGGCATCGGCGGGGTGCTGGAGCCGCCTCAGGCCGCGCCGGTCTTCGTCGGCGACGAGTGCTATATCGGGAGCCGCTGCATGGTGGTCGAGGGGGCCCGGGTCGGCGACGGCGCCGTGCTGGGGGCCGGCTGCATCCTGAGCGCCACCATCCCTGTGATCGACGCCGAGACGGGCGAAGAGTTGTCGCGGGGGGTGGTGCCGCCCTGGTGCGTGGCGGTGTCTGCGACTCGCCCGCGGACCTACCCGGGCGGGGAGTTCGGGCTGCCTGCGTCCTGGTGATCCGGCGCCTCGAGCCCGGCGAGCGCCATGACAAATCCCGCCTCAACGACATCCTGCGTCAGCACGGCGGCACCCTCTGAGCCGGCATGGACCTGCTGGCGCGCACCGCGGAGCTGGTGGCGATCCCGTCGGTGAGCCACAGCGAGCGGGCCCTGGCCGATCACGTGGAGTCCGCGCTGCGAAGCCAAACGGCGCTGGCGGTCACTCGCATCGGGGCCAACGTGGTGGGCCGCACCGAACTCGGGACGGGACCGCCGGGTCGTGCTGGCGGGTCACCTCGACACCGTGCCGGCCAACGGCAACGCCGCTCCGCGCCTGGATGGCGACACCTTGTGGGGGCTCGGCAGCGCCGACATGAAAGGCGGGCGTGGCGGTGATGCTGGAGCTGGCCGCCGCCCTGTCCGAGCCGGCCGTTGACGTGACCTTCGCCTTTTATGCCGGGGAGGAAGTGGCTCGAGAGCACAATGGCCTGCTGGCCATCGCCGCCGTGTCGCCTGACTTGCTGCACGGCGACGCTCGCCGTTCTCGGCGAGCCGACCTGCGCTCGTATCGAGGCCGGATGCCAAGGGGTCCTGAAGCTGGACGTCGAGGTCGGGGGTTCGCGGGCGCACACCGCCCGCCCATGGATGGGTATCAACGCCATCCACCGGCTTGGCACCAATCCTGGCGACCGTGGACTCGTATCAGGCTCGCCAGCCGGTGATCGACGGCTGCAACTACCGGGAGGCGCTGCAGGCAGTCGCCATTAGCGGTGGCGTGGCAGGAAACGTCGTGCCCGACCGGGCCACGCTGTCACCTCAACCACCGGTTCGCGCCCGACCGGACCGCGGCCGGGGCCGAGGCGGCCTTGCGCGAACTGCTCGACCCGGTGCTCGACCCGGCCCGCGGCGACCGATTGCACGTGCGTCGAGGCCCAGCCTGCCGCGGCGCCTTGCCTGACCCATCCGCTTCTGGCCGCGCTGGTGCGGCCACGGCCGCCCCGCCCGAGGCCAAGCTGGGCTGGACCGACGTGGCCTTCTTCGCCGAACGGGGTATCCCGGCCGTCAACTTCGGCCCCGGCGACCCCGAGTTGGCCCACACAGCCGGCGAGCGGGTCGAGCGGGCGGAGCTCGAGCGTGCCTATACCATTCTTGTCAGAGTTGCTAGTCCGACGCCGCTGTCGCAGGCGCAGGTCGCCGGCTGCCGGAGCGGTCGGCTCCGAGCCGCGCTCTAGAGGCGGCGCAGCACGGTGACGACCTTGCCGTACAAATCGACTTCGTCGGGAGGGAAGACCATCGGCGGCATGGTGGAGTTGGCTGGGGTCAGCACCACTTTGGTCCCCCGCCGGCCATAGGTCTTGACCGTCGCCTCGTCTCCCGGAATGCCAGCGACGACGATGTCGCCCTTCTCGGCTTCCTTCTGCTGGCGGACCACCACGTAGTCCCCGTCGAGGATGCCGGCCTCGATCATCGAGTCGCCCCGAACCTTGAGCATGAAAAGCTGGCCCGTCGCCGGTGAAGTCCTCCGGGAGCGGCAGGAGCTCCTCGATATTCTCCTCAGCCAATACGTCGGTGCCGGCGGCGACGTTGCCGACAAGCGGCACGTGGCGGGCGGGCCGGCGGTCGATGGCAATGCCCGAGTTGGTGTCGTACCGCACTTCGATGGCTCTCGGCTTGGTCGGGTCCCGGCGTAGATATCCCTGACGCTGGAGAGTCGTCAGATGCGTATGCACGGTGGAGGATGAAGTCAACCCGACTGCCTCACCGATTTCCCGAACTGAGGGCGGATAGCCCCGTTCCCGGAGCTGAGCCGCGATGAAGTCGAGGATTTCCCGGCGTTTACCGGTGAGTTCGGTATCGATCACTGCTACCTCCTGCGAATAGACCTGGCGGTCCCTGGCGCGATTTCAGTGTAACCAGAGGAGGCGGCGTATGCAAACATTTGTTCGTAGAAACCAATTGACAGCGAACGTGCGTTCGTGGTGAGATGGGCCCGCGAACACTTGTTCGTATCACCACAGGAGTGACGTTGCCGTGGTAGCTCTCCTTGCCGACATCCCGAGGGTTATTGACTCGCCGGAGCAACCCGACCCGGCCCTGGGCCGTAGCATCCGGGATCCCCGCATCGGGCGACGTCGGGCCCACGTCCCGCCGTGCTTCGCCTGCGGCGCCTGGTCGCGCTGGCGGTGTTGGTGCTTCTGCTGGTGACTCTCTGGTTCGGCCTGCAGGCGGCCCTGGGACGCATCGGTGGTAGACCCCTCGCTATCACCGGTGCGCCCGGCGGTTCGGAACTGGTGACGAGCCGGGTATGGATCGTGCGACCCGGGGACACTTTGTGGTCAATTGCGAAAGCCGTGGACCCCCAAGGAGACGTGCGGCCGCTGGTCGATCGACTCGCCGGGGAGTTACGAAGCACCGTGCTCTATCCGGGCGAATCTGTTCCCCTGCCCGCCGGTTGATCGGTTGCTTGTTGGCCCGGGGTGACCCGTTCCGAGCGCCACGGGGATACATTCGAGGTAGTGCGGTGCCCGCAGTGTTCGAGTATGGAAGACAAGGTCGTCGACTCACGCGCCGCTGAGGACGGAGGCGCCATCCGCCGCAGGCGGGAGTGTCTGTCGTGTGGCCGACGCTTCACGACATACGAGCGACTGGAGGAGGTCCCCTTCGTTGTGGTGAAGCGGTCCGGGCAACGGGAGCCTTTCGATCGGGCCAAGGTCGTGGCCGGCGTGGCGGCGGCAGCCAAGAACAGGCCCGTGACTCCGGCCAACGCGGCCGCATTGGCCGCCGACGTGGAGGAGGGGCTGCGCCTCCTCGGCAATGATGTCAGTTCCCAGCAGGTCGGGCTGGCCGTGTTGGACCGTCTCCGCTCGCTGGACGAAGTCACCTACCTGCGTTTTGCCAGCGTGTACAAGGGTTTTTCGGGGGCGCTCGATTTCCAGCGCGAGGCGGGGCTGCTGACAAAGGACTCGGCACCGAAGCCACAACGTGCCCATCGGGTGTAAAAGGTGCATCACTAACCGGGGTAGCGTTCGGTCACGGGCCAAACCCAAGGAGGTCGCTAATGCGAGTTGGTGTGCTCACCGGCGGCGGTGACTGCCCCGGCCTCAATGCGGTCATCCGCGCCGTGGTTCGGCGCGGCGAGGTTACCTTCGACGACAAGTTCGTGGGTTTCCTGGACGGCTGGCGGGGCGTGATCGAGGGTCGCACCATGCCACTCGATGTGGAGCGTTGCCGCGGCATCCTGCCGCGCGGCGGCACCATCCTGGGCACGTCGCGTACCAATCCCTATAGGGTCGAGGGCGGGGTGGCGAAGGCGCTGAATACCCTTCGATCGGAACGGATCGATGCACTGGTGGTAATTGGGGGCGAGGACACGCTCGGGGTGGCCGAGAAGCTGGTCGGTGAGGGGGTTTCGGTCGTCGGAGTGCCCAAGACGATTGACAATGACCTGTCTGGCACCGAGGTCACCTTCGGCTTCCACACGGCCGTGCAGATCGCCATGGAGGCCATCGACCGGTTGCACACCACCGCCGAGTCCCACGATCGCGTGATCGTCTGCGAGGTGATGGGGCGACACGCAGGTTGGATTGCGACCTACGCCGGAATCGCCGGCGGGGCGGCCGAAGTTCTGGTCCCCGAAGAGCCGTTCGACATCGACGAGATCTGCCGCAACCTCAAGGCTCGACACGCCAAGGGTCGCTTCGCCTCGATCGTCGTGGTCGCCGAGGGGGCGATGCCTACCGAAGGCACCATGATGGTGTCATCGCGAGAGCTGGATCAGTTCGGGCACGTCCGGCTGGGCGGGATCGCCAATTTGCTGGCGACCGAGATCGAGGCGCGGACCGGTTTCGAGACCCGTGTGACCATGCTGGGTCACGTGCAACGAGGCGGCACCCCGACTGCCTTCGATCGCGTATTGGCTACCCGCTTCGGGGTTGCCGCCATCGACGCCGTCCACGACCGGGCGTTCGGCCAGATGGTCGCCCTGCAGGCGGATCACATCGTCCGGGTACCGCTCTCGGACGCGCTGGCGACGCTCAAGACAGTGGACCTCGACCTGTTGCACGGCGTGGCCGAAGTCTTTTTCGGATAGATCGGCTGGAGGAGCAGCTCGGTATCGGCTGGAAGGCCCCTCCGGGGTGGCGGCGTTTCTTGACCAACGGGCCCTGGATCGGGCGCAGCCGGGATGCGGATCGACCCGACGAGGACGTTCCCCGTGCCTGGTGCCACTCAGGGGCCGGCTTCGCGGCTCGCCACGGCAATGGGGCTGATCCACCTGGTGGCTCCTGACCCAGGGCGCCCGGTCGCGGCCAAGCCGGACAGGCCGGCGACGGCCGTCCATGCTTCGCGGGTCGCTCCGCTAGTGCCGCGAGGTGTGGATCCCAGCCCGCGCTCTTGCGCACTCCAGCGTCCACGCCTTGCGGTCTGGCCGAATCGGGGCGCGAAGCGTGGACCTCGAGGCGCGACGGTCGGCGACTGACGTCGGCGAGGCTTGCCGGGACATCGCTCGAGCTCGGCGCGCTCCGGCGGTTGGCTCGACGCGGCACAAACGGTCGCGGCCGGCGGGGCTGGCGGGGAGCTTCCAGGGATCGGTGCCCCGCTCGGTCGACTCGGGCCGGCGCCGAGAGAAATGCGCCGGCGCGGAAACAGATGCGCTGGGGGACTTGGGGCGTGCTCACGGGGCCGGGCCGGCTGGCGGTGCAGGCAAGCGCGGGCGGGTTGGCGGGGCTGGGGGGATCGGGCCGGGGCTGGGGGATCAGGCCGGGCTGGGGGGATCGGGCCGGGGCTGGGGGGATCGGGCCGGGCTGGGGGGATCGGGCCGGGCTGGCGGGATCGGGCCGGGCTGGCGGGTGCTGGCGGTGCAGACGGCGGGGGCGGGGGTGGGGGGCGCGAGCAGGTCGCCGGCGAGCGCTGTCGGCGCTGTCGGTGCCGGACCGTCGAAGCCGGCGGCTTTGACGGTCTGCCGGGCCTCCGACCCCGCCACTTACCAGAAGCGGGGCTCCGGCCCGGCCGGTACCTCGGTCGCCCCAGCCTGCGTCAGCAGGCCGCATAACGGTTCGAACAGCTCCGGCGTTGACGCCACGATCAGCCGGCCTGGGAACGCCTCGACCCGAGCCCCGGCTTCTTGGCAGACCAGGGCGCCGGCGGCCAGGTCCCAGGGGTTGAGTCCCCATTCGTAGTACGCGTCAAAACGCCCGCCGGCCGTCCAGCACAGATCGAGGGAGGCGGCACCGAAGCGGCGGATGTCCCGCACCCGCGGGAGCAGGTGGGCCACCACGGCCCCCTGCCACTCCCGCCGGGCCGGCTGATACCCGAAGCCGGTGGCGATGAGAGCGGTGGCGAGCGTGGATCGACCCAAAGCCACCTGGCAGGGGCGGCCGTTGCGGCGCGCCCCCCAGCCTTCGACGGCAGCCCAGGTCTCGCGCCGGCTGGGATCAAAGACGATCCCTACCCGGGTCGTGCCTCCTATTTCCGCCGCCACCGACACCGCGAAATTGGGGAACACCAAAGAGGTAGTTGGTCGTGCCGTCCAGGGGATCGACAACCCACCGCACGCCGGTGGTGCCCGACCGGGCGGTGCCTTCCTCGCCGAGGATGGCGTCGTCCGGGCGCCGTTCGGCCAACACCGCGGCGACGGCAGCTTCGGCGGCCCGGTCCACGTCCGACACCATGTCCGTTGCCGACGACTTGGTGTCAACGGAGGCGGGCTGTTCGTCCAACCCGTTGGCCAGCACGACTGCCGCGGCCCGGGCGCAGGCCAGCGCCACTGCGGCCAGTTCCTGCAACAGTGGATCGCACCCAGGCGGCGGCGCCCCGAACACCTCGGGTACGGACGGCGGCAGGGGGGACGTCAACACGTCAGTTGTAGCGTACGGTGAGGCCGTGCTGGTCGATCTGCGTTCCGATACTGTCACCCGGCCGACGCCCTCTATGCGCCGGGCCATGGCCGACGCCGAGGTGGGCGACGATCAGTACGGCGAGGATCCGACCGTCAACCGCCTCCAGGAGACGTTTGCCAGCCTGACTGGGAAAGAGGCCGCCCTCTTCGTGCCGTCGGGGACCATGGCCAATCAAATCGCCCTGCGCATTCTGGCCCGCCCGGGCGACGCCGTGGTGGCCGGGGCCCGTCAACACATCGTCCTCTACGAGGCCGGCGCCGGACCAGCTAACGCCGGCGTGACCTGGCGCACCGTCCCCGACTGGGAGGGTAGCTTCGAAGCGACCGACGTCGCCGGGCTGATCCGCGCCGCTGCTCACCACCAACCTCAGGTCGCTGCCATCGCTTTGGAGGACACTCATATGGCGGCCGGCGGGGCCATCTGGGATTCCGACCGGCTGCGCGCCGTCGGGGAGCTGGCCCGCACGCATGGCCTACCAGTGCACCTGGACGGGGCCCGTCTGTGGCATGCCGCCGTCGCCACCGGCCAGTCGCTGGGGGAGCGGGCGGCGGAAGCGACGACGGTTACTTGCTGTCTATCCAAGGGCCTGGGTGCGCCCGTGGGGTCGGTCCTGGCCGGCTCGAGGGAGCTCATGGCCGCAGCCGTGGTAGAGCGAAAACGCCTTGGCGGCGCCATGCGCCAAGCCGGTGTCATCGCGGCCGCCGGCCTGGTGGCAATAGAGGAGCGCTTTGAGCGCCTGGCGGAGGACCATGAGCGGGCTCGCCGTCTGGCCGCCGCCGTGGCCGATAGATGGCCGAACGCCGGACTGGATCCGAAAAACGTGGCGACGAACATCGTCATCTTTTTTCATCCTGATACGGGCAGCCTGCTGCAGGAACTGGCGGCCCAGGGCGTGCTCGCCGGGACGGTTGGGCCCGGGCTGGTGCGCCTGGTAACCCACGCCGACGTCGGCGACCAGGGGATCGAGGTGGCCTGCCAGGCCATTGCCCGCGCCGGTTAGTGCCAGTTAGCGCCGATGAAAACGAGCTTTGCGGATTGAGACGGAGGCGACGGATGGCGTTGACCGAGAGGTGCTGGGATAACCCGGAAAAGCGGCGACCCCGACATCTGTCGCTTTCTCTCTATCTAGGCACTTTTTCACCGGCACCCGGACCTCGAGACGGATCATGGCGCTACTGGTAACCGATTGGCCGGCAACGGTCCTGGCCGTATACGCCCACCCCGACGACCCGGACGTGTCCGCGGGCGGCACCCTGGCGCGCTGGGCCGCGGCGGGCACGGCCGTGCACGTCTGCATTTGTGCGGATGGCGACAAAGGTTCGTCCGATCCCGCCACGGATCCCACCGAACTGGTTGCCCGCCGTCGGCTCGAAGTGGCAGCCGCGGGACAGGTACTCGGGGTCAAAACGCACCATTGGCTGGGCTTCCGGGACGGCGAACTAGACGATGATCGCGAGTTGCGCGCCTGTCTGGTGGCGCTGGTCCGGGCAGTCCGTCCCGACGCCGTTATCGCGCCGGACCCGACGGCGATCTATTTCGGCTCGCACTACGTCAACCATCGCGATCATCGGGTCGTCGGCTGGGCGACGCTGGATGCCGTCTCGCCGGCGGCGGCCAATCCGCACTATTTTCCCGACGCCGGACCGGCCCATTCGGTGGGGGCCGTTTACCTCTCGGGCACCTTGGAGCCCGACGTGTGGGTCGACGTGTCGGCGACGATCGACGTCAAGGCGGCCGCCATCGCCTGCCACGTCAGCCAGGTGGGAGAAAGCGAGGAGTGGTTGCGGCGAGCGGTGCGACAGCGAGCCGAAGAGACGGGGCGGGAGGCGATGGTCGCTTTCGCCGAGGCCTATCGGCGGTTGTTGCTCTAAAAGATTGGAAAGGGCGATCGTCGCGGTCGCACGGCACGACGCCGGACTTTGCCAGACTGCGGACGTGAGCGAAGGCCTGGCAGAGAGGACCATCCTCCATGTGGACATGGATGCCTTTTACGCGGCCGTTGAAGCCCTCGACCAACCCGACTTGTACGGCAAGCCGCTCATCGTGGGCGGGACGGGCCGGCGGGGCGTGGTGGCGTCGTGCAGCTACGAGGCCCGGGCCTATGGCGTGCGCTCGGCCATGCCGTCCGGTCAGGCCCGCCGCCTGTGCCCGCACGCCGTCTTCGTGGCGCCCCGGTTCGAACGCTACGCCGAAATGAGCAGGCGTCTCCACGGTGTTTTTCGGGAGTTCACGCCGCTGGTGGAGGGGGTCGCGCTGGACGAGGCCTTCCTCGACGTCACCGGATCGGCGCGGCTCTTCGGCTCGGGCCCTGACATGGCGGCCGCAGTCCGCCACCGGGTGGCCGAGAAGTTGGGCCTGGCCTGTTCTGTGGGCGTGGCGCCCGTGAAGTTTCTCGCCAAGCTGGCGTCGGAGGCGGCCAAGCCTCGAGCCACCCTGGCCGGGATGGTGGCCGGGCCGGGCGTCGTGGTCATCGAGCCAGGCCAGGAGCTGGCGTTTCTACATCCGTTGCCGATCGAGTCGTTGTGGGGGGTGGGGCCGGCCACGGCCGGTCGTCTCCGCCGGCTCGGGGTGACGACCGTGGGTGAGCTGGCTGCGGTGCCGTCCGCCGTCCTGCAAGGAACAGTCGGCGGCGCCCATGGCCGGCATCTCGGCCTGCTGGCTCGAGGTGTCGACGATCGAGCTGTCGAGCCGAATCGTGACGTCAAGTCCGTCAGCCACGAGGAGACGTACCCGGCGGACGTCTTCGACCGGGGAGACCTGGACAGAGAAATCGTGCGCATGGCCGATGCCGTCGCCAGCCGGCTGCGCCGGGCGGGGCTGGTCGGACGGACGGTTGGCTTGAAGATCCGCTACGGCGACTTCGTGACCCTGACCCGATCACGCACCGTCCGGGTGGCACTTGGCGAGGGCCCGATCATCGCGTCTATAGCCAGATTCCTCCTGGATTCGGTCGACATCAGCCCGGGCGTCCGCTTGTTAGGAGTCGGCGTCTCGAACCTGAACGCCGCGGAATCGGAGACCACAGAGCAGATGAGTCTGGACTTGGCGGCTCCCGCGACCGGTTGGCCTCCGGTGCGGCCGGGGTCCTGGCAACGTGCCTCCGGTGCGGTCCACGCCATCCGGGACCGTTTTGGCACGGAGGCGGTAGGCCCAGCCCGGCTGCTGGGCGCGAGCGGACTCCAGCTCAAGCGGCCGGGTGACAGCCAGTGGGGACCAGTCGCCCCGGACGCAAAAACGGACGACGGCCCAAAATCGGACGACGGCCAAAAATCGGACCACGGATAGCATTAGACGGCGCATTGCTGTAGGTTGCGAGCGGCCGCGATGATGGCGTCCACGGAGGGATGACGTGCCGCTTAACGAGAATGAACAGCGCATCCTGCACGAGATCGAGCAGCGCTTTTACGCCAACGACCCGGAGTCAGCGCGGCGCATCGGCTCGACCACCCTCCCGAAGTACCTGGCCCGCAACTGCAAATGGGCCGGGCTGGGGTTCCTGGTCGGGCTGGTGGTACTGCTGGTCGGTTTTGCCTCGAACTGGATCGTCGGTGTCTTCGGCTTCGTGGTCATGCTCATCAGCGCCGTCGTGTTGACGCACAACCTGCGCCGGATGGGTCAGCATGGCCTGCGTCAGTTGAGCGCGTCGCTGCGCGGCCGGCCGTTCAATGAAGCCATCGACGAAGCGACCCGGCGGTTCCGCCGTCGCTTCGGCGGGGACGAGACCAACCCCTAGACCGCCACCTCGCGGCGCGGGCGGGGATTGAAGGCCCAGAGCAAGAGCTGGCGTCCCGTTGCCGAACGATACAAGCGCTGGTGGATCTCGTGGGCGACCAGGCCCGCCTCTGCCGCGCGCTCCTTTGGGACGGCAGGTGCGTAGGCCGCCTCCGTGGCCAACACGGCCAGGCGCAGCACACCGCCGGGCAGCCAGGGGGCCGGCTCTTGCAATCGTCGGCTGAGGACTCGCGCAGCCCGGCCCGCGAACTCTTGGTCGGTTTCGCCGGGTGCCCGGCGTGCGCCCCACCAGTTGAGCATCTCGCTGACGTCAGCCCAGTGCGAGAGGACGAGGGCGCCGGGATCGCCCCGGACCCGCCAGCGCCGCGCCGACCACCGCACGCGTCGATACACCGCCACGCTTCCTGCCCAGGCAAGCCCCGCCGCCAGCAGGCCGAGCAGAATGACCCAGGCGCTAGGGCCACCGTGCCCGGACGAGCTACTGACGGACGGCGCGCCACCGATGGGGTTGGCCGGCGCGGCGCCGTTGGGTGAGGCCGGACCAGCGTTCGTGGCGCCGGGCGGCTTGGTGATCGGGAGGCCGCCGGCGTTGGGAGCGATCGGGACGGATCCGGAGTTGCTGGCCGTTGGCGGGGCGTAGCCACTCGAAGACGGATCGACGAAGCTCTTGGTGGGTTCGAACGGCAACCAGCCGTATCGCGGTCCGAAGTACACCTCGGGCCAGGTATGGGCGTCGGCGTTGAGTACTTGGTAGCTGCCGTTACTCGTGGGGGTGCCGGTCGCGAACCCGACAGCCAGACGGGTCGGCAATCCTACGGCGCGGGCGAGGACGGCGTAGGCACCAGCGAACTGCTGGCAGTACCCGGTGCGGGTGTTGAACAGGAAATTCGTCAGCGAGGCGATGCCGTATCCGTCGTCTGGTGGGTCCAGGCTGTAGGTGAATGAGGCACCCAGGAAAAAGTTCTGCAGGGCCACGGCCTTGGCGTACTCGGTGGTCTTGCCGGCGGTGATGCTGCGCGCCAGGGCAATGACGGCGGCCGGCACAGCTGGCAGCTGCAATATAACGACGCAGAGAGCTGGTGATGGACACCGCCGGTGCCGACTGCAGCTGCCCGACGCTGAGGGCCGAAATGTACTGATAGGAATCGACCGAGTACGTCAGCCCATCAGAGGTGGGGTGGGAGGTGATGAGGCTTCCCGAAGTCGCGTCGTAGCTGACGTTACGCACGCCCGTGACGGCGAGCGGGGTGAACGCGTCGGGCAGCCACACCGAGTCGAGTTGCTCGACGACGAACTGTTCGTGGACGACCCGGGTGCCCGGCGGAACGGCTTGGGTGCCGGGCAGGCGCGGCCCGAAGCTCCGATAGGAGTTGGTGGAGACCCAGTCCTGGCCGGTGAAGGTGTCGAGCGAAGTGAGTCGCCAATAGGACGGCACCGAGCTCTGCACCGTGAAAACCGGCACATCGGATTCCTGCAAGAGTCTGGTGTGGAGGTCGACGACGGGATTGGGTACCTGGCGGGGACCGGATCCGTTGCTCCCGATACCGCCCCGCCAGCCGAACAAGCCCCGTCCTTCGGACTTGCCCACCAGCGGGGTGACCGCGACGGCAGCGAGCAAGGCCAGGGCCGCAGCCACGCTCCCGGCCCGCAGGGCCCAGCGGAACGTACCGGATCGGTAGTTTCCGAACCAGGCTTGATCGGCGCGCCCCACGGAAGCCCCGTGGGCGAGCAGGAACGCCAGGAGAGCCACCACTTCCGCGACCACGGACCACTGCCGTCCGGGCCCCGCGCCGAGGGTGCAGCAGGCCACGAAATAAACGAACGCGGGGACTGTGCCGTAGAGCGCGGACCGCCACCGGAAGGCGGCCCAGTCGCCGAGCAACGCCACCACCCCGGTTCCGAGCACGGCGACGAGCGTGAACTCCCGCGTCGCCGGGGTCGGTGTGACGGCCGAGGCGAAGTCAGTGCGCGCCTGGTGCAGCGACGTCCAGAGTTGGGTGGCGGTGTGCGCTCCGGGAAAACCGTAAACGGTGGTCGAGCCCAGCACCGTCCAGCCGGCCAGCACCCATATGGCGACGAGGCCCACCAACAGAGCGGCGACTTGCGGCAGGCGGACCCGCCGGGTGACCCAGCACACCGCATGGACGCCGACAGCGGTCACGAGGACCGGAGCCAGCCAGCGGTGTCCGGTGAAGACCCGGATCAGACCTAGCGCGGATGCGATGGTCAGACCCAGTAGGGCGACGGTGGCCCCTGGGTAGGCGTCAGCGGTGGGCCGGTAGACCGGGCGGGCTGGAGGGCTCGAGGGGATTGGGGCAGGCGAGCCAGGCGGGCGCGACGCCGGTTGGGGACGATCCCCGAGCGTCAGCACGAGACGCCCTCCCACGCCGCCCGGAAGGAGTTGCCGGCCCGCACGGCTACCAGCCGGCAGCGCGCCGGGTGGTCGAGGATCAGTCGCGGTCCATCGTCGCCGGCCCGCTCGAAGATGACGAGGGTGGTGCGGTCCCGGCCGGACCGCGGTCAGCGCGGTCACTTCCGGGGTGGTCGACCCCTGGGTCGTGATGAGGGTCAGCGGCCCCGCCCCGGCTCCAATATGGAGGTTCTGGAGGAGCGTCGAACCGGGTTCAGCCTGGGCTTCGGCGAGGAGGTCCAGGACGGCGGCGCCATGTGCCGGGGTGGCTCCGAAGCCGCTATCGACGCCAGTCGTGGTGACTAGCCGAACCTGGATCCGGTTGCGGATCCCGGCCATCACGACACTGGCAGCTGCGGAAAGGACGGCCTCGAGCGTGCTGGCGTCGTGCACCGCAGTGCGCAGGTCGACGGCGACCGTCAGCCGCCCTTGGAGGAGGTTCTCTGGTTGTCGGATCATCAGCTGATCCGTCCGCGCCGTGGACGCCCAGTGCACCCGGCGCAGATCATCCCCAGTTCGGTATTCGCGCAGACCGTAGAACTCGTCACCGATCTGCCCGAGCACCGGCAACGGGACACGCAGGTCGGGGTCAGCCTCGACCGGAAGGTGACGCGACCGAATCGGATCGACTCTCGGATGCACGGTGAGCGTCGAGACGGGGGAGCCGATCGTCATGACCCGCGCCAGCCCGAAGGGATCCGAGAGTTCGAGGTCCAGCGGACCGAGTTCGAACACGCCCCGCCGCGCCGTCGGCAGCGTGTAGGCGGCCCAGCGCATTTCACCCGGTGCGAGCGGTGCGATGAGAAAGCGGGCCCACCGCCGGCCCCTGTCGAAGGGGTCCTGCGCGGCCAGTATGGGTGAGGATCGGGCGCCGTGGTTGGCTACCGCTAACTCCACCCGAGCCGAGCCTCCGGCAGGAACCCGGGCCGGCCGGACGTGCCGGACGATGGCTACATCACAGCTACGGCTGGCGACCCAGGCCCGGCACGCCGCCACCAGAACCGCCGCCGCCACTGCGACCGGGTAAAACTCCTTGATTCCGAACAGGAAGGCCGCCACAGCCAGCGCCACCGCCACGCCGAGCAACGCCCACCCTCGCCGGGTGAGGCCTGCCCGGCCCGGTTCCATCACACCCCTGTACGTCCCGAGGGAACGGGAACGCTGCGCAGGACCTCGGTGATGACCTCGGCGATGTCCACTCCAGTCACGACCCCTTCCGGCGACAGGACGAGGCGGTGCTCGAGGACTGGTCCCGAGAGGTATTTGATGTCGTCTGGTATGACGTACTCCCGACCCATCGAGGCGGCAAAGGCCCGGGCCGCTCGCTGAAGGGCGAGGGCGGCGCGCGGCGACATCCCGAGGGCCAGCGCCGGGTGGTGGCGAGTGGCGGTGGCCAGATCGACGATGTATCCCTTGAGGGCGTGGGCCACGTGCACGGACGTGGCCAGACTCACCAGTTGCGGAATGGCGTTCGGCCCCGCGACGGCGGGCAGGTCCTCGACAATGACGCGAGCCTCGGGCCTGTCCAGCATCGCCATCTCGGCGGCGCGATCCGGGTACCCCATGCGTACCCGCAAGAGGAAGCGGTCCAACTGGCTCTCGGGAAGCGGGTAAGTGCCTTCATGCTCGACCGGGTTCTGGGTAGCGATCACCAGGAAGGGTGTGGGGAGGCGGTGGGTGACGTTGTCCACCGTCACCTGACGCTCCTGCATCGCTTCCAGGAGAGCCGATTGGGTCTTGGGGGAGGCCCGGTTGATCTCGTCCGCCAGCACCACATTGGCGAAGACCCCGCCCGGACGGAAGGTGAACACACCTGTGTCACGATCGAAGACGCTGGCGCCGGTCACATCCGAGGGCAACAGGTCCGGCGTGAACTGTATACGCCGCCAGTCCAGATCAAACGACCGGGCCAGGGCCTTAGCCAGACTCGTTTTGCCCACGCCCGGAACATCCTCGAGCAGGAGATGCCCCTCCGCCGCCAGACACACGAGCGCCAACCGGGTGGAGTCCTCTTTCCCCTCGAGGACCCGGGCCACGTTGTCGACGACGGCTTCGAACGTCTCCGCGAAAACGCCGACGGTCTGTCCCTCCACCGCCGGTTGTCTCACCATCGGCCCTCCAGGAATGTCTCGCGGTAGCGTACCCTGCTCGCCGTGTTTTCTACGGCCGGCGACCCGAGCGGGATGGGTTCGGAATCCGTTCTGGCCGTCGACATTGGCGGGACGAAATTGGCGGTCGGGCTGGTCGACCGGGCCGGTCAGCTGCTGTGGTCCGGGCAGGTGCCCACCCCGGCGGAGGGAGCCGAAGCCATCTTCGCGGCGCTGGCAGCCCTGGTTCGCACCGCCCCGTCGGCACCCCTGGCCTGTGGCGTGGGGTGTGGCGGACCGATGACTGTCGGAGGGGAACTGGTTTCCCCCCTCAACATCCCGGCCTGGCGGAACTTCCCCCTCCGCGCCCGGGTGGCCGAACTCACCGGCCTGCCGACCTGGGTCGACAACGACGCCAAGGCTCTGGCCCTAGCCGACGGCTGGGTCGGCGAGGCGGTGGGGGTCGAGAACTACCTCTCCATGGTCGTTTCGACCGGCGTGGGCGGCGGCATCGTCCTCAACCGGAGGCTCCTCGACGGGCGGGACGGCAACGCCGGCCATATCGGCCACGTGGTGGTCGAGCCGGACGGACGGGTTTGCGCCTGCGGGGGCCGGGGTTGCCTTGAGGCTGAAGCTTCCGGGCTGGCGATCGCGACCTGGACCGGCCGGCCCACGGCCGAGGCCAGGCCCGAGGTCGTGACGCGCACCGGGTGTCTAGTCGGCCGGGCCGTGGCCAGTGTTGCCAACTTGCTGGGTCTGCAGATCGTGTCCGTGAGCGGCTCGGTCGCACTCGGATATGGCGAGCCTTTTTTTGCGGCGGCCCGGCAAGAACTCGCGGTCCGGGCCCGTCTGCCGTTCTCGAGTGATTGTCGGATCGTGCCGAGCCGGTTGGGTTCAGCCGGCCCGCTCATCGGAGCCGCGGCCGTCGGGTGGCGAGGCTACGCCGGGGGAGCATGGTCCGGCTACGCCGGGGGAACATGGAACGCCTGCGCCAGCGCCTGACGGGCCACGGAACCGCGGCTAATAGACGCGTCCAGCAATCGGCTCTGAGACAGGGCGAAACGCCCGCCGTCTGGCGGGCTGCGCCTGCGGTCCTGGCCGTCATGAGGCGGCCCAGATTGTGGCCCGGGGCCGTCCGCTTGCTACCGCCCGGCTGGTGGCGGCGGTGGCCACCGCGCCCATGGCCCCCCCCGGAGTACCTCCGCTTTCGTACCGAAACGATGTACGGCCGCCCATCCCGACTGGACCAGGGCGACATCATCCGGTACCTCGAATGGTGTCGTCGCATGGGTCACTCGGCGAGCTAACGTCGGGCCCGTGCGTTGCAGTCCGCCAGGTGAACAGGGGGCTGATCCGGCCGCAGCCCTCGAGCGGCCACCAGGCCGGTAACGGGGACCTGGCGGCCATGACGCAGGCCCTGGTGCTCAACGCCACTTACGAGCCGTTGTGCGTCGTGCCCAGCCGCCGGGCGCTCATGCTGATCCTGTCCGACAAGGCCGAGCTGTTGCATGCCACCGAGCGCATGTTTCGGGCCGAGCGACTGGCTCTGGCGGAACCGTCTGTCGTCCGGCTCTGTTACTTCGTCAAAGTGCCGTACCAGGCCCGGGTGGCCCTCAACCGACGAGCGGTGTTCGCCCGGGACGGTCACCGCTGCCAGTACTGCGGGGCATCGGCCGAAAACATCGACCATGTAATCCCGCGCAGCAAAGGTGGTTCCCACGCCTGGGAGAACGTGGTGGCGTCCTGCCGGCCGTGCAACGCCCGCAAACGCGACCGCTTGCTGGAAGACAGTGGTATGCGCCTCCGCCGTCGGCCTGCGGCCCCCCGCGAACGGACCTGGATACTCGTGGCCAGTGGCGCTGTGCGAGCCGACTGGGAGCCCTACTTGGGTGCCACCGCCGCCAGCATGTCCGCCTGACCAGCGGCCAGACAGCAGGCTGAGCGGACGGCGGGGACGGCGCTGGGTGTCGGGCGAGGCCGGCCAGGGCCGGTCGTGGCAGGTCGAGCACCGGCACGGCAAGGCCCAGGAGCTGCACCTGGGCTCGGCGATACTCGTCGATTCCGACCGGGACGGCAGGCTGCCGGGTACAACAGGGCGGGGAGGACAGCCGGACGGCGAGATTGGTCGCGGCCCTGGCGGTGAGGTGGGCGCCGTGTGGGGCGGAGAGGGGCGTCCCGGGTCAGCGCCTCCGGTCGATTTCGCCGAGGTCGGGACCTCGCGGCACGTCCGGATTCTGTCGGTCGACCATCCGGCGCTGGTTCTTGGCAGTGGGCAGCCGACGTCCGACGTCGACACCGTGGCGGCTACGGCCGCGGGGGTGGACGTCGTCCGGCGCCGTAGCGGGGGGGGGCGCGGTACTGATAGAGCCGGGTGCCGTGGTGTGGATCGATCTCATCCTCCCTGCGGGGGACCCGTTGTGGCAGGCCGACGTGGGCCGGGCGACCTGGTGGGTTGGGGCAGCTTGGGCGTCTGCCCTGGAGGCGTCGGCGGGCGTATCGGCCGACGTGTGGCGGGGCGCCATGCAGCGCAACCCTTGGTCAGCCCGTGTCTGTTTTGCCGGCCTGGGTCCCGGTGAGGTACGCATCGCCGGCCAAAAGGTGGTGGGTGTCTCGCAGCGCCGGACCCGGGCGGGGGCGCTGTTTCAAACCGCGCTTCTTCTGGAGTGGAATCCTGGCGGTCTCCTCGCCTTGCTCCGCCTGGAGGACAGCGAGCGGATTCAGGGAGGTAGGGACCTCGAGCGGGTGGCGGTGGGGGTGGGTGCGCAGTACGGGCGTCCGCTGGTCGGAGCCTTTCTGACCGCATTGCCGTAAGCCGGCGCCCCAAGCTGGCATACGCCGGTGCCGCCGGACCCGTCAACGCACCGCCGGGCACCAGGTGGAGGAGGTCGCCCATAGGTGGCACTCCCACCGGTGAGTCCCGGGGTGGGACTCCGCGAGAGTTCGGCGGAGGCCGCACAGGGTACCGCTCACCCGACCCGCCGGGCTCGCCTTGACGGGGTCGGCGCGCCTGCATCGGACTCGCCTCGCAGGACTTCGACGCCCAAAACGCCGATGGCTGGCTCGGATCGCTCAAACGTGGACCGTGGTGGTTGACAGTGGAGGGGGTGAACAGTAGAGTGGAGCGAAGTGGTGCGAAGGGGAGGGGCCCTGGCACCACCGAGAGGGACCGAGCGGAGTGAACAGTGGCGACACGATTCGTGGGGAGGCACGAGCACTCCCTAGACGTGAAGGGGAGGATCATCCTCCCGGCGCGGTACCGCTCGAGCTTCGACACGCTCGCCTACCTCTCGAAGAACACGGAGGGCTGCCTTGCCCTGTGGACGCCCGAGGCGTTCGAGCGGAAGCTGGACCAGATGGAGTCGCTCTACGATCGCAGCCCGCAAGATCGGGCCGTGATGCGCGCTTGGGCCTCGGGCTCGACCGAGGTCGAGCTCGACAGGCAAGGTCGGGTGGCTATTCCGGGCTACTTCCGCGAGTACGCCCACCTCGAGGACGCCGTGCTGATCCATGGCGCGATCAGTCACATCGAGTTGTGGAATCCCGAGGAATGGACGATTTGGGGTGGGCCCGGAGATCAGCAACTCGCCGACCCCACCCGGAGCGGCCCGGCCCTGGAGATGGCGGGAGCCCCGAGCGCCCCCTCCGCGCAGTCGGTCCAGACGGGCCAAGCTGGCTATCCCGATCAACCGCCGCCCGCAGGAGCGTGATCACTGAAAATCCGATCCCCTTCGACACGTCCCGGGCCCGCCGGCCCATGCGCAGCCTCTCGACTAGCAGGGTGGAAGTCCCCTTCTCCGCCCGCTTCCACTCCGTCCGATCGGGGAGAAATCCCGACGGCACGCTGGTCGAGGGGCTGCGGATCGGCCGGCTCGGTCTGCTCCCGGCCACGCACGTGACCGGGCCTCCCGCCGTGCCCTTCCGCCACCACCCCGTCATGGTGGACGAGGTGGTGGGCCTTTTGGCCCCGAGCCCGCCGGGGGTGCTGCTCGACGCCACCCTCGGCGGCGGCGGCCATGCCCGGTCGCTTCTGGACGCCGCTCCTCACCTGACGCTGGTAGGGCTCGACCAGGATCCAGAGGCCGTCCGAGCCGCCGCGGCCGTTCTCGAGCCGTACGGGGCCCGGGCCCGAGTCGAGCGGGCCCGGTTCGATCAGATAGCCGCGGTGTTGGCGGCCTGGGGTGTACCGGGCATTGCCGCGGTCCTTTTCGACCTGGGGGTCAGCTCCCCTCAGCTGGACCGACCCGAACGGGGCTTCAGCTACCGCCAGTCGGGGCCGCTGGACATGCGCATGGATCCGACCCGCCCGGTATCTGCGTCTGACGTGGTCAACCATTGGACCGAAAACGCCCTCGCCGACCTGTTCCGGAGCAACGGGGAGCCACGTTTCGCTCGGCGTCTGGCCCGGGCCGTCGTGGCGGCCCGACCCATCGAGAGCACGGGACAGTTAGCCGAAGTGGTGCGAGACGCCATCCCAGCCGCGGCGCGCCGGACTGGCGGGCATCCGGCCCGGCGCGTGTTTCAGGCCATCCGGGTGGCCGTCAACCAGGAGCTCGACATCCTGCCCGGTGCCCTTGACGAGGCCCTGGGGGCCCTGGTGCCTGGTGGGCGCTGCGTGGTCATCTCCTATCACTCCGGAGAGGACCGGATCGTCAAATCACGCTTTCGGGTGGGCGTGACGGGTGGCTGCCAGTGCCCTCCCAGCCTCCCGTGCGTCTGCGGCGCCGTTCCCACCTTGCGCCTTCTGACCAGCGGCGCCCTTCGGCCGAGCGCAGCCGAAATCGAGTCCAACCGGCGGGCCGAGAGCGCTCGGTTGCGGGCGGCCGAGCGGCTGCCCGACGGCGAAGAGGCGTCGGGGTCCGCAGCATGAAAGCCACGACGGGAACTCGCCGCGCTGCACTCCCACAAACGGCTCACCCGACCGGACCGAACGCTTCTCGAGACGATTCCGGGCGGCCCCACTCCGCACTGACCGACCCGAGGAAGTCCCGTCCTCCCACATCTCGGCAGAAGCGGAAGTGGCCGATCCCGGCGTCAGGAGTGCCTCGCCGGCTGTGGCCTTCGCCCGCCCGAGCCGCGGCCGCAGCCCGCCTGGCCGGAGTCCGAGCGCCCGCATCCAGTGATTCCGGCCGGCCTCCTCCCGACAGGCCAGCGGCCTCTCGTCCCGCAGTGCCGGCGGGCTCCCGCCCGGGCCGTCGGCCAGCCTCGGCGGCTGCTGCCTCGGCGGCTCCTCCGTCGGCAGCTCCCGCCGCTGCTGCCTCGGCGGCTCCTCCCTCGGCGCCTCCTGCCTCTGCCTCTGGGGCCCCTGCCGCCCACCTCGCTGGCTCCCCGGCCGCAGATCCGTTCAGTGGTCAAAGCGGCGCCGGGCCGAACGCCCGGACCCCGAGCACGTCTACGCTCACCCCAGCCGCCGCGTCCAACCGCCCTGGCCGCGGAACGCCAACCGCTTCAAACGCGGGTGGTGTCGTCGGCGCCACCGCAGCGACCGCGGCACCAGCGTCCAGTGCTGCCTCTCCTGAGCCCGCCGAGGAGGATCGCCGCCACCTGCGGGTCGTCCCACCCCCCGCCCTCAGCCCGGCCCAACGCCGGCGTCGGGCCCGGGCCCTGTTGCTTGCGGGGGCCAGCCTCGTCGTGGTGGTGGCGTTCGGCCTGGTCTACTTGCACGTCGTTCTGGCTCAGCGCCAGTTTGCCCTCGATCAACTGACCCAAAAGGTGCAGTCGGACCGCTCCACCTACAATCGGCTTCGTCTCCAGGTGGCTGAACTGGGATCACCTGCCAACATCATCTCCAAGGCGGAGGGACAGTTGGGGATGCGCCAGCCGGCTTCAGTGACCTACCTGACGCCAGCGGTCACCATCGGGGGGTCCGCGGCCGGCGCCGGCTCGGCGAGCGCGGGAACCAGGCAGCAGCAGGCGCCTGCTGGGGTGGCCAACTGGCCCCAAATCAAGGCACAGCTGGCAGGAAGTCCATGACCGAGCGGCCCCCCGAACGGGGCCGTCTACCAGGAAGTGTCAACGGCGCGCCCGGTGGTGACGCGCCCTCGCCCTCCGGCCGTCGATCGAGCCCGCGTCGGCCGTTATTCGGCCTATTCGGTAGGACCGGCCCGGCTCGCTCCCGTCGGTCCACGCCCCGCCAACCCCGGCCGGTACGCGCCTACCCGGAACCGTCATCCACAGTTCGGGACCGCCGGGCCCCTGCGACTCGGTCTGGTGCGCCGACGAACGTGCCCCAGTCGTCGGGCCCATCCGGGGCGTCGAAGTCGTCCGACTCGACGTACGGCCGCCGGCCGATCACTCGATCGGCCGTCGGCTCGGGTCGGGGACCGACAGATGTCGGACGCCGCCGATCCCGGGCGACCCGGACGGAGACGACCCGGACGGACGGCGCCTCTCGCCGGTCCCCTCCCGTCCCGGCGTCGGGCCGTCCGGCCCACCGGGCCTTTCGCCCGGGTATCGGCCGGTCTGGCCGGGTTCGATCCTTCGGTCTTTTGCTGCTGGTCACCGCCGTGTTCCTCGCCATCGGAATCAAGCTGGTCATCATCCAGGGCGTCGATTCGAACCACTACCTCGCGGCCGGGGCGTCCGAATGGGAACAATCGAATACCCTGCCGGCGCAGCGAGGCGCCATCGTCGATCGCAACGGCAACGACCTGGCGGTGTCGATCCCACAGACGACCATTTACGCCGACCCGCACCAGGTCAGCGACGCTTCGGCCGAGGCGGCCGCCCTCGGTCCGGTTCTGGCTCTGCCGGTAGGCACGCTGCAGACCCTGCTCACCAAGAACACCGGCTTTGTCTACCTGGCCCGAACCGTGGACGACGCCACCGCCGCCAAGGTGGCCAAGCTCAACCTGGCTGGTATTTACAGCCTGCAGGAGCCGAAACGGTTCTACCCGGCCGGGCAGTTGGCGCTGCCCCTCCTCGGCACCGTGGGCACTGACGGCGGAGGCCTGGGCGGACTCGAATACAAGTACAACGCCGAGCTGGCTGGCACCGCCGGCAAGTCGGTCACCCAGATCGATCCCTACGGCCATCAGATTCCCGGCGGCGTCCAGGAGTATCAGGCGCCAGTTGCCGGGGACGACGTAGTGCTCAGCATCGACGAGCCCCTTCAATACGACGCCGAGCAGGCCCTGGCTCAAGCCATTGTGGCCGCCCGCGCCAACGACGGCATCGCCCTGCTGATGAACTCCAAGACGGGCGAGATCCTGGCCGACGCCGAGCTCACCATGCCGAGCTCAGGCAACAACCAGCCGCCCGCCGTGCCGGTAAGCATCGATTCCCCCTCGGGGGACGGTTCGACGACCGCGCAAGCGCAGCCGGTCGAAGCTCCATCCGCGAGCGCGTTCACCCGGGTCTACGAGCCTGGGTCAGTCAACAAACTCATCACGATCTCGGCGGCGCTGGACACCGGGACCATCAAGCCCTCTGATGTCTTCACCATCCCGGACAGCTACCAGGTGGCAGGCACCACATTCCACGACGCCGAAAGCCATCCGACCGAGCACTGGACAGTGACAGACGTGCTGGCGAACTCCTCCAACATCGGCACGATCCAGATCGCCCAACGGCTGGGCCGGGCCAATCTGCTGAAATACATTCACGCCTACGGCCTGGGCTCGACTACCGACATCGGCTTCCCCGGCGAATCGCAAGGGCTGCTGCCGACATACTGGTCGGGAACGTCGATCGCCGACGTGCCGATCGGCCAGGGTATCGCGGTCACCGCCATACAGATGCTGGCCGCTTACAACACCGTTGCCAACGGCGGTGTGTACGTCCCGCCCAAGCTTGTCGACGGGATCATCGACAGCCGGGGACGCGAGCACGTGGTCCCGTCCGCAGTCCCCCATCGGGTGGTCTCAGCGGTCGTGGCCAAGCAGATGACCACCATGCTCGACGAGGTGGTGCGGGTCGGCACCGGCACGGCTGCTAACCTCAGCCCCTACACGGTGGCGGGCAAAACTGGTACGGCCTTGGTGCCTTCGCCGCAGGGCGGTTACGAGTACGGGCACTACGTGGCTAGCTTCGCCGGCTTCGTGCCGTCCGAGGATCCGCAGATAACAGGAATGGTCGTGGTGGACAACACCCCCGACTACGGCGCCGCCGCGTCGGCACCTACGTTCGCGACTATCGCCCGAGATGCCCTGCGTACTTTCAACATCCAGCCCTTGCCGCCTCAACCCCCTGCGCCCGGGGTCCCTCTGGCGACCAGCGAGTCGGCCACCGGGGCAGGCGAGGTCGCCGGGACGCCCCTACCGGGACTGGCGAAACCTCCCGCTGTGACACCCGCATCCACACCGTCCAGCCCCGCTGCCCTCAAGAACCCCACCGACAACAACAATCCCACCGCCACCACCAGCAACGCGCCCCCGACCAGCAGCACCTCGAGCGCGACCAGCCTTCCGCTTACACCCACGACTACGACGGCTACCACCAAACCGCCCGGGCCGACCCTGCCGAATCCCCCCGCTACGACGACCACGGAGCCCGCCGGGCGTCCCCGAGCCAGCCCAACTGGAGGCTGACCCGGTGCGTGTGGACGAGTTGCTCAGAGAGGCGGCTCTGTCAGGGTTGGCCCTTCTCAAAACCGTCATCGGAGATGCCACGACAGAGGTGCTCGATCTGACGATGGACTCGCGGCGGGTGACACCGGGCAGTCTGTTTGCCTGTGTCCCAGGCGACTCCCGCGACGGCCACGACTTCGCCAGCGCCGCCGTCGCCGGCGGGGCGGCCGCGCTACTCACCGAGCGAGTGTTGGACCTCGACGTCCCTCAGATCGTGGTGTCATCGGCACGCCGGGCTCTCGGGCCGGTCGCCGACGCCTTTTTCGGCCATCCGTCCCTTGCTCTTACGGTAGTGGGCGTGACCGGCACGAACGGCAAGACGACGACATGCGCGCTGCTGCAGGGCGTCTTCGAAGCGCATGGCTTGGTGACGGACATCATCGGCACGCTGACCCAGTCGCGCACCACTCCGGAGGCGCCCGAGCTCCAGGACCACCTGGCCACGTGGCGGCAGGGCGGGGGGCAGGCGGTCGCTATGGAAGTCTCTTCCCATGCGATTGTCCAGCACCGAGTGGACGCCATCCACTTCAGGGCCGGCGTGTTCACCAATCTCACGCCAGAACATCTCGACTACCACCACAGCATGGAGGAGTACTTCGCGGCCAAGGCCCGGCTGTTCGAGCCCGAACGCATCGGCCTCGCGGTCGTCAATCGGGCCGACGAATGGGGCCGGCGTCTGTTGAAGATGCTGGCCGACGGGCCCGTTCCCGTCGAGACCTTCGGTCCCGAAGACGCCACCGACATCGAGGTCGCAGCCGGGCTCAGTCGTTTCACCTGGGAGGATCAGCGCATCACCATCAACCTGGGCGGCCGCTTCAACATCACCAACGCCTTGGCCGCGGCGACGTGCGCCCGGGCTCTCGGTATCGCGCCGGGCGTGGTCGCCCAAGGACTCGGGTCGGTTGCCGGCGTACGGGGCCGCTTCGAGGCCATCGACGCCGGCCAGCCGTTCGCCGTTCTCGTCGACTATGCCCACACGCCTGACGGGCTCACCCAGGCGCTCCGGGGGGCGCGCGAGTTCGCCGCGGGCCGGTTGCTGGTGGTGTTCGGGGCCGGCGGCGACCGGGATCACGATAAGCGTCCCCTCATGGGCGCCACCGCGGCCGAACTGGCCGATCTCGCCGTGGTGACCTCCGACAATCCCCGCTCTGAGGACCCCGATGCCATCATCGAGCAGATCGTGGCCGGAGCCAGCGGTGGCACCAATCTCGTGATCGAACCGGACCGTGCCGCGGCCATCTCGACCGCCCTGGCCATGGCCGAACCCGGCGACGTGGTGCTGGTGTGCGGCAAGGGCCACGAAACCGGTCAGGAGATCGACGGGCGTCTGCTGCCGTTCGACGATGCCGACTCCGTCCGGACTTCGTTGTCGCGCATCATGGCGTCCCGGCACGGGCAGCCATGACGGACCTTCTCTTAGCGGGCGGAATTGCGCTGCTCATCGCCATGTTGGGCACGCCGCTGCTCATCAACTGGCTGCGCATGCAAGGGATCGGCCAACAGATCCGAGAGGACGGACCTCAGCGACACCTCACCAAGGCCGGCACACCGACCATGGGGGGCGTGGCGATCATCGGCGCGGCCGTCATCGGTTATCTGGTCGAGCACGTGGTGGGGACGTTCACGACCAGAGGCCTGGTCGCCATGCTGGCTGTCTGCGCCTCAGCTGGCGTCGGACTCATCGACGACTGGATCAAGGTCCACCGCCAGCGCAGCCTGGGTCTCAACAAGCGGGCGAAGGCGGGGGCTCAGCTGGTCGTGGCGTTGGCGTTCGCCATCTCCTGTGTCAGCTGGCTGAGGGTGGATACGCATCTTTCCTTCACCCGCTACAACTCGCTGGGCATCGACCTCGGTAAGGTGGGCTGGGTCATCTTCGCCGTCGTCGTGATCGTCGGCTGCAGCAACGCCGTCAATCTCACCGACGGGCTCGACGGCCTGGCGGCCGGGTCGTCCATTTTCTCTTTTGCGGCGTTGACGGTGATCGGCTTCGAGCAACTTCGTCATTTCGCGATCTACCGCAATCCTGCTGCTCTGGACGAGGCTGCCATCGCGGCCGCCATGATCGGTGCCTGCGCGGGGTTCTTGTGGTTCAACGCGCCCCCAGCCCGGATCTTCATGGGTGACACCGGATCGCTGGGCATTGGCACCGCCATCGCCACTCTGGCCTTGCTCGAAAACGTCGATCTCCTTCTCCTCATCATCGGTGGTCTGTTTGTCATCGAGACGCTGTCTGTGATCATTCAGGTGGCCAGCTTCCAGCTCTTTCGCCGGAGGGTGTTTCGGATGGCCCCCATCCACCACCACTTCGAACTGCTCGGGTGGCCGGAAACAACCGTGATCATCCGTTTCTGGATCCTCGCCGGACTGTGCACCGCCGTGGCCCTGGCCTCCTTCTACGCCGACTTTCTGTCCAAGGGCGGCAAGGGATGAAGGGACGGAAGGTCGCGGTCATCGGCTTCGGGGTCACCGGTCGTGCCGTGGCCCGGGCCTTGTCGCAACGCGGCGACACACCCGTGGTCCTCGACGATGGCTGTTCGGCCGAAGCGGCCGCGGCCGCCGCCGACCTCGGGGTGGGCCTGGAGCAAACACCACCTGCCGCCGGGCTTGCGTCCTTTCTGACGAGCTGTGATCTGGTGGTGCCCAGCCCCGGTGTGCCCTTTGCTCATCCCGTGTATGCGGCCGCGGCCGCTGCGCGAGTGCCGGTCCGGGCCGAGATCGAACTGGCTGGCGAAATGGCTCGACAAGCCGGGAGGCCCGACGTGGTGGCTATCACCGGGACCAACGGCAAGACCACGGTCACCACGCTCGTCACCGCCATGCTCCAGGCTTCCGGTCGCCGAGCCATCGCCGCCGGCAATATCGGGTTACCGCTCATCGAGGCCGTCGACTCCGACGCCGAGGTGGCGGTGACCGAAGTGTCGTCGTTCCAGCTGCAGTTCACCGAAACATTCCGGCCCCTGGTCAGTTGCTGGCTCAACCTGGCTCCCGATCATCTGGACTGGCACCCGTCAATGGCTCACTACCGGGAGGCCAAGGCGCGCGTCTGGGCCAACCAGCGCACGGGAGACACGGCGGTCGTCAACGCCGATGACCCGGCCGTATCGTCCGCGGCGGCCCGCATCCCGCGCCACGTCCGTGTCGTGCGCTTCTCGTTGGGTACCGGCGCCGATTTCTGCGTCGATGGCGATCAGCTGGCCGGTCCCGATGGGGGGACGCTGGTCCCCCTCGCCAAGTTGCCGCGTGCGATGCCCCACGACCTCGCCAACGCCTTAGCAGCCGCTGCGGTGGCGCGGTCCGCCGGCGCCACCTTGGCGGGATGCCGCCACGCCCTCGTCTCCACCAAGCCGCTCCCGCATCGGGTGAGCTTCATCGGCGAAGGGGGCGGCGTGCGCTGGTATGACGACTCCAAGGCGACCAGTCCGGCTTCGGTGTTGGCGGCCGTGGCCGGGTTCTCGTCGGTCGTGCTCGTCGCCGGCGGCCGCAACAAAGGGCTCGACCTTGGTGTTCTGGCCGCGACGGTGCCCCCGGTCCGAGCCGTGGTCGCCATTGGAGAGGCCAGTGCCGAAGTCGAGGCGGTGTTCACCGGGCTGGCCCCGGTGCGCCCGGCCCGAACCATGGACGCCGCAGTCCGCGCCGCGGCCAGCCTGGCCCGCCCCGGCGACGCAGTGTTGTTGTCCCCGGGCTGCGCCAGCTTTGACTGGTACACCTCATACGCGGCTCGAGGCGAGCACTTCGCCTCTATCGTCACTCACCACCTGCAGGAAAGGGAGCATGCATGCTGACGAGCGAACCGCGTGCCTCTTTCACCTATCCGGCTCCAAAACGCAGCCCGGTCAGAGGCGGCACCTTCTGGGTTCTGGTCGCCTTGGTCGCCGTCTTGTGCCTAATCGGCGTGGTGATGGTGCTGTCGGCGTCGTCGATCGTCAGCTTGCACCAGTTTGGCTCCCCCTGGCATTTCTTCGGGCGCCAGCTCATGTGGCTGACAATCGGGGCGGTCGGGTTCGGGGTGGCACTTCGAGTCGATCATCGGCGCTGGCGACGGCTGGCGCCCCTGGCGATGTATGTGACGATCGGGCTTCTCTTTGCGGTACTCGTGCCGGGCATCGGCGTGCGGGCGTCTGGAGCGTCCAGATGGCTGGGGACGTCCTCCGTGCAGTTGCAGCCTTCCGAACTGGCCAAGCTCACGCTGGTGCTGTTTGCTGCGGACATCCTGGACCGCCGTGCCGCCAGACGGGATTGGCGCTACCAAATGATTCCGGTCATAGCCGTCCTGGCTCTTTTGGTGGTCCTCGTCATGGCGCAGCCGGATATGGGCACGACGATGGTGCTGGCGTGCATCGCAGTGGCGATGCTGGTGACGGCGGGCATTCCCTTCAAACCGTTGGGCGGGCTGGTGGCAGGCGGGGCCGCCGCGGCCCTCTTTTTTGCCATCGCCGCGCCCTACCGGTGGCGGCGCATGACGTCATTTCTGCATCCGCTAAAAGACCCATCCAATACCGGCTACCAGTCCGTGCAGGCCCTACTCGCCCTCAGCCATGGGCACGTACTCGGTGAGGGATTGGGCGCCAGTATCGCCAGTTACGGCTATCTGCCGAACGCCCAAACGGACTTTATTTTCGCGGTCATCGGCGAGGAGACCGGGCTCTTGGGGGCTCTGGTGTTGAGCGGGCTGTTTCTACTCTTCGCCCTCGTCGGAACTCGAATCATCTGTCGGGCCCCACCCGCTATGGCGCCCTGGTCGCCGCCGGCGATCACGGCCTGGCTGGTGGGCCAAGCCGTCATCAACATCGGCGCCGTGGTGGGTTTGCTGCCGGTCACGGGTGTGCCGTTGCCGTTCGTGTCCTTCGGCGGCTCGTCGCTGGTCATCGCCATGTTCGGGGCCGGCATGCTGGCCAACATCGCCAAGCAGTCGTGAACCGCGGCGCCGACCGGCGGCGTCTGGGCCGTGATCGCCGGCGGCGGTACCGGTGGCCACGTGGTGCCCGCCATCGCCATCGGCCAGGCGCTGGTGCAGCGGGGCCACGCCGCCGCATCCATTCGTTTCGTGGGATCCCGGCGGGGCCTGGAAGGGCGCCTGGTCCCCGACGGCCGGCTTCGCCGTCACCTTGCTACCGGGCCGGGGCATCGCCCGCCGGTTCACCCTCGACAACGTCGGGCGCCGTCGCCGGCCTGGCGGTCGCCGTGGTCAAGGCCGTGGTCCTGGTGGGCCGCATCCGCCCCGCCGTGGTGATCACCGTCGGCGGCTACGCCAGCGTGGCCGGCGCGGTCGCGGCGGTCGTCTGGCGGGTCCCGCTGGTGGTCGCCGAGCAGAACGCCGTGCCCGGCCTCGCCAACCGCCTGGCTGGCCGGTTTGCCGCGGCCTGCGCGGTGTCGTTTGCGGGCACGCCGCTGCCGCGGGCGGTCGTCACCGGCAACCCGGTCCGCGCCCAGATCCTGGCCGTCGACCGGTCTCCGGAGGGCGGCGCGGCCGGCCCGGGCCGCGCTTGGCTTGCCTGCCGACGGCTTCGTCGTGGCGGTCGCGGGCGGGTCGCTCGGCGCCCGGCGTATCAACGAGGCGGTCGTGGGCCTGGCTCGGCCTGGGCGGCCGGCCTGGCGTCGCCATCCGTCACGTCGTGGGTGACCGCGACTTCGCCGCCATGGCCGCCGTCGCCGCCGCCCGCGTGCCGGGCGGCCTGGTGTACCAGCAGGTGCGCTTCGAAGACCGCATGGAGCTGCTGCTGGCCGCCGCCGATGTCGCCGTCCAGCGGGCCGGGGCCAGCACCGTGTCCGAGCTGACCGCGGTGGGCGTGCCGGCCGTCCTGGTTCCGCTGCCGGGGCGCCCGGCGACCACCAGACGGTCAACGCCAGCCGCCTGGCCGCGGCCGGCGCGGCGGTGGTCATACCCGACGCCGAGCTCGACGCCGGCCGGCTGGCCGTCGGAACTCGACCGCCTCCTCGGCGACGACCAAGCCGCGCCGGGCCATGGGCGCCGCGGCCCGGGCGCCTGGCGCGGCCCCGGGCGGCGGCCGCGGTGGCCGCCCTGGCCGAGGAGCACGCCCGTGCGCTGACGCCGCCGGTGCCGGGCTCGAGCGGCCCGGAGCCGGCCGTGAGGCCGGTGGCGACCGCCCCGGACCTGAGCCACCCGCCGGGTGCACATCGTCGGGGTCGGCGGCTCCGGCATGAGCGCCATCGCCACCGTGCTGCGTGGCCATGGGCCACCCGTGAGCGGCAGCGACGCGGCCGACTCCGGAGCGGCTGCGCCGGCTGGGCGCCCGGGCGCCAGGGTGCACGTGGGCCACGACCCGCGCTTGGATCGGCGACGCCGAGGTGGTCGCCATCTCCACGGCCATCCCGGCGACAACGTGGAGGTGGTCAGCCGCTCGCCAGCGCGGCCTACCGGTATGGCGGCGAGCCGAAATGCTGGCTGCCATCTGCGCCGAGCGGCGCACCGTCGCCGTTGCGGGCACCCACGGCAAGACGACGCACCTCGGCCATGCTGGCCGCTCATCCTGGCCGGGCCGGCTGCGCCCGTCGTACATCGTCGGCGGCGACATGTCGGGCGTCGGCGCCGGGGCGGCCTGGGAGCCGGACGGCGAATGGTTGGTGGTGGAGGCCGACGAGAGCGACGGCACCTTCCTCGAGCTGGGCGCCGAGGCGGTGGTGGTCACCAGCGTGGAGCCCGACCACCTGGACTACTACGGCGACGAAGCAGGCCATGCGCGCCGCCTTCGCGCGTTTCGCCGGGCCAGCCGCCGGGGCCCGCGGGTGGTGTGCGCCGACGACGCCCGGGGCGGCGTCGCTCTGGCCGACCGCGCTCTCGACGGATAGGCGAGCAGCCGTCATCACCTACGGGACCAGCGAGTTGGCCACGGTCCGCATCGAGGAGGTCGTCCTGGGGGCGGGCGGTTCGCGTTCTCGGTTCGGGCGCGGAGGCGACGCCCGGGGCCGTTTCGGTGGCCGCGCCCGGGCTGCACAACGTCCGCAACGCGGTGGCCGCCCTGACAATGGCCGCAGCCATGGGGGTGCCGATGGGCGCAGGCCGGGCGGGCCTTGGCCGGCTACCGGGGCGTGGCCCGGCGCTTCGAGCGGCGCGGCGAGCGCGACGGCGTGACCTTCATCGACGACTACGGCCACCTGCCGGGCGAGGTGGCCGCCGACGCTGGCCGCCGGCCGCGACGGGCGGGTGGGACCGGCGTGGTGGCGGTGTTCCAGCCCCACCGCTACTCGCGCACGGCGGCTCTGTGGCGGGACTTCGCCGACGCCTTCGCCGGGGCGGACGTTCTGCGTGGTGACCGACATCTATCCGGCCGGGGAGCCGTCCGACCTGGGTCACGCGGCCGCGCTCGTGGCCGACGCCGTCGCGCGCCGCCCACCCCACGGCCGATGTCCGTTACGTGCCGACCCTCGACGACGCCGCTACCGAGCTGCCGGCATCCTGCGGCCCGGCGACCTGTGCCTGACCCTCGGCGCAGGGGATCTCACTACCCTCCCCGACCGCTTCCTCGGCGCCGGCAGGCCCAGTCGTGGTTGAGCCGACGGCTGCCCGGTCGGCGGGACCGCCCGTGGCGCCGCCTCGGTCTACGGACGCCGGAGCTGCGGCGGCCCGTCATGCTGGGCGCGCGTCAAGCTGGCCCGGCGGCGCCGACCCGAGGGCTGTGGCCGTCGCCCGGGAGGCCTGGCCGCACTGGGCGACCAGGTCGTGCCGGGTGGCGATCTCGGCGCCGTTGACCACGTATCGGGTAGGCGGGCTGCTGCTGTGCTGGTCACGGCCCGGAGCGAAGCAGATCTGGAACTGGTCGCGGTAGCGGCACGGGCATCTGGGCTGCCGGTGCTGGTGGTCGGGCGCGGCTCCAACCTGCTGGTGGCCGACGCCGGCTTCGGTGGCATTGGCCGTGCTTGCTCGACCCGGACGGCTTCGGTCGGTGGCGATCGACGGTGCGGTCGGTGCGGGCCGGCGGCGCCGTGCCGCTGCCCGCCCTGGCCCGTCAAACCGTCGACGCCGGCCTGACGGGCTCGAATGGGCGGTGGGTGTGCCGGGGTCGGTCGGCGGCGGCGTCCGGATGAACGCCGGCGGTCACGGCTCTGACATGGCGCGCCAGCTTGCACGGCTGCCAGGTCGTCGACCTCGGTCCTGAGGGTGGCGCCGCGGACGATGACGCGTCGCCGACCTCGCCTACGGCTACCGGACCTCGGCGATCGGCTCCGGCCATGTGGTCGTGGAGGCCGAGCTTCGTCCTGGCGCCGGGTGACCCCGAGGCGGGCCGGGCGACCATCCGCGACATCGTCCGCTGGCGGCGCGAACATCAGCCTGGCGGGCAGAACGCCGGTTCGGTGTTCACCAATCCGCCCGGCCAGCCGCCCGCCAACTCGGCCGGCTGGTTGATCGACACCGCCGGATGCAAAGGGCGGCGGTGGGGGAGTGCCATGGTGTCGCCCAAGCACGCCAACTTCATCCAGGCCGACGAGGCTGGCTCCGCTGATGACGTCCGGGCGCTGCTGGAAGCGGTGCGGGCCGAGGTCCAGCGCGCCCATGGCGTCGACCTGCAGACCGAGGTGCGGATGATTGGTTTCGTACCCCAATCCTCAACCTCAGGTAAAGGGTTATGAAGGGACCGACCGAGCCTGATGATCTGATGGAACGGCGCCAGCCCGTGGGGACGGCCCGGGGGCGTGGTCGGGTCGCCTCAGGGCCGGGATCTGTCGAGCTGGGACCGGATGGCGCCGGCGCCGGCGGGGCGGTACAAAGCGGTGCGGCACAGAGCGGGGCGGCACGGAGCGGGGCGGCGCAGGGTCGGGTGGCACAGGGTGGGGCGGCACGGAGCGGGCCCGGTGGCGCCAAAGCCGGAGGCTCCAAAGCGGATGGGGCCAAAGCACGAGGCGTTAAAACGGGTGACGGCCGACCCCGGAGGGCGGAAGGTGGTGGGCCAGAGCCCGGTCGGCCGGGACCCGGTCGACCCGCATCGAGCCCACCCGGATCGGACCGGGTGGAACCGGCGGGGGCAGCGCCGGGATCGATCCTCGTTTCGCCGAGCGGTGGGTCCAGGTCCGTCGGGAACAGGGGCGGCGCCGGCTCCGCATCGTGATCGCGTCGTGGGGGTGGTGCGCGTGTCTGCTTGGCGATCGGCGTGTTGTATTCGCCGCTTTTCAATGTGCGGCATGTCCGGCATCACGGCTCCATCGACCCTGGCCCGGTCTGAGCTACTCGGCATCGCCGGCCTGTCCCGGCCCTCGGCCGCTCATCGACGTCGACACCGGGCGGTCGCGCTCCGGATCGACTCCGTCCCCACGCTTGGTGCTGCCAGGGTGAGCAGGAACTGGCCGAGCACGCTGAACATCAGTGTCTGCGGTCCGGACGCCGGTTGCCGCGGTGGCCCGAGAGGTCCCGGCCCAGGCCTTGCCGGCGACGCCCGCCGCCAGCCAACCAGGCTGGGTAACCGTGGACGCCACGGGGCGGGTGCTGGCGCCAGGTCCAGGCGGCACGCCGGATTGCCGGTGTTGCAGGGCACCGGCGCGGTACCGTCGCCCGGAGGGTGGCTCGCCGGTTCGGCCGGCCCCGGGGCGGTGCCCGCCGCACCGGCCGGCGCCCCTCTGGCGGATTTCAACGCCGCACCGGACAGCCCGACAGTTCCCGGCGGCGCGGCGGCCGCCTTGGCCATCGCCGCCGCTCCCCACGACGTTGCGCACGGAGGTGCTCAGCATCCGGTTACCCCGGGCAATCAGCTGAGGCTGGCCGTCCTGGCCCCGGTCGCCGGGTCTGCTGCCATTTCCGTCAACCTCGGCGACGGTTCGCAGCTGGCGGCCAAGCTCACCGCGCTGGCTACCCTGCTGGCGCAGGCGGAACCTGACTGACGTAGCCCAGATCGACCTCACCGTGCCTGACCGGCCCGCAACCTTAACGGCGCGCTAAACGGCGGGTACTGTCTCAACCCACGCAGGAGGTTGACATAACTCTCTACTTGAAGTCAAGGGTTTATGGTTTGCCAGCGAGGCCGAGGGTGCTCGACCTCGGCCTGTTGGCGTGGCACGCTTATTTCCAGTGATGTACTAACGCCTCGCACGCCTGTGCCGAAGCGAACTGCTGTCTCCAAACGAATATCCGCCACCGAGAGCCAGCCGGCGCCGAGCCGAACTGGTGCTGCGCCCGGGAGGGTCAACATGGCCGGTGCCGCTCAGAACTACATCGCCGTGATCAAGGTCGTCGGTATCGGTGGCGGGGGCGTCAACGCCGTCAACCGCATGATCGATGCCGGCCTAAAGGGCGTGGAGTTCATCGCCGTCAACACCGACGCGCAAGCCCTGCTCATGAGCGACGCCGACGTCAAGTTGGACATCGGCCGCGAGCTGACCCGAGGCCTGGGGGCGGGGAGCGACCCGGAAGTCGGTCGGGCCGCCGCAGGAGCCCACCGCGAGGAGATCGAGGAAGTACTCAAGGGCGCCGACATGGTGTTCATCACCGCCGGCAAGGGCGGGGGCACCGGCACCGGCGGGGCGCCCATCGTGGCGGAGGTCGCCAAATCCATCGGCGCCCTCACGATCGGCGTGGTCACGCGTCCTTTCGGCTTCGAAGGCCGGCGCCGGTCGGTCCAGGCGGAAACCGGGATCCAGCGGCTCAAGGAGAAGGTCGACACCCTGATCGTCATCCCTAACGACCGGCTGCTCACGGTGTCCAACGACAAGACGTCGATGGTCAACGCCTTCAAGATGGCTGACGAGGTCCTGCTGCAGGGCGTGCAGGGCATTACCGATCTGATCACCACGCCGGGTTTGATCAACACCGACTTTGCGGACGTCAAGATGATCATGAGCAATGCCGGGACCGCGATCATGGGTATCGGCACCGCGGCAGGGGATAACCGGGCCGTGACGGCAGCCAAGCTGGCTATCACTTCGCCTTTGCTAGAGGCCTCCATCGAGGGGGCCCGGGGCATCCTGCTCAACATCGCCGGCGGCAGCGACCTGGGTCTATTCGAGGTCAACGAGGCAGCGGAAATCATCCACGGCGTAGCCCACCCCGAGGCCAACATCATCTTCGGTCAGGTCATCGACGACTCCATGGGCGACGAGGTGCGCGTCACGGTGATTGCGGCCGGTTTCGAACGTTGGGATGACCAACCGACGCGCGGAGCGCGGGGGCTCCGGAATCGGTCTGCTTGAAACGGAACGTGAACTTCGCGACGAGGAGGACCTCGGGCTCGTAGGGGACGAGTTCGATGTTCCGGACTTCCTCAAGTAAACGATGACCTCTCGGGGCCGGCCTGCTACCGGCCGACTGGGAGCTCGCAGGGGACATCCGCGTCCGCAGCACGGGATGGGGTCAAGGCGACCTCAAGGGCGACGGCGATGCCGCCGAGCGGCGGCGGCGAGCTGTAGTCGATCTGCCCTGGACCCTGCTGCGTCAGGTGCACGGTGCCCGAGTGGTCGTCGTCGAAGGACCAGGTGGGGCCAGCGGTGAGGCCGCAGACGCGGCCGTCACCACAACGCGGCAAACCGCGCTGGCCGTGCTCACGGCCGACTGCGTTCCCGTGGCCCTCGGTAGCCCGGAAGGGGTCGTCGGGATCGCCCACGCCGGCTGGCGCGGTCTACGCGCCGGTGTCGTGGAGGCGACGGTGACCAGGATGCGCCGCCTGGGCGCCACTCGTATCGAAGCGGTGCTCGGCCCCTGTATCCACCCGTGCTGCTACCCGTTCGGCCGCCATGACCTCGACGCCGTGGAAGCCCGGCTCGGGCCCACGGTGCGGGCCGCTGACCGCAAGGGAGCGCCTGCGCTGGACCTGCCCGCCGGCGTGCGGGCCGCCCTCCACTCGTCGGGAGCGACGCTCGTCGGTGACGCCGACGTCTGCACCGGCTGCGGAGACCGCCACTGGTCCTGGCGCCGGTCCGAGACGTCCCGGCGCCAGGCCACCGTCGTATGGCGAGAGTGACCTACGCCGCCGCCGACACGGTGGCGTGGCGGCTGTCGGACGTCCGCCGTCGCATCGCCGCGGCGGGAGGTGATGCCGCGTCCATTCGCATCGTCGCCGTGACCAAAGGTTTCGGCGCCGAGGCGGTGGCCGCGGCGTTCACAGCTGGATTGCCCGATGTCGGTGAGAACTACGCGCAGGAGCTCGAAGCCAAGGCGGCGGACACGACCGCTCCAGTGCGCTGGCACTTTCTCGGGCCGGTGCAACGCAACAAAGTGAGGCGGCTGGCCCCGCTGGTGCGCGCCTGGCACGGCATCGACCGGGCTAGGGCCGCTGACGCGGTGGCGACAGCCAACCCCGGTGTCGAAGTGTTGGTGCAGGTCAACCTGACCGGCGATACGAGGCGGCCCGGGTGCCCGCCGGAAGACCTCGACGCCCTGGTGGCCCATTGCCGCCGGCGCCCGCTCCTACTGACCGGACTGATGACGGTCGGGCTGGCGGGAGATCTTGAACGGACCCGCGCCTGCTTCAGCTGGCTCGCCTGCCGGGCCCGCCACCTTGGCCTCCGGGAGTTGTCAATGGGCATGAGCGATGACTTCGAGGTCGCCGTGGAAGAGGGCGCCACTACGCTGCGGCTGGGACGGGTACTTTTCGGATCCCGCCCAAGTCTGCGAACCGTGCAACGATAGGCTTGGGGATGGCCCGGAAGGCAATAATCGGGACGGAAAGAGAAGGCGACGGCGAATGCCATATGTAGTGGATGGTGTGAATGCCGGGAGTACCGCAGGCCCGCGATACTCGTTGCCTCGCTCTCTGAAGTTGTTTCCCGCCGAGAACTGAGTTGGGAGGCTGCTGATGGCATCAGGGATCGTGCGTAAGGCAATGGTGTACCTCGGGCTCACCGATGACGAGTACGAGGACTACGACGCCTACGATGATCGGGGCCGCGAACGTGCTCGCGGCGTTACGCCGAACCTGCCGAGAGTGGGGCAGGTTCGGTGTCCGCGGTTCGCCCGCTCAGCCGGGAGCCCGCCGACCCGTCCAATGGCATCACCGTGACACCTCGGCCGGCGGTCGTGCGTCCCATCTCCTCCATGCAGAGCGCCAAGGTCCATGTGGTGGCGCCGTCGAAGTTCGCGGACGCCCAGGAGATCGGTGACCGCTTCAAAAATGGGCAGCCGGTGATCGTCAATCTGCAGTCCAACGACCGGGAGTTGGCGCGGCGCATGATTGACTTCTGCAGCGGCGTGACTTACGCGCTGGCGGGCAGCATGGACAAGGTCGCCGACCAGGTGTTCCTCCTCACGCCGTCCAACGTGGAGGTTTCGGCGGAGGAAAAGCGGCGCTTGCAAGAGCGCGGCTTGTACCGATCTTGAGCCTTCTTTCGTGCTGAGCTTCCACGGGGGGAATTTTCTTTACGTCCTGGGCCAGATCTACGTGGTGATCCTGGTCGCTCGCGGCTTTGTTGAGCTGGTTTCCGTACCGGCCCGACTCGCCTCTCAACCCGGTGCGCCGGGTGATCTTTGCCCTGACAGAACCCGTTCTCGCCCCCTTCCGGCGCATCATCCCGCCCGTAGGCATGTTCGATCTGTCCTTCCTGGTGGCTTTCATCGTGGTGGAGTTGATCGTCAGCAATGTGCTGGCCCGTATCCCCATTTGACGACCACGCGGGTGCCGGCCGGGGCGAGCAGCTGGAGGGTTGAGGCCGGGTCACTGAACGCCCCCCTGGTCCCGAACTAGCATGCGCCCCCATGGACGTCTCCCCCAAGACGCTGCGTGAGGTCGAGTTCCGCGAGAAGATGCGGGGCTACCACCCCGAGGATGTGGATCATTTTCTCGAGGAGGTGGCCGCCGGCCTCGAAGTGCAGCAGGACCGCCTGCGTCAGGCGGTGGAGCGGGCCCAGCGCGCCGAGGCGGCCGCTGCCGAGGCCGGCGGGAGCGACGAGACGCTCCGTAAGACGCTGGTCCTCGCCCAGCGCACCGCGGACATGGCGGTGCAGGAGGCCCGGGAGCAGGCCGCCCGCATCCTGGCCGGGGCCGAGCAGCAGGCGCAGGCGATGCTCGCCGACGCCGAAGAGCGGGGTCGGCGCACCCACGAGGACGCCATCAATCACAGCCGAGCCGAGCTGGCCGCCCTCGAGACGGCCCGGGCGCAGGCCCAGCAGGATGTCGACACCCTGAACCGCTGGCTGGACGAGCACAAGGCGCACTTGAAGCAGACCCTCACCGAGGCCATCGCCGCGGTCGACCGGGCCGGCGTCCTGTGGCCTGCGCCCTCGACCCGACCCGCCGACTATCCCGGCGCGCCGGTCAGCCGCCCGTTGCCGGCTCCCGCGCCACCGCCCGCACCGCACCCGGAGGACAGCGGACCCGACACGGCGATGTGGAGCCCGACGGACGAGGAGCGCCCGGACGCAGGCGCTCGTCAGGCCGACATCCCGCCTGCAGCGCCAGCAGGAGGCGTCCCTCGCCCAGAGCCCGTGATCGCGGACCCGAGTAACCCCTCGGACAACCAGGCCCTCGACGATTTCTTCGATGAGGACGAGGATTTGGGGGACGAGCGTCGGTTCGCCAGCCGGCTGCGGCGACGGCGCTGAGTCCCGCGTCGAGAAGCTTCATATAGCCCGGGCACTCATAGCCCCGAAGGTGCGAAGCGACCACTCGGTGTGCTGCTGCGCCTGATCGTTGCGCTGGTTGTGGCCGGTCTGGGGCTCCTATGGGCCGGCGCGGCGCGGAATTCCCTGGGGCTCGTCTACCTCTCCATCCTGTGCACGGCCATAGCCGGGGTGGGCCTCATCGTCTACGTGAAGGTGAGCCGGCCGCGAGCGGGCCCGGTCACGGGCGAGGAAGATCCCTTGACCTGGCAGGCGCCAGAGGAACGCCCGGCCGGTGATCCCGGCCCGGGCGGACAACCCGGTGGCCAGCCCACCTCGGGTCCGCCTTCGCAGCCCGTAGCCAGCGCCGGACCCGGCCTCGAACCCGGCCCCGGACCGAGCGCCCAACCCGGAGTCGGCTCCGGGGATCCTTGGGGTTCCGGCGCGCCGGCAAGCTCGGGCCAGACCAAGCCCGCGGCGGGATCGGAAGCCGAACCACCCGATGCGGCCGGCCCGGCGGCTCCACCCGGCGACCAATCGCCCGCGGAGGCGGTGCCGGGGCCCGACCGCCCACCGTCGACGACTGGGCGCGGCCCGGCGAGTGACCCAGATCCGGCGGGTCCGCCAGATTCGCCGAGCCGGGCCGCCCCGGGCGAAGACGCCCCGCCCGTCGGGTGACGCAAGCCTGGATTTTGTGATCTTTGCCAGCTTATAGCTGGTTTAGATACCAAAATCGCTTGCCGCCGGGGCCCGGGTGAGCCAGGCGGCTGAGCGCGGTGCGGCTCAGCGCGGTGCGGCTCAGCGCGGTGCGGCTCAGCGCGGTGCGGCTCAGCGCGGTACGGCTCAGCGCGGTACGGCTCAGCGCAGCCACCGAGCCGGGGCAACCGAGGCCAGGGCCTCCGAGCCAGCGCCACGGGGCCACCGCCACGATGACCGGGCCGGCCGCCCGGGCCCGCTAGTGGCGCCGCAGCGGCGTGATCCGGAGCTGCACCTCGATTTCATCCGAGAGTGACACCTGGTGCCACCCGTCGGGGCCAGGGGCGGCCTCCACCACGAGCTCCTTGGCCAGGACCTGTTCGGCGATCCAGGCCTGGTGCACCCGGGCGGCCTCCACGACTGCGGGGTCGCCGGCCACTTCCAAGCGGATCCGGTCGGTCACGTCGAGAGCCAGCTCCCGCCGGCGCTGCTGGACGGCCCGCACCACGTCACGGGCCACCCCCTCGCGTGCCAGGTCGCGGGTGACGTCCACGTCGAGCACGACCAGCCCGGGATGGCCGCTCAGGGCCCGAGTGATGGTCTCGTCGACGGGTTGGACGCGCAGCTCGAACTCGCCGGGCTCCAGCACGCTCTCGCCGACCCGAGCCCGCCCGTCGTCGCCAACGGACCAGTCGCCGCGCTTGGCTGCCGCCGCCGTGGCCTGGGTGGCGGGGCCGAGCCGGGGCGCCGCCACCTTGAACACTACCGTGAGCTGACGTGACGCGTACCGGTCCTCGTCCTCTGTGAGTGTGACCGACTTGACGTTGACCTCGTCCTTGATCAAGTCCAGATAGGGCGCCAGGCGCTCCGCATCCGGGGCGGCGACGGTCAGGTCGGCCAGGGGCAGCCGGGCTCGCAAACCGCGAGCTTTGCGGATCGAATGGGCCGCCGAACAGACCTCCCGCACCCAGTCCATGTCCGCCACCAGATGCGGATCGGCCGGAAGGGACGAGGGGGCCGGCCAGTCGGCCAGGTGGACGGACGCGTCCGTGCCGGCGGCGCCGGTCAGACCTCGCCACACCGCCTCGGTGACCAGCGGCAGGAGCGGGGCCGCCACCCGGCACAGCACCTCCAGAACCGTGCCCAGGGTGTCGAAGGCGTCTTGCGAGGTGGCTCCGTCCTCGCTGCCTGTTCCCCAGAAGCGGTCTCGGCTGCGGCGGATATACCAGTTGTTGAGGACGTCCAGGAAGGATTCGATCCCCGCGCACGCGCCCGACAGGTCGTAGATCTCCATCGCCCCCGTCACCGTGTCGACGAGCTGGCCGGCCTTGGACAGGATGTAGCGGTCGAGCGTGCCGGCGGCAGCGGTGCGGCCGATGGCGGCGCGGCGCTGGTCGGCGTTGGCGTAGAGGGAGAAGAAGTACCAGGCGTTCCACAACGGAAGGAGGGCGCGCCGGACCGCGTCGGTGATGCCCTTTTCGTCGGTGATCATGTCGCCGCCCCGCAGCACCGGTGAGGACATGAGGAACCACCGCATGGCGTCGGCGCCGTGAATGGCGAACATGGCTTCGGGGTCGGGGTAGTTACGCAGCCGCTTCGACAGCTTCTGGGCGTCGTCACCGAGCAGGATGCCGTGCACCAGGCAGGTCTTGAATGCGGGTCGGTCGAACAGCGCCGTGGCCAGCACGTGCAGGGTGTAGAACCAGCCTCGGGTCTGGCCGATGTACTCCACGATGAAATCACCGGGGAAATGGCTGTCAAACCAGTCGCGGTTCTCGAAGGGATAGTGCACTTGGGCGAACGGCATCGAACCGGACTCGAACCAGCAGTCGAGCACGTCGGTCACGCGGCGCATGGTCGAGGCGCCGGTCGGGTCGTCGGGATTCGGCCGGGTCAGCTCGTCGATGGCCGGGCGGTGGAGGTCGGTGGGGCGCACCCCGAAGTCACGTTCGAGCTCGTCCAGGCTCCCGTACACGTCCAGGCGGGGATAGCGGGGATCGTCGCTTCGCCACACCGGGATCGGCGAGCCCCAGAAGCGGTTGCGCGAGATCGACCAGTCCCGGGCGTTGGCGAGCCACTTCCCAAACGACCCGTCTCGGACGTGCTCCGGCACCCACGTGATCTCTTGGTTGTGGGTGAGCAGCCGGTCCTTGATGGCGGTCACCTTGACGAACCACGACGTCACGGCCCGGTACACGAGCGGCGTGTCACTCCGCCAGCAGTGCGGGTAGGCGTGGACGATGGAATCGGAGCGCACCAGCGTCCCCTGCTGGCGCAGGGCCCGGATCACGGGCAGGTTGGCGTCGAACACCTGCAGACCCTCGAACTCCGGGACCTCGGGGGTGAAGCGGCAGCGGGAGTCCACCGGGAGGACTACAGGGATGCCGGCGGCCGCGCAGGCGATCTGGTCGTCCTCGCCGAAGCCCGGCGCCAGGTGCACCACACCCGTGCCCTCTTCCGTGGTCACGAAGTCCTCCACCAGCACCACGAAGGCGTTCGGCGTCTCCGCAAACCAGGGAAAGAGCGGCCGGTAGCGCCGGCCCCCGAGATCCCGGCCGATCACCGTGCCGAGGCGCGTCGCCCCCTCGAGCTGTTTCTCGAAGCCGCCCAGGACCCCTTCACCGAGCAGAAACCGGGTCCCGTCCCGTTCGAAGACGGCGTAGGGCACGTCTGGGCCCACGGCCAGGGCCAGGTTCGACGGCAGGGTCCACGGCGTGGTCGTCCACGCCCACAGCTGCACCGGCCCGGCCACCAACTCCGGGCCTGAGCTCACCGACGAAGCTGAACTCACCGACGAACTCGACGCATCCGGCCCCGTCGCCGGTTCCAACGTGAAGGCCACGGTCACGGCGGGATCCTGGCGGTCCCGGTAGGCGTTGTCCTGACGCGTCTCCGAGTTGGACAGCGGTGTCTCGCACTCCCAGCAGTAGGGGAGGACCCGGTAGTCCTCGTAGAGGAGACCTTTTTCCCACAGCTGTTTGATGGCCCACATGACGCTCTCCATGTAGGAGATGTCCATGGTCTTGTAGTCGTTGTCGAAGTCGACCCAGCGGGCCTGGCGGGTGACGTAGCGCTCCCACTCCTTGGTGTAGCGCAGCACAGACGTCCGGCAGTATTCGTTGAAGCGCCCGATGCCGAACTCGGTGATCGGCCCCCGCCCGGAAACGCCCAGCTCCTTCTCGGCCTCGGTCTCGGCTGGCAGGCCGTGGCAGTCCCAGCCGAAGCGCCGCTCCACTCGCTGGCCCTGCATGGTGCGATATCTGGGCACCACGTCTTTGACATATCCGGTCAAAAGGTGGCCGTAGTGGGGCAGGCCGTTCGCGAACGGGGGACCGTCGTAGAAGACGAACTCATTGCCCGCTGGCCTGCTGTCCACCGACCTCCGGAACGTCTCCGCGGCCGCCCAGAACTGCAGCGTCTCTTCCTCGATGGCAGGAAAGCGGGGCGAGCTCGGGACATCCGGGTAGTGGCGTTCGGGGCCTGAAGGCACCCCACCACGATAGGGGGGAACAACGACGACCCCGGCGGCGTTTCGTCTCTGACCGGGAAAGGATTGCCCGTGGTAGGGTTCCTGGCTCCTCGGAACACCGACAGCCGCAAGGCAGGGATGAAATGCCGAGAAAGATGACCACTTCTTCGTCCACCTCCAAGAGCACCACCAAAGCCGCCAAGACGCCGGCGAAGGCCGCGTCGGCCGCCAAGACAAAGGCGGCCGGGTCCAAGACGACGGCCAAGTCCACGGCCAAGGCGGCGGGAGGCGCCAAGGAGAAGCTCCACGATGAGCGGGCTGCGTTTTTCGCCGAGCAGCGCCAGCTCCTCTTGGACGAGCGGGCGAATTACATCCGCTCGGCGGAGAGCCTGAAGGCCCAGGCAGACGCCCTCGCCCTTGAGCACGAGCCGGGTGACGTGCAGTTCGACGAGGAGGGGGGCGAAGGCGGGACGTCAAACGTCGACCGCGAGCTCGACCTCGTGCTGTCGGCGCAAGCCCGGGCGGCCGCCGCCGAAATCGACCGGGCGCTGGAGAAGATCCAAAACGGCACCTACGGACTCTGTGAGCAATGCGGCCAGCAGATTCCCGATGCCCGCCTGCAGGCGCTGCCCCAAGCCGCCCTGTGCGTGGCGTGCAAGAGCGGCGGTTTGTCGTCACGGCGGTAAAACGCCCTGCGCAGCGGGTCAGCCGCCAGTGGCTGATCCCGGCGGTGGCGATCATCGTCGTCGCCGCTGACCAGGCCAGCAAGACCTGGGCGCTCCACCACGTGACCCATGACCGGCACGTTCTCGGTCCCATCTGGCTGGTTCTGACCTTCAACAGCGGGGCCGCCTTTAGCCTCGGGCAGGGTGTGACCCCGATCGTGGAAGCCGTCGTAGTCGTGCTGGTGGCCTGGTTGGTGGTGTTCAGCCGCCGGGCCGCCCGGGCCGCCTCCGCGCCGACGGCCGTGGGACTCGGGCTGCTGCTCGGCGGCGCCGCCGGAAATCTCATCGACCGGATCTTCCGGCACCACCACGGGGCCGTGATCGATTTCATCGACGCTCTGCGGATAGGAAGTCACGACCGGTGGCCGGTGTTCAACGTCGCCGACGCGTGCATCGTTGTTGGCGTGATAACCCTGGTCCTCTCCTACGCCCGGCGAACCGCGACCGGCGGTGGCTGAGGAGTGGGAGCTGCCCGGCGCCCTGGCCGGTGAGCGCCTGGACCGGGCCGTCGCGTTACTGAGCGGTGCCAGCCGCCGTCAGGTGAACGACTGGCTCGATGCCGGCTACGTTTCCGTCAAGGGCCAGGTCGTTAGATCCCGCAGCCGCCGAGTCCGGGCTGGCGAACTGGTGGCGCTTGACGCGCCCGCCCCGGTCGACGCCGCCGTTATCCCCGACGCCGATGCGGCCGTGGCGGTGCCAGTGGTTTGGAGCGATGACCAGCTCATCGTGGTCGACAAGCCGGCCGGTGTCGTCGTCCATCCCGGCGCTGGGAATTGGGCTGGTACCTTGGTGCACGGGCTGCTGGCTCGTTTTCCAGACCTGGCGGAGGGGGCGGGCGCGTCAGAGATGCGGCCGGGGATCGTGCATCGCCTGGACAAGGGCACCTCGGGCTTGCTGATGGTGGCCCGGACTGCCGAGGCCCACGCCCATCTGACCGCTCAGCTCGCCCGCCGTGAGGTGGGCCGCGAGTACCTGACCCTGGTCCGGGGGACGGTAGTAGGAGACGCCGGATTGGTGGATGCCCCCCTCGGCCGGTCCCCGCGTGACCCCACCCGCTTTCGGGTCCAGGCGGGAGGCCGCCCGGCGCGTACCCACTATCTCGTCGAGGCCCGCTACGACCGCCCGGTACCGTCCACGCAGCTGCGCTGCCAGCTGGAGACGGGCCGGACCCATCAGATCCGGGTGCATCTGGCGTCCATCGGCCACCCCGTCGTGGGCGACGACCGGTACGGGCCGAGCGTCGTTGACGGGTGGCGGCCATTACCGGCCGGCCGACTATTTCTGCACGCCGCTGTTCTGGCCTTCGATCATCCCGTGACCGGAGAACGCCTGTCTTTTTCCTCCCCTCTGCCCGAGGACCTGCGGGGGGTGCTCGAGGGTGCCAGCCCCTCCCCGTCCAGGTAGGTCTATCCTTACCGCCCTTCCGGGGCCAGAGCTGTTCTCGGAGATCAACGTATGAGACTTGTCACGCCCGTCCGCCTCAAGGTCCTGGTCCTGGTGGGCGTGGGCGCGGTCTTCCTGGCGGCGTGCAGCGGAGGCAAGAGCAGCAGCCCTGGTATCAATCCCACCGCCAGCCGCGGCACCGGCCCTGGAACGAGCGCCATGTCGAGCCAGACGCTGAAGCTCGGCTTCATCGGGCCCTTATCCGGAGCCGACGCTCAACTCGGGATTGACATCAAGGACGGCGAACAACTGGCGATCAGCCAGTTCAATCCCGTCGACTCTGGCGTCCAGGTCGTGTTGGATCCTTTCGACAGCTGGGGTAATCGGTCCGAAGCTACCAAGGGCGCGGCCAAGTTGATCGATGACAATGCGGTGGCCGTAATCGGCCCAACGCTTTCCAGCGATGCAGAGGCCGCCGACCCGCTCTTCGAGCGAGCCGGGATCCCCAACGTGACCGCGTCCGCGACCAACGACACGTTGGCACAACACGGATGGAAGTTCTTCCACCGCGCCCTGGCTTCGGACGACGCCCAAGGTAAGGGCGACAGCGATTATCTGACCAAAACGCTCGGGCTCAAGACGTTGGCGGTCATCGACGACTCCAGCGCCTACGGCATCGGCTTGGCCAACGTGGTACGCGCCACGTTGGACGTCAATCGCGCCGAGGAGGTGCTGGACGCCCACATCACCGCGTCCGGGGCCGACTTCGCCTCCGTCGTCAACGAGATCGTGGCTTCAAAAGCGGCTGGCGTGTTTTTTGGAGGGTACTACGACGCCGCCGGCCGGCTTCTCAACCAGCTGCGGTTGGCCGGGTACAAAGGCGTATTCATGTCAGATGAGGGCTCCGATGACCCGCATTTCATCGAAGACGCGGGCGGGACATCCGCCAACGGCGCCTATTTGAGTTGCGCGTGCGCGGATGTGGCCAACTTGCCGGGCAGTCAAGCGTTCGCGTCGGCCTACCTGGCGGCCTATGGAAGCCCGCCCGGCGTCTACTCGGCCGAGGCCTATGACGCGACCAACTTCGTCCTGGCCGCCATCAAGGCGGGCGATAGCACGCCGACCGCCATTAACAACTATCTGGGCCAGAACAGCTGGGCGGGTATCACCAAGACCATCAAGTTCCTACCCGACGGGGATATGAGCGGAGGGACGACCTACATTTACCAGGTCAAGAACGGCCATATCGTCCAGATCGGGACCACCAGCTAGCCATTTGCCAGGCGGGCCAGGGCGTTGACCGCCGCGGCCGCCACCGCGCTCCCGCCCCGCGGCCCGATATTGGTTATGGCTACGTCGCGGAGCGGCGAGTCCCAAAGCTCCGCCTTGGCGGCGGCCGCACCGACGTAGCCCACGGGCAGGCCGATCACGGCGGCCGGCCGGACGTCGCCAGCACGACACTTGTCCATCAGCATGGTGAGCGCCGTGGGTGCCGTGCCGATGACCCACAGGGCGCCGTCCCGGTGGCGGGAGCTCGCGATGGAGATCGCGGCCGCGGCCCGGGTGCCACCAGCGGGCGCAGCGGCTACCTGGTCGAGGTAACAATGCACCGGGCTCAGCCTGGCGCCCCCGGAGGCGCCGGCTGCGACCATGGCACTGTCGCAGACGATGGGTGCCCGCGACCGAAGAGCCGTCAGCGCCGCTCCCACCGCTCTTGAACCGATGCGTGCCGACGATGCGAAGGACTCGTCGGCGGTGGCGTGGATCATGCGGGCGACTACCTCACGGTCGCCCGCCGGCCACGACGTCAGGTCGACTTGCCGGGCCATGATGGCGTAGGACTCGGTCTCGATCGGGTGCACCCCGGACCCGGTCACGGCTGTGATCCGGGCCTGGCGCCCCAACGCGGGACCCAGCGAACGGCGTCGACCGGGCAGACTTCCACGCAGCCGAGGCAGTCGATGCAGGTGTCGTCGGTAACACGCGGGCGCTGAATGGCCGGGGCTAACGCACCCGTCGGGCAGGTGGATAAGCAGGCGCCACACGCAGTACACGTCCGCGCAATGGCCACGGTCACTTGACGACAAGCTCCCCATAGCCTCGGGGCGTCACCATGCGGTCCCCGATCCAGCGCGTGCTCGTGGAACCAACCACGACTACCGACCGCATCGACACCACGTCTGGATCGAGCTCGCCCAGAGTCGTGCGGACCACGCCGCTTTTGTCCCGGCTGGGGCGGCCGACGTCGGTGACCACCGCGGCCGGGGTGGTCGGCGTCCGGTGCTGGGCCAGGATCTCGAGGGCGGCGGCCAGCTGCGTCGGCCGGCGGGACGACCGAGGGTTGTACAGCGTCACCACCAGGTCGCCTTCGGCCACGGCCTGCAGGCGGCGGACGATGATTTCCCACGGCGTCAGCAGGTCCGACAACGACACCGCGGCGTGGTCGTGCGCCAGCGGCGCGCCGAGCTCGGCCGCCGCACCCAGCGCGGCCGTGACGCCTGGCACCACCCGAACCGGCGGATCGGCCAGGCCGGGGGCCAGTTCCATGACCAGCCCCGCCATGGCGTACACGCCGGGGTCGCCCGAGCACACCAGGGCCACCCGTTCGCCGTTGGCCGCCCGGCGCAGCGCTTCCCGGCACCGGTCGGTCTCGGCTCCGATCGGCGACCGCACCACCCGTTGGCCCGGGCTCAGAAGATCGGCGGCCAGCTCGACGTACATGGAGTAGCCGATGACCGTATCGGCGTGGCGGACGGCGGTCACGGCGGCGGGCGTGCGCAGCTCCGGGTCACCCGGCCCGAGACCCACGACCGCGAGCTCGCCAGGGGGTCCGGCCCGGCGCGCCACCGCCACGGTCGAATCGGCGGTACGGCTGACGTGTTTGGTCACGATCAAGGTGCTCCGGGGACCGGCCGCGAGCAGCGCCGCCGCTTCCGCGACCGACGGTGTCCCGACTGCGCTGGCGACGACGCCGCTCGGATTCGGCACGGTCAGCCCAGCGAGGTCGGCGGCCCTGAAGGTGCGCACCGCCACGCCCAGTCGCTGCGCCAGAGCGACGATCGCCGGCTCAGCGATCTTACGGTCGAGCGTCGCCACGGCGGCTACCGAGGCCTGGTCGACCCCGGCCTGGAGGAGGGTGCGCACCACGAGCTCCCACAGGCCGGCGGCGTCGGCGCCCCGGCTGGCGCCCACGCCCACCGAAAGCGAGGGCGGCCGGAGCACGACCTCGCCGGGGGTGGCCCGCCGGGCCCGGTCGGTGATGGTGACGAGCCCCCCGCCCGCGCCGGGGTGGACATCCTCGAGGCCGAGAGGCAGCGGCCAACCGGTCAATGATGGGTCGACCTCGATCAGGGGAGCGTTCCCTTCCAGCCACAGACTGGTGACTCCGGCCACATCCCCTTCCGCCCGGAAGCCCGGCAACGTATCGAGAGCCGGCAGGGCGGCGGCGTCGGTGGCCGTGGTGATCACCGGCTCGGCTCCAAGGACGGCGGCCACCTCCCGGGCGAGGACGTTGGCACCTCCGGCATGCCCCCCACACAACGCGATCGCAAACCGACCGGCGTCATCTACCGCCACCACGCCCGGATCGTGGACCTTGTCACCGAGCAAGGGAGCCACCGCCCGCACGGCGACGCCGACCGCCCCCACGATGATCAGGCCGTCGACCGACGGCCACAACTGGCGCACCGTCTCGACCAGCCGGCCCGCTCGGTGCTCGTAGGGCAGGCGCCGGCCCAGGCGGGCCCCCGCCCCAGTGATCGAACAACACACCACCCGCCTCACTCCTCCGGCCCCCAGCATACGAACACCGGATTCTCGGCGGCCAACCGCACCGACCCTTCCGCGCCGACGCGCACCCCCCGGCTGACCGCCACCTGCACCAGATGACCCAGCCGCGTTGCGGCCGCCACGGCCCGATCCAGGACCGCGTAGGTGGCGACCACGCTCCCGCCCGGCCGCAGCCGGGCCAAGACGACATCCAGGACGGCGAGGCCGCCTCCCCCCACGAAGGCCCGATCGGGGTCCGGCAGCTGGGCGAGCACCTCGGGCGCCTGCCCAAGCACCACGACCGCGGCCGTGCCGGACAGGTTGGCACGGAGGCGGCCGGCGTCAGCGCCGTGTTGTTCGATGGCGAAGACCCGCAGACCAGGCGCCAGGCGGGCGCACTCGACAGCGACGGATCCCGACCCGGCCCCGACGTCCCATACCACGCCCGTGACGGGCAGCCGCAGCTTGCCCAGAGCCACCGCCCTGACCTCGGCCTTGGTAATCAGTCCAGCCCGATGCGCGTACGACTCGTCGGGCCGCCCCCACGCCGCAACCGCGCCGGCCGCCAGACCGGGGGCCAGACAGATCACGACCGACAGGCCGTCGAAACGCCCCGCCGCCAGCCCGTCCAGGTCGCCGTTCCACACCGTCTCCTCGGCTTCACCGAGTCGAGCGGCCACCACCACTTCGCGGGTCCCGCAGCCGGCGCTGAGCAGACGGGATCCGAGCGCCGACGGCGAATGCTCGGGGGAGGTCAGCACGGCCACTTTGGGGTGTTGAAGAACGGCTTCCACCGCGGGCGCCAGCGGCCGGCCGTGCGCGGAAACGACGACGGCGTCGTCCCACGGGAGGGCTATCCGGGCGAAGGCGAGGGCCACCGCCGAAGGGGCGGGATGCACCCTGAGCCCGACACGACCCAGCCGGGCCTGGGCTAGCCGGGCCAGGCCGAAGAAGCCCGGGTCGCCGGAGACGACGAGGCACACCGTTTCGCCAAGCTCACGGCGCCGGGCCACATCCTCGAGCACCTGGTCCACCGAGCCTGTGAGCGGCACGGGTGCGGCGTCGAGGGCGGCCGGCAGGGCGGCCAGGTGGCGGGGTGCGGCGACGATCACCGTGGCGGTCTCGAGGGCGCGTCGCGCCGCGGCGCCAAACCACTCGCCGCCGTGCACGCCGACGAGGTGCACCTCACCCACGGGCGATGACCCGCTCACCTTCGAAGTCGACCATCACCACGTCCACGGCGACGGCGCCCTCGACGAACGACTGGCAGGACGCCGCGGCCCGGCGGCACAGCTCGTCGAGAGGTTCGAGCCGGTTGTGGGCGACGCAGGTCTCGGCGAAATGGCGGGCCGTCGCGGTAGCGGTCGCCGCCTGCTCGATGTCGGCCCCGGCGCCGGTCTGCCGGGCCACTTCGGCCAGGAGCGCCCCGTCAACCTGGGAACGGCGGTAGTGGGTCATGAGCACCCCGGCCGCCAGTTTGGTGATCTTGCCGGCCATCCCCACGAAGGTGGCGCGGGTCAGGCCCGCTGCCGCGGCCCGGCGCAGCGCGATCCCGGTGAAGTCCCCGACCTCAACGAACGATACCGGCGCCAAATCGGGGAGCAGTCGGTGCGCGGCGGTATCGGTGCGGCCCCCGGTCGACAACACCAGGTGCTGCAGTCCCTGGGCGGCGGCCACATCCACCTGTTGCACCACGCTGGCGCGCCACGAGGCTGTCGAGAAGGGGCGCACGATCCCGGTGGTGCCGAGGATAGAGATGCCCCCGATGATCCCGAGGCGGGCGTTGGAGGTCTTGGCGGCCATGGCCTCGCCGCCAGGGACCGAGACGGTGAGCTGCACCGCACGGTGGGTCACTTCGGCGACCGCGGCGCGGATCATGCGGGCGGGTACGGGGTTGATGGCCGGACCTCCTACCGGCAGGCCCAGGCCGGGCAGGGTGACGATCCCGACCCCGGGGCCGGCGTGCAGCTCCACGGTGCCGGCGGGGTGGTGGTCTGAGAGCCAGGCCGCAGTGACGGTGAGGTGGGCCTGGTGGGTGACATCCGGATCGTCGCCGGCGTCCTTGATCACCGCGGCCCGACCAGGCTGGCGGGCATCGGCGTCGGAGATGGCAAAGGAGACGCGCTGCCCTCGGGGCAGGCGTACCTCGACCTCGGGCGGCGGGGCTCCGTGGATGAGGCCCAGTACGGCGGCCTTGGCCGCCGCTGAGGCGCACGTGCCGGTGGTCCAGCCGGTGCGCAGTCCCCTGGCGTCAGCCACCTCGGGGGCGAGAGGTGGCTCGTGCGGGGTGGTGTTCACTGCCGGCGGCCCGAGGGCCGTCCGGTGGTGGAGCCCCGCCCCGACCGCAGGCGGTAGGCGGTGCTGTAGGCCGGCGCATAGAGATGCGAGCGCCGGGCGACCTGGCCGTCGGCGAGGGCGTCGCCCACGAGGACCAGGACCGTCATGGTGGTGCCCGTGGCTCGGAGATCCCGGGCCAGCGATCCGACGGTTGTGCGGATAACCATCTCGTCAGGCCAGCTGGCCCGGATGACGATGGCCGCAGGGGTAGTGGCGTGGTAGCCCGATGCCGGCGCCAGCAGCTCGGTGGCCAGTTCGTCGGGGCGGCCCGCGGAAAGGAACACGGCCATGGTGGCGCCGTGGACGGCAAAGGAGGAGACGGATTCCCCGGCCGGCATGGAGGCGCTGGTGCGTCCGGGCAGGCGGGTCATGACCACGCTCTGCGCTACGCCGGGTTGAGTGAGTTCGCGGCCGACCGCGGCCGCCGCCGCGGCGAGGGAAGAGACACCCGGGACAATTTCCCAGGAGCGGCGCTGAAGGAGGCACCAGTCGATCTGCTCGCCGATGGCGCCGTACAGGCTGGGGTCCCCGGAGTGGAGGCGCACGATAGGCGCACCGTCGGGGTACCGCTCGTAGACGCGGGTGACGTCCTCGAGCGTCATGGTGGCGGAGTCGTGAATTTTCGCATCGGGCCGGCAGTGGTCGAGGAGCGTGGCCGGAACGAGGGAGGAGGCCCAGACCACCACATCGGCCCGGGCCAGTCGTTCGGCGCCGCGCAGGGTGATCAGGTCGGCGGCCCCCGGGCCGGCGCCGACGAACGAGATCATCGCCGCGTTCTCTTTCTGGGGGCCGCTTCCGATCGGGCCGGGACGATCACGGTGGCCAGGTATGAGGCCGGCCCGGCGGCAGCCAGGCTGGCAAGCGGGCCGATGCGCTCGCCCGGCATACCGATGAGCTCGCCTGCTACCGCAACGGGGGCGGGCGCGGCCCGGCGGAGGGCCGCCTCGCTGGCTAGTTCGGGTAGCCGCCGGCCGCCTTTGTACACGATCAGCGTGGTGAGCGGGTCGCTCAGGTCGGCGGTGAGATCGTCGCCATCCAGGGCGGTGCGGATGGCAATGCGGGTTCGTTCCCCGGCGACGACGGTCCCTGTCCGGGCCGCCAGAGCCTGGAACGCCATGATCCCGGGGACGTAGGAGGTCTCGGTCGTAGGGCGGGCGTTCGTCACCAGGCGGGCTACCGCAGAGAACGTCGAATAGGTGAGCGGGTCGCCCAGGGTGATCCACGCCACCTCCTCGCCGGCCGCCAGATGTCCGACGACGATTTCAGCGGCTCGTTCGACGGAGCGGTCCCGGTCGGCCCGGGCCGGCGCCATGGCGAACGGGATCCGTTCGATGACGATACCCGGCACCACTTGGCGGACAATCGCTTCCGCCCGACCCACGGCGTCGATCGCCGTGGTCGGGGCCACCACCCGGTCAGCCCGCCGTAATGCGGCCACGGCGCGCAGGGTCAGCAGATCGGCCTCACCAGGCCCGACACCAACTCCGACCAGGCGACCGGCTATGGGCGGATCGAGTCGGGGGGCGGCCAGCGTGGGGGCGGGTAGGGACAGGGCCGCGTCTAGGGCGCGGCGGATCAAGTCGGCCTCCGAACGGCCCGTTTCGGCGGCTCGGGCCGTCAGTGCGGCCTTGGTCCGCTCGCTCAAGTACAGGCTGCTCTTGCGCACCGCCCCCCAGCTTAGGGCGAACGTAGGGTACGACGTAGGGCACAGCGGTGGGCGAAGGCGGCCACCAGGCTCGGGTCGCCACCCGGGTGGTGATGCAGATAGGTGGCCAGCAGCGTCTCGGTGGCCCAGCCCTCCGGCCGGGCGCCCCACCGGCTGCTGAGGCGCAGCGCCGTGCCTGCCGGCTCGAGGGAGGAGTAATGAAATTCGTGGCCTCGCATGGCGGTGCCCGCCGGTCCGATGGGTGAATTGACCATGGTGACCGCCTCTCGGTACCCGAGGGTGAGGTGGGCGGTCATCGTCGCCTCGGCGGGTACCACGCCCGCCAGGCGGCGACCGTCCAGCCCGCGGGCCAGCAGCAACAGCCCGCCGCACTCGGCCCAGGTCGGCAACCCGTCGACCACGCGGAAGTGGAGATCCTCGAGGAAGGTTGTGTTGGCGGCCAGTCGGGCGCCGTGGACTTCGGGGAAGCCGCCTCCGATGATCAGCCCATCAATTCCGGGGGGGAGCGTGTCGACCGACAACGGATCGAAGGGGACGATCTCGGCGCCGGCCGCTTCCAGGGCGTCCAAGCTGTCGGTGTAGGTGAAGGTGAATGCCGGCCCGGACGCCACGGCCACCCGGATGGCCGGACCCGGCGGGGGAAGCCGTACTGCATCGCTCTGTCGAGCGGGCGCCGATTCGGCGACGCCCAGCACGGCCGGCAACTCGACATGGGCCGCCACCGCCAGAGCCAGACGGTCGAGGGCCGCGGCGACCTGGGCGGGCTGCTCGGCTACGGGCACGAGGCCCAGATGGCGGTCGCGCCACTTGAATGCGTCGTCGCGTGGCAGTGCGCCCAGCACGGGTGGGGTGCCGCGCCGGCCGTCGCACCCGGGGGTGGCGTCTGCCAGCGCTTCCCGGAGGAGCGTCTCGTGACCCGGCGAACCAACCTGGTTGAGGATCACTCCGGCGAGGCGGACATCGGGCTGGTACGTGGCGTAGCCGTGGACCAGGGCGGCCACCGAGTCGGACATGGCAGAAGCGTCGACGACGAGCAATACCGGCGCGTCGAGGAGGCGGGCGACGTCAGCAGTCGACGAGACCGTGCCATCGCTGGCGCCGTCGAAAAGACCCATGACGCCTTCCACGATGAGCAGGTCCGCGCCGGCGTTCGCCCGGGCGGCAAGGCCGACAATGGCGTCCGCCCCGCACAGCCACGGGTCGAGATTGCGGGGTGGGCGGCCTGCCGCCAGGGCGTGGTAGCCGGGATCGATGAAATCGGGGCCCACCTTGGCGGCCGCCGGGCGGTGCCCGGCCCGGCGTAGGGCGGCGATCAGACCGGTGGCGACCGTGGTCTTGCCGACCCCTGAATGCGTGCCGGCCACTACCAAGCGGGGGCCCAAGCGGGAGGCGGTCATGGGGGTTCAGGCTGTCAGGCCCGAGCCCGGCGGGCGAGTCGTCGCCTACCCTGATGCCAGCATGGCGTTGGTGGAGGACATACCGATCCGGCGGGACGCGACGCGGCCCCCTATTCGGGCGGGGGCGACAGAAGGCCTCTTGCTCGCCGCGCACGGCTCGGTCTGCGCCCGTAACGCCTTGGAGATCCAGGCCCTAACCGGCCTCGTCGGCCGGGCCCTCCCGAACGTGGCTGTCGCGGCGGGCTACCTGGAGATGTCAGAGCCGCCGGCCGGACCGGTGGCGGACAACCTGGTGGCAGCCGGCTGCCGGCGCATTGCCGTGCTGCCCTTGATGCTGTTGAGCGCGGGCCATGCCAAGAGCGACGTCCCCGCCGTGGTTCACGAGGCCCGGCTCCGCCATCCGGATGTGGAGTTTTGCTTCGGGGCGCCGCTCGGCGTGTCGCGGGCGGCGATCGAGCTCCTCGGCAAAGCGGTGGTGGCATCGGGCGGGGCCGGCCTGCCCTTGCTGGTGGTGGCCCGCGGCACGTCGGATCCCGACGCCAACGCCGAGGCGTGCAAGGCGGCCCGGCTTATCGGTGAGTGGACGGGAGCGCCGTTCTCGTACGCCGGTTTTAGCGGCGTGACCGGACCGGCGGTACCCGAGGCGGCCGACATCTTCGCCCGGCTCGGTTTCGCCCGCATAGCGGTCGCCTGGTGGTTTCTCTGTCACGGGAAGCTGATCGAGCGGGGCCGGGACGATCTGGCGGGGTTTGCGGCGCGGACGGGCGTGGAGGTCCTCGACGCCGGCTATCTGGGACCGGACGGCGGCCTGGCCTCGCTCATCGTGGCGCGGTATCGAGAGGCGACCGAGGGACTGTCGGTGTTCAGCTGCGATACCTGCGCCTACCGGGCGCCGTGGCCCGGGCGGGAGAGCCGGGTCGGGCAGGCGATCGGGGTGGGGCATTCACACCTGGCGGTCGAGCACCGCCACCATGGTGTCGACCACGGACACTGATCCCCCCAGCCCTGATCTCCGCGGCCATCTCCGCGGCCATCTCCGCGGCCATCTCCGCGGCCATCTCCGCGGCCCCGACCACCGGGCCGGCTGCCCTAAGGGAGTGGGTCTGGCCCGGTTGGCCGGCAAGCGGCCGGCCCCGAGCCCGAGCCGGCTGGCGCGATCGAAGGCCTTCCACGCACCGCCCGAAGCTACCGGGTGGTCCCCGCGGCCGCCGTCAGCGGCACGCCCCACCGTAGGATGCTTCCCTTCCCGTCCGGTCCGGCCTCCAGGCTCATGCGACCTCCCAGCGTCTCGGCGCGATGGGCCAGGTTCCCGAGCCCGCGTCCGCCGGGCCGCGCCGCCAGGCCCGGTCCCACTCCGTCATCAACTATTTCGGCCCGGACTTCGCCGTCGAGCACCCGGACGGTAACCCGCACCCGGCTGGCGTGGGCGTGCCGCACGACGTTGGCAAGTGCCTCTCTCAGTACGCTCAGCAGATGGGTCGCGATTTCTTCGTCGACGGCCGAGTCGAGCGGACCGTCGACTTGTAACTGCGGATCGTCTCGTCGAGGTCGCTGACGGCGCCCTCCACCCGGGCGGCGGCCTCCGGTGGCGAGATGGCCCGCACCGTTCCCTGCAGGGCGAGGCCCGTGGCGAACAAGCGCTGGATAACCGTGTCGTGGAGATCGGCAGCGATCCGTTCCCGGTCTTCTATCAGCGTCAAATCGCGTATGCGGGCGTGGAGGCGGGCATTCTCGATGGCGATGCCGGCGGCCCCGGCGAGGGCGACTGCCAAACCTTCATCCTCGGCGGAAACTCCTCTGCGTCCTGCTTCTCGGTCAGATACAGGTTGCCGAACACCTGGTCGCGGACACGTATGGGTACGCCCAGAAATGATCGCATCTGCGGGTGATGGGGCGGGAAGCCGAAACTGTCCGGGTGCCGGGTGAGATCGCCCAGTCGGATCGCATGCGGCTCCAGAATCAGCAAGCCCAGGATGCCATGGCCTTCGGGCAGGTGTCCGATGGCCTCTACGTCCTCGGGAGAGATGCCCACGTTCACGAACTCCGACAGCCCGTCGCCTCGCTCCGAGAGGACGCCGAGGGCGCCATAGCGGGCGCCGATGACCTCCACGGCGGACGTGACAATGTTGCGCAGGACGTGAGGGAGCGACAGATCTGCGCTGATGCCCAGCACGGCGGCAACCAGGGCACGCAGCCGATCTGGATCGCTGACCTTCGACAGCGGGCTCACGGCTGGCTGCTGCAGGCAGCTGTCCCCTGCATGCCCTCATAGTGCCGGAAACCCCGGGGCGACGCGCCTGTGCGGTGGTGCGGAGCGAGACAGCGGCCCAGGCAGGGCCCGGTCTACCTGGTCTCGAAGGCCTGGCTCGGGCGCAGCCGCCGGCCGGTGATGGACTGGGCCAGGATCCCCACCCAGTGGGCGTGCTCGCCAGGCACCCAGGGCTGAACCTCCAGGGCGCGCAACCGTTCGGAGCGCTCATCAAGGGTGGCGCTGATATCGTTGCCGATCCCCTGCACGATGACGCTCCATCCCGTCTGGGTTGCCGCGTCCACCTCGTCGATCTCGAAGGCCACGTGGCCCAGGGCCGCACCCGACAGCTTGGTCCCGGGCGCGGTGCGGAATACCACGGAATCTCCCTCGACTGCATAGTTCACCGGGAACACGATGGGATGGCCGTCGAGCACCACGGCGACCCTTCCAATGTTGTGGTCGCCCAACAGCCGGAGGCACTCACCGACGGAAAGCTCTTCGTAGACACGGTCGCCGGTGGCCATGGACCGAGCCTCCCATATCTGAAGCCGCCCCGCCACGACCCCTTGCCGGCGCGGGCGGGCCGCCGCGATACTCGACCGCATGGCGACTGTCGATACGCTGGCAGGCCCGCTCACCGAGAAGGAACTAGAGCTCATCGACGCCTACTGGCGAGCGGCCAACTACCTATCTGTCGGGCAGATCTATCTCGTGGACAACCCTCTGGTCCGCACCCCCCTGGCGCCGGAGAATATCAAGCCCCGGTTGCTCGGGCACTGGGGAACGACGCCCGGCCTCAACCTCCTCTATGCCCATCTCAACCGGGTCATTCGGTCTCGAGATCTCAACGTCATCTTCGTGTGTGGGCCCGGCCACGGGGGCCCAGGCGTGGTGGCCAACACCTATCTCGAAGGTACCTACAGCGAGCTCTACCCGGAGATCTCCACGGATGCCAACGGGATGCGCCGCCTCTTCAAACAATTCTCCTTCCCGGGCGGGATCCCTAGCCACGCCGCCCCCGAAACACCTGGTTCCATTCATGAAGGCGGCGAACTTGGATATGCCCTCGCCCACGCGTTCGGGGCCGTCTTCGACAATCCCGATCTCATCGCCGCCACGGTGATCGGCGACGGCGAGGCCGAGACCGGCCCCCTGGCCGCCAGCTGGCATTGCAACAAGTTTCTCAACCCCGCGCAGGACGGGGCTGTGCTGCCCATTCTGCACCTGAACGGTTACAAGATCGCCAACCCCACGCTGCTGGCGCGCATCCCCGAAGCCGAGCTCATCGAGCTCCTGCGAGGCTACGGGTGGGATCCGCATGTCGTGGCGGGCGACCAGCCCGCGGCCGTCCATCAGATCCTGGCCGGCACCCTCGACGCGGTCGTGGACCGGATCACCGCCATCCAGCGCCAGGCTCGCCGCCCGGAAAAAACTGCCCGTCCCGCCTGGCCCATGATCGTCCTCCGGACGCCCAAGGGCTGGACCGGGCCCAAAGAGGTGGACGGCAAGCGGGCCGAAGGATCGTGGCGCTCCCACCAGGTGCCCCTCGCCGAAGTAAGAACCAATCCCGCCCACCTGCGCCAACTGGAGAACTGGCTGCGCAGCTACCGGCCGGAGAAACTGTTCACGTCCGACGGCGTCCTCCAGCCGGAATTGGCGGCCCTGGCGCCCCGCGGGAATCGCCGCATGGGAGCGAACCCCCACGCCAACGGCGGCCTCCTTCTCCGCGACCTTCGCCTTCCCGACTTTCGGGACTACGGCCTAGGGGTGGACGAGCCCGGTGTCACGACCGGCGAGGCGACGCGGGTCCTCGGTCATTTCTTGCGGGATGTCATGGCGAGCAATGCCGGCGCCGCCAACTTCTTGGTGTTCGGACCAGACGAGACTGCATCGAACCGTCTGGATGCGCTCTTCGAGGTGACCGGGCGGCGCTGGATGGCCGACACGCTGCCCACAGACGACGAACACCTCAGCCCGGACGGACGGGTTATCGAAGTGCTGTCCGAGCATCTCTGCCAGGGGATGCTCGAGGGCTATCTCCTGACCGGCCGGCACGGGTTCTTCTCTTGTTACGAGGCGTTCATCCACATCGTCGATTCAATGTTCAACCAACATGCCAAATGGCTCAAGACCACGCGCACGCTGGCCTGGCGCCGGCAGTTGGCCTCGCTCAACTACCTCCTGACGTCCCACGTATGGCGGCAGGATCACAACGGCCTGTCCCACCAAGATCCGGGGTTCATCGACCACGCCGTCAACAAAAAAGCGGACACCATCCGGGTCTATCTTCCGCCGGACACCAACTGTCTCCTGTCGGTGGCCGATCACTGCCTGCGAAGCCGGCACTACATCAATATCATCGTCGCCGGCAAACAACCAGCGCTCCAGTTCCTCAACATGGATGACGCCGTGGTCCATTGCACCAAAGGCCTCGGTATCTGGACGTGGGCGAGCAACGACGAGCGCGGCGAGCCTGACGTCGTCATGGCGTGCGCGGGAGACGTACCGACCCTGGAAACGCTGGGGGCCGTGGCCCTCCTACGGGAGCATCTTCCAGATCTCCGGATCCGGGTGGTCAACGTGGTGGATCTCATGACGCTCCAGCCCCATGCCGAGCATCCACATGGGATATCAGATGCGGAATTCGACTCCATGTTCACCGTCGACAAGCCGGTGATATTCGCTTATCACGGCTATCCGTGGCTGATCCACCGCCTCACCTACCGTCGGCACAATCACGACAACGTGCACGTCCGCGGCTACAAGGAAGAAGGGACGACGACCACACCGTTCGACATGGCCGTGATGAACCAGATCGACCGCTATCACCTCGTCATCGATGTCATCGACCGCGTCCCCTCGTTACTGAACACCGCCGCTCACCTCCGTCAGGACATGCAAGACCGGCTGGTCCGCCAGATCGCCTACACCCACGAGTACGGGGACGATCCACCCGAGATCCGCGACTGGACCTGGCCGTTCTGAACCCGGGGCCGCGACGTGCGCATCCTCGTTGTCAACGCCGGCTCACAAAGTGTGAAGCTGCGCGTCATCGGCGCCGCCGATCACGTGGAGGCCTCGATCGACCTGGGCGCCCCCGACGACAGTCTGGCCGGCGCCGTATCCGCGTTCATCTCATCGGCAGGGAGGGTGGAAGCCGTGGGCCACCGGGTGGTGCATGGCGGCCCCCGCCTCACGGCAACCGTGTTGATCGACTCCGAGGTGCGAGCCACCCTGGAATCCCTTTGCGAACTTGCTCCTCTCCACAACCGGCCGGCTCTAGCGGCCATAGATGCCGTGACGCAGCGGCTTCCGGAGGTGCCGGCGTTCGCCTGTTTCGACACGGCCTTCCATGCCGGACTACCGGGGGCGGCGTCGGCATACGCCATCCCGACCGACTGGGTCCAGCGCTGGGGGATCCGCCGGTTCGGTTTCCATGGCCTGAGTTGCGCCTGGGCGACCCGGCGGTCGGCCCAGATGCTGGACCGACCGGTCGACGACCTTCGATTGGTGATTTGCCATCTCGGCGGCGGCGCCTCGGTGACTGCTGTGGGGGGTGGGCGGTCACAGGACACGACCATGGGATTCACGCCGCTCGAAGGCCTGGTGATGGCCACCCGCAGCGGCGATCTCGATCCGGGCGCCTTGCTCTGGGTTCTCGATCACGGCCTCTCCGCAGTCGAGGCCAACGATGCCCTCGAACACCGGTCTGGACTGCTGGGGCTATCGGGTGGGCTCAGCAGCGATATGCGCATCCTGCTGGGCCGACGCGCTCAGGGTGACCGGCATGCCGAATTGGCTGTTGCGGTGTACGTGCACCGCCTGCGGGCCAAAATTGCGGCCATGATGGCGGCGCTCCAAGGCGCGGACGCCCTCGTTTTCACGGCAGGCGTCGGCGAGAACGCCCCCGTTATCCGGTCCGAGACCGCATCGGGTCTGCGGTGGCTGGGCGTGGAGATCGATGCCACTGCCAACGCCGCCGTCGCCGGTGCCGACGCCGAGATATCCGCGCCCCGGGCCGCCGTGCGCAGCCTGGTGATCCACGCCCGGGAGGATTTGCAGATCGTCGACGAGTGCCGGCGGGCTTTGGCGCGATCGGGCGGACCCTCGGCCGGCTGGGGCGAGGGCCGCTAGTGTCCTGCCGGCGGGCCGGCCGGGCAGGGGTTCGACAGGCCGGCCGGCGGGCCGGCCGGCCGGCCGGCGCCGAGCCTATTTTGGTATCTTCACCAGCTATAAGCAGGTGAAGGTACCAAAATAGATTCGAGCGGAGCAGCGAGGGCGGGTTGGTAAGGCGGACCGGACCGCCCTTGCCGGGCGGGAGCTGGCCAGCTTGGCGGACGTCGGGCAGAAAGCAGCCAGACAGCGTGAAGTGGGCAGCCAGCGGGCAGTGGGCAGCCAGCGGGCAGTGGGCAGCCAGCGGGCAGTGGGCAGCCAGCGGGCAGTGGGCAGTGGGCAGACAGCAGTGGGCGGACAGCGGGCGGATGCCGGTCGCCCGGGCCGCCTGGCGGTTGTCGTCCCTCGCCGCACCGCCCGGTCAGATGGTACCAATGGCACTGGTCTGGCTCGCGTCGCGATGGCAGTATGGCGGCAGTCCATGGATCAAGGAGAAGGCAACTTGAGCAAACTTGTAGGGGCAAGCGTTTGGGAAGAGGAACTGTACGATCACCTGACGTCCCACGAAGACCAGGAACAAGTAATACTTACCGAATACCAGGAGGCGGCGGCCGCTTCGGGATCGGCAGCCTTCGCCTATCTGGCCTCTGTGATCGTGGACGACGAGATCCGCCACCACCAGACTTTTCGCGACCTGGCCTCGGCGCTGAAGTCTGATGCCGAACTCCGTCCCGAAGATCCCGTTATTCCCCGACTCGACGTGGGGCAAGGCGATCGCCAGCAGCTGGTCGAGCTGAGTGACCGACTGCTCGAACGCGAACGCACCGACGCCAAAGAGCTCCATCGGCTGGCGGGCGAGATGAAGGACGTCAAGGACACGACACTATGGTGGCTGCTGATCAGGCTCATGGAGATGGACACAGCGAAACACATCGAGATCCTCGACTTCCTCCGGCGCCACGCCGGCAACCGCTAAAGGGGCTCCGGCTGTTTGGCCCGCCGGTGATCAGGGCGAGGCCTGGGCGGGCACCACCCGGCCCCTGAGTGCTGTCCCGCCGATACGCCCCTGCAACCGCCGGTGCTCCGGGCCAGGCCGATTGGTGATTTCATGTGCCTACTGAGGTGGCACCTTGGGGTCTTTTGGCCCTGACCGAAACCCGGCGGTGCGAGTCAGAATTGCACCAGCCATGCAACAGGGAACCGGGAAAAGGAGCACGGCTCAAATGACCAAGGGCGCCCCGCCCGGCGCATCACCGGATGGTCGGGACTTCGACGAGCTGAGCTCGGTGCAATGCTGGGAACTCCTGGCTACCCAGCCGGTTGGCCGAGTTGCGGTCGTCGGTCACTATCCCCTCGTGTTCGCGGTGAACTACGACGTCGACGACCAGACGATCGTCTATCGCACCGGAGCAGGCACCAAGCTGCACTCCGTGCACCGGTCGAACGTCACCTTCGAAGCGGACGAGATTGACACCCACCGGCGCACGGGGTGGAGCGTCATGATCAAAGGGGTCGCTCAGGAGCTCAGCCCCACCAAAGACCGGTACGCGGTCTCAAGAGTTGAGTTGACCGGGGCCGCGCCCTGGGCTCCTGGCGAGCGCGACCACGTGATCCGCATCGTCGCCGATCAGATAACGGGCCGGCGGATTCGTCTCGCCGAGGTATCTCCGCCTTCCGAGTCAGGCGGACGCTGAGGGCTGGGCTTGCCGTCGTTGCGGATCACCGGCCCTCCCGGAAGACGACCTCATCGGCCATTGCCAGGTGGTGATCACCGCCAGCGTCGATTCCGTCATTCGGCGTGTCGCCCGGCGGATCCGGACCTACTCGGTCCGGGAGAACGTAGGCGATGACGTCCTACCCGCTCGAGCTCCGGTGCGAGGCTCGCCTGTCGGACGGAAGCGTGGCCGCCATTCGACCGATCCGACCCGAGGATGCTCAGGCCCTCGAGGGCTTCCACGAACACCTCTCGAGCGAGACCGTCTACCGACGGTTTTTCACTGCTCACCCGCATTTGCGGGCGCAGGAAGTCGAACGTTATACGCGCCGTCGACTACCGAAACCGTCTGGCGCTCGTAGCCGGGATCCAGGGGGATCTGTCTGCGGTGGCGCGCTGATGAACGCCATCCGGGCACGGACCGGGCCGAGGTCGCTTTCGTGGTAGCCGACGTCCTTCAGGGCCATGGTGTGGGCGCGTGGTTGCTGGAGCACCCGGCCGCCGCCGCTCGGCGCCGAGGGTTGGGCCGCTTTGTCGCTCAAACCCTCGGCACCAACTACCCGATGCAGCACGTCTTTCGCCACTCCGGTTTCAACTGCGCGGAGCGATGGGTTGATGGTGTCATCGAGGTGGCTTTTCCCATCGCGCCGACGCAGCGCTACCTCGAGGCGGTGCTCCAGCCCGACGCCGTTTCTGTGCGGGCCCAACTGGGACAGATCGCGCCGGCGGGCAGTGGCGGCCTGGGACTGATCCTGGAACGGGAGGCGAGGCGGGGGAGTTCGTGCGGGCCTGCCGGTCGGATGGGCTGGACGTGACGTCGGTCGTCGCGAGCGGGCACCCAGGGCTTGATGTCGCCGACGCCTTGCTCTGCCTCGGCTGGGATAACGCCTGCGGCGCGATCACCGTCTTTGGGGGGAGAGCCCGTTCGGCCGCGACGTTTTCTGGCTATCGCGCGGGAGGCGGCCCGGGTCCGGCCGGTGGTGTCGATGCGGGCTGGTCCCATCGGCGACTTGGCCATGCAAGCCGGCATCCACGGCGTCCAGGCCGGGGATCTCCTCGACCGGTGCCACCAGCTCCTGGCCGCCAACCGGGACCGGACCTGGTTTCCTCCCCGTCGGGGACAGCTGGTCGATCTGCCCGATTGCGATCTCGGCCGGGCCCGGGCCGCCCTGAATCGGGCCTTCGACCTGGAAAAGCACACCGTGCAGCAGCAGCTTTCCTCGGAGGCGGCCGAGGAAGTGCTGGCGGCGTACGGGATTCCCAACGGTGGGCCGCTGACGCCGGCAGCCGGAAGCAGGCATTTCCTTTTCGAAGATGACCCGATGCTGGGCCTGGTGGTGCGCACCCAGCAGAGTTTCGCCAGGCTGCTCCCCCTCACCGACCGCGACGCGGTTGAGTTGGTCGGCGCGGCCGGGGTTATTGCGGCCCGGGCGGAGGCGGCAGTCGAGGTCCTGCTGCGAGTTGGGCGGCTCATCGATGACCAGCCGGATGTGGCCCGGGTCGAGGTGACGGATCCGACCTCGACTCGCCGGGAAGCGGCCGTCGCCATGTGGACCGGGAAAGCGCGCCATATCGACGACGACCCGTTCGTGCGCCGTCTGCCCTCCCGCGCCGTTCGGGGCTCATCGCTTTCTAAGCGGGGACGCCCGTTGTTGTAGTGAGGCGCTGTCTCTGCCAAGCTTGACCCGTGGCCCGGCAGGTCGATCCAGATGATCTCATCGATGCTGTCATAGTGGCCGAGCTACTGGGCCTGGCGAACCGCAGCTCGGTCAGCGTGTACCAGAAGCGCTACCTGGATATGCCTCGTCCGATCGTCAATCTCGGCCAGGGGCGTTCCAAGTTGTGGTCCCGTAAGGCCGTGTTGGGCTGGGCGAGGGCCAACGGCCGGGCCCCCATCAAATAGGACGCGGCGCTCGTTGGGCCGCAGAGCCGGCTCGGCCGGGGACGGCCAGCCCGCCTGGTCAGGACCGCGGTGGTCCGGCGACCCCTCCTCCTAAGTGCTGACTAGGTGCTGAGCCCTTTGGGCAGGAGCGGGCCAGAGGTTCCTGACTGCGACCTCCCGCCGCGTTCATCGGCCTCGTGACTGTCGGCCACGATCGTCTCCTCATAAATGCTCAACACCGTCTTGGACGTGGTGAGGCACACAATTCCGGCGGCCGCCACGGCTCCGGCGATGGCCTCAACCGCCAGTATCCCTCCTGACACGTGCAGATCCTCGCCGAGGACGGTCTCGCCGATGACGACGGCAACGACCGGTTCGAGGATGTCGACAAAGGGCAACGAGTAGGCCAGCGGTCCCGCCTGGTAGGCGCTCTGCGACACCACCAGGGCGGCGATCCCCACGGCGATGGCCGCGTACGGCTGCCAATGTAGAAACGCCGTGCCGACGTTCGCACTGAGGAGATATGTCGTCGCTTTCGTCAGCACAGCGAGCACGCCGAAGGTCAACCCGGCGGCGGCACCCAGGAGCATGGGCTTGGTCTGGTCTCGCCGTTTGGCGCCGATGAGAACTGCGGTTGCCGCTACCGCGCCCACCGGCACCAGCGACGCCAGCCAGGCGCCTCCGCCCGGGTTCGGAGTCCCCGACGCCGGGGACGCCGCCCACAAGAAGATGGCGACGCCAGCTATCACGCAGGCGATCCCGATCCATTCTCGGTGCCCGGCCCGGCGATGACGCCGCCAGATGGCGAGAGGAATGGCAAATGCCAACTCGGTCACAATGATCGGCTGCACCAGGGCGACCGGACCGTAGGACAGAGCCAGCGCTTGCAGACCGAATCCGGCTAGCAGGAAACCGATACCGGCCAGCCACTTGCGGCGACGGAGCAAGTCAGCGATCAGCCTCAAGGACAGGGATTCATCCTGATCGGCCAGTTGGGCCGACTCCTGCTGCAGCACGGCGGCGACCGCAAAGCACATGGCGGCGCCCAGGGCGGCGAATATCGCCGTACCGAACTTCATCAGCGACCGCTCGCTGTCACCCTCAGCACAATATCCCAGCGCTTTCCGTAGCGACCGGATCGTGCGTGCGGGCAGTAACGGCGGCTAGGGGCGCCGGGCGAAGCCGACGAGGAACTGGCGACGGTGGGAATGGCATGAATCTGGCTTCACGATGGAACACGCTCACCCGTATCTACCCATGTCTACCCGGTTGACTTTGCTGATGTTGGCGCCCGCGGGTTTGCTCGGCCTCGAACGCTTTGGGAGCCCTTGCCTTCGTCTGGCGCTAGGGTGACCTGAGAGGGCCATGACCAAGCAAGCGCTCCCGCCGCCGCCGGGCGACCGCCCGTCCCCCAGCGCCCCACCCCGTCCTCCCGCCTGGCGCCACTGGCTGTGGCCGATCGCCATCGGGTTGACCATCGTGCTCTGGGTGGTGTTGCCAGCTGTCCACACCAAGAGCGTGCCGACGGACAACCTCACCTACTCGCAGTTCCTGACTGACGTCGACGCCCATCAGGTCAAGACCGTTCACATCGACACCAACGGCAAGGCCACCGGCGCCCTCACCAGCGGACACAACTATGACACGGTGATCCCGCTGCAGCTGGCGGGCCCCACCCTTCTGTTGAACCGGCTGGAGACGGCCAAGGTGGCGATCACGGCGTCGACGCCCGGCTCTACTTTCGCCGCGACCGTCGTCTCCTGGATCATCCTGCTCCTGCCCCTTCTGATCTTCGGCTGGATCTGGTTCCGCATGTCCAGAGGGGCAGGCGGCGCCCTCGGCGGCATCACGAGCGTCGGCAAGGCCCGGGCGAAGGTGTTCGACGCCGAACGGCCCGATACGACGTTTGCTGACGTCGCCGGCTATGAGGGCGCCAAGCGAGAGATCGCCGAGGTGGTCGACTTCTTGCGGGAACCGGAGCGTTATCAGCGGGCCGGCGCCATCGCCCCGCGCGGCGTGCTGATGGTCGGGCCTCCCGGAACCGGCAAGACGCTGCTGGCCCGGGCCGTGGCCGGAGAAGCACAGGTTCCGTTTTTCTCCGTTACCGGTTCCAGCTTTGTGGAGCTGTTCGTCGGGGTGGGGGCCGCCCGGGTCCGGGACCTTTTCGGGGAGGCGCGCAAGCGGGCTCCCGCTATCGTCTTCATCGACGAGATCGACGCCATCGGCAGCCGGCGCTCCGGCAGCGGGGCGATCGTGTCCAACGACGAGCGTGAACAGACGCTCAACCAGCTGCTGGCCGAGATGGACGGGTTCGATCCCGCTGTCGGCATCGTGGTCATGGGAGCCACCAACCGGCCGGAAATACTGGACCCGGCCCTCCTTCGCCCGGGTCGCTTCGACCGGCAGATCACCATTCCGCTGCCGAACCTGGCCGAGCGGGCCGCCATCTTGAAGGTGCACTGCAAGAACAAGCAGCTCGGCCCGGACGTCGATCTCGAGGTGGTCGCCCGGGGCACGCCGGGTTTTTCGGGCGCCGATCTCGCCAACCTGGCCAACGAGGCAGCTATCGCCGCCGTGCGCCACAGCCGGGACGTCATCACCGCGGCCGACTTCGACGAGGCCCGGGATCGCATCATCCTCGGTCGGCGCGAGGACTCCAACGTCCTGCTGCCAGAGGAAAAATACGCCGTCGCCGTGCATGAAGCGGGCCACGCCATGGTGGCCGCCTTCTCTGACCACGCCGACCCCGTGGCCAAGGTCACCATCCTACCCGCCGGGGCAGCCCTCGGCGTCACCGAACAGCTCCCCCTTGTCGAGCGCCATCTCTACGGGGAGGACTATCTCCACGATTCCCTGGCGGTGCGCCTGGGCGGACGGTCGGCCGAGACGATCGTGCTGGGCCAGGGCTCGACCGGGGCGGCCAACGATCTAGCGGGGGCGACTGAGCTGGCGGTCAAGATGGTCCGCGAGTTCGGCCTCTCCAAGACGCTGGGGCCCATCGGCTACCCCACCGGCGGTTCGGCCTTTCTTGGGAGCGGGGGATCGGAGCTTTCCTCCCGGCCCTACGCCGAAGCGACGCAGGCCGCGATCGACGCCGAGGTGGCCAAACTGTTGCGCGAAGCGGAGGCCCGGGCCACCGACCTGCTCAGCCATCATCGCCAAGAGTTGACCGGGCTGGTGGATCTGCTCCTGCAGCAAGAGACGGTCGATGGCGCCCAGGTGTACCGCCTCGCCGGCCGGCCGGCGCCGAGCGAGTGGACCGGCGAGACGGTGGCGCCGCGGCGGGTGGCGGTGGCCGACTCTAAGCCGCATCTGGCCGCGGCCGACGGCGACCACGCCTCCAGCAAGCCCCCGGGAAGCGAAGCGCCCGCACCGGGAGGCAGCTGAGGCCGCCCGATCTGGCTCGCTGAGGCGTTCCCGATCGCCTCGGGGTCCCCGCAACTGTTGCGAAAGGGGCGTGACCCGGTGCGCCTAGGTGCTGGCCAGCGCCTTGCCGGTCGGCTGGCCGCCGGAGGCCCGCAAGGCCATGTCAGCCAGCGTGAAGGATTCCAGGTGGCGGCGCATGTGCTCCCCGACATCGGCCCACACGGCGAGCAGGACGCACTGACCTTCGTGGTCGCAGGCCCCGTTCTGATGAGGTTCACCGAAGTCGCCCGCCACAATGGGCCCTTCCACCGCGCTGACGATCTGGCTGAGCGTGATGTCTTCCGGCGAGCGGGCCAGGACATAACCGCCGCCGACGCCCCGCTTGGAGCGCACCAGGCCGGCGCCCTTGAGCGCCAGCAGGATCTGTTCGAGGTACGGCTGGGGAAGACCGGTGCGCTCGGCGATGTCCCGCACGGACGTCGGCTGGGTTTGCCCGGCGTGTAAGGCGAGCGAGAGCAACGCTCGGCTCGCATAGTCCCCCCGGGTAGAAACCTTCACTGACCTATCGTACCTCTAGGGTGGCTAACTCTAGGGTGTTTGGGATGAGCCGACACGCCCCGCTGCTACCGGATTATCTGGGAGCCAATCTGGCGGGGCTGGTTCCCGCCTTACTCGCCAGCCCGGGGTCTCGGCCCGACTGGGTTCCGGAGCCGGCCCGCCACGCCGATCAGGTGGTGTTGTTGGTGGCCGACGGGCTGGGCTGGCTCCAGTGGCAGGACCGGCGCCACCTGACGCCCCACCTCGCCGCGTTGGCCGGCGGTCCCATTACGTCGGTGGTGCCTTCCACCACCGCCACGGCCCTGACGTCCTTGACGGTGGGCGCCCCCCCGGCCGCGCACGGCATCGTGGGGTACCGGTTGGTAGTCGACGGGCCCACCGGCCGCGAGGTCATGAACGTCTTACGCTGGAAGACCGTCTCAGGCGATGCGCGCAGCTTCGTGCGGCCGGACGCGATCCAGCCGCTGCGCCCGTTCCAGGGTCGGCGCGTGCCGGTGGTCAGCAAGAGCGAGTTCGCCGGCACGGGGTTCACCCAGGCCCATCGAGCGCGACATCCCTATCGCGGGCTGGGCGTTGGCGTCCAGCCTGGCCGTCGAGACCGGGATCTTGCTGCGAGCGGGCGAGCCCTTCGTGTACGCCTACTACGAGGGGCTGGACAAGATCGCCCATATTCGCGGCTTCGGACCGCACTATGACGCCGAGTTGATCGCTCTCGACCGGATCGTGGGGGACCTGCTGGCGGTCCTGCCGGCCGGGGCGGCGCTGGCGGTGACGGCGGATCACGGCCAGGTGGAGGTGGGGACCCGGGCGTCCGTGCTCGACGAGCGAGTGCTCAAGGAAGCGGCCATGGTGAGCGGTGAGGCCCGTTTTCGCTGGCTGCACACCGAGCCCGGCGCACGGGCAGATCGACTGGTCGACGCGGCGTCCTCCGTCTATGGTGACCAAGCCTGGGTAGTGACCATCGACGAGATGGATCGCGACAGCTGGTTCGGTGGTGCGTTGCGGCCAGAGGTCCGGGCTCGGTTGGGCGAGGTGGCCATAATTCCTTACGAGCCTGTTGCCTTCCTGGACCCCGCTGACGGTGGCGAGGCCCGACTGGTGTGTCGGCACGGGTCCTTGACCGCGGACGAGATGCTGGTCCCGCTTCTGGCGGGCTGACTGCAGACTGGGAGAGTGATGTCAGATAACCGAGGACGACCGGATCAGTCCGGACCCGAGCAGGTACTCATAATCCCTGGCCCGGACGTGCGTGAGGGGGCCGAAGAGGCGTCTCGCGAGGCCATCGCGCAGCCGGCCAAGGTGATGCGGATCGGCTCCATGATCAAGCAGCTCCTGGAGGAGGTGCGCCAGGCACCCCTGGATGAGTCCAGCCGCTCGCGACTGCGCGAGATCTACGACACCTCGGTGCAGGAGCTGTCGGAAGGCCTCTCGCCCGACCTGCGCGAGGAGTTGACCCGCATGACGTCGCCGTTCAAGGCCGACGAGGTGCCGAGCGAGGGTGAGCTGCGGGTGGCCCAGGCCCAGCTGGTGGGCTGGCTGGAGGGACTGTTTCAGGGCATCCAAGCCACGCTCTTCGCCCAGCAGATGGCTGCCCGGGCCCAGCTGGAGCACATGCGCCAACGCAGCCTGCCCGCAGCCAGCGACGACCGACCGGTTCCGGGGACGTACCTGTAAGCGCCGGGCCGCAGGACTATTCGGCTGCGTTAGGCGGGTTCTGCGCCGGGCGCCAAGCGACCTCGACGGAGGGTGTTGTCCGGCCCTGCGGGCGCGCTAGTCTCGGCAAGGAAATAACAGAGTTGTAGTTTCGTCCACAGGGCTCTCCACAGGCGCTGTGGACCACGTGGAAACCGCGTCGACCGAGTCCGTTGAGGGGAGGCGAAGTCTGCCCGTGGGCGCTTCATTTACCCATCTACACCAGCACACCGAGTTCTCCATGCTCGACGGTGCGGCGCGGGTGCCCGACGTGATCGCCCGGGCGGTTGCGGATGGCCAGCCGGCGATCGGGATCACGGACCACGGGAATATGTACGGGGTTCTGGATTTCTATAAGGCAGCCCGGGAGGCCGGCATCAAGCCGATCATCGGGATCGAGGCCTACCAGGCCGCCGAATCCCGTTTCGAGCGGCCGGTGCGCCGGGGGCGCATCGACGACGGCGGCGGCGACGCCGACGCCGGGGAGAAGCTGTACTACCACCTCACCCTCTTGGCGGAGGATGGGCAGGGCTACAAGAACCTGCTCAAGCTGTCGAGTGCCGCCTACCTGGAGGGGTACGCCTACAAGCCCCGGGCCGACTGGGAACTGCTCGAGCGGCACCACCAGGGCGTCATCGCCACCACAGGCTGCCTGGGTGGAGTGGTCTGCCAGGCGCTGCTCAGGGGCGATGCTGAGCGGGCCACGACCCTGGCTGCCCGGCTGCAGGACATCTTCGGCGTCGACAACCTCTTTGTCGAGCTGCAGGACCACGGCCTGGACGAGCAGCGCCGCACCAACCCCGAGCTGGTGCGCCTGGCCCAGCGCATCGGGGCCCCGCTGCTGGCCACCAACGACAGCCACTACGTGTCCCGCCACGACGCGGAGGCCCACGACGCCCTGCTGTGCGTCCAGACCGGCTCGGTCAAAGACGACCCCAAGCGTTTCAAGTTTCACGGGGACGAGCACTATCTCAAGACCGCCGCCGAGATGCGAGACCTGTTCCGGGACCATCCGGCCGCATGCGACAACACGCTCTGGATCGCCGAGCGGGCAGATGTCGAGATCGAGTTTGGTCGTCCCAAGCTGCCGTCTTTTCCCCGACCGGAGGGTTTCGCCGGCGCCGACGACTACCTGCGCCATCTGGCCCTGGAGGGCGCGGCCCAGCGCTACGGATCACCGGTTCCCGGCGAGGTGCTCCAGCGCCTCGACTACGAACTTGGCGTCATTTCCGACATGGGTTTCTCGGACTACTTCCTGGTCGTGTGGGACCTGATCCGCCACGCTCGGGAGCACGGCATCCGGGTCGGTCCCGGGCGGGGCAGTGCGGCGGGATGCTGCGCCGCATATTGCCTGCGCATCGTCGATATCGATCCCATCCAGTACCGGTTGCTCTTCGAGCGCTTCCTCAACCCCGGGCGCAAGCAGATGCCCGACATCGACATGGACTTCGACGAGCGCTACCGCGCCGAGATGATCCGCTATGCCGCGGAGCGCTACGGCTGGGACCGGGTGGCGCAGATCGTCACCTTCTCGACCATCAAGGCCCGGGCCACGGTGCGCGATGCCGCCCGGGTGCTCGGCTACCCCTACAGCGTCGGCGACCGCATTGCCAAGGCCATGCCGCCGCTGGTGATGGGCAGGGACACGCCCCTATGGGCGTGCTTCGAGGACACCCCGAAGCACCATGACGGTTACCAGGCGGCTGCCGAGCTGCGCCAGATCTGCGCCGTCGACCCCGACGCGGCCAAGGTGGTGGACGTGGCGCGCGGTCTGGAAGGCCTGCGGCGCCAGGACGGCATCCACGCCGCCGCGGTGGTGATCTCGGGCGATCCGCTCACCGAGCACCTGCCCATTCAGCGCAAACCCGAGCCCGGCGGCCGCCCCGAGGACGCCCCGATCGTCACTCAGTACGAAATGCACGGCGTCGAAGACCTGGGCCTGCTCAAAATGGACTTTCTGGGGCTGCGCAACCTGTCGGTCATCGAGCGGGCCCTCGACCTGATCGAAACCGCCACCGGACGACGGCCGGACATCGACAACGTGCCCCTCGACGACCCGGCGACCTACCAGATGCTGCAACGGGGCGACACCATCGGGATCTTCCAATTCGAGGGCGGGGCCATGCGCAACCTGGTGCGCTCGCTGGCCCCGACCGAATTCGAGGACGTGGGCGCGCTCAACGCCCTGTACCGGCCGGGCCCCATGGCCGCCAACATGCACAACGAGTACGCGGACCGCAAAAACGGCCGCAAGCCCGTCACCTACCAACATCCCGACATGGAGGCGGTGTTGGGCGACACCTACGGGCTGTGCGTCTACCAGGAGCAGATGATGCTCCTGGCCCAGAAGTTCGCGGGCTACTCCCTAGCCGAGGCCGACAATCTGCGCAAGGCCGCGGGCAAGAAGGTCCGCGAGATCATGGCCAGGGAACGGGAAAAGTTCGAAACCGGCTGCGAGGCAACCGGCTATGGGCGAGCGATCGGGAAGATGCTGTTCGACATCATCGAGCCGTTCGCGGATTACGGGTTCAACCGCAGTCACGCTTTCGGTTACGGACTCGTCAGCTACCAGACCGCCTGGCTGAAGGCGAACTACCCGGCCGAGTACCTGGCCGCCCTGCTCACCAGCGTCAAAGACGACAAGGACAAGACGGCCGTGTACTTGGCCGAGTGCCGGGCCCGAGGCATCGACGTGCTGGTACCCGACATCAACGTGTCGACCTCCGACTTCACCTCGGCCACGCAGTCCGCCCCGGACGGAGCCGGGGATCGGAGCCGGACCGTGATCCCGTTCGGCTTGTCGGCGATACGCAATGTGGGCGAGGGGCTGGTGGAACGCATCGTCGCCGAGCGGGATCGGGGCGGCCCCTTCACCGATTTCTACGACTTCTGCGCCCGGGTGGATCCGACCGTACTCAACAAGCGAACGGTCGAATCGCTTATCAAGGCCGGCGCCTTCGACGCCGTGGGTCACCCCCGGCAGGGACTGTGCCTCGTCTTCGAGATGATCGTCGATCGGACGCTGGCCCGGCGGCGGGAGGCTGATCAGGGGGTGATGAGCCTGTTTGGGGACCTCGGTCGGGGCGGCGAACCCGTGTTCGACGACGCCCGGCTCCCGATCCCGAACCAGGAATTCGCCAAGCCGGTCCGGTTGGCCTTCGAAAAGGAGATGCTCGGCCTCTACTTGAGCGACCACCCGTTGAAGGGCACGGAGGCGGCGCTCGGCCGCCACACCGACGCCACCATCGGCGAGGTGCGCGAAGGTGCTCGCGACGGCGAGATGCGCTGGGTTGGTGGCGTCGTCACCGCTGTCGTCCGCAAATACACCAAGCGCGGCGAGCTCATGGCCACCTTCGTCCTCGAGGACCTGGTGTCGTCGATCGAGGTCTGGGTGTTTCCCCGGACCATGACCGACGTGGCCCACCTGCTGGCCGACGATGCCATCGTTTGCGTCAAGGGCCGGTTGGATCTCCGGGACGAGCAGCCCAAGCTGGTCTGCATGGAGATCAAGCGCCCCGACCTCAACACCCGGGACGAGCCCCTGCACGTCGAGGTGCCAGCCCATGCTCTGACCGACGAGCGCTTGGATTCACTCAAGCGGTTGCTGGGTGAGCATCCCGGGCCGTCGCCCGTACTTCTCTACGTGGGCGCCAAGTGCATCCGGCTGGCGTCCCAGTGGAGCGTCGACACCACCCGGGGACTGCTGGCCGAGCTCCGGGTGCTCTTCGGTCCGAGCTGCCTGCGGGCCGGCCCCGAGGCTCGCTGAGGCGACCGCACCGGTGGGCCGCCGTGGCTTTGGAGAAGAACCCGCGAAACGGCGTAAACTTGCTGTTCACGCACGACGTGTGAGGAGAGTTCACTCGGTATGACGTTCGCTGTCGAGACGAAGGACTGCACAGCCCTGGCTGATGCCGAATTGGCGGATATGGCCGATATCGCCACTGACGGCCCGGCCGGATTCACAATTGGTCTGCTGTCGAAGCAGGCCGAAGAGTGGGTGCTGATCACCCAGGTTCGGGAAGCGGGGAAACTGGCCGGGTTCTCGTTCTGCACCCTGGAACGCATCGGTGGCACCCCCTGTTTGCTGTGGGGGCTGGCGTCGATCAAGCGCGCGGCCAAGCGGGAGCAGGTGCTGAAGGCCATCATTTCCGCCCAGTACCGGCGGGCCGTGCTGGCCTTCCCGGACGAAGACGTGCTGATCGGCACCCGGTTCATCGATCCGGGCGCGTTCCAAGCCTTCAAGGAGCTGGAAGACATCTGCCCCCGCCCCGGCCATAAGCCAAGCGGCGAGGAGCGGGCCTGGAGCCGTCGTCTGGCCAAGCGGTTCGGCGCGGAGGGCCGCATCGACGACCGCACCTTCATCGTTACTGGCGACGGCAACGCGGCCGGCTGTTTCGACTACGCCTCGCTCAAGCCGGAGTCTGTCGAAGCCGACGTCGCCGCTCTGCTGGAGCCGCTGGACCGGGAGCGGGGCGACGTGCTGATCGCCTTCGGGTGGGCCATGGCCGAGGAGCTGGCGAGCAAGTACGCCCCCTAGGCTTGCAGTGCCGGTGCGGGTGCCGTGGCCGGTACGGGTGCCGTGGCCGGTACGGGTGCCGGCAGCGGTCGGGTCGGGACCGCGGCCGCGGCCGTCAGGGCCGGGGCAAGAGCGCTTCGACGACCTTGTGGCAGCGGCCCTCGATGGGCGGGGTGAGCGCCACGAGCAGCCGGTCGCCTTTGTCGGCCGTTACTCGCATCCGGCCCGTACGGTCCATGAGGACCGCCATGAACCGATCCAAGCAGGGCAGCTCCCGCTCGTGACCCTGCCAGAAGAAACGGCACGCCAGGTAGGGCTTGTCCCGCCACAGTGTGATGGGCCCCGGCGGCGCCACCACCGCCATCGACGGATGGTCGCCCCGCCGCTCCCAGAACGGCACCGCTGAGCTGGCCACACCCAAAAGCGGCTGGCCCGGGGGGTGCAGCAAGCGCCGCAGCATGCGCTCCACCCGCCGGCCTCTCAGCTGGCGCATCGGCTCTGGGGGGCCTGACAGGCGCACGGCCTCGGGCTGATGCGGGTCGGGCACGTCGTCGAGATTCTCGGCGAGGGTCACGGCGACCACGTCGTAGGGGCGCAAGCGGAGGGGGGCGGGCTCGGGCAGCCAGGCCCCGAACCAGGGCGCCGGACGCCAGGTCGACTCCGGCGCACTGATCGCCGTCACTCGAGAGAACCAGCAGCTCGAGAGTGGTGCCCGGGGCCACGTCGACCCGGGGCACATCCTTGACGACGGGATAGAAGTCGGGCGCGGTGCTAGTGGACACTGATGTTCATAGTTGCCAATCGAAGACCCCAAGCGGTGGATGCCCGCCGATCAGGCGATGGTAGCCGCTCAGGGCGCCAGCTGCGAGGCCAGAATTGTCGCATCCGCGGTGGGTGCCTGGCAGGTGTAATGGTGACATACGAACGCCTTCCCGCCTTGGTCCAGACCGGTCCGACCCTCCCACAGCGGGGACTCGTACGGCTCACCCCAAGCGAGCACGACCCCAGGCAGATACCGGCGCCGCACCACCTCGACCAGGTCCGGACGGGCCCCCGTCACCACCACTTCCGTGAGGCCCGTGCGGCCCAGCTCGGCCGCCGCCACTGAGCCGGTGAAGGCGATGGGGGCAAGGGAAAGCGCCGGGGCCAGGGCGTCGAGCACCGCCTTGGCCGCCTCCGCATACCGATCGACACCCGTGAGACCCGCCAGACGCAGCCAGGCCTGAGCAGCCACCGAGTTCGCCGAGGGCACCGCTCCGTCCTGGGTGTCGATGGGCCGAGCAATCAGCGTTTCGGCGTCGCGGCCGGTCATGTGCAGTACCCCCGACTTGTGGTCGGCGAAGAGGTCCAGGAGGCCGTCGGCCGCGGCCCGGGCTTCGGTAATCCAGCGCTGGCGGCCCGTGGCCTCGGCCAGGCGGACGAACGCCTCGGCCAGCCAGGCGTAGTCCGCGGCGTAGCCGAGATGCCGTCCCGCCGTCCCCTGCCAGCTGCGCAGCCATCGACCGTCGGGCCGCCGCAGGTTGGCCAGGAGAAAGTCGCCGATCTCCTCGGCTGCCCCGACCCACTCGGGCCGACCCAGGGCACCGCCCGCCTCGGCCAGGGCCGCCACCGCCATGGCGTTCCATTCGGTCAGCACCTTGTCGTCCAGCCCGGGGTGGACCCGCCGTTCCCGCCGATCGAACAGAGCCCGCCGGGCCGCCTCCACCTCGGCGGACCGCTCCAGCGGCGCGTGCAGGGGACGGAACAGGATGTTGTGCCCCTCCCAGTTCCCTTCCGGCGTGACGCCGTACCACTCCACCCCCGCCGGCCCGGCGACCCGTTCGACCTCCGCGGCATCCCAGACGTAAAACCGACCCTCCACGCCCTCACTGTCTGCGTCCTCCGCCGAAGCCAGCCCCCCGCCACCAAGGCGGACCGGCGGCCGCAGCAAGTACCCGATCGTTTCGTTGACCACCTGCTGGTAGCGCGCCAGGCCCGTGAGCTGCCAGGCGTGGAGGTAGACCCGGGTTAGCAGGGCGTTGTCGTAGAGCATCTTCTCGAAGTGCGGGACCAGCCACTGTCGGTCCGTCGAATAGCGGGCGAACCCGCCTCCGAGATGGTCGTAGATGCCGCCGGCGGCCATGGCGTCCAGCGTGAGGGTCAGGGCCGCGTTCACGTCCTCCCGGCCGAGCCGCGCCGCGGCCAGCAGCAACAGCTCCAGCATGGTGGGCTGAGGGAACTTGGGGGCCCGGCCGAACCCGCCCCATTCCGGATCGTGACCGGCGACCAGACTGTTTGCCGCCGCGGCGAGGAGGCCGTCCGGGGGGACCGACCGCTCCCGTCCGGCGCCCGGCAACGCCGTCCCTGAGCGGACGGCGTCGGCCAGCTCGGACGCGGCCTTCTCTACGTCGCCGCGCCGTTGCCCCCAGACCCGGGTGACTTGGTTGAGCAGGTCCACGAAACGAGCCCGGGGGAAATACGTGCCCCCGAGGAAGGGCCGGCCGTCGGGCAGCAAAAAGACTGTCATGGGCCAGCCCCCGCTTCCGGTGGTGGCCTGGACTGCTTCCATGTAGATGCTGTCCACGTCGGGCCGCTCCTCCCGGTCGACTTTGATGTTGATAAAGCCGGCGTTCATGACGGCCGCGGTGGCGGGATCCTCGAATGACTCGTGCGCCATCACGTGGCACCAATGGCATGCCGAGTACCCGACGGATAGCAGGATGGGAACGTCGCGGAGGGTGGCCGCCGCGAACGCGTCCGGTCCCCAGGCATACCAGTCGACCGGATTGTCGGCGTGCTGGCGTAGGTAGGGGCTGGTCTCTTCGGCCAGGCGGTTCATGGGGCCAGCCTACGGACGGCCGGCGACGCGCAGATGGCGAGAGTATGCGGCAAGATCCGTGAGGCTATGACCCCACCGCGGATCGTTGTCGGTGTCGACGGCTCGTCGCCCTCGATCGAGGCCTTGGCGTGGGCGGCCACCGAAGCCCGTCTCCGGGGAGCCCGCCTGGAGATCCTGCACGCCAGCTTCTATCGCCGCCAGATGTTGGAGCTGTATCCGAGCGCCGCCGCGGACGAGGAGGCCGTCCTGGACCGGGCCCTGGCCTGGGCGCAAGCCGCCGAGCCGACGGTAGAGGTGGTTGCTCGCCAGGCCGGCCCGCCTGCTGCCAAAGCCCTCGTCGACGCCAGTGATGGTGCCGAGATGCTCGTCGTCGGATCCCGCGGCCTGGGCGGTTTCGATGGGCTGCTGACCGGCTCGGTGAGCAACCAGTGCGCCCACCACGCCCGGTGTCCCGTCGTCATTGTCCGGGGCGCCCGCAAACCGGCGTGACGATCAACCGTCCAGGCCCGGGTCGGGCAGGCGATCGCGCCGCACCTTGCCGATGGCGGTCCGAGGCAGGGCGTCGAGCCACACCACCTGCCGGGGGGCGGCAAACGGCGCCACCTGGTCGGCGACGGCGGCTCGTAGGTCCGCGAGCGAGGGCGGCGTGGCCGGATCGACCGGAACGACCCAGGCCACGACCCGCTGACCCCACTCGAGATCCGGGCAGCCCGACACGGCAGCCTCCACCACCCCGGGGTGGGTTTCCAGGGCCGCCTCGACGGGCCGGGGCCATACGTTCTCGCCGCCAGTGACGATCAGTTCCGCCATGCGCCCGTGCACATGCAGCCGGCCATCTGCGTCGAGCCACCCCGAATCGCCGGTGGCGAACCAGCCGGCCGGGTCGAGCGGCGACGTGCCGTCGCGGTAGGCCCGCAGCAGCATCGGCCCGCGGACGCGGATCTCCGCGGTGGCCTCGTCGATCGCCAGACCCACCCCCTGGAGGGGCAGACCGTCGTAGACGATCCCGCTCCCTGTTTCGGTCAGGCCGTAGGTGGCCACGACGTTGGGCGGCAGCTCGGCGGGCGGCTGGGCGCCACCAAGTACCACCGTGTGGAAATGCTCCGCACCGACGCGCCGCAAGGCCGTGGCCACCAGGGAGACGAGCACCTCGGCTCCGGACTCGGCCAGGACCTGGTCGCGGTCGAATCCGGATAGCACGCGAACCGGAGTGCCGGTGATCAGGCTCCGGGTGACGACAGACAGCCCCCCGACATGGCTGAGTGGCAGGCAGGCGAGCCAGCGCTGGCGAGCGGGGTCCACGCGCAGGCGGGCGGAGGTCGCCCGCGCCGACGCCTCGACGGCCGTGTGCGTCAGCACCACTCCCTTCGGAATCCCGGTCGTCCCACTGGTCGCCACGACCAGGGCGTCGCCTGGTTCCACCGGCTCGGCCGAGCCGAGGCGCTCGGTGCCCGCCGGGTGGACGACGCGGGCCGGCCGCAGCTGGTCGACCACGGCGCGCCGGGCGTTGTTCGAAAGGCGCTGGTCGAGGGGGAGCACCGCGTCGCCGCGATCCCACGCCGAGCACAGCGTGGCCACAAACCCGGGCCCTCCCGGCAGGTCAATTGCCACCAGATCCGGCACGGCAGCTAGTTTGCGGCTGGTATGAGCCACCCGGCCAATCAGCGGCCCCGTCACCCCTGGCTGCTCGGAGCTCGGCCGCGCACGCTGCCCGCGTCGGCTGTCCCGGTCGTCGTCGGCACGGGCGTGGCTGTGGCCGCCGGCTCCGCCATCTGGTGGCGAGCGGCCGTCGCCCTGGTTGTGGCGCTGGCGTTGCAGGTCGGCACCAACTACGCCAACGACTACAGCGACGGGGTGCGCGGCACCGACAATGCCCGGGTCGGGCCGCTGCGACTGGTGGCGTCCGGCCTGGCCTCTCCTGCCGCGGTGCGCGCGCGCGGCGTGGGCGGCTTTCGGGGTGGCGGCCGTAGGGGGATTGGTGCTGGCGGCGGTGGCGGCGTGGTGGTTGGTTCTGGTGGGGGCTGCGTGCATCGGGGCCGGCTGGTTCTACACGGGCGGCCCTCGGCCGTACGGGTACGCGGGGCTTGGGGAGCTGTTCGTGTTCGTGTTCTTCGGGCTGGTGGCCACGGTCGGCACCGCCTACGTGCAGATCGGGCGGATCACCGGCCTGGCGGCCGGGGCGGCTGTGCCCGTCGGGCTGCTGGCGGTGGCGCTGCTCGTGGTCAACAACCTGCGGGACATTCCCGGCGACGCGGCCAGCGGAAAGCGGACACTCGCCGTGCGAATCGGGGCGGCGGCCACCCGGCGATTGTACGCCGGCGTGGTCCTGGCGCCGTTCGTGGTCGCCACGCTGCTTGGCTTGTCGAGAGTGGGAGCGCTGCTGGTGTGGCTGGCCCTGCCCCTGGCCATCGCGCCTGTACGGCGGGTGCTGAACGGCGAGCAGGGAAAGGCGCTCATCCCGGTGCTCGGGGCGACGGCGCGGTTGCAGCTGGCCTTCGGTGCGTTGCTGGCGGTGGGGATCGCCATTTAATTGGCGACCGGGCCGCAAGTTGGCGACACCCGAGTGGGGCAGCCCAGGGCGAGGCTGGCCGGCGTGGCGCCGGGGCCGGCGCTAGCGATCGTCGAGGAAGGGACCGACGATGCCCAGGAAGGCCTCGGGCTGCTCGAGGTGACAGGCGTGCCCGGCCCCCGGCACGACGGCGAAGCCGGCGTTGGCGCCGATGCTGTTCGCCAGACGGCGACCCTGAGCGACGTAGCTCTCGTCCAGTTGGCCTGCGACCACCAGCACCGGCATGTTCAGCTGGTGCAACTGCGACCACAACGGCTGCTGGCTGCCGGTGCCGGCCAGCCGGAGGCTGGCAGCCAGCCCGGCGGCCGTGCCGTCGAGGCGGCTGTCGATCGCCGCCGCCGAGGGCGGCAGGGTGGCAAAGAGGGGACGGGCGAGCCACCACCGCACGAACGGTTCCACGCCTACGGCTTCGGCCTTGGCGGCCAGGGCCGCATCCGCCTGGCGGCGGGCGGCTCGCTCGGCCGGGTCGTCGAGGCCTCCGGTGGCGCTCACCACGACGAGGCGTCGCACCGTGTCGGGGTGGCGCAGCGCCACGTGCAAAGCGAACCGGCCTCCCATGGAGTAGCCGAGCCAGGCCGCCGGTCCCCCGGAAGCGTCCACCATGAGGTCGGCGCCCCTCGGCAGGTCGGCGGCGACGCGGGCGGACTTTCCGTGGCCGGGCGCGTCGAGGGCGATCACGGTATGGCGCCGGGCGAGGGTCGGCCTGATCGCTTCCCACGCCTGGGCGGACTGAGTGAAGCCGTGAAGAAGCACGACCGGGTCGCCTTTTCCCGAGACCTCGCGATGCAGCACGGCCCGATCCTGACATGACTGACCACGCCGCTGCCGACGTCCAGGCCGCTTTCTGCTCCGTGCTCGTGGACGAGTGGGCCCGGGCCGGAATCGCCGACGCCGTAGTGGCCCCTGGATCGCGCTCCACGCCGATCGTGATCGCACTCGACGCCGAACCTCGCATCCGCGTGCACGTGGTGCTCGACGAGCGTTCGGCCGGGTTCCTGGCGCTCGGCCTGGCGCTGGCCTCCGGGCGGCCCGCCCTGGTGGCCACCACCAGTGGCACAGCGGCGGTAGAGCTGCACCCGGCTGTGGTGGAGGCCGCCCATGCGGGGGTACCGCTGATCGCGGTCACTGCCGACCGCCCCGTCGAACTCCACGAGGTCGGCGCCCCGCAGACGGTCGAGCAGACCGGCCTCTACGCACCGGCATTGCGCTGGGCCGTCTCGCCCGGCGTAGCCGAGTGGGCCGCGGCAGGCACCTGGCGGTCGTTGGCGGCGCGCTGCGTGGCGGAGTCACTGAGCGGGCCGGGTGGCCCGGGCCCGGTCCATTGCAACCTGGCCTTCCGCGAGCCGCTGCTCGGCGATCGGGATCGGGTGGCGGTTCCACCCGGGCGGCCCGATGGTGCACCCTGGCACGCCCGATCCGTCGCCTCGCCCCGGGGACGTCCCCAGGCGGGTGATGGCATCTCTGGTCGCCCACGCCGGCGGGCGGGGCCTGATCGTCGCCGGCGGGGGGCGCTTGGAGGGGTGCCAGCGGCCGGCAGGGACGGGGTTTGGCCGGCCGGCACGTCTGCAGTCAGCGCCGATCCCGACGCCCTCGTGAACGCCGCCTCCCGCTTGGGTTGGCCGGTATTCGCCGATCCCCGCTCCGGCTGCCGCATTCCGGCCGGGCCGGTCGTCGCGGCTGCCGACGCCCTATTGCGTGTCCCCGAGGTGGCCGCCTGGCGACCCGACGTCGTGCTGCGGCTGGGTGCACCCTGGGCGTCCAAGGTCCTCGGCCAGTGGCTGGCAGCGTTGGGACCCGAGGTGCCTCAGGTGCTCGTCGATCCCTGGGGACGCTGGGCCGACCCCGACCGCCTGGTCGGGGGAGGTGGTAGCAGCCGACCCGGCCCAGGTGACCCTGGCCCTGGCGACGGCGGCGCCAGCGGCTTCGTCGGGATGGGCCCACCAGTGGGCCGCCGCGGAGCGCACGACCCAGGCGATCCTCGGTGACCTCCTCGGCGAAACCGGCCCGTTCGCCCTGAGCGAACCGGCGGTGGCCCGGGCCGTGGTGGCCGGGCTGCCCGAGGGCGGGGCGTTGCTCGTCTCGTCGTCGATGCCGGTCCGGGACGTCGAATGGTACGGCGAAGCTCGCCACGGGCTGGCCGTGTTCGCTAACAGAGGCGCCAATGGGATTGATGGCGTGCTCTCAACGGCCATCGGCGTAGCCGCCGGCGTACGTCAGGGGGCGCCGGTGGTGGCGCTCGTAGGGGACCTGGCCTTCCTCTACGACGCCGGCGCCTTGCTGGCCGCGGCCCGACGGGATCTGGCCCTGACCGTGATCGTGGTCGACAACGACGGCGGGGGCATCTTCTCGTTCCTCTCGCAAGCGACCACCCTGCCGGCCGCGCAGTTCGAGCGCTACTGGGGGACCCCCCATGGCGTCGACATCCTGGCCATCGCGGCCGCCTACGGGGCGGAGGTGGTCGAGGTGGCGAGCCGTTCCCAGCTGGATGGTTTGCTGGCTGGGGTCGGGCAGCCTGGGCTGCGGGTGGCGCGGGTGCGTTCCGATCGGGCCGCCAATGTCGCCGTGCACGAGCGATTGCATGCGGCCGTGGTGGATGCGGTCCGCTGCCTTTAGCCCTCTAGAGCAGCCACGCCTGGCGCACCGGGGCCGGCCCGGTCGCGTTCGGGGGACCCGGCAGACGCCCGGCCGCGTTCGGGGGACCCGGCAAACGCCCCGGGTGCTTCGGCAGGGTCGATGGCGTCCACCGTTGTCGACCACGGTCTCAGGGGCGCACCAGGGCGGCGAGCAGCGCCTGCAGTTTCAGCTGGGTTTCAGCCAGTTCGTCAGCAGGATCCGAACCGGCCACGACGCCATTACCGGCAAAAATGCGGGCCGTCGAGCCATCCACTTCGGCGCTGCGAATGCCGATGGCCCAGGCGCCGTCGCCCCGGGCGTCCACCCAGCCGACCGGGCCGGCGTAACGACCCCGATCGAATCCCTCGACCTTCTGGAGGTAGGGCACGGCCGCGTCCATCGGATCGCCGCCGACGGCGGCGGTCGGATGTACACGGGCGACCAGCTCCAGCGCCGTTTCCTGGTGGGCGGCAGCCAAACGGCCGTTGATGCTCGTGGCCAAATGGGACACGTTGCGCAGGCCCAGGATCGAAGGCGCCGCCGGCACTTGGAGTTCGACGCAGACCGGTTTCAGCGCCCGGGTTAATCCGTCGACGACCACTTGGTGCTCGCGGCGTGCTTTCGGGGACGACATCAACCCGGCCACAAGCGCCTCATCGGCGTGGGCGTCGCCGCTACGAGCCACGGTGCCGGCCAACGGATGGCTCATCACCGCCGCGCCTTCCCGGGCGATGAGCAGTTCGGGGCTGGCACCGATGAAGCCGTCGACCGAGAACACCATGCACGAGGGATACAGCGCCACCAGCCGGGCCAGAACGTCACCGACCACGAATGGTCTGTTGGCCGCGATGTCGATGCGGCGGGCCAGCACCACCTTCTCGAACTCGTGGGCCGCGATGCGCTCCACGGTGGCGGCAACCAGGGCCTTCCACTCGGAGTGGGGCAGAGACGGCGTCAAGGAGAACTCGTCTGGCGGCTCGGCGGCGGAACGCGTAGCTGAGGCCACCTTCACCGCCGCCGGCGTGCTCCCGGCCGGCCCCACTGTTGTCAGCCAGGCGCGATCCGCCCGCCGGCCGATGATCTGTCTCGGGACGACCAGCGAGCCCGCCGCGGTGGGGTCGAAGGGCAAGGCGCCGATAGCCACTGGCCCACAGCCGGGCAGGCCCACTTCATCTTCCACGATCACGGCGCCGAGCGCCTCACCGACTTGACCGACGGCAGTGTGATCGGAGATTCCGCCGGGAAAATCCAGCCGAAAGGCCTCGCCTACGCCGACGATCCCGCCGTGCTCGTGGCTCCACAGCAGATCGGCATCATTGGCGATCTCCAGAAGATCAGGCGGATTGGGCAGCGCAACGGTGTGCGCCACCCACCTCTGCGAGGCCGGGTCCGGGCGCAACCTGGGCGCGGGCGGGGTCATGGCTAGCTCCTTGTCGCCGTGATCAACTGGGTGATTCCCCCCGACAGCAAGCGCCTCGCCACCAGGTCGAACCCGGCTGCGGCGATCTGTTGCAACATTGCAGGCGGGTCTGGCAGGTAGGCCACGGACTTCGGCAGGTAACGGTAGGCGTCTCTGTCCGAGAGCAAGGCACCGAGACGGGGAACGACGTGACCGAAGTAGATGGCATGGCCAACCTGCAAAAGGGGGCGAGTAGGGATGGCCACGTCAAGCAGGGCGATCCGGCCGCCGGGTCGTACCACCCGGGCGAGCTCCTGGAACAGCGGCGGAAGGGCCACGAAGTTCCGCAGGGCGAACCCGCTCACGGCTCCATCTACGGTGGCGGTGGCAAGAGGCAGCTGCAAGGCGTCAGCCTGCATGAGCGGCGCCGCGGTGCGGGCGTGCGCCAGCATGCCCCGGGAGAGATCCACGCCGATGGGCTGATATCCGGCTACGGCGAGTTCGCGGCACAGGTCGCCTGTCCCGCACGCCACGTCCAGGATGGTTTGCGCGGTCGGCAGTTGGAGCGATCGAACCGTGGCCTTCCTCCACCGACCGTCCAGTCCGAAGGTCATCAACCGATTGACAAGGTCGTATCGGGGGGCGATGGTGTCGAACATGGCGCGCACGGCGCGAGCCTTCGCCTCCCCCTCGGGGAGGGCTGGCTCTGACCCGCGTTCATCTGGTGATCAGGCGTAGTAGCGGAACAAGATCTCGGCGACGCAGACGGGTTTGGCGCCGCCTTCGATCTCGAATGTCACGGCGAGCGTGCATTGCACGCCGCCTGCGACGTCTTCCAGGCCGGCGAGGGCGGCCCCAGCTCGCAGCTTGGCGCCCACGGGAACCGGAGCAGGGAAACGCAGCTTGTTGAGGCCGTAGTTGATCGACATGGCGATGCCAGTGACGTGGAGGATCTCGGCGAGCAGCGTCGGAGCGAGGGACAGGGTCAGATATCCGTGGGCGATCGGCGCGCCGAATGGACCGGCCTTGGCTCGTTCCACATTCACGTGAATCCACTGGTGGTCGTCTGTGGCGTCTGCGAACAGGTTCACCTGCTCCTGGGTGATCTCATGCCACTGGCTGTAGCCCAGGTGCTCGCCGACTAGCGCCTTGAGCCCTTCGATGCCCTCGATCGTTGTGGTCATGCGAGGCAGGCTAGGTCACAGCCGGTGTCCGGGGCGCATCCGGGCGACGGGAGGCCACACAGCGGAGAGGCGCGGTTAGTGGAACCAGGTCCGTCGGTACGACCGGCTGTCCGGATGGAGAAGCAACGCGGCCAACGCAATGTAGAAGAGGAGGGTGATCACCGACCCGTACCAGACGTGAAGCAGGAGGTAGACCACTTCGACCAACGTCAAGGACAGACCCAGCCAGTATCCCCACTTCTTCTCATTGGCGATCCCCCAACCCGCTGCGATCGGACCGAGAACCAGGATGGCCAGGAGCGGACTCACGAACGCTACGCCGAAGAGAACCCCGAGGGCGGCATTGATGTACATCAAGACGGTTGCCATCATCAGGGTCTGAGGTTGGGTGCGATCGACCCAGCGGTTTGACGGCATGCACACCAGTTTGGCACCGGGTCGTCTGTAGTTGAGGACAGGCCCCTGGCGGACCTTTCGGAGTCGCCGCGGCAGCGTCTGCAGCGGCCCGCATCTGCGAACGGCGTCGCTCGCGGGCTTACCGCATCGAGCGGTACGGTTCGCGGCCTACCGCACCGACCGGCTCCTCCGATCTGTGGCCACCCTGATGGGCGCACCGCCCCTTTCCACCGAGCGGTAACGGCCCCCGCTGGCGGCGCGCTGGTTTGGCCCCGGCTGGACCGTTACCTCCCGTGCGGCCAGCTGACCGCACGCCGCGTCGATCTCCGTGCCCCGGTTGCGGCGCACGGTGACGTTGATCCCGAGATCGATCAGATGGTCGCGGAAAGCGCGTACCTGAGCCGGTGGAGCGCCGCGGACCGGATAGCCCGGCGTGGGATTGAGGGGGATGAGGTTGACGTGCGCCCCGAGGGGCCTCGTCAGATCTGCGAGCTCGACTGCGTCCACGGGTTGGTCGTTGACGCCGGTGATCAGCGCCCATTCGAAGCTGAGGCGCCGGCCCTTGGCGGCGCGATATTGGCGGCACGCCTCCATCAGGGGGGCGAGGGGGTAGCGCCGGTTGATGGGAACCAACCGGTCCCGCAAACGGTCGTTGGCTGCATGTAGAGAGACGGCGAGGTTCACCGGAAGCTCCTCGAGAGCCAGCTTCCGAATGCCCGGAATCACCCCGACGGTCGAGACGGTGACATGGCGGGCGGACAAGCCCAGGTCACCGTGCAAACGCACGATGGCGTTCCACACCCGGTCGTAGTTTGCCAGCGGCTCACCCATGCCCATGAAGACCACGTTTGAGACGGGTCGGGATGCGCGGCCCGCCTGGCCCACACCACCTGCTCGACGATCTCCCCCGTGGTCAGGTGGCGGCTGAACCCCGCCTGTCCGGTGGCGCAAAATACGCACCCCATGGCGCACCCCGCCTGACTCGATACACACACTGTCGCCCGGTTCGGATACCGCATAAGGACCGTCTCGATGCGCGCCTCGCCTTGGAGGGCCCAGAGCCGTTTCACCGTCTCCCCGCCGTCCGCGACGGATTCGTTGACCAGACGCAAGGCGGGTGGCAGGGCGTGTTCGAGCCGCGCCCGCAACGGCCCCGGCAGGTTGGTCATCTCCGCCGGCCGACGTCCCTCCTCGTGTAAGCCGCGCCAGACCTGCTCGACGCGGTAGGAGGGTTCGCCGATCAGGAGGGCGGCGACACCGTCCCGGTCCAGGTCATACGGGCTTGACATCATTCGGCGGCGGCGATGTCGCCGACGTAGGCCTGGTCCAGATGATTGACCACGAAACCCAGATCGACGTACAGCTTTACCGCTGGGACGTTGTCGGCATCGACATACAACATCCCCACCGTCAGGCCGTGTTGGTAAAGATCATCAAGGCCGGCGATCACCAAGTTCCTACCAAGGCCCGGCGTGCGGTCACGCCGATCAGGGTCCACGGCGATCACATAGATCTCGCCGAGCGGCGGGTCGGTGTCCTTGTGAATCTTGGTCCAGCAGAAGCCGTCAAGCCGGCCCTCGGCATCCTCGTGGAGGAGAAAGCCGGACGGGTCGAACCAGGGCTCGGCCTCGCGTTGCTCCAAGGTGGCCCGGTCCCAGCCGCCCTGCTCCGGATGCCAGTGAAAGGCCCGGTTGTTGACTTCCAGCCAAGCGTCTTCATCGGCTCCGACCCGGAATGGGCGGGTCACGATGGTGCCGGTCCGCAAGCGGTCCTCCACCGGGAGCGGACGGCGCATCTGGTAGAGGACGCGCCCCGGCGTGAGGTTGATGGCGGCCGCGATCTGGGCATGCTCGGGGCGCGGCTGGTTCACCCACATGTGCACGTGCCCCCCTCCCTCGGCCGCGATCACGGCGGCGGCCGCGCGCACCAGGTCGATGCCGATGGTGTTGCCCGGCGTTCGGTGATGCGGGTCGACCACGAACTCGAGGGCCCAGTTGCCGGCACCGCGCGAGACCTGGGCGTAGCCGACTGGATGGTCGTGACCGCCTTCCCAGGCCACCAGACCGGCAAAGCCTTCTCTGCCGCCCTGCACCAGATCGACCCAGGCGTGCTCGTCGAGGGCGGCGTGGGCATCTGCCGCGCTGGCCGCATCGAGGAGTCCGCGAACGGCAGCGACGTCGCCTCGGCCCAGGTGGGTCTTTATCTCGATTCGGTGCATCGCAGGCAGGGTACCGCCCGGTTCGGGTCGCGATTGCGGCCCGGCCCGCGGCGAACGAGGGGGCGAACGGGGGAGGACAGCGTGACTCCGCGGGATCGCCATGGATGAGGGGTCGACGTGGGGGGAGGGGCCGACCGTCCTACGGCGGCCAACCAGCGGCTGCACGGGAACGTCCACGCTTCGCGGCCCGACACGCCGGGCACGTCAAGCGTGGACGTGGGCATGCTGGTCTTGGCACCCAGGCGTCCACACGTCGCGACGGAGAGGGGAGCGGCGCGAAGAGTGGACGTGGGTGTGACGCGGACATCAGCAATGTCGTTCCGCTTCGACGCCATCTAGTCGAGGCCGCTTACGCTGACGTCCATGGCCGGACCCAGAACGCCGAAAGGACGAGCGAGGGAGGCAGCCGCCCGCCTGGCTATCGAGTACCCGGGCCGTGTTAAAGAGCTCTGCGCCCTCGACTTCGAGAATCCGTTTCAACTACTGGTCGCCACGGTGTTGTCAGCCCAGACCACCGACGAACGGGTCAACATGGTCACCCCGAAGGTCTTTGCCCGCTACCCGACACCTGCCGACCTCGGCGAGGCCGACCCGGACGAGCTCGAGGGTCTCATCCATTCGACCGGCTTCTTCCGGTCGAAGACCCAGAGCCTGATCGGGCTCGGCCGGGTCATCGACCTGCAGTTCGGCGGCGAGGTGCCCGCCGATATGGAGGACCTCGTCAGCCTGCCGGGCGTGGGTCGCAAGACGGCCAACGTGGTGCTCAGTGTCGGTTTCGAACTACCCGGCCTGGCCGTGGACACCCACGTGACCCGCTTGACCCGCCTGCTGGGTCTGACCGAGTCCACCGATCCGGTCCGGATTGAGAGCGACGTCGACGCCCTGTTGCCGCCTGCCGAATGGGGTTCGTTCGGTCTCCGGCTCATCTTGCACGGTCGGCGGGTGTGCGTGGCCCGCCGACCGCGGTGTGCCCTTTGCGTGCTGGCAGACTTCTGTCCCTCGTCGTTGGTGCCGATGCGTTGGACTGGTTCCGTCCTAACCCGGGCGGACAAAACCCTCCAACGACCGGGCCCTGCCGCGGGTGAGGAGAAGCGTCCGGCCGCCGCCCCAAGACGGCCGAGCGCGGTGCTGTCGCGCGCCGGGTTGACGACTGGCGGTCGCGGGGCACGATTCGCGAGTCCGTCCAGCCGGGCGGGCCCGGCTGACCTGCCGGCCGGACGGACCGAAGTCCGCTTGCCCGCCGAGTCGGCGGTCCCGCTGACCCGGCAGCCGGGCGGGCCCGGCTGACCTGCCGCCGGCCGGACAGACCGAAGTCCGCTAGCCCGCCGAGTCGGCGATGCGGCTGACCCGTCGCCGGGCGGCCCGGAGGGATCGTTCCACCTCGAACAAGTCAGGCCCCACCACGTCTCGCTCCTCCCCGGACAGGGCTTCGGCGATGCGGGTGATGCGGCCGACCAGCTCGTCGAGGCTGGTGGCTACGGAACTCAGTTCGGCGCGTACGGACATACCGCTACCATCATGGTCCCGATGTCTGCCCTGCTCACGCACTTGGATCTCCGGGGCGCCACCGGTGATCTGCGCCGGCTGCTGCCCGCTCCGGACGCAGGCGACGATCAGCCCACCGAGGCGGTGCGGGCCATCCTCGATCAGGTCAAACGGGGCGGCGACCGGGCCATTCGTGAGCTGACCCAGAAGTTCGACGGGGTGGCCGTCGACGAATTCCGCGTCCCGGAGGACGAGGTGAAGGCCGCTCTCGACGTCATCTCCCCGGACCTTCGGGCCGGGTTGGAGGCCGCCAACGACAACATCGTCGCCTATCACCGCACCCAGCTGCATCCCGACGCTCGTCACGAGCGCGACGGGATCACGGTTTACGACCAGGTTGTGCCTGTGGACCGGGCCGGGCTGTACGTCCCGGGCGGCCGGGCGCCGCTCGCCTCGACGGTGCTCATGACCGCCGCCCCGGCGCAGGTGGCCGGCGTGGACGGGCTGGCCATGTGCTCCCCGCCCGGGCCGGACGGTCGGCTGGCCCCGGCTGTCTTGGCGGCCGCCGCCATCGCCGGCGTCCCTGAGGTCTACCGCATCGGTGGAGCCCAGGCCGTCGCCGCCATGGCGTACGGCACCGAGAGCGTCCCTAAGGTCGACGTCATCGTCGGTCCCGGCAACCGTTACGTGGCTATCGCGGAGCGGATGGTCGCCGGTCAGGGCGTGGTGGGCGTGCCGTCCGCCTTCGCCGGACCCTCTGAGGTCGCCGTCATCGCCGACGACCACACGCCCGTCGCCTTTGCGGCCATCGATCTCCTCGTCCAGGCCGAGCACGGCCCCGACGGACTTGCCTACCTGATCACCTGGTCCGAGCCGGCGGCCGGCGCCATCGAAGCGGAAGTGGCCCGCCTGGCCGAAGCCTCGCCCCGACGCGCCGAGATCCTCGCCACCCTCACACGGGGCGGATACTCCGTGCTCGTCGAGGGGCCCGAGCAGGCCATGGCCGTCGCCAATGCCGTCGCCCCCGAACATCTCGAGCTCCTCAACCACGATCCCGCCTGTCTCCTCCCTCTCCTCCGCGCCGCCGGAGCCGTGTTCCTCGGTCCCTGGGCTCCGGCCAGCGTGGGGGACTACATCGCCGGTCCCAACCACGTGCTGCCCACGGCCCGATCGGCTCGCTTCGGAAGCGCCTTGCGGGTGGACGACTTCCGCAAGCACATCCATATCGTTGACGTGGCCCGCCACGGGCTGGCCCGCGTGGCTCCCCACGTCGTTGCCCTGGCCAGCTCCGAGGGTCTGCCCGCCCACGCCGAATCGGTGCGCATCCGGCTCCAGTCCGGAGAGCCGCGGTGACCCTGCCCGAACCGCGCCCCGACCTGGGATTGCGGGAGGGCTACCACTCCCGGCAGGTCGACGTGGCGGTCCGGCTCAACACCAATGAGTCCCCACTGCCACCGCCGCCCGGATGGCTCGAGGCCCTGCACAAAGAGCTCGACGCCCTGCGCTGGAACCGCTACCCCGACCGGCAGGCCACCGAACTGCGGGCTGCCCTGGCCGACCTGCACGGGGTCCGCGTCGACCAGATCTTCTGTGCCAACGGATCCAACGAAGTGTTGCAGTCGTTGTGCCTTGCCTACGGCGGAGCGGCCCGCACGGCGGCCGTGTTCGAGCCGACCTACGCCCTGCACGCTCATATCGCCCACCTGACGGGGACCGCGGTGGTCGAGGCGCAGCGGGCCCCCGATTTTTCCTTGGATCTGGACCTGGTGCGGGACCTGCTCGAAGGGGAGCAACCGGCGATCACCTTTCTCTGCTCCCCCAACAACCCGACCGGCCTCGCCGACGACCCCGCCGCCGTGCGCACGGTCCTGGGTGCGGCTCCCGGCCTGGTCGTGGTCGACGAGGCCTACGCCCAGTTCGCGGATTGGTCGGCGCTGACCTGGGTTGACGACGCCACCCCGCTGGTCGTGACCCGTACCTTCTCCAAAACGTGGTCGATGGCAGGCGCCCGGCTCGGTTATCTCGTCGGCCCGGCCCCCGTGGTCGCCGCCCTGGAGCGGGTGGCCCTCCCGTATCACCTCGACGCCGTGAAGCAGGCGGCGGGCCGGTTGGCGGTCCGCTTCGTCGGTGAAATGGAGGACCGGGTCGGGCTCATCGTCCGCGAACGTCATCGCCTGTTGGCGGCTTTGGGTCGGCTGCCCGTGACTGCTTGGCCCTCGCAAGCGAACTTCATCCTGTTTCGGCCCGAGCACCGCAGCGGATCCGCGGTGTGGCAGGGCCTGGTCGACCGCTCCGTGCTGGTGCGAGACACGTCCTCCTGGCCGCGCCTCGCCGAGTGCCTGCGGGTCACGGTCGGCACTCCGGCCGAAAACGACGCCTTTCTCGCCGCCCTGACCCAGGTCCTGACATGACCCGCAGTGTTGTCGAGCGCCAGCGGCACACCAAGGAGACGACGATCGAGGCCAGCCTGTCGCTCGATGGGTCGGGACGGGTGTTGGTGGAAACCGGGCTGCCCTTCTTCGACCACATGCTGGCGCAGCTTGGCAAGCATGCCGGCTTCGATCTGACCCTGCGGGCCCAGGGGGATCTGGAGGTGGACGCCCACCACACCGTGGAGGACTCGGGCATCGTGCTCGGCGAATGCTTGAAGGAGGCGCTGGGGGACAAAGCCGGCGTGCGTCGCTTCGCGTCGATCGACATGCCGCTGGACGAAGCCCTCATCTCGGTGGCGCTGGACCTCTCGGGGCGTCCCTTTCTGGTCTATGACGTCGACCCGGGGGCGGGCGGTGAGGCCTACCCGCTCGGGTCTCCGGGGTTCGATCCGCAGCTGGCCGAGGAGTTCTGGCGGGCCCTGGTGACGGCGGCGGGCATGACGCTGCACCTGCGCATGGTGTCGGGGCGCAACTCCCACCACATCCTGGAAGCCTGCTTCAAAGGCGTGGCCCGGACCCTCCGCGACGCCGTACGGATAGAGGGGGGCGGCGTACCGTCGACGAAGGGAGTCTGTGATCGCCGTCTTGGACTACGGCATCGGCAACCTGCGATCGGCCGAGAAAGCTCTCCAGCACCTGGGCAGCGACACGGCTCTGGTTGCGGATCCCGATCTGGCGGCGCGGGCGGCGGCCGTTGTCCTCCCGGGGTGGGTAACTTCGGCCGGTGCATGGCTGCCCTGCGGGCGACCGAACTGGACCGGGTGGCGGCGGCGGCGGTCGAGGCGGGCAAACCGTTCTTGGGGATCTGCGTGGGCATGCAGATGCTGTACGAGGGGTCGGAGGAGTCGCCCGGCGTGGCCGGGCTAGGTGTGTTGCCGGGACGAGTGACGCGGCTGCCCGACGGGGTCAAGCGGCCGCAGATGCAATGGAACCGGCTGCTCCTGTCGCAGCCCGATCACCCGTTGGTGGGGGGGCTGGGCGAGGAGCCGTGGGTGTACTTTGTTCACTCGTATGCGGCGCCGGGGGTTGACGGCGCCGTGGCGGTCTGCGACTACGGAGGACCGGTGGTCGCCGCGGTGGCGTCGGGGCCGGTGTGGGCCACCCAGTTCCATCCCGAAAAGTCGGGCGCCACTGGACTGGCTCTCCTGGCCAACTTCGTGGCCGCGGGCCGCGGCAGGTTGATCGTGGATCTCTATCCGGCGATTGACTTGCGCAACGGGCGCTGCGTGCGGCTGGTGGAGGGAGACTTCGGGGCGGAGACCGTGTACGGCGACGACCCGGTGGCCGTGGCGTGCGTTCGCGGCCCTGGGCGCCCGGTGGATCCACGTGGTGGACCTGGACGCGGCGCGCACCGGCGAGCCGGTCAACCGTCCCGTGGTCGGGCGGATGACCGCCGCGGTCGGTCCGGGTGTGCAGCTCCAGGCGGGCGGCGGGGTCCGCAGCAGGGAGGATGCCGCTGCCCTGCTGGCGGCGGGGGTCTCCCGGGTCGTGGTGGGCACGGCTGCGGTGGAGCGGCCCGAACTCGTCGTCGACCTGGCGGCCCGCTGGCCAGGCCAGGTGGCCGTCGGCCTGGACCACCGCGGCGGCGAGGTTCGGGTGCGGGGTTGGACGGCCGGTGGCGGCCGGCAGGTCGCCGAACTGGTTCCGGAGGCAGTGGCGGCCGGCGCCGCAGTCGTGATCGTCACCGATATCGCCCGGGACGGACGGCTGGCCGGGCCCGACATTGCGGGGTTGGCGCAGCTGGTATCGAGAACCGGGGCGCCCATCATCGCCTCGGGGGGCGTGCGCCATGTGCCGGATCTACGGGCGCTGGCAGGCAGTGGGGTGGTCGGGGCCATCGCCGGCACGGCCCTCTACGAGGGCACGCTCGACCTGGTCGCCGCCCTGGCGGAATGTGCGGCTGCGGCGTGAGAGCGGTACGCATCATCCCGTGTCTCGACGTCGACGCCGGCCGGGTGGTGAAGGGCGTGAAGTTCCGCAACTTCCGCGATGCGGGGGACCCGGTGGAGCTGGCCGCCCGCTACGACCAGGAAGGCGCAGACGAGCTCGTCTTCTATGACATCACCGCCTCGGCGCAGGCTCGGGACACCATGGTGGCAGTGGTGGCGCGCACCGCGGAGCAGGTGTTCATCCCGCTCACGGTCGGTGGGGGGGTGCGGAGCCTCGACGACGCCCGACAGCTGTTGCGGGTGGGGGCGGACAAGGTGAGCGTCAACAGCGCCGCCGTCGCCGAACCGGGGCTGGTCGATCAGCTCTCGGACACGTTCGGCGCCCAGTGCGTGGTCGTCGGGATCGACGTGCGTCGCCGCCCGGCGCGCTTCGAGGTCTACACCCACGGCGGACGGGTGGCGACGGGTATCGACGCCGTGGCGTGGGCGGTGGAGTGCGAGGCCCGGGGTGCGGGCGAGGTGGTGCTCAACTCCATGGACCGGGACGGCACCCGCAGCGGCTTCGACCTGGAACTGACGTGCCAGGTCGTCGACGCCGTAGGGATCCCGGTGGTGGCGAGCGGCGGCGTCGGCCGGCTGGAGGATCTCGTCGAGGGGGCGCTGGCGGGGGGCGCCGACGCCGTGCTCGCGGCGTCGATCTTTCACTTCGGCGAGGCCACCATCGCCGCCGCCAAGGCCGAGCTGACTGCGGCCGGCGTGCCGGTGCGTCCGGTCCCTCCCACCCCTCGCTCAGCCTCCATACCCCGGTGGCCTCCATACCCTCGACCTCCGGGAGTAGGTAGCGTGGGTGACGAGGTTGCCCCGATGGTCAGACTCGCCCAAACAGGCGATCCAGGTGCTCACAGACCGGGTGCTGGTGCAGATCCCTCACGCCGAGGGTGAGCGCAAGTCCCGGGCCGGAATCCTCATCCCCGCCACCGCCCAGGTGGCCCGGCGGCTGGCGTGGGCGGAGGTGGTGGCGGTCGGTCCGCACGTGCGGACGATCAAGCCGGGGGATCAGGTCCTGTTCAACCCGGAGGACCGCTACGAAGTCGAGGTGCAGGGTGAGGACTACCTGATCCTGCGGGAGCGGGATATTCACGCCGTGGCGTCAGAGCGCGTCTCGGACGGAACCGGGCTTTACCTGCTAGGTGGCGACGGCGCCGGGGTCGTCGTGCGACGGCCTCGCGGCGCGCGGGTCGCTGCCTGATCGCAGGCCCGCAGGCCGCACCCGTCCCGGTCACGACCGACGCCGAACGAAGGCATGCAACCGGCCCGGCGGGCTGGGGCTCCTACCATGGGGAGATGCCGGTCGCTACCCCCATCGCCGCCAGCCCCGAGCAGCTGGCTCAGATCCGCTACAACGCCGACGGCCTGGTTCCTGCCATCGTCCAGGAGCACAGAACCGGCACCGTGCTGATGATGGCCTGGTTGAACCGGGACACCGTCAACGAGACCTTCCAGACGGGCCGGACCGTCTTCTGGTCCCGCAGCCGTCAGGACGCGGTGGCGTAAGGGCGACACGTCCGGCGACCGCCAGTGGGTCCGGGCGGCCTACTACGACTGTGACGGGGACGTCCTCCTCTTCCAGGTCGAGCAGGAGGGCGCGGGCGCGTGCCATACCGGGGCCTATAGCTGTTTCTTCCGCGCCTTCGGGTCCCCGGTTGACGGCGCCGGTCCGGGCGCCCAGCGCGCCCGGACCGTGACGGCGCCACCGCCATGACCAAGCCCAGCCGAGACGGATTCGCGGCTCTGGCCCGCGACTTCACCGTGGTGCCGGTCTGGCGGGAGCTGCTCGCCGACCTCACCACGCCGGTGGCCGCCTTCGCCCGGCTGGCCCGGGGGGGCGAGCGGGATCGGGCCTTCCTGCTGGAGTCGGTGGAGCACGCCGAACGCTGGGGCCGCTGGTCCTTCGTGGGTCGCCGGCCGTCGGCGACGCTGATCGCCCGGGACGGGGCGATCGCCGTGGAAGGTGAGCTGCCCCCCGGCGTTCCTCTCGACGGGGGGGTGTTGACCGCCGTCGAGGGGCTCCTGCGCGCCTATCGCTCTCCCGTCATCGACGAGCTTCCGCCGCTGCACGGCGGCCTGGTCGGCTACCTCGGCTACGACGTGGTACGAGAAGTCGAGGACCTGCCGGCTGTGCCCGCAGACGAGGCCGGCTACCCCGACGCCATTCTCTCGGTCGTCGGCCAGCTGGCCGCTTACGACTACTGGCGCCAGCGGGTCACGCTCGTGGACTCGGTTCCGATCCCGCCGGCGGCAGCAGGGGATCGGGCCGCCTGCGACGCCCTGTACGACGCCGCCGTGGCCCGGCTGGACGCCTTGGCCGCCGACGGCGCCGAGCCCGTCGACGAACCGCTCCTGACGCCGCCCGAACGCGACGACGAGATCCCCGCCGTGCGCCGGCGCACCTCCTCTGAGGTGTACGCCAAGACCGTGGAGGTGGCCAAGGACCACATACTCGCCGGCGACGTCTTCCAGGTGGTCCTGTCCCAGCGTTTCGAGCTTGATCTGGACGCCGACCCCTTCGACCTGTACCGGTCCCTCCGGCAAGTCAACCCCAGTCCGTACATGTACTTCCTGCGTCACCCCGAACTGTCCGTCGTCGGGTCGTCACCGGAGCCCCTGGTCCAGGTCACCGGCGGCCGGGTTGTCTCGCGGCCCATCGCCGGCACCCGCCGGCGCGGGCGAAGCGACGAACACGACCGCCGGCTGGCCGCCGAGCTCATCGAACACCCCAAAGAGCGGGCCGAGCACGTGATGCTGGTCGATCTGGCCCGCAACGACGTCGGCCGGGTCGTCGACTACGGCACCGAGCACGTCGACGAGCTGATGACGCTGGAGCGTTACAGCCACGTCATGCACCTCACCTCGCAGGTGTCGGGCCGCCTACGCGCCGGGCTCGGACCTATCGACGTCCTGCGGGCGACCCTCCCGGCCGGCACCGTTTCCGGCGCCCCGAAGGTGCGAGCCATGCAGATCATCGACGAGCTGGAGCCGGCCAAGCGGGGTCCGTACGCCGGCGTCATCGGCTACTTCGACTTCTCCGGCAACCTCGACACCGCCATCGCCATCCGCACCATGCTGGTGGCACCCGACGGCACGGCGACCGTGCAGGCCGGTGCGGGCATCGTCGCCGACAGCGACCCGGCTGACGAGGACCTCGAGTGTCGCAACAAGGCAGCCGCGCTGCTGGCGGCCGTGCCCGGCGCCCGCCGCATCACCAAGGCCCGCCTTCGACCCGAAGCGGTGGAGCATGGCTGATCCGCACGCCGAGTGGCTCGACCGTGACGTGGTGACCGCCTGCGGACCCGAAGCGGCATCGTTCCTGCAAGGTCAGCTCAGCCAGGACGTGCTGGGGCTGGCGGACGGCGGAAGCGCCTGGTCGTGGGTGCTCGCCCCCACGGGGAAAGTGGATGCCCTGGTGCGCGTCACTCGCCTCACAGAAGCGGACTGGTTGCTGGACACGGACGCCGGCGGGGGGGAGGGGCTGCTCACGCGGCTCAATCGCTTCAAGCTGCGCACGAAGGTCCAGCTGGAGATGCGGCCCTGGCGGGTGCTCGGCCTGCGGGGCGCCGTTCCCGCAGCCCACGGCGGGTCGGACATCGTCGTCGCGCCGTGGCCCCGTTTCGAAGGGGTGGACGTGATCGGTGAGGATCCGGCCGTGCCCAGCGGCTGGCCCGTCCTGTCCGCCGCCGACTTCGAAGCCCGCCGCATCGCGGCCGGTTTACCGAAGATGGGCGCCGAGCTGACCGAGAAGACCATCCCGGCCGAAACCGACCTGATCGAGTGGACGGTGAGCTTCACCAAGGGTTGCTACACCGGCCAGGAGCTGGTGGCCCGCATCGACTCCCGGGGCGGGAACGTGCCCCGACACCTGCGGGGGCTACTGCTCCCCGCCGGCATCGGACCCGGAGCCGAGCTGGTGGACGAGGATGGTCGGGTGGCCGGCACCGTCACGAGTACCGCCGTATCGGCTTCTCTGGGCCGGATCGGGCTGGGCTATGTGCGGCGAGGCATCCCAGCCCCGGCCACCTTGCGGGCCCGGCCGGCCGCTCCGGGGGTGCCTGACGGTCTGGAAGGGCCTGACGGTGTGTCTGACGGTCTGGAGGTAGCAGTGCGGGAGCTGCCTCTGTGAGACGGTGGGCCCCGTTGGCGGCGGCCGCCGTGCTGGCGGCCGGACTGGCGGGCTGCGGCGTGGAAAAGCTGTCGTACCCGACGCCGCCGCCAACGGTGCGCACCGTCGTCACCGTCCCACCCACGCTGCCGACGGATCTCCCGGCCGTGGCGGAGGCGCCGGTTCCTGGGGCCACCACCAGCGTGGCGCCCCGCATCGGACCGGGCCAGGCGACCCTCAATGGCACCGTCATCGGCCCCAGCGGTCCCGTGGCCGGCGCCACGGTCGAGGCGGACCGGCTGGTCGGGGACGCGGAAGCCACCACCGAGACGACGACCGCCGCGGACGGCAGCTGGAGCCTCGTCTCCATCCTCGGGGGCCGCTACCGCGTTCGAGCCTGGCAGCAGCCCAGCCTGGCCATGACCACGCCGCAGATCTTCTTTCTGGGCGGGACCGAGACGCACACCCTGACCATGCAGCTCACCGCCTTCACTGGCCCGGTGGTGGCGTCCGCCTTCGCCCCCGCCGATCCGCAGGTCGGGCAGATCGACAACCTGGTCATCCAGGTGACGAATCCCACGGTCGGCGCGGACGGGGTCGTCCGCGACCTGCCTGATGTTGGCGTCAACGTCACGCTCACCGACGGGCCCGAGTGGCAGGTCTACAACGGCAACCCTCTGCCGACGGACGCCACTGGGCAGGTCTTGTTCCAGGTGAGCTGCCAGGCGGCCGGCACGCTGGCATTGAGCGCCCAGGTCGGGACGGGAACCGCCGTGAACCTCCAGTTGCCCGATTGCGTGCCCGCGCCCACGACAACGGTGGCGCCGCCCACCACGGTGGCGCCGCCGTCGACGAGCACCAGTTCCACGACCAGCACCACGTGCCCGCCGGGGGCGACGGGGACGACGACGAGCACCACGTCGTTGTTCGGTTCTTGCTGAAGCGGCCCAGGGTCACCCGACCAGTAGGCTCGACGGCCCATGGCGACCTACCTGGACCGCATCGTGGCAGCCCACCGGGCGGCGGCGGCCCGGATCGGCGCGACATGGCTGACCTGGCCGACCTGGCTGCCCGCGCCGGCGCGCGCGCCCCGTTCGAGGCTTCCGGGCGGCCCTCGTCGGCCGGGAAGGAGTGGCCGTCATCGCCGAGGTCAAGCGGGCCAGCCCGAGCAAGGGAGCCCTCGCCCCCGATCTCGATCCGGCCCAGCTGGCCCGGACCTACGAGGAAGCCGGGGCGGCGGCCCTGTCGGTTCTGACGGATCAGGAGTTCTTCCGCGGCTCGCCCGACGACCTGGCGGCCGCCCGCACCGCCACCGCCTTGCCCGTGCTCCGGAAGGATTTCACGGTGGGGCCGGCCGACGTCCTCGACGCCAGGTGCATGGGTGCCGATGCGGTCTTGCTCATCGCGGCCGCTCTTTCTCCTGAAGAGATGGGGGAGCTGGCCGCTCTCGCCGCTTCCATCGGGCTCGACGCCCTGGTCGAAGTGCACGACGAGGCGGAGGCCGAGCGGGCCCTGACCGGCGGCGCCACCCTGATCGGCGTCAACCAGCGGGATCTGTTCACCTTCGACGTGGATCCGGCCCGGGCGGTTCGGGTGGCGGCCATGCTGCCCGCCGGGGTGGTACGGGTGGCCGAGTCGGGGATCCGCGACGGCGACGACGTGCGCCGTCTGGGCCAGGCGGGCTTCGACGCCGTGCTGGTCGGCGAGGCCCTGGTCACCTCCTCCGATCCCGGCGGCACCCTGAGACAGCTGCACCCCGGGGCGGGCCTGCGGGCTGGACACTGAATGTTCGTCAAGGTGTGCGGCACCACCTCCGAGGACGACGCCTTACTGGCCGTAGCGCTCGGGGCGGACGCCGTCGGCTTCATCTTCGCGCCTTCGCCCCGCCAGATCGCCCCGCAGATAGCCGGTGACATCGTCAAGCGGCTGCCGCCCGAAATCATCACCGTGGGCGTGTTCCGCGACGAATCCCCGGCCCGGGTCTTGAGAATCGCCCACCTGGCCGGATTGCGGGCCGTGCAGCTGCACGGGCGGGAGCCGCCCGATGTGGCCCGGTGGCTGAGCTCGCGGCTGCCCATGGTCATCCAGGCTTTTCCGGCCGGCGACCGCCGCGTCCAGCAGGCACCGGAGTACCAGGCCCACGCCGTGTTGCTCGATGCCCCCCACCCGGGGTCGGGCCAGGTCTTCGACTGGTCGCTGGCTGCCGAGCTTCCGACCGGGCAGCGCCTGATCATCGCCGGCGGCCTGACCCCTGACAACGTGGCGGCGGCCGTGGCCCGCGGTCGCCCTTGGGGTGTCGATGCCGTGTCGGGCATCGAGCGCCAGCCCGGTCACAAAGATCCCATCAAAATGCGGGACTTCATCGCCGCTGCCCGCCAAGCCGGCGCCGACCTCGACGGCCCGCCGCTACCCGATCGGGCCGACGACGCCGGACCGTTGTTCGATTGGCAGACCGAGACGTGACGGCGGCCGGGTCCGTCATGGGCGACCCGGGTCCCTCCGGCCGGTTCGGCCCCTTCGGCGGGCGCTACCTGCCCGAGTCCCTGGTGCCCGCCTGCCTCGAACTGGAGGCCGCCTTCCGGTCGGCCTGGTCGAACCCCGCCTTCCGGGATCGCTACGCCGGGCTGCTGCGCAGCTACGCGGGACGCCCGACCCCCGTCACGGAGTGCTCCCGGCTCTCGGAACAGTTGGGCGTCCGGGTGCTGCTCAAACGGGAAGACCTGACCCACACCGGGTCCCACAAGATCAACAACGTCCTCGGCCAGGGTCTGCTCACCCTGGAGATGGGCAAGACGCGCCTGGTGGCCGAGACCGGAGCCGGTCAGCACGGGGTGGCCACGGCCACGGCGGCGGCCCTCTTCGGCTTGGACTGCGTCGTCTACATGGGCGAGGTCGATGTCGAGCGGCAGGCGCTGAACGTGTTCCGCATGCGCCTGCTCGGCGCCGAGGTGCGGCCCGTTGGTTCGGGGAGCCGCACCCTCAAGGACGCCGTCAACGAGGCCCTGCGGGATTGGGTTGCCACCGTCGAATCCAGCCATTACTGCCTCGGCTCGGTCATGGGCCCACACCCGTTTCCCTGGATGGTCCGCGAGTTCCAGCGGGTGGTGGGGGAGGAGGCCCGGGAACAATGCCGGGCGCTGCTCGGTGGGCGCGACCCCGACGTGGTGGTGGCGTGCGTGGGGGGCGGGTCCAATGCAGCCGGGACATTCGCCGGCTTCGTGGACACGACCGCTCGACTCGTCGGGGTGGAAGCGGCCGGAGGGTCGGCGATAGGGCGCGGCATCCCCGGCGTGCTGCACGGCATGCACTCCTATCTGCTGCAGGACGAGTGGGGCCAGATCCTGGAGGCGCAGTCGATCTCAGCCGGCCTGGATTACCCCGGCATCGGGCCCGAACACGCCCACTTGTCCGACCTGGGGAGGGCCTCGTATTACTCCGCCACCGACGAGGAGGTGCTCGACGCCTTGCAGTTGCTGGCTCGCGCCGAGGGCATCATTCCCGCCCTGGAGCCGGCGCACGCCCTGGCCTGGCTGGTCCGCAGCGCCCGTTCGGGGGCGGTGCAGCCGGGCGCGGCGGTGCTCATGACGTTGTCGGGACGGGGGGACAAGGACGCCGAACAGGTCATGCGGGTGTTGGGATGAGCGACGAGGTCGGGGGCAGGGCGGGGGCGGCGGCGGCGCGCCGGCATGGCCGGCGTTTCGGTGGAACCGGCCTTGCGGGCCCGGCGGGCCAGCGGGCACAAGCTCCTGGTGACCTACGTGACGGGCGGGCTGGGTGGAACCGGCCCAGCCTGGCTGGACGCCGTGCACGCCATGGTGGACGCCGGCGCCGACCTGGTCGAGGTCGGCATACCTTTTTCTGACCCGGTGATGGATGGCCCAACCATTCAGGAGGCGTCCGTGCGGGCCCTCGCCGCCGGGGCGACCCCGGCCAGCATCGTGGACCAGGTGCGCAGGGTCGAGGTGCCGGTTCCCCTGGTCGCCATGACCTACTACAACCTGGTGTTCCGCGGCGGGCACGCCCGTTTCGCCCGGCTGCTGGCGCAGAGCGGCGTCCGGGGCGCCATCGTCCCCGACCTACCCCTCGACGAGTCGGCCCAGTGGGAACACGAGGCGGCCTTGGCCGGGGTGGAGACGGTCCTGCTGGCCGCCCCAGTGACCCCTGACGATCGGCTGGAGGAGCTGTGCCGGCGTTCACGCGGCTTCGTGTACGGGGTGAACGTGATGGGGGTGACGGGGGAGCGGGGGTCGTTGAGCCGGTCCGCTGCCGTCCTGGCCAAGCGGCTCAAGGCCGTCACCGACAAGCCCGTGGTCATGGGTTTCGGCATATCCACACCGGAGCAGGCCGTGGCGGCCGCCGCCGAAGCCGACGGCGTGGTGGTGGCCTCGGCTTTGATGCGACTGCTCCTCGACGGCGGGGGAGCGGGGGCCGTGGGTGACGCCGTAGCGGCGTTGCGCCGGGGGCTGGACCGGGGCTAGCCGGCGGGTTCTGGAGACCCCCTGTCCCGCTGTCCCGCTGTCCCGCCCGTCCGGGCCCGGGCCGCTTTGGGGGACATTTCTTTACTTGCGGAACAAGGGTGACAACGATTGTCGCCCCTGTGACAAAGACGCGGAATGTACCGCGAAAGGTTTTGATCAAGTAATATGAAAAAGCATGAAAGATGGCTTAGACGACCGATTCCGGCGGCAACACGGGGTGATCAGTCGATCCGACGCCCTCGCCGCCGGCCTGAGCCACCGACAGATCCGGTACCGCCTGGCCGCGGGCCTCTGGATCCCTGTCAGTCCCGGCGTCTACCGTCATCCGGCTCATCCCGTCACCCCGCTACAAGGCATCCTGGCCGCGGTCTTGGCCGCCGGCCCGGCCGCGGTGGCGTCACACCAGTCGGCGGCCTACCTGTGGGGTCTTTTGGACTGGAATGAGATTGGCGGCCGCGCCGCGGTCACGGTGTCGGGCCGCGCCCACCCCCGGGCCTACGGGTTTGACGTCCACCGGATACGTGATCTGGACTGGAACCGGGTCCGGACCTGGAGCGGCGTCGACTGCACCGATCCGCTGTGGACGTTGGGCGAATTCGGCGGCGTCATCGACGGCTCTCTGGTGGACCGCGCCGTCGACCGCGGCTTGGCCAAGAGACTGATCACGGTCGGTGGTCTGGAAGCCGAGATCGGCCGACGGTCGAAACCGGGGCGCCGCGGTATCGGCGTCCTTCGGGACAGACTCCACACGCGTGGCTTTGTCGGGGCACCCCATCCGAGCGTGCTCGAGAGCCGCACGCTCGCCTGGCTCGCCCGTTATCGCATTCCAGTGGATCGGTGTGAGGTCGTCGCGGGTCCCGAGGGTGAATACCGGATCGACTTCAGCCTCGCTCATCCCGTCATGCTGGAGATGGACGGGTACGTGTGGCACTTCAGCCCCGAACACAGTGCCCGGGACCAGAAGCGGCGCAACGCGCTCCGGCTTTCCGGCATCGAGCTGTACATCTCGAACTGGCTCGGACTGCACCGCGACGGGCCGGCCCTGGCGAAAACCTTGCGCCAGGCCGTTATCCAGATCCGGAGTCGAACGACAACACCACCTTCACGTCAGTCGCCAGGCGTTGATAGGCCTCGCGCCACGACGACAGCGGCACCTCTCGGGTGATGAGTCGCGCCAGCCAGGTGGGGTCCGCCTGCGCCAGGGCGGCCGCACCTGCTTCGTAATGGCGGCGATTGGCATTGACCGAGCCGAACACCACATCGTTCTCGAGGACCAGACGGCGGTTGAGCAAGCCCACGTCGACCGAGAGTTCCCGGGTAGAGGACACGCCCGTGAGGCAGACGATGCCGTTGTTGCCCGATGCGTCCATCACGTCGAAAATGAGCTGGCCCACCCCGGTGCACTCCACGATGACGTCGGGCGTTAGGCCCGTGTCAATTACGGTGCCGTGGTGGTAGGTGGCTCCGAGGGCGGCGACCAGGTCCGGCTTGAGTCCCTCGGCCACCTGATCGAGGACGTGCACTTGCAGGCCGCGCTGCACGCCCAGCAGCGCCGCCAGCAGACCGATGGGACCGGCGCCAGTAACCAGGACGATTTCCGGCTCCCAGCGGGCCCGGGTGCCGATGCGCTCGATGTGATCCCACGCCTTGGCCACCACCGTGGTGGGCTCGAGCAGCACGCCGAGGTTGCCGAGGCCAGTGTCGACCTTGACGAGGTAATCGGGGGTGATGCGGTAGCGCTCGCGGGCGTAGCCGTGATGTTCCTTGATGCCCCACTCTGTGTACCGGCCGTTGCGGCACATGTCCCACTCGCCGATGGCGCAGTTTGGGCAGGGCACGGGATCAGGCCGGCGCACGATGGCCACGACGAGATCACCGGGTTCGAAGCCACTGTCGGCAGGTGCTTCGAGCACTTCGCCGAGGGACTCGTGACCGATGGCGAGGCGGTCCTCGCCATCGGGTGCCCATCCGTACTCGCCAGCGATGATCTCCAGGTCGGTTCCACACACGCCGATGGCCCGGGTCTTGACGAGAACGGGACCATCGCTGCCCGGTGGCTCCGGTAGTTGGGTGAGATCGACGGACCCGGCCTTCAGCGGGACGACCGTGACGGCGTGCATGGGACGCAAGCTAGTAGGCGGCCGCGGTTGTGTTGTGGCCGCGGTCGCCTGACCTGATGACCAGCCGGTCGCGGCTGGGTGGCAAGCTGATCCGTGTGGACGAACGACCGTGCGCCCGTCGGAAAGAGGAGGACCCGGAAAGGCCTGCCCGTGCCTGACCGGCCTGATCTGAATCTGCTCCGGGCCGGGCGGTTGATCGTGGCTAACCCGCTCCTGCCCGATCCCAACTTCGATCGCACGGTCGTGATGCTCCTGGCCTACAGCGAAGAGGGCGCCTTGGGCGTGGTGCTCAATCGACCGAGCCACACCACGGTAGCCGCCCCCTTACCGCGGTGGGAGCGTCTGGCGGCGTCGCCGGCTGTGGTTTTCGTGGGCGGGCCTGTCCAGCACCAAGCCGTCATCTGTCTGGCCCGGGCCATTGGCCATCCGGCTGCCGCCGTCCCGCCGCAGGGCTGGAGCGCCGTGCTCCCCGAAGTGGGCACCATTGACCTGGACCTGGATCCGGAAGACTTTCAGACCTCGCTCAGCCAGGTGCGTGTCTTTGCGGGCTACGCCGGATGGACCGCCGGTCAGCTGGAGGCCGAGATCGGCGCGGGCGCATGGTGGATCCTCGACGCCTTGCCAGAGGACGCGTTCTGCGACCAGCCGATGGACCTATGGAAGCAAGTTCTGCGCCGACAGGGCGGCTCGCTCGCTCTGGTCGCCTCTTACCCGGACGATCCCCTGCTCAACTGACCCTTCCGGCGCCGGGTCTGGTTTCCTTCATGAATATCTCCTGGGTGAACGTGGCCAGGTGGCGACCGTCCCCATCGAACATGGTGCCGAGCACCAGGCCGCGAGAATCGCGAACCGCCAGCGGACGCACGTCGCAAAAGACCCAGTCGGTTACGGTGGGTATGCGGTGAAACCAGAGGGCATGGTCGAGGCTGCCCGCATTTCCGGCGTTCGGCTGGCGGGAGAGTTGAGGATCCATTTTGGGGCGAACGCCTACCGCGGCCAGGGCGGCTATCGCACTCCGAAGGTCGGACACGTACAACAGCGCGCACAGTTGCAGGACCGGGTCGGGCGGGAACGGGCTCCGGACCCGGCCCCACCAGCGCACGGCCGGAGACTCGACCGGAACGGTCCGCATGTCGAGCGGCCGTTCCCACGGGTAGCGCGCTTCCTCGACGGGGATGGCGTCCGGCGCTGGCACGGCCGTGGGCATAATCCGACCGAACTCCGGTCCAGGCTCCTCGACGTGAAAGGACGCCAGCATGGAGAGGATCGTGAGCCCCTGCTGGCGCACGTCGATCCGGCGGCTGGAGTACGTGCGCCCGGCCCGCACTCGTTCGACGGTGATGTCGATGGGACGTCGAGCCTGACCACGACGCAAGAAGTAGCAGTGCACCGAGTTGGGCAGATGGCCGGGATCGACTGTCAAGGCGGCGGCGCGCAAGGCTTGCGCGGCGACCTGTCCTCCGAAAAGGTGGTTCTCGTCCGCGTCGTCGGGGGGCCACGCTCGCCAGCTGTCATCGCCCATGGCCTGGACACGGAGGATTTCCGCCAAGTTCACGACTTCGAGAGCGTACTCGGTCGAGGTGGCAGGATCGTTCGGCTCGCCCGTCCGGATTTGCCCCTCGGAGGTCGGATTCGCCCTAGGACCGGGGCGGGCGGTTGGCGGCCCGGCGCCTCCCTCGTTCGCTGGCATCGAGGATTACCTTGCGCAGACGGACCGTTGACGGCGTGACTTCCGCGCATTCGTCCTCACGAATGAATTCCAGGGCCTGTTCGAGCGAGAGCTGCAAAGCAGGCACCAGCCGAACCGTTTCGTCGGCGGCGGCGGCTCGCATGTTGGTGAGCTTTTTTTCCTTGGTCGGATTGACATCCATGTCTTCCGAGCGGGCGTTCTCGCCTACGATCATCCCCTCGTACACCTCCACGCCCGGCCCGGCGAAAAGGGCGCCGCGCTCCTGGAGGTTGGTGAGGGCATAGGTCGTGGTGGCGCCGCGGCGATCGGCGACCATGACGCCGTTGGGCCGGGTGCGCAGATCGCCGTGCCAGGGCTCGTACCGGTCGAAGACGTGATGCAGCTGCCCCGTGCCCCTGGTCTCGGTCAGGAACTCCGTGCGGAAGCCGATCAGTCCTCGGGCCGGCACCAGCCACTCCATGCGACACCAGCCGGTGTGGCCGTGATTCGTCAACGTTTCCATGCGGCCTTTGCGCAAGGACAGCAGCTGGGTCACCACGCCCATGAAATCCTCGGGAACGTCGACGGAAACTCGTTCCACCGGTTCACACCGTTTCCCGTTGATCTCCCGGGTCAAAACCTGGGGCTTGCCCACGGTCAGCTCGAAACCCTCGCGGCGCATCAGCTCGACGAGCACCGCCAGGGCCAGCTCGCCGCGCCCCTGCACCTCCCAGGTGTCGGGTCGGTCGGTGGAGAGTACCCGGATGCTGACGTTGCCGACCAGCTCAGCATCGAGGCGGTTCTTGATGAGCCGCGCCGTCAGCTTGGTGCCGACGACGTCCCCGGCCGCCGCCCGGCCGGCCAGCGGGGACGTGTTCACGCCGACGGTCACGCTGATGCTGGGATCGTCGATGGTGATCACGGGCAGCTGCTGAGGGTCGAGGGCGTCGGCCAGGGTGTCGCCGATCATGATGTCGGGGATGCCGGCGACGGCGATGATGTCGCCGGGGCCGGCGCCACCTGCCGGGGCGTCCACCCGTTCCAGACCCTCGGTCATGTACAGCTCCGAGAGCCGCACCCGTTCGATGCTGCCGTCGTGGCGGCACCAAGCGACCGTGTCGCCCTTTTTCACTCGGCCGTTTCGAACCCGGCACAGGGCCAGTCGCCCCACGTACGGCGAGGCGTCGAGGTTGGTGACGAGGGCCTGGAAGGGATGGCCCTCCTCGTACTCGGGGGCGGGGATGTGTTCGACGAGAAGGTCGAAGAGGATTTTCAGGTCCGGACTGGCGGCGACGTCATCGGCGGCCAAGGCGGCTTGGCCGGAGCGAGCATTGCAATACACGATGGGAAACTCGATCTGGTGCTCATCTGCGCCGAGATCGAGAAACAGCTCGTACACGGCGTCGACGACTTCGGCGGCGCGGGCGTCGGCCCGGTCGACCTTGTTGATGACACAGATCACCGGCAGGCGGGCTTCGAGCGCTTTGCGTAGCACGAATCGCGTCTGCGGGAGAGGACCTTCGCTGGCGTCTACCAGCAACAGGACGCCATCCACCATGGTCAGGCCTCGCTCCACCTCCCCGCCGAAGTCGGCATGGCCCGGAGTGTCGACGATGTTGATGGTCAGGTCGCCGTACCGGATGGCGGTGTTCTTGGCCAGGATGGTGATGCCTTTTTCTCGCTCCAGGTCCATGGAGTCGAGTACTCGCTCGGCGACCGCCTGGTTGGCGCGGAACACACCGGATTGGCGCAGCATGGCGTCCACCAATGTCGTCTTGCCGTGATCGACATGGGCCACGATGGCGACATTGCGGAGATCGGCGCGCTGCATCATGCGATTCATAGGGGGAACTCCAGGGTACCCGAGGAAGCCCGGGCACCCGGCCCGGTCCGTTGCCCCGGACCCCTACCGCTAATGGGACGGGACCGGAGTGCCTTACGCGCCGCGACGGCGCCGCCGGTGGTCCTCCATCCGCCTGCGTATTAGTTGGCGCCGGGCCTGGAGGTCGCGATAGCTCATGCGCTCGACATCGGACGACACCCCGAGCTGGGCCCGCATACCGTCGAGGTCCAGGGCTCGCTCGCGAGGGTCGACACCGACTTCGGCGGCGATGCGTTCGCCGTAGCGCTGCGTGAAGTACATGGCGATGTGGGTGACCTCCTGGAAGAGGTCGACGTCCGGCGCCAGGGTGGCCAACGCCCCATCGAGGAACAACAGGTCCTTGACGTAGAGCATAAGCACTTTGGGAAAGCGGGCCCCGTAGGCCAGAAGCTTTTTGATGATGTCTCGGATCTCGGCCAGCAGTTCCTCGGGCGCCATGGCCGTGGGATCCTTCACAGGCTGGTCGATGCCCAGGTCGCGGATGACGGAGTCCAGGTCAGTATCGGGGGGCAGGGCGCCGAGGTCGCGGAGAGCGGCGAGCTGCATCTTGGGGTCGTTGATGGTGCCGCCCATCAGCATGCGCAGGAAGGCCAGGCGGCGAGGCTCGTCGAGCCGGCCGGTGATTCCATAGTCGAGCAGGGCGACGGTACCGTCCGGTCGGACGAACAGATTGCCGCCGTGCAGGTCGCCGTGGAACACCCCGAAGAGAGTGGCGCCCTCCAGGAAGCAGATCATCAGGGCGCGAACCACCGCCGCCGTGTCGATACCCGCGGCGTGCATGCCGTCCACATCGTCGAAGGAGAAGCCGCTGAGGCGCTCCATGACCAGCACCCGCCGGGTGACCAGTTCGGGGTGCGGGCGCGGCACGACGACGGATCGTTGATCGGTGGCGGCCAGAACCCGGGCGATGTCGAGCATGTTGTCGGCTTCCAGGCGGAAGTCGAGCTCTTCTACGATGGTCTCGGCGAACAGCTCCACCAGCGCGGGCGGGTTTGCCAGTGCTGATACCGGTATCCGGCCGATGAGGAACGGCGCGATCCAGCTCATGGCGGCCAGATCCGTACGCACCGTCGTGGCGACCGCAGGGCGTTGCACTTTGACCACCACCTGCTCTCCGGAGTGGAGGGTGGCGGCGTGCACCTGGGCAATGGAGGCCGCGGCCAACGGCTCCCGGTCGAAGTGCAGAAAGACATCCTCGAGGGGATGACCGAGCTCCTCCTCTACGACCTGGCGGACCGCCTCGAACGACTCCGGGGGCACCCGGTCGCGGAGGAGGCGGAACTCGTTGACGAGCTCGACGGGAAACAGACCCTCACCGGACGAGAGGATCTGGCCCAACTTGATGTAGGTAGGCCCCAGGGCCTGAAAGGCCAGCCGCAGCCGGCGGGACAGGCCGGCCCTGGAGAGCTCGGGCCGATCGTACCGGCGACCCTGACGCCGCTCGAGGAGATACCAGCCCCCGACGGCCTGGGCGAGTTCGGCTCCGACCCGGACTACCCGCCGGCCCGGTGGCACGCGGCGCTTGCGGAGCAGGTGAGGCACCTGGGCCGCAGTGGTGGCGCGCAGCTGGTCGATTCCGGTCCGCCACCGCAGTTCGTCCACGTTGATGATCCAGGGCGGGTCGGTGCTGAAGGCTCCGACGGACCGATCAGCGGGGGAGACCAACGACACCCCCGCACGCTATCTCAGGTCGGCGCGGGAGCCGTGGGGATAGATGGAGCGGTCTCGACCGCAGGGGCTTCCCCGGCGAAGAAGTAGCGGTACAACAACGCGGCCACGGCACCACCCACCAGTGGCGCCACAATGAACAGCCACACCTGGCTCAAGGCGGCGTGGCCCACGATGAGCGCCGGACCCAGGCTTCGCGCCGGGTTGACCGAGGTGCCGGTGAAGGGAATGCCGATGAGGTGCACCGTGGTCAGGCCCAGGCCGATCGCCAATCCGGCGAATCCCGGCGAGGCCAGGCGACTGGTGGCGGCGAGCACCACGAAGACAAACAGCAAGGTCATGATGGCCTCGACCGCGAAGGCGCCGACCGTGTTGACGCCGATGGCCGACTGCTTACCGAAGCCGTTGGCGCCCAGGCCGGTGCGGGTCCGGGAGTAGAACCGTGATCCCGACATCACCCCCCACAGCACCAGGGCGCCGGCGATGGCGCCGACGAACTCGGCGATCCAGTAGCCGACGGCCTCGCTGAGGGCCATGCGCCGAGAGACCACGAAGCCCATGGTGACAGCCGGGTTGATGTGGGCCCCGGAGATTGGCCCGATGCAATACGCCATGACCAGCATGACCAGTCCGAACGCCAGGGCGGTGGTGACCACACCGGCTGAGTAGCTGGACCCGAACAGCTTGAACCCAAAGCTCAGGGTGGCCACGCCCACGGCGAAGAAAACCAGAAAAAATGTCCCAACCGCTTCGGCGATCAGCTTCCTCGCGACCAGTTCGGATGGTTGTTTTTGCGTGACCATGTAGACGGCCTCCCACCAGATCCGTCTCCGCCTGCACCGAAGCATGCCACACCGCGTGCTTCCGAGCGAGGATCCTCGTGACCGGGTACCGGGACCGGAGGCAAACACCCATTAGCGGGTCGTAGTAGACCTGCCCAAATTGTTCGATTCGGCCATTCCGGCCGGATCGCAGCCAATTTTTCGCTTGACATGGATAATTGGTAATCCGTGGTCGCCCCGCCCGATAGCCCCTCGTCGGGAGCCGTCCCGGGGGTGTTGGGCGCTCGGGTGCTCCGGCTGCTACAGTCCTGAACCGACCGGCAACGGGGGTCGCTGTCGTCCGCACGTAAGGGGAGGAAGACATGTTTGGGATCGGACGGTCGAAGCTGGTGGCGGGTGGAATCGCCGCCGTGGTCGGCTTGACTATGACCGCGTGTAGTAGCTCGTCGAAGTCGACCAGCGCCACCACGACGGGGTCGCCGACGACGTCGGCCTCGCCGGCGGCGACGGGGTCATCGACGTCATCGGGGTCGAGTGCGACCCCGACCGGCACGCCGTACAAGCTGATGTGGACTTACACCACACCGACTGGTGGCAACAACTACACGTCGGTCATCGAGAAGGGTATCAACGCCCGTGGCGGTATCAACGGGCATCCACTCCAGATCGTGTCCTGCGCCGACAACAACAATGCCAACCAGGCGACCAAGTGCGCCGAGCAGGCGGTCGCCGATCCGCAAATGTTGGGGCTCATCGCGGATTCCTCGACCTGTAGCTCGCAGGTGTACGACATCCTGGCGGTACACAAGATGGCGTCGATCAATCCTCAGTTCTTCTGTCCGGCACGTTCACGTCACCTAACTCCTTTCCGTTCACCGGAGGCACACTGGCGGACGTTTCCGGATCGGCGCTCGGGGTGCAGTACTTCAAGCAACCCAACGTGGTCGTGACGACTCTCGACCTGCCCGCCGGGCGGGAGTACCCGCCTCTGGTGCAGAACGTTGTCGCTCCCGTGGGCGGCAAGGTGGTGGCCAGCGTCTACGTCCCCGTTACCACGGCCGACATGGCGCCCTATGCCGCCCAGATCGCCTCCCATACCGGGGTTCTGGCTGAGGGCAACACCGTTGCGGTCGGTATCCGGCTGGGCAAGGAACTCCAGTCGATTGGTTACAATCAGCCGGTCATTTACAACTCGACCACCTGGGACGCCGGCAGCATCCAGCCAACTTCGGCAATCCAACCAACGCCTACGTTTCGATCTACTACAACCAGAACTCACCCGGTTGGCAGCTGTATCTGTCGGACATGAGCAAATACGCGCCGGGCTCGACTTACCAGGCGGGCGACTTCGTGAGCGCCTGGACCGCCGCCAACGTGGTGCAGCAAATCGCCAAGACGCTTCCCAACCGTGTCCGCCCAGTCCATCTTCTCGTACTTGTCGTCGACGACGACTTGACCACGATGGGCATGACCCAACCGCTCAACTGGACGGTCAAGCAGACGGCGCTCGGCGGTTCGATTCCGCGTGCATCCAACGTCCAAATTGCGCTGTACCACTACGTGAACGCCTCCCTGGTCCAAGTGACACCGTTCGGAAACCACTTGCCCGGCGCCAACTAAGGGCCGCTGGCGAGGGCCCACATCCGCGCCGCCAGGCGCAGATCCGAAGCAGGACCGCCGGTCGATGTGTCCGGCCGGCGGTCGGTAGCCGCTCCGTCGATCCGCGACGGGAGCTCGTTGTCGTCAGTCGATCAGAGGAGAAAGTTATGTTTGGCATCGGACGGTCGAAGCTGGTGGCGGGTGGAATTGCCGCCGTGGTCGGCTTGACTATGACCGCGTGCAGTAGCTCGTCGAAGTCGACCAGCGCCACCACGACGGGGTCGTCAACGACGTCGGCTTCGCCGGCGGCGACGGGGTCATCGACGTCATCGGGGTCGAGTGCGACCCCGACCGGCACGCCGTACAAGTTGATGTGGACAGCCAGCTCGAGCGGTGCGGGCCTGGATTACACATCGGTCATCGCGAAGGGTGTCAACTCGCGGGGCGGTATCAACGGCCACCCCCTCCAGATCGTGTCCTGCGTCGACAACAACGACGCTAACCAGGCGACCAAGTGCGCCGAGCAGGCGGTCTCCGATCCGCGCATGTTGGGGATCATCGCGGACTCTTCGACCTGTAGCTCGCAGCTCCTGCCGATCCTGGCGGCTCACAAGATGGCTTCGATCAACCCTCAGTTCTTCTGCCCGGAGCAGTACAAGTCTCCGCAGGCGTTTCCGTTCAACGGGAGGCACTCTTAGCTGACACTGCCGCCTCGGCGATTGGGGTGACCTACTTCAAGCAGCCGAATGTGGTCATAACGACCATCGATTTGCCGGCGGGCCGCAATTACCCGCCGTTGGTGCAGGGCGTTGTCGCTCCGGTGGGCGGCAAGGTGGTAGGAACCGTCTACGTCCCGTTTACCACGGCCGACATGTCGCCCTATGCCGCCCAGATCGCCTCCCATACCGGGGTTCTTGCATACGGTGTCACCGTTGCGGTGGGCATCCGGCTGGGCAAGGCGCTGCAGTCCATTGGTTATAACCAGCCGGTGCTGTACAACTCGACCACTTGGGACGCCGGCAGTATCCACGCCAACTTTGGCAATCCGACCAACGCCTATGTCTCCGTCTACTACAACCAGAGCTCGCCTGGTTGGCAGCTGTTTAACTCGGACATGAACACCTATGCGCCGGGCTCGACCTACCGGTCTGGTGATCTCGCCAGCGCCTGGCTGGCCGCAGAGGTGGTGCAGCAGATCGCCAAGGCGCATCCGAACGTGTCCGCCCAGTCCGTCTTCCAGTATTTGTCGACGACGACTGACCTGACCACGATGGGCATGACCAAGCCGCTCAACTGGACGGTCCCCCAGAAGGCGCTCGGCGGTTTGATTCCGCGGGCGGTCAACGTCAACCTGGCGCTGTATCACTACGTGAACGGTTCTCTGGTCCAAGTGACACCGTTCCAAAACGGCTTGCCGTGTCCTGCCGGCGCAACCTGTTGACAGGCTGAGAACGGCGCAGGGGTCAAAGGGCCGTTGGCGAGGCCCAACATGCCGCGCCACCAGCCCCAGACCTGAACCAGTGGCCGCCGGTCGGTGTTTCCGACCGGCGGCCACTTTGTGCTCGCAGCGGGCGAGGGGACGTGCATGAGTGAGCGTCTTCGGCGCATAGGCTTCGCTGAATGGCGTCTCGGTTTAGCCCGATCACCTAGCCCGCCTTGATCGAGTGCATCATCGGTAGCTGTTTGGTTCCCCTGGGGCGTGGGCTGTAGATACGATCCCTTCATGGCAGAATTGCTGAAGGTCGGAGACAAGGCCCCGCCGTTCACGCTGTCGGATCAGGCCGGCAACAAAGTGAAGTTGTCCGACTTCCGAGGAAAGTCTGTTTTGGTGTACTTCTACCCCAAGGCGGATACACCGGGCTGCACGACGCAGGCGTGCGGTCTGCGCGATGTCCTGCCGGAGGTCGGCGACACCGCCGTGCTCGGCATCAGCCCGGACCCGCCGGCTCGTCAGGCCAAGTTCGACCAAAAGTACGGGCTCGGGTTTCCGCTGCTCGCTGACGAGGACCATTCGGTGGCCGAGGCGTACGGAGTCTGGGGCGAAAAGTCGAACTACGGACGGACCTATATGGGGATCATTCGATCCGCGTTCCTGATCGACGGCAAGGGCAAGCTCGCCGAGGTGTGGTACAAGATCTCGCCCAAGGACACGGCCCGAAACCTGCTGGTGGCGTTGGCTACCTAGCGCAGAGACTGGGCCGGATACGGCGACACGGCAGACGAGCCGACGCCACGGCGAGCTCCAAAGGCCGCCGCCCCGGCCGGGATAGGCGGCGACAGCGACGAACTTCTCGATCCGGGTCTGCAGCCGACGCTCAGCCGGGCGGCACCATGACCAGGCTGCCGTTGTGGCCGCCGAACCCGAACGAGTTCGACAGTGCCGGCGCAGGTGTCCACGGCCGGGCCTGGCCTTTTACCACGTCGATGAGGATCTCGGGATCCTGCTCGGTCAGGCCGGCGGTGGGCGGAATCAGGCCTCGCTCGATGGTCAAGGCCAGCGCGGCCGCCTCCAGCGAGCCCGCGGCCGCCAGCGAGTGACCGGTAATCCCCTTGATCGAAGTAACCGCCGGACCGGGCAAACCGAACACCTTCATGATGGCCTCCGCTTCGGGGAGGTCGTTGGCCGGGGTGGAGGTGCCATGGGCGTTGATGTGGGTGATGGCGTCGGGCGGCAGGCCGGCGTCAAGAGGGCGAGCTCCATGCAGCTAACCGCTCCGGTTCCGTGCGGAGCAGGGGCCGTAATGTGGTAGGCGTCGGCCGTACTGGCCGCCCCGGCGATCTCGGCGTACACGTGCGCGCCGCGGGCCCGGGCCCGCTCCAGCTCCTCGAGGACCAGGACGGCGCCGCCTTCGCCCATGACGAAGCCGTCCCGCTTGACGTCAAACGGCATCGAGATGCCGCTGCTCGACAGGGCGGTCATATTGGTAAAACCGGCGATACCGGTCTCGGTCATGCCCGCTTCGGCGGAGCCGGCGATGACCACATCGCATCGGCCGATGGCGATCGAGGCGGGCGCCGTTGGCCACGCTGTGGGTATCCGGCCGCGCAGGCAGTGACGGTGGCCTCGCACGGTCCCCGGAAGCCGTACCGCATCGAGACGTCGGCTGCGGCCCGGTTGCCCATCATCATCGGCACCAGGAACGGGCTGACGCGCCGGGCTCCCTTGTCCCGGAACACCCCGATCTGGGTCTCCAGGGTCTCCAGGCCGCCGACGCCCGTCCCGATGATGACCCCCGTCCGGTCGGGATCCGGGGTGAGGCCGCCGCCGCATCCAGACCGCCGGCGTCGGCCAGGGCCTCGGCTGCTGCCACCGCGGCGAACTGGGTGAAGCGGTCCACCCGCCGGACATCTTTGGGGCCGTAGAGATCGGTGGCATCGAAGTCGGGACTGACCCGGCGCGGGCCCGAGGGCTGGGGGCCGAGCAGGCCGTTCCAGAAACGCGTCGCGGCCGATGCCGCAGGGCGCCACCACGCCGATGCCCGTGACGGCAACCCGGCGACCCTGTACGCCCTCGCGGCCGTCCGGCGAGGGGTGAACCGCCAGCATCAGAGCTTCGAGGACACCAGATCGAAGGCCTGACCGACCGTCGACACCCCTTCGAGCTCGGACTCGTCGACGGTGATGCCGAACTGCTCCTCGAGGGCCATCACCAACTCGACCAGGTCCAGGCTGTCGGCGTCGAGGTCGTCGGCGAAGCTGGCGTCAGGAGTCACCTTCTCCGGTTCGACATGGAGCACCTCGACGGCGCATTCCTTGAACTTCTCGAAGGCTTCGTCGTCGACGCTGTCAGCTTTGTCAGCCATGGGATCCTCCATCCAAGCCGGGGTCAAAGGGAATGTAGTAGGCCGTCGGCCGGACCATTTATTCGCTGCCACCCGGCGGTGCCCGCTGACGTCGGTGGCGCGTCCAGCACCGCCCCACCGCCATACGGCGGACGCCCAGGTCATGCCGGCGCCGAAGCCGGCGAGCAGGATCAGGTCTCCGTCGTGCAGCCGGCCCTTCCTCGACCGCATCCACCAGCGCCAGCGGTATCGACGCCGAACTGGTGTTGCCGGTGCGGTCGATGACGGACGGCGATCTGATCCGGGGGCAGGCCCAGCCGGGATGCCGACGGCGTCCATGATCCGGAGGTTGGCCTGATGGGGTACGAACAGGGCGATGTCGTCGATGCTGACCTTGGCCCGCTCCAGCGATGCCCGGGCGGAGTCGACGGTGACCCGGACGGCCTTGCGGAATACCTCCTGACCCCGCATGACCATCCCGGAGCCGTGATTGGCGTACAAGGAGCGCCACCAGTGGTGCCGTCCACTCCGAGGTCCCAACCGAGCAGCGAGCTTTCGCCGGGCACGGCCTCGACCACCACGGCGCCGGCGCCGTCGCCGAAGAGGAAGGCGTTGCTGCGATCCTCCCAGTTGGTCGCCCGGGTCAGGGTCTCGGCGCCGATCAGCAGCACCCGGTCCATGCCCGCGCCGATGAGCCCGGCGGCCGTCACCAGGCCGTAGGTGAAGCCGGCGCAGGCGGCGTTGAGATCCATGGCCCCGCCGCCGATGCCGAGGGCGGCCGAGGCGGCGGCGGAGCTGGCCGGGATCAGCTGGTCGGGAGTGGTCGTGCACAGCAGGAGCAGCCGATGTCGGCCGGATCCACGCCGGCGCGCTCGCATCGCCTGCCGGCCGGCCTGCATCGCCAGGGTGGCCGTGGTGCCGAGCCCGCGCCTCGGGATGTGCGGGCGGCTGCTTCGGCCACGAAGGGACCGGAGGCGGCCCGCCGGGTGTGGATCCCGCTGCGCTCCACGATCCACTCGTCGGCTCGTCTCGAAGAGGGTGGCGATATCGGCGTTGGTCACGATCCGCTCGGGAAGCGCCGTCCCCCAGCCGGTGATGGCAGCCCCGGTCATGACGCGTGCAGCCAGGCGATCGGCTGGCCGGTCTGCACCCGCTCACCCGGGTGGGCCAGGGCCCCTTCGAAGCGACCGGCAAACGGGGAGCGCACCTCAATGCCGGACACCGTGCCGAGCAGGGTGCCGACCTCGATGGGGCGTGCCGGCGTGCAGCTCGAGGTCCTCGGCCGGCTCGAAGATGCCCGGCCCCGGGCTGATCACCACCCGCTCGGACACGTAGAGGTGTTCGCCCTGGTGGCCCAGTGCGTAGGCATGGAGGGCAGTGTTGCCCGATACGGCGTCGACCAGGCGGTCGAGGTCCCCGGGTGCGGACACGGCCAGGGTCGTGACGTTCGGCAAGGTCTGGCGCACCAGCGTTGACAGCGAAGGACCGGGCCCGAGCTCCACGAACAGGCGCTCCCCATCGCCCGCCCTCCAGCAGGCCGCCGAGGCGCAGGATGCTCTGGTGCCAGCGGATCGGGCTCACGCAGCTGCGCCAGCAGCAGCACCTCCCAGTCGCTGGCGGAGGTATGCCGGCGGGCATCCACGTTGGCCACGATGGGAACCTCGGCGTCGTGGAAGGTGATGGTCGCCATCATCTTGCGCAGGCGGTCGCGTGCCGGGGCCATGAACGGCGTGTGAAAGGCACCGCCGACAGCGACCGGCGAGACCTTGCGGGCCCCCAGCTCCATGGCGCCGGCCGCCGCTTTGTCCACCGCGGCGGGCTCGCCCGCGATCACGGTTTCCTCGGCGCTGTTGTAGTTGGCGACCCACACGTCGCCGTCTGCCAGGCGGCAGGCGATGTCGACCGTGTCGGCGTCGCACCCGGCGACCACCGTCATGACGCCCGGCCGGGCATCGGCCGCGGATTGCATGGCCTCCCCCCGCTCGGCGACCAGCCGAACGCCGTCTTCGAAGCCCAGGGCGCCACTGACGGCCAGGGCGCTGTACTCGCCGAGGGAGTGGCCAGCGATCTCGGTCGGCTCGATGCCCAACCGCTCGACGGCGTCGGTGATGAGCAGGCTGAACGTGAAGGTGGCCAGCTGGGCGTTTCGGGTCTCGGTCAGCTCGTCAAAGGGGGCATCGAGCAAGGAGGTGGCCGATGTCTCGGCCGGCGGCCTGCGAGGCGTCGTCAACGACCTCCCACGACGGATGGTCGATCCAGGGACGGCCCATCCCCGGCCGTTGGGACCCCTGGCCGGGGAATAAGAAGGCAGGCACAGTGGGGAACCTCCTGGCGGTTGCGGGACTGGAAGAGCGGAACGCCGGACCCGGTACTGTCTGACCCGGCGGGACATCAATACGTAACAGCTAAGCTCACGGAGCCCGCCCGGATGGCGGAACAGGCAGACGCGATGGTCTCAAACACCATTGTCCGCAAGGGCATGCGGGTTCGAATCCCGCTCCGGGCACGCTGATCGGCCGGCGAGAAAAACCTGGCAGGGGGTTTTGGGCAGTCCGGGGCGAAGGGTCACGAAGTGGTGTCGTCGTTAGAAGTGGTCAGAGGCGAGAAATGACCAGGTGCACTAGCCGCCAGATGTCGGCCCTGTTACCGGGGCGCGAACTACCGCGCGGTAAGTTTTCGTTCGTGGACAGCCGGCTGGAGATGGCTACGACCAGGGTTGCGGCCAACAGCATGACCAGGGCCAGGTGGTCCGCCCGGTAGGCGAGTCGCTGATCCGAACCTAGGTGAAACGCCAGTGTGACCGCAGCCACGCCCAGGGCCGTTCCTAGGCCCCGGGCGAGGTTGAGCAGTCCGCCGACCGTGGCCACCGACTGCGGCGGAGCCGCGCCCATGATGGTGTTGTTGTTGGAGGGGGCGAAGACACCGAGGCCGAGCCCCAGGGCTGCCAGCACGAAGACAAGCACTGCGGGTGTGGGGTTGGCAGCCAGGGCAGCGGCCAGTGCCACACTGCAGATGCCAGCACCCAGCATCGCTCGCTGGCGGTCATGGAGCCAGGATGGCAGGGCGCGGGGCCGGCTACCGCGGTCAGGGCGAACCCGGCGGGCAGGGCCGTGAGCACGGCGCCGGCGATCAAGGCGGAATCCCCCGTGTGACGTCAGGGCGATCGGGACGAGAACCAGCGGACCGAAGAGGACGAGATAGCCGCACATGGCCGCCAACAATCCCCAGCGGATCGCTGGCTCACGGAACAGCATCGGATCGATGAGCGGGTTCGCGGACCGTCGCTGCCGGCCTACGAATCGGCTCCCGGCGATCGCAGCCAGACCGAGCGCGGCAACCGTGACCTCGGTGGTAACTGACAGTCCGGAGGCGCCCGACAAGCCCAGAAGCAGGCCCGGGGTGGCGATCGTCAGCAGCACCACGCTGGTCCGATCCAGGCTGGTCGCCCGGCTGCGTTGGCGGGTCCGGGGCAAAAGGTAGTGACCGCCCACTAGCGCGATCAAGCCGACCGGAACGTTGATGAAATACACCCAGCGCCAGCCGACGGTGGATACCAGGATCCCGCCCACGCTGGGACCGAGGGCCAGGCCGAGGGCCTGGGCGCCTGCCTGCACGCCGAGGGCATGACGCCTGCGGCCGGCCGGCGCGCTGCTGGTTACCAGCGCCACGCTGTTGGCTTGCAGCATCGCCGCTCCGAGGGCTTGCACGCTGCGAAAACCGATGAGCAGGGCCAGACTCGGCGCCAGCCCGCATGCCACCGACGCCGCCGTGAAAACGACGAAACCGTAGAGGTACAGCAGCTTGCGGCCTCGAGCGTCCGACAAGCGGCCTACCGGCACCAGCAGGGCGATCAGCGTCAGCAGGTAGGCCAGTGACACCCACTCCACGGCCGCCAGCCCGGCGTGAAACTCCAACTCGACCGGTCGATACGTGAGCGTGACCACGCTGGCGTCGAGCTGGCCCATAAAGGCCCCGAAGCACACGGTGGCGACCGCCCACCTCCAGGCGTGTGGCCAGGTTCGGACGCGCTGGGGCCGGGCCCTCTCCTGGGCCAACCAGCCCATCCGGGGGACGCTGATGGGCCAATCCGCCCACGCCATGGGCCAATTATAACGGTCACAGGTATATTCTGTAACCGACCTAATCTGGAGCTCGTTCTACACTTCGACATGCCAAGAGTCCGCTCCGGGACAACTCCGGACCTCGGCGCCGGGTCGCCATCGTCGGCTCCCGGGGCGTGCCTGACTGACGGACACGGTCACCCAGCTGCGGCGAGCGTTGCGGACCAGCATCCGCTTCGACATCCCCTGGGAATCCCTGCCCATGGCTCAGGTCGAGCTGCTGCAGACGCTCGCCGAGAAGTCAGCTGCTCGCATCAACGACCTGGCCGAGGGGCTTCATCTGGCCCACAGCACGGTCGCGGGCTCATTGCCACCATGCTGCGCGCCGGGCTGGTTCAGCGTGACACCGACCCTGGGGATCGGCGGGCCGCAGTCGTAACCCTCACTTCCGCTGGACGAGCCCAGCTAGCCGCCTGGGAAGAGGCTCACGAACGGCGCATCGGTCGGGCCCTGGACCGGCTCCCGAACCCCGACCGCAACGCCATCCTGGCGGCCCTGCCTGCCTTGGCCCGGCTGGCGGGGCTGCTCAACGAACCCGATCTGCCCGGTCCCCAACCGGCGGCGGCGCACCCAGGCGACTGACGGCTCAACGGCGACGGGTCGGCCACGAAAAGCGGCCGGGAGCAGCCGGAGCGGGGTCCTCGTGATCCGGCTCCCAGGGTCCAACCGGATCACCGTATGGGTTCGGCCCCGGGCTGGGGTCCGGCCTGGTTGACGGCCGGGCTGGCCAGGACTGGTCGGGCTGTGGCTCGAAGGACGGCACGGAGACCGGTTCGGAGCCGCACCGTCGCTGTCGCCTGGCTCCGACGAGTTCGTCGACGACCTCGGCCGGCTCGTGCTCGGCGACGATCGGCAACTCGATGTGCACCAGCGTGCCGCCCGTCCGGCGGCGAGTGAACCTGCACGCTTCCCCCGTGGCTGACGACGACCTGCTGCACGATGGCGAGGCCCAGCCCCGAGCCGGGCAGCGACCGGGCCGACTCCGCCCGGTAGAAGCGGTCGAACACATGAGGGAGGTCGGCTGCGGCGATGCCCGGTCCCTGATCGAGGACGTCGAGCGATCCACACCTGCTGGCGCCGGAGGCGAACCCGGATGGTGCCGCCGGCGGACTCCACTTGACGGCGTTGTCCAGAACGTTGAGCACGGCTCGCTCCAGCAAGAACGGCTGGCCTCGCACCGAGCCCGGGGTGAGCGGCGACGTCGAAGGTCATGACTGGGGCCCGGCGGCGGGCCCGCTCGATGGCCCGTTCCACCAGGACGTCGAGCCGGACCTCGATGGGTTCCGCTTGCGCTTCGTCCTCTCGAGCCAGCTCGACGACGTCCCCGACCAGGGTCGTCATCTCCTCCAGCTGGGAGTTCACGTCCTTGAGCAGCTCGGCCCGGTCCGGCTCGGGCAGGTCCTTGACGCGTAGCAGCACCTCGATGTTGGTGCGCAGGCTGGTGAGCGGGGTACGCAGTTCGTGGCCGGCGTCCGAGATCAGCTGGGCCTGCTGCTGGCGGGACGCGGCCAGCGCTGCGAGCATGGCATTGAACGAGCGGGCCAGTCGGGCCAGCTCGTCCTCGCCCTGATCGTCGATGGTGGACTCGAGATCCTGGGTGGCGGCTACGTGTTCGGCGGCTGCGGTGAGGCGTTCGACCGGCCGGATCGTGGCCTTGCCAACGAGGTAGCCGAGGGCGACGGCGACGCCCAATCCCGGCCAGCGCCACGATCCACAGGATCAGCCGGAGATCAGCTCAAGGTGTGTTCGATGTCGGTCAGCGGACGGGCGATCTGGATGGCCACGGGGGTGCCGTGCTGCATCGAGAGCGTGCCGCCCTGGGTGATGACGCCGGTAGTGCGCACCCTGGAAGGTGACGGTGCGCGAGCTGAACGGTCTCGCCTTTGGCAGCGCCAGGCCCGCGTCGCCTGGTTGACGGGCAGGGCCGGGCCGAGGGACGGCGCCGGATAGATCGACGCTCCGTTCGCGGCTGATGACCTGCAGGAGGCTGTTGTTGAAGTGGCGCAGGAAAGCCCGACGCGCCGGTGTTGAACGTACCGGCGCGGCGATAGCAGCTGGGCGGCGGCCAGCTCGTTGTGGAGCGACGAGTCGACCTGGCTGTAAAGCTGGTGGCGTACGGCGAAGTAGGACGCCAGGGCGGCAGCGCCAGGTCACGCCCGACTGCCGCCGCGACCAGCGCTCCCAGCCGGACCCGGAAGCTCTTTCGTCCGCAGCCAGGCGGCTCATCGCCCTCGTCACTCCTCGGCGGGCTGGCGCAACACGTAGCCCACGCCCCGTACGGTGTGGATCAAGCGGGCTCGCCGCCGGCCTCGGTCTTGCGGCGCAGATAGCCGATGTAGACCTCGAGGGAGTTCGAGTTGGCGCCGAAGTCGTATCCCCACACCCGGTCGAAGATCAGCTCCCGCGGGAGCACCTGTTTGGCGTTGCGGAGCAGCAGTTCCAGGAGCAGGAACTCGGTGCGGGTCAGCTCCATGGACCGGGCCCCCCGGCGCACCTCCCGGGTGCCCGGGTCCAGGGAGAGGTCGGCGAACCGCAGAACCTCGTCGTCGCCGAGCGGTGCGCTGCGCCGCAGCAAGGCCCGGATCCGCGCCAGCAAGCTCCTCCAGGGCGAAGGGCTTGACGAGATAGTCATCGGCGCCGGCGTCGAGGCCGGCGACCCGCTCGTTGACGGCCGCTCGGGCGGTCAGCATCAGCACCGGGGTGTGATCGCCGGCCTGACGGAGTCGCCGGCAGACCTCGAGCCCGTCCATCCGGGGCATGGCCACGTCCAGCACGATGGCGTCGGCGGGCCGTTCGGCGTGGGCACTGAGCGCAGCGGGCCCGTCCTCGGCAAGCTCGGTCTGGTATCCCTCGAACCGAAGGGCGCGATCGAGCGCTTGGCGAACAGCCGGTTCGTCGTCGACCACCAGGACTCGCACCTCTCCAGTCTGGCCGAAGGAGATGAGAAAGGGCTGAACCCGCGGCCCGAGCGAGTTCGTGGCCCCGGTCCACTCCGGTAGTCTCCCTAGCCCAATGTCGCGAGTGCTGATCGAGCGCAAGTTGATGGACGTCGCCCAGCGGCTGAAGCGCGCCCGGGAGGAGCTTGCCGTGATCGACGACCAGCTGGCGGCGCTTTCCGACGCCGCCGACGAGGCTCGCATCCGGTCGCTGGTGTCCGAAACCTCGATCGCCCACCGGGAGTACACCGAGGCCCAGCGCCACGCCGATGCCATGGCCCGGACCCGCCAGATGGTGCAGGCAGAGGTAGCGGAACTGCAGGCGACCCAGGACGAACTGCTCGACCGGTTGATCAGCAGCGACCGCCCCCGGTCGTGATCACCGACTCGGTGACGTGGATGAGCCAGCGCAGGCACGGGCCGACTACGGAGACCGGGCGGCAGCGGTGCGGACAGGTTCTCTGATTCCCAAGGAGCGAGGCCCGTGGCAGTCCGTCTCGTGATCGCAGAGGACGAGGCCATCGTCCGCCTCGACCTCAAGGAGATCATGCAGGAGGAGGGGTACGAGGTCGTCGGCGAGACCGGCCGCGGCGACGAGGCGGTCGAGTTGGTCCGAGCCCATCGACCTGATCTCGCCATCCTGGACATCAAGATGCCTGGAATGCGACGGCCTGACTGCAGCCCGGGAGATCAGCGCCGAACGTCTGTGCGCCGTGCTCATCCTCACCGCGTTCAGCCAGCGAGATCTGATCGAGCAGGCTCGCAATGCGGGGGCACTGGCCTACCTCGTGAAGCCGTTCCAGAAGAGCGAACTGCTTCCCGCCATCGAGATGGCGATCGGCCGCTTCGCCGAGATGAAGGCCCTGGACGAGCAGGTCAAGTCCCTCGAGGAGAGCCTGGAGGTACGTAAGGCGATCGATCGGGCCAAGGGCATCCTGATGGACGAGCTGGGATGGAAGGAGAGCGAGTCGTTCAACTGGATTCGCAGCCAGGCCATGCACGAGCGGATGCGGATGCTCGACGTCGCCAACCAGATCATCGGGGGCCTGCGCCCAACGGAGCGGCCGCAAAGCCTGACGCCCGGGGGTCCGGGCGTGCGCTTTCGTGGTAGGCCGGCGGAGGTGTCGACAGGTCGGCGGTCACGTTCTGCGTGCTGTCGTTCTGTCGGTCTGTCGACAGGCACGGGCGGTGGCGATGCGGTGGTGTTCCGAGCCGGTTCGGCCTGCACAGCGGCTCGCCATGTGGCCATAGGTTCGTGACGGTGGCGCCGGGTGCCGATGCGGATGGGGGTACGCACGAAATCGTCCACACTTCGCGGGCGAGCGCTCACGTCGCGAAGGGTGGATAAAATCGTCGCCCTCCGCGCGGTCTGGACGTCCACGCCTCGCGGCCTGCCCGAGCGGCCCGCGAAGCGTGGACCATTCGCCACCCACCTGACTGGCTTGGACCCGCTGTTGGTCACCGGGACTCCGGCTGAACAACCAACCCCGACCCGGGGGATTGGTCCGGAGCTGTCCGCCTACTGAAGGGGAGCGACCCGAGCCGGGGCCTCATTCCCGGTTCCGGCGAGGATCGAGCAGCGGCCACTCCGGCTGGGGTCGTCCCGGCCCGAGCCGCTCCCCGTCGCCCCCGCCGTCACCCCCGCCGCTCCCGCCGCTCCCACTCCGCCACTGCCGCTCCCGGCGGCGCCACCCCCCCTCCCGCCACCGGAACCGCCGCCGCTGCGGCCCACACCACCACCCGGCCCGCCCGGTCCGTCACCACCCCGCCCGCGGCCCCCTCCGGGCCGCCGGCGCCAGGCGATCCCCGACAAGGCCTCGAGCACCACCCGGTTGCCGAGGTACGCCGTCACCTCGGCGGTGTCATACGGGGGCGAAACCTCCACCACGTCCATGCCCGCGACGGGCACCTCCATAGCGATCGCGGCGCACGGCATCGAGCAACTGACGGGTGCTCAACCCGCCCGGCTCCGGGGTCCCGGTCCCGGGCGCGGCGCCGGGGTCCACCACGTCGACGTCGACCGAGAGGAAGACTCCATCGCAGTCCGTCGAGGGCGATCTCCATGGCCTCGTAGAGGCAGGCGTCAAGACCGCGCGCCACCACTTCGGTCATCTCAAAGCTCCGCATGCCCTGGGCCGCCATCCAGGCCAGCGTGTCCGGCTCCGGCCAGTATCCCCGTAACCCGATCTGCAGGAAACGGTCGCCTCGGGCCGCCCCCGAATCGATCAGACGACGCATCGGCGTCCCGTGTCCGATCAAGGACCCAAACTGGGTGTTCCCGGTGTCGGCGTGGGCGTCGAAGTGGATCACGGACACCCGGCCCCACCCCACGTGGCGGGCCACGCCTGTGACGTCCGGCCAGGCGACGGTGTGGTCGCCTCCCAGGATCACGGGCACCGCCCCTGAGGACGGCCACCGCCAGCACGGCGGCCTCCAGGCGGGCCATGGACGTCTCGATCTCGCCAGGGGGCATCTCCACGTCCCCGACGTCGACGACACCCAGCTCTACGAGAGGGTCGACGCCCAACGCCAAATGGGGCCGGCGGCCGTCGTGCGGCAGGTAATCGGTCAGCCGCATGGCCTGAGGGCCAAAACGCGCTCCCGGTCGGTGCGACGTGCCGCCGTCATAGGGGGCGCCCAGGATCACGGCTCCGGCCCCGGCGAAGGATGCCGGCTCGTCCAGGGCCGCGGCCGGCACCCCGAGGAACGTGGCGTCGGGTCCGAACATGTTGCCCAGGCGCGTCACCGCCACCCGCCTCTCCTGCTAGGCGGCGGTCACGAATAGCTGCTGGGCCAGTCCTGGCCCCGAGCGCGATGCTGCGGGGCCCCATATCCAGGATGAGTGTCCCGTCCGGGGCCCGGGATGAAACGGTCGCCTCCGTTCCGGGGATGAAACCGTGCGCCGAGAGGTAGGCCAGCGAGTCCAGGTCGATCTCCAGCTGTTCGGTGACCCTTTCCAGCCGCACATGGTCGCCGCGTCGGGATTCGGATAGCGCCACCAGCCGTCGCTCCGATTCTGCCGACCCGGGGATCGGATTGCCGTGGGGACAGGTCGTGGGATGACCGAGGATCTCCACCAGCCGGGCCTCGACCTCGTCGGAGATGACATGCTCCCAGCGGCCCGCTTCGATGTGCGCCTTTTCCCAGGGCAACCCGATGATGTCAGTCAACAGCCGCTCGGCCAGACGGTGCTTGCGCACCACGCTCTCCGCCACGCCCCGCCCACGGTCGGTCAAGATCAACGACCGCCCCCTCATCTCGACATACCCCTCGTCCCGCAGACGTCGGATCATCTCGGAGATGGCCGGCGCGGAGTGGCCGAGACGCTCGGCCAGGCGGGCTTGGATGACCACGATGCCTTCCTCGCCGAGCTCGTGGATGGCCTCGAGGTATTCCTCCAGCGGCGGATGAAATCCCTCGGGCATGGGCGAAGCCTACCGCCCCAGCCTCCCGACGGGACTGTCTCATCCTCGGCGTAGCCTGGACCTCGATGGCTCGCGTCATGCTGATCGATGGCAACTCCCTGACCTACCGAGCGTTCTTTGCGCTCCCGACGGACATGGCGACCGCCTCGGGGCAGGTCACCAACGCCGTGTTCGGATTCACGTCGATGCTCATCAACCTGCTCAAGGACCACCAGCCGGACGAGCTCATCGCCACCTTCGACCGGCCGGAGCCCACCTTCCGGCACGAGATGGTGCCGGACTACAAAGCAGGCCGTTCCGAGGCGCCCGACATTCTGCGTCAGCAGATGGGCCTGGTGCGCCAGCTGGTCGAGACGCTGCACGTACCGGTGGTCGACCTCCCCGGCTACGAGGCAGACGACGTGATCGCCACCCTCGCCACCCAGGCCGCGGCCCGGGGCGACGACGTGATCATCGTGACGGGGGACCGGGATACCTACCAGCTCGTGGAGGACCCGCACGTCAGGGTTCTCTACAACCGCCGGGGCGTGTCCGATTACGTCCTCTACGACGAAGCGGGTGTGGAGGCACGCACCGGCGTGGCGCCGTCACGCTATGCCCAGTACGCCGCCCTCCGGGGCGATCCTTCGGACAACCTTCCGGGCGTTCCCGGGGTTGGCGAGAAGACGGCGGCCAGGCTCATCAACACCTACGGTGACCTCGACGGCGTCTACGCCCACCTCGACGAGCTGACCCCCAAGCTGCGACAAAGCCTGGCCGACGCTGAGCCGGTCGTCCGGGCCAACGCTACTGCCACCCCCCTCCTGCGGGATCTGCCCGTCGAGGTCGATCCGGCGGACGCAGTCGTCGGGGGCTGGGATGCGGAGCAGCTGCGGAGGCTGTTCGACTTCCTGGAGTTTCGCACCCTGTGGGACCGCTTCATCGAAGCCACCAATCAGGGAGAAAGAGGCGGCCCGAGCGAGGCTCCCACCGGTGAGGCCCTGGACGTGGTCGTGGAGGACGTGGCGGATGCCGCCGCGGCTATCGAGCGCTGCAGCCAGTGGCAAAACCGGGCGACGGCCCTGGCGATGGCCGGCGCGTGGGAGGGTCGGGATGGACGCTCGCCGCTGCGCGGGTTGGCGTTCGTGGCGCTCCCCGCGGCGGCCGGTGCGGTGGACGTGGCGTGGTTCGGTAGCGACCTCCTGGATGACGCCGGCGTGCGAGCCGCCCTTGGAGACCTGCTCGGCGAGGACGGGGTTGACGTCTCCGCCCACGACGCCAAAGCCCTGATGCGGGGTCTGGCCGTGATGGGCATCGTCTTTTCTCACCTGCAGCTCGACACCGCCATCGCTGCCTACCTGGTGGATCCGGCTGGCGACCAGTACCTGCTGGAGGATCTGGCCTTGCGCTACGCCGGCATCGATCTGCGGGCCCCCGATGCTCCTCCACCCGGGCAGCTGGATCTGAGCGGGGCCGGGAGCGACCTCAGCGCCGACGCCGGGCGGCGGGCCGGCGCCGTCGCCCGTCTCGTCGAGCCCCTGAGCGCGGCGCTGGCGGCGCGGGGCATGTCGCGGCTCTACGACGAGGTGGAGCGGCCGCTCGTCCGGGTGCTCGCCCAAATGGAGGACGCCGGGGTCCGGGTGGATGTCGAGAAGCTGCGCCGGTTGGCGAGCGAGTTGGCCTCCGAGGCGCACCGGCTCGAGGAGGAGATCCAGGACTTGGCCGGCACCCAGTTCGTTGTCAACTCGACGCCGCAGCTGCGGGAGATTCTCTTCAACAAGCTGGGTTTGACGCCGCAGAAGCGGACCAAGACGGGCTTTTCGACCGACGCCCAGACGCTGGAGAAGCTGCGCGGCGAGCACCCGATAATCGAGGCCCTGCTCCGGTACCGGGAAGTGGAGAAGCTGCGGTCGACCTACGGCGAGTCGCTGTTGGCCGAGGTGGCGCCCGACGGTCGCATCCACGCCACGTTCAACCAGACAGTGGCCCGCACGGGCCGGCTCAGTTCGGATCAACCCAACCTGCACAACATCCCCATTCGCAGCGAGGAAGGTCGGCGGTTCCGGTCCTGCTTCTTGCCGGCTGAGGGGTGCCGTTTTCTGGTGGCGGACTACAACCAGATCGAGTTGCGCGTCATCGCCCACCTGGCCGAGGACCCGGGCCTGATCGAGGCCTTCCGAACCGAGACGGACATTCACAACGTGACGGCGTCGAGGATCTATGGGTGCGCACCCGAGGACGTGACGATCGCCATGCGATCCAAGGCCAAGATGGTGTCCTACGGCCTGGCCTACGGCATGGAGTCCTTTGGGCTGGCTCAGCGGCTCGGGATCCCCGTCGAGGAGGCGGCGGCCATCCTCAAGGCGTACTTCGAAGGGTTCCCCAACGTTCGGGCGTACATGGACCGGGTGGTGGCCGAGGCCCGGGACCGGGGGTACACCGAAACGCTGTTCGGTCGCCGGCGCTTGATTCCCGAGCTGCAGTCCAGCCGTTACCAAGTTCGGGCCGCGGGCGAGCGTCAGGCCATGAACGCCGGCATTCAGGGCTTGGCCGCGGACATCTTCAAGGTGGCCTTGGTCCGGTTGGAGGGCCGGCTGGCTCCCGCCGGGTTGACCAGCCGGCTGGTCCTGCAGGTCCACGACGAGGTGATACTCGAGGTGCCGCCAGACGAGGAGGAGGCGGCCTCGGCCGCGGTGACCGATGCCATGACCGGAGCGGCAGAGCTGCGGGTACCGCTCACCATCAACCTGGCGTGGGGCGACACCTGGGCGGACGCCAAGGGCTGACCAATCCGCGTGCCGGCGAATCCGTGGGTTGGCAATCCGTGGGCCGGCCAATTCGTGAGCTGACGGCCGGTCGTCGGCCGCACCGCCGGGGCGTGGCTTCGCCCGCCTCCAAGGAGGTGGCGGGCGCCTTCCTCGTTAGCTGGTTGCGTGGGCCCAGCCGCACCACCCGACCGGCTGGCGGTGCGCCCGGTGCCGGCCCGCTTGCTGAAAAGACCCCCGCCGCCAGGTCCTCGTAGGCGCGCGCCGTCGTCGACGGCCGGCGTTGATTCGGCGCCTCAGGAGCGGGCACCTGGGCGGGAACCGGCCCCCGGAGGCCCCGGGCCGGCCACACCTGCCGCGCCAACTCGTTCTCCTCGGGAGTCCTAGGCCACCGAGGAGCAGCGTTCCCAGGAGCGCCTGGCTCACGACAGCCGACCTGCCTTGTCCAGGGTGAGAATAACAGTTATTCTTGCCGGTAGCATGACGCTGTCTGCCATCCCTGTGCCCAGCGAAGACGCCGTTCCTGACGAGCTCGGCGAGGCCCTCCTCGAAGCGGCGGCGATCGTCTTTGCTCGGAGGGGGTTCGACGGCACCCGCATCGGCGACATCGTGCGCCAAGCCGGGCTCTCCACGGGAGCCGTGTACGGCCGCTTCCCGTCCCGCGAGGCCCTGTTGCGCCAGGCGGTGATCCGCCGCAGCGTGCCCCACGTCCAGGCGCCGCCGCCTGCGCCGGGAGGTGTCGCCCAACTGGTGGCGCGTAGCGCAGCCCACATCGAGGCGGAGCTCGACGACGAGGACGCCCTCGTCCTCGAGGCCTTCATGGCAGCTCGGCGTCATCCGCAAATCGCCGAGGCCCTCCAGGAGGCGCAGGGCCGCTGGCGGGAGGACGTTCAGGCCCTCGTCGAGGCCGCCCTGGTGGACGGCAGCCTGCGCCCGGATCTGGACGTCGAAGCGGTGCTGTACTTCATGCGGGTGCTGCGCCTAGGCCGCCTGGTGCTGCGGGCGTCCGGATTGCCTGCACCCGACCAGAAAGGCTGGGACGCGCTCGTCCGCGTCGTTGTCGACAGCCTGGGCGCCCGCCCCGCCCAAACCGACCCCGATCGACCAACCACACCCCGAGGAGCAACATGACCACCATCGAGGGCGCGCCCGCCGACAACGACGGCCGCGCCGAGCGGATCCGGGTGGTGCATGACCACGCCGACCGGCTGTTCAGCTGGCGCTACGACCGCGAACGTCCACAGCTAGTGACCCTCTACAACAAGGCGGCCGCCTCGCAGTGGAACAGTGTTACCGACCTCGACTGGGCGACCCACGTGGACCCCGAGCGGGTCGTGCGAGACGAGGTGCCCGCTCTGCGCCTGGCCCGACTCGCCGCCACCTTGCCGGGATCTCCGCTCGCCAAGTTCGGGGAGAAGGAGTTCACGCGGCTCGGCGTGGAGCTGTTCAAGGCCCAGCTAAGTCAGTTCATGCACGGCGAGCAAGGTGCCATGATGACGGCGGCCAAGCTGGTCGAGACGGTGCCCTGGATCGACGCCAAGTACTACGCCGCTACCCAGACCATGGACGAGGCCCGTCACACCGAGGTGTTCGCCCGCTATCTCCACGAGAAAATCGGCCAGGCCTATCCGATGAGCCCCTTCCTGCAGGGCCAGATCTTCGGCCTGCTCGAAGACCGCCGTTGGGACATCGCCTATTTAGGGATGCAGATCATTATCGAGAGCCTCGCCCTGGCCGCCTTCGGCGACCTGTTGCGGCGCACGTCGGAGCCCCTACTCGGCAAACTGCTCCGCTACGTCATGGCCGACGAGGCCCGGCATGTGGCCTTCGGGATCGTCAGCCTGAGCGAGTATTACCGGGAGCTGACGTCGGCGGAGCTGTTGGAACGCCAGGAGTTTCTGGTCGACAACACCTTGCGCAATCGGCTGCGGTCGGTCACGCCCGAGGTCTGGGAAGGTTTGGGCCTGACAGTCGAACAGGTTCTGCCGTATATGCACGAGGCGGCCACCAAATCGCGTACCAGTCCCTTCGAGACGTTCCAGAACGCCTTTTTTTCGAAGCTGGTTCCCAATGTCCGCAAGCTCGGGTTGCTCGACGCCAACGACGGTTATTTGCGTCGAAAGTGGGGCGAGGCCGGACTGCTCCGGTACGAGTTCAGCGAGGACACCGCCACCGACTTCGAGTCTTATGACGCCGTGGCCGCGGACCGAGCGACGGCGTCCTAGGCGCCCAGGGCGGCCAGCTGGGCGGACCTGATGTCGCCGGTCTGGCCAAATACCAGCAGGAACGTGGCTTCCCGCATCAGTCGTGCCGCGGCCTGGCCCCGCTCGACGGAACGACCCCCGCCTGCCGCCACCAGCGCCGCCGCAGCCCGGACCGCGAGCAGGGAGGCGTCCGCCCGGGCCGCTACCACCGTGGTCGGAGAGGCCTCATCCAGCGCGATGCGGACCCGGGTCACCGCCTCGTCGAGTGGCGACGCCCCGAGCAACGCCGCGGACCGGGCCGCCACTCCGACCGCCAGGTAGCCGTTGAGCTGGCGGCCGGCCGCGTCCCGCCGGCGCCAGTCCGCGAAGCGTTCCACGCCGATCACTCGCGACGCGGCCACCAAGTGGCCGTGCCACTCCATGCGGACCGTCGCCGACGCGTCCAGGGCGTCGAGTTGCACCCGCTCGGTCGACAAGCCCGGAACCGGGGCGGCGTCCAGCCACAACCACACCACGTCGTCGCCGCACCGGGCGCCGGTCAGTACCACGTCGATCGAGCCCCAACCTGTCACCCACGGGGCCTGGCCGTCCAGGATCCAGTGCCCGGATCCGGCGTGGTGGGCGACCGCGGCGGGGGGACCAGGCCGGCGTAAGGCGGCGTAGGCGATTCCGGCGCGTACCCGGCCGACGCACAGGGCCGCGAGCCATTGTTCGCACCATTCCGGCCCGGCGGCCCGCACGGCTCGGACCGGGCTGTGATGCTGGATCCACACGAAAGCCGTCGCCAGGCTGGCGCCGCCCAGCGTCTCGACGACCCGGCCGGCCGTCACCACGTCGGCGTCGCGGCCGCCGTAGTCGAGCGGTCCGAACAGCCCGTACAGGCCGGCGTCGGCGAGAGCGTCGAGGTAGCGGCGCGGCACTTCGGGCCCGCTGTCGATCTCGGCAGCGTGTGGGAAGAGGACATTCTCGGCCACGGTCAAAGCCGCTTCTACCGGATCGATCAGGGTGGCCACGCCCTAGTTTGACCGGCATATGGAGATAAACGGTCGGGAGTTCGAGGATCTCGCCGAGCACGCCGGTCAGGCCTACCTGCGCTATTCGTTCACCAAGGGGACCGATCAGGAGGTCGCCTTTCTGATGGAGGTGCTGGACCTGCAGCCCGGGATGCGGGTCCTCGATGTCGGTTGCGGGCCGGGCCGCCATGCCCACGCTTTGGCCAGGCGCGGCGTCCGGGTCGTGGGCGTCGACATCGCGGCGGCGTTCCTGGCGGCCGCGGGATCTGGGATGTGGGTGCGAGCCGACGCTCGCCGGCTGCCCTTTGTCCCAGGCGGCTTCGACGCAGCCATCTCCCTGTGCCAGGGCGGCTTCGGCCTGTTGGGCGGATACGACGACCAGCTGGTCCTCAACGGGTTGGCCCAGGCGGTGAAAAAAGGCGGCCGGGTGGCGGTGTCCGCTTTCTCTGCCTACTTCGCGGTACGCCACCTCGAGCCGGGCGAGACCTTTGACGCCGTATCGGGCGTCAATCACGAGCGAGCCGAGGTCCGCGACCTTGAGGGCCGGCCGGAGACGTTCGACCTCTGGACGACCTGCTTCACGCCTCGGGAGTTGCGGCTCATGGCGGCGGCCGCCGGCCTGCAGGTAACCGCCTTGTGGTCCGTGCGGCCGGGGGAGTACGCACGACGTGATCCGGACTTGGATCACCAGGAGTTTCTCCTCACCGCGGCGGTGTAGGATGATATGCGCGGCGAATGGTTTGCTGCTGCTCCCCTCCATGACCCGAATCGGAGGGCGCTTCTGTCCGGAAAGAAGGCGACGACTACATGTCCGACACGACGACGACCCCTGAAACCCCCGCACCGGTCGAACCGGGCGCCCAGTCCGAGATGGGGTCTTTTGACGAGGCAGGCGAGTACCAGCCTCGGCAGGTGGTCGTGGACGACCTGGGCGGCACGTCGCTCGAAGATGCCATCGCCGGCACCATCGTGGAATTCGAGGACGGCGATATCGTGTCCGGCACCGTCGTCAAGGTCGACAAGGACGAGGTCCTGCTCGATATCGGCTTCAAGTCCGAGGGCGTCATTCCCGCCCGCGAGCTGTCGATTCGCCATGACGTCGACCCGCACGAGATCGTCAACCTGGGCGACCGCATCGAGGCCCTGGTCCTCCAGAAGGAGGACAAGGAAGGCCGGCTCATCCTGTCCAAGAAGCGCGCCCAGTACGAGCGAGCCTGGGGCACCATCGAGGAGATTAAAGAGCGCGACGGCGTCGTCTCCGGGCCGGTCATCGAGGTGGTCAAGGGCGGACTAATTCTGGATATAGGGCTGCGGGGCTTCCTGCCGGCATCGCTGGTCGAGTTGAGGCGGGTCCGGGATCTGCAGCCCTACGTCGGCCGCCACCTCGACGCCAAGATCATCGAGCTGGACAAGAACCGCAACAACGTGGTTCTGTCCCGCCGGGCCTGGCTGGAGGAGACGCAGAAGGAACAGCGAGATGAATTCCTGACCAACCTCAAGCCGGGGGAGGTGCGCCGCGGGGTGGTCTCCTCGGTGGTGAACTTCGGTGCATTCGTCGACCTGGGCGGCATGGACGGCCTGATCCACGTATCCGAGCTGTCCTGGAAGCACATCGACCATCCCTCGTCGGTCGTGCAAGTCGGCGACGAGGTCGAGGTGCGGGTGCTGGACGTGGACATGGACCGAGAGCGCATCAGCCTGTCGCTCAAGGCCACCCAGTCCGATCCCTGGCAGGAGTTTGCCAACGCCCACCGGGTGGGTGAGCTGGTGTACGGGCGGGTCACGAAGCTGGTGCCCTTCGGGGCCTTCGTGCAGGTTGGCGAAGGTATCGAAGGCCTGGTGCACATCTCGGAGATGGCCAACCACCACGTGGATCTCCCCGAGCAGGTCGTCAGCCCGGGCGAGGAGCTGTGGGTGAAGATCATCGAGATCGACCTGCAGCGCCGCCGCATCAGCCTGTCGATCAAACAGGCAGCCGAGGGCGGCGAGGTGGCGGCCGAATATCGGGAAGCGTTCGGCGAGCACGCCTACGACGAGCAGGGCAACTACATCGGGGCGGCCGGATTCGGGGGGTTCGAACCCGAGTCGGAGGCCCAGGCGGCCTGGGCGGAGTACCTCGATGCCGGCGCCGATCCGGCGGTGCACGACCAGGACAATGCGGACGCCGACAGCTCGGACTACACCGCGCCGGAATAGGGCCCGGGCGGCTGTCGCCCCAAGTCGGCGGCGACTGGGTGCCGTTCTCAGCCGTAGGCGGTAAAAACTGCACGCAAAACTGAAGCAGCCGGGCGCACCAAATGCGATGGCCGGCTAGTTGGCCGCCGTCACCGCATCCACCCGGCGGACGGGATCGCCGGGGCGGACGACGCCGGGGGTGATGACCCGGGCGTTCCGGCCGCGCAGATTGAGCGTCCGCCCCGGGCCGGTGTTGACGAACCTGAGGGCGTCCGGCCCAAATCGAGCCGCGAACTTGTGGCAACCGCGGTGCGGCTTGGCCGTGACTTCGATCACGGCGTCACCAACGGCCAACCGGGTGCCCGCAGGGAGGCCGGCTTCGCTCAGGTCCAGGTCGACGTACAGCTGGTCGCCGGCGAGGGGCCAGCGCTCGGGCTCCCCGGCCACCAGCGTGATGACCCGGACGTTGATGAGGGTGAGCTGGCCGTCAGGGTTCGGAGAGCCATCAGGGGTGCTGGGGGTGCGGCGCACGCTCCAGGTGTCGCCAACCAGACCCAGGGCCAGATCGAGATGGCCTTCCTCCAAGACCCGGCGCTGGTCGACAGCCGGGCGGCACACGATGAGCTCCAGCGTTCCGTTGTCGGCCGGGGACTGCCGGATGTGGTCCAAGCCGACGGCAAGGAGGTCGGTGGTCAGGTGGGCGCTCATCCGATCAATTGTGGCCGACCTCGACTCGATCGGCCCGCCATTTTGCTCCCATCAGATCCGGGTCCAAGCCTCGGTCAGAACCGCCCGGAGCGTCTCGCCGATCAGGTCGAAGTGCTCCTGCTCGCAGATGAGCGGAGGCGCCAGCTGTACCACGGGGTCGCCCCGATCGTCGGCCCGACAGATCAGGCCGGCATCGAACAACGCACCCGACAGGAAACCCCGAAGCAGCCGCTCCGACTCGTCGTCATCGAAGCTCTCCCGGGTGTCCTTGTCCTTGACGAGCTCGATTCCGTAGAAAAAGCCGTCCCCGCGCACGTCCCCCACGATGGGCAGGTCACGGAGGCCGTCGAGCACGGCCCGGAAGGCGGCAGCCCGGGCGGCGACCCCGCCGACCAGGTCCTCCTTCTCGAACAGCTCCAGATTCGCCAACGCAACCGCCGTCGACACGGGATGGCCCCCAAAGGTGAAGCCGTGGTTGAAGGTGGCCGTGCCGTCCAGGAACGGCGCCATGAGGCGGTCGTCGACGAGCAGGGCCCCGAGGGGCGAGTAGCCGCTGGTAAGGCCCTTGGCACAGGTGATCATGTCGGGCTGGTAACCGTACCGTTGCGCCCCGAACCAGGCGCCCAGACGGCCGAAGGCGCATATCACCTCGTCGGAGACCAGCAGGACACCGTAACGGTCGCAGATCTGGCGCACGCGCCCGAAATAACCGGGGGGAGGCGGAAAGCAGCCGCCGGAGTTCTGAACCGGCTCCAGAAAGACTGCCGCGACCGACTCGGGCCCTTCCATGAGGATGTGCCGCTCGATCTCGTTGGCGGCCCACATACCGAAGGCGGCCGGATCGTCGCCGTGCTCAGGTGCCCGGTAGAAGTTGGTGTTGGGCACCCGGACGGACCCGGGTACCAGCGGCTCGAAGGGCTCTTTGATGGAGGGCAGCCCCGTGATCGACAGGGCCCCCATGGTGGTGCCGTGGTAAGCGATGTTCCGCGAAAGCACCTTGTAGCGGCCGGGCTGGCCCGTCGCCTTGAAGTATTGCCGGGCCAGCTTCCACGCGGACTCCACCGCCTCGCCGCCCCCCGTGGTGAAGAACACCCGGTTGAGCGACCCCGGCGCTAGCGCGGCCAGACGCTCGGACAGCTCGATGGCGTTGGGATGGGCGTAACTCCAAATGGGAAAGTAGGCGAGTTTCTGCGCCTGGCGAGCGGCGGCCTCGGCGAGCTCGCCGCGCCCATGGCCCGCCTGCACCACGAACAGACCCGACAACCCGTCCAGGTATCGTCGGCCCCGGCTGTCCCACACCCACGGTCCCTCGCCCCGCACGATCACCGGCACGTCGTGATCGGCGTACGAGCTCATGCGGGTGAAGTGCATCCACAGATGGCGCCGGGCGGCGTCCTGCTGGTGGTCGTGGTGGGCAGGCGTACCGGCGGTACTGGCGGCGATGGGCGACAGCGGGGAGTCGGCCGGCGTCGGTGAGTTCGCTTCGGTCATCGGGTCCCCCACTGGTAGTTCTCCTTGGCAACCTGGAGGTACAGGAAGGTCTCGGTGCTGCGCACGCCGGGAATGGTGCGCACACACTCGTCGACGGTGCGCACCAAATGGGTATCGTCCTCGCAGATCAACTCCACGAGCAGGTCGAAGTGGCCGGCGCAGATCACCACGTAGTCCGCTTCCTCGAGGGCGGCCAGCTTGTCGGCCACGGCGCGGATGTCGCCCTCGACGTTGACGCCGAGCAGCGCCATGCGGCGAAAGCCGACTGCCGCGGCGTCGGTCACCGCGGCGATCTGGATCACGCCCAATTCGATGAGCCGCTGAACCCGCTGACGGGTGGCCGCTTCGGAGAGCCCCACGGCCCGGGCGATGGCCGCATACGAACGCCGACCGTCCTCCTGGAGCTGTTCGATAATGCGCTTGCTTACCGGGTCAAGGCTCCCCTGGTTGTCTCGCGTCGAGGCTCCGGTGTCGCGGATCTCATTGCTGATGCGGACCACGGCGATGGATTCTACCGACAATCTCGGCTTTCAGCAATGGATTCCAGGGCAACATGGCGTAAGCTGTGCGATGATGCCGGGGTTCTGGCAGCCAGCACATGGAGAGGGCCATCACCGGGAGAATCTGCGATGACCGAACAGCTGCACAACTACGTCGACGGTGCGTCCGTGCCGGCCAAGGATGGCCGCACCACGCCGATTGTCGATCCGAGCACCGGCGAGACCTACGCCGAGGCTCCACTCTCCGGCCCCGAGGATGTCGACCTGGCCTTCCAGGTCGCGGCCGCCGCCTTCGAAGACTGGAGGGACACCACCCCGTCGGAACGAAGCCGCGTGCTCCTCAAGCTGGCCGACGCCATCGAGGACCGGGCGGACGTCTTCGTTTCCGTGGAGGGGCGCAACACCGGCAAGCCGCTGGCCCTGACTATGTCCGAGGAAATTCCCCCGCTGGTCGATCAGCTGCGGTTCTTTGCCGGCGCGGCCCGCGTCCTGGAGGGTCGCAGCGCCGGGGAGTACCTGGAGGGCCACACCTCGTGGATCCGCCGCGAGCCCATCGGCGTGGTGGGTCAGGTGACGCCCTGGAACTATCCGCTGATGATGGCGGTCTGGAAAATCGCCCCCGCGCTCGGCGGCGGGGAACACGGTGGTCCTCAAGCCCTCTGAAACGACCCCGGTGACCACGCTCATGCTGGCGGAGCTGGCCGGCGAGGTCTTGCCGCCCGGTGTGTTGAACGTCATTTGCGGCGATCGCGACACGGGCCGGGCGCTGGTGAGCCATCCCATACCCCAGCTGGTGGCGATCACCGGCAGCGTGCGAGCTGGTCGAGAGGTGGCTCAGGCGGCCGCCAACGACCTGAAGCGGGTGCATCTGGAGCTGGGCGGGAAGGCACCGGTCATCATTTTCGACGATGCCGATGTCGAAAAAGCCGCGGCGGGGATCGCCGCCGCCGGCTACTTCAACGCCGGCCAGGATTGCACCGCCGCCACCCGGGTCCTCACCAGCCGGGCCAACTACAGCGACGTGGTTGACGCCCTCGCCGAGCAGGCCCGGAATACCACCTTCGGCGGCCTGGACCACCCTGACGCAGCCTTCGGTCCCCTCAACAACACCAAGCAGCTTGAGCGGGTGGCCAGCGTGGTGGCCCGGGCGCCGCAGCACGCCCGGGTGGTGGTGGGAGGGGAACCGGCAGGCGGCCCTGGTTTCTTTTTCCCCCCGACGGTGATCGAAGGGGTCGAACAGGGCGACGAGTTGGCCCAGTCCGAGATTTTCGGCCCCGTGATCACCGTGCAGCGTTTCACCGACGAGGATGAGGCGGTGACGTGGGCGAACGGCGTCGAGTACGGCTTGGCGTCGAGTGTGTGGACCCGGGACCACGGGCGGGCCATGCGCGTCTCCCGCCGGCTCGATTTCGGCTGCGTGTGGATCAATACCCACATCCCGCTAGTGGCCGAGATGCCCCACGGTGGCTTCAAGCACTCCGGGTACGGCAAGGACCTTTCCATCTATGGCCTGGAGGACTACACCCGGATCAAGCACGTCATGAGCAACATCGAGTAGGGCGCCGGCGGAACTGACTGAGGAGGTAGCGGTGAGAATCGGGGTGCCGTCGGAGGTGAAAAATCACGAGTACCGCGTGGCTTGCACGCCTGCCGGAGTCCACGAGTTCGTGCGGCACGGGCATCAGGTCTTCGTGGAAGAGGGGGCGGGGAGCGGTAGCTCGCTGCCCGACGCCGATTTCGTGGCGGCCGGGGCCACCATCCTGGACAGCGCCGACGACGTGTGGGCCGAGTCGGATCTGGTGCTCAAGGTCAAGGAGCCCGTTCCGGAGGAGTACCACCGATTGCGCGAGGACCTGGTGTTGTTCACGTACTTGCACCTGGCGGCGTCGCGTGAGTGCACCGAGGCGCTGCTGAAAGCGGGCACCACGGCCATCGCCTACGAGACGGTGCAACTGCCCGACGGCTCCCTCCCGCTCTTGGCTCCCATGTCGGAGGTGGCGGGGCGCATGGCCCCCCAGGCCGGCGCCCACCACCTCCAGCGAGACGGCGGCGGCCGGGGCGTCTTGATGGGCGGGGTGTCGGGCGTGTACGCCGCCAAGGTGGTCGTGCTCGGCGCCGGGGTGGCGGGTATGAACGCGGCCGCCATCGCCTTGGGTATGCAAGCCGAGGTGCTCCTGCTGGACAAGGACATCGGGCGGCTGCGGGACGCGGACCGCATTTACCAGGGGCACTGCCAGACGGTGGCGTCCAACTCCTACGAGGTGGAGCGGGCGGTGGTGGACGCCGACCTGGTGATCGGCGCCGTGCTGGTGCCGGGAGCGCGGGCCCCGAAACTGGTGAGCGACGGGTTGGTGGCCCGCATGAAGCCGGGTTCGGTGCTGGTGGACATCGCTATCGACCAGGGTGGGTGCTTCGAGGATTCCCGGCCTACGACCCACGCGGATCCGGTGTACAAGGTGCACGGGTCGTTGTTCTATTGCGTGGCCAACATGCCGGGTGCGGTGCCGTACACGTCCACCTACGCCTTGACGAACGTGACCCTGCCGTACGCCTTGGAGATCGCCGAGCGGGGATGGCGGGACGCCCTGCGCACTGATCCGGTCCTCGCCAGGGGGCTCAACACCCACGACGGGATCATCACCTACCCGTCGGTGGCGGAGGCGCACGGTTTGTCGGCGGGATCGCTGGAGGCCGTGCTGGCGTAGGGCTTTGGAGGCCCCGCCGCTTCAGGTCGGTGGTCGGGGGGTGGGTCGGTGGCGCGGTGCCCGGCTGCTTGAGGTCGGTGGCGGTGGTCGGGTCGGTGGCGCGGTGCGGGGCGGGTCGGCGCCGCGGTGCCCGGCTGCTTCAGCTCGGTGGTCCGGGGCGGGTCGGTGGCGCGGTGCCTGGCTGCTTCAGGCGCTCGCCGGCCGGCGCTGGCTGAGGTCCACAACAGGGCCTGCGCCCCGGGAGCTCGACGTCGGCTGGCCCCCCTCCCGGCCGAGCTGAAGCAGAATGCGGATCCCGTCCGCCGGATAGCGGCGGTGGCCGCCGGGAGTTCGTACCGAAGGGATTTGCCCGCGCTTGGCCCACTCCGACACGGTGCGCTCGGACACCTGGAAAAGCGTGGCGACGTCTGCGGTGCGCAGCAGCTGACCCTCCAGCGCCTCGGGAACGTCCGCACCGAACAAGAGGCCAAGCAGATGATGCCGCTGGGTCTCCTGGGAATCGTCGGTCATATTCACCTCGGTCCCTCGACGCCGGGCCGCCAGGATGCGGCAACTGCCACGTCTCCAGATGGAGCCTCGCCGACCCAAAGGAGGCTGCCATGGCTCGGCTGGACAATTTGTCCCTCCATCATGCACCAGTTCGGAAGGATCGGCCACCCATCGCCTTGCTCGGCCAGCCGGGGCAACGAAGGCCGCGGGGCTTTGCCCCTCCCTGCCCCCGCGGCCAGGCTCGGGTGTCGAGCGCTGTCTCCCCGGGGCCGGGCTGCCGGGCAGGCCTCACCGTGGCGTGGGCCGCGGCCAGCGGGCATGCCCACCGGCCAAGTTCGATGCTTTTCATGCCAACTCGCGCGGTGACCTTTGGGAAATCCTGACTCTTTGTCACGAGAGCGACAATCATCGTCGCCCTTGTCCCGCGATTGAAGAGATGTCCCACAAAGGGGCAGAGTTCGCGCCTGGCGAGCTGAAGTGGCGCCTCATGCCCCGCCGGCGGGACGGAGCCCGACAACGGCGAGGGCTCGGGCGGACCGCCCGCTTGCCGGCCGCCGATCTCGGGGCGCGGATCGACCGCGGCCCGCTACGGTCGCGGCCCATGCTCCTCGCCGCGCTTACCGGAGGCATCGGCTCCGGCAAGTCGACCGTGGCCGACGGGTTCTCCAAGCGGGGAGCGGTGATCATCAACGCCGACGCCATCGGCCGGGAGATCCTGGAGCCGGGAGGCCTCGCCTACCAAGCCGTCGTCGACCGCTTCGGACCCGGTGTCGTCCTTAGCGACGGCGCCATCGACCGGCCCGCCCTGGCAGCTGTCGTTTTCAGCGATCAAGCGGCGCTCGCCGACCTCAACGGGCTGACCCACCCACTCATCGCCCAGGTCATGGAGGACCGCGTCGCCGAAGTCGACGATCCGGGGCGGATCGTGATCCTGGACCTGGCTCTGATGACCATCGCTGAGAAGGCCCGGTTCCAGCTATCGGTGGTGATCGTGGTGGACACGCCCGAAGAGGTCGCCGTGCGGCGGTTGATGAGCCAGCGGGGCTTTTCGGAGGAGGACGCCGTGTCTCGAGTTGGCGCCCAGATCAGCCGCCTCGAACGCCGTCAGCTGGCCGATCTCGTTCTGGACAACAGCGGGGACCTCTGTGCACTGGAAGCCGAGATCGACCGGGCCTGGGCCTGGCTGCAGGAGCGGGCGACCCAGGCTTGATCGTCACAGGCTCCCGGTACCATCGCCTTGATGCCTGAGTTCAAAGTTGTCTCTGATTTCGCCCCGGCCGGGGATCAGCCGACGGCGATCGCCCAGCTGTCGGAAGGTGTCGTCCGCGGCGACCGCTTCCAGACCCTGCTCGGCATCACCGGGAGCGGCAAGAGCGCCACCATCGCCTGGACGATCGAGGCGGTGCAACGGCCGACGCTCATCATCGCTCCCAACAAGTCACTCGCCGCCCAGCTCGCCAACGAGATGCGCGAGTTCTTCCCGCACAACCGCGTGGAGTACTTCGTCAGTTATTACGACTACTACCAGCCGGAGGCCTACCTTCCGGCCAGCGACACGTACATCGAAAAGGACAGCTCGATCAACGACGAGATCGACCGGCTGCGCCATTCCGCCACCTCGGCCTTGCTCACCCGGCGCGACACCATTGTGGTGGCCTCGGTCAGCTGCATCTATGGCCTGGGGTCACCGGAGGAGTATGCCGAGCGCATCCTTCACGTCCAGCGGGGCGCCCAGTACGACCAACGAGCCATCCTGCGCCGCCTCGTCGACATGCAGTACGAACGCAACGACGCCAATCTCGTACGGGGCAAGTTCCGCGTCCGGGGCGACACCATCGAGGTGCACCCGGCGTACGAGGAGCATGCCGTGCGCATCGAGCTGTTCGGCGACGAGATCGAGCGAATAGCCACGCTCGACACGCTGACAGGGGAGCGGCTGGGCGAGCCAGACGAGCTGGTTATCTTCCCAGCCACCCATTACGTGGCTGGTGACGAGCGGATGCGGATCGCCATCACCGGCATCGAGGCCGAGCTCCAGGAGCGGCTGGCCTGGTTCGAGGCCGAGGGGAAACTGCTGGAGGCCCAGCGGCTCCGCATGCGCACCTCGTACGACCTGGAGATGCTGGCGGAGGTGGGCGTCTGTTCCGGCATCGAGAATTACAGCCGTCACATCGACGGCCGACGGCCGGGCGAAGCCCCCAACACGCTGATCAACTTCTTCCCCAAGGACTTCCTCCTCGTCATCGACGAGTCGCACCAGACCGTTCCCCAGCTGCACGGTCAGTACGAGGGGGACCGGTCCCGCAAGGAGACCCTGATCGAGCACGGATTCCGGCTGCCGTCGGCCGCGGACAACCGGCCCTTGCGCTTCGCCGAGTTCTACGAACGCATCAATCAGTGCATATTCCTCTCTGCTACCCCATCGACCTACGAGATCCAGCAATCCACGCAAGTGGTCGAGCAGATCGTGCGCCCGACCGGTCTGGTCGATCCGGAGGTGACGGTCAAGCCGACCAAGGGCCAGATCGACGATTTGATCAGCCAGATCCGTACCCGGACGGAGCGGGGTGATCGGGTGCTTGTTACCACGCTGACCAAAAAGATGGCCGAGGACCTGACCGACTATCTGCTCGAGATGGGGCTGCGCGTCAGGTACTTGCATTCCAACATCGACACCATTCAGCGCATAGAGATCCTCAGAGATCTGCGGCTCGGTGAGTTCGATGTCCTGGTCGGGATCAATCTCTTGCGGGAGGGTCTCGACCTCCCTGAAGTGTCGCTCGTGGCCATTCTGGATGCAGACAAAGAGGGGTTCCTGCGAGGGGAGACGTCCCTCATTCAGACCATTGGCCGGGCTGCTCGCAACGTGGACGGCCAGGTGATCATGTACGCCGACCGCATGACCGACTCCATGCAGCGCGCCATTTCGGAGACGCATCGCCGTCGGGCCGTGCAGCAGGCGTACAACGCTGAACACGGCATCGATCCGCAGACAGTGCGCAAGGCCATCACCGACATCCTGGTGATGCTGGGGTCGCGCCAAGAGGGAGCGCCGGTGCCGGGCCGCGACCGCCGGAGTCGCCGGCGGGACCGAGCTCGCAGCGACCTGGCGGAGCTGCCGCATGATGAGGTGGCCCGCCTCATCTCCACGCTGGAGGAGGAGATGCGGGAGGCGGCGGCGGACCTACGTTTCGAGTATGCGGCCAGGCTGCGCGACGAGATCCAGGACCTGCGGGCCGAGTTGCGGGAGCTGACTCCCCGGTAGGGCCACGAGCTTGGCAGTGGCGTGGGATCGATTGGGCAGGGCGATGCGCCCGGGCCAGACCGACCCGGGGGCTACGGGCCAGACCGACCGGGGGCTACGCGCGGGCCAGACCACCCCGGGGCCTATGCCCGGTGCTGTCCCGTTGGCGTGTGCGACCCGTCGTCGAGGATAACCCGCGACGCCCGGTCCCAGGTCAGGTAGTTCCAGGCCCAGTTGACGAGGACGACCGCCCGGTTTCGAAAGCCGATCAGGAATACCAGATGTACCCCCAGCCATGACAGCCACCCGAGCGTGCCCCGGAACCGCAAGCCGCCGGGGAGTTCAGCCACCGCGGCGCGGCGCCCGATGGTGGCCATGATGCCGTGGTTGTGATAGCGAAAGCGACGGGTCGGTTTGCCGCCCAGCCGGCGGCCGATGTTGCGGGCGGTGTGGCGGCCGGCCTGGATGGCGACCTGGGCCAGCTGGGGGAAGGGCTGCCCGTGGCGACCAGAGGCCGCCGCCAGGTCGCCGATCACGAACACCTCCGGGTGATCGGGAAGCGACAGGTCGGGCCGCACCGGCACCGTGCCGCCTCGGCCCTTTTGGCCCGGGACGAGGTCGGCCAGCGGGTTGGCCCGCACGCCGGCGGTCCACACCACGGTGCTGGCCGGCAACGACGTCCCGTCATCGAAGCTAACCCCGTCACGGGTCACCTTGGCCAGCTTGGTTTCGAAGCGGACCTCGATGCCTTTGTCCGTCAAGGTCTCCAGGGCGGCCTTTTGCGACACCTCCGAGAACCCCGGCAGGAGGTGGTCGGTCATTTCCACCAACACCACCCGGGCTCGGGTCACGTCCAGGTGGGGGAAGTCATTGGCCAGGTTGTGGCCGATGAGCTCCGACAGAGCCCCGGCCATTTCCACCCCGGTGGGGCCACCGCCGATCAGGACGATGGACAGGGCGCCTGGCGCGGCCCCCGGGCCGGTCGCGTCGGCCTGCTCGAAGGTCGTCAGAATGTGATTGCGCAAGCGGACGGCATCAGGCAGCGTCTTGAGCGCGTAGGCGTGCTCCTCGACCCCGGGGATCCCGAAGTCGCTGGTGGACGAACCCGCGGCCAGGACGAGGTAGTCGTACGGCACGGCTGGCTCGCCGTCAATTTCGACGATCCGATCGGACAGGTGGACCGCGGACACCGTGCCCACGCGCACCCCGATGTTGGGTTTACCTGCGTAGATGGACCGGATGGGGTAGGCGATGTCGTCCGAGCCGAGACCAGCCGTCGCCACCTGGTAGAGCAGGGGCCAGAAGCCGTGATAGTTGTCCCGGTCGATGACGGTGACGTCGACCGGTAGCTTGGCGAGTCGCAGGGCGGCGTTCATTCCCCCGAAGCCGCTCCCGACCACGACCACATGCGGACGGATAGCCATCAGATGCGTTGTACCAGACCGGAGCCCGGAATGCCCACGTCGAACATCTGTTCGCTGGTACTCTGAGAAAAGTGCCAAGCAACTTTGACACGGGCTTGCTTGTGGTCCGCGGCGCCCGCGAGCACAACCTCCGCAATCTCTCGCTCGACCTGCCACGCGACCGGCTCATCGTGTTCACCGGGCTGTCGGGGTCGGGGAAGAGCTCGCTGGCCTTCGACACCATCTACGCCGAGGGGCAGCGCCGCTACGTTGAGTCACTGTCGAGCTACGCCCGGCAGTTCCTGGGTCAGATGGACAAGCCCGACGTGGACTTCATCGAGGGGTTGTCACCGGCGATCTCCATCGACCAGAAGTCGGCGTCCCGCAACCCGCGTTCGACCGTCGGCACTATCACGGAGATCTACGACTATCTGCGGCTCCTGTACGCCCGCATCGGGGTGCCGCACTGCCCCCAGGACGGGACCGTGGTGCAGCGCCAGACCCCTCAGCAGATCGTCGACCGCATCCTGGAGCTGCCGGACGGCACCCGCTTCCAGGTGCTCGCCCCGGTGGTCCGGGGGCGCAAGGGCGAATACCAGAGCCTGCTGGAGGAGCTGGCCGGCCAGGGTTTCGCCCGGGCCCGCATCGACGGCGAGGTGTACGAGCTGTCGGCCCCCCCCAAGTTGGCCCGCTATGAGATCCACACCATCGAGGTGGTGGTCGACCGGCTGGTCAAGCGGGCCGGGATCGAGCGGCGCCTGACGGACTCGCTGGAGACGGCCCTGCGGCTGGCCGAGGGCGTGGCTGAAGTCCAGCTGGTCGCTCGGGACGACGAAGCGCCCCTCGACGACGACACCCTGACCTTCAGCCAGCACCTGGCCTGCCCGACGTGCGGGCTGTCGTTCGACGAGCTGGCACCCCGCAACTTCAGTTTCAACTCGCCGTACGGCTGCTGCCCTAACTGCGACGGCTTGGGCACGCGTTTCGAGGTGGATCCCGACCTGGTGGTGCGAGACCCCGACCTGTCGATCGAGGACGGCGCCGTCACTCCGTGGGGCGGGACGCGCGGCGAATACTTCGGGCGGGTGCTGGAAGCCGTGGCGGCGGCCAACTCTTTCTCCACCAAAACCCCGTGGCGCAACCTGAAGAAGTCGGAGCAGAAGGTGGTGCTCTACGGCACGGGCACCAAGAAAATCCACGTCCAGTACCGCAACCGGTACGGCCGGGTGCGCAGCTACGACACCCAGTACGAGGGCGTGGTGCCCTGGCTGACCCGCCGGTATGTCGAGGCTGAGTCGGATCACTCCCGGGAGACCATCGAGGGCTACATGCGCGAGGTGCCCTGCCCCACCTGTGGCGGGGCCCGGCTCAAGCCGGAGAGCCTGGCGGTGACGGTAGCCGGGAGCAGCATTTTCGAGCTGTGTGACCTGTCCCTCCGGGATGCGACCGCGCTGGTAAACGACCTGGAGCTCAGCGAGCGGGACCATCTCATCGCCGACCGGGTCCTCAAGGAGATCCAGGCCCGCATGCGGTTCCTGCTCGACGTCGGCCTCGACTACCTCAGCCTTAACCGGTCAGCCGGGACGTTGGCCGGCGGCGAGGCCCAGCGCATCCGGCTGGCGTCCCAAATCGGCAGTGGGCTGGTGGGAGTCCTGTACGTGCTGGACGAGCCGTCGATCGGGCTGCATCAGCGGGACAACCACAAGCTCATCGAGACCCTGCTGCGCCTGCGGGACCTCGGCAACACCGTCATCGTCGTCGAGCACGACGAGGACACCATCCGGGTGGCCGATCACGTGGTGGACATCGGGCCCGGCGCCGGCGAGCACGGGGGGGAGATCGTGGTCTCCGGGCCGGTTCAGGCGTTGCTCAAGTCCCGGGCCTCGCTGACCGGCCAGTACCTCACCGGCAAACGCAGCATCCCGGTGCCGTCCATGCGGCGGGAGCCCAAAGGGATGCTCACCGTTCGGGGTGCCCGGGAGCACAACCTCAAAAACATCGACGTCGACTTCCCGCTGGGCTGCATGGTAGCCGTGACCGGGGTGTCGGGTTCCGGGAAATCCACCCTCGTCAACGACATCCTTTTGCGCGCCCTCATGCAGCGCATCTACCGGTCCAAAGAGGTGCCGGGCCGGCACACGCGCATCGAGGGAGCCGAGTCGCTGGACAAGGTCATCAGCATCGATCAGTCGCCGATCGGTCGCACCCCCCGCTCGAACCCGGCCACCTACACGGGCGTGTTCGACCACATTCGCCGGTTGTTCAGCGCCACGACCGAAGCGAAGGTGAGGGGGTACCAGCCGGGACGGTTCTCGTTCAACGTCAAGGGCGGCCGGTGTGAGGCGTGCGCCGGCGATGGGACCATCAAGATCGAGATGCATTTCCTGCCCGATGTGTACGTGCCCTGTGAGGTGTGTAAGGGTGCCCGCTATAACCGGGACACCCTGGATATCACCTTTAAGGGAAAAAATATTGCCGAAGTGCTCGACATGCCCTGTGAAGAGGCGCTCGAGTTCTTTGCCAACCAGCCGGCCATCGCCCGTCATATGCAGACGCTGGTGGATGTCGGGCTTGGCTACGTTCGGCTGGGGCAGCCGGCGCCGACGCTCTCGGGTGGCGAGGCGCAACGGATCAAGCTGGCCAGTGAACTGTCCAAGCGGTCCACTGGCCACACCATCTATCTCCTGGACGAGCCGACGACCGGCCTGCATTTCGAAGACATCCGCAAGCTGCTCACCGTGTTGTCCCGGCTGGTGGACCAGGGCAATACGGTCTTGGTGATCGAGCACAACCTGGATGTGATAAAGACCGCCGACTGGATCATCGATTTGGGTCCTGAGGGAGGCGACGGCGGCGGCCAGGTGGTGGTGGAGGGCACGCCCGAAACCGTGGCCAAAACTCCAGAGAGTTACACGGGGCAGTTCCTGGCCCGGCTGCTCGACGTGTAGCGCCGCGGCCCTCGTTTCTCGGCTGCGCCGGACGGGGCGTTTCTCGGCTGCGCCGGACGGGGCGTTTCTCGGCTGCGCCGGACGGGTAGCACTTCGGGGTCGGGCTCATCGGCACGACGGACGTCTACATTCGTTATGGCTTTTGGCGGAAGTCGGATCGGGGTCGTCATGACCAACCCGCAGCAGACCATCAAGCGCGTCATCGGTGCCGCTGACAAATGGCAGCGCAGGCACCGCAGTCCAGCGGTCGCCTACGGCGTCGTCAAGAAGTTCGGCGACGATAACGCCAACCTGCTCGTCGTGGCCCTGGGCTGGTACGGGTTCACGGCTATCTATCCCCTCCTCCTGGTCGTCGTCACCGTCTTCGGCTACATCGGGGCGGCATCGCTTGGCAACGGCATCGTGCGGACGCTGCATCAGTTCCCGGTTATCGGATCTCAGTTCAACCCCGGTAAGGGTGGCTCGGAACTGCACGGCAGCGTGTTCGGCCTCGTCGTCGGCGTCGTGGGCCTCCTCTACGGGGCCCAGGGCGTTACCCAGACCGCCCAGCAGGCCATGGCCCGGGTGTGGAACGTGCCGCAGGCTCACCTGCCTGGCTTCCTGCCCCGGCTGGGCCGCAGCCTCGGCGGCCTGGCGGCCATCGGCGGCGCCTTCCTCGTCAACGCCATCCTGGCCCCTATCGCCACCGGCCACGGGCTCCCCTGGTATGCCCGCATTCTCATCCTGGCCGGCATGCTCGTGGTCAACTGCGGTTTCTATCTGGTCGCCTTCATCGTGCTCACGCCGTCTCCCGATGCCAGGTGGCGCCAACTCGTCCCCGGCAGCGTCCTTGGGGCCGTGGGGTTCACGCTGCTGATCACCGTGGGCGCCGGACTGGTGCAGCATCAGCTCAAGCACAGCAGCGCCACATACGGCGCGTTCGCGGCGGTCATCGGCCTGGTGGCATTCCTACTGCTGCTGGCCAAGCTCACTCTCTACGCCGCGGAGCTCAACCCGGTGTCGGCCCGCCGGCTGTGGCCGCGTGCGCTCCCTATGTGCGAGCCGACACCCGCTGACGACGAGGCCCTCGTCCAGGATGGTGGGGCTGGTCGGGCTAACCGGGGCGACCGAGGCGACGGGGGAGTCCCAGATCACCGACCGGCGGCGGACCTGGCCGGCGTCCCGGCCGTCCCCGGCGTGCCGGCCGCCCCCGGCGTGCCGACCTCCGGCGTGCCGACCTCCCCCGGCGTAACTCCCGCCCACCGCTGACCGGCGGGCGAACCCCCTCCGCCCCGGCGGCTCGGGATAGCTGAATCTGGGAGAATGCCGGTGTGGGTGATCTGTCGTTGTGGTCGGAACGTTCGTTCCTCTCGATCGGCAGCCGGGCGTCGGTGCTTTCCGTGGGCTCGGTCGGGTCCGTGCTGAGCATCGGGTCCGTCGGCTCGGCCCTGTCTATCGGATCGGTTGGCTCGTTCCTCTCCGCGTTCTCGGGTGGGTCCGCGCTGTCGCTGGGTGCGGGGCTCTCGGTCGGGTCGCGGTGGTCGATGATCAGCGCGGGCGGCCATGGCCAAGTTTCGGGCCGGCCCCGCTGTCGGCCTGTTTCCCCGGCTGGGGTCGGTGCCTTGGTCGCGGCAGCCGTGCTGCTGACCGCCGGCTGCCTACGTCGCGGGTAGCCGGTTGGCGCGACGGCATGGCTGAGCTGCGCGTCGAACACACCTCGTCGCTCGACGCCGCCACCCGGCAGGCGATTCGCGGCCTGCTCGACGCCGCGTTCGATGACGACGTCGACGATCACGACTACGAACACGCCCTCGGCGGCATGCACGCCATGCTGTGGGAGGGCCCGGAGCTGATCGGGCACGGCTCGGTCGTGTTGCGGCGACTGTTGCACGAGGGGCGGGCGCTGCGGACCGGTTACGTGGAGGCGGTGGCGGTCCGCCCGGACCGCCAGCGTCGGGGGAACGGCTCGGCGGTAATGACTGCGCTCGAGCAGGTTGTCCGGGGCGGCTACGAGCTGGGTGCTCTGGGGTCCTCGGACATGGGCACGGGGTTCTACGCGGCCCGCGGCTGGCTCAAGTGGCCGGGCACGGCGTCAGTCATCAGTCCTGGCGGCGTGCGCCGGACACCGGAAGAGGAAGGCTGGATTTATGTGCTGCCGGTGACGGCGCGGTTGTCGCTGCATGGTGATCTGGCTTGCGACTGGCGAGAGGGCGACGTCTGGTAGTTGACCATAGAGGTAGGCATCGTCCAGGCTTCTGGATGAATATTGGTATCTTCACCTGCCTATAGCTGGTTTAGATACCAAAATCGGAAAGGCATCCGAGGGCGAACGGCCCGCGGGCCCAACCGGCGGAACCGGCCCGACCGGCCCGACCGGCCCGACCGGCCGACAGCGGACCGGCCAACAGACGACCGGCCACGACGACCGGCCCGACGACCGGCCGCCGCTCCCGGCCACTCAGGTGATATCGAGCATGCGCTGCAACGCCACCCGGGCCCACTCGCCCACATCGGGGTTCACGGTGATCCGGTTGGGGACCCGGCCGGCGACCAACTCCTCCAGGACCCAACACAGGTGAGCGGCGTCGATGCGGAACATGGTCGAACAGGGGCAGATGAGGGGATCGAGGGATACCACTTTGAGCTGTGGGTGCTCGGCCGCCAGGCGCTGCACCAGGTGGATCTCCGTGGCGATCCCGAGCACGGCGCCGGGGCCGGCCCGCTCGACGGTCGCGATGATGTAATCGGTCGACCCCACCTCGTCGGCCCGTTCGACGACCTCGTGACTACATTCGGGATGCACGATGACGCGGCCCTCGGGGTACTCGAGCCGGAAGGCGGCCACGTGCTCGGGCCGGAACCGCTGATGAACCGAGCAGTGGCCTTTCCAGAGGAGGAAGCGCGCTTCTTTGATGGCTCGTTCGTCCAGGCCGCCCAGATCCCGCCTGGGATCCCACACCGCCATGGCCGAGGCCGGATAGCCCAGCTGGAAGGCGGTGTTCCGCCCCAGGTGCTGATCGGGGAAGAACAGGACCTTTATCTCGCTTACCCGGCCGCTGCCCCAGGGCCCACGTGAGCACCGCCCGAGCGTTCGATGAGGTGCACACGGCTCCGCCGTGGCGGCCGACGAAGGCTTTGAGGGCCGCCGCCGAGTTCATGTAGGTGACAGGCACCACCGCCTCGATGTCGGTGACCTCGGCGATCTCGTCCCAGGCCTCTTCCACCGACTCCAGGTCCGCCATGTCCGCCATGGAACAACCGGCGTTGAGGTCGGGGAGGATCACCTGCTGGTCGGCGGAGGTCAAGACGTCCGCGGATTCCGCCATGAAATGCACGCCGCAAAACACTACGAACTCCGCATCTCGGGCAGCAGCGGCTAATCGGGAGAGACCGAACGAGTCGCCCCGGGCATCCGCCCAGCGCATCACCTCGTCCCGTTGGTAGTGATGCCCGAGGATCATGAGTCGGGGGCCGAGGGTTTCTTTGGCTACGGCGATACGCCGCGCCAGATCATCGCTGGTCGCCGTGGTGAACCCCTCGGGCAGAGGGGGCTGAAGCCGGAGCATGGCAATAAACCTCCAGGACGGAGCACCTCGATGTGGTCGGCGGGGACAGCCCGGTCGCCCGTCCGCGGGGATGTCGACCTCGAGGTGGATATGTCGCCGGATTCCGGGCCGGCGTTTCTCCATCATAGGGCGTACTGAGCGGTCGCGCTCGGGCCGCCGGCACCGGCCCCGGCCGAAGAGTGCCGCGGGGAGGTGGGCCAACCGGCCGGTGGGCCCGGGCGACCCTTCGACCCTGCCCGGCTGGGTCGCGATCACCCCCGCCTGCGGCACAGTGGAAGGGTGCTGCAACGACCGCCCGCCGGAACCATCCCCGACGCCCCGGGGTCCTATCAGTTCCGCGACCGTGACGGGCGCGTCATCTATGTCGGCAAGGCCAAATCCCTGCGCAGCCGGTTGAACAACTACTTCCAGAACCCCGCCAACCTTCCGCCCCGCACGGCCCAGATGGTCGCCCAGGCGGAGACCGTGGAGTGGATCCAGGTCCGCAACGACGTGGAAGCCATCATGCTGGAGTACAGCCTCATCAAGCAGCACAAGCCCCGGTTCAACGTGCGGCTGCGGGACGACAAGAGCTACCCGTTTTTGGCCGTGACCGTGAGCGACGAGTGGCCCCGGGCGGTGGTCCGGCGGGGTAGCAAGGACAAAGGCAACCTCTACTTCGGCCCCTACGCCCACGCCTACGCCATCCGCGAGACCCTGGACTCCTTGCTGCGGACCTTCCCCATCCGTACCTGCAGCGACAACAAGTTCCGGACCCACGAGCGACTCGGCAAACCGTGCCTTCTGTACCACATCGAGAAGTGCTCGGGTCCGTGCGTAAAGGCCGTCGATCAGGAGACGTACGCAGGCCTGGTCGGGGAGCTGGTGGCCTTTCTGGATGGCGACACCCAGCCCGTCCTCAAACGCCTGGAGACGGAGATGCAGGAGGCGTCGGACAGCCTCGAGTTCGAGCGAGCCGCTCGTCTCCGCGACCGCATCACCGCCGTCCGCAAGGCCATCGAGAAGCAGCAGATGGTGACCGAGCGGGCCGAGGACCTCGACTGCTTCGGCCTGGTCGAGGACGAGCTGGAAGCGGCCGTCCAGGTCTTCTACGTGCGCCGCGGCCGGGTGGTGGGCCGGAAAGGCTTCGTCATCGATAAGGTCGAGGATCTCAACCGGGCCCAACTGGTCGCTCAGATCCTGGGCCAGCACTACGCCGACGCCCCGATGGGGGTGCCGACCCTGGTCGTGGTCCCGGACGCGCCAGAGGACGGCGAGACCATCGAAGATTGGTTAGCCGTCCTGCGGGTCGGCCCCGCGGACGGGGCGGTTCGCCCCGGCGCCCTCGCCGACGTCGAGTGGTGGGCCGCGTCCGGGCGCTACCGGGTCGAGCGCAGCGTCAATCCGTCCGCCCGATCGGGGACCGGCGTCGAGATCCGCGTCCCGCAGCGCGGCGACAAGAAGGCGCTGCTGGAGATGGTCACCCGCAACGCGGGCGAGGAGTTCACCCGCCATCGGCTCAAGCGGGCTGCCGACCACAACGCCCGGGCTCGGGCCCTCAACGCCCTCCAGGACGCCCTCGATCTGCCCGAGTCGCCACTGCGCATCGAGTGCTACGACATGAGCCACCTACAGGGCACGGACTACGTGGGGAGCATGGTGGTCATGGAGGACGGCCTGCCCCGGCCCCAGGAGTACCGGCGCTTCAAGATCCGCACCGTCGAGCAGAACGACGACTTTGCCGCCATGGAGGAGGTCCTCACCCGCCGGCTGCGAGCCTACCTGGCCGAGCGCGACAAGCCCGTGGAGGAGCGACGCCGCCGCTTCTCGTACCCCCCACAGCTGCTCCTGGTCGACGGAGGCCAGGGCCAGCTCAACGTGGCCCTCCGGGTACTCGAAGAGCTCGGCCTGGAGGAGGAGATACCGGCGGCCGCCCTGGCCAAGCAGTTCGAGGAGATCTACCTGCCCGGGCGAGCCGACCCGGTGCGCATACCCCGCACGTCGGAGGCGCTGTACCTGCTGCAGCAGATCCGCGACGAGGCCCACCGGTTCGCCATCACCTACCACCGGAGTCTCCGGGGGAAAAGGATGACCGTTTCGGTGCTCGACGACATCCCGGGCCTGGGTCCCGGGCGCAAGAAGCGGCTCATCCGTGAGCTCGGCGGCGTCAACGCCGTCAAGACCGCGTCCCGGCAGACGCTTGGAGAGCTGTCGTGGCTCCCCGACAAGGTCGCCGACGCCGTTTACTCCAAGCTGCACGGCTAGTTTCCGGGGATGCCCTCCGCCACGGCCAACGGCATCACCATCGAGTACGAAACGGCGGGAGACCCCGGCCAGCCACCTCTGGTGCTGGTCATGGGACTGGGCGGGCAGCTGATCGCCTGGGACGAGGCGTTCGTGGACACGCTGGCGGCCCGGGGCTTCTACGTGGTGCGCTTCGACAACCGCGATATTGGGCGCAGCACCTGGTTCGACGAGGCGGGCGTTCCGGACGTGATGGCGGCCTTCCTCGGACAGGTCCGGCCCGCCTATTTGCTGTCCGACCTGGCTGCCGACACGGCGGGCCTGCTGGAGGCCCTGGGCCTGGAGTCGGCCCACGTCCTCGGTGTGTCCATGGGCGGGATGATCGCCCAGAGTCTCGCCATTCAGTACCCGCGGAAGGTGCGCACCCTGATCTCGATCATGTCCACGACCGGCGATCCTGCCGTGGGGCAACCCCACCAGGAGGCGGTGGCGGCGCTGATGGTTGCCCCACCAGCAAGCAAGCAGGAGGCGGTTGAGCTCTCCTTGAAGTCGTGGCGGGTGATCGGGTCGCCGGGCTTCCCCTTCCACGAGGACCGGCATTGCCGCTAAGGCCGCAGCCGCCTACGACCGGGCCGTTCACCCGGCGGGGGTGACCAGACAGCTGGTGGCCATCGTCGCTTCGCCGGATCGAACCCAGCAGTTGGGCCAGCTGGAGGTACCGACGCTCGTGATCCACGGCGAGAGCGATCCGCTGATCGACCCGAGCGGCGGCCGGGCCACGGCGGCGGCGGTTCCCGGCGCCTCGCTGTGGATGATTCCGGGGATGGGCCATGACCTGCCGGTCGAGCTTTTCCCCGACCTCGCCGACCGGATCGCGGCGCACTGCGGGTTGTCCACGTAAGGTGCCGTACGAGTCGCTCTGGCCTGCCAGACGAGGGTATCGCCACGTGGTGGCAGGAGGGATTCACCCAGGGGGCCGATGCCGAATACGAACAACAGATCCTGCCCATGCTGGCGGCCCACCTGTCGGGGTCGAGTCGGGTTCTGGATCTGGGCTGCGGCGAGGGCCAGGTCGGCCGCTTGGCCGCCGGCTTGTCGGGCGTCACGCTGGTCGTCGGGGCTGATCCGACCTGGGCGCAGATCCGGGTGGCTGCCGAACGAAACGGGGGACTGCTGGCAACCAGGGCGGAGGCAGCCGGCCTGCCCTTTCGGCGAGAAAGCTTCGACGCCGTGGTCGCCTGCCTGGTCTTCGAGCACATCGAGGCGCTCGACAAGGCCATCGCCGAGGTGGGCCGGGTTCTCGACCCGGGCGGGCGTTTCCTCTTGTTGCTCAACCACCCGCTGCTGCAGACACCCGGATCAGGCTGGGTCGACGACACCATCCTGGAGGAGCAGTACTGGCGCATCGGGCCGTACTTGGTCGAGGACTCCAGCCTGGAGGAAGTCGACAAGGACATCTGGATCCCCTTCATCCACCGGCCCCTGTCTCGATACGTCAACGCCATGGCCGAGGCCGGCTTGTTCCTGACCCGGATGGAGGAGCCGGCGCCGCCGCCCGGCTTTCTGGCTCGGGCGGAGGAGTACCGGGATGCCGCCACCATTCCTCGGCTGCTGGTGCTGCGGGCCGAGAAGCTGGCCAGACCTGCACGCCAGCGCGGTCAGCGCGCCGTAAGTCTCAGCGATCTCCTGCGCCATCCGGGCGGCGTCGTACCCACTGACGTCCGGACGTGGCCAGGTGAACGGAGGTTTGGCTGCCGTCATAACTGCACCCAAATCGTGGCGCACAGCGGGGCCTGAGCGCCTTGGCGCGCTCATCGCCCAGCCCAGGGCCACAATGGTGGGCATGGCCGAGTTCCTGATCATCACCGGGATGTCGGGCGCGGGTCGCTCGCAGGCGGGTGCCACTCTGGAGGACCTCGGCTGGTTCGTGATCGACAACCTGCCGACGGCGCTGATCACCAAGGTGGCCGAACTGGTCGCCGCCCCGGGCTCGACGACCGACCGGGTGGCGCTGGTCGTCGGTCGGGACGTGGAGCAGCTGGAGGAACTCGAGGCCGCTGTGCACCAGCTGCGGGCCAGCGGGTCTGTCGTGCGCACCTTGTTCCTGGAGGCGTCCGACGAGGTGCTGGTGCGACGCTTCGAAGGCACCCGGCGCCGGCACCCGCTCGGCCAGGAGGGGGTGACCGAGGCCATCGCTCTGGAGCGGGAGCGCCTGCAGCCGATCCGGGCCCTGGCCGACGTAGTCGTCGACACGACCGACCTCAACGTCAACCAGCTCCGCGAACGCCTGATCGACCTGTTCACGACCGATTCACGCCGAACGCATGCAGATCTCGGTCATGTCGTTTGGCTTCAAGCACGGCGTGCCGCTCGACGTCGACAACGTCTTCGACGTGCGCTTCCTGCCCAACCCGCACTGGGTCGACGAGCTGCGGCCGCTGACCGGGCTCGACGAACCGGTCCGGGACTACGTCCTGGACCAGCCCGCGGCCCGGGAGTTCCTGCGCCGGGTCGACGACCTGTTGGGGTTCCTGCTGCCGGCCTACATCAAGGAAGGGAAGTCGTACTTGACGGTGGCGGTCGGTTGCACCGGCGGCCGGCACCGCTCGGTGGCGTTGGTCGAGGACCTGGCGGCGCGGGTCGCCGCCCGCGGCTACGACCCCGTCATCTACCACCGGGACCTGAGCCGATGACGCACCGGCGGGCAGCGGCGATCCAGCCGCCGACCGAGGCTACCGCTCCGGCCTCTCCAACAACCGCCCGGCCCGACCAGCCGGCCCTTCGTGGTGGCCCTGGGCGGCGGTCACGGCCTGGCGACCACCCTGCAGGCGGTGCGCCGGTACGCCGGGCGGTTCACGGCGGTGGTCTCGGTGGCCGATGACGGCGGCTCGAGCGGTCGCTTGCGGCAGATTGCCGGCATCCCGGCGCCAGGCGACCTGCGCCGTTGCCTGGTGGCCATGGCGGCGCCGGATTCGCCCTGGGCGCAGGCGTTCGAGTACCGGTTCCCGTCGGGCGATCTCGAGGGCCACGCCCTCGGCAATCTGATCATCGCCGGCCTGGCCAACGTGACGGGCGACTTCGAGCAGGCGCTGGACATGGCCGCCGCCCTGCTGGGGGCGGCCGGCCGGGTGCTGCCCGCCACGTCGGTGCCGGTGGTGCTCAAGGCGGACGTGGCCGGCACCGAGGTGGTGGGCCAGGTCAACGTGTCCAGCCTCCGCGGGGGCCATCTCGTCGGTGTCGATCGTCCCCCCCGACGCCCCGGTGCCCGGCGAGGTGCTGGAGGCGGTCGCCAGCCGCCGACCAGGTGGTCATCGGTCCCGGGCTCGCTCTACACCAGCGTGCTGGCCGTCTGCGTGGTGCCCGAGATCCGGGCCGCGCTGGCCGGCGCGGCCGGGGGCCGGATCTACGTCTGCAACCTCCGGCCCCAGCCTGCCCGAGACGGCCCGCTACACCGCCGCCGACCACCTCGACGCCGTCCTCGACCACGGGGTGCCCGTCGACGTCATGGTGTGCGCCCCGCGGCGCACCGCCGACGGTCGACTGCGAGGGCGTCCGGGTGGTCGACCGCCGCCCTGGCCCGCCCGGATGGGAGCGGTCACGACCCCGAACGGCTGGCCGCCTTGCTGCGGAAGGCTGACATAGTGACCGGCGGCGCGCACGGGTGCCGGATCCGCGGCTGCAAGCGGATCAACAAGGAGCGACCATGGCAGTTCGGGTAGGAATCAACGGATTCGGGCGGATCGGGCGCAACTTCCTGCGCGCCGCCCTCGAGCAGGCGGCCGGCGGACCGGAACCGGTCGTCGAGGTGGTCGGCGTCAACGACCTCGTCCCGACGGCCACCAACGCCCACCTCCTCAAGTACGACTCGACGCACGGGACGCTGGACGTGCCCGTCGCCCACGACCAGCGGTCCATCACCGTTGGCGACCAGCACCTTCTCGGTCTACGCCGAGCGGGATCCCAAGGCACTGCCCTGGGCGACCTCGGCGTGGACGTCGTGGTGGAGTCCACCGGGATCTTCACCGACGGCCCGGCCGCCGCGGCTCACATCGAGGCGGGCGCCCCGCGGGTCATCATCTCGGCGCCGGCGACCAACGTCGACGCCACCTTCGTGATCGGCGTCAACGACGACCAGTTCGACCCGGCCCAGCACACCGTCATCTCGAACGCCTCGTGCACCACCAACTGCTTCGTGCCGATGATCAAGGTGCTCGACGACGCCTTCGGGGTGGAGAAGGGCCTCATGACCACGGTCCACGCCTTCACCAACGACCAGAACCTGCTGGACCTGGCCCACCGGGACCTGCGCCGGGCCCGTTCGGCCGCCGTCAACATCGTGCCCGCCTCCACCGGGGCGGCCCGGGCCACCAGCCTGGTCCTGGCCTCCATGAAGGGCAAGCTCGACGGCAGCGCCCTGCGCGTGCCGGTGGCCGACGGCTCCATCACCGATTTCACCGGGCATCCTGGGCCGAGAGGTGACCGTCGACGAGGTCAACGAGGCCTTTCGGGCGGCCGCGGCCGAAGGTCCCATGTCCAACGGCGTGCTGGTCTACACCGACGAGCCGATCGTGTCGTCGGACATCATCGGCAGCTCGGCGTCGTGCACCTTCGACTGCGCTGCTGACCATGGCCATGGGATCGATGGTCAAGGTGTTCGGCTGGTACGACAACGAGTGGGGCTACTCCTACCGCCTTGTCGATCTCGCCCGGCTCGTCGGGATCGGCGCGCCTGACGGCATTGTCTCCGTTGTCTATGGAAAAAAGGGGAGAAAAACGGGTCCCCGTCCTCGAGGATCTACCCTCCATCGCCGGCCAGCACATCCTGGTACGAACCGATTTCAACGTGCCCATGGTCGACGGTCGAATCACCGACGACCTGCGCATACGGCGGTCGTTGGAGACCCTGACCTGGTTGCTCGATCACGGCGCCGCCCGGGTCACCACCGCCAGCCATCTGGGCCGGCCGAAGGGCAAAGCCGAACCCTGCATACGACATGGCTGCGGTTCGCGAGCGCCTGCACCGCGTTGCTGGTCGCGGCCGGAGCCGATGCCAGGCGGGTCGAACTGCTGCCAAACCTCCGATTCGACCCCCGCGAGGAGGCGGGCGATCTCTCCTTCGCGGCAGGACCTGGTCGTCGGGCAGGATCTCTTCGTCAACGAGGCGTTCAGCGCTGTCCATCGGGCGCACGCCTCAGTCGTGGGGCCGCCCCGGTCTGCTGCCCTCGGCGGGCGGACGTCTACTGGTCCGCGAGGTCGAGGTCCTGAGCGGTTTGCTTCAGGGCGCCGCCCGGCCCTTCGTGGCGGTCTGGGCGGCTCCAAGGTCAGCGACAAGCTCGGCGTTATCGAGTCGCTGCTGGATCGGGTCGATGCCCTGGTGGTGGGCGGAGGGATGTGCTTCACCTTCCTGGCCGCCCAGGGCCATCGCATCGGGGACTCGCTCTTCGAGCCGGATCACCTGGAGAGCTGCGCTCGACTGCTCCAGAGCGGACCGGCCCATCCTGCTGCCCACTGATCTCACCGGTCGCTCAGCCTGGACGGTCAGGTGCGTCAGGTCGGCGCCGACGTGCCGGACGGGTGGAAAGGGCTCGACATCGGACCGGGAACGGCGGCCGCCTACTCCGACGCCATCGCCGAGGCGCGTACCATCTTCTGGAACGGGCCCATGGGCGTCTTCGAGGATCCTCGCTTCGCGGCGGGGACGCGGGCCGTGGCCGAGGCGGTGGCGGACGCCCCCGGCTTCACGGTCGTGGGCGGAGGAGACAGCGCCGCCGCTCTGGCTGAGTTCGGACTGACGGACCGGGTCGACCACCTGTCCACCGGCGGCGGCGCATCGCTCGAGTTCCTCGAGCACGGCGACCTCCCGGTTTGGCGGCGCTCCGGGAGGGACAGCAGCCGTGACGGCGCCGGGGCGGCGACCGCTCATCTCGGGCAACTGGAAGATGAACCTGACCCACCTGGAAGCCATCGCGGTGGTCCAGAAGCTGGCGTTCATCCTGGACCGGCGGGACCCCCGCCGGGCGGAGGTGTCGATCCATCCGCCGTTCACCGCCCTGCGGTCGGTGCAGACCGTGCTCGAGGCCGACGACATCCCCATCGCCCTCGGCGCCCAGGACGTCTTCTGGGAGCCGCGCGGCGCGTACACCGGGGAGATCAGCCCTTCGATGCTGGCCAAGCTCAACGTCTCGTACGTGATCGTGGGCCATTCCGAACGACGGCAGTACTTCGCCGAGACCGACGAGGGTGTCAGCAAGAAGGTGGCGGCCGTCCTCGGTGCGGGCATGACCCCGATCATGTGCGTGGGGGAGACGCTGGATGAGCGGGAGGCGGGCGGCACGGAGAGCAAAGGTGCTTCATCAGCTCCGGGCGGGCCTGGCGGGCGTGGGGCCAGACGAGGTCGGAGGGTGGTCGTCGCCTACGAGCCGATCTGGGCCATCGGCACGGGGCGGACGGCGACGCCCGATGACGCCCAGGCGGTGTGCGCCAGCTTGCGGGCGGCGATGGCCGTCGGACTTCGGGGCCGCGGCGGCCAAGGCGGTACGCATCCAGTACGGCGGGTCGGTGCAGCCGAGCAACATCGCGGCGCCGTGCTGGCCCAGCCCGACATCGACGGGGCCCTGGTCGGCGGGGCCAGCCTGGACCCTGACGAGTTTGGGCGAAATTGTCGGTATTGCCGGGTAGTGGCCGGTGGTCCCGCCCTGGAACAGCTGTGACAAAGCTGAGAGGTCCTTAACACAGATGTCTCTCTGCCCTAAGATGACCGCTGCTATGTTGCGTCGGCCACCTGCGTTAGCCAGGTGAACAGCAAAGAGGAGGCGACGCCACATTGCTGACCGCCATCATCATCGCCATCCAGGTCATCGTTTCGCTGCTGCTCATCGGCATGATCCTGCTCCACAGCGGCAAGGGTGGTGGCCTGTCGGAGATGTTCGGCGGTGGCCTCGGCCAGGCGGCGGCTGGTTCCACGGTCGCGGAGCGCAATCTGGACCGGGCCACCATCGCCTGCGCCGTCGTCTTCTTCTTCACCACGATCATCCTGGCCATCCGACTGCAGTAGTGATCGCCAGCGGTGGGGGGCCAGGCGGGGCGGGTAAAGATCACACAAACGATCGGCATCACGGTGCCGTCCAGAGACGAGGAGGGTCTCGATCGGTGACAAGCATCAGACGAACCACGCTTCAGGTGGGGGTCGGGGTCGCGGCCCTGGCAATGGTGGCCGCGGCGTGCGGAGGCGGCAGCAGCAAGAGCTCGTCCAGCGGAGGCTCGAGCGGAGGAGGTGCAACCTCCGGAGTAGGACTCCAGATCAATAATCCCAACAGCTCGGGCACACCGAAGACCGGTGGCACGTTAACTGCGCTGGGCACCAGCGACATCGACGACAACCTGGACCCCAACTACGGCTACTACACGCTCGACTATCTCGCCTACTTCCTCTACAACCGCAACCTGTACACCTATCCGAGCGTCCTGGGCCAGACCTTCACCCTGGCTCCTGACCTGGCGACGGCGCAGCCGGCGGTGTCGGATGGCGGGCTGAAGTACTCGGTCACGATCCGCAAGGGCGCCATGTGGAACACCACGCCCCCGCGCCAGGTGACGGCCGCCGACGTGGTGCGCGGCGTGAAGCACAGCTGCAACCCGACCTTCCCCTTTGCCGGCCAGCCCGACTACAGCGACATCCTGGCGGGGTACAGCACCTTTTGCGCCGCCTTCCAGAATGTGAAGTCGACGGACGCCGCCGCCGAGAAGGCCTACATCGACAATCACAGCATCTCCGGCGTGAGCGTCGACCCGTCCAACCCGCAGACGGTCGTGTTCACCCTGACCAAGCCGGCCAGCTACTTCCCCGGCACGCTCAACCTGTCGTGGGCTAACCCGATTCCCGAGGAGTATCTCAACTACCTGCCCGACACCCCGGCCCAAGCGCAGCACACTTACTCCGACGGCCCCTACGAGGTGCAGCCCTGCAATGCCAACAACGGCCCCATCCCCTCGTGCGGCTACTCACCCAACAAGTCGATCGTGTTCGTCCGCAACTCGGCCTGGAATGCCTCGAGCGACCCGATTCGCAAGGCGTACGTCAACCAGATCGACATCTCGGAGACCGGCAATCAGCAGTCGATCGCCCAGGAGATCCAGACCAATACCCCCCAGGCTGACATGGGGTGGGACGCCCAGGTTCCGCCCAACGACATCCCCAGCCTGATTTCCACCCACAACCCGAACTTCCAGTTGGTCACGGAGGGGTCGACGAACTACTACATCGTGTACAACACCATCTCCAAGAACAACAACGGCGCCCTGGGCAAGGTCCAAGTGCGGCAAGCCCTCGAATACGCCCTCGACCGTAGCGCCTTCGTCCAGAACGCCGGCGGGCCGAACGCCAGGCCCCCGCTTACCCACCTGATCGCACCAGGGACGGACGGCTCGTCGCCGAACTTCGACCTCTACCCCTACAACCCGACCAAGGCCAAGCAGATGCTGGCGGCCGCTGGTTACCCCAACGGCCTGACGCTGACCTGGCTGTACCGGCCGCAACAGAGCGTGGTCGCCGCCAAGGACTTCCAGACCGCCCAGGCCGAACTAGCTCAGATCGGCGTCACCCTCAAGGGTCTGGCCGTGTCGGGGAACGACTTCTACGGCAAGTACCTGACTCCGGGTACGGCGGCCAAGAACAGCGTGTGGGATCTGGCCGAAGCCGGCTGGGGTCCGGACTGGTATCCGACGGGTGGCAAGTCGTACTTCTTGCCGATCCTCAACGGCAACCTGTTGCCGCCCAACTCCAGCAACTTCGGCTTCTTCAACGACGTGACGCTCAACAACCTCATGACCGCCGCCTTGGCCGCCCCGAATGATGCCACGGCCGCCTCCGACTGGCACAAGGCGGACGTAGAGGCCATGACCCAGGCGGCCGCCATGCCGCTGGAGGACCCCAACTACGCGTCGATCCACGGCTCCCAGGTGCACAACTGCGTGTTCATCGGCCCGTGGCAGGGCTGCAATATGGCCAACGTCTGGCTGAGCTAGGCACCGGAAGGGTAAGTAACACCTGATGGCACACCGTCGCCCGGCGGACAACCGCCGGGCGATCGTGCCTATGCTGTCCCTCACTTCACTTACGAGGGACGTCCGAAAGTAAGGACACGAGATGACACTGCTCGAAGTACGGGACCTACAGGTGTCATTCAAGACTTCGGACGGGCTGGTGCAGGCGGTCCGGGGCGTGTCGTTTTCGGTGGAGCCCGGCCAGACGCTCGGCATCGTGGGCGAGTCCGGATCCGGCAAAAGCGTGTCGACCCAGACGATCATGGGTCTCACCCGGGGCGCCCAGATCTCGGGCCAGGCCCTGTTCAACGGCAAAGACCTGCTGACGATGACCGAGGCCGAGTTGCGCCAGGTCCGCGGGTCGCAGATCGCCATGATCTTCCAGGACCCCCTGTCGAGCCTGCACCCTTACTACCGGGTCGGTTGGCAGATCGTGGAAATGATCCGGGCCCACGAGCGCGGCACTTCCAAGGCAGTCGCCCGCAAGCGGGCGGTCGAGTTGCTGCGACTGGTGGGAATCCCCCAACCGGACCGCCGGGTCGACGACTTTCCCCACCAGTTCTCGGGTGGTATGCGCCAGCGGGCCATGATCGCCATGGCCATGGCCCTCAACCCCTCCCTGCTGATCGCGGACGAGCCGACCACGGCCCTGGACGTCACCGTCCAGGCCCAGGTCCTGCGGGTCATCGAACGACTCCGGCAGGAGTTCGGAACCTCCGTGATCATGATCACCCACGACCTCGGCGTCATCGCCGAAGTGGCCGACGACGTCATGGTGATGTACGCCGGCCGGGTCATGGAGGCCGCACCCAGAGATCCGCTGTTCTACGGAGCCCACCACCCTTACACCGAGGGTCTGTTGCGGTCGCTGCCGGCGTACGGGGGGGAGCGGCTCCGGCTCCAACCGATCGCCGGCCAGCCGCCGAGCCTCATCTCACCGCCGCGCGGCTGTCCCTTCCATCCCCGCTGCCCCTACGTGTTCGATCGCTGCCGCACCGAACTCCCCACCCTCGAGCCCGTGGACGAGGATGCGAACCATACGTCAGCGTGCTGGCTATCCTCATAAGAGCGAGGAGCGGGCCGCCATCCGAGCCCGCGTCATGGGAGAGCCGGTGGCGTCATGACCGGCGACACGCTGGTCACGGTCGACAACGTCGTCAAGTACTTCCCGGTGCAGTCCGGGAGCCTCCGTCGCAGCCAGGACGTCGTGCATGCGGTCGATGGCGTCAGCCTCGAGGTGCGGCGCGGCGAAACGTTGGGACTCGTGGGCGAGACGGGCTGCGGGAAGTCGACCCTGGCTCGGTCCATCATGCGATTGTTCGAGCTGACCTCGGGTCGGATCGTGTTCGACGGGACCGACATCAGCACGCTCAGCCCCCGCAAGCTTCGCCCCTTGCGCAGCAAGATGCAGATGATCTTCCAGGACCCGTACGGGTCGTTGAATCCGAAGCGACGGGTCGGGGCGATCATTGGCGACCCGTTTGCCATTCACGGCTTGGCCCGGGGTGACGAGCGCAAACGGCGGGTTCAGGAGCTGATGGAACTCGTCGGCCTCAATCCCGAGCACTACAACCGCTTCCCCGCCGAGTTCTCAGGCGGCCAGCGGCAGCGGATCGGGGTGGCCCGGGCCCTGGCCCTCAAACCGGAGCTGATCGTGTGTGACGAGCCGGTCTCGGCCCTGGACGTGTCGATCCAGGCCCAGATCCTCAATCTCCTGGCCGATCTTCAGAACCAGTTCGGTCTCACCTACATCTTCATCTCCCACGATCTCTCCGTGGTGCGACACGTCAGCGACCGGGTGGCGCTCATGTATCTCGGCAAGATCGTGGAGCTGTCGCCGGCGGAGCAGCTGTACCAGCGGCCCCGGCACCCCTACGCCAACGCCTTGCTGTCCGCCGTGCCCCAACCGGATCCAGCAACGATCGCCACGCGGGAGCGGATCATCCTGGTCGGCGATGTCCCGTCACCCGTCAACCCTCCGAGCGGGTGCCGTTTCCATCCGCGATGTCCAAAGGCGCAGCCTCTATGCGTCGAGGAGGATCCGGCGCTGATCCCCCGGCCGGGAGACAGCCCGGACCACGCCACCGCCTGCCATTTTCCGGTCGATTCGGCCGAAGAGATGGTGACGTCCCGACCCACGATCGCCGCCGAGAATCGCGTCGTCGAGCCGGAGGCCGTGAGCGCTGACGCCGTAGCGGAGCTGAGCCAGTTGACGGATAGGGGGACGACATGAGCCTGAGCGGCCTGGCCATAGACAGAATCGAGCACGAGGGTCGCGAAGGGGGTGACGAAGAAGCTGCCGCCAAGATCCAAGGCCGCAGCACCTGGCAGCTCGCCTGGGCTCGCCTCCGGCACGACAGGGCTGCGATCATCTCGTTTTCCTTCATCGTGTTAATCGTGCTGGTGGCCATCTTTGCCCCGGTGTTCGCCACCATCACAGGACACGGCGTGAACGAGCAGTTTCGCACCACCGGGTTGAGTCCGGCGGGGCTACCGGTGGGACCGGGCCGAACCTTCCTGCTGGGCACCGACGACCAGGGTCGAGACATCCTGGTCCGGCTGGCCTACGGCGCCCGCATTTCCCTCTTCGTCGGGCGTGGTCGCCACCCTGGCGACCGTAATCGTCGGGGCCGTGCTGGGCCTGGCCGCCGGCTTCCTGGGCGGCATCGCCGACACCATCATCGCCCGCTTCGTAGATCTCGTCCTGTCGTTGCCGTATCTGCTGTTCGCCATCGCCCTGGTGTCGATCAGCCGGCCCAGCTTGACGATTGTCATCGTTGTCATCGCCCTCTTCGGCTGGGCGGCGGTGGCCCGCATCGTTCGGGGTCAGGTGTTGTCGATTCGGGAGAAGGAGTACGTCGAGGCGGCTCGCTCCCTCGGCGCCGGGAGCGGCCGAATCATGTTCGTGGACGTCCTGCCCAACGTGACCGCCCAGCTGATCGTATACGCCACGCTGCTCATCCCCGTCTCGATCGTTGCCGAGGCCAGCCTGTCGTTCCTCGGCCTCGGTGTCCCGCCGCCGACGGCGGACTGGGGGCAGATGCTGGCCGAGGCGCAGTCCGTGTATCAGCAAGCCTGGTGGTACCTGGTTTTCCCCGGGTTAGCGCTGGTGCTCACCACCCTGGCGTTCAACATCTTCGGCGACGGAGTACGGGACGCCCTCGATCCCCGGATCGACCGGCTCTAGGCGGCGGAGATGATCAGGTTTCTCATCCGGAGGATCGCCCTCGGCATCCTGGTGATGTGGATGGTGACCGTACTGGTCTTCGGAATCTTCTTCCTAGGCCCCGGTCCGGACAGCGTCGCCCGCCGTATTGCCGGCAAAAACGCCACCCCGCAGACGCTCCAGCTGATCCGAGCGCGACTACACCTCGACAAGCCGATCGTCGTCCAGTACTGGGACTTTCTCAAACAGCTGGTCTGGCATCACAATCTGGGCTACTCGTACTACCACCAGGAGCCGGTTTCCACCGTCCTCAAGCAGGCGTTCCCGATTACCTTCTCGCTGGCCGTCGGCGCAGCGGTCATCTGGTTGGTGCTCGGCGTCTTCTCAGGCGTGATATCGGCCGTACGGCGAGGATCGATCTGGGACCGATCGGCGACCGTCGTAGCGCTGTTTTTCTATTCCATGCCGACGTTCGTGCTGGGCCTGATCCTGCTGTGGGTCTTCTATTACCAGTTCACCATCCACGGCCTCCACTGGTTCCCGGGCCAGGGCTACACCTATTTCACCCAGAGTCCCAGCCAGTGGTTCCGCGGCCTCGTGTTGCCCTGGTTCACGCTCGCCCTCATCTCGGCGGCGGCCTACACCCGGCTGACGCGGGGATCGCTGTTGGAAGTGATGGGTGAGGACTACATCCGGACCGCCCGTTCCAAGGGTTTAACCGAGCGCCGGGTGATCTATCGGCATGGTCTCCGGTCGGCGCTGACGCCCGTCGTGAGCCAATTCGGCATCGACCTGGGCGTGCTGCTCGGCGGGGCCATCATTACCGAGCAGGTGTTCGGCATGCCGGGCCTCGGTTGGACGGCGGTGAACGCCATCGAAGCGCAGGACCTTCCGGTGATCATCGGGATCGTGATCGTGGCTTCGGCCGCAGTGGTGACCGCCAACATCCTGGTCGACATCGCCTACGCCGTGCTCGACCCGCGTGTTCGCCTGCATTAGGTTTTCGCCGTTTCCGGCAGACCCCTAGTCTCGGGGTCTATGGTCTCGGCGATCTTCGATCCAGATGCGTGGCAAGAGATCGACGGCTTCGCGTTCACGGACATCACCTACCACCGGGCGGTAGGCCAGGGCACGGTGCGGGTGGCCTTGAACCGTCCCGACGTGCGCAACGCCTTCCGGCCCCATACCGTCGACGAGCTGTACCAGGCGCTCGACCACGCCCGCCAGACGCCCGACGTCGGGTGCGTTCTCCTTACCGGCAACGGACCCTCGGCGCGAGACGGCGGCTGGGCGTTCTGTTCCGGCGGCGACCAGCGCATCCGGGGGCGAGACGGCTACCAGTATGCGGCGGGCGAGGAAGCAGACACCGTGGACCCTGCCCGCACCGGCCGGTTGCACATCCTGGAGGTGCAGCGCCTCATTCGCTTCATGCCCAAGGTGGTCATCTGCGTCGTCCCGGGCTGGGCCGCGGGAGGTGGGCACAGCCTGCACGCGGTGTGCGACCTCACCCTGGCCAGCGCCGAGCACGCCCGCTTCAAGCAAACCGATACCGATGTGGCCAGCTTCGATGGTGGATTCGGTTCGGCCTATCTGGCCCGCCAGGTCGGACAGAAGTTTGCACGCGAGATCTTTTTCCTGGGCCGAACCTACGATGCCCACCAGATGCACGCCATGGGGGCCGTCAACGCCGTGGTCCCGCACGCCGAGCTAGAGCGGACCGCGCTGGAGTGGGCAGCCGAGATCAATGCCAAGAGCCCTACCGCCCAACGCATGGTCAAGTTCGCCCTCAACCTGATCGACGACGGGCTCGTCGGCCAGCAGCTCTTCGCGGGTGAGGCGACCCGGCTTGCCTACGGAACCGACGAGGCGGTCGAAGGCCGAGACGCCTTCCTGCAGAAGCGGGCGCCGGACTGGTCGCCGTTCCCCTGGCAGTACTGAGGACCCGACGGGTCCTGACGAGCAGGCCCCACACGCCCGTCTCGGAATGCGGGACGAGCGTTTCTGGCGGGGAGCAGCGAGAGGTCGGGGGCGGTATGATCGCCTGTCGGCCGCAAAAGCGCCGGTGGCCATGTCGGAGTGGCGGAATAGGCAGACGCGCTAGCTTGAGGGGCTAGTGTCCGCAAGGACGTGGGGGTTCAAGTCCCCCCTCCGACACGCAAAAACTCCACGCCTAGGGCGGCTCGGACTTTCTCGCCGGTCGGGGTGGCGTTGGTAGGCGAGGTGCAGGCCGAGTTCTTGGTAGAACTGGCGGCGCTCGTCGGGGGTGGCGTGGTCGAGAAGTCCGACGATGCTGCCCAGGCGGATGAGGAGGCGTCGGAGATCGTCTTCGCTAACTGCGGCCTCGTAGGCGGATGCTGCGTTTTGGATGACGGCCATGGCGGAGGCCAGTTCCTGCTGGGCGGTCCTGGAACGCTCCACGTAGAGCGCCGGGTCCATCCCCTTCTCGATGGCGTCGAGGTAGCGACTGAGCTTGTTTTGCGCCTGGCTGGCGACCTTCCTGGCCCGTCGGATCTCCGGCGGTTCGCTGTCGATTGCGGTTGCGTGTTCGAGCATCTCGGCCACGATCCCGTCGAGGTTCTTGGCGCTGAGAGCGGCGAGCCACTCGTCGACGACGCCGATGACTCGGTTTTCGGCGACGAAGAGGGTGCGGGGATGGCTCTCGTCGCCGGGGTACTCGCTGCGGTAAACGCAGCGATAGCCCACCCGGGGATCAGCTTTGCTGCGAGCGACGACGTTGCCTTGCATGCGCCGCCCGCAGTGGTCGCAGACCAGCATGCCGCGCAGCGCGTACCGGGAGCCGTCTTGGTCGCTGCTCGAGCCGCCGGGACGGGTTGGCCGCTCGGGCCTGGGACCGGGAGCGGCGGGGGAGACTCCGGGCTGGGCCGCCTGCCACTCGCTTGGGGTGACGATGGCGTCAATGGCGCCGTCGATCGCGAGGACGTCGTCGGGGTCGGAGGGAACTTCTCGGGTCAGGTGGCCGGCTGCGGGGTTGTCGACGCTTCGCAGGCGCTCGACCTTGTGGTAGCGGCCGTAGGTCTGCTGGCCTTTGTACTTCGGGTTGATGATGATGGCCCGCACGGCGTGGATCGACCAGGCCAGTCCGAGCCGGTGCGGGTTGCGGTGGCGGTCGGCGGCCGATGGGCAGGGGATTCCGGCGTCGGTGAGACGGGAGGCGATGGCCCGAAATCCCGAGGCCCTCGCCTCGCCAGGCGAAGATCTGTTTGACCACCTGCGAGGTCTCGGGATCGACCGCCAGGCAGGTCAGCTGAATGCCTTGACGGGCCTTTTCCGGGTTGGGATGGGCGATCCCGGTGCGAACCAGCTGATAGCCGTAGGGAGGTCGCCCTCCGAGGTAGCGCCCCTCGGGAGCCATGGCTCGCATGGCGGTTCTCACCCGCACCCTCAGCCGGTTGCGTTCGGCCCGGCTGAGTCCGCCGAAGAGGGACAGGATGATGTCGTGGATCTCCGAGTCGGGATCGACCGGTCCTTGCAGTTCGGGTATCCAGAGTCCGACGCCGTAGTGGTTGAGTTGGGCCAGCACGGTCTGGACCTGGCCGGTGTCGCCGAAGGCCCGCTGGGGTTCGCCGACGACGATGCCCGACCAGCCCCGGCGGGGGTCGGGCAGTTGAAGGAGGAGGGCTGAGGCCTGTCGGCGTTGGGACCACGGCAGCGAGCGGGAGGTGTCGATGTCGTGGACGACCTCGACGATCTCCGCCCGGCCGGCGGTCAGGGTACGTGCCGCGTCGAGCTGCCAGCGCAGGCTCTCCTTCGGGTTCTGCTGGTCGGCGGTCGAAGTGCGGGCGTAGGCGATCAGCCTGGGCAGCGGGGCGTCCGCAGTACTCATGCGGCGTGCCCGTCGTGGTCGGCGCGGGCCCGCGTCTGGCGTGCCTCGAACTCGAGGTGGCGTCTGGCCAGCTTGAGCAACAGCTTGCATAGGGCGGGCGTCAGTACGAACTCTTCGTTGAGCACTTCGAGCTCGATCGGCGGCTCGCGATCGACCATCACGCCGCCTCGCAGGAGTCGAAGCATGGACTGCGACGATACTCAAACCTGTCCAACACGTCAGTCACCGCGCCGCGCCGCGGGTCGGACCGCGACCGAACGGTAGTGATCACGGTGCACCCTCGATGAGAGCAACATCGCTCGGGTCGAACAGGGCCGGCTGTGACAGCGGCGCGGCCGGGGCCGGGCGGTGACGTTTCGGCTGTGCCCGGACCTGCCTGGCGCCGGCGCGTTCGCGGCCGGCGGTCGCCTCGATGCCATCTGAGGCACTGTCCCGATCGGTCGGACACGTGTGCTTGTCTTGATTGATCGGACAGCGACTCGTGCCTTCCCGTTGGGAAGGGGTGTCCGCATCACCGGGACAGGATCGTGCCTCGATCCCTGCTGGCATGTGGAGCCGGTACCCCGAGCGGCGACGCCCGTTGTGCGTCTCGACTCGGGTAAGTGTGACCAGGTCAGCTCTGGCGAGGGTGGCGACGGCCCGGGCGGCGGTGTCCTTAGTCACGCCGAGGCCGGCAGCGACGTCTCGCACACCGACGGCGGCGACCCAACCCAGTTCGTCTGGCTGTGCGGCGAGAGCCAGGTGCTCCAGGGCAGCCCACGCCAGTGCACCGAGTTGGCGGCGCCAGCCTCGGCTGTCGTCGGTTACGAGCAGGGTCGGGCTCGTCATCGCCCCGCCACCTCGGGGCCGTTCCGGGAACCCCGGCAACTGTTCCGCCGGCCATGACTGTCAGCGCAGCGGTGGACGGTCATCGCCTGTTCGATCCCGCCGGTGGAAGATTTACTCATCACCTATATCCCGGTAGCCAGGAGGGCGTGGGTAGCAAACAAGTTGGGAAACTTCAGAATCTGAGCTCGCGCTTCGCCAGTCACCGGGGCCGCTTGGAGGCCCAGCTGTGCCCCTTCGGGCGTCTCTAGATCGTGCCGACGGGCTTCCTTCGCGCTGGTCTCGGAGGCCCTGGCGTCCGCAAGGACTCCGAAGCCGGGATCGACGGCCTGCGGGACCAACGAAGGAGGCATCTCACTCCCATCAAAGAGAAGTGTCACTCCGGGGGCGGGGGAGCCAGCAAATTGCCCGCCGTCCCCACAACCACGGGCCAGATGCACGCAGCCACACGCTGCATCCCGAGTGTCAGCAACTGTGCAAGGTCGTCCAACTCGGTCCTCTCGCTCGCCGTCCTCAAACACATAGGCACCGTGGATGTCACTTTCGGCCCTGGAACCACCCGGCTGCACCCTCCGGCATAGGAGGGACCGCCCACCCGGCGGTCGCGGCCTTCTCCATTCACGGCCCGGGAGACGGTAACCCCCGACCTAAAGAACCGCCCGCAAGGCATCTCGTCGACGGCAGGAGAACACAGGCAGCAGTACAGGCGGGGTGGGGCTGAAGCGGAAATTGGTGGCGGTCATGAGCTGGCTCTCCATCGCTCTTGAGAGCCTCGAGCTGTGAGATCGGAGTGAACGCCTTATGTGGCCCACGTTCCCGCTCCTGGCTCTCGCCGCCGGCCATTGTGCGCCGGCGCTGCGCTGACCTCAAGGTCGTTCGTCCTCGCTTCGCTCCGGGCGCTCCACCTTGACCCCAGCCCTGCACCGGCGAACCTCGGCGAGCATGAGAGCCATGGAACATCCCGCGTTCTCCCTCCTGCCCGTTCCCGCCTTCACACAGAGGCGAGTCAGGAGCTGACCCACCCGACGGGGCCCGGCGCCGCTCACCGGTCCCATCCTCTACCGGCCCTCACCGCCGGATACAGCTACAAATACTTCGCTCGGTTATGTCATAGAATCCGTGACATAGCAGGCTGTCCGAATATCCAAGACAGACATATATACCGAGCGAAGTCCACCGCGGAGCCCGTCGCACAGGATGTCGTCCTGAGAGCAACGAACGGGAATGTTCCTTACTACGCCTAGCTCGTAGGCACCTGACCGGCACTGCGGGCACTCAGCTCCACATCACAACCTGACTTCAATTGACCACCACATATCGGTAGCGACCTTCACAACGCGACGAGCGAGCTATGTGGTACAAAGAGAAAAGTCTTTGGAACACGATTGCAAGCCTGGGGCTTGCCGCCGAGCGGGTGATTTGGGAGGGAGGTGGGCCGCGAGTGGGATGGATGCGGATGATGGGCCGGGAGTCGGTGCAGTACCACCGCACGACGGTCATCGAGCACGGCGACGACTACCCGGGCCGGGCGTTGGCCTACTACGCGTCTCGGGGTGAGACACCCCTGGTGTGGGGCGGCAGCGGGGCCGGCTCGCTCGGCTTGGCCGGGGCGGTGACCGCCGAGGGGTACGAGGCGCTCTTCGGGCCCGGCGGCGCCCGCCATCCTGCCAGCGGGGAGCAGCTGGTATCGACCCGGCGGCCGGGCCTGGAGATCGTCATATCGGCGCACAAGTCGGTGGCCGAGTTGGGTGTCATCGGCCGGGCCGAGCACATGCATCAGATCATGGACGTCGAGCGTGACGCCACCTTGGCCTACTTGGACCGGGTCACCCGCCAGATGGGCGGCCGCCGGGGCGTCGCCGCGGTTGCCACGGAGACGGGCGGGCTGATCTACGCCCATACCCGCCACGCCACCTCCCGCGCCGGTGATCCCTGTCCGCATGACCATGTGCTGGTGGCGAATCTGATCGAAATGCTCGACCAGAACGGCGGGTGGAAGGCGGCCGACACCGCCATCTGGCGTGAGCATCTGCACGCCGGCACCATGGTCGGCCGGGTCGCCGCGGCACGGGCGGCGGTGGAGCTGGGCTATGCCATCGTGGCCGATCCGGGGCCGTCGGGGAAGCTCGGACACTGGCGGATCGCCGGCATCCCCGACGAGGTGATCGAGGTCCATTCCAAGCGGGCGGCCGAGATCGACGCCGAGTGCGCCAGGCGGGGCGAATCCTCCTATCAGGCCCGGGGCGTCGCCGCCCGCAACACCCGCACCGCCAAGGGCGGACAGGTCGAGGCCGATCTGGTCGGGCGGTGGCGGTCGGAGCTGGCCGGGATCGGCTGGCCCGCCGACCGTCTCGCCGCGGCCGTCCATGCCGCCTCCGCCCAGCAAGGACCGGTTCCCCAGCTGACCTTGCCGGGGGCCCGGCAGATCATGTCCGGGATTCTCGGACCAGACGCCGATCTGGCCCGGCGCAAGGTGTTCTGCCAGCGCCATGTCATCGTAGCCGTGGCCCCCTACCTCTACGGTCAGGACCCCCGACTGTTGGAGGTCTTGGTCGACCGCCTGCTGGCCGACCCTGAGATCATTCCCTTGGTCGGCGTGGCCGGCGCCCGGGAGCAGGCCCATTCCCTGGCGTCTGTCCTGGCCAGAGAGACAGCCATTGCCGAAAGCCTGTCCCGATCTCTCGGACGCACTGACGCGCCGGCCACCAGCGCTCGGGCGGCCTCCGCGGCGATACAGGAGGCGGAGGCCGGACTGGGAGCTCGCCTGTCGGCCGAGCAGGCAGCCGCGGGGATGGCGATATGCACGTCGGGGCGGGGGGCCGAGATCGCGGTGGGGGTGGCCGGCGCCGGGAAAACCACGATGCTCAAGGCGGTAGCCGCCGCCTTCGACGCCTCCGGTCACCGGGTCCTGGGCACGGCCACATCGGGTCAGGCGGCCCAGAACCTGGGCCGGGAGGCCGAGCTAGGGGAGTCGGCGACGCTGGCCAGCCTGATCTGGCGGCTCGAGCACCGCCGGATCCGCCTCGACGACCGCAGCGTGATCCTATGCGATGAGGTCGGCATGACCGACGATGTCGACCTGGTCCGTCTCACCGCCCATGTGGAGGCCGCCAGGGCGAAGCTGGTGCTCATTGGCGACCATCGCCAGCTCGGCGCGGTCGGACCCGGGCGGCGCCCTCCAGGCGCTGGTGGCGCGCCACCCCGACTCCGTCCACTACCTGCGGGAGAACCGGCGCCAAAACGACCCCGACGAGCGGGCCGCCCTCGAGCAGCTACGCGACGGTGACATCGCCCGGGCCGTGTCCTGGTATCAGACACACGGACGTATTCACGCCGCCGAGACCCGAGACGACGCCCTACAGGCAGCGGTGGCCGCCTGGGCCACCGATATCGCTTCCGGCTGGGATGCCGCCCTGTTCGCCTGGCGGCGGGCGAATGTGGCCGCCCTCAACCAGCGGGCCCGGGACTGGATACAGGCCAACGGTCGGCTGTGGGGACCGGAGCTGGTCTGCCCTGGCGGGTTGGGCTACCGGGCCGGTGACCGAGTCGTCACCTTGGCCCCCGGCCCGAACGGGTCGCTGGTCACCTCTCAGCGAGCCACCGTCACCTCCGTCGACCCGCAGCGAGACACCGTGGTCCTGGCCACCGACGACGGCCGGGTCGTCGCCCTGACCGGCGAACAGGCCGGTGCCGACCGCCTCGGGTACGGGTACGCGAAAACGGTCCACCGCAGCCAAGGCGAGACCGTGGCCCGGGCCCATCTGTTCGCCGACGGCGGTGGCCGAGAGCTCGCCTATGTGGCCATGAGCCGAGCACGGCAGTCCACCCACATCTGGACCGTCGCCGACGACGTGCTCCAAGCCGTCGAGGACCTGGGCCGGGACTGGTCGCAGCGGCGGGCCCCGACCTGGGCCATTGACACCGGCCAACCCGCCACCAAGAAGCCAGACATCGACCAACCGGACCGGACACCCGCACACCAGACACGCCTCGCCGCGCTGTTGTCCGCCGAATCGGACATCGCTGCCAAGGCGCTGGCCGAAGTGCGCCGCCCAGATCACCCCGACGCCATCGAAGAAGCCCGCGGCCAACTCGAACGGCTCCGGCGGCAACGAGCCGACCTTGACCAGGGCCGGGGCGTCTACCACGACAGCGACGCCGGGCGAGCGGTACGAGACCTCCACGACGCCGAGCAGTGCGGTGAGAACGCCCGCTGGGAGGCCGACAACGCCAACCGATGGCGGCAACGGCGGGCCGCCGCCAAGCAGGCCGCCACCTGGTCTAGTCGTGAGGCAGAAGCTGCGCAACGCCGACAGACTCACTATCTACCCGAAGCCGCCCGTTTAGACGGCCGGATCCGCCACTGCGAGAAGACCATCGCCGACCTGGTCGCAGCAGCCGACAAGGAGCGGGCCGGGCACCTGGCCAGCGTCAAGTTGATGAACGAGCACAAGAACACCAGAAACAAGCTCGCCCGGGCCGTCGCCGCCTATCGGGACCACCTCGACGGGACCCAGCCGCCGCCACCTCGGCCTCCGACCCGAGCTGCCCAGGCCAGCTCGCACACCCCCATCTCGCCGCCCCGCCCAACACCCCAACCTCCCCGACAGGGCATCAGCATGTAGCGTCGCCCATGAAGGACGACCTCCGGTACGGGACGACACCTGCCCGGACCACGTCACTGTGGAAGACAAGAAGCCCATGTCGCTGTTGGCGGCATCCCTATTTGGCCTCGCGCCGGCAAATGTCGGCAGCGCTTTCGCGACGAGTCGCAGTCAAGCCCGGCCGAAGGCCGCCCGAAGCGCTTGGGCTTGACGGCGACGCTCGTGAGTCTCCATGAGGGACGAACAATGTTGAGGACCCCCGCCAGGGGGTCCTGGATGCCCCTCGTCGTCAGCCAGCGATCCCGAATAGGGATGGTCAACTGGTATGCCGCGTGGATGCGGACCCGTTAACAGTCGCGGGCCGTGGGCGAGTACACACCAGTTACCCGGGGAGAACCGCCACCATCAGCGGTCAGCGTTCCGGCTCGCACCACGGTGGCGGCGTCAGATAGCTGTCAGGCAGGTTGGCACAGCGTCGACGCACGACGTCTGCCCGTACGTTCTGGATCACCCGAATAACCATCCCCGATCGGCACTTATTCGGGTGATCCACCAGGTGAGCGAACTGCTCGGGGAAAATCTTCTTCGGGCGGAGCTCGGACAGGGAGGATCGTCATGGTCTGGTCTCCGCAGGTTCGCCGGCTCGCCCGTGAGGGTGGGGGCGAGCGTCTTGTTGTTGGTCATCGGCTGGTCGATGAGTTCTTGGAGTTTGCTGCTAGCCGGGCCCGGCCGAATACGGTGCTGGCGTACGCGCATGATCTGAAGGCGTTCTTCACGGTCGTGGGCAAGGAGCCGATGGATGTGCGACCGGCGGATGTGATCGGGTTCGTGACTGCTCAGCGCCGTCCTCGGCGAGGCAGCGAGAAGGTGGTGCGGATCGCCGATGGCGAGTCGGGGTTGTCGACCTCGACGATCCGCCGGCGCTTGGCCGCGGTTTCGGCGTTCTATGGGTATCTGATCACCCTGGGCGATGTCGGGGTGGAGACCAACCCGGTCCCTCGGGGTCTGCCGACTCGCAAGAGTCGGCGTGAGCTGCGGGGCCAGCCGCTAGTGCCGGCGGTGCGCCGCCTGCCGCGCATCTTGGATCCCAAGGAACTGGCCGCGCTGATGGCGGCACTACGCACCGACCGGGACCGGGCCATGGTGCAGGCCATGGCGCTGGGCGGGCTGCGCCGGGCCGAGGTGATCGGCCTTCGCCTTGAAGATCTGCGTCTCGGTGAGTGGCGAGTGTTCGTAGCCGACGGCAAGGGCGGCCATCAGCGGCTGGTGCCGGTGTCTCCCAGTTTCTTCGCCACCGTGGCGTCTTACATGAACCACGAGCGGCCCGCCAACGCGTCGACGGACCGGCTGTTCGTGGTGTTGAAAGGACAGCGGCGCGGTCAGCCCCTGTCGCTGGAGGGCCTCGATGAGATCATCTCCGGCGCCCGGGGACGGGCCGGGCTGGCGCACGGCACCTGCCACGAGCTGCGACACACCTGTTTGACCCGGCTGCGCGAGGCGGGCATGTCCATCGAGGCGCTCCAGGCCCAGGCCGGGCACCGCTCGATCGCTTCGACCCAGCTGTATCTGCACCTGGGGTCGGACTGGCTGGCTGGCGAGTATCGCCGGGCGGCTGAGGTGATCGAAGCCCAAGCAGCAATGGGGCTGGCCCAATGACCGCGGCCACGGCTGCGGCCGCCACGCCTGCGCCGGTGATCGAGCTGCCGCGGGCTTGGGCTGAGATCGCGCATCGGGCACCAAAGCTGGCCGAGACCATGACTGCCTATCTAGAGGAACTCGCCGGCCGGCTCTCACCGGCCAGTGTCGCCTCGGCAGAAAGCTGCTTGCGTCAGTTCGCCCTGCACGTGATCGCCACCGACAGTTCCTGCAAGAGCGCAGCCGATGTCACCGCGATCCATCTGGGCAGCTGGTGTGTCGGGCTGTCGGCTCGGTGGGGTTCGCGCCGCAAACGGCCAGTGACCGCCGCCACGATCAACTACAAGCTCGACGTTGTGCGCCGCTTCTTCGAGCACATCCGCGAAGCCGGCTATCCCGACACCCCTGAGCAGCTACCGATCTTCCGTCCCCCGCGCAGGCCCCGACGACCTAAACCCAAGAAGGCTCCCAAGGCCGCCACACCCAGCCGGGCCGTCCCCCCGGAGACGACCTGGGAAGAGATCGCTGTGCGAGCACCCGAGATGGTGGTCACGATGAGCGCGTATCTGGATCAGATCTCGGTTTCTCAACGGGCCACCAGCGTGGGGGCCGCCTCGCTGGCGTTGCGCCACCTGGCCGCCCATCTGGCCGCAACAGATCCGGACTGTTCCAGCGTCGCGGCGATCAACCGATCCCACATCGAGGGCTACAAGCTGGCCCTGGCGGCCCGGCCGGGACAAAAAGGCACCATCTCCAAGACAACCATCCGCCACAACCTGGGCATGGTGCGGACCTTCTTCGAGCGGATCATCGACTGGGACTGGCAAGACGCACCACGAAAAGTCCCGATCTTCGCGGGTGACATCCCCAAAGCCGACGAGCCGCTCCCGAAGTTTCTGGACGACCCCACCGCGGCCAAGTTCATGGCCACTCTGGCCAATGATCCCGACCGGCGCCGACGGCTGCTAGTCGAACTGCTCGCTCGGACCGGGATGAGAGCTGGCGAGCTGGGAGGCATACGCGACGACGCCATGTACAGGGTCGGCGACACCTGGTGGCTGCGCATCCCGATCGGGAAACTGCACAACGACCGCAACGTCCCCTTGCACCCGCTGCTGGTGGGGCTCATCAGCGACTACCAGGCTTGGCGGGGACGGTCACGAAACGGATACCTGCTCGAACGAGAAGACGGCCAGCCCTTCGACCGGCGCACCATCCACGGCTACGTCGAACGCGTCGCCAAACGAGCCGGGGTGGGGCGAGTGCATCCTCACCAGCTGCGCCACACCCTGGCCACCCAGTGC